>NZ_JBIBHT010000007.1:0-519509 GCF_042957155.1 Streptomyces sp. NPDC008121 | reverse complement strand
AAAGTCCCGTCTGGCCGGGGACGCCTGGCACGCACGCTCGCTGCGTTGTCGGTCGTCGGCGCAGCCCGCTGCGCTCTCCTCCCTCCGCCTTGCGATCGCACGCACCAGACGACCCCGGCCCCGCCCTGCGGGCGGACGACGCTACTTCCGACACACGCCCCGGACCATCAGACGACCCCGCCCCCTCCCGGCGACAGGGTCCATCCCTCGCCATGCCCCTTACCCTGAAGCGCATGAGTGCCTTGGAACCCCGAGACGCCGACCCCGGCGTCGCCCCCTCCGTGGACGCCGCGGACCGCCGTCTCCCGGGAGAGGCGAAGGCGTCCGTGCTCGACCGGGCCCATCGGGCGCTCAGCGTCGGCATCGTCTCCGTCGTCGTCCTCATCGCCTTCGAGGCGACCGCCGTCGGCACCGCCATGCCCGTCGCCGCCCGCGAGCTGCACGGCATCCCCCTCTACGCCTTCGCCTTCTCCGCCTACTTCACCACCAGCCTCTTCGCCATGGTCCTGTCCGGCCAGTGGTCCGACCGCGCCGGGCCGCTCGCCCCGCTCACCGCCGGCATCGCCTCCTTCGCCACCGGCCTCCTGCTCTCCGGCACCGCGGGCACCATGTGGCTGTTCATCCTCGGCCGGGCCGTCCAGGGCCTGGGCGGCGGGCTGGTCATCGTGGCGCTGTACGTCGTCGTCAGCCGCGCCTACTCCGAACAGCTGCGGCCCGCGATCATGGCCGCCTTCGCCGCCGGCTGGATCGTCCCCTCCGTCGTCGGCCCCCTCGCCTCCGGCACCATCACCGAGCACCTCGGCTGGCGCTGGGTCTTCGTCGGGATCCCGGTCCTCGTCGTCTTCCCCCTGGCCCTCGCCCTGCCCGCCATCCGCCGCGTCGCCGCCGGCCCCGCCGACCCGGCCGCCCCGCTCCCGCCCTACGACCGGCGCCGGATCCGGCTCGCCCTCGGCATCTCGGTCGGCGCGGGGCTCCTGCAGTACGCCGGGCAGGACCTGCGCTGGCTGTCCCTGCTCCCCGCGGCGGCCGGCGCGGCGCTGCTCGTGCCGTCCGCCCGGGGGCTGCTCCCGCGCGGGACGTACCGGGCGGCCCGCGGCCTCCCCTCGGTCGTCCTGCTCCGCGGCGTCGCGGCCGGGTCGTTCATCGCGGCCGAGTCCTTCGTCCCGTTGATGCTGGTCACCCAGCGCGGCCTGAGCCCCACCCTCGCCGGGCTCTCCCTCGCCGTCGGCGGCGCGACCTGGGCGCTGGGCTCCTACCTCCAGGCGCGGCCGTGGACCGAGCCGTACCGCGAACGGCTGACGGTCGTCGGCATGCTGCTCGTCGCGGCGGCGATCGCGACCGCGCCGAGCGTGCTGATCGCCTCGGTGCCGGTGTGGGTGGTCGCGGTGGCGTGGGGGTTCGGCTGCCTCGGCATGGGCCTGGTCATCGCCTCCACCAGCGTGCTGCTCCTGAAACTGTCCGCGCCCGAGGAGGCCGGCTCGAACTCCGCGGCGCTCCAGATCTCGGACGCCCTCTCCAACGTCATCCTGCTGGCCGCGGGCGGCGCCGCCTTCGCGGCCCTCGGCGGGGGAGCGGTGGGCCATGGGGGCACCTCCGCCTCGGGAGCCCACCCGACGGCCTTCGCGGCGGTCTTCCTGCCGATGGCGGGGGTGGCGCTGGTGGGGGCGTGGGTCTCGACGAGGCTGACGCACAAGGACGCGGTGGTACCAGATTGACCCCAGGGGGTGGTACCGTTCTGGTATGGCCATGAATCTGCGTCTCCGCGACGACCAGACGGAAGCACTCAAGCAGCGTGCCGAGCAGGAGGGCACCAGCATGCACGCCATCCTTCTCAAGGCCGTGGACGACTACCTCGCGCGGACGGCGCAGGAGGCGATCGTCCGTGAGACGGCGAGGGAGCAGGCTCTCAAGTGGCGCGAGCTGATGGACCGCCTGAAGTGAGGTGTGTCTACCTGTCCGCGGAGGACGTCCTCGTCATCGCCGAGCACGCCGTGGACGACCAGAAGGTGGTGGTGCGCGACGCGGGGCTGCTGGAGTCGGCCGTGCACCGGCCGTCGGCGGCCATGTTCGGCGAGGAGGCGTACCCCGACCTCGTCGGCAAAGCGGCCGCGCTGCTCCAGTCCCTGGCCGTCAATCACCCCTTCGTCGACGGGAACAAGCGGACGGCCTGGCTGTCCTGCGTCACGTTCCTCGCGATGAACGGCATCCAGCTGCGCCCGGACATCGACGCCGCCGAGCGCCTGGTCATCGCGGTCGCCGTCGGGGAGTCCGACGAGATCGAGGCGATCGGTCACGCTCTGCGCGCGCTGATCGACACCGACGTGAGCTGAATCGCACCCGCCTCCCTCGCGGGGCGTTCGTACGGGGTTCCGGCCGGGCCGCCGGTAGGGTGGCCCGGTTGTCATATCTGGACGAGCGTCGAACCGGAGACCGTGACTACCACCGCCACCTCCTCCCACCACCTCTCTCCCGCCTTCCCCGGCCGCGCCCCCTGGGGCACCGCCAACAAGCTGCGCGCCTGGCAGCAGGGGGCCATGGAGAAGTACATCCAGGACCAGCCCCGCGACTTCCTCGCGGTCGCGACGCCCGGCGCCGGCAAGACCACCTTCGCGCTGACGCTCGCCTCCTGGCTGCTGCACCACCATGTCGTCCAGCAGGTGACCGTCGTCGCGCCCACCGAGCACCTGAAGAAGCAGTGGGCCGCCGCCGCCGCGCGCATAGGGATCAAGCTCGATCCCGACTACAGCGCCGGGCCGCTCAGCAAGGAGTACCAGGGCGTCGCCATCACGTACGCCGGTGTCGGCGTCCGGCCCATGCTCCACCGCAACCGCTGCGAGCAGCGCAAGACCCTCGTCATCCTCGACGAGATCCACCACGCCGGTGACTCCAAGTCCTGGGGCGAGGCCTGCCTGGAGGCGTTCGACCCGGCCACCCGCCGGCTCGCGCTGACCGGTACGCCCTTCCGCTCCGACACCAACCCCATCCCCTTCGTCACCTACGAGGAGGGGAACGACGGCATCCGGCGGTCCTCCGCCGACTACACCTACGGGTACGGCAACGCCCTCGGCGACGGCGTCGTCCGGCCCGTGATCTTCCTTTCCTACAGCGGCAACATGCGCTGGCGCACCAAGGCCGGCGACGAGATCGCCGCCCGCCTCGGCGAGCCCATGACCAAGGACGCGATCTCGCAGGCCTGGCGCACCGCGCTCGACCCGCGCGGCGACTGGATGCCGAACGTCCTGCGCGCCGCCGACCAGCGCCTCACCGAGGTCCGCAAGGGCATCCCGGACGCCGGCGGGCTCGTCATCGCCTCCGACCAGGACTCCGCCCGCGCCTACGCCAAGCTGATCCGCGAGATCACCGGCACCAAGGCGACCGTCGTCCTCTCCGACGAGGCCGCGGCCTCCAAGCGGATCGACGAGTTCAGCGAGAACGACGACCGCTGGATGGTCGCGGTCCGCATGGTGTCCGAGGGCGTCGACGTCCCCCGCCTCGCCGTGGGCGTGTACGCGACGACCATCTCGACCCCGCTCTTCTTCGCACAGGCCGTGGGACGTTTCGTACGTTCACGCAGGCGCGGTGAGACCGCCTCCGTGTTCCTTCCCACCATCCCCAACCTCCTCGGCTTCGCCAACGAGATGGAGGTCGAGCGCGACCACGTCCTCGACAAGCCGAAGAAGAACGGCGAGGAGGACCCGTACGCCGAGTCCGAGAAGGAGATGGCGGAGGCCGAGCGGCAGCAGGACGAGGACACCGGCGAGCAGGACCAGCTGCCCTTCGAGGCGCTGGAGTCCGACGCCGTCTTCGACCGCGTGCTCTACGACGGCGCCGAGTTCGGCATGCAGGCCCACCCGGGCAGCGAGGAGGAGCAGGACTACCTCGGCATCCCCGGGCTCCTCGAACCCGACCAGGTCCAGCTCCTGCTGCAGAAGCGGCAGGCCCGGCAGATCGCCCACAGCCGCAAGAGGCCGGACTCCGAGGCGGACCTGCTGGAGCTTCCGGCGGAGCGGCGGCCCGTCGTTTCGCACAAGGAACTCCTCGAACTGCGCAAGCAGCTCAACACCATGGTGGGGGCGTACGTCCACCAGAGCGGCAAGCCTCACGGCGTGATCCACACCGAGCTGCGGCGGGTGTGCGGCGGCCCGCCGAGCGCCGAGGCGACCGCCGGGCAGATCCGGGAACGGATCAAGAAGGTGCAGGAGTGGGCGACCCGGATGCGCTGACCGCGCGCCGGCCGGAGCCACCAAGGCCGCGGTCGCCCGGGGCGCCGCGAGGCGACTCACGACAGGGTTCAGGGCCCGTACGCGAACCGCGTACGGGCCCCTCGTATGTCGGTGACGACAAAGCCGATCTTGTCCGTCGAAGTCCTGTGACCGGCCGACTTACGCCCCGAACCGTCTGTATCCGGTCGCTCGCGCCCGGATTCTGGACGAGGTCTTCCGCTGAGCGGAGTGGCTCGCTACTGTCCCCGCAATGAACGCCCCGTGGCAGCGCCGCCGCGGAGCGCAGCCGGTGCGCATGGCCTGCCGGCGGCCTCTGACGTGCGTCGCCGACGGGACCGGTGTCGCAGCTCTCGTCGAGGGTCCGCCGTCACTCACTCCGATCACTCCGAAGGAGAGGGCGTCGTGACCGCGGAGACCTCCCAGACGCTCGACCGGGGACTTCGAGTCCTCAAACTGCTCGCCGACACCGACCACGGTCTGACGGTCACCGAGTTGTCCAACAAACTCGGTGTCAACAGGACCGTCGTCTACCGTCTGCTCGCCACACTCGAACAGCACGCGCTCGTACGACGTGACCTGGGCGGCCGCGCCCGGGTCGGCCTCGGCGTACTCCGGCTGGGCCGCCAGGTCCACCCGCTGGTACGCGAGGCGGCGTTGCCCGCGCTGCGCTCGCTCGCCGAGGACATAGGGGCGACGGCCCATCTCACCCTGGTCGACGGGGCGGAGGCGCTGGCGGTCGCCGTCGTCGAACCGACCTGGACCGACTACCACGTGGCCTACCGGGCCGGCTTCCGTCACCCGCTGGACCGCGGCGCGGCCGGCCGCGCGATCCTCGCCGCCCGCCAGGGCAGCCTGATCGAACCGGGCTTCACGCTCACCCACGGCGAGCTGGAGGCGGGCGCGAGCGGCGCGGCGGCCCCGCTGGTCGGGATCACCGGGATCGAGGGCAGCGTCGGCGTCGTGATGCTCGCCGACGCGGTACCGGAACGGGTCGGCCCCCGCGTCGTGGATGCGGCCCGCGAGGTCGCCGACGCGCTGCGCTAGACCGCATCCGCCCCACGGCCGGAGCGCGCGACCGGCGGCAGTCGCCCCACGGCGGGATCCGTCCCAGGGCCGGAGCGCGTGCCCGGCCGGAGCTCGCCCCACGGCGGTGCTCGCCGCCGGCCGGAGCTCGCCCCACGGCCGGAGCGCGCCGCTCCCCGGTTCCGGGTGCCCGCCGCTCCGGCCGGGCGGGAGCCGCCCAGTAGATTGGGTCCGTGCTCTCCCGTCTCACGCGCAACCGTGCCCTCGCGCTCTGTGCCCTGCCCGTCGCCGCGCTCTTCGCCGTCGTCGGGTTCGCGCCGCTGCCGTTCGCCATCGCGCAGCCCGGCTCGACCGCCGACGTCCTCGGCGCGGACAAGGGGCGCGAGGTCATCACGATCAGCGGCGCCCCCGTCCGCGAGACGGAGGGGAAGCTGCTGATGACCACCATCGTGGCCACCGGCCCCAGCGTGGACAACGACGTCGCGACCGTCGCCGACGCCTGGTTCCGCACCGACCGGGCCGTCCTCCCGCGCGACTCGGTCTACCCTCCCGGCAAGTCGGACGCCGAGGTCGCCAAGCACAACCTGGGCCAGATGAAGCAGTCCCAGGACGCCGCCGTCCTCGCCGCCCTCGGCCATCTCGAGCTGAACCCCAAGGACGTCAAGGTCACCCTGCACCTCGCCGACATCGGCGGGCCGAGCGCCGGGTTCCTCTTCTCGCTCGGCATCGTCGACAAGCTCGACGGCGACGGGGCGGGCCAGGACCTCACCGGCGGCCGGACCATCGCCGGTACGGGCACGATCCAGCCGGACGGCACCGTCGGCGCGGTCGGCGGGGTCTCCCTGAAGACCCAGGCCGCCGGGCGGGACGGGGCGAGCGTCTTCCTCGTACCGAAGGCGGAGTGCGCCGACGCGCAGGCGGAGCTGCCGAAGGGCATGCGGCTGATCCCCGTCTCCACCCTCGACGACGCCGTCGCGTCCCTCCGTGCACTGGACCAGGGCCAGGAGGCGAAGATTCCGCGCTGCTGACGGGCCGTGCGGGAAACCCCGACGCTCCCCCTCAGCCGGGCTCGTCCGTCGCGGCCTGTTCCACCAGCGGAATGATCCGCAGGGGTACGGGATTCTCCATGACGATCGCCGTGGAGGCCCGGACGATGCCGTCGAAGCCGACGACCCGGTCGATGACCCGCTGGAGATCGGCGTTGGAGCGGGCGACCAGCCGGCAGAGCATGTCGCCGTGGCCGGTGGTGGTGTGGAGTTCGAGGACCTCGGGGACGGTCGCCAGATGGGCCCGGACGTCGGTGCCCTGGCCCTGCTTGATCTCCAGGGTCGCGAAGGCCGTCACCGGATAGCCGAGGGCCGCCGGATCGACCTGCGGCCCGAAACCGCGGATGACGCCATTCGACTGCAGGCGGTCCAGCCGGGCCTGGACCGTGCCCCGCGCCACCCCCAGCCGCCGGGAGGCCTCCAGGACCCCGATACGCGGCTCCCGCGCCAGCAGCACGATCAGCCGCCCGTCCAGATGATCGATCGCCACGACGGCCTCCCGATGGTCATCCTGTACAAGTAGTCCGCCCATACTGACCGTCCGCTGTGCATGTTGCCCAGCCCAGCGGCGAACTATTGCGCAGCTTGCCGATCGGCGGGACATTGCCACCATGACTGAGACCATCCAGCACACCCCCTCCACGGCGCGGCAGGCCGACCCCTTCCCCGTGAAGGGAATGGACGCGGTCGTCTTCGCCGTCGGCAACGCCAAGCAGGCCGCGCATTACTACTCCACGGCCTTCGGCATGAAGCTGGTCGCCTACTCCGGACCGGAGAACGGCAGCCGCGAGACCGCCAGTTACGTCCTGACGAACGGCGCCGCCCGCTTCGTGTTCACCTCCGTCATCAAGGCCTCCACGGACCGGGGCCGCTTCCTCGCCGAGCACGTCGCGGAGCACGGCGACGGCGTCGTCGACCTGGCGATCGAGGTGCCCGACGCGCGCGCCGCGTACGCCTACGCCGTCGAGCACGGCGCCACGGGCATCGCCGAGCCGTACGAGATCAAGGACGACCACGGGGTTGTCGTCCTCGCCTCCATCGCGACCTACGGCAAGACCCGCCACACCCTCGTCGAGCGCGGCGGCTACGACGGCCCGTACCTGCCCGGCTTCGCGCCCGCCGCCCCGATCGTCGAGCCGCCGGCCAAGCGCACCTTCCAGGCGATCGACCACTGCGTGGGCAACGTCGAGCTCGGCCGGATGAACGAGTGGGTCGGCTTCTACAACGAGGTCATGGGCTTCACGAACATGAAGGAGTTCGTGGGCGACGACATCGCGACCGAGTACTCGGCGCTGATGTCGAAGGTCGTCGCGGACGGCACCCTGAAGGTGAAGTTCCCGATCAACGAGCCGGCGATCGCGAAGAAGAAGTCGCAGATCGACGAGTACCTGGAGTTCTACGGCGGCGCCGGCGTCCAGCACATCGCCCTCGCCACCAACGACATCGTCGCGACCGTCCGCTCCATGCGGGCCGCCGGCGTCCAGTTCCTCGACACCCCGGACTCGTACTACGACACCCTCGGCGAGTGGGCCGGCGAGACCCGGGTGCCCGTCGAGACCCTGCGCGAGCTGAAGATCCTCGTGGACCGCGACGAGGACGGCTACCTCCTGCAGATCTTCACCAAGCCGGTCCAGGACCGCCCGACCGTCTTCTTCGAGATGATCGAGCGCCACGGCTCCATGGGCTTCGGCAAGGGCAACTTCAAGGCCCTGTTCGAGGCGATCGAGCGCGAGCAGGAGAAGCGCGGCAACCTCTAGTCGTCGGTGCGTGCGTGAAAAGTGGCCCCACGGCGCCGAGCCGTGGGGCCACCCGCATGCCCGGCCCCGCCGCGCCCTACCCACCCGGGCGCCCGGTCCACGCGTCTACGCCGCCGTCCCCCGCGGCCGTTGCCCAGGCTCCGGCTTCTCCTGCCCGTCCGGCTTCGGTGCCGCGGGCTTCGGGGAACCCCCGCGCAGCTCCGGCGGCGGGCCGTCCGACGGCTCGCCCACCTCGGCCACCGCCTCCTGGGCCTTCACCGCGAGCAGCGGCGAGAACCACGGATTGATCCGCAGCGCCTCCGCCAGATGGCGCCGGGCCGGGCCGAGCTCCTCCAGCGTCCGCTCGATCTCCCCCCGGTGGTACGCGAACAGCGCGCTCCGCAGCCCCTCGTCCGTCGCCCGCTTCGCGTACCCCAGCGCCTCCTTCGGCTCCCCGGCCCGGTACAGCGCCCAGCCCAGCGCGTCCGCCACCCGCACCGAGCGGTGCCCGCGCGTCCACTCCGCCTTCAGCCGCCGCACCGCCGCGGCCGGATCGCCGTGGTCCGCCTCGAAGAGGCCCAGCACCACCTCCGCGTCCGACCGGTTGGCCCAGACCCGCGTCCGCAGCAGCCCGTACTGCGCCTGGGCCTCCTCCGGCATCCCCAGCGACTCGAACAGCTCGCCCGCCTCCAGCACGTACTCCGGCACGGGCTGGAGGGCCAGCGCCGCCCGGTAGTCGCGCACCGCCTCGTCCGAGCGCCCCAGCGCCGCCAGCGCGCGCCCCCGTCCCGCCAGCGCCGGAGCGTGCTCCGGCGCGAGACCCAGCGCCGTCCCGTACTGCGCGACCGCCTCCTCCGGCTCGCCCCGCTCCCAGGCCAGATCGCCGAGGCGGGAGAGCGCCACCGCCTTCTCCATGGCGGTCTCCGCCAGACCCACCGCGTCGAGCGCCGCCGCCGAGGCGTCCTCGCGCCAGCCGCGGTCGCGGTACGTCAGCGCCGCCCGCGCGCTCACCGCCGCGCCCGAGTGCAGCTCCCGCAGCCGGTCCATCGCCTTGCGCGCGGAGGCGTACTCCCCGAGACCGTTGTACGCGTCGATCAGCACCGGGTACGTCGACCAGCGCTTCGGGTCCGCCGTACGGACCCCCTCCGCCCAGCTCCGCGCCGACTTCCAGTCACCACGGGCGTTGGCCAGGGCCCCGAGCCCCAGCCGGGCGTCGACGTTCCCGCGCTCGGCCGGCACCACCGCGAGCGAGCGCCGCAGCGCCCGCTCGGCCCGCGGATAGGCCGAGGCGTCGCCCAGCCGTACGCCCCGCTCGGTGTACGCCGCCCCCAGCACCGCCCACGAGCCCTCGTCCTCCGGATGCTTCGCCAGCCACTTCTCCCGGTCGCCGATCAGCGCCGCGAGGTCCGGCAGCGACGCCGGAGCGCCCGCTTCCGCCGCGATCCTCGCCCGCGCGGCCGGTCCGGGGGGCGGCCGGCGGTCGTCGAACAGGCCGGGCGCGAGCTCGGGGGCGTACAGCAGCGCCGTCGCCGCGATCACCGCGCCCACCCCGGCCGCGAGGACCGTCCGCGACACGTTCTCCGTCTTCATGCCGCTCACTGTGCGCCTGTACGAAGAGCACACGAAGCGTCCACTCCGCTGCGCGAAGGCGAACGTCCGGCGGGTTCACACCGATGGCCCCGGGTGCCACGCTGGACGTATGGACGATCTTCTGACGCGGCTCCACGACCGACTGCGGGCCGGCCTGCCCGCCGAGGCGCTGATCACCGACCGGGACGTCACCGCCTCCTACGCCCACGACATGGCGAGCTTCTGCGAGGCCGGCATCCCGGCCGTCGTCGTACTGCCCCGCACGGTGGAGGAGGTGCGGTACGTCATGCGTACCGCGACCGAACTCCGCGTTCCCGTCGTTCCGCAGGGCGCGCGCAGCGGCCTGTCCGGGGCCGCCAACGCCTCCGAGGGCTGCATCGTGCTGTCCCTGGTCAGGATGGACCGCATCCTGGAGATCAACCCCGTCGACCGGATCGCCGTGGTCGAACCGGGCGTGATCAACGCCGTCCTCTCCCGGGCCGTCAACGAACACGGCCTGTACTACCCCCCGGACCCGTCCAGCTGGGAGATGTGCACCATCGGCGGGAACATCGGCACCGCTTCCGGCGGACTGTGCTGTGTGAAGTACGGCGTGACGGCGGAGTACGTCCTCGGCCTCGACGTCGTCCTCGCCGACGGCCGCCTCCTGTCCACCGGTCGCCGCACCGCCAAGGGCGTCGCCGGATACGACCTGACCCGGCTCTTCGTCGGCTCCGAGGGCAGCCTCGGCATCGTGGTGAAGGCGGTGCTCTCGCTCCGGCCGCAGCCGCCCCGGCAGCTCGCGCTCGCCGCCGAGTTCCCCTCCGCGGCCGCCGCCTGCGAGGCCGTCTGCGCGATCATGGAGCGCGGCCACACCCCCTCGCTGCTGGAGCTCATGGACCGCACCACCGTCCGGGCGGTCAACCGGATGGCGCACATGGGGCTCCCCGACACCACGGAAGCGCTTCTCCTGTGTGCCTTCGACACCCCGGACGCGGCCGCCGACCTCGCGGCCGTCGGGGAGCTGTGCACCGCCGCCGGGGCGACCGAGGTCGTCCCGGCCGAGGACGCCGCCGAGTCCGAACTGCTCCTGCAGGCCCGCCGGATGTCCCTCACCGCCCTGGAGGCGATCTCGTCGGCGACGATGATCGACGACGTGTGCGTCCCGCGGACGAAGCTGGCCGCCATGCTGGACGGAACCGCCGCCATCGCCGCGAAGTACGACCTGACCATCGGCGTCTGCGCGCACGCGGGCGACGGCAACACGCACCCGGTCGTCTGCTTCGACCACACCGACGAGGACGAGTCGCGGCGGGCGCGGGAGTCCTTCGACGAGATCATGGCGCTCGGCCTGGAGCTGGGCGGCACGATCACCGGCGAACACGGCGTGGGCGTCCTGAAGAAGGAGTGGCTGGCCCGCGAACTGGGCCCCGTCGGCCTCGAACTGCAGCGGGGCATCAAGCGCACCTTCGACCCGCTGAACCTGCTGAACCCCGGCAAGCTGTTCTGAGCCCCCGGCATCCAGCACCCGTACCGGCTCGACGGCGGTCCGCCGAGCGGCCGTCCGCGTCACACGTCACCGTCCTGCGGCTCGTCCCACGGCCTGGCGCCGTCGCCGCCGAAGGACGGTGACGGGTCGCGCGGCCACACCTCGCAGACCTCGTCCGTGACGGCGGTCGTCGCGAGGATCGCGGCGATCCCGTCGTCCATGCCCAGCCGTTCGGACTCGGTGCCGGACGGCACGGTGCGCAGGGTCCGCTCCAGCCAGGCGCACACCTGCGCGGAGGGCGCCTCCAGCAGGGCGTCACCGTCGGGGGAGGAGAGCGCCATCAGGACGACCTCGCGCCCCTCCACCTTCGTCGGCCACACCCGCACGTCCCCGTGCCCGCAGGGCCGGAACACACCCTCGATGAGCAGCTCACGGGCGAACGTCCAGTCGACCGGGTGCTCCGAGCCGAGGTGGAAGGTGATGTGGACGGCGTACGGGTCGTCGGTGCGGTAGACCAGCCGGGCCGGGACGGGGACGGCGCGCTCGGGGGAGAGCACCAGCTTCAGTTCCAGCTCGCGCTCGACGACGGTGTTCTCGGTGTTCCGCATGGCCTTGCTCCCTCTCGTCTCCGCGGCCCGGGGCGGGCCCGCACGAGGAGAGAGCGCGGGGGCGGCGAGGTATGACGCGACTTCGGGAAAGTTTTTCGGGGGAGGCGGCGGAGGAGGCTCCGTCACGATCGGTGACGGGACACGGGAGAACACCTTTCCGACGGATGACCGTCGGCCTGAGGGTGACGGTGCGTGGCGAGTTTGTGGGGATGTCGCTCGAAGGCGGTTTTTCTCCCGGCCTCCGTCTTCCCGGGGCCGCGTTCTTCGTTACTGTCCTCCTTGGGCGCGCGCCCTATGGTCGTAGCAGCGTTGTGACGGAACGGAGTCGGGGCAGTGGCTACTCCTCCTGGAGCCGGCGGGGAGGTACCGCAGGCCGGGTACTACCCGGACCCGTCCATTCCCGGATACATCCGGTACTGGAACGGGGGCGCCTGGGTGCCCGGGACGAGCCGGCCCGCACCCCAGGAGGGCGAGACCCCGCCCGGCCCGCCGGCCGGCATGACGCCCCCCGGGCCCGCGCTCGCCCCGAGCCCGGCGCCCGCGCCGGTGCCCGCGGTGGAGGAGACCGGCCCCGTCTTCCTCGACGAGGACCCGGACGTCGAGACCCGGCACGACCCCGAGCCGGCGTCGGCCTGGCACGCGGACGTCGCCCGGCAGACCGGGTTCGGCGGCGACCGCGACCAGAAGGTCTCCTGGGGCGCCCCGGACGGGGAGCCCGCGTCCCCGGCGGCCGCGCAGGACCCCCGCGTGGCGGCGGCGACCCCGGCCAGGCTCGGCGGCATGCCCGTCACCCCGGCGACGCCCGCGGATCCGACGGGCGGAGCCCTGCCCGGCGTACGGCGGCCGCAGGCGTCGGCGACGGACCCGCAGCGGCCCGGCGCCGAGGGCACCATGACGATCCGCGCGCTCCCGCCGCAGACGCCGAGGACCGGCCGCGGTGACGCGGCCGACCGGGCGGAGCGGGCGGCGCAGGAGGAGTGGGAAGCGGCCCGGTCCCCGCAGGCCTCCCGCCCGGCGTCCGCCCAGCAAGGACCCCAGGCCCAGAACGCCCCCGCCGCCGCCCGGACCCCCCAGGCCCAGGCCGCCCCCGAAGCCCCGCAGGCGCGGGTACCCAACCCGTCGCAGGCGGCAGCCCCCGCCGCCACCCCCGCTCCGGCCGCCACCCCCGCGCCGGTCACCACCGGCTCCGGTGGCGGCGCGCCCTCCTGGCCGCAGCAGGTGCACCAGCTGGCCCACCCCCAACCCCCGACCCCGGCGGCCGCGGCGGGGACGGCCGAGGCCGAACCGCCCGTGGTGCCCTGGAAGCCGCCCGTCGACGACCCCTTCCTGCGGGCCGCCCGCGCCCAGGCCGCGGCCCGCCCGGCCGGCCTCGGCAAGCGGCTCGTCGCTCGGCTCGTCGACACCGTCGTGCTCGGCGCGCTCACCGGCGCCGTGGCGTTCCCCTTCGTCGTCAAGGCGCTCGACCACATCGACGCCAAGATCGAGGCGGCCAAGCAGTCGGGCGTCACCGTCCAGGTCTGGCTGCTGGACGGCACCACCTCCCTCTACTTCGGCATCGCGCTGGCCGTGGTGCTCGTCCTCGGCCTGCTGTACGAAGCGGTGCCCACCGCCAAGTGGGGCCGCACGCTCGGCAAGAAGCTGTGCGGCCTCCAGGTGCGCGACATCGAGGCGCACGAACCGCCCGGCTTCGGCGCCGCGCTGTGCCGCTGGCTCGTCTACAGCCTGCTCGGGCTGCTCGCGGTCGGCGTCCTCAACGTCCTCTGGTGCCTCTTCGACCGTCCGTGGCGGCAGTGCTGGCACGACAAGGCGGCCCACACCTTCGTCGCGGGCTGACCCCGGGCCCGCCCGGAGCGCCCGAGTCCGGCCGGATGACCCGGGCCGTACGGCCCGACCTTCCGCGATCCCGCCCGTACGGCGGTCCCCCGTACGGGCGGTGAATCGTTGCGGGGCGGCCGCCCGCGGGGTGCACTGCCCCCATGAGCAACGACCAGCCGACGCCCGGACAGCCGCCCGAGGACGATCCGTTCCTCAAGAAGCCGCAGGACCCCACACCGCCGTCGGCGGGGTCCCCCTACGGCAGCCCGCCCCCGGACGGCCCGCCGCCCAGCGGCCCGCCGTCAGGCGGGACGCCCCCCGGAGGCACGCCCCCCGGTGGTCCGCCGCCGGAGGGGCCGCCGCCCGGTGGTCCGCCCCCCGGCGGGCCCCCGCCGGGATCGCCGTACGGCAGCACACCGCCGCCCCCTCCGCCCTACGGCGGCCCCGGTGGCGGTTACGGCGGGGCGGATCCGCTCGCCGGGATGCCGCCGCTCGCCGAGTCCGGCCGGCGCATCCTCGCCCGCCTCATCGACTGGCTGATCATCGCCGTACCGCTCGCGCTCATCGGCATCCCGTTCGACGTCTACCAGCGGGCGACCGACAACGACGCCGACTTCGGCGACACCGTCAACAGCTTCAACGGCGGATCCCAGCTCGTCTTCCAGCTCATCACCATCGTGGCGTACGTCGCCTACGACACCGTGATGACGGCCAAGAAGGGACAGACCCTCGGCAAGAAGTGGCTCAAGCTGCGGGTCGCGATGCTCAACGACGGCTCCACACCGCCGATGAACGCCTCGCTCATCCGCGCCGTCGTGCTCTGGCTGCCCGCGCTGATCTGCTGCGCCTGCCTGTGGCCGCTGCTGATCCTGATCCTGATCCTCGTCGACAAGCCCTACAAGCAGGGCCTCCACGACAAGGCCGCCAAGACCGTGGTGGTCTCCGTACCCAGCTGACGCGACGTACCGCTACGAACCGATCCGGGTATCGGCCCCCGCACCCACGCGGACGGCCGGTTCCCGGATCTCGTCGTTCCGGGGGAGGGGCGGCGCGGCCGGGCGGGGTGTGCGGCGGGCCGGCAGCGTCACCGCCACCAGCACTCCGAGGAGCAGCCCGGCGGCGCAGATGACGGCGATGCCCAGCGTGTCCGTCGTACGGGACAGCAGCAGCAGGGCGACGGTGGAGAAGACGACGGTCGCCGAACCGTAGGCGAGCTGTGCGGCGTTCGGACGCGGCATGACGGTTACCGTCCCTCGAGGCATCGGCGGTTCGCTCCCCCTGGCCGGCGCCGGGTGGGCGCCCGCCCGAGCGACTCTACGAGGGTCCTTGCCCGAGGGGAACCGCCGGTAAGCGTGACCTCACCCACCGTGCGGGTGCACAAGGGGCGCATGGAGTCATGGATCCGCCAACGGCCGTGCGTGGTGCGCCTGTTCGATGTCCGCATTCCGGAGGACAGCTCCTGCATAGTGCACTTGGTATGTGCAAGTCAAGGTCTGTCTTTTCTCGCGTAACTCCGGTCGAATGTCGTCACTTGTGACGCGCGACCCGCCCGCGGACATTACCCCACCTCCGGTCCGTGGCTCCGGGACGCCGGGGAGGACTACATCAAGTGACCAACAGACGACGGGCGCTCAAGGCGTCCGCAGTCGTCGTGGCGCTCGCGGCCACCGCTGCCACCGCCTCGACCTTCACCACCGCATGGGCCGACGACAAGGGCCCGAACGCGCCGGCCGGCATCGAGCGCCAGGACCCGGCCCCGGGTGCGCACGTGGACAAGACCGCGGTCGACCACGACCTCGACGGCCCGTTCAGCAAGCAGCAGGCGCAGCAGCGCGAGGCCGCGCTGGAGCAGGTGCTGAGCGGCGACGCCAAGGTGGAGCGCCGCGGGGGCTCCCAGGTCGTCAAGCTCGACAGCAAGAAGTACGTCGAGCTGGGCCGGGAGAAGACCGACAAGATCTTCACCATCCTCGTCGAGTTCGGTGACAAGGTCGACAACACGACCCTGGTGGACCGCGCCGACGACGACACGGCCGAGCCGAAGCCGAAGTTCGGCGGCACGCCCGGCCCGCTGCACAACCGGATAGCCCAGCCGGACCGCTCGAAGGACAACTCGACGGCCTGGCAGAAGGACTACAACCAGCAGCACTTCCAGGACCTCTACTTCGGCACCGGCAAGGACAAGAAGACCGGTCAGCCGAAGGAGTCCCTGAAGACCTACTACGAGAAGACCTCCTCCGGCCGGTACTCGGTCGAGGGCGGCGTCTCCGACTGGGTCAAGGTCGACTACAACGAGGCCCGCTACGGCTCGAACTACTGCGGCAACAGCAACTGCGCCAACGTCTGGGACGCCGTCCGCGACGGTGTCACCGCGTGGACCGCCGACCAGAAGGCCAAGGGCCGCACCGACGCCCAGATCAAGGCCGACCTGGCGCAGTACGACCAGTGGGACCGCTACGACTTCGACGCCGACGGCAACTTCAACGAGGCCGACGGCTACATCGACCACTTCCAGATCGTCCACGCGGGCGAGGACGAGTCCGCGGGCGGCGGCGCCCAGGGCCCCGACGCCCTGTGGGCGCACCGCTGGTACGCGTACGGCACGGACGCGGGCAAGACCGGCCCGGCGCAGAACAGGTCCGGCGGCACGCAGATCGGCAACTCCGGCATCTGGGTCGGCGACTACACGATGCAGCCCGAGAACGGCGGCCTCGGCGTCTTCGCCCACGAGTACGGTCACGACCTCGGTCTGCCCGACCTGTACGACACCTCGGGCAAGCCCGGCGCGGAGAACTCGACCGGCTTCTGGTCCCTGATGTCCTCCGGTTCCTGGCTCGGCCGGGGCAAGGACGCCATCGGCGACCTGCCCGGCGACATGAACTCCTGGGACAAGCTGCAGCTCGGCTGGCTCAACTACACCAAGGTGAGCAACGAGCAGCGCGGCACGAAGTCCACCCACAAGCTGGGCGTGGCGGAGTACAACACCAAGAACCCGCAGGCGCTCGTCGTCGAGCTGCCGAAGAAGAAGGTCACCACCGACGTCGTCGCGCCCGCCGAGGGCGCCACGCAGTGGTGGAGCGACATGGGTGACGACCTCAAGAACACCCTGACCCGCTCCGTCGACCTCACCGGCAAGTCGAAGGCCACCCTGGAGCTCAAGGGCTGGTACGACATCGAGCTGGACTACGACTACCTCTACACCGAGGTGTCGACGGACGGCGGCGCCAACTGGACGGCGCTGGACGGCACCGCCGACGGCAAGCCGCTGCCGCGCGACGCGAGCGGCGCCCCGGCGCTGACCGACGTCTCCGGCGCGTACAAGAACCTGGTGTACGGCCTGGACGCCTACGCGGGCAAGAAGTTCGACCTCCGCTTCCGCTACCAGACGGACGGCGGCGCGGGCGGCAAGGGCTTCGCGGCCGACGCCATCACGCTGACCGCCGACGGTGCCGCCGTCTTCTCGGACAACGTCGAGAACGGCGACAACGGCTGGACCGCCAAGGGCTTCTCGCGGATCGGCAAGGGCTTCACCAAGGAGTACGAGCAGTACTACCTCGCGGAGAACCGCCAGTACGTCTCGTACGACGCCACCCTGAAGGTCGGCCCGTACAACTTCGGGTTCACCGGCGACAAGGCGAGCTGGGTCGAGCACTACCCGTACCAGAACGGTCTGCTCGTCTGGCTGTGGGACACCTCGCAGAAGGACAACAACACGGCCGTCCACCCGGGCCAGGGCCTCATCCTCCCGGTCGACGCGCACCCGACGCCGCTGAAGAACGCCGACGGCACCCTGATGCGCAACCGCGTCCAGGCGTACGACTCGACGTTCGGCACCTACCGCACCGACGCCATCAAGCTGCACAAGGCGGGCGTGCCGGCGCGGGTCGGTTCGCAGCCCGGCAACCCGGTCTTCGACGACCGGCGGGGCACGTACTGGTACACGGAGACCGAGCGGGCCGGTGTCAAGGTAACTGACACCAACACCAAGATCCAGGTCGTCAAGGAGCCGAAGGACGGCCAGACGATCACCGTCCAGGTGGGTCCGTCGCAGAAGTAAAGAGCATCACCGCAGGTCAAAGCATGATCGGCCGTCGCCCTCTAGCGGGCGACGGCCGATCGTGTTTAGGTGCGTCTGACAGATCCTTATTGACAGCGACCGTACGGGGGAGTGGTTCCGGCATGCCCGGTGGAGGTTTTTGCAAGTTGCCAGGGGGCAGCGTGGTCGTCGCGATCGGGCTGCCCAGCCCGGCCGGCGACGGCGCCACCGTCCGCTTCCTCGTCCACGCGGCGAACCGTGCCCGCGCCCTGACCAGGCTGCGGAACCACGGGCTGCGGGCGGTCTACCTTCGGGGCAACGCGGAGCCCCCGACCCCGGACGAGATCACGGCGGTCCTCCACCACCCGGACGGCCTCCTGTGGCGCTCCACGGCCCAGGAGCTGTGGCACCCCATACGCTCCCTGCCGACCGGCTGAGACCCGCCCGGGCCCGCGTGATCGCGGGCCAGGCGGGACTTTCCGGACACGAACTAGGCCACGACCGGCTTCCCGGTCAGCTCGACGCCGGCGCCGCGCAGCTCCTCCAGGGCGCGGTCCGTCGTCTCCTTGGCGACGCCCGCCGTGAGGTCCAGCAGGACGTGCGTCCGGAAGCCCTCGCGGGCCGCGTCCAGCGCCGTCGCCCGGACGCAGTGGTCCGTGGCGATGCCCACGACGTCGACCTCCCCGACCTCACGCTCCCGCAGCCACTCGGCAAGGGTCATGCCGTTCTCGTCACGCCCCTCGAAGCCGCTGTACGCCGCTTCGTACGCCCCCTTGTCGAAGACGGCCTCGATCGCCCCGCTGGCGACCGCCGGCGCGAAGTTCGGGTGGAAGCCGACGCCCTCCGTACCGGCGACGCAGTGCACCGGCCACGAGGTGACGTAGTCGGGCTCCTGGCCCTCCGGCGCGAAGTGGTCGCCCGGGTCGACGTGGTGATCGCGGGTGGCCACCACGTGCCGGTACGCGGCGCCCGCCGCCTCGCCGACCAGGTCGGTGATGGCGGCGGCGACGTCCGCCCCTCCCGTCACCGCGAGGCTGCCGCCCTCGCAGAAGTCGTTCTGAACGTCCACGACGATCAATGCGCGGTGCATGGGGCGTGTCCTTAGCGGGTCGGAAGGGGGGAACGACGGCGAGCCTGGAGACTTCGAGCCTAGAGACTTCCCGCTCCCTTCGGGAGGGGGCATTTCAGGGCGGTACGACTGCGTCCTACATGTACTCGGTCGGCAGCACCGGCTCACCCCGGGACAGCTGCATGGCCGACATCGGCAGCCCGGCCCGCGCCGCGATGTGCCGCGCCCTGGCCGCCTCCAGCGGCTCGCGGGCCACCACGTCACCGCCCTTGACCAGCTCGACGAGCAGCTGCCGGTCGGCCAGCTCCGGCGGGACCGGGCCGGTGCCGAGGACCTCCGCCTCGGCCACGCCGTACGCGTCGGCCCGCCGGGCCGCCCACTTGCGGCCGCCGACCGACGCCTTCCCGCCCAGCGACTTCTTCGCCACCGCCGTCAGCGGCGCCTCGGGGTCCGCCGACTCGGCACGGGCGACCAGCTTGTACACCATCGAGCAGGTGGGGTGCCCGCTTCCGGTGACCAGCTGCGTCCCCACGCCGTACGCGTCGACCGGGGCCGCAGCCAGGGACGCGATGGCGTACTCGTCCAGGTCCGAGGTGACCACGATCCTGGTCTCCGTCGCGCCCAGCTCGTCGAGCTGCGCCCGCACCCGGTGCGCCACGAGGAGCAGGTCCCCGGAGTCGATCCGTACGGCTCCGAGCTCCGGTCCCGCCACCTCCACGGCGGTCCGGACGGCCTCGGCCACGTCGTAGGTGTCGACGAGCAGCGTCGTGCCCCGGCCCAGCGAGTCGACCTGGGCCCGGAAGGCGTCCCGCTCGCTGTCGTGCAGCAGGGTGAAGGCGTGGGCGGAGGTGCCGACGGTCGGGATGCCGTAGCGGAAGCCGGCCGCGAGGTCGGAGGTGGAGTCGAAGCCGCCGACGTACGCGGCGCGCGCCGAGGCGACGGCGGCGAGCTCGTGGGTGCGCCGGGCGCCCATCTCGATCAGCCGCCGGCCGCCGGCCGCCGCCGACATCCGGGAGGCGGCCGCCGCGATGGCCGAGTCGTGGTTGAGGATCGACAGGATCACGGTCTCCAGGAGCACGCACTCGGCGAAGGAGCCCTCGACCCGCAGCAGCGGCGAACCGGGGAAGTACACCTCGCCCTCGGGGTAGCCCCAGATGTCGCCGGAGAAGCGGTAGCCCGCCAGCCACTGCAGGGTCGCCTCGTCGACGATGGCCTGCTCCCGCAGGAAGCCGAGCACCTCCGGGCCGAACCGGAAGTTCTCGACGGCGTCCAGGACCCGCCCGACGCCGGCCACCACGCCGTAGCGCCGCCCTTCGGGCAGGCGACGGGTGAAGACCTCGAAGACGGAGCGTCGTTCGGCGGTGCCGCCCCGGAGGGCCGCCTGGAGCATGGTCAGCTCGTACTGGTCGGTGAAGAGCGCGGTCGACGGCACGTCCACCGGGAGCCCGCCACCGCCCCTCTTCCGAAGCGTTTCGCGCTCGTCTTCCTGGAGCCCAAGGTCCGCAGCGTTCATGTCGGCGATGCTACCCCCGAATACTCGTCAGAGTGACGATTTCTACGTCCGGCCGTGCGACCCGTTTGTGCGACACGCCACTCCGGGTGGCAGCATGGGGTGAGTGAGCGTCGCGCCTATCGAGATCGAACGTACGGAATCGTCCGAGGACACCTTCGCGGTCGTCGAACCGGATGTGCCGTGGGTGACGATCGTGCACAACGACCCGGTCAATCTGATGAGCTATGTGACCTACGTCTTCCAGGCGTACTTCGGTTACTCCAAGGACAAGGCGCACAAGCTGATGCTCGACGTGCACCACAAGGGCCGCGCGGTGGTCTCCGCCGGCACGCGCGAGGAGATGGAGCGGGACGTGCAGGCGATGCACGGCTACGGCCTCTGGGCGACGCTGTCGCAGGACCGCGGCTGATGGCCGGCCATTTCGAGGCGCTGCCGGGCGGCGGCGCGGCCGTGGCGCTCGACGAGGTCGAGATCTCCATCCTCCGCTCCCTCGCCGTCCAGCTCATGGAGCTGATCGGGCCGGGCGACGAGCCCGTCGAGGGGGAGGACCCGCTGGCGGCGCTCTTCGCGGAGGGTCCGAGCGAACCGCCCAGCGATCCCGCGCTCAAGCGGCTCTTCCCCGATGCCTACGGCGACGAGGACGAGGAGCTGCGGGCCGCCGCGGCCGACTTCCGCCGGTACACCGAGAAGGACCTGCGCTCCCGCAAGCGCGCGGACGCCCTCGCCGTAGTCCGCGGTCTCGACGCGCTGACCTCGACCGGGGACGGCGGCGCCGTCCTCAAGCTCACCGCCGACGAGTCCCGCGCATGGCTCGGCGCGCTCAACGACCTGCGGCTGACGATCGGGACCCGCCTGGAGGTCACCGACGAGGACGAGAGCGGCGAGCTCTACCGGCTGCCGGACTCCGATCCGCGCAAGCCGATGGTCATGGCGTACCTCTGGCTCGGCGCGCTCCAGGAGTCGCTCGTCGAGACGCTGATGCCGTAGGTCCGACGGGCCCCCGTGCGGGGGCCCGTCGCCGCGGCCCGGCGTTCCCCGGACCGTCACGCTCTGTTCGCTCAGCGGACGCTCAAATCCGCATAACGAATACGTCACCAAAGTGTTCTAGCTTGCCGTCTTGAGTCCTTTCTGTCCGCTTCTCCCTGTGGTGTGCGCCACAATCGCCCCCGTCGATCACTGTTTCCACCGTGATAAATCTTCACGACCGCCCGGGGACGCCACCCCTGTTCCCGGGGGCGCTTTGACCGGCTGACCGCCGGTAGCACTCCATCCACATCCGGGGGGATCAGGACCTGATCCGCAGCCAGACGCAGTCGGCGCGGATCAGCATGGAGAAAGGCGCACCACCATGACCTCAGTGCAGGTCGACCAGCACAACGACGGCACCGACGGGGCCGTGGGCGGCGGCGAGGGCTACCAGCGCGGCCTCGGCGCCCGGCAGATCCAGATGATCGCGATCGGCGGCGCCATCGGCACCGGCCTCTTCCTCGGCGCCGGCAAGGCCATCGCCAAGGCGGGCCCCAGCCTGATCCTCGCCTACGCGATCGCGGGCCTGGTCATCTTCTTCATCATGCGGGCCCTGGGCGAACTGCTCATGTACCGCCCGGTGTCGGGCTCCTTCGCGGAGTACGCCCGGGAGTTCGTCGGCCCCTTCTGGGGCTTCGTGACCGGATGGACGTACTGGCTCTTCTGGGTCGTCACCGGCATCACCGAGGTCACCGCGGCGGCCACCTACATGACGTACTGGTGGGACATCCCGCAATGGATCTCCGCACTGGTCTTCACGGTCATCCTCTACGGCGCCAACCTGATCTCCGTGAAGCTCTTCGGTGAGCTGGAGTTCTGGTTCTCCATGGTCAAGGTCACCGCGATCATCGGCATGATCCTGATCTGCGCCGGCATCCTCACCATCGGCTTCTCCGACGCCGGCGACACCGCCTCGGTGTCCCACCTGTGGGACCAAGGCGGCTTCTTCCCCACCGGCATCGGCAACACGCTGATGACCCTGCAGATCGTCATGTTCGCCTTCCTCGCGGTCGAGCTGGTCGGCGTCACCGCCGGCGAGTCCAAGGACCCGAAGACGGTCCTGCCCAAGGCGATCAACACCGTGCCGTGGCGCATCGCCGTCTTCTACGTCGGCGCGCTCATCATGATCCTGTCGGTCGTGCCGTGGACCAAGTTCAAGCCGGGCGTCTCCCCGTTCGTCGCCGCCTTCGAGGAGATGGGCCTCGGCGTCGGCGCCGCCATCGTCAACTTCGTGGTGCTGACGGCGGCCCTCTCCTCCTGCAACTCGGGCATGTACTCCACCGGCCGCATGCTGCGCGACCTCGCGCTCAACGGCCAGGGCCCGAAGGTCTTCACCCGGCTCACCAAGAACGGCACCCCGCTGCTCGGCCTGACCTTCTCGGCCTCGCTGATGCTGGTCGGCGTCTGGATCAACTACGTCGCCCCGGGCAAGGCCTTCGAGTACGTCGTCTCCTTCGCCACCATCTCCGGCATGTGGGCCTGGATCATGATCCTGGTCAGCCAGATCCGCTACCGCGCCAAGGCGAACCGCGGCGAGCTCCCCGAGTCCACCTTCAAGGCCCCCGGAGCCCCGTACACCAGCTGGTTCGCGCTCGCCTTCATCCTCATGGTCATCGTGATGATGGGCATCGACGAGGGAGCCCGCGTCTCCCTCTACTGCGCGCCCGTCTGGGGCCTCGTCCTGGGCGTCGCCTACCTGGTCCTGAAGTCCCGCAACCCGCAGGGCGCGGCCTTCAACAAGCGCTCGTAGGACCACCGCAGTCCAGCATTCGGGCCGCTCCGTACCACTCCTCGGTACGGAGCGGCCCCTCTGCTTATCCTGTCGGACATGCTGACCATCACCCGGGCCCTGTACGACCAGATCGTGGAACACTCCCGCGCGGACCACCCCGACGAGGCCTGCGGCGTGGTCGCGGGTCCCGTCGGCAGCGGCCGCCCCGAGCGGTTCATCCCGATGCTGAACGCCGCGCGCTCGCCCACCTTCTACGAGTTCGACTCGGCCGACCTGTTGAAGCTGTACCGCGAGATGGACGACCGGGACGAGGAGCCCGTGATCATCTACCACTCGCACACGGCGACCGAGGCCTACCCCTCCCGTACGGACATCTCCTACGCGAACGAGCCCGCCGCCCACTACGTCCTGGTCTCCACGGCCGACACCGACGAGGCGGGACCCTTCCAGTTCCGCTCCTTCACCATCGTCGAAGGCGTCGTCACCGAGGAGGACGTGCAGGTCGTCGAGGCCTACGTCGAGGCCTGACCACCGCGCCCGTCCGACAGGCGAGCAGCGCTCGTCCGTCATGTGAGATCACATTCCGGAACCCGGACCGGGAATCGATACGATGACCGCATGGTTTCCCACGACGTGAGCGAACAGACGCCGGGCACACTGCTGCTCGTGGCCCGTCTGCACGTCGACCTGTGCCGCCTCGCCAGCGCGATGTGTACGCCCCGCGCTGCGTTCTGATCACCGATCCACGGCCCGAGCGCACCTCCCGTACCACCCCCTCCGCGCGGGGGCCCCAGCCGCGCGCCCACCACGTCACTCCCGACAGGAGCCCACGCCATGGCCATCGAGGTCCGCATCCCGACCATCCTCCGCACCTACACCGACGGCGCCAAGGCCGTCGAGGGCAGCGGTGAGACCCTCGCCGAGCTCTTCGCCGACCTGGAGTCCCGCCACACCGGGATCGAGGCCCGCATCGTGGACGGCGGCAGCCTGCGCCGCTTCGTCAACGTCTACCTGAACGACGAGGACGTCCGCTTCCTCGACGGCATCGAGACCAAGCTCACCGACGGCGACAACGTCACGATCCTGCCGGCCGTGGCCGGCGGCATGGTCTGATCCACATGCGTTACGACTCCCCGCTGGCGGCGGTCGGCAACACGCCCCTGGTCCGGCTGCCCCGGCTCTCGCCCTCGGACGACGTCCGCATCTGGGCCAAGCTGGAGGACCGCAACCCCACCGGCTCGGTCAAGGACCGCCCCGCGCTCCACATGATCGAGCAGGCGGAGAAGGACGGCCGGCTCACCCCCGGCTGCACCATCCTCGAGCCGACCAGCGGCAACACCGGCATCTCCCTCGCCATGGCGGCGAAGCTCAAGGGCTACCGCATCGTCTGCGTCATGCCGGAGAACACCAGCGAGGAGCGCCGCCAGCTGCTCGCCATGTGGGGCGCGGAGATCATCTCGTCCCCGGCGGCGGGCGGGTCGAACACGGCGGTACGGGTCGCCAAGGAACTGGCGACGCAGAACCCCACGTGGGTGATGCTCTACCAGTACGGCAACCCCGACAACGCGGGCGCGCACTACGCCACCACCGGCCCCGAGATCCTCGCCGACCTGCCCTCGATCACGCACTTCGTGGCGGGCCTCGGCACCACCGGCACCCTCATGGGCGTCGGCCGCTATCTGCGCGAGCAGAAGCCGGACGTCAAGATCGTCGCCGCCGAGCCGCGCTACGACGACCTGGTCTACGGCCTGCGGAACCTGGACGAGGGCTTCGTGCCGGAGCTGTACGACGCCTCCGTCCTCACCACCCGCTTCTCGGTCGGCTCGGCGGACGCCGTCACCCGGACCCGCGAGCTCCTCCAGCAGGAGGGCATCTTCGCGGGCGTCTCGACGGGCGCGGCGCTGCACGCGGCGATCGGCATGGGCAACAAGGCGGTGAAGGCGGGCGAGAGCGCGGACATCGCCTTCGTCGTCGCCGACGGCGGCTGGAAGTACCTGTCCACCGGCGTCTACACCGCCGCGACGACGGAGGAAGCGATCGAGACGCTCCACGGCCAGCTCTGGGCGTAGGCCGTCTCCGGAAAGTCCCGCCCGCCCCGCTCAGGCGCGGACGCCCCACGGCCCGGCCGCGTACCGGGTCACCGGGCCCCGCGGCCCGGCCGCGCAGCGGGGCACCGGCTCACGCGAGATGGCGGACCTGGTCCCAGACGACCGGGTCCGCCGTACCCACCCTGCGGCGGAACTCCGCCACCGGGACCTCCCGCAGCTCGTCCGTCTCCAGGAAGCTCGGCCGCCCGTGCGCGTCGCCCACGGCCCCCGGCGGCAGCGCGATCACACCCGGCCGTTCGTCGTGGTACTTGCTGGTGATCTTGACGACGAGCGCCTGCCCGCCACGGAGCGAGAGCACCAGGCACGGCCGGTCCTTCGAACCCGGACCGTCCTCGTAGGGCACGTCGGCCCACCAGATCTCCCCGGCGCGCGGCAGCCTTCCGGGCGCCTTCCCAGCCCCCCGGCCCGGCGCCTTCGGCGCCGTACCGCCCGGCCTCGACGGCCTCCCGGCCGGCCCCCTCGTCCGCCCCTTCGCGGGCGGACGCCGCGCACCCGAGCGCCGGCGGCCGCCCACCAGCGCCACCACGAGCGCCAGTACCACGACCGCGACGAGCGCCGGCCACCATGACGTGTCCATACCCCACGACGTTACCGGCGGCCGATCGCCCGCGCCCGTGCGCCCCCAGGTCCATCCGAACCGGTGACAGAGCCCGTGAGTTCGCCCACAACGGGCCACTCACAAGGAGCGACGGGGCCGGGTGAGCCGTACGCTCGACAGATCGCACGCCCTCTCCCTCAGTGACCGCTCAGTGACCGCTCAGCGACTGTCCAGTGACTCCCCTGCGGCTGCCCCGCACCGTCCAAGGACGCCCTTCCTCGGAGGTTCACGCTCCATGAAGCTCACCGTCGTCGGCTGCTCCGGGTCGTTCCCGTCCGCGGAATCGGCCTGTTCGAGCTACCTCGTAGAGGCCGACGGCTTCCGGCTGCTCCTCGACATGGGCAACGGCGCCCTGGGCGAGCTGCAGCGCCACGTCGGTCTCTACGACCTCGACGCGATCTTCCTCAGCCACCTCCACGCCGATCACTGCATCGACATGTGCGGCTACTTCGTCGCCCGCTACTACCGCCACGAGGGCGGCCGCTGCGACGCCCTCCCGGTCTACGCCCCGGAGGGCGCCGAACAGCGGCTGACCACGGCGTACGCGGACACGCCCTCCGAGAAGGCGATGAGCGAGGTCTTCGACTTCCGGACGCTGCGGTCGGAGACCTTCGAGATCGGCCCGTTCACCGTCCGTACGGAGAAGGTGTGCCACCCGGTGGAGGCGTACGGCATCCGCATCGAGCACGGCGGCCGCGCCCTGACCTACTCCGGCGACACAGGCGTCTGCGACGCGCTGCACGAACTGGCGGCGGGCGCGGACCTGTTCCTGTGCGAGGCGTCCTTCACCCACGGCAAGGAGGACATCCCGGCGCTGCACCTCAACGGCCGTGAGGCGGGCGCGGAGGCGTCGCGCTCCTCGGTCGGGCGGCTGGTGCTGACCCACATCCCGCCGTGGACCGACGGCTCGCTGAACCTGGCGGACGCCCGCGCGGTGTACACCGGCCCGGTGGAGCTGGCGAGACCGGGCGCGGTCTACGAGATCTGAGCGCCACCGGCCCCCGCGTACGGGAAGGGCCCCGGAACCGACACGGTTCCGGGGCCCTTCCGTCGTACGGGTGAGGCGGGGGCGGGGCTCACGCCTTGGTGAGGTCCTCGATCTCCTCCTCGGGCTCGCGGCCCGGGGTGGTGAGGTCGAACTTGGTGATCGCGAAGCGGAAGAGCACGTAGTAGATCACCGCGAAGACCAGACCGATCGGGATGATCAACCAGGGCTTGGTCGCGAGGTTCCAGTTCAGGGCGTAGTCGATGAAGCCCGCGGAGAACGTGAAGCCCGCGTGGACGCCGAGGGCCCAGGTGACGGCCATCGAGACGGCGGTCAGGACCGCGTGGATCACGTACAGGAGCGGCGCGATGAACATGAACGAGAACTCGATCGGCTCGGTCACGCCGGTGACGAAGGAGGTCAGCGCGAGGGAGACCATCATGCCGGTCACGGCCTTGCGGCGCTCGGGGCGGGCCGAGTGCGCGATGGCGAGCGCGGCGGCCGGGAGGCCGAACATCATGATCGGGAAGAAGCCGGACATGAAGATTCCGGCGCTCGGGTCGCCCGCGAAGAAGCGGTTCAGGTCGCCGTGGACGACCTCGCCGGCCGCGTTGGTGAAGTCGCCGATCTGGAACCAGGAGACGGTGTTCACGAACTGGTGCATGCCGACCGGGATCAGCGCGCGGTTGATCAGACCGAAGAGGCCGGCGCCACCGGCGCCGAGGCCGGTCATCCACTCGCCGAAGCTGGAGATGCCGTTGCCGATCGGCTCCCAGACCAGACCGAAGACGACGCCGACGGCGGTGCCGACGAAGGCCATGATGATCGGCACGAGACGGCGGCCGTTGAAGAAGCCGAGCCAGTCGACCAGCTTGGTGCGGTGGAACTTCTGCCACAGCACCGCGGCGAGCAGACCCATGAGGATGCCGCCGAGGACACCCGGGTTGTTGTACGTGGCCGCGACGTCGACGCCCTTGTTGGCGGTCGTGTTCACGACGGCCTCGGTCACCGGGAACGCCTTGAGGACGTTGGCGTAGACGAGGAAGCCGACGAGGGCGGCGAGCGCCGTCGAGCCGTCGGCCTTCTTCGCGAAGCCGATGGCCACGCCTATGCAGAACAGCATCGGCAGATTGTCGAAGACAGCGCCGCCGGCCGTGGCGAACACGGAGGCGACCTTGTCCCACCCGAGCCCGTCCTTGCCGAAGACGTCCGGCTGTCCGAGACGGAGCAAGATACCCGCGGCCGGCAGCACGGCGATCGGCAGCTGCAGGCTGCGACCGACCTTCTGCAGACCCTGGAACAGGCCGGATCCGCGCTTCTTCGCGGGAGCGGCGGCCTGGGCGGTGGCCGTACTCATCAACTTCCTCCAGTAAGGCAAGGCGCCGCCAGAGGACAGGAAAAGGGGGCGACGGCGGCGTCTCGTGGAACGCGGTGGTCTGGACCGCGTGGTCTACACCACTCATTGGTGTAGACCAGTTTTAGCACGTGAGACTTAGATAAGGAACCTGCGAATTCTGTGGACTCGGCCATAACCCGCCCCGCACGACGAAAGGCCCCAGGACCATGAGGTCCAGGGGCCTTGTCGACCTTGGGAAGAGGGGCCGGAAGCCCCTCCCGAAGAGGGGAACCGGGGCCCGCGGGGTTACGGCTTCGTGATGTCCCGGTCCGCCCGCTCCTCCTCCTCCTCCACCGGTTCACGCCCCGGCGTCGGGATGTCGAACTTGGTGATCAGGAAGCGGAAGAGCACGTAGTAGACCACCGCGAACCCCAGACCGATCGGAATGATCAGCCAGGGTTTCGTGTCGAGATGCCAGTTGACGACGTAGTCGATCAACCCCGCCGAGAAGCTGAAACCCGCGTGCACCCCCAGCGCCCACGTGATGCCCATCGACGCCCCCGTCAGCAGCGCGTGCAGACCGTAGAGCAGCGGCGCGGCGAACATGAACGAGAACTCCAGCGGCTCGGTCACGCCCGTGACGAACGAGGTGAGAGCGACCGAGATCATCAGACCCGTCACCTCCTTGCGCCGCTCGGGACGGGCGCAGTGCGCGATCGCGAGGGCGGCGGCCGGCAGACCGAACATCATGATCGGGAAGAAGCCCGACATGAACTGACCCGCCGACGGGTCCTCCGCGAAGAAGCGCGTCAGGTCACCCTGGACGACCGTGCCGTCCGCCTTGGTGTACTCACCCGCCTGGAACCAGAAGAAGGTGTTGATGAACTGGTGCATGCCGATCGGGATCAGCAGCCGGTTCGCGACGCCGAAGATGGCGGAGCCCCAGGCGCCGAGGCTGATCAGCTGCTTGGCGAACCAGGTCAGCGCGTCGCCCACCGGCTCCCAGATCAGCCCGAACACCACGCCCAGCACGACACCGGCGAAGGCCATCATGATCGGGACCAGTCGGCGGCCGTTGAAGAAGCCCAGCCAGTCGACCAGCTTCGTCCGGTGGAATCGCTGCCAGGTCACGGCCGTGAGCAGGCCGATCAGGATGCCGCCCAGCACCCCGGGGTTCTGCGGCACCCCCTCCGGCAGCTCCGGTGTCACCGTCCCCTCGCGAGGGAAGACCTTGAGGACGTTGAAGTAGACGAGGAAACCGACCACCGCGGCGAGCGCCGTGGAGCCGTCCGCCTTCTTCGCGAAACCGATCGCGACGCCGATGCAGAAGAGGAGCGGCAGACCGAAGGAGCCGTCGAGGATGGCGGTGCCGCCTCCCAGCAGCACGGCGGAGGTCTTGTCCCAGAAATCGCCGTGCAGATACGCGGAGAAGAGACTGCCCAGGCTGACCAGCAGACCGGCCGCCGGCAGCACGGCGACGGGGAGCTGGAGGCTGCGGCCCACCTTCTGAAGCCCCTGGAAGAGGCCGTTCCGCCACGTCCTCCGCGGCGCGGCGGCGCTCTCGCTACTCATCGGCGTCCTCCCAGGTCCCGGAACAAGCACGCCCCGGCTCGCGTTGCACACTGGTGTAGACCAGTTGCGATAGGCTCCCCGGAGCCCGCTCAGGGCAGGGCGCCGGTGATCGTCATCATTCGGCAGAACCCGTGCACACGCTCGCGAAGTTGGGCCAACCGTGGGTTACCGTGACACAGCGGACCGTGGGTGCGCCGAGACTTACGTTCTCCGAACGGAACGGACAGGGAGAGACACATGGCCAGCAAGGCTGAGAAGATCGTCGCCGGCCTCGGCGGCATCGACAACATCGAAGAGGTCGAGGGCTGCATCACCCGCCTGCGCACCGAGGTCATCGACCCCGCCAAGGTCGACGAAGCCGCCCTGAAGGCCGCCGGCGCCCACGGCGTCGTCAAGATGGGCACCGCGATCCAGGTCGTCATCGGCACCGACGCCGACCCCATCGCCGCCGACATCGAAGACATGATGTGAGCCACCCCCGCACCTGAAGGAGGGCCCGTTCCGGCAGGGGAACGGGCCCTCCTCCACGTACGGCTACGCTCGTCCCATGTCTCGTATCGACGGCCGTACCCCCGAACAGCTCCGCCCCGTCACCATCGAACGCGGATGGAGCAAGCACGCCGAGGGCTCCGTCCTCGTCTCCTTCGGCGACACCAAGGTCTTCTGCACCGCCTCCGTCACCGAAGGCGTCCCGCGCTGGCGCAAGGGCAGCGGAGAAGGCTGGGTCACCGGCGAGTACTCGATGCTCCCCCGCTCCACCAACACCCGGGGCGACCGCGAATCCGTCCGCGGCAAGATCGGCGGCCGCACCCACGAGATCTCCCGCCTCATCGGCCGCTCCCTGCGCGCCGTGATCGACTACAAGGCGCTCGGCGAGAACACCATCGTCCTCGACTGCGACGTCCTCCAGGCCGACGGCGGCACCCGCACCGCCGCCATCACCGGCGCCTACGTCGCCCTCGCCGACGCCGTCGCCTGGGCCCAGACCAAGAAGCTCGTCAAGGCCGGCCGCAAGCCCCTCACCGGCACCGTCGCCGCCGTCTCCGTCGGCATCGTCGACGGCGTCCCCCTCCTCGACCTCTGCTACGAAGAGGACGTCCGCGCCGAGACCGACATGAACGTCGTCTGCACCGGCGACGGCCGCTTCGTCGAGGTCCAGGGCACCGCCGAAGCCGAGCCCTTCGACCGCAAGGAGCTCAACGCCCTCCTCGACCTGGCCTCCGGCGGCTGCACCGAACTCGCCGAACTCCAGCGCCAGGCCCTCGAAGGCACGCTCTAACCACCGAGACAGCCCGGCCCCGCCCACCACCGCCCCGCCCGGCGTGGTCGGGGCGGACAGGCGTGGCAACCACGGAGACCCACAACGGCGTCCTCCGTGACACGGGCGCACGGTCCGACCGTGCGCCCGTTTCCGTACACCAGGGGAGGACCCGACTTGAAGCGCCGACTCGCCTTCGCCGCGGCCACGGCCGCCGTGCTCACCACCACCCTCGTCGGCTGCGGAGCCCTCGACAAGGCCATGGACTGCGTCGCCACCGCCGACGCCATAGCCACCAGCGTGGACAAGCTCGAGCAGGCCGTCTCCAACGCCTCCAACGACCCCACCCAGCTCAACGAAGCCCTCAACGACATCTCCACCGAGCTGGGCAACCTCAAGGACACCACGGACAACGCCGACCTCTCCAAGGCCGTCGACGACCTCACCAAGGGCGTCGACTCCGTCCGCACCGCCGTGAACAACGGCGACACCACCCCGGACATCAAGCCCGTCACGGACGCCGCCACCGAGATCGGCAAGGTCTGCACACCGGGATAATCGGACCCATGACCCGTCTGATCCTCGCCACCCGCAACGCCGGAAAGATCACCGAACTCCACGCCATCCTCGCCGACGCCGGTCTGCCCCACGACCTCGTCGGCGCGGACGCGTACCCGGAGATCCCCGACGTCAAGGAGACCGGCGTCACCTTCGCCGAGAACGCCCTCCTCAAGGCCCACGCCCTGGCCCAGGCCACCGGCCTGCCCGCCGTCGCCGACGACTCCGGCCTCTGCGTCGACGTCCTGAACGGCGCCCCCGGCATCTTCTCGGCACGCTGGGCCGGCCGCCACGGCGACGACCGCGCCAACCTCGACCTCCTCCTGGCCCAACTCGCCGACATCGCCACCCCCCACCGCGGCGCCGCCTTCACCTGCGCCGCGGCCCTCGCCCTCCCCGACGGCACGGAACGCGTGGTCGAAGGCCGCCTGGAGGGCACCCTGCGCCACACCCCGGTGGGAACGAACGGCTTCGGCTACGACCCGATCCTGGAGCCGGAGGGGTACGACGTGACGTGCGCGGAACTGACGCCGCAGGAGAAGAACGCGATCAGCCACCGGGGGAAGGCGTTCAGGGCGCTGGTACCGGTGGTGCGGGAGCTGCTGGGCTGAGACGAGAGGGGCGCGGCACCCCGGGGGGTGGCGCGCCCGTTCGAGTGGGCCCGGTGGGACTCGAACCCACGACGCACCGGATCTAAACCGGCGTCCTCTTGCCAGCTGGGATACGGGCCCCGTTTGACTACCTTACTGGCCCGAGGGCGCCGCCCTGCGCTTGCCTCCCCTGCACCAGGTGTCGGTGACCGCATGGCAGTTGGGGCACAGCAGCCGCAGGTTCTCGGCGCGGTCATCGCTCCAGTCGCCGTTGACGTGGTCGATCTCGAGAGTCATGGGCCTTCCGAGCCAGACAGGGCCCGTGCCGCACCGTGCGCATTGCTCCGGCACCCCGATCTCCGCGAGGGCTCGGCGCAAATGTCTCGCCGGGGTCCGGCGTCTGCCCTCATGCTGCACGAGCAGATCCGCTGCCTTTCGCGGGGGTCTGCTCCCGGGCTTGCCCCGCTGGTGGCCTTGCCCGAGGAAGTGGGCGGTGGACAGTCGGTCCCCGGCGATCCATTGCTTCAAACATGTCGTCTGGTTGGAGCTCACCGGCCTTCCGAGGTGGCGCAGCGTCCCGGCCAGGGAGGTGGAAGCAGCCACGGCGTTGGACAGATCAGGAGCCGACGGTCGCGGCAGACACCTGCGATAGCCGCGCCGGGGGAAATGCGAGACATCGATGCCGTAACACTCGAACCGCTGCCAGAGATACGAGCGCAGGCGCGGGTAGGGTCGCGTGCCGAAAAAGGCGATGACCTCGTCGATGTTCTCGCACTGTGCGGCCGCCTCGACCAGACGCTCCCGGGTATAGCGCACTCCCTCCGTCATGAGACGCGGCCTTTGCGCCGGCCCCGATAGGTGTCCGTCGTCGAGTGGCAGTTGGGGCAGAGCAACCGCAGGTTCTCGATTCGGTTGTCGCGCCAGTTACCGTCGATGTGATCAACCTCCAGGGGGAGCGGACGACCCAGCCAGGTTTGTTCGATCTCGCAGAGCGCGCAGCGCACCTCCATCCCTGCCTCGCGCAACGCTCGCCTGAGCCGTTCGCTCGGCGTGCGCCTTACGTGCTCTCCCGTGCCGTCCACGAGGACCTCGTCGGCGCTGCGCCGGTGGCGGTTCTCCTGCATCGCCCCGATGCGTGTCGGCGGTGTGAAGTGCGAGGTGTCGATCCCGTACGCCTTGATCCGGCGACTGATGTGCGTGTGCTGCCCGCCCACGACCTCCACCCCCAGCCGGCGCAGCACCTCGCACATGTTCGTCGACGCCGCCACCGCCTCTTCCAGAACCTCCCGGGTCCACCGCACCCCCTCCCGCTCGAAGTGGGCCGTGTCCACGCCCAGCTTCCGCATCCGCTCGCGGACGTACCTCCGGGTGCCGCTCCGCGGATCCACCCCCAGTTTCCCCAGCGCTTCCGACAACGTCCGCGACGTACGCGCCGCCTCCGCGAGCCGCTCTCGCGTGTACACGCTCGCCCCCATGGGTCCCCTCCTTGTACGGATCTCGTACGGAGTAACGAGCCGAATATCGGACGGTCACGTCATATCGCGTACGCGTGCGGCATCGGATCGGGGGGGAACGCGCGAACGGCCCGCGCCGGCGGTATCCGGTGCGGGCCGTTCGTGGCCCTTCGTGGGTCGGCGGGAGGTCGGTCGGAGGGTCAGAACTTCGGTTCGGGCGTCTGGGCCAGGACCAGTTCCGCCGCTTCCTCCGGGGTCTCCACCGACGGGGGCGAGCCCTCCAGCGGCTTCTGTGCGGTCTCCTTCATGCAGGCCACCGCCACTACGCCGACGAGCGCCGCGGCCATCGCGTAGTACGCGGGCATCAGGTTGCTGCCGGTCGCGCTGATCAGGGCCGTGATGACCAGCGGCGTCGTGCCGCCGAAGAGGGAGGCCGACAGGTTGTAGCCGACCGACAGGGAGCCGTACCGCACGTTCGTCGGGAAGAGCGCCGGGAGCGCCGCCGACATCGTCCCCAGCATGCAGACCAGCGACAGGCCGAGCATCAGCATGCCCGCCGTGATCGCCGGGATCCCGCCCTGGCCGATCAGCAGGAACGCCGGGAGCGAGAGGAAGAGGAACCCGAGCATGCCCGCCATCAGGACCGGCTTGCGCCCGAAGCGGTCGTTCAGCCGTCCTACCTGCGTGATGATCAGCATCAGGAAGGCCATCACGAGCAGCAGGATCAGCAGGCCGTGCGTCTCGCTGTAGCCGAGTTCGTCGGAGAGGTACGTCGGCATGTACGAGAGCAGCATGTAGTCGGTGATGTTGTACGCGCCCACCAGGGCGATGCACAGGATCAGCGTCGGCCACTGCTGCCGGAAGATCTTGGCCAGGTCGCCCTTGGTCGAGGTCTCCACGGTGTCGGCGGCCTCCGAGGCGTGCGCCGACTCGCTCTCCAGCTTCTGGAACGCGGGCGTCTCGTCGAGCCGCATCCGGAGGTAGAGACCCACCAGGCCGAGCGGTCCGGCCACCAGGAACGGCACGCGCCAGCCCCAGGCCTCCATCGTGTCGGAGCCGAGCCAGGCGGTCAGCGCCGTGACGAGACCGGCCGCGCCGACGTAGCCGGCGAGGGTGCCGAACTCCAGGAAGCTGCCGAAGAAGCCGCGGCGGCGGTCGGGGGCGTACTCCGCGATGAAGGTCGAGGCGCCGCCGTACTCACCGCCGGTGGAGAAGCCCTGGAGCATCCGGAAGAAGACCAGCAGCACCGGTGCCCAGAAGCCGATCGAGGCGTACGACGGGATCAGGCCGATCGCGAACGTGCCGACCGCCATCAGGATCATGGTCAGCGCCAGGACCTTCTTGCGTCCGATCCGGTCGCCCATCGGGCCGAAGAACATGCCGCCGAGCGGGCGGACAAGGAAGGCGACGGCGAAGGTCGCGAACGACGACAGCAGCTGGACCGTGTCGTTCCCGGACGGGAAGAAGACGTGGCCGAGGGTGACCGCGAGGTAGGCGTAGATGCCGAAGTCGAACCACTCCATGGCATTGCCGAGCGAGGCCGCCTTCACGGCCCGCTTGACCGCCGCCTCGTCGGTCACCGTGATGTCCGTCCGGCGCAGTCTGGGCTGCTGCCGACGCGTGATGGCCCTGAACAGCCGGGGGTGGCGTTTCAGGGCCTCGGGGTCGGCCGCGTTGTCGCGGTCGGTGGCCGGCATGACCGTACGTCCTTTCTCGGGGCATGGAACTCCAAGAGGAACATCTGCGCGGTCACGCCGTTCACAAACGGAAGTCACCGGTCATTGGGACGTCCGTCACCCCGCCCTGGGCCCTCCGTCCGGGCGCCGGACGGTCAGGCCGGGCGCCGGGTTAGGCCCGGCGCGGGACGGTCGGGCCTGGGCCCGGACGGTCGGGCCGGGCCCGGGCGGTCAGGCCTGGATCTCCAGGTCCCGGAGGATCTTGGCGACATGCCCGGTCGCCTTGACGTTGTAGAGCGCCCGCTCGACCTTGCCCTCCTCGTCGACGACGACCGTCGAGCGGATGACGCCCGTCACCGTCTTGCCGTACAACTTCTTCTCGCCGAAGGCGCCGTACGCCTCCAGCACCTCCTTCGACGGGTCGCCGACCAGCGTCACCCGCAGGGACTCCTGCTCGCGGAACTTCGCCAGCTTCTCCGGCTTGTCCGGGGACACGCCGATGACGTCGTAGCCCGCGGCGGCCAGCACGTCCAGGTTGTCGGTGAAGTCGCAGGCCTGCTTGGTGCAGCCGGGCGTCAGGGCGGCGGGGTAGAAGTACACGATGACCTTGCGGCCCTTGTGGTCGGCCAGCGAGACCTCGTTGCCGTCCGCGTCGGGCAGGGTGAAGGCGGGGGCGGTGTCGCCGGGCTGAAGTCGCTCGCTCATGGCTCTCCTCGGAGGATGGACGCGTACGCCAGAAGAGCCTAATGGGGGTCGAGGACAACCCGAGAGCGCGGAAGCTGACAGACTGTCCATCAACGAACCGATGACGACAACGGAGGCAGCGCGGTGTCGGACGCCAGGACCCCTGCGCAGATCGAGGCGGACATCGTCCGCCGGCGCGACCAGCTTGCCGAGACTCTCGACGAGATCGGTATTCGGATGCATCCGAAGACGATCATCGGCGACGCGAAGGCGAGGGTCGCCTCGTCGGTCGACCACACCGCCGGACGGGCGTTCGTCGCCGTCAACCGGACCGTCTCCGGCGTGAAGGCCCGCTTCACCCACGCCGACGGCGCGCCGCGGCTCGAGCGGGTCGTGCCGGTGGCCCTGGTCGCCGTGGCCCTCGTGGGGCTGCTGGCGACCTCGTCCCGGCGGCGCAAGGGATGACCTTCCCCGTGACCCCCACCCGGCTACGGCCGACACGCCCGGGCAGGTAGGTTTCGGGGCGTGAGCGAGAACACGCACGACAAGCTGCCCATCAGGATGCTGCACGACCGCGTCCTGGTCCGGACCGACTCTCCCGAGGGCGAGCGGCGCTCGGGCGGCGGCATCCTGATCCCGGCGACCGCCGCGGTCGGGCGCCGGCTGGCCTGGGCCGAGGTCGTCGCCGTCGGCCAGAACGTCCGCACCGTCGAGACCGGCGACCGGGTCCTGTACGACCCCGAGGACCGGGCCGAGGTCGAGGTGCGGGGCGTGGCGTACGTCCTGATGCGCGAGCGCGACCTGCACGCGGTGGCGGCGGACCGCTTCCAGGGGTCCACGGACTCCACCGGCCTGTACCTGTAGCGCCCGCGGCCCGCCGCCTGCCGCGGAGCCGCCCGCCGTCCCGTACGGGGCTCGGCGCGGGGCCGGACCCGAGACCTGGTGACCATGGTCACCAGGTCTTTCGTCTGCCGTTTGCTAGCCTGGAGACACCCGACGAGACGCGCCGTACCGGGCCTTCCCAGGAATCGCAAAGACGACGCACCCCTGTTGATCCGTCTCGCGGAGGTGTTGTTCGTCGTGGCCTGGGTTCTTCTCGTCATAGCCGGTGTGCTCGAAGTCGGCTGGTCCATCGGTATGAAGTACACCGACGGCTTCACCCGTCTCTGGCCGAGCCTTCTCACGGGCGCCGGGATCGTCGCCTCCATGCTCCTGTTGTCGCAGGCCGCCAAGTCGCTGCCCATCGGTACGGCGTACGGCGTGTGGGTGGGCATCGGCGCGGCCGGTGCCGCGGTGCTCGGCATGGTCGTGCTCGGCGAGCCGGCGACGGCGGCGCGGATCTTCTTCGTCTGTCTGCTGCTGGTCGCGGTGGTGGGCCTGAAGGCGACCTCCGGCCACTAGGGGGTGCCCGCCCCGCCGGGCCGGTACCGCTGGACGCGGTCCTCGGCCCGGGGTGTGTCCGGGCGGGCGGCGCTTTCCGGCCAGCCGGGGCGTCCGGGCTCCTCGGCCTGTTCCGAGCGGCCCGGGCGTCCCGGTTCCCGTGTGCCGCCGGGGTCCCGGGGGTCGCGCGGGTCCCCGGAGCGCTCCGGGGCGAGGGGGTCCTGCGGATCCATCGGTTCGAGGACCTCCTCCGCGCCCGCCGCGATCCGCAGGTCGAAATCCTTCGGCGCGGTCCCGGACAGCGCCTCGCGGGTGAAGTGGCCCCAGACCTCCGCCGGCGCCCCGCCGCCGTCGATCCGGGGCAGGCCGAGCGCTCCGTACAGCGGTTTCTGCCGGCCCGTCTTCGGGTCCTGGCCCATCACGGTGACCACCGTCGCGAGATCGGGTGTGAAGCCCGCGAACCAGGCGGCCCGGTCCTCCTCGGCCGTGCCCGTCTTTCCGGCGGCCGGGCGGCCGGCCGACAGCGCCGCCTTGCCCGTACCGCTCTCCACCACCCCGCGCAGGACCGATGTCGTCGTGTCGGCGGCCTCCCGGCCGATCGCCTGCCGGGTCTCCGGGGCGGGCAGCTCCAGCTCCTGGCCGTCCCTGCTGATCTTGTCCACCAGCGTGTACGCGCGGTGGGTGCCGTGGTCGGCGAGGGTGGCGTACGCCTGTGCCATGTCGAGGACGCTGGCGGTGGCCGGGCCGAGCGCGATCGAGGGGGTGGCGTTGAGGTCGGGGGTCTTCGCGGGCAGGCCGAGGGCGATCGCCGTCTCCTTGACCTCGGCGGGCCCGACGTCCACCGCCAGCTGGGCGTACACGGCGTTGACGGACTGGTCGGTGGCCGCGCGGACGGTGAGCGGGCCGTACGACACGTCGTCCTCGTTGGCCGGGTCGTAGAGGTCGCCCGGCCACCCCTCCACCGGGCGCTTGTTGGTGCCGTCGTAATAGGTGTTCGGGGTGATCGTCCGGCCGTCCTGGGTCTGTGCCGCGTTCTCGACGGCGGCAGCGAGGACGAAGGGCTTGAAGGTGGAGCCGACCTGGTAGTCGCGGCGGGTGGCGTTGTTGACGTACTGCTCGGTGTAGTCGACGCCGCCGTACAGCGCGAGGACCCGGCCGGTGGCCGGTTCGATCGCCGCGCCCCCCACCCGGACGAAGCGGTCGACGGGGTTGCGCTCCGGGTCGAGCCTGGACGTCACCTGCTCGTCGACGGCGGCGGCGAAGGCGTCCTGCTTCGGCTTCTCCAGGGTGGTCGTGATGCGGTACCCGCCGCCGGCGAGGGTCTTCGCGTCGATGACGCCCCGGGCGGCCAGATGGTCCTCGACGGCCTGGACGACGTAGCCGCGCTGGCCGGAGAGTCCGGTCGCCGGGCGGGCGGGGAGCGGGGCGGGGAAGGCGGCGGCGGCCCGGGCGGAGGGGGTGAGCCAGCGCTCCTTGACCATGCCGTTCAGGACGTAGTTCCAGCGGGCGAGCACCTTGGGCCGGTTCTCGGGCCGCGCGGCCAGGTCGTAGGCGGTGGGGGCGTTGAGGAGGGAGGCGAGGTAGGCGGCCTCGGCGGTCTCCAGGTCCTGCACGTCCTTGTCGTAGTAGGCGTGCGCGGCGGCCTGGATGCCGTAGGCGTTGCGGCCGAAGTAACTGGTGTTCAGGTAACCCTCGAAGATGGCGTCCTTGCTCTTCTCGCGGTTGAGCTTGATGGCGATGAAGAATTCCTTCGCCTTGCGGGTGAGGGTCTGTTCCTGGACGAGGTAGTAGTTCTTGACGTACTGCTGGGTGATGGTCGAGCCGGACTGCCTGCCCTTGCCCCGCAGGGTGTTCCAGGCGGCGCGGACCATGGCCTTGGGGTCGACCGCCGGCTGGGAGTAGAAGTCGCGGTCCTCCGCGGCGAGTACGGCGTGCCGGACGGTCTCCGGGACCCGGTCGAGGCGTACGTTCTCGCGGTTGACCTCGCCGTCGCGGGCGATCGGGGTGCCGTCGGCGTAGAGGTAGAGGTTGGACTGCGCGACGGCGGCGGCGTTGGCGGGCGGGATGTCCACCAGCAGGTATCCGGCCGCGAACCCGCCGGCCAGCAGCAGGACGGTGAGGAGCAGGGTGCCGAGGAGGAACCGCCGGACGCGCCGGCCGCGGGTCCGGCGCTTGGGCTTCCCCGCGGGCCGTGGCCGGGCGGGGGAGGCGGTGGGGAGGGTGGGGTCCCTGGGCTCCCAACCGGGCTGCCGAGGCTGGCCGTCGCTCATAGGTGGAGCTCCCGTACCGGACGAAGGGGGCATGTTCACCCCATACTGCACGCGCGCGGACAGAAGCCTTGAATACGACTCGAAATCCACTCGCGATGGCGGTACGCGCCCCGCTAGGGTCGGGCGCTTCGGTGCCGGGTGGAGGGAGCGTGTGTGGTGCGGCTGTACGCGACGGTCGCCGCGGGTGGGTTCCGGCGCCATGCCACGTATCGCATGGCCACGGTCGCGGGCGTGTTCACCAACACCGTCTTCGGCTTCATCCTGTCGTACACCTATATCGCCCTCTGGGACGAGAGGCCCCGGCTCGGCGGGTACGAGATGCCCGACGCGCTGGCCTATGTGTGGATCGGTCAGGCGCTGCTGGCCACCTGCGGGTTGATGGGCGGCGGGTTCCAGGAAGAGGTGATGGAGCGGATCCGGACCGGTGACATCGCCGTCGACCTCTACCGGCCCGCCGATCTGCAGGCCTGGTGGTTCTCGGCCAACCTGGGCCGGTCCGCGTACCAGCTGCTGGGCCGCGGGGTGGCGCCGATGGCGGTCGGGGCGCTCGTCTTCGACCTGCGGCTGCCGTCCCGGCCGGGGACCTGGGCGGCGTTCGTGCTCGCCGTGGCGCTGGGCTCGACGGTCAGCTTCGCGATCTGGTACCTGGTCGCGATGAGCGCGTTCTGGTTCCTCGACGGGCAGGGCGTGGCGCAGGTCGCCTGGCTGGGCGGCCTGTTCTTCTCCGGGATGCTGCTGCCGCTGAACGTCTTCCCCGGGGCGCTGGGCGAGGTGGCGCGGGTGCTGCCGTGGGCGTCGATGCTCCAGATCCCGGCGGACGTCTTCCTGGAGCGGTACGAGGGGTGGGGGCTGCTCGGCGCGTACGCGTTCCAGGCCTGCTGGGCGGTCGTGCTGCTCGGGGCGGGGCGGGTGGCGCAGTGGGCGGCGACGCGGAAGGTGGTGGTGCAGGGTGGCTGAGGTCTCGCCGCGGGAGCGGGACGGGGTCCGGGACGGGGCGGTCGGAACGGGGTCGGCCGGACAGGTGCGGGCGGTCCGGAAGGTCGCCGCGATCCGCCGGAACGCCGCCGACTTCTGGCGTACGTACCGCATGGTGGCGGGGATGTGGATCCGGTCCACGATGACCTACCGCGCCTCGTTCGCGCTCACCCTCCTCTCCAGCTTCGTCATCACCTTCTTCGACTTCGTCGTCATCCTGCTGATGTTCGGTCAGGTGCGGAGCCTGGGCGGCTTCTCGTTCGCTGAGATCGCCTTCCTCTACGGCCTGACCGGCACCTCCTTCGGGCTCACCGACCTGATCATGGGCTCGCTCCAGCGGATGGGCAGGCGGGTGCGCGACGGCTCGCTCGACACTTTCCTGATGCGTCCGGCGCCCGTCCTCGCGCAGGTGGCGGCGGACCAGTTCGCGCTGCGCCGGCTCGGCCGGGTCGCGCAGGGGCTGCTGGTGCTCGTGTGGAGCCTGGTGGTCCTGGACGTGGAGTGGACGGTGGTCAAGCTGGTGCTCCTGCCGCTGACGGTCCTCTGCGGCACGCTGATCTTCGCGGCGGTGATGGTCGTGGGCGCGTCCGTCCTGTTCTGGGCCCAGGACGCCGCCGAGGTCACCAACGCCTTCACCTACGGCGGCAACACCTTGCTGCAGTATCCGCCGTCGATCTTCGCGCAGGAGCTGGTGCGCGGGGTCGTCTACGTCGTCCCGCTGGCGTTCGTGAACTGGCTGCCGGCGCTGTACATCCTCGGCCGCGAGGCGCCGGCGGGGGTGCCGGACGCGGCCGCGTTCGCGTCGCCGCTGGTCGCGGCGGTGTGCTGGGGGCTCGCCGGGCTGGCCTGGCGCACCGGACTCCGTTCGTACCGATCGACAGGGAGCTGAGCGTGTCCTCCACCGAACCCCTCCATTCCGCCGGTCCCGCCCGCCCCCTCCATCCCGCCGTTTCCGATGATTCCGGCGCTTCCGGTGAGGGGGGCGGTGGGGGCTTCATCGAGCTGCGGAACGTCGAGAAGGTCTTCTCGGTGCGCCGGAAGGTGGGACTCGTACGGCGCGAGAAGCGTGAGGTCCGGGCCGTCGACGGGATCAGCTTCGGCGTGGGGCGCGGCGAGATGGTCGGCTACATCGGCCCGAACGGCGCCGGCAAGTCGACGACGATCAAGATGCTCACCGGCATCCTGACCCCGAGCGGCGGCCGGCTGCGCGTCGCGGGCATCGACCCGTCCCGGGAGCGGACGCGGCTCGCGCAGCGCATCGGGGTGGTGTTCGGCCAGCGCACCACGCTGTGGTGGGACCTGCCGCTGAAGGACTCGTACCGCCTGATGCACCGGATGTACCGGATCCCGGACGACCGCTTCGCCGCCAACCTCGCCCGCTGCGTGGAGCTGCTGGAGCTCGGCGACCTGCTCGACGTACCCGTACGCCAGCTCTCCCTCGGCCAGCGGATGCGCGGCGACATCGCGGCGGCGCTGCTGCACGACCCGGACGTGCTGTACCTCGACGAGCCGACGATCGGCCTCGACGTGGTGTCGAAGGCGCGGGTACGCGAATTCCTGCGGGAGCTGAACGCCTCCCGGGGCACGACCGTGCTGCTCACCACCCACGATCTGACGGACATCGAGCAGCTCTGCAAGCGGGTGATGGTGATCGACCACGGCCGGCTGATGTACGACGGGGCGCTGGCGGGGCTGCACGCGGTGGGGGAGAGCGAACGGCAGCTCGTGGTGGACCTGGAGCGGGAGCTGCCGCCGATCGAGGTGCCGGGGGCGCGGTTCGTCCGTGCGGAGGGGCCGCGTCAGGTGCTGGCGTTCCCGTCGTCCGCGTCGGCGGCGCCGGTCGTCGCGGCGGTGGCGGCGGCGTATCCACTGGTGGATCTGTCGGTGCGGGAGCCGGATATCGAGGCGGTGATCGCGAAGATGTACGGGCAGGGGGAACTCGGCGTGCGTGCGGGGAGTAGTCCCTGAGACAGGGAGGTGCGATGGAGAGCGACACGGGTTCCGAGGACGGGCGGGCTTCCGCGGGCGGGGCGGCAGCCGGTGCCGGCCCTGGTGGTGGCCCCGGTGCAGGCGAGGGCGTCGGGCGGGGCGCGGGGGGCGGACGGGTCCGTTCGTCGTTGCCGGCGTTCGCGTACACGGCGGCGGACGAGGAGCGGAGCCGTGCCGTCCGCCGGATGAAGACGATCGCGACCGGTCTGCTGCTCGTGGTCGCGGTGATCTACGCCCTGGCGACGTGGGCGGAGAACGCGGGGGCCGGCGCCTGGGCCGGTTATGTGGCCGCCGCGGCGGAGGCGGGCATGGTGGGCGCGCTGGCCGACTGGTTCGCGGTGACGGCGCTCTTCCGGCGGCCGCTGGGGCTGCCGATCCCGCACACGGCGATCATCCCGACGAAGAAGGACCAGCTGGGTGTCACGCTGGGCTCGTTCGTCGGCGAGAACTTCCTGTCGGCCGAGGTGGTACGGGGCCGGCTGCGGGCGCTCGGCATCGCGGGCCGGGTCGGGGCCTGGCTCGCCGAGCCGGCGCACGCCGACCGGGTGACGCGGGAGCTCGCGACGGCGCTGCGCGGCGCGCTGACCGTGCTGCGGGACTCCGACGTCCAGGCGGTGGTGGGCGAGGCGATCACCCGGCGGGCGGAGGCGGCGGAGATCGCGCCGGGCATCGGCATGACCCTGGAGCGGGTGGTCGCGGACGGGGCGCACCACCGGGCGGTGGACCTGGTCTGCGCCCGCGCCCACGACTGGCTCGTCTTCCACGGGGACTCGGTGATGGACGCGGTCCAGGGCGGCGCGCCCGGCTGGACGCCCCGCTTCGTGGACCGCCGGGTGGGGGAGCGGGTCTACAAGGAGCTGCTCCGCTTCGTCACCGAGATGCGGGACATGCCGGCGCACCCGGCGCGCGGCGCGATCGACCGCTTCCTGACGGACTTCGCCGCCGACCTCCAGGCGGACACGGACACCCGGGGACGGGTGGAGCGCCTGAAGTCGGAGCTGCTGGCCCGCCCGGAGATCCAGGACATCATCGCCTCGGCATGGGCCTCGGTCCGGGGCCTGATCATCGCGGCGGCGGAGGACGACCAGAGCCAACTGCGCCTGCGCGCCCGGGCCTCGCTGATCTCCCTGGGCAAGCGCCTGGTGACGGACACCCGCCTGCAGGAGAAGGTGGAGGGCTGGCTCGAGGACGCGGCGGGGTACGTGGTCACGACGTACCGCACCGAGATCACCTCGCTGATCACGGACACGATCGCGAGCTGGGACGCGGACCAGACCTCGAAGAAGATCGAGGCGAACATCGGCCGCGACCTGCAGTTCATCCGCATCAACGGCACGGTGGTGGGCGCCCTGGCGGGCCTGGTGATCTACACGGTGAGCCACGGCCTGGGCGGCTGAGCCGGGCGGTCCTCGCCCCGGTGGTGCGCGGGGCGGCTGAGCCGGGCCTCGCTCCGGTGGTGGTGCGCGGGGCGGGTGAGTTCCGGCTCACCCGCCCGGCGACTGTGGGGAGATGCGTCGTTGAGTACGTACGGCGGGGGCGGGGCGTTCAGCCCTTGTCGCGCGTAAGCGCCCAGGAGGCCCCGGCCACGACCCCGGCGACGGTGAACACCGCCGGCCAGGCCCCGACCTTCTTCGCCAGCGGATGCGACCCGGCGAACGCGGCCACATAGGCCGCCGCGAGCCCGGCGGCCGCCTTCCCTCCGGCGGCCTCCCGCCACTCCCGCACGGCGACGGCCCCGGCCCCGGCGAGCACGACGCCCCCGAGCGGCCGCTTCTTGGTCCACCGCGCGACGGCGTACCCCCCGACGAGACCGGCGGCGGCTATGGCGGGGGAGGGGACGCGGGGCATGACGGGACACCTTCCGATCGACGGACCACCTACGGTACGACCCTGCCGCCGGCTACTCGCAGGCGACGCCGTCCCCGTCCCGGTCGAGGTGCCGCCCGTACCCGGGGTCGCCGACCCGCACGGGTGCCGCGCCGGCGGCACGGGCGGCGGCACAGTTCCGGTAGTACGTATCGCCCCCGCCCCCACCGCCGGTCCCTCCGCCGCCCCCACTACCGCTCCCGCCCCCGGAGGACGACTCGCAGCCGGTGCCGTCCCCGTCACCGTCGAGGTGCCTGCCGTACCCGGGGTCACCCCGCCGCACGGGGGCGGCGCCCGCCGCGCGGGCGGCGGCGCAGTTCGGGTAGAGCACGGCGGGCGGAGCGGCCTTCTTCGTACGCGTCGGCGCGGGGGTCGGCTTGGGCGTGGGCGTCGGGGTCGGCGTGGGAGCAGCGACGGTGATGCGTACGACGGCGGTGGCAGCCGCCGTGGCCGGGTCCTTCGGCTTCACCCGGTAGACGAACTCGTCCGCGCCACTGAACCCAGTAGAGGGCGTGTACCGGATGGAGACCCCGCTGACCTCGGCGGTCCCGGACTCGGGCGGCGAGTCGACGACCAGCTCGTACGCCCCCGGCCCGAACACCTCGGAGAACGGCCGCTCTTGACCCCCCGGCTCCTTGGCGACGGTGTCGTTGTCGAGCACGGCGACGACGACCCCTGCCCTGTCCGCGCTCTCCTCGTCGTCCACGAGCCGGAGCGCGACGACGGGCGCCACGGCCTTCGGCGAGGCACTCGTGGACGCGGCCTTGACCGGCTTGGGATCCGAGGCCCCTACGTCCTCTCCCCCCTCACACCCAGCGAGCACCAGGGCGACCACGGCCGCCCCCACGAGCGCCCGCCGACAACGAACCGCTTTTTCCGTACGCACAACCAGCCCCCAAGCGTTTCCGGTGACGGAGGGCACTGATGCTGCCACGGAAGGAAGCGGAATGTGGTGGATTCGTGAACTACTGGTGAAGACGAACCCGAGGCGCCGACCCGTTCCGCTCGACTTCGGCGAAGAGCAGGGTCGGCTCTTTGAGTGGTGTCGCACTTCAAGGTGAACCAGGAGCAGGCGGTCAGGCTGGTCGCTGACGTCCTCGTCTGCCTCACCTTGCGGGGCAGCGACCCCCCGAAGTGCTCTGTCGTACGCAGCAGCTCTACGAGGTCAGTGTCGGTGGCTTTGCAACTGACCGCCGTTCCGCGGTCACACCGAGAGTCGACGGCGGCGTTCCCGTGCGGGCGCTCGGAGGAGGCCGGAGAGCTCCTGGACGCGCACGTTGTTCTGCAGCAACTCACGCCAGTTGCCCTGCATGCCGAGCGCGCATGGAGGTCGCAGCTCGCCGCTGCCCGCGAGATTTGCACCATCCCGCTGACCGTACAAGTGTTCCCTGTTGGTGTGGAGTGACTGAGGGTGCTTCGGAATGACGCACACTATGGGGGCGCTGTCAGTGCGGCCTGTCACTCTCTGTTGTGACTGGCGAACGAAGCGCCAGCGAGGTACGCGGTCAAAGGAGGGTGCATGACCAGCACTGAGGCGGAGTTCACTTCAATCGAGATCTGTGCTGGAGCTGGCGGGCAGGCCATTGGGCTGCATGCCGCCGGGTTCAGGCACCTTGCGCTCGTGGAGATCGACAAGCATGCGGCGGAGACGCTGCGTCGGAACATTGACTCGCGGCCCGACTGGGCGTGGGAGAAGCAGCACTGTGACCTCAAGCACGGAGACGTGAACGGCTTCGAGCCGTTGAGGGACGTGCAGCGGGCCGGGCGGCTCCTCAAATCCAAGGAGCTGGATCTCCTGGCGGGCGGCGTGCCATGCCCGCCCTTCTCCCATGCGGGCAAACAGCTCGGAAAGTCAGATGAGCGTGACCTCTTTCCGCGGATGCTCGATCTCGTGGCCGAGCTGAGGCCCCGCGCCGTCATGATCGAGAACGTGCGCGGGATCCTGGACCCCAAGTTCTCGGACTACCGGGACTTCATCAAGGCCAGGTTGCAAAGTGGCACATATCGCGAAGAGGACGGCTCTCTCGTTGAGGACAAGGGGCTCGGTTACGTCGTGTGCCACTGGGGACTGCTGGAGGCCAGCAACTTCGGTGTTCCGCAGCTTCGGCCGCGGGCGATTCTCGTCGCCATTCGTGAGGACGTCCTGAAAAGCGCGAAGGGGGACTTGAAGTACGAGTGGCCGACGCCAACGCACGAGGATGCAGTGAGCGTCGTGGAGGCGCTAGAGGAGTCGATGCGCGCGCGATACGAGGCGTACTACGACGGGCCGCGTGACCGAGACGCGAGGGCTGCCTTTGAGCGCTGGTACGCGAAGGCCACAGAGCGCCACGAGGAGTTGAAGGTCAAGGGCAGTGCCGGAATCGCACCCACGCTCGTAGGGGGCTCCAAGAAGCACGGGGGCGCCGATCTCGGCCCGAGCCGGGCCAAGGCTGCCTGGAGGCAGCTGGGCGTCTCGGGCCTCGGCGTGGCCAACGACATCAAGAGGTGCAAGGAGAAGGGGTCTGAGGAGCGTGACCTCTTCCGCCCCGAAGGGCCCATGCTGACCGTCGAACAGGCGGCTATTATCCAGGGCTTTCCGAAGGACTGGATCTTCGACGGTGGCAAGACGGCTCAGTACCGGCAGGTGGGAAACGCCTTCCCGCCGCCGGTAGCCGAGGCTGTGGGAAGGTCGATCATGGACGTCCTGAAGGCAGCCCGCGAGCGGGACGCTCAGAGCTCCTGATCACTGGTTTCTTCGGCTTCGACCGTGCCCTTGCCCCGTGCAAGGGCACGGTGCTTTTCGACCTCGGCCGCGATGCGTGCGGCGCACTCCTCGGAAGCTTCGTGTTCCCAAAACCTGAGGACCGTCCAACCCGCTTCCAATAGACGCTGATCGGTGTCCCGGTCGCGGGCCACGTTCCGGGCGACTTTGTCAGACCAGTAGCCGGGATTGGTTTTGGGTGGCACGTAGTGCGCGGGGCACCCATGCCAGTAGCAGCCATCGATGAAAACAGCCACCTTCACGGGCCGGAACACAATGTCCGCCGTACGCCGGAGAGCAGGCAGAGGCTTGGCGGCTACACGATAGCGAAGGCCTCGTGCGTGCAGAAGTCGCCGGACCAGCTGCTCTGGCTTGGTGTCCCGGCTCCGGATCGCTTGCATGTTGCGGCGCCGGGCGGCCGTGGACGCCCAGGAACCGGGCGGTGGGGTCCATTCAGCCGGCTCTGGGGTGTTGTCGCTTGAGGGGCGGGGCATCCGGATGTGGCCTTAATAGGTTCCTGGCGCTTCAGCTGTCTCGCCGGTGACGGCGATCGCGTAGAGCTCGCCATCAATCTCGGTCTTCGGGCGATCGCACGAGGATGTCACCTTCGTGACCTTTGCAGCGATCCAGGAACCCTTTTCGGGCACGGTGAGGTGGAGGTCTCTGGCGATCCGTGGATGGCTGCTCTGGTGGCCCAGGATAATGATTCCTTCGAGGCGCAACTTTTTGCGTGCGTCACGTACGCGCTTAGGGCTGTCGTCCTGGCGGGCTACGGTCAGCACTGTGTTTCGGTCTACAGCTTTTCTCTGGACGCGACGGAAAAGCTCATTGGTGCGCAACTGGCCGCCGTTACCGTGTCCCCGGTAACCGTCAGAAGCGGCAAAGATGGCGACGCGGTCCTGTTCGGGAAGTCCCATCAGAATGTTCGTCGGGAGCTTTCCCTCAGGAACAAGCCACCTGACGGCCTGACGGCCGGCGGCGGACAGTGTTCGTTTTCCGTCTCTGTTCTCGCCGAGGTTGAGAATGCTGTTATTGATGCGCACGATACCTACGCGGAATACGGAATCGTGGTCGTCAGCCGATGTCAGCAGACAGATGTGCCCGTCCGCTTCCCGGGGGATTGTCCAGTACTTGCCGATTGTGAATTTCGAATCGACTTCGCGGCCTTGGATGAGATAGTCCATTCGTGGCCCCTTTTTGAGCCCGAGCGCGCTGCGGATGATGATCTCGACCTTGGTGCCCAGATACGTCTTCTCTGTCTTCTCTAGATCGTCAACGTCGAACCGTCCTGTTCGCTGACCATCCAGCACCTCGTCGATTGCCTGCCGAAGGCATGCGCCGATCGTCTTCTCTAGCGGAATGGACTGCAGCCATTCTGCAACGGCTGCAAAGTGATCATCTTCGCCTCCCCGCGGTTTCGGCAGGCTGACGACGTTCTGTGCAGCAAAGATGTCGAGCGGAAGCGTCTGATCGGGCATCAATTCCTGGCTCTTTCGGCGTCTATGTGACAGAGATCAATTATCTGAGCCGTGGCACTCCCCGTACGTCCTCCCCGAGCCGCACCAGCACGCCCCCGCCCGTGCCGGCGGCCAAGGGGTCGCGCGGCCGCGGGCCGCCAGGGTGGTGGCGTATTGGGGGAGGAGGTCCGCGTTCGACGGGGAGGAGGCCTCGGAGGCGGCGAAGGCTTCGTAGGAGGGGACCGTGGCCGGGACGATGCCGAGATTGGGGGTGCCCGCCTGGGAGAGTTCGCGGAGGGAGGCCTCGATGTCCGTGAGGTGGGCGCGGTAGGTGGGGTACTCGGATTCGAGTTCCGGGTAAGCCGCGAGGAGCTCGTCCAGTTCCGCCTCCGGCCAGTGGAGGACCGCCACCGGGAACGGGCGGGAGAGGGCCGTGCGGTACGAGCCCAGTTCGGCGCGGAGGCGGGCGATCTCGGCCTGGAGTTCGGCCGGGTCCGAGGAGCCCAGGGACCACAGGCGCTTGGGGTCGTGGAGTTCGTCCAGGGGGACGTCCGCCGTGTGGACCGTGTCCGCCAGCATGTCCCAGTCGTCGTGGGGGAGCGCCAGCATTCTGCGGACCCGGTGGCGGGACTTCAGGAGGGACTGGGTGGCGTGCGGGATCTCGTCGGAACCCCGCCCGGAGCCCAGCAGCAGGGTCGCCGCCTCCGTGAAGACCGCCTCCGACTGCTCCAGCTCGTCGTGCGTCTCCAGCGTCTCGGCCACGATCTCCCACGGCTCCGCGTCCTCGGGCGCCGACGTGCGCACGCCCTCGATGACCGCGCGGGCCTCCGCCTCGTGGCCGTACTCCCAGAGGTTCGCCGCCTTCAGCGCCCTGATCAGGTGCGGGTCCGACGGCCCGGACGAGAGCAGGGTGTCGTACAGGGTCGTCGCGCGGGCGCGGTCGCCCGACAGTTCGAGGTGGGCCGCCGCCCTCAGGAGCAGCGGTTCCCGGTCCTGCGGGTACCGCTCGGCGGTGCGCAGCAGGCGCTCGGCTTCGGTGGCGTGATCGGCAGGCGTGTCGGGGCGCATGATGAATACCGTACTGCTGTGCACCCCTGGAGAGTTGGCGCGTCAGCGCCTATCGTGCCCGGCGTGCGGGACAGGGTGCGTACGAGAGTGCCGGTGGTCGTCCAGACGAGCGGGGTGCGCGCCGGCCCCGCCCGGGTGCTGTGGGTGTGCGCCGAGGCCGTCGTCACCTGCGGTGTCGTCATCCTCCTCCTCGTCGTCCATCAGCTCTGGTGGACCAACCAGCAGGCCCGTGCCGAGGCCACCGAGCAGGTCCGCGCCCTGGAGCGGGAGTGGGAGGGATCACCCGATGCCTGGCCCGAGGTCCGGCCCGAGGCCGGGCCCGAGCCCGCACCGGAGGAGCCCGCCGCCGGGGAGCCGTCGGCGGCCGCGTCCCCTCCCGTGGCGGGCGCCCCGGATGATCGCTCTGCGCCGCCGGCCGGCTCCGCCGCCTACGCCGTCCTGCGCATCCCGCGCATCGGCCTCACCGCCCCCGTCGCCCGCGGCATCGGCAAGCGGTCCGTCCTCGACCGGGGGTACGTCGGCCACTACCCCCGTACCGCCGCGCCCGGCCGCCCCGGGAACTTCGCGCTCGCCGGACACCGCAATACCCACGGCGAACCCTTCCGGTACATCAACCGGCTCCGGGCCGGGGACGAGATCACCGTACGGACCCGGGAGCGGGAGTACGTCTACCGCGTCGACCAGGTGCTGCCGCGGACGGCCCCGCGGGACACCGGAGTCATCGCGCCCGTGCCCCGGTCCCTGGTCAAGCCCTCGTACGGCTACTCCTCGCCCGGCTCCTACCTCACCCTCACCACCTGCACCCCCGAGTTCAGCTCGACGTACCGCCTGATCGTGTGGGCGAAGCTCGTCCGGTCGGAGTGATCGCCGAAGGGCGGCGCGGGGCGTCAGCTCGGCCGGCCGGGGCGCGGGCGGGCCACGCCCACCGTCACCACCGCCCCCGCCAGCCCCAGCACCGCCGCCACCACCAGCGCGGTGTCCGGCCCGGCGGGCGACAGCGCGATCGTCAGGGAGACCCCCGCCGCCGACCCGATGTAGCGGGCGGTGTTGTTCGCCCCGGATCCCATCGCGGCCCGCTCCGGCGGTACGGAGTCGACGGCGAGGCGCGGCAGGGCCGCGTTCAGGAGGCCGCTGCCGACGCCCGCCACGAAGAGGCCCGGCAGCATGCGCGCCCACGGGCCGTCCCCGTCGAGGGAGCCGAGGAGCCCGAGGACGCCCGCCGTGGAGAGCACGAAACCGACCGCCAGCTGGTGGTGGGCCGCGAGCCGGCCCGCGAGTCGGCGGGCCTGGAGCGCCACCAGGAACGCCGTGCCCGACCAGATCACGAACAGCCACGCCGCTCCCAGCGGCGACATCCCCGTCCCGCCCTGGAGGATCGCGGGCAGGCAGCTGAACAGGCCGATCACCGCCAGGCCGGTGAACAGCGCTCCGGAGGTGGCCGCGAGGAACGCGGGGCGGCGCAGCAGTGCCGGGTCGATCATCGGGGTACGGCTCCGGCGCTCGACCGCCGCGAAGACCGCCGTGCACACGACCGCGCCGAGCAGCAGCAGGCCCACGGGGACCCGCAGCCAGCCGTCCCGGCCCAGGGTGAGCGCGGTGAGCAGGGCGGCGAGCGCCAGGCCGAGGGCGAGGGCCCCGGCGATGTCGGGCCGGCCGCCGCGCGGCGCTCGGGATTCGGTGAGGGCACGGGCGCCCAGCGCGGCGACCGCGAGGGCGCCGAGCGCCGGCACCTCGTACGCGAGCCGCCAGTCGATCGTGCTCAGCGCGCCCGCGAGCAGCGGGCCGAGCGCGATGCCCGCGCTCACGAACGCGCCCCAGACGCCCGTCGCCCGCACGCGCCGCGGGCCCGACGGGAAGGCGTGGGCCAGCAGCCCGAGGCTGCCCGCCAGGACGGCCGCGCTCGCCGCGCCCTGGGCGACCCGGGCCAGGGTGAACGTGAGCGTGGAGGGCGCGAACGCGCCGAGCCCGGTGGTCAGGCCGAGCGCCAGGGTGCCGAGCAGGAAGACGCGCCGCCGGCCGTGGTCGTCGGCGAGGCTGCCGGTGACGAGGAGGAAGACGGCGAGGCCGAGCGGGGTGCCGTTGAGCAGCCACGCCTGGGCGGAGGCGGGGGTGCCGAAGGCCGCCGACATGGCCGGGAGGGTGAGCATCGGGGCCGTGTAGTTCATCAGCGTGACGGTCGTGGCGGCGCTGGTGACCGCGAGCGTGACGCCGGGCCGGGGGTTCGCGCCCCGGCGCCGCGGCCGCAACTCGCCAGGAGGGGAGACCCGTGCCGGCACGGGCGCGGTGGACGAGGAAGTGTCGGCGGATGCGCGGGCGGGCTGGGGCATGGCGGACCTCGCCAGACATCGGGATGACCTGCGTACGGCCTCGGTTCGGTGAATGAACTCACACGCTACCACATAGGTTCGTTCAATGAACCGACTGCGCGTACACTCGGCTCCATGGCCCTCGGCAAGGACTACTCCGCGCAGCACTGCTCCATCGCCCGCGCCCTCGAAGTCGTCGGCGAACGCTGGACCCTGCTCGTCGTCCGCGACGCCTTCTACGGCGTGCGCCGCTACAACGACTTCCTCGTCCATCTCGGCGCGCCCCGCGCCGTCCTCGCCGCCCGCCTCCAGGCCCTCGTCGAGGCCGGCGTCCTGGACAAGCGCCGCTACCAGGAGTCGCCGCCGCGCGACGAGTACGTGCTCACCGACCGGGGGCTCGCCCTCTGGCCGGTCCTGCGCTCGCTGTCCCGGTGGGGGCGGGACGAGGTGCCCGGAGCCCTTCCCGTACGCCACTTCCACCACGCCGACTGCGGCACCGAACTCGGCTCGTACGGCGAATGCCCCGCCTGCGGCGTCCCCGTCCCGCCGGCCGACGTCGAGATGCGGCCCGGCGCCGGGCTCGATCCGGACCCGTCCGATCCGGTCGGCCGGGCCCTCCTCGCGCCGCGCCGGCTCCTCGCGCCCCTGGGAACCGATCGGGTATAACGATCGTCTGTAGCGCTGAGAGGCGGGGCGGCCCGCGCAAGACCGCCGCCCGTCCGTGGATCAGCGGGGATGCGACGCGTCAGGGGGTGGGGGAAATGGTCCAGGGCCTGGCCCTGCGCGTCATCGCGCCCCTCTTCTTCCTCCTCGCCCACGCCGACCTGCTCCTCTCCGACGGCGCCGCCGTCCCCGCCGCCGTCGCCCTCGCCGCCGCGGCCGTCGTCCACACGCTCCTCGGCTCTCGTACGGTCCCCGCCGTGCCCCCGACGCGCGTGCGCACCGCCCTCCGCGACCGCGAGCACCGCACCGCCTTCCTGCCGCAGCGCGATCCCGACGCCTCGGGCCGCCGCAGGCCCCGGGCGCCCGGCCGTTCCCTCCCGACGGCCGCGGTCGCGTAGAGGAATCCGTACCGGCACATCCGTACCGGCACATCCGTACCGGCACATCCATACCGGCACCCTTAGGTCCCGTACGTCTCGTACGTCTTCTCGTACGCGTACACGCCGAGGTGTCCGTACGCCGTGCGGTGCCTCTCCCCGCGGTCCGTCCCGCTGAGCGTTTTCTCCTTCTCACCGGCACGACGAGACCCCTCGGAGGGCTCCCATGTCCGTTTTCGCCACCCTGGTCGAGCAGCTCGCCGACCTTCTCCAGCCGCTCTTCGCGACCGCCGCGACCGCCGCCGCGATCGTCCTCTTCACCGCGCTCGTACGGCTGGCGATCCACCCCCTCTCGCGGGCCGCCGCCCGCGGCCAGAAGGCCCGTACCCGCCTCGCACCGCAGCTCGCGGCGCTGCGCACCAAGCACGCCCGGAATCCCGAGCGGCTGCGCGAGGAGATCGGCGCGCTGCACGCCCGCGAGAACGTCTCGCCGTTCTCCGGGATGCTGCCCAGCCTGCTCCAGCTCCCGGCCTTCCTCCTGATGTACTACCTCTTCGCCGGTGACCGGATGGCCGGGCACAGCCTCTTCGCCGCACCGCTCGGCGACCGCTGGGCCGACGCGCTCACCGACGGCGGCCTGCTGGGGCCCGCCGGACTCGTGTACGTCGCGCTCTTCGCGTTCGTCGCCGCCGTGGCCACGTTCAGCTACCGCCGCACGAAGCGGCAGATGGCCGAGACCGCGGCCTTCCTGCCCGAGGGGCCGGGCGCGGGCGCGTTCGCCAAGGTCATGCCGCTGTTGGCGTTCGGCACCCTCGTCACCGTCGCCGTGGTGCCGCTCGCCGCCGCGCTGTACATCGTCACCAGCACCACCTGGACCGTCGTGGAGCGCGCCCTGCTGTTCTGAATCGCGGCACACAGCGCGGCGGGGAGTGCCGCGGTCGCGGCGCTCCCCTCCGCCGCCCGAGGACCTGCCTACCGTCGAGTAAGGGTCCAGGTTGTGAACGGGGTATTGCAGAGTGGTCGGATCTCTTGGAGGATCGACCAATCCTCCGATGGCCGCACTCCATCGGCCGGGGCCACCGGGGCCCGCCCCGGGCCCACCTCGACCACAGGGAGAAGACCATGAAGCTGCTGCGTGTCGGGCCGGCGGGCGCCGAGCGTCCCGCCCTGCTCGACCAGGACGGAACGCTCCGCGACCTGTCCGCGCTGGTCGACGACATCGACGGAGGGCTGCTCGCCGACGGGTCCGCGCTCGAACGGATCCGCGCCGCCGCCGGTGCGGGCGTGCTGCCCGCGCTCGACGCGACCGGGCTGCGGATCGGGCCGCCCGTCGGCCGGATCGGCAAGGTCGTGTGCATCGGGCTGAACTACCACGGCCACGCCGCGGAGACGGGCGCGGCGACCCCCGCCGAGCCGGTCGTCTTCCTCAAAGCCGCCGACACGGTCGTCGGGCCGGACGACACCGTGCTCGTACCGCGCGACAGCGTGAAAACGGACTGGGAGGTCGAACTCGCCATCGTCATCGGCCGGACCGCCCGTTATGTGGAGACGGACGAGCAGGCGCTCGCGCACGTCGCGGGGTACGCGGTCGCTCACGACGTCTCGGAGCGCGAGTTCCAGATCGAGCGCGGCGGCACCTGGGACAAGGGGAAGAACTGCGAGACGTTCAACCCGCTGGGGCCGTGGCTGGTCACCGCCGACGAGGTGCCGGACCCGCAGGCGCTCGGGCTCAAGCTGTGGGTGAACGGCGAACTGAAGCAGGACGGCCACACGTCCGACCAGATCTTCCCGGTCGCGGAGGTCGTGCGGTACGTCAGCCGGTTCATGACGCTGTACCCGGGCGACATCATCAACACCGGTACGCCGGCGGGCGTCGCGATGGGCCAACCGGATCCGAAGCCGTACCTGCGGGCAGGGGACGTGGTGGAGCTGGAGATCGAGGGCCTGGGCCGCCAGCGGCAGGAACTCAAGGACGCCTGACCCTGCCCCCTGGTCCGATGAGCCTGCGGGGGACGCAGGCGAACCGTGGGGCGGGAGCCAGGCGGGCTCCCGCCCCGGGGCCCGCCCTCCCGCCCCCACGCCCGGATCACAGCCGCCCCGGCGCCCCCTTCAGTCGTTCCAGGGCCTCGACGACCAGGGCGTGGTCCTCGGCCTGCGGGAGGCCCGAGACCGTCACCGAGCCGATCACGCCCGCGCCCTCGACCGTGATCGGGAAGGAACCGCCGTGGGCGGCGTACCGGTCGGGGTCCAGCCGGGAGGACTGTTCGAACGTCGTTCCCTTGGCGCGGAAACGGGCGCCGACCAGGAACGAGCTCTCGCCGTACCGCTCGACGACCCTGCGCTTGCGGTCGATCCAGGCGTCGTTGTCCGCGCTGGAACCCGGCAGGGCGCAGTGGAAGAGCTGCTGCGCGCCGCGCCGGATGTCGATCGCGACCGGGGCGTGGCGCTCGCGGGCCAGTTCGACGAGGAGGGTGCCGAGCGTCCAGGCGTCGTCGTACGTGAAGTGACGGAGGGCCAGCAGGGCCTGCTGTGCCTCCAGTTCCGCGATCTCGTCGCTCACAGCGTCACCGTGCTTCCCTCGCGGGCGGACCGCTTCGCCGCCTCCAGGACGTCGAGCGTGGCCGCGGCCTCCAGCGCGGTGACCGGGTTGTCCCCGGTTCCGCGCAGGGCGGCGGCGACGGCCGTGTAGTACGCCGGGTAGTCGCCCGGCAGGGTCTCGACCGGGGTCCCGCCGGCGGTCAGCGGGGACTCCCCCGCCCCGAGCGTGCCCCACAGCGACTCCGGCTCCACGCCCCAGGGCGTGCCGGGCGCCGGGCGGAGCCCTTCGCGCAGCGCGGCCTCCTGCAGGTCGAGCCCGTACTTCACGAAGCCGGCGCGGGAGCCCAGGACCCGGAAACGCGGACCGAGTTGCGCGGTCGTGGCGCTCACGTACAGGTGGGAGCGGACGCCGTTCGCGTGGGTGAGGGCGAGGAACGTGTCGTCGTCGGCCTCCGCGCCCGGGCGGCGGACGTCCGACTCGGCGTAGACGGCCGCGACCGGGCCGAAGAGGACCAGGGCCTGGTCGACGACGTGGCTGCCGAGGTCGTAGAGCAGGCCGCCGATCTCCTCCGGGGCGCCGGATTCGCGCCAGCCGCCCTTGAGCTGTGGGCGCCAGCGCTCGAAACGGGATTCAAAGCGCTGCACGTCGCCCAGGTCGCCGTCCGCGAGGAGCGTGCGGAGCGTACGGAAGTCGTTGTCCCAGCGGCGGTTCTGGAAGACGGAGAGGAGCAGGCCCCGCTCGTCGGCGAGGGCGGCGAGTTCGCGCGCCTCGGCGGCGGTGCCGGCGATCGGTTTGTCGACGACGACGGGGAGGCCGGCCTTGAGGGCGGCGGTCGCGACGGGGACGTGCGTCTTGTTGGGGGAGGCGACGACGATCAGATCGAGCTCGTCCGCCCGCGCCCACAGCTCGTCGGGGGAGTCGGCGACCCGGACGCCCGGGTACGCGGCCCGGGCCTGCTCCTGGCGCTCGGGGTTGCCGGTCGTGACCGTGTCGAGGGTCAGGCCCTCGGTGGCGGTGATCAGCGGGGCGTGAAAGACGGAGCCCGCGAGGCCGTAGCCGACGAGTCCGACGCGGAGGGGGGTGCGGGGGCCGGTGCCAGTCATGCCTCCCACTTAAGCAACGCTGTTGCCAAAGTGCAAGCAGGGGGGACAATGGGCGGGTGGAGAGGGAGAACGGGCACGTGGAGCAGCGGGAGAGCGGGAGCCGCGCGGCGGCGACGCGTGGGGCGGTGACGAGGAGGGTGACGACGCCGGAGACGGCTCGGGCCGAGGCGCGGAGGCCCGAGCCGGCGGCAGCCGAAGGGGCTTCCGCAGCCTCGCGGAGGTCCGCGGCGGAGAGGGCTTCGGCGGCCTCGCGCGGGTCCGCCCCGGCGGTGATCGGTGTGAACCTCCCCGCCCTGCGCAGCCACAACGCCGCCCTCGTGCTCGACCTGCTGCGCGCGGCGGGCGAGGACGGGATCAGCCGGCTGGAGCTGGCCGAGCGGACCGGGCTCACCCCGCAGGCCGTCAGCAAGATCACGGCGCGGCTGCGGGCGGACGGCATGGCACGGGAGGCCGGCCACCGCGCGTCGACGGGCGGGAAGCGCCGTACGGTGCTGTGCCTGGTCCCCTCGGCGGCGTACGCGATCGGTGTCCACCTCGACCGCGACGAACTCACCGCCGTCCTGCTCGACCTCGCCGGCACCCGCGTCGCCACCCGGCGCACCCCGCTCGACCTGGGGGCGGGGCCGGACGCGGTCCTGGACGCCATCGAGCACGAGGTCTCGGCCCTCCGCTCCAGCGGCCCGAGCCAGGACGAGGACGAGGGTCACGGGGCCGACGAGGGCAAGGGCGCCGACGAGGGCCACGACGCGGATGAGGGCCACGGCGCCGACGGCGCGGAGGAGGCCGACGGCGGGGCCGGGAGCCCCGGCGGCCGCCACGCTGAGGGCGGGCAGGGCGGCGGTCGCGGGTGGGCGGTGGCGCCGGCCGTCATCGGGGCCGGGAACCCCGGCGGCCGCCACGCCGAGGGCGGGCAGGGCGGCGGTGGCGGGTGGGCGGTGGCGCCGGCCGTCATCGGGGCCGGGGTAGCCATGCCCGGTCCCCTCGACCACCTCACCGGCGTGCCCGGCCGTGTCACCGGGTTTCCCGAGTGGGACGGCTACCCCCTCCGGGACGAGCTGGCGCGGCGGCTCGGGATGCCCGTCGAGCTCGACAAGGACACCAACGCCGCCGCGCTCGGCCTCGCGCTCCGCTCGCCCACCGCCGACTCGTTCGCCTACGTCCACCTCGGTACGGGGCTCGGCGCCGGACTCGTCCTCGGCGGCCGGCCGCTGCGGGGGGCGCGGACCGGGGCCGGGGAGTTCGGGCACCAGACCGTGCTGCTCGACGGGCCCCCGTGCGGCTGCGGCGGCCGCGGCTGTCTGGAGGTCCTGTGCCTGGCGGCCGTGGGTGCGGGGGACCTCGCCGAAGCCGCGCGGATCCTCGGGACCGGCGCGGCGAACCTCGTCCGGCTGCTGGACATCGACCGCGTCCTCCTCGGGGGCCGGTCCGTCCTGGCCGCCCCGGACGCGTTCGCCGACGGCGCCCACCGGGTGCTCGCCGGGCTCGGCCTGCCCGTCCCGGTCTCCGTCGCGGGCACCCCGCACACGGTCGCCGAGGGTGCGGCCCAGCTCATCCTCTCCGCGCTCTTCACTCATCGGAAAATAGGCTGATCGGGCGGATTGCCCGGGTCGTACGGGCGCGTCCGCCGTGCCGTTCCCGGGCACGGGCCGGCCCGCGTGGCAACGTCGCGGCCGTCCCGTACGCCCGCGAGCAGCAAAGGCACCCGCTCATGCGACTGCGCAACGCCCTCGCCCTCGGTGTGACCGCGGCGACGACCGGCACCGCCGTGCTCGCGCTCACCGCCGCCCCCGCGCCCGCCGCCGCTCCGCCCGCCGTCTCCGCGGACACCGGCCCGGGGGCCGGCACGACGGCCGGCCCGGACGGTTCGGCCGGTTCGGACGGTCCGGACGCCGGACCCGGGCTGCTCTCCGGCACCGGTACGGGCCTGCTGTCCGGCGAGGGCACCCCCTTCGGCCCCCGGCTCAAGCCCGCCCCCACTTCTCCCCCCGCCCCGTCCCCCGACGCCGGGTCCGGTCCCGGCGGGGGGCCGCAGCGCCAGGACACGCCGCCCACCTGCGGCAAGGAGTCGGACCCCGACTTCCCGCTCGACACCCGGATCCACGGCGGGCCCGCCACCTACGCACCCGGCGACGACTTCCGGACCTGGAACGTCGACCTCACCAACACCACCACCGAGTCCTGCCACAGCATCCATCCGGTACTGGCCCTCACCGACCGCGACCGGACCCTCACCCCTGCCCAGATCAACCTGGAGTTCCACGACTCCGAGGCCGACCGCTGGCGACCGGTCCCCTTCGAGGGGACCGACCAGGACGAGAACATCGGAGTCTTCGCGGACATCGCCGACTTCGTCGGCTTCACCGTCCCCGCGGGCCGCACGGTCACGGTGCCGGTCCGGCTCTCCTTCCGCGCCGACGCGGCGCCCAACGAGGTCGTGGTCCGGGCGGCGGTCGTGCAGCGCAACGGTGACGACGGCGACTGGGTCGGCGAGTCGGGCGACTACCGCCTCCGCATCGCCGACGGGGGAGACCCGGAGGACACCGAGGAGCCGAGGGCGACGGAGACCCCGGAGGCGACGAAGCCGCCCGGCGACCCGGAGGCCCCCCGGGAGACGAAGCCGCAGCCCACGGAGGGCCCTTCGCACTCCGTGTCACCGACGGACGGCGCCACCCCGCCCGAGAGCGAGGCCGGCGACCCGCCGCTCCGCCCGCTCCCCGAACTCGCCCACACAGGTCCCGGACCGGACCCGGCCCGCACCCTCGCCCCCCTCTCCGGCGCCCTGCTCCTCAGCGGCGCCGCCCTGTCGGCCACCGCCCGCCGCCGGAGCCGTACGAGCACGGAGGCGGAGCCCGCCCCCGTGACCGACACCCCCTCCTGACTCCGGTCCGCGACTCCTCGTCCCGGCCCCTGACCGGCTCCCTCCGCCGTCCCTCCGGCGTCGCTCCCGCCGTCCCTCCGGCGTCGCGCCCGCCATCCCACCGCCCCTCCGGCGTCGCTCCCGCGCCCCTCGGCATCACCCTCACCCGTTCGGGCCGTCCCCCGCACGCGGATCCCCGCAGGCCACCTTCCGTACACCCGCCCGTTCATTCGCGTCTGCGACCATCGGCCGGTGGACTACTCGACCGACCCGTCACCCGACTCCCCTGTCCGTTCCGGAATCCCGGAGCACGGGCGCATCCCCAAGTACTACGCGGTCAAGGCGAAAGTCGCCGGGCTGCTCGACGAGTTGGGGGAAGGGGGGCTGCTGCCCACCGAGCGGGAGCTGGCCCTGCGCTACGAGGTGTCCCGCGAGACCGTCCGGCAGGCGCTGCGGGAGCTGCTCCTCGAAGGGCGGCTCCGGCGTCAGGGGCGGGGGACCGTCGTGGCCGGGCCCAAGCTGGAGCAGCCGCTCTCCCTCGCGAGCTACACCGAAGGCGTCCGCCGCCAGGGCCGCCGCCCCGGCCGTACGCTCATCTCCCTCGACCGTTTCCCCTGCACCGACGCCCTCGCCGCCGAGATCGGGGCGGAACGCGGCGAACCCGTCTGGCACATGGAGCGTGTCCTCCTCGCCGACGACGAGCGGGTCGGTCTGGAGAGCACGTACGTCTCCGAGGCCCGCGCCCCGCGTCTGGACAGCGAGTTCGATCCCGACTCCTCCTTCTACGCCTATCTCCACGAACGGCTCGGGATCGCGTTCGGCGGCGCCGACGAGCGGATCGAGACGGTGCTCGCCACCCCGCGCGAGGCCCTGCTCATCGGCACCCCGCCCGCGCTGCCGATGCTGCTGATCCACCGGGTCTCCCGGGACACCGCGGGGCGTCCGCTGGAGCGCGTCCGCACCCTCTACCGCGGCGACCGCTTCAGCTTCACCGCGCACCTGGGCCCCCAGACCTGAACCCCCGGCCGGACGGACAGCGCAGCCCCCTGAACCCTCCGCGCCCCCCGTGCGACGATCGACCCATGCCGATAACAAAAAGGTAACGGGTCTAGGCCATCCTTGTCGGGCCGTTCACCATCCCGTTGCCGTACGGATCCGTCCCAGTCACCCACCCCGAGGAGCGTGGCCGTCATGAAGGTGATCGTCGTAGGAGCCGGCGTGGTGGGAACCATGCACGCCTGGCACGCAGTGGAACGCGGCCACGAGGTCGTACACATCGAGCGCGAGGCCGAGGCCCGCGGGGCCTCCCTCCGCAACTTCGGCCAGATATGGGTCAGCGGCCGCGCGGGCGGAGAGGAGCTGGACACGGCCCTGCGCGCCCGCGAGATATGGGAGGGCGTCGGCGCCCGGGTCCCCCGCCTCGGCTTCCGGGCGATCGGCTCGCTCACCCCCGTGCGCAACGAGCTCGAACTGGCCGTCGCCGAGGCCGCCCTGGCCCGGCCCGACGCCGCCGCGCGCGGCTACAAGCTCGTCACCGCCGACGAGGCCCGGCAGATCAACCCCGCCCTGCGCGGCACGTTCGAGGCGGCGCTGTGGTGCGAGCGGGACGCGGCCGTCGAGCCGCGCACCGCCCAGCTCGCCCTCCGCGAGGCGCTGCTCGCCTCCGGGAAGTACACCTTCCTGCCGAACCGCGAGGTCCGGGACGTCGTCGGCGAGAACGCCGTGCGCGACGACCGGGGCGAGACCCACACCGGCGACGTCGTGGTGCTGTGCACCGGCGCCTGGCTCGGCGGTCTGGTCCGGGAGGTCGCCGGCGAGGTCCCCGTCCGCCGCGTCCGCCTGCAGATGATGCAGACCGACCCGCTCGGCGAGCCGCTCACCACCTCCGTCGCCGACGCCGACTCCTTCCGCTACTACCCGGCGTACGCGTCCGAGGCGCTCGACGCGCTGAACGCGGGGCAGGCGCAGGACCCGACGGCCGCCGGCCACAAGATGCAGCTCCTCATGGTGCAGCGGCTCGACGGCGGGCTGACCATCGGCGACACCCACGAGTACGAGCACCCCTTCGCCTTCGACACCCTCGAAGACCCCTACGAGCACCTGACCCGGGTGGTCGAGTCCTTCCTCGGCCGCCCGCTGCCGCGGATTCGGCGCCGCTGGGCCGGCGTGTACGCGCAGTGCGTCGACACCAGCCGTGTCGTGCACCGCCAGCGGGTCCGCGACGGCGTGTGGCTGGTGACCGGACCCGGCGGCCGGGGCATGACCTGCTCGCCCGCCATCGCAGAGACGACCGCCGACGAACTGGGCTGGTGACCGACATGACCGACACCCCGACGCACGACCTCGTCGTCCTGGACATGGCCGGGACGACCGTCGCCGACGGCGGCCTCGTCGAGCGGGCCTTCACGGCCGCCGCGGAGCGCCTCGGCGAGGATCCGGCGACGATGATCGACTACGTCCGGGCGACCATGGGCGAGTCCAAGATCTCCGTCTTCCGCCACCTCCTCGGCGGCGACGAGGCCCGCGCCCAGCAGGCCAACCTCGCCTTCGAGGAGGCGTACGGCGAGCTGGTCGCGGGCGGCCTGATCGCTCCGATCCCCGGCGCCGCCGAGGCGATCGCCGAGCTGACCGAGCAGGGCCGCACGGTCGTCCTGACCACCGGCTTCGCCCGGGTCACCCAGGACGCCATCCTCGACGCCCTCGGCTGGCGCGACCTGGTCCCCCTGACCCTGTGCCCGGCGGACGCCGGCGGCCGGGGGCGCCCGTACCCGGACATGGTCCTCGGCGCCTTCCTCCGTACCGGAGCCGTCGACGACGTGCGGCGGATCGTGGTCGCGGGCGACACCTCGTACGACATGCTCAGCGGGGTGCGCTCCGGGGCCGGGATCGTGGCCGGTGTGCTGACCGGGGCCCACGACGAGGGCGCGCTCAAGGAGCACGGCGCCACGCACGTCCTGCCCTCGGTCGCCGAACTCCCGGCCCTGCTCGCGCGGTCGCGGGGGGCCGGGACATGACCAGCGGGATCCGCTTCGACGCCGTCTCGGTCGCCTACGGCCACCACACCGTGCTCGACTCGCTCGACCTGACCGTCGAGCCGGGCGAGGTCATGGCACTGCTCGGGCCCTCCGGCTCGGGGAAGACGACCGCGCTGCGGGCCGTCGCCGGGTTCGTGCGGCCGGTCTCCGGGCGGGTCTTCATCGGCGACCGCGACGTCACGGCCCTCCCGCCGCACAAGCGGGGGATCGGGATGGTCGTCCAGCAGTACGCCCTCTTCCCGCACATGCGCGTCGAGGACAACGTGGCCTTCGGCCTGAAGGCCCGGAAGGCGCCCAAGGCCGAGATACCCGGAAGGGTCGCCGAGGCGCTGGAGATGACCGGGATGGCGGCCTACGCCAAGCGGTATCCGCGCGAGCTGTCCGGCGGGCAGCAGCAGCGGGTCGCCATCGCCCGCGCGCTGGCGATCCGGCCGAACGTACTGCTGCTCGACGAGCCGCTGTCGGCGCTCGACGCGCAGCTGCGCTCCGGGATGCTGGCGGAGCTGGCCCGGCTGCACCGGGAACTCCCGGACGTGTCGATCCTGTACGTCACCCACGACCAGGTCGAGGCGCTGACGCTGGCCGACCGGATCGCGGTCATGGACAAGGCCCGGCTGCAGGACTGCGGGACCCCGCAGGAGTTGTACCGCCGTCCCCGTACGGAGTTCACGGCCTCGTTCGTCGGCAACGCGAACCTGCTGCCGGTGACGGTGGGGGCCGGCACGGTCTCCTTCGGGGGCGCCCGGCTGAGCGTCGCGACCGACCGGGCGGCGCCCGGAGCGACCGCGACGCTGTGCGTGCGCCCCCATCTGGTCGGCCTCGGCGACGGGCCGAACGCGCTGCGGGGGCGGATCGCGGAGGTGCAGTGGCGGGGGGCGACGCACCGCCTGTACGTCGATGTCGGGGAAGGGCAGCGGGTGAAGGCCGACGTCCGCGAGTTGCGGGAGACGCCCGCCCTCGGGGACCGGGTCACCGTGCACTTCGCACCGGAGGACGCGGTGCTGCTGGGAGGCGGGGTGACCCATGGGTGACGCGATCGCACCGGCGGTGACGGCCGGACGGCGACGCGGGAGGGGAGCGCCCGCGGGGGAGGGATCCGTGCGGGCGGTGCCCACGGGCCCCGCCGGAGCCTCCGGTCCCGTGTCCGTCGGTTCCTCACCGGGCCCCGTCGGGACCGCCTCCGCCGCCTCCTCCGGTGCGGTCTCCGGTTCCGGTCCGGGCCCGTCCCGGCGGTCCGGGCGGGGCGGAGGGCCGCCCGGCGCCGGCGCGCGCCGGGTGCCCACCACGCTGCTGTGGGCGCTGCCTCCCGTGGCCGTCCTGGCGCTCGTCTTCCTCTACCCCCTGGCCCTCGTCGTCCAGGAGTCCCTCGCCCCCGGCGCCTATGCCGACGTCTTCGCCTCCGAGGCGTTCCGGGAGGCCCTGGTCACCACCGTGTGGCTCGCGGTCGCCTCCACGGTCGGGTGTCTGGTCCTGGGGTTCGTGCTCGCCCTGGTCATCGCGTTCGTCCCCTTCCCCGGCGGGAAGGCGGTGTCGAAGTTCATCGACGTCTTCCTCTCCTTCCCGTCCTTCCTGATCACGCTCGCCCTGCTGTTCGTCTACGGCACGGTCGGCATGGCCAACGGGGTGTGGACGGACGTCACCGGCGCCTCCGCCGGGCCCTTCCGGTTCCTGACGACTCCCTGGGGCGTCCTCCTCGCGGAGATCACGTACTTCACGCCCTTCGTGATGCGTCCGCTCCTCGCCGCGTTCTCGCAGATGGAGACGGGGCAGCTGGAGGCGGCGTCCTCGCTGGGCGCGCGGCCGCTGCGGATCGTCCGGCAGGTGATCCTGCCCGAGGCGCTGCCCGCGCTCGCCGCCGGTGGCAGCCTCGTCCTGGTCATGTGCCTCAACGAGTTCGGGATCGTGCTGTTCACCGGCGCCAAGGGCGTCACGACGCTCCCCATGCTCGTCTACGGCAAGGCCATTCTCGAGTCCGACTACGCCGCCGCCTGTGTCGTCGCCGTCGTCAACGTCGCGATCTCCGTGGGTCTCTACGGCCTCTACCGGGTGGTGAGCCGCCGTGCTGGTGCATAGCCGAACGGGCAGGTGGACGGCGTGGGCGGTGTTCGCGGTCCTCTTCGTCCCGCTCTTCGCCCTGCCCCTCCTCGTCATCATCGCCGCCTCCTTCTCCACGAACTGGTCCGGCGCCTTCCCCTCCGGGCCGACGGCCGAGCACTACGCGGCCGCCGTGCGCGGGGAGTCCCTGCAGGCGCTCACCACCAGCCTGATCACGGCGGTCACCGCGAGCGTCCTCGCCCTGACGATGGGCACCTGGGCGGCGCTCGCCGCCTCCGCCCTGCGCAAGCGGGGCCGCAGGGCCCTGGACGCGCTGTTCATGCTGCCGGTCGCGGTGCCGTCGGTGGTGGTGGGCCTCGCCGTCCTGGTCGCCTTCTCGCAGCCGCCGGTGCTCCTCAACGGCACGCGCTGGATCGTGATCCTGGCGCACACCGTTCTGGTCACGGCCTTCGCCTACCAGTCGGTCTCGGCCGCCATCCGCCGGCTCGACCCGATGTACGAGCAGGCGGCGGCCAGTCTGGGCGCCGGCCCCGCGTACGTCCTGCTCCGGGTGAAGCTGCCGCTCCTGCTGCCGTCCCTGAACGCGGCCGCCGGGCTCTGCTTCGCCCTGTCCATGGGCGAGCTGAGCGCCACGATGATGCTCTACCCGCCGGACTGGCTGCCGTTGCCGGTGCTCATCTTCACCGCCACCGACCGCGGCTCCCTCTTCACCGGCTCGGCGCTCGCCGTGGTCCTGATGGCGACCACCCTGCTCGTCCTGCTCGCCGTCTCCCGGATCCGTACCAAAGCGTCCTACCGCTGAGCCCCCGAGCCCCGGCTCGGTCCGTTCCCCGCGCGGTCCGTCCCCCGCGCGGTCGTCCCCGCGAAGCCCCGCCGCACACAGGAGAGAACGACGTCATGCGCACCACGTCCCAGCACCTCAAGCCGATCGCCGCCGTCACCGGCAGCCTCGTCCTCGCCGCCACCCTGACCGCCTGCGGGGGCACCTCCACCGCCTCCACCGAGAAGGTCGTCACCGTCTACAGCGCCGACGGTCTCAAGGGCGAGAAGGGCGACGGCTGGTACGACAAGGTCTTCGCCGACTTCGAGAAGCAGACCGGCATCAAGGTCGAGTACGTCGAGGGCGGCTCCGGCGAGATGGTGCAGCGCGCCGTCCGCGAGAAGAACAACACGCAGGCCGACATCATCGTGACCCTGCCGCCCTTCATCCAGCAGGCCGACTCCAAGGGACTCCTCCAGACGTACGTCCCCGAGGGCGCGGAATGGGTCGGCGGCGGCGACAAGGCCGAGGACGGCAAGTGGACCTCGGTGGTCAACAACTACTTCGGCTTCATCTACAACAAGGAGCAGCTCGAGCAGGCCCCCAAGACATGGGAGGAGCTGCTCGACCCGAAGTTCGAGAACAAGCTGCAGTACTCCACCCCCGGTGTCGCCGGTGACGGCACGGCCGTCGTCATCAAGGCGATGCACGACTTCGACGGCCAGGAGCCGGCGATGGAGTACCTGAAGAAGCTCCAGGCCAACAACGTCGGCCCGTCCTCCTCCACCTCCAAGCTCGCGCCCAAGGTCGACAAGGGCGAGATACTCGTCGCCAACGGCGACGTCCAGATGAACTTCGCCCAGTCCAAGTCCATGCCGAACCTCGGCATCTGGTTCCCGGCCAAGGCCGGCGAGAAGCCGACCACCTTCGCCCTGCCGTACGCCGCGGGGCTCGTGAACAAGGCCCCGCACAGCGAGAACGCCAAGAAGCTGCTCGACTTCATGCTCGCCGAGAAGGCGCAGCGCCAGGTCAGCGAGATCGGCGGCGGGTTCCCGGCCCGCAAGGACGTCAAGGCCACCGACGCCAACGCGATCGCGCTGGCCGGGCTGCTGAAGGGCGTCGAGATCTTCGAGCCGGACTGGGCCGACATCGACGAGAACCTGAAGACGTACATCGAGGCCTGGAAGTCGGCCACCGGAAGCTGACCTGCCACCACTCGAGCGCGGTACCGGGTGATCGACGGGGTCGGGATCACCACGTCTTGACTAGTCTGGGGGCGTCGCCACAGCGCTGTCGCGGCGCCCCCAGCACACGGCACGTTTTTGTACGGCAGGAGTCCCCGCACATGGCAGAGCGCAAGCCGATCGAATCCTGGCTGACCGACATGGACGGCGTCCTCATCCACGAGGGCGTTCCGATCCCCGGCGCGGACGCCTTCATCAAGAAGCTGCGGGAGACCGGGAAGCCCTTCCTGGTCCTCACCAACAACTCGATCTACACCGCCCGCGACCTCCACGCCCGGCTCGCCCGCATGGGCCTGGACGTGCCCGTGGAGAACATCTGGACCTCCGCGCTGGCCACCGCCCGCTTCCTCGACGACCAGCGCCCCGGCGGCACGGCGTACGTCATCGGCGAGGCCGGGCTCACCACGGCGCTGCACGACATCGGCTACGTCCTCACCGACCACGACCCGGACTACGTGGTCCTCGGCGAGACCCGGACGTACTCCTTCGAGGCCATGACGAAGGCGGTCCGGCTGATCAACGCGGGCGCCCGGTTCATCTGCACCAACCCCGACGAGACCGGCCCCTCCCTGGAGGGCCCGCTCCCGGCCACCGGCTCCGTCGCCGCCCTCATCACCAAGGCCACCGGCAAGGACCCGTACTTCGCGGGCAAGCCCAACCCGCTGATGATGCGCACCGGCCTCAACGCCATCGGCGCCCACTCCGAGTCCAGCGCCATGATCGGCGACCGGATGGACACCGACATCCTGGCCGGCCTGGAGGCGGGCATGCAGACCTTCCTCGTGCTCACCGGGCTGACGACGCAGGCCGAGGTGGACCGCTACCCCTTCCGCCCGTCGAAGATCGTCGACTCGATCGCGGACATCGTCGACCGCGTCTGACCGACGGGGGCCGTCCCCTGGTCGCGCCCCTGCGGATGCGCGAAGACGGGAACGGGGTGACCCTGCATCTCAGGAGGTCACGATGCGTTCTGGTCCCATTGCCCTGTGTGCCGCCGGGGCGGCGGCCGTCTTCGTCCTGGTGCCCACGGCCGGCAGCGCGTACGCGCACGACGGGGTGAGGGTCACGATCACCCCGTCCACCGCCCGGCCGGGCGCCGCCGTCGGCATCCGCGTCCACGGCTGCCACGGCCGGACCGGCACCGCCGCGTCCCAGGCGTTCGTCGCCGAGGCGCGCCTGGCCGGCTGGGACGGGGGCATCTCGCCGCTCCTCGGCGGCGCCACGCTCCGGGCCGGGCTCCAGGGCGGGACGTACCGGGTGAGCGTGACCTGCGACGGTCACCACCACCGGGACGCCGGGACGCTCCACGTCCGGCGGCAGAGCGAGCCCCCGCACAAGCCGAGCCCTCGGCCCACGCACGAGCCGACCCATCGGCCCCCGCACGAGCCGTCGCACCGCCCCACCCACGAGCCGGTGTACGAGTCCGACCACCGGCCGACGCATCACGCGACGCCGGTCGCCCCGGTCCGCGCCGGCGGCGGCGGCGCCGCCGTGGCCTTCGCCGCGCCGGTCGCGCCGAGCGTCGCGCAGACCGCGTCGGAGAGCGGCCTCGGCACCCCCTACACCCTGGTCGGCCTGATCATGGCCGCGGTCGCCGCCGTGGCCGTCGCCTTCCGCAGCGCCCGCCGCGGCCGCGAGGACGCGGCCGGGCGCGCGGACTGAGGCACCCGCGTGTCCCGCGCGCCCCGCCCGGCCGGCACCGGGCGGGTGCTGACCGGCGCCGGCTGGGCGGTGCTGCTCCTCGCCCTCTGCCTCTGGGACGGCGGCGGCGGGGAAGGGCCGGGCGACGACCCGGCGCCGGCCCACGGCGACATCGCCGCGATCGGCCGTACGCTCGACGCCCCCCTGCCTCCCGCGCACGGCCCACTGCCGTCCGCGACGCCCCGCCGGCTCGACGTTCCCTCCCTGGGCGTCACCGCTCCGGTGGTACCCCGCGGCCTGGACCGTACGGGCGCGGTCGACCCCCCGCCGTACGAGTCGGCCGGGTCCGTCGGCTGGTTCGAGGGCGGTACGCGGCCGGGGGCGCGGGGGCCGGCGCTCTTCGTCGGCCATGTCGACACCGCGTCCCGGCCGGCCGTCTTCTACGGGCTGAGCTCCGCCCGCCCCGGCGCGAAGGTCCGGGTGGCGCGGTCGGACGGCTCGGTCGCCGAGTTCACCGTCGACGACGTGCGGGTCGTCCCCCGGGACGGCTTCGACCCCCACCAGGTCTACGGCCCGCGGGTGCCCGGCCGGGCCGAGCTGCGGCTGATCACCTGCGGCGGCACCTTCGACCCCACGGTCGGGACGTACACGGCGAACGTCGTCGTCTCCGCCTACCTCACGGGCGCGACGCCTCCGCCCTGAGCCGGCGCGGTCCACGCCCGGGAACGACCGAGGCCCCCTCACCGATGGTGAGGGGGCCTCGACTCTGCGTGCGCCGCCAGGGACTCGAACCCCGGACCCGCTGATTAAGAGTCAGCTGCTCTAACCAACTGAGCTAGCGGCGCCTGCTGACCTGCACAACTTTACCCGATCCCCGCGCGTGCTCCCGACCATTTCCGACCGATCACCGGCCTGTCGGATCGTCTTTTTTACCTTCGATCCGTCAAAATGCGATATGTCCAGACAGTTGAGACACTGACGCCCGTATCGCAGGCCAAAAGATCTTGACGAGTGTGGAGGGGATGCGCATGAGCGTGCCGGTCTTCGTGGAGTACGAGCCCGCGGCCGACTGCGGCTGCCCGGGCTGCGCCCAACGGCGGCGCGATGTCGCCCTCGGCCTGCCCGTGCGGGCGGGCGGCCATCCCGCCGCGCACGGAGCGCGCCGGGCGCTGGTCCTGGTGACGGCGGCGGGAGCGGTCCTGGGCGGCGGGGGACCGACTGCCCTGGCCGGGCCGGCCGACCCCGCGGGCCCGGCGGAGACGAGGGCCGAGCGGGCCGGAGCCGCGGAAACGACGGTGGTCTCCGACACCGCAGGGGCGGAGGATTCGGGAGAGGTGAGGGAGGCGGCCGAGGTGGTCGCCTCCCCGCGCGTCGGGGGCGCGGACACCTCGGGCCCCGCCCCCGACACCCCGCAGGGCGGGACCGGCCCGCTGCACGGAACCCCCCGCCCCGGAGCCCACGGCCCCGCCTCGCAGCCGTCCCCCGTCTCGACTCCGACGACCAGTCAGATCACCACCGAGTCCCTGCGGAAGACGACCCGCGCCGAGATCATCAACCGAGCCAAGCGGTGGGTGAACGCGCAGGTGCCGTACTCGTTGGAGAGGTACTGGTCGGACGGCTACCGCCAGGACTGCTCGGGCTACATCTCCATGGCGTGGAACCTGCGCGCCAACGAGTGGACCGGCAGCCTCGACCGTTTCGCCGAGCGGATCGACCGCACCGAGCTGCAGCCGGGCGACATCCTGCTCTTCCACAACCCGGCCGATCCGAACAAGGGCTCGCACGTCACGATCTTCGGCGGCTGGACGGACTACACCCACACGTCGTACGTCGCCTACGAGCAGACCAAGCCGCGCACCCGTCAGCAGGCGACACCCCTGGCGTACTGGACCCACTCCGACCGCTATGTCGCCTACCGCTACAAGGCGGTGGTGAGCGCAGGCGCGGTGACGGGCGGCACCCCCGCGGGCGGCGGACCGGGTGCGGCGGCGACGCCGTACCCCGGTGACGCGATGTTCGGCCCCGGTGCCCGCAACGCCTACGTCACCCAGCTAGGGCGACTGCTCGTGGGGCGGGGCGCCACGACGTACTACCGCACGGGCCCGGGGCCGAACTGGAGCGACGCGGACCGCCGGGCGACCCAGGCGTTCCAGCGGGCGCAGGGCTGGAAGGGCGCGGAGGCGAACGGCCTGCCGGGCCCCCACACCTGGCGGCTGCTGGTGACCGGCAAGGGCAGGAACATCGGCGGTTCGAGTGGTTCGGGCGGATCGAGCGCAGATGCGCCGGGGTTCCCCGGGCGTGGCTCCTTCCGTCCGGGCCAATCCAACGCATATGTGGAGAAGCTGGGCAAACAGTTGGTGAAGCGGGGCTACGGCAAGCACTACGTGTCGGGTCCCGGTCCGCGCTGGTCGGAGGCGGACCGTCGCAATGTCGAGGCGTTCCAGCGGGCACAGGGATGGCGCGGCGGCGCGGCCGACGGTTACCCGGGCCCGGAGACCTGGCGGCGCCTGTTCCGATGAACCCGAGAGCATGAGGTGGACCGAATGACCCGATCGACCCCGAACCCGCTGGGCCCGGCGCCCGACGGCGGCGCGGCGGCCTCGCGCGACGCGGCCCGCACGGCGAGACGCCTGACGGACGAGCTCCGCGCGTGGCGGCCGAAGCGGTCCGCGCCGGCTCCCGAGCCGGAGGCCGCTCCCGCCGGCCTGGACGGCGACCTGGCCACGACGACCCCGGTCGCGTCACCGGGTTCGCGGAGCGACGAGCCCACCCCGAAGGCCGACCTGCCGGGCCCGGTGAACGTCTCGGGCCCGACGGACCCGGTCGGCCTGCTGCCCCCCGAGGCCCCGGCCCCCGACCGCGCTCCCGAGGACTCGCCCCCGGACCCCGCTCCGGCGGACCCGGCGGGCTCCGGCGAGACGGCCGGCGACGGTTCTACGGCTCCGGACACGGCCACGCCCGCCGACGCGGACGCCGTGCGCGAGGCCGCCGCGCCCAGCGTGCCCACGCCGACGGACGAGGCGCCCGCGGCGACGGCGGACACCTCACCGGCCGCTGACGAGGGCACGAAGACGGCGGTTGCGGAGGCCCCGGCCGGTGCGGGTCGGGTGGCCGGCCCGGGTCCCGCGCACGCGAAGCCTCGCTCCGAAGCGGGTGCGGAGACCGCCGCTCCGGAGACCCTTGCCGGTGCGGGGCAGGCGACCAGGCCGGGTCCCGCGCACGCGAAGCCTCCCGCCGACGCGGGCGGAGCGGACGCCGCGGAGCCGGCGGCTTCCCACGCCCCGGAGCCCGTACCGGGGGACACCCCCGCGAGCGGCGGTGCCACGGACTCGACCATCCCCGCCGACCCGGAGCCCCGAGAGGGTACGGCCCCGACGGGCGTCGTGGACCCCGTGCATCCGACCTTCCCCGCCGGGCCCCACGCGCGGATCAGCACCACTCTCGCCGGAACCGGCACCCCGACCGGCAGCGGCCCCGGAACCCCGACGACCGGCCCCCGTCCCCCCAAGGGCGCCGCCCCGTCCGGTGGCGGGCGGCGGACCGCCGACTTCCGGCGGATCGCCGCCGCCGGGGTCCGTACGATCACCGTGCCCGTCGTCGCCGAGGTCACCTCCGTGCGGGCCAGGCAGGCCCCGCCGCGCTCGCTGCCGCGGCGCAAGACGGTGATCGGGAACGAGACGACCGGGTCGATCCCGGTGCACCTCCTCTTCCGCGACGAGCCCGAGCGCCCCGCGGGCGACGCGCCCCGCGGGGACGACGACGGCGGTCCGGCCACCGTCGCCCTCGCCGCCGCCGTGGCCCTCGCGCCCGCCACCCCGCGGACGGCCGGCGCCGCCCCGGCGTCCCCCACGCCGTCCACCAGGCCGGCCCTCCCCAAGCACGCCCGCCCGGAGCCCGCCCGCCCCGCCCCCACCGCCGACCCCCAGCTCGTCGAGCGTCCGGGCAGGGCGTTCCCCGGGTGGCTCGGCATCCTCGGCGGTCTGCTGGCGCTCGCCGGCTGCGCGGCCGTGGTGTGGTGGACCGGCGCGGTGCCCGGGGCGGTCGACCGGATGCTCCGGCTGTCCCCGCGCCCGTACCACGGCATCCACCTCGGACAGTGGGGGCTGCTCGCCCTCGGCGTCCTGGCCGCCCTCTTCTCCTTCGGCGGTCTCGGCCGCGGCCGCGTCGGCTACGCCTGGGTCCTGACCCTCTTCGGCGACTACCGCGGCAGCGTCCGCCGTACCGGCCTCGTCTGGATCAGCCCGCTCCTGCTGCGCCGCCGGGTCGACGTCCGCCTCCGCCACTGGCGCAGCGAGCCGCTGCCCGCCGTGGACGCCAAGGGCACCGCGCTCGATGTGGTGGTGCTCGTGGTCTGGCGCATCCGGGACACCGTCCGCGCCGCCCTGGGGGTCGAGGGCCACGAGGAGTACCTGCGCGAGCAGGTCGAGGCGGCCATGGCGCGGGTCCTGTCCCAGCTCCCCGCCGACGCGTTCCACGAGGACGCCCCCACCCTGCGGGACGCGGAGGCGGTCGGCGAGGCCCTGACCCGGATGCTCTCCGCGGAGTGCGCGCCGGTCGGGATCGACGTGTTCTCGGCGCAGCCGACCCGGATCGAGTACGCCCCCGAGCTGGCCGCCGCGATGCGGCGCCGCCGGATCGCCGCGATCGACGCCAAGCACCGGGACAGCGTGCTGACCGCCGTCGTGGACGCGGTGGACGACGTGGTCCACCGGCTGACCACGCGTGGTCTGGTGGAGCTGGACGACTACGACCGCAAGGCGCTGGTCAAGGACCTGACGGTGGCGTTCTACACCGGCCGGTCGGGCCCGGGAGAGGGCGCGTGACGGGTCTGGACAGAGGCAAGTTCCGTCCATACCTTGGTACTTGGTCTAGACCGGAATAGGTACTACCGCGGAAGTCCCGCGGCGGTGCCGCACGACTGCCGCACGCGTGCAGCACGGCTCATCGAACTCCCCCACGTTCATCAGGAGCGACAGCATGCGCAAAAAGATAGGCGTGGCGGCGGTGGCGCTCGGCGTCGCCGGCGCCTCCCTCTTCGCCACCAGCAGCGCCAGCAGCCATGGCTACACCGACTCTCCGATCAGCAGGCAGAAGCTCTGCGCCAACGGCACCGTGACCAACTGCGGCTCCATCCAGTGGGAGCCGCAGTCGGTCGAGGGCCCCAAGGGCTTCCCCTCCGCCGGCCCCGCCGACGGAAAACTCTGCTCGGCCGGCATCTCGCACTTCTCCCAGCTGGACGACCCGCGCGGCGGCAACTGGCCCGCCACCCAGGTCACGGCGGGCCAGAGCTACAGCTTCCGCTGGCAGTTCACCGCCCGCCACCGCACCACCGATTTCCGGTACTACATCACCAAGAACGGCTGGGACCGGACCAAGCCGCTCACCAGGGCCGCTCTCGACTCGCAGCCCTTCCTGACCGTCCCGTACAACAGCCAGCAGCCGCCGGCCACGCTCTCGCACTCCGGGACGATCCCGGCGGGCAAGACCGGCAAGCACCTGATCCTGGCGGTGTGGACGGTCGCCGACACGGCGAACGCCTTCTACGCCTGTTCGGATGTTCAGTTCTGACGGTTCGTCAGTTATGGTCCGGCCCATGAGGGGTGCGGACACCGTCGCGGAGCTCGTACGGCGCCAATGGGGCGACCACCGGATCGGACTGAGGGACGAGCACCACGCTCTCACCCACCACCAGGTCGCCGCGGGCGCCGCCGCGCGGGCCGCGCTGCTCGTGGACCTGCTGCCTCGGGGTGCCGAGCCGCACCTCGGGGTCCTGCTCGACAACTCACCGGAGTACCCGCTCTGGCTGAGCGCGGCGGCCCTCGCGGGGGCCGCCGTCGCCGGGATCAACCCCACCCGGCGCGGGGCCGAACTGGCCCGGGACATCCGGCACACCGAGTGCCGGATCCTGGTCACCCGGCGTGCGTACCTTCCCCTGCTCGACGGCGTCCCGCTGCCGGGCGTACGGCTGCTGGTGACCGACACCGACGCGTACCGCGCGCTCCTCGCGCCGTTCGAGGGCGCGAAGCCGGGCGAGGCGGTGGTCCGCCCGGTCACGCCGGACAGCCGGATGCTGCTCTACTTCACCTCCGGCTCGACCGGCGCGCCGAAGGCGGCGATCTGCACCCAGCGGCGCCTGGCGGCCGCGGGCGGTTCGCTCGCCGCGCACTTCGCCGTGCGGCCCGACGACGTCCACTACGTCTGCATGCCGATGTTCCACGGCAACGCGGTGATCGCCGACTGGGCCCCCGCGCTGGCGGCCGGGGCGGGGGTGGCGCTGCGGGCCCGTTTCTCGGCCTCCCGTTTCCTGCCCGACGTACGGGAGTTCGGCGCCACGTACTTCACCTATGTCGGCCGGGCGATCCAGTACCTCCTGGCCACCCCGGCGGGGCCGGACGACCGGGCGCACGGGCTGCGCCTCGGCTTCGGTACGGAGGCGGGCACGGTGGACGCCGCCCGCTTCGAGGCGCGGTTCGGCGCCCGGCTCGTGGAGGGGTACGGCTCCTCGGAGGGCGGCGCGGCGATCCAGCGGACCCCGGACACGCCGGCGGGGGCGATCGGGCGGGCCGCGCCGGGGGACGACCTGGCGGTGGTGGACCCGGCGACCGGCGCGGAGTGCGCGCGGGCCGTGCTCTCGCCCTCGGGTGGCCTGCTCAACGCCGAGGCGGCGATCGGCGAACTGGTCAACCGTGGGCGGAGCCCCTTCGAGGGCTACTGGCGCAACCCCGAGGCGGACGCGGCCCGGCGCCGGGGCGGCTGGTACTGGACCGGGGACCTCTTCTACCGGGACGCGCGGGGCTTCCTCTACTTCGCCGGGCGTACGGACGACCGGCTGCGGGTGGACAGCGAGAACCTGGCGGCGGCGGTGATCGAGGGGATCCTCTCCCGCTGGGATCAGGCGGCCGGGGTCGCGGTCTACGCGATACCCGACCCGGTCGCGGGCGACCAGGTCATGGCGGCGATCGCCTTGCGCGCCTCGGCGCCGGGCCCCGGCCCCGAGCCCGAGCCGGCCCCCAGGACCGGCCCCGACATCGGCGGCGCGCCCCCGCCCGTCTCCGCTTCCGGCCCCGACATCGGCGGCGCGCCCCCGCCCGCCTCCGCCCCCGGCCCCGACATCGGCGGCGCGCCCCCGCCCGCCTCCGCCCCCGGCCCCGCCTCCCGTGCCCGCTTCGACCCGGCCGGCTTCGAGGCCTTTCTCGCCGCCCAGACCGATCTCGGGACGAAGATGCCGCCGCGCTTCGTCCGGGTCGTGGACGAGCTGCCCCTCACGGCCACCAACAAGATCCACCGCGTGGCCCTGCGCCGGGAGGGCTTCCTCTGCGAGGACCCCGTCTGGTGGCGCCCCGCCCCCGGGGCGCCGTACGAGCGGCTGACCCCCGCCGCCGTCTCGGAACTCCGTGCCCGCCATGCCGCCCACGGCCGCCCGCTCCCGCCGCCCTGAGGGGCGCATCGGGCACACGAAGAAGCCCCCCGCTTCCGCGAGGGGCTTCTTCCGTCTGTGCGCCGCCAGGGACTCGAACCCCGGACCCGCTGATTAAGAGTCAGCTGCTCTAACCAACTGAGCTAGCGGCGCCTGCTGACAGAGAAAATACTACCCGGTCCCCAGGGGTGCTCCGGACCACCCCACGCGTCGCCACGCCGGGCGGCTCCCTCACCCCCGTGGCCCGGGCCCGCAGGCCGGGGGTCGATGGTTTCCGGACACGTTCTAGATCGCCAGCGAGAGGACCACGGGCGCGGCTCTGCGGTTCAGGGTGTCCGCGGCGGAGCGCAGCCGGTGGGCGTGCTCGATCGGCAGGGAGAGCGCGAGGCAGCCCACGGAGGCGCCGGCCGTCAGCGGCACCGCCGCGCAGACCGTGCCCACGGCGTACTCCTGCAGGTCGAGCACGGGGACGGTCGGCGGCTGGCTGTCGAGCTTGGAGAAGAGCACCTTTTCGTTGGTGATCGTCCGGGAGGTGAGCCGGGCGATCTTGTGGCGGGAGAGGTGGTCCCGGCGGCCGTTCTGGTCGAGCTGGGTGAGCAGGCACTTGCCGACGGCGCTGGCGTGCGCGGCCGAGCGGAAGTCGACCCACTCGTTGACCTTGGGCGTCCGCGGGCCGTCGGCGAACTGGGTGATCTTCACCTCGCCGTCGATGTACCGGGAGATGTAGACCGCGGCTCCGACGGAGTCGCGCAGTTCGGTCAGGGTCTCCTGGAGCTTGCCCTCCAGGGCCTCGCGGCGGGTCATGCCGGAGCCCAGGAGGACGAGCGAGTCGCCGATGACGTACGCGCCGTCGGCGACCTGCTCGACGTACCCCTCGCGGCGCAGCATGAGCAGCAGGGACGCCAGATGGGCGACGGGCAGACCGGTCTCACGCGCGATCTGGACGTCCGTCACCCCGCCACCGTGCCGCGAGACCGTCTCGAGGACGCGCAGGGCGTATTGCACCGAGTGGAACGGCGCGGTGGGCTCGGGCTTCAGCGCCACGGTTTCCCCCTACCAGGTTGTGACCGCAAGCTTCCGTACCACGATAGCCGTCAAGAGCCGTTTCCGGGGCGGCTGTTGGCGAGTTTGATGCGGTGCCCCGGGTGGCTGCACTGGGGCTCACCCCCCTGGCATATGCCAGGGTCACACCTGCCCGACAGAGGCTCAGGTCAGAGCACCGCGCCGAGGAACTCGCGCGTGCGTTCGTGCTCCGGATCCGAGAAGATTTTTTCCGGGGAACCGGACTCGATCACCTTTCCGCCGTCGAACATCAGCACCTGGTCGGAGATGTCCCGGGCGAAGTTCATCTCGTGCGTCACGCAGATCATCGTGATGTCCGTCGTCCGCGCGATGTCCCGCAGCAGGTCGAGCACGCCGGCCACCAGCTCCGGGTCGAGCGCCGAGGTGACCTCGTCGAGCAGCAGCACCTGCGGCTCCATCGCCAGGGCCCGCGCGATCGCGACCCGCTGCTGCTGTCCGCCGGAGAGCTGTGCGGGTCTGGCCTCGCACTTGTCGCCGAGTCCGACCATGTCGAGCAGTTCGCGGCCGCGCGCCTCGGCCTCCTCCCGGCTCTTGCCGAGGGCCCGGACCGGGGCCTCGGTGATATTGCGCAACACGGACATATGGGGGAAGAGGTTGAAGTGCTGGAAGACCATGCCGATCTTCTTGCGGACCTCTCGCCGGTGCTTCTCGTCGGCCGGGTACAGCTTTCCGCCGTTGACCCGGATGGTCCCCGCGTCGGGCTTCTCCAAGGTCATCAGGAGCCGCAGGATGGTCGTCTTTCCGGAACCGGAAGGTCCGATCAGGGTGACGTGCTCGCCGGGCCGGACCGAGAAGCAGAGATCGTCGAGGACGGTGTTGTCCCCGAACCGCTTGGTGACGTTCTCGAAGCGGATCAGGTCATGGTCGGTTTCAGTGGGCAAGGCGGCGCTCCAGGGTGCGGACGAGCAGGGAAGCGGGGTACGCGATCAGGACGAACGCCACACCGACCACGGTGAGCGGCTCGGTGTACTGGAAGGTGGCGGCGCTCTCCAGCCGGGACTGCTGGAGGAGTTCCAGCACGCTGATCCCGGCCAGGAGCGGGGTGTCCTTCAGCATCGCGATGACGTAGTTGCCGAGCGCGGGCGCGATCCGGCGCAGCGCCTGCGGCAGGATCACCGTCGTCCAGGTGCGGTGGCGGGGCAGGCTGAGCGCCGTGGCCGCCTCCCACTGGCCGGCCGGGACCGCGTCGATGCCGGCGCGGTACACCTGCGCGGTGTACGTCGAGTAGTGCAGCCCGATCGCGAGCGTGCCGGTGGTCAGGGCGGAGAACTGCACCCCCCACTCCGGCAGGACGAAGAAGAGGAAGAAGAGCTGCACGAGCAGCGGGGTGGTGCGCACGAACTCGGTGACGGCGTGCACCGGCCACCGGACGAACCGGCTGGGGGCCCGGAAGCCGAGCGCCCACACCAGACCGAGGGTGAACGAGAGCAGCGAGCCGAGGACGAGCACCTGGAGGGTGACGAGCAGCCCGTCCCAGAAGCGCGGCATGAAGTCCGCCACCGCGGACCAGTCCCAGTTCACTTGGCCACCACCCCCAGGTTCGCCTTGGTGCGTCGCTCCAGGGCCTTCATGGAGCGGGTGATCACCAGCGCGATCACGAAGTACACGAGGAGGGTGACGGTGTAGATCCCGCCGCTCTCCTGGGTCGCGAGCCGCACCAGGTACGCGGCGAACGACACGTCGCCGACGCCGAGCAGCGAGACCAGCGCGGTGCCCTTGAGCAGCTCGACGAGGAGGTTGCAGAAGGGCGGGATCATCTCGGGCACGGCCTGCGGGAGCAGGACCAGCCGCAGCCGCTGCCAGGGCGTGAGGCTGAGCGCGATGCCCGCCTCCCGCTGCGCCCGGGGTACGGCGTTCAGGCCGCCGCGCACGATCTCGGCGCCGTAGGCCCCGTAGGAGAGGCCGAGCGCGAGGATCGCCGCCCACATCGGGACGAGCTGCCAGCCGATCAGCGGCGGCAGCACGAAGAAGAGCCAGAACATCAGGATCAGCGCGGAGGTGCCGCGGAAGACCTCGGTGTAGAGCCCGGCGAGGAAGCGCACCGTACGGGCGCGGTGGGTGCGGGCCGTGCCGACGGTGAAGGCGACCAGCGCGGCGAGCGCGGCGGAGGCGATCAGGAGCTGGAGGGTGATCCAGATGCCGGGCAGGACCCAGTTCTGCCAGAGTCCCGCGGTCATCGGCACAGCTCCTCGGCGGTGAGGGTGGTCATCTCGGACTCGGTGAAGCCGAAGCGCCGCAGGATCCGGAAGAGTTCGCCGCTCTTCTTCATCTTGTGCAGCTCGACGTTGAAGGCGTCCCGCAGGGAGGTGTCGGTGGGCCGGAAGGCGAAGCCGCCGCCGTCGATCTTCCGCTTGCCGTCGACGACGGCGGCGAAGGGTTCGGTGGCCTCGGCCTTGGCCGATTTACGCACCACGGAACGGGCGGTGAGGGCGGTCCCCGCGAACACGTCGACCCGGCCGGACTCGACCGCGTTCAACCCGGCGACCTGGTCCTGGAGGATCACGATGTCCTTCTCGGGGTAACCGGCGGCGACGGCGTACGCGATCTCGGCGTAGCCGCTGCCGGTGGCGAAGCGCGCCTTCCGGCGCACCACGTCCTCGTAGGACCGCAGGCCCTTCGGGTTGCCCTTGCGGACGATGAAGGAGTCGAGCATCTGGTACTCGGGGTCGGCGAACAGGACCTGGGCGCAGCGCTCCTTGTTGATGTACATCCCGGCGGAGACGACGTCGAACTGCTGGGAGTTGAGGCCGGGGATGAGCGAGGCGAAGTCGGTCGCCACCGGCTGGACGTTCGCGATGCCGAGGCGCCGGAAGATCACCCGGGCCAGCTCGGGGGCCTCGCCGGTGAACGCGCCCTGCTCGTCGACGTAGCCGTAGGGCACCTCGCCGGCGATGCCGAGGCGGACGGTGCGCTGGGATCTGAGCCGGTCGAGGGTGTCGCCGGAGGCGACCCGCGCGCACCCGGTCGCGCCGAGCGCCGTAGCGGCGCCCGCGGCGGTGCCGACGAGGAGGGTACGGCGTTTGAGGCGTTCTGTCCTGCTGGATAGACCTATTCGAGCCATGGCGGCGCGGCTACCCGAACCCGAACATGTCAATCCTGCGGAATAAGCGGAGACACCCTCCTGTTCTGGTCCTCCGTACACACGTCTTTGCGGAAGGGTCGTCAACGGTGAGCGACGCGATTCGGGGCACGGCACACGGGGACTCGCCCGTACCGCTGTCCGTACTGGACCTGGTGACCGTCGGCAGCGGCCGGACGGCGACGCAGGCCCTGGCCACCAGCGTCGAGATCGGCAGGCTCGCCGAGCGGCGCGGCTACCACCGGCACTGGGTCGCGGAGCACCACTCGATGCCCGGGGTCGCCTCCTCCTCGCCGGCCGTGATCCTGGCCCATCTCGCCGCGCACACCCGCCGCATCCGGCTGGGCTCGGGCGGGGTGATGCTGCCCAACCACGCCCCGCTGGTGATCGCCGAGCAGTTCGGCACGCTGGAGGCCCTCGCCCCGGGCCGGATCGACCTCGGCCTCGGACGCGCGCCCGGTACGGACGGGGCCACGGCCGCCGCCCTGCGCCGGACGGACCGGCCGAACGAAGGCGCCGACGACTTCCCGCAGCAGCTCGTCGAGCTGACCCGTTTCCTGGACGACGACTTCCCGGACGGGCACCCGTACGCCCGGATCCATGCCGTGCCCGGTCCGGTGCAGGGGCCGAAGGGGCGCCCGCCGATCTGGCTGCTCGGCTCCTCCGGCTTCAGCGCGCGGCTCGCCGGCATGCTCGGCCTGCCGTTCGCCTTCGCCCACCACTTCTCCGCGCAGAACACCCTCCCGGCGCTCGACCTCTACCGGGACTCCTTCCGTCCCTCGGAGGTGCTCGACGCGCCGTACGCGCTCATCGGCGTGGCCGCGCTCGCGCACGACGACGCGAAGGAGGCCCGCCGCCAGGTCCTCACCGGAGCGCTGTCGATGCTGCGGCTGCGCACGGGCCGGCCCGGCCTGATCCCGACGCCGGAGGAGGCGGAGGCGTACCCCTTCGGCGCGGCGGAGGAGGAGTTCGTGAACGGCTGGCTGGCGAACGTCGTGTTCGGCACGGCGGACGAGGTCCGGACGGGCCTGGACGACCTGCGCAAGCGGACCGGCGCCGACGAGCTGATGATCACGGCCAACGCCCACGGCGGGGAGGCGCGGCTGCGGAGCTACGAGTTGATCGCGGACGCGTACGGCCTGCCGGAACTCGGCGAAAGGCCCTAGGAAAGCGGCGGGTTGGTTCAGTCCGCAACGATCGGCCCCGCCTCCCCTAAGTGAACCTTAAACCGCTCGTCACCTGTGGTGGCGGGCGGTTCCTTTGTGTGCTGCACCTCTCTGACGAGGTCTTTCTCCTGCCAATTGGTCTAGTCCGCAATCTGGTTCAGACCATTGACGTGCCGTTCGCCCAGGGGCTATCACTTCACCAACTCCCGTCTCGCGTCACCCCTCGGAGGCCGAACGTGCACCCCCGCAAGCCCTTGATCGCCGCGCTCCTGAGCACGGCCCTCGCCGCAGGCGCCCTCGCCGCGACCGTCGGTCTCGGCTCCGCCCAGGCCGCCGACACCGCCACCCCCGCCGCCGCCTCCGACGGCAACGTGCGCATCGCGTACTACGACCAGTGGAGCGTGTACGGGAACGCCTTCTATCCCAAGCACCTCGACACCCGGGGCATCGCGAGCAAACTGGACGTCATCAACTACTCGTTCGGCAACATCCACCCCACCGAACTCACCTGTTTCGAGGCCAACAAGGCCGCCGGTGACGACAACAACCCCAACGCGGGCGACGGTGCGGGCGACTCCTACGCCGACTACCAGAAGTCCTTCGGGGCGGCCGACAGCGTCGACGGCGTGGCCGACACGTGGAACCAGCCGATCGTGGGCGTCTTCAACCAGTTCAAGGAGCTGAAGGCGAAGTACCCCCACCTGAAGATCAACATCTCGCTCGGCGGCTGGACCTACTCCAAGTTCTTCCACGACGCGGCGAAGACGGACGCGAGCCGCAAGAAGCTCGTCTCCTCCTGCGTCGACCAGTACCTCAAGGGCAACCTCCCGGTCGAGGGCGGCTTCGGCGGCCCCGGCAGCGCCGCCGGCATCTTCGACGGCATCGACATCGACTGGGAGTACCCCGGCTCCAAGGACGGCCACCTCGGCAACCACTACGGCCCCGAGGACAAGCAGAACTTCACGCTCCTCCTCGCCGAGTTCCGCAAGCAGCTCGACGCCTACGGCGCCGCGAACGGCGGCAAGAAGTACCTGCTGACCGCGGCCCTCCCGGCCGGCCAGGACAAGATCAAGCACATCGAGACGGACAAGATCGGCGCGTACCTCGACTACGCCAACATCATGACGTACGACATGCACGGCGCCTGGGACGGCGACGGGCCGACGTTCCACCAGTCCCCGCTGTACTCCGGCTCGAACGACCCGACCGACCCCATCGCGCCGGGCACCGAGAAGTACTCGATCGACAACGCGATCGACTCCTGGATCGACGGCAAGCCGGCCTACGGCATCGCCGGCGGCTTCCCCGCGAACAAGCTGACGCTCGGCTACGAGTTCTACTACCGCGGCTGGAAGGGCGTCCCCGCGGGCAGCGCCAACGGCCTCGCCCAGTCCGCCACCGGCGGCTCGGCCGCCCGCCCGCTCAGCCAGCAGGCCGGCATCGCGCACTACAAGGAGCTCGGCGGCATCGTCGACAACGCGGCCACGACCTTCTGGGACGACCAGTCCAAGTCCTCGTACTTCTACAAGGACGGCGAGTTCTTCACCGGCCTGAACCAGCGGTCCGTCCAGGCCCGCGTGGACTACGGCAAGCAGCGGGGCCTGGCCGGCGCGATGATGTACTCGCTTCTCGGCCTGGACAACGACATCACCCTGCTGAAGCAGATCAACGACGCGCTCGGCGGCACCACGACCCCGCCGACCACCCCGCCGACGACGCCCCCGACCACCACCCCGCCCACCACGCCTCCCACCACTCCGCCGACCGGCGGCTGCACCGCCCCGGCGTACGTGGCCGGCTCGGTCTACACCGGCGGCTCGCAGGTCTCCCACAAGGGCCGCAGCTGGAAGGCCCAGTGGTGGACCCAGAACGAGGAGCCGGGCACGACCGGCGAGTGGGGCGTCTGGAAGGACCAGGGCGCCTGCTAGCCGGCTGAACACCCCCTGAGCACTGCCCCCGCCCGGAATGTCCCTCCGGCCGGGGGCAGTTCCATGCCCGGAGGGCGGGGGCGGCTCACACCCGCAGCGGCGCGACCCCGATCAGCTCCGCGATACGGTCCGGGGCCACCGCCCGGGAGTAGAGCCAGCCCTGCCCCGTGTCGCAGCCGATCCGGCGCAGCCGGGTCGCCTGGCCCGAGGTCTCCACGCACTCGGCGGTGACCGTGAGGCCGAGCCGGTGTGCCAGCTGCACCAGCGCCTCCACGATCAGTTCGTCCGCGGGGTTGGCGTGCGCCTCGTCCTGGAAGCCCCGGACGAAGGACCCGTCCAGCTTCAGGACGGAGACCGGCAGCCGGCTCAGGTACGCCAGGTTCGAATACCCCGTACCGAAGTCGTCGATGGCGATCCGCACACCCATGTCGCTCAGCGCCTGGAGCGCCTGGAGCGGCCGGCCCGCCGACCCCATCACCGCCGACTCGGTCAGCTCCAGTTGCAGCAGGTGCGGGGCGAGACCCGTCTCCGCCAGGATGCCCGCGACGTCCGCCACCAGGTCCGAGTCCCAGACCTGCCGCACCGCCACGTTGACGCTCACGAACAGCGGGCGGTCGCGCGGATGGTCCTGCTGCCACTGCCGGGCCTGCCGGCACGCCGTGCGCAGCACCCAGCGGCCCAGCTCGACGATGGAACCGTCCTCCTCGGCGATCCCGATGAACCGATTCGGCGGGAGCGAACCGAACTGCGGGTGGTTCCACCGCACCAGCGCCTCCACCCCGCGCACCACCCCGTCGGCCATGCACACCAGCGGCTGGTACTCCAGCGCGAACTCACCGCGCTCCACCGCCGGCCGCAGCGTCGAGGAGAGCGCCTGCCGCGTCATCCGGTGCGCGTTGCGCTCCGGGTCGAAGAGGGTCCAGCGGGCCTTGCCGTCCGCCTTCGCCCAGTACAGCGTGGTGTCGGCGGCCTGCATCAGACCCGTCGCGGTGGTCCCGCGGGCCCCGCGCTCCACCACACCGATCGAGGCGGAGACGGAGAGCCGCTGCCCGGCCAGGTCGAAGGGACGCTGGAGCGCGCACAGGACGGACTGGGCGAGATCGGCGAGCTGCTCGGTGCCGGTCGACTCCTCGACCAGGATCGCGAACTCGTCGCCGCCGAGCCGCGCCACCAGATGACCGCCGCTGCGGGTGTAGCCGTCGCTGTCGGCACACTCCGTCAGACGGCCGGCGACGGCGGCCAGGAGCCGGTCCCCGACCCGGTGCCCGAGCGTGTCGTTGACCGCCTTGAAGCCGTCGAGATCGAGGTAGCAGAGACCGATCCGCCCTGTTCCGCCATGCCTGTAGGACTCGTAAGACGATCCGATCTCGGCGCGCTCCTCCTCCTGCGCGGCCGCTTCCAGAGCCGCCGAGAGGCGCTCGAAGAAGAGGGCGCGGTTGGGCAGCCGGGTCACCGGATCGTGCATCTGGAGGTGGCGCAGACGGGCCTGGAGCTCGCGCCGGTCGCTGATGTCCGCGATCGAGAGCAGCACCCGGCGGCTGTCGGGGACGGGGGAGACCGTCACCTCGGCCCACAGGGACCGTCCGTCGGGGTGCTTGAGCCGGCGGGTGCAGCGGAAGCGGGAGCGGCGGCCGCGCAGCACTTCGCGGTACGCGTGCCAGGTGCGGCCGTCCGAGGCGAGGTCGACGAGGTCGGCGGCCGACTGCTCCCGCAGGGCGGAGGCCTCGGTGCCGAAGAGCGTGCCGAGCGCCTCGTTGGCGGTGACGACCACGCCGTCCTGGTCGACGACGGCCATGGCGAGCTGGGCGGCCCGGAAGGCGGCGCGGTAGTCGCGGAGTTCGGCGGCGGTCCGCGGGTCCGGGCCTGCCGGAGGCCCCGCGGGGTCCGCACCGGGCCCCGCCGTCGCGTCCTGCCGCCGCTCGCCCTCGGCCCGGGGGTCAGGATGACGCTCCGTGATCGGGTGCGCGGGCTCCCGGGCGGGCGGGGGCTGGGTGTGCACCGGTCCTTCGGGGGTTCCGCTCACCGCTGGCTCCCGTAGCGCAGTTGGGCCGTTCAGATGTGGTCGGGATGGTCGGCCAAGGAAAGTAGGCCGATCATAGAGGCTGGCCTGGGGGCCGATCCAGCTCCACGGCGGCCGTCCTGCCTCCCGGGGGGTGTGAGCGGCCGCCCCGCACACCCCGCTCGATCGTTTCTGTGCGGGTCTGACGCGGGACGTCGACGGTGTGACCGAATGTGACTTTCCGTGAGCTGTTGCGAGGGCGTGTCGCGTCGACCCCGTGGCGCCCGCTCACTCGACTGGGGCAGCGGAATAGTGCGAAATGCCGCGAACCATCACAAGGTGGGTGTGGTGTCCCGCATTCCGGAGCCGGAGGTCCATGTGAGGGGTCAGCAGACACCCGGGGGAGTGGAGCGTCCGACGCTGCGTGCCTCGGCGGCGGCGTTCACCTCCCTCATGGCGCTCGCCGCGACCGGGCTCGTGGCGGGCCCCGCCGTGGGCGCGACCGCCGGACCCTGCGCCCTGCCCCGTACCGCCGCGCACCACTCCCTGGGCCTGGACACCTGGAACGGCTCCTACCCCCAGCCCACCCGCACCCTCGACGCGGTCATGATCTTCCTGTCCTTCCCGGACTCCACCCCGCTGGTCGGCCCCGCCGACCTGACCGCCGACCACTTCCCCGGCACCAGCGACTTCTTCCGGCGCGCCTCCTACGGCCGGTTCACGCTGCGCGCGCACCCCCAGCGCGAGTGGATCGCGATGCCGCGGCCCTCCACCGCCTACGACATAAAGCGCGACTGGGACGCCGGCCGGCGTACGGCGTACCTGCACGACGCGATCGACGCGGCGAACGAGAAGGTGGACTTCGCGCGCTTCGACATCGTCTATCTGGTGGCCGACCCGGACGCGCCGGGCGTGGACTCCGACGCCACGAAGGTCGTCAACCTGGACCATCCGATCGAGGTCGACGACACGGAGATCAAGCGGGTCGTCACCGTCTTCGAGCGGCACCCGCCGGACCGCAACGTCCTGGCCCACGAGACCGGGCACGTCTTCGACCTGCCGGACCTCTACCACCGCCCCACCGACGGCAAGGGCGACTGGGACACCCATGTGGGGGACTGGGACGTCATGGGCAGCCAGTTCGGGCTGGCTCCCGATCTCTTCGGCTGGCACAAGTGGAAGCTGGGCTGGCTGGAGCGGAAGCAGGTGGCCTGCGTCCAGAAGCCGGGCGGGCGGCTGCTCAGCCTGGAGCCGCTGTCGGCGCCGCCGGTGGCGGGCGGCACGCTCGGCATCCGGCTGGCGGTGGTGCGGACGGGCCCGGGCACGGCGCTGGCGATCGAGGCGCGCGGGGCGACCGGCAACGACGAGGACACCTGCACGGAGGGGGTGCTGATCTACCGCGTACGGAACGAGGCGGCGTCCGGGGACGGTCCGATCGAGGTCGTGGACGCCCATCCGCGGACCGAGGCGTGCTGGGACCGTTCGGTGTTCCCGCCGCTTGCGGACGCGCCGCTGGGGGTGGGGGAGACGTTCACCGTGCCCGGAGAGGGGACGCGGGTGGAGGTGGCGGACCGGACCAGGGCGGGGGTGTGGACGGTGAAGGTGACGGTGCCGGCCCGCCGCGCGTGACCCCGGGTGGCGTGGCGCACGAAAAAGCCCCCCGCTTCCGCGAGGGGCTTTTCCCGTCTGTGCGCCGCCAGGGACTCGAACCCCGGACCCGCTGATTAAGAGTCAGCTGCTCTAACCAACTGAGCTAGCGGCGCCTGCTGACGTCGTAGACCTTAGCATCCTGATCGGCGGGAGGAAAAATCGATATCCGCACGTCCGCGGCGGAGGCGGCGCGGACCGCCCGGACGCAGGCCCAGAGCATCACCTCGGGCCCCGGGAGCCAGGGGTGGCGGGTGTCGGGGGCGACGACCCAGCGCGGGCCGGTGGGCTGGAGCGGGCGGAGCGGGGGGATGGTCACGGCGTCGCCGGTGCCGTGGCAGAGGGGCGGCGGGACGGAGTCGCCCCACTCCTCCCAGGCGAGCAGGGAGGGTAACCGCTGGGCCGTGCCGGGGGCGGCGAAGAGGAGCATCCGGCCGCGGTGGACGGCGACGGGCCCGGATCCGGGGCCCTCCGTCCAGAGCCGGTCGAGCATGCGCCGCCCGAAGATCGTGTCGACGTTGACGACGTCGAAGACGGTCCCGCAGGAGAGCACGGCGGGGGCGGCCGGGCGGGCCTCCCAGAGCGCGAGGGTGGAGCGCGGGTACGAGGCCGCGGAGGCGAGCCAGTCGGCCCCGGCGGCGGTGACCTGCGCGGTCTGGTGCCGCCCCTCGTCCCGCTCGCGGAGGAACCGGAAGATGTCGGGCCGGTCGGTCCGCCACTCGTCGGTGTCGCTCTGGGCGGGGCTCAGGGGGGTCTCGTCTCGCAGCCATGCGCTCATACCGCAAGGTCTACCGGGAGTGACCGGAACGTTTCAGAGAGTTGAAGGAAACCCGGACAGCGGGGCCGGGGGAGGAGTATCTTTCGCCCGGGTCATATGCCACACGGGTGGTGCGGGGGCGCGTCAGGGGGGCGCACGCCGGCGCGCGTCGACGCGGTGCTCAGTCCTCCGGCGGCCGTCCGCCGTTGCGGAGCAGATCGCGACCGAAGTCGATCATCCGGACGGCGTAGTCCTCGGTCCACTCCGCCCGCTCGGCGACATCCGCCGCGGTCAGCCGGTCGAAACGCCGGGGGTCGGCCAGCTGGGCCGCCGCGATCGCCTGGAACTCGATCGCCCGGTCCGTCGCCGCGCGGAACGCCAGCGTCAGCTCCGTGGCCCGGGCCAGCAGCTCGCGCGGATCCTCCATCGACTCCAGGTCGAAGAAGTGCTCGGGGTCCGCGGTCGCCTCGGCAGGCTCGAAGACCAGCGGCGCGGGCCGAAGCCGCCGCTGTCCGTTCCGCTCCGCGGATTCCGCCATCGTTCTTCTCCTCCTCGCACACCCGCGGCCCGGAGACCCGGGCCGTCCCCTCCATTGTCCCGCCTCGCGCAAGGGGGCGGGCGGCCGTCAGTCGCGAAGGCCGCGCAGACAGATCGCGAGCCCGCCGAAGAACTCCCGGTCGGCGTCGATCCCGCGCCCCGGCGGGCGGCCTCGGCCAGGTGCGGGAAGCGGCCGGCGGGAAGCTCGGCGATGACCGCCGTGCCCGGCCCGGAGAGCGATCCGAGGTGTTCGAGCTGAATCGCCCCGACGACGTACGCGAGCAGCCCGCGCAGCGCGACGACCCGCCGTTCGCCGTTGACGCCCGCCTCGGCCAGGAGTCCGAGCACCGTCTCCGACCAGCGCATCAGCACGGGCGCTGTCTCCCCCCGGGCCTGGGGGCCGATGGTGCGGGCCGTCGCCGCCGGAACCTGGGGCCTGCTGCGCGGCCGCGACACACCGCCGGTGCTCCGCCCGCACGGCGGACGGCTCGGCCTCCCCGCCGGCTTCCTCATCGGCGGGGACGGCCGGATCGTGGCCGTGAAGTACGGCACCCACCTCGACGACCAGTGGCCCGTGGACGCACTCCTCGCCCTCGCCGCGGCCGCGACCGCCGGCCGCTCAGGGGCGCCAGGAGACCCGGTGCTCCGCGAGGTGTGAGAGGACCGCGTGGTTCGCCTCCCAGCCGTCCGGGAACTTCATCGTCACGCCCAACTGCACCGGCTCCGTCGACGGATGGTCGTCGAGCAGGTCGGGCACGCCCGCCCGGCAGACCACCACGCAGGCGTGCCGGTGCCGCGAGGCCAGCACGCACAGGCGCCCCGTCTCCAGATGGAAGGCCGTGGCGTCCGGACGGCCGGACAGCGGATGCAGCACCATCGTCACGTCGTACTCCCGGCCCTGGAGGCGGTTCGCGGTGTCCACGGTCACGCCCGTGACACCCAGCTCCGCCAGGGCCGCCCGCACCGCCGCCGCCTGGTCGCGGTGGGCCGTGCCGACCGCGATCCGGCCGGCGGTGAGGGGGACGGGCTCCGGGCCCCGCTCCGAGACGGCGGCGCCACCCCGGTCCAGGAGCCGGCGCACCACCAGTGCCACCGCCCGTACCGCCTCCGGATCCGTCCGCGGGGTGTGCCGGGCCGGCAGCTCCAGCAGGCCCCACCCCGACTCGGCGGCCTCGTCCAGGACCCGGTCGAACCCCGAACCGTCCGACGCCACCCCGAAGGAGAGCCGCCGCTCCCCGTGGCCCGTGCCGCTGCGGAACGGCGTGTACGGATAGAACGCGTCGGACACCAGCGGCGCCGCCGACGCCGGAAGCCGCCACGACACCGGCAGCCGGTGCTGCGGAAGCTCCGGATTGTGCGCGAGCAGCGTCGAGACCGCGCTCGCCGACGGGTCGTACGACAGCCCCGCCCACTGCTCCGCGCCGACCACCGAGAACGGGTCCAACTGCCCCGGATCGCCCACGAACAGCGCCCGCTCGAACAGCCCCGCCACCGCCAGCAGCGCGTCCGAGCGCATCTGGTACGCCTCGTCCACGATCGCGTGCGCCCACGGCTCGACGTTCTTCACGTGCGCCCACTTCGCGGCCGTCGAGATCACCACGTCCAGACCGGCGAGGTCCCCGGCCTTCGCCGACTTCCGTACGTTCTCCAGGTCGTCGAGCGCCTTGTCGTACGGGTCGCTGTCGTTGGAGTGCAGCCGCCCCACCGGCAGCCCCGGCTCCTTCTCCGCCAGCCGCAGCACCAGATCGTCCACCTGTGCGTTGGTCTGCGCCACCACCATCAACGGGCGGCCCGCGGCCGCCAGTTCGAGCGCGGCCCGGACCACGAGCGTCGACTTGCCCGCCCCCGGCGGGGAGTCCACCACCACCCCGCGCGCGTCACCGTGCAGGGTGTCCGCCAGGATGGCGCCCGTCGCCCGGGCGGCCTCCGCCCCGGGATCAAAGCTCACAGCACGTCCTCCGCGGTCACGGTGTCGGGCAGTTCCACGACGTCGGCGCGGGGCGGCCCGCCGTGCGTCCAGGGCGTCTCCTCCGGATCCGGCAGCTTCGCCCCCACCCGCTGGTCGTGCTCGAAGAGCGTCCAGGCGATCCGGTCGCCCTTCTCCGGCACCGACCCCGCCGCCGGCTCCTTCGACCGCCCCATCCGGTCCGTGACCCGCAGCACCAGCGAACCGTCCTCCTCGTACCGCACGAACTCGGCCGTCTGCGGCTTGCCCTCCAGCGAGCGGTACACCTTCACCCGCTCCCCCAGATGCGGCCGGTCGTCCGTCCGCACGGTCAGCAGCGGGCGCGGCGAGGGCCGCTTCGACTCCGACCAGGCCGGCGCCACCTCCACCACCTCGGCGACGAACGCCTCGCCCGACAGCCGCCGCCCCGCGAGCACCAGCGGATCGTCGAGCGCCTCCTGCGCCTCCAACTGCCCCTGTGCGGACTCCCGCGCCGCCAGCTTCTGCGCCGCCGTCACGGCGTCGTCCCGCCGGGGCTGCGGCGGCTCCCCGGCCACCACCCGGTCGCGGTGGCCGGTGAACGACCAGCGGTCGCGCGTCCACCGGTCCGCGACCCGGGACCCCTCCGGCAGCTCCCGGGCCAGGTCGACCGCCCGCCACACCGCGTCCCAGGTCGGCTTCAGCTGCGAGGCGATCAGCCGCCGGACCTCCCTCTCGGCACCGTGCAGGGCGCCGAGCCGCTCGTCGGCGCTCCGGCCGTCCTCGGCCGCGGCCAGCTCCTGCCTGGCCCGGTCGAAACGCTCGATCGCGGGCGCCAGAAGCCGGTTGTCGAACGCCGGGTCCGTCGCCGGCCCGGCCGGCGGACAGAGCAACTGCCCCTCCCGGTCCCGGCCCAGCTCGGCCCGCAGCGCCGCCTCCGCGCCCGACTCCCCCTCCGGGGGATCGATCCAGGCCAGCAGCGCGCCCAGATGCTGGTCCTCCAGGGACGACTGGCCCGTCGCCCAGTGCCGGTTCAGCAGATCCGTCGCCGCCAGCAGCAGCGAGGAGCCCGGCACCCGCGCCCGCTCCCCGAAGTGCGTCAGCCAGCGGCCCAGCAGCGGCACCCGCGGCGGCGCCGGGAACGGCGTCTCGGGGTCCTGCTCCGCCGTCCGCCGGAACCGCGTCGACCGCCCGAGCAGCCGGACGTACTCCACACCCGCCCGGCTCGGCACGATCAACTGCGGCGCGTCCGCGCACAGTTCGACCTCGACCTTGACCTTTTTGCCGGTCTCCGGATCGGTCTCGTTCCGCTCCGCGGCCTCGACCACTCCGGCGAACGCGTCGATGTACGGCAGCACCTCCCCGGCCAGGTCGGCGAGGAACGCGAACCGCAGGTCCCGGTCCCGGGGCTGCGCCACCACCAGCAGCCGGGGCTCCTCCCGGTCGGTCCCGACCAGGGCGCCCAGCGGCGCCCCCGCCTCGCCCGCCGTCGTCAACGGCACCAGGACCAGGGGCCGCGGCGACACGTGCCGGTGCCGGACCGTGGCCAACGGCTGCGCCCGGCCCGACTCGACCGCCTCGAATCGGGCGAGGGTGGAGATCAGCGACATGCCAGCGCCTCCGCCCGGAGCGCAGCCGCCCGGCGGACCGCGTCCACCGTCGGATCGTCCGGGTCGCCCGCCTCGCCGCGAGCCGCCGCGAGGACCTCCCCGATCGTCGTCAGCCCGCCCAGCTCACCGCGGACCGACCGGCCCAACGCCTCCACCGCCCCGGCGCCCCGCGCCCGCTCACGGCAGTGGAAGGCCAGCTCGCAGGCGGACAGGCACTCCGGCGCGTACGCGTGCGGCACCGCCTCCACCGCCTGCGCCAACTGCTCCGCCGAGCACCCCTCCACATCGAAGGTGACCCCCTCGGGGAGCGCGTCCGCGATCTCCTCGATCCGGGTCAGCCGGGCCAGCTGCCGCCGGGTCACCGACAACTGCTTGCGCACGTCCACCACGGAGCCCGCCGGCAGATTGGAGAAGTCCTTCGGGCAGACCAGCAGCACCGAGTGCGCCACCCGCGCGCCGTCCGTGACCACCGCCACCCGCTCCAGGGCCAGGACGTACACCGCCGCCTGCCGGGCGGCCGCGCCGACCTTCGAGGCGTCGGCGGCCCCATCGATCATCGGGAAGGACTTGATCTCCACGACCGTCCACCGCCCGTCGGGGTGGACCACGACCGCGTCCGGCTCCAGATAGGCGGGCGTCCCCGCCACCTCGAGGGCCAGCATCGGATGGTCGAGCAGCGCCCACTCCCCGGCCTCGGTCGCCTCGCGCAGCGCGAGCGCCGTGCGGGCCGCCCGCCCCTGCGGCCCGGCCGCCGCCAGATCGGGCGTCCGCACCGCCCCCGGCTCCTCGATGCCGAGCAGCCGCAGCAGCTCACGGCCGCCGTCCGCCTTCACCTTCGCCTCGAAGGCGTTGCCCCGCATGAACGCGAACTGCGACTGGCCGAACGCCGCCGGAGAGCCGAGCTTCGACGCCAGCGCCGTCTTGTCGACCCCGGCCCCGTCGAGCAGCGCACGCCGCCGGCAGCCGGGATTGGCGGCCAGCGCCGCCAGCGCCCGCGCATCCAGCGGACGCGGCACGGCGGCCGCTCCGCGCAGCTCAGCGAGCCGGTGCCGGAGTGTCGTCTGCGGAGGCCGAGGAGCTCCGCTGCCCAGGGAATCGCTCACCCGCCGAAGTCTCGCATCCCCCACTGACAACAGGGGAACGTACGCCTCCGGAGACCACCCGCAACCGGTCCGCGCACCGCGTCACCGGCCCCGCGAGCAGCAGGCCGAGCCCCATCACGGCGGCCCCCGCGACCGCGTCGAGGAAGTAGTGGTTCGCCGTCCCCATCACGACGATCACGGTCAGCAGCGGGTAGGCGACACCGAGGGCCCTGAACAGCGGCGTACGCCCGTACCGCCACAGCATCACCCCGCACCACAGCGCCCAGCCGACGTGCAGGCTGGGCATCGCCGCGTACTGGTTCGTCATCGCCCCCATCCCGCGCGGGGCGCTCGCCTCCGCGCCCCACCAGCCGTACGAGCTGAACTGCGCCATCGTGTCGACGAAACCGTGGCTCGCGTCGAGCAGCCGGGGCGGGCAGGTCGGCAGCAGGGTGAAGCCGACCAGACCGAGCAGGGTCGAGACCATCAGCCAGGTGCGGGCGGCGCGGTAGTGGCCCGGGCGGCGGTGGAACAGCCAGATCAGGACGGCCGGCGTGACGAGATAGTGGAGCGAGGCGTACGCGAAGTCGGCGGGGATACCGAGGGCGGGCGTCTCGGTGAAGAGCCGGTTGAGCGGGTGCTCGGCATTCAGATGGAGGAGCTTCTCGATCCGCAGGATCGCCAGGCCGTGGTCGACGGCGGTCCCGGTGTCCCCCCGGACGAGGAGCCGCCCGCCCGAGTACGCGGCGTACACGACGGCGATCAGCAGCAGCTCGGTCCACCAGCGCGGTCGTCGCCCGGTGCGTACGGCCCTCGGATTCATACGCGCGTTCCCCTCTCGGGCACGACCTAGGGGACGCCGGAACGGACCCGGGGGTTGCCCCCGCGTCGCCCTCCGTTCACGTACGCGATGATGGGGGGAGCACCGCACTTGTGAACCCGGTACCCCAGGGAGAGCCTTCATGGCACCGCGCATCCTGCTCGCCCGGCACGGCCAGACCGAATGGTCGCTGCTCGGACGCCACACCGGCAGGACGGACATTCCGCTCCTCGACGAGGGCCGGCGCGGCGCGAAGCTGCTGGGGGAGCGGCTGCACAGGGCGCCCTGGAACGGCCTCGCGGAGCTGGAGATACGCACCAGTCCGCTGTCACGCGCGCGTGAGACCTGCGAGATCGCGGGCTTCGGCGAGCGGGCCGAGGACTGGGACGCGCTGATGGAGTGGGACTACGGCGCCTACGAGGGGCTGACCCCGGCCCGGATCCAGGAGCTGCGGCCGGGCTGGCTGATCTGGCGCGACGGCGTCCCCGAGGGCGAGACCCGCGAGCAGGTCTCGGCCCGCGCCGACGAGGTCGTGGAGTGGGCGCGGTCGGCGGAGCGGGACGTCCTGGTCTTCGCGCACGGCCACATCCTGCGCACGATCGCCGCGCGCTGGCTGGGCGAGGACCTCTCCTTCGGCGCCCGGATCCGCCTGGACCCGACGAGCCTGTCGGTCCTGGGCTGGGCGTACGGCGCCCCGGCGCTGGAGCGCTGGAACGACACGGGCCACATGGAGTGAGACGGCTGACCGGCCGCGGGCCGATCGCCGCCCGCCGCTGACGCCCGTCTCGGGCTCGGGGCTGCCGGCCGACGGTGCGGCCCCGAGCACCCCGCGCCCCGCTTCCGGCACCCCCGCCTCCCGCGCCCCGGCTTCGGCGTACGTCCCGGGCGGTGGGACGGCCCAGGGCCCGGCCCCCGAGCACGGTCGCCCCGCACGGCGGGTAGCCAGGTGGCCGAAGCCGGCCGATCGCCGCCTCCCGGCCCCCGCCCCCGAGGCGCCCCCCTCAGCGGGCCGTGGCGAGGAGCTGCTGGGTCGTCGCCAGCATGCGGCGGATGCGGGAGGACTGGACGTCGCCCAGCGCGTCCACCACGCGCCGCGCCTCCGCCGCCGCCTCGTCCGGGCGGCCCGCATGGGCGAGGTCGCTCGCCAACTGGGCGCGGTAGAGCGCGAGGTTGCGGGCGAAGTGCGGGTTCTGCAGCACCGTCGCCCGGTGCGCGTGGCGCGCCGCTCGGCCCCACTCGCCCAGCGCCGACCAGCACTGCGCCTCCAGCGCCTCCAGCTCCGGCTCCCCGAAGAACGACATCCACTCGGGGTCGCCGTCCCCGGGGCCGCGCGCGAAGAGGGCGTGCGCGCGACCGAGGGCCTGCTCGCAGGCGGTCCTGTCGCCGAGCCCCGCCCAGGCCCCGGCCTCCCGCAGGGTGAGCAGCGACAGCAGCCGGGCCGAGGAGAGCGGCCGCGCCGCCCGCAGCCCCGCTTGGGCGGCCCGCACCGCCTCCCGGTACCGTCCGGCGTCCCTGGCCAGGAACGACGTGTTGCAGAACGCGTGCGCCTCCAGCGCCGGATCGCCCGCCACGCGCGCGGTGGCGAGGGCCTCGGCGTAGTAGGAGCGGGCGTCGTCCAGCCGGCCCGAGTCGTGGGCCAGCCAGCCGACCGAGATAGCCAGCTCGCCCGCCCCCGCGTGCAGCCGGTCCTCGGTGGAACGGCGGGCCGCGGTGCCCGCGTCGAGCAGGGCGTACGCCGTCCGCAGCGGCTGGGCGGCCGCCTGGTAGAGCCCCCCGGCGCCGTGCCGGTCGTCGAGCAGTCGGATCTGCCGTACGGCGTCCTCGACGGCCCGCACCTCGGCCTCGCCGATCCGGTGGGTACCGCGCGGGGCGGGGATCGCGGCGGCGGAGCCCGCGAGTCCCAGCGAGGCGGCCGCCACGGTGGCGGTGCCGCTCGTCATGAATGCGCGACGCAGCACGTCGCTCTCCTCATCGTTCCGGGTCGTGATGGCGGGCGGAGGCGGCGGCCCGGCCGCGACGGCGGACCGTCGGCCGCGTACCGCCTCCCGCGCCGAGAAGCCCAGGTCCGCCAGGCTCAGACCGGGGAACATGTGCAGGAACACCCGTTCGTACGCGTAGTTGGGGCAGCGGATCTCGCCCGCCTCCACGCGTCCGATGTAGCGGGGGTCGCAGGCCACCTGCTCGCCGATCTCCCGCGCGGCCCGGCGGACCGCCGCGGCGAACTCCGCCGGCGAGAGCTGTCCGCGGAGCCTGCGGAAGGCGAGATTGGGAACTGCCCGTGACATCGCCATGGCCGAGCCCTCTCCTGGTGCTACCGGTGTTCCGGCGGGCATGAACGTACCTGCTGTGACCAGGCGGGCACACAGAGTTTGGCCACAAATCGGATATCTCGCTCGCGATCTGCCATGAACTGCCATCCTTTGCGGCGGCGTGCCGCCGTAGCCGTTGACGCGCGCGGGCGTTGAACCATGCGGAGAGACGGAACGTGTCTTCTCAGAGCGAGGAGGGGTCCCCATGGTGGAGATCGGATCGCAGTCGACCGCGCGGCAGCTGCCCGCCCCGGACGCCGGCGCCCCGCACGGCGAGCCCTGCGACCTGGTGACCGTGCCCGTCCGGCAAGGCCTGGAGGCGGTCGACATCCTGCGCCGCGGCGGCGCCCCCGTCGTCGGCCCGGTCCTGCACGACGGCGCCTGCCACACCCTCGGCTTCCTGGTCCCGCCCGGCACGGCCGAAGGCTGGGACATGCCGGGCAGCGCGTGTACGCAGACCTCCGGCCGCGGCCTGCGCATCCCCGAGCTGCCGGAGCTGCCCGATCCGGCCGACGGCGGCGCGGCCCGTCCCGCCGACTGGCTGCTGCCGCCCGACGACGGCGGCCAGGTCACCGACCCGGCGGTGCTCCGCGAGGCGCTCGGCCAGGCGGCCCGCCTGATCGCCGCCGCCGACGGCTGCCACTGAACCTCCCCGACGCCGCCGAGCCTTCGCGGTCGCCCCGCCGACCCACCCCGTACGGCCCGTCGGGCGGCCATCGAGCTTCCCCGACCGCTACCGGGATAATGGGTTCCGTGGCCAGGAACAAGCAGCGCGAACGGGTGGCGACCGCCGCCGCCGTCGTCGAGACCGTCGACGGCGGCCTCGCCGAACTCATACCCGACCGGGAACGGCCCCGCGGGTGGACCCTGCTCATCGACGGCGCCCCCCAGTCGCACGTCGACCTCGACGACCCGGCCCACTTGTCCTTCGAGTACCAGCGGCGCCTCGGCCACATCGCCGACCTCGCCGCCCCGCCGAACCGGCCCGTCCAGGCCGTGCACCTCGGCGGCGGCGCCTTCACGCTCGCCCGCTACATCGCCGCCACCCGGCCCCGCTCCACCCAGCAGATCGTGGAACTCGACGGCCCCCTCGTCCAACTGGTCCGCCGCGAACTGCCCCTCGACACCGGCGCCCGCATCCGGGTCCGCTCCACCGACGCCCGCGCCGGACTCGCCAAGGTCCAGGACGGCTGGGCCGACCTGATCATCGCCGACGTCTTCAGCGGCGCCCGCACCCCCGCGCACCTCACCAGCACCGAGTTCCTCGCCGAGGTCCGCAGGGCCCTCAAGCCCGGCGGCTTCTACGCCGCCAACCTGGCCGACGGCCCGCCGCTGACCCATCTGCGCGGCCAGATCGCCACCGCCGCCACCGTCTTCCCCGAGCTGGCGCTCGCCGCCGACCCGACCGTGCTGCGCGGCCGCCGCTTCGGCAACGCCGTCCTCCTCGCCTCCGACCGGGAGCTGCCGGTGGCCGAGCTGACCCGCCGGGTGGCGACCGACCCGCACCCCGGCAGGGTCGAACACGGCAGGGCCCTCGCCGACTTCACCGGCGGAGCGACCCCCGTCACCGACGCCGGCGCCAAACCCTCACCCGTACCCCCGGCCGCCGCCTTCCGCTGAGCCCGCCGGACACCGCCGCGACCCGCCGCGCCCCGACCGGACGCCGCCCCTACCGGTCGTCGATCTCCACCCGCGGCGCCGTGTCGTGCCAGACGCAGAACACCGACAGCTCGCGGCCGTCCCGGGTGAAGGTGACCCGGATCCAGGTCGGCTGCTTCCACACCTGCATCTGCCACCCCGACGACGGTGTCGCCGAGACCAGCTCCGCCGACGTCGCGCCGAGCTCGAACACGACCCGGCCGCCGTCCACGGTGTAGCCCTTCACCCGCCCCCCGCCGTCCGGCGGCGAGGCCGTGGGCCGGTCCGACGGGCCGGACGCCGAGGACGCCGAGGGGGAGCCGCCCGTCTTCCGCGGCGCCGACGGCGTCGCGGAGGGCGTGGCCGACGGGCTCGGCCGCTCGCTCGGGGAGGCCGAAGGGGAGGCGGTCCCGGACGCCGCGGCCCCGGTGGCGCCGGCCGGGATGGGCAGCGCGCGCGGCGGGTCGTAGACCGTCCCGGCCAGCACCGTGTGCACCCCCCACCAGGAGAGGGTGACCGCCGCGCCGGTGGCGAGCGACCACGCCAGGGCGTGTACGAGTCCTCTACGCATCCGGGCCATACTGCACCACCACCCGCACCGCCGTCCCGCAGGGTGGAGCTTGGTCCACGTTCCCCCACATGGCGTACGGTGCCGCCCATGGCAAGTGTGCTCGTGGTCGAGGACGACCAGTTCGTGCGCTCCGCCCTCATCCGGCACCTGACCGACGCCTCCCACACCGTACGGAGCGTCGGCACGGCCCTGGAGGCGCTGCGCGAGGTCGCCCATCTCCGTTTCGACGTCGTCATCCTCGACCTCGGACTGCCCGATCTGGACGGGTCCGAGGCGCTGAAGATGCTGCGCGGCATCACCGACGTCCCCGTCATCATCGCGACGGCCCGGGACGACGAGGCGGAGATCGTCCGCCTCCTCAACGACGGGGCGGACGACTACCTCACCAAGCCCTTCTCCGTGGAACACCTCTCCGCCCGCATGGCCGCCGTGCTGCGCCGCTCGCGGGCCGCGGCCGGCGAGGCGCCGCCGCCCCGGGTGATCCAGGTCGGCGGCCTCTCGATCGACCCGCTGCGCCGCCAGGCGGAACTCGAGGGGGCCCCGCTCGACCTGACCCGCCGCGAGTTCGACCTGCTCGCCTTCCTCGCCGGGCGGCCCGGAGTCGTCGTCGCCCGCAAGGAGCTGCTCGCCGAGGTGTGGCAGCAGTCCTACGGGGACGATCAGACCATCGACGTACATCTGTCATGGCTGCGCCGGAAGTTGGGCGAGACGGCCGCCCGTCCCCGCTATCTGCACACCCTGCGCGGGGTGGGCGTGAAGCTGGAGCCGCCCCGGGAGACCCGGCCGTGAGATGGGCCCTCGTCAAGGTGTCGCTGGCCGTCACCGCCATGGTCGTCGTCGCCTTCGCCGTACCGCTCGGCCTGGTCGTCAAGGAGATGGCCAGCGACCGCGCCTTCTCCAACGCCGAGCGGCGCGCCGCCGGACTCGCGCCCGTCCTCGCCATCACCACCGACCGCGAGCAGCTCGACCGCGCCGTCGCCACCACCGAGGACGGAGCGGCGGGGCGCATGGCCGTGCACGTCCCGGCCGCCGACGAGCCGGGCGGCAAGGCCCTGGAGATCGGCACCCGCCGGGCCGGCGAGGACGACCTGCGGACCACCCGCGAGCTGGGCCGGGCCACCATCGCCGAGGTCGACGGCGGCTCCGTGCTGCTCCAGCCCACCGCCCTCGGCTCCGGCCAGGTCGCGGTCGTCGAACTCTTCGTCCCCGAAGGCGAGGCCAGCAACGGCGTCGCCACCGCCTGGCTGGTCCTGGCCGGGGTCGGCATCGCCCTGATCGTCGGCTCGGTCGCCGTCGCCGACCGGCTCGGCGTACGGATGGTCCGGCCCGCGCAGCGTCTCGCGGGCGCCGCCCACGACCTGGGCGAGGGCAGGCTCGGCGCACGCGTCCCCGAGGAGGGGCCGCCGGAGCTGAAGTCGGCGGCGATCGCCTTCAACTCCATGGCCGACCAGGTCGTCCGGCTCCTCGCCAACGAGCGGGAACTGGCCGCCGACCTGTCCCACCGGCTGCGCACCCCGCTGACCGTGCTGCGGCTCAACGCGGCCTCGCTGGGCTCCGGTCCGGCCGCCGACCAGACCCGGGCGGCCGTGGCGCAGCTGGAGCGCGAGGTCGACACCATCATCCGCACGGCGCGCGACGCCAAGCCGCAGACGCAGGCCACCGGGCCCGGCGCGGGCTGTGACGCGTCCGAGGTCGTCCGGGAGCGGATGGAGTTCTGGTCCGCGCTCGCCGAGGACGAGGACCGCAAGGTGCGGGTCGCGGGCATCGACCGGCCGGTACGGATTCCGGTGGCCCGGCCCGAACTGGTCGCCGCGCTCGACGCGTTGCTCGGGAACGTCTTCCGCCACACCCGCGAGGGCACGGCCTTCTCCGTCGACCTCCACAACGGCGACGACGCCGTGATCGTCCTGGTCTCCGACGCCGGGCCGGGCATCGCCGACCCGGCCGCGGCGCTGGCCCGGGGCAACAGCGGCCGGCGCGACGGCTCCACCGGCCTCGGTCTGGACATCGTGCGGCGGATGGCCGAGTCCACGGGCGGGGACGTCCGCATCGGGCACTCGGTCCTCGGCGGCACCGAGGTCCGCGTCTGGATCGGCCTCGACGGCCGCCGCTCGGGCGGTACGGGAGGCCGGCGCGGCCACCGCGTGGGGCGCCGCAAACGGCCCGCCGGCTCCCCCCGCCGGGCGCCGGGAGCCTGACCGCACGCGAGCAGCGCCCGCGCCGGGCCGGGACCTGGCCTCCGGCCGGGGACTCCCGCCCCAGGGGCCCGGCGGTCGGGGGGCCCCGGGGCCCCCGACCGGCCCGCCGGAGGCCCGAACCTTTCCTCCTCCCGATGGCTTCCTTAAGCGGAGCCTAAGAATCCTCAACCAGCCCCCTCCCGTACGCATTTGTCCGTTTCCCCCTCGCTAGCGTGCTGCCCGCACCCACCTCCACCCCCGGCACACAGAGGCAGGCACGCGATGGGCACCAGCACGCACCGGCGCAGGACGACCGGCAGGACCAAGGCGGTCGGCGCGGTCGTCACGGCGGCGGTGATCGGCGGCGCGGCCTTCGCGTTCACCGGCACCGCGCAGGCCGCGGCCGTCGGCGCCGCCTACACCAGGACGAGCTCCTGGAACGGCGGCTACACCGGCCAGTACGTCATCACCAACGAGACCTCCAGCGTCCGGTCGGGGGGCTGGACGCTGGAGTTCGACCTGCCCGCGGGGACCACCATCGGGTCCCTGTGGAACGGCGAACACACCGTCACGGGCCGCCACGTCACCGTGAAGCCCGCGAGCTGGAACGAGCGGCTCGCCCCCGGCCAGTCCGTCACCGTCGGCTTCGTCACCTCGGCCTCCGGCGAGGCGGGGGACCCCGCGAACTGCCTGATCGACCAGGCGACCTGCTCGGTCGGCGGCGTCACCCCGACGCCCAGCGGCCGCCCCACCGGGCAGCCCACGGCCACCGCCGCCCCGACGGCCTCCGCGACCCCGAGCACCCCGGCGACCCCGAGCGTGCCGCCCACCGCGACGGCGTCCCCGAAGCCCACTGCCACCGCCACCGCGCCGACCGGCCCCGGGGCCCCGTCCGCGGCCGCCCGGTACGCCCCGTACGTCGACACCTCCCTCTACCCCGCGTACGACCTCCTGGCGACCGCCGACGCCACCGGGGTGAAGGAGTTCAACCTCGCCTTCATCACCTCCGGCGGGTCCTGCGCGCCGCTGTGGGGCGGGGTGACCGGCCTCGCCGACGACAGGGTCGCCTCCCAGATCGGCGCCCTGCGCGCCAAGGGCGGCGACGTCCGGGTCTCCTTCGGCGGCGCCGCCGGCCACGAACTGGCCCTGAACTGCCCGACCTCCGCCGCCCTCGCCGCCGCGTACGGCAAGGTCGTCGACCAGTACGCGCTCACCAAGGTCGACTTCGACATCGAGGGCGCGGCCCTGCCGGACACCGCCGCCAACACCCGCCGCGCCCAGGCCGTCGCGCAGCTCCAGAAGTCCCACCCCGGCCTGAACGTCTCCTTCACCCTGCCCGTCATGCCCGAGGGCCTGACCCAGCCGGGCGTGGACCTGCTCGCCGACGCGAAGAGGAACGGGGTCCGCGTCGACGCCGTCAACATCATGGCGATGGACTACGGTCCGGCCTACAGCGGCGACATGGGCGACTACGCCATCCAGGCCGCGACCGCCACCCAGGCCCAGGTCAAGGGCGTTCTCGGTCTGTCGGAAGCGGCTGCCTGGAAGGCCGTCGCGGTCACCCCGATGATCGGCGTCAACGACGTCACCACCGAGGTCTTCCGGGTCGATGACGCCACCCAGCTGGTCGACTTCGCCCGGTCCAAGGGCCTCGGCTGGCTGTCGATGTGGTCCTCGACCCGCGACAAGCAGTGCGCGGCCGGCGCCGTGAACCACGCCGACGCGACCTGCTCGTCGATCCTCCAGCAGCCGCTGGCCTTCACCAAGGCGTTCGCCGCCTACCGGTAACCCCCCACACGCGCGCGCCCCGGCCTGCCCCCACCCACCCCTCCGCCGCCCGGGGCGCGCGCCCTTCGTCATCCCTGCGCCCCGGGGTCCGCGCGAGCCGCGTGCTGAGGTCCGTCGCGGAGGGGGCGCGACGGACCTTCCGCGGGTCACGACACGTTGCCGCGCACGCCCTTGCCGAACAGGCCGTCGGTGTACGTCACGTACTTCGCCGCGAACTTCCCGTCGCCGTCACCGTGACCGGCGCCTTCTCGGCCGGCTCCTCGGCCGGGGGTGCCTTGCTTGCCTTCGCCGGAGCCGAGGCTGCCGGCGAGCGAGCCGAGTGCGATCAGGAGGACGAACACGTCCGCGATGCCCAGGCCGATGATCACGCCGGTCGACAGGCCCCCCGGGGGGCTCCCGCCTGGGTGTCGTTGGTTCCCGAGAATCCGCACAGGGCGATACATGGCGAGACACGACGAAGGGCTGACCTGTCTTCACAGGTCAGCCCTTCGCCCATCAGGGTGAGTAACGGGACTCGAACCCGCGACATCCTGGACCACAACCAGGTGCTCTACCAGCTGAGCTATACCCACCATGACCGGCGGTTTTCCCGAAGGTTTCCCCGACCGGCCGAGAAGAAGTCTACAGGGTCCGGGCGAGTGCTCGCGCCCGCATTGTCGGCGGGCGCGAGCGGGGGCTCATTCCGCGGGGAGGACGTGGCGGGCGGCGATCTGCTTGGCCGTGTCCGAGTCGGGGCCGGGCTGGGGGACGAAGACCGCTTCGCGGTAGTAGCGCAGCTCGGCGATGGATTCGCGGATGTCGGCGAGGGCCCGGTGGTTGCCGCTCTTCTCCGGACTGTTGAAGTACGCCCTCGGGTACCAGCGGCGGGCCAGTTCCTTGATCGAGGACACGTCGACGATCCGGTAGTGGAGGTGGCTCTCCAGGGCGGGCATGTCCCGCGAGAGGAACCCGCGGTCGGTGGAGACCGAGTTTCCGCAGAGGGGGGCCTTGAGCGGCTCCTTGACGTGTTCGCGGACGTAGGCGAGGACCTGTGCCTCGGCGTCGGCGAGGGTGGTGCCGTCGGGGAGGGCGTCGAGGAGACCGGAGGCGGTGTGCATCCGCCGCACGATGTCGGGCATGGTCTCCAGCGCCGCCTCCGGCGGGCGGATCACGATGTCCACCCCTTCGCCGAGTACGTTCAGTTCCGAGTCGGTGACCAGCGCGGCCACCTCGATGAGTGCGTCGTCCGTCAGCGAGAGCCCGGTCATCTCGCAGTCGATCCACACCATGCGATCGTTCATGCGTCCTACCTTATGGCTTCGGCCGGTGATCGGACCCGGCTCGTGGGCTCCGGGGACGCCGACGGGCGCCCAGGGGGGTGTCCCCGGGCGCCCGTCGTCTTGCGGTGCGCGGCTTGTGGCGCGCGGTCTACGGGGCGCTCCGCTGGCCCGGCAGCGCCGCCCGGCCGGAGGCGTACGCGTCGGAGTGCGGTTTGCCCTGGTCCAGCGGGCTCCCGGGGCGCCGCATCGCGGAGGCGACCTGTGGGGGCACGACCGGGTCCATGACGGCCGTCGTCGTCTCGCCCTGCGGGCGGCGGGCCCGGTAGGCGGCGCGGTAGGCGGCCGGCGAGGAGCCGAGCTGGCGCCGGAAGTGGCCGCGCAGCGCCACCGGGGACCGGAAGCCGCACCTGCCGGCGACCTCGTCGACGGAGTAGTCGGAGGTCTCCAGGAGCCGCTGCGCCTGCAGTACCCGCTGGGTGATCAGCCACTGCAGCGGCGCGGAGCCCGTCAGCGAGCGGAACCGGCGGTCGAAGGTGCGCCGCGACATGTACGCGCGGGCGGCGAGCGTCTCCACGTCGAACTGTTCGTGGAGGTGTTCCAGCGCCCAGGCGACGACCTCCGCGAGCGGGTCGGCGCCGATCTCCTCGGGTAAAGACCTGTCGAGATAGCGCTCCTGACCGCCGCTGCGCCGCGGCGGGACGACCAGCCGGCGCGCCAGGGCGCCGGCGGCTTCCGCGCCGTGGTCGGTCCGCACGATGTGCAGACAGAGGTCGATCCCGGCGGCGGTGCCCGCCGAGGTGAGTACGTCCCCGTCGTCGACGAAGAGCTCCCGCGGGTCCACGTGGACCGAGGGGTAGCGCTTGGCGAGCGTCGGCGCGTACATCCAGTGTGTGGTCGCGGGCCGGCCGTCGAGGAGGCCGGCGGCGGCGAGGACGAACGCCCCCGTGCACAGCCCGACGATCCTGGCGCCTTCCTCGTGTGCCCGGCGCAGCGCTTCGAGCGCTTCCGGCGGTGGCGGCGAGGTGATCGACCGCCAGGCCGGTACGACGACGGTGCCGGCCCGGCTGATCGCGTCCAGGCCGTACGGCGCGGTCAGTTCGAGGCCGCCCGTGGTCCGCAGCGGGCCCTCTTCGCCGGCGCAGACGAGCAGCCGGTAGCGGGGCACCCCGGCGTCCTGCCGGTCGATCCCGAACACGGAGAGCGGGATGGAGCTCTCGAAGATGGGGCCACCGCTGAACAGCAGCACCGCGACGACTTCGCGACGGCGGCGCCCGGAAAGCTTCCGTGCGGCCTCCGGTGCGGCGGAGTCCTGGCTCATGACGCTAAGCCCCCCTCGGTGTTCGCGTCTCCCTGGTCCTGTCGCTCCTGCACGTTTCCCCTCGGTTTTGCACGAGACCCCAGTCTTCGATACCCATGATCGAATCTACTGCGTTCCGTGCCGCCGGCGTGACAAGTTCTCCATCCGGCACATTGTCGACAAGGCAACTTGGCGCGAAGCATTCGATCAGGAAGCGTTCCACTCGCGGGCCGCGCAGGGAAGTGCGCCGTCCGTGCATGGCCCGTCCCCGTAGGGTGCGAGGGCTCGTCGCGAGGCTTTCAGCCCTGGTGGAACCGGGGTTGAGGGGCCCTTCGGGCAAGGACTCGCCGACATCGGGAAGTTGGCTGAAATCATACGGGTGTGGGTGTGCGAACCTGTCAGCTCTACGGGGGGTATGTCAGGTCGGGTCAGTCCTGACGGTGGTGGCGGCCCCCGGGCGGGCACCAGGCGTGGTTCCCGGCGGCCTCGGTCCGCAGTCCGTGCTCGGAGCGGCGCAGCAGGACCCGGCAGACCGCCGTCACCGCGACGAGGCCGAGGGCGGCTCCGGCGGCCCCGCCGAGGGAGGTGCCGTAGACGACGAGGACGACCGGGACGAGCACACAGCAGAAGGCGGCCCAGCGGACGACGTCGCCCGCCGATTCCCCGGGCCCGCCGCCCGCGCCGACGCCCTCCCCGGCACCGGCACCGGAACCGCCCGCCCGTCCGGCCGCCCCCTCCGTACCGCTCACGCTTCCGCCGGGAGCCGTCACCGTCACCGTCGCCGTGGGGGTGGGTGCCGACGGCCGGCTCCCGGCGCGGCGGCGGCCGCGCGGCGGGACGGGGGCGGAGGTCTGGGCGGCGGCGGCCGATGGTGCGGGCACGGGCGGTCTCCCTGCGACGGTGGGCTGGACCAGTGGCAACGAGGAGTACAACGTTCCGGTCACTGCGCGGCGCGTCCGTTTGGCCCCGTACGCGCACCGGCCCCCCGCGGGGACACCTGTAGGACACAACGGGCATTGCCAGAGAGGGGCAGGCTCGGGCATGCTCCCTGGGACGCCGTGCGTTCGCCGCACGCCGCTCGGCGGGCTCTGGGCAGGAGAGGAGTGTCGCCGTACCCTTGGGGGTATGGGCCAGGGAAGATGATTCCCGGACACAGCTCCGCCGCCAGCAGCCGTTCTGTCCCTTCCCAGAAGGATCTTCTTCGTCGAGACACCGATGGCCGGTCACGAAATCCCCGAACCCGCGGACCGCAAGCGCGTCGCCGATTCCACGGTCGACCCCCTGGCGGTGGAACAACCACGTCACTCCTGTGATCCGGCTTTCCGGCACGGAGTGGTCGTCGGTTTCGACGGCTCGACCTCCAGCGAGCGAGCCTTGGCGTACGCCATCGGCATGGCCTGCCGTTCCGGCTCCGGCCTGATCATCGTGCACGTGGCCAACCGGCTGCCGACCACGGTCTGGGCCGGTTGCGAGCCCCCGGTCTTCGTCGACGTGCCGGACCACCGCACCGAGGTGCTCGGCCTGGAGCTGGCCTGCGCGGAGTATCTCGCCGAGGTCCCCTGGATCCTCGTCGAGCGCGGCGGCGACATCTGCCACGAGCTGGAGGAGGTCGGCCGGGAGTACGCGGCCGACGCGATCGTGGTCGGCTCCACCCACGGCATCGTCGGACGGATCTTCGGCTCCGTCGCCGGCCGGCTCGCGCGACGCGCGCAGCGGCCCGTCATCGTCATCCCGTAGCCGCCCCCGCCTCCGGCGCTTCCCCCGCTCTCTTCCCAACTCCCGTGATGAGCAGAGAAATTCGGCCATCCTCAGGTGAATTGTGCGCTTGTGAAGGGTAGATAAAGGTCACCGGAACAAAGTGGCCCAAGCAGCACAACTGCGCATCTGAAGGGAGCCCGCCGTGGACAATGAAGTCGCCGCGGGAAACACCGCCTCCACACTCGGCCGACTCGCACTCGGACTCACCCTGCTGGCCTTCGGCATAGGCGGCACCGGTGTGATCGACAACGTCGCCGCGTCCGACGCCGCCGCGCTCGCCACCTGGGTCGGCGGGGTGGCACTGTTCCTCGCCGGCCTGCTCGCCCTGCGGGCGGGCGACGGCCGTGACGGCACGGCCTTCTCGGCGCTCGGCGCCTTCTGGTTCACCTGGGGCACCGCGGCGGGCGGCAGCGCCTCGGCCGAGGCGACCGGGCTGTTCCTGCTGCTGTGGGCGCTGCTCGCGCTCACGCTGACGATGGCGGCCTCGGGCACGGGTCTGCTCGGGCAGGGGGTGTACGGGCTGCTGTGCGTGGCGCTGCTGCTGCTCGGCATCGGCGCCCTGGCCGGCAACGGCGGTCTGGGGAAGGCGGGCGGCTGGGTCGCCGCGGTGGCGGGCCTCGCGGCCTGGTACGGCGCGACGGCGGCGGTCGCCCACTGGCCGACCTCCCTCGGCCGCGCCTCCCGCCGGGAGGCCCCGGCCGCGAGCTGACGCGGACGGCGTGCGCGCGGACGGTGAGCCGAAGGGGCGCGCGGCTGTCGACCGCCGCGTACGGCGCCCCGGCGGCGAACCGATCCGGGAGGCGGAACGAAGCGGTCCCCGTGCCGGGCACGGGGACCGCTTCTGTGTCCGGCCGGGCGTCCGCCCTTCCGGGGACAGGCCGGAAGGGGGCGGACGGGCTTTCCCGGCCGTGGTCGAGTCTCCGGGGGACAGGCCCGGAGGGGGCTACTCGACCGTGACGGACTTGGCCAGGTTGCGCGGCTTGTCGATGTCGCGGCCCATGGCGAGGGCGGTGTGGTACGCGAAGAGCTGGAGCGGGATGCCCATGAGGATCGGGTCCAGCTCGTCCTCGTTCTTCGGTACGACGATGGTGTGGTCGGCCTTCTCCTGCGGCTGGTGCGCGACGGCGAGGATGCGGCCGCTGCGCGCCTTGATCTCCTCCAGGGCGGCGCGGTTCTTCTCCAGCAGGTCGTCGTCGGGGACGATCGCGACCGTCGGCAGGGCCGGCTCGATGAGCGCGAGCGGGCCGTGCTTCAGCTCGGAGGCCGGGTACGCCTCGGCGTGGATGTAGGAGATCTCCTTGAGCTTCAGGGAGGCCTCGAGGGCGACGGGGTAGCCCCGGACGCGGCCGATGAACATCATCGACTGGGCGCCGGCGTACTCCTCGGCCAGCTTCTTGATCTTGTCCTCGGAGGTGAGGATCTCGCTGATCTGCTCGGGGAGCTTGCGCAGGCCCTCGATGATCCGCTTGCCGTCGGTCACCGACAGGTCGCGGATGCGGCCCAGGTGCAGGGCGAGCAGCGCGAAGGCGACGACGGTGTTGGTGAAGCACTTGGTGGAGACGACGCAGACCTCCGGGCCGGCGTGGACGTACACGCCGCCGTCCGCCTCGCGGGCGATGGCCGAGCCGACGACGTTGACGACGCCGAGGACGCGGGCGCCCTTCCGCTTGAGCTCCTGGACGGCCGCGAGGACGTCGTAGGTCTCACCGGACTGGGAGACGGCGATGTAGAGGGTGTCGGGGTCCACGACCGGGTTGCGGTAGCGGAACTCCGAGGCCGGCTCGGCGTCGGCGGGGATGCGGGCCATGGACTCGATGAGCCCGGCGCCGATGAGGCCGGCGTGGTACGAGGTGCCGCAGCCGAGGATCTTGATGCGGCGGATGGTGCGGGCCTCGCGGGCGTCGAGGTTGAGCCCGCCGAGGTGGACGGTGGAGAAGCGGTCGTCGATCCGGCCGCGCAGCACGCGGTCGACCGCGTCGGGCTGCTCGGAGATCTCCTTGTGCATGTACGTGTCGTGGCCGCCCATGTCGTAGGAGGCGGCCTCCCACTCCACGGTCTCCGGGGTGGCGGTGGTGGTCGCGCCGGAGGTGGTGTACGTGCGGAAGTCGTCGGCCTTGAGGGTGGCCATCTCGCCGTCGTCGAGGGTGACGACCTGGCGGGTGTGGGCGATCAGGGCGGCGACGTCGGAGGCGACGAACATCTCCTTCTCGCCGATGCCGAGGACGACGGGGGAGCCGTTGCGGGCCACCACGATGCGGTCGCCGAAGTCGGCGTGCATGACGGCGATGCCGTACGTGCCCTCGATGACCTTGAGGGCCTCGCGGACCTTCTCCTCCAGGGTGGTGGCCTGGGAGCGGGCGATGAGGTGGGTGATGACCTCGGTGTCGGTCTCGGAGGCGAAGACGACGCCGTCGGCGACCAGCTTGGCGCGCAGCTCGGAGGCGTTGTCGACGATGCCGTTGTGGACGACGGCGACCTTGTTCTCGGGGTCCAGGTGCGGGTGCGAGTTGATGTCGCTGGGCGCGCCGTGGGTGGCCCAGCGGGTGTGGGCGATGCCGGTGGTGCCGGTGAAGCGCTTGGGGACGCGGGCCTCCAGGTCCCGGACCCGCCCCTTGGCCTTGACCATCTTCAGGCCGCTGGCCTTCGGGCTGCTGATGACGATGCCGGCGGAGTCGTACCCCCGGTACTCCAGCCGCTGCAGTCCTTCGAGGAGCAGCGGGGCCACGTCACGCTTTCCGATGTAACCGACGATTCCGCACATAAAGGTTTCAGCCCTCCGAGTCAGTGGGTGTGCTCAGCCGTAGACGATGCGGCGCAGTTGCCGGAGCGAGAGCTCCGGGGGCGCCACGGCGCGGTGCGGCAGTTCGGCCGCGATGCGCTCGAAGATCTCCGCGTTCACCGCGCCGCCGGACTGGAGTTCGCGGTGGCGGCGGCGGACGAAGTCCTCGGTCGACTCGTCGAAGTACGCCAGCACGTCGAGGATCACCCGGGCCGCCTCGCCGCGCTGGAGCGCGGTGCTGCGCACCAGGTGGTCGATGAGGTCGTCGTGTGACGGGCGGCGATCGAGCACCCGTGAATACTGAAGGGTCCGGGCCTCGGTTTGCAAGAAACCTGCCCGGAATCGGGCAGGAGGGCTCATGATCGAGGCTTTCGGCGGCGAAATTGGTCTACACCTTGACCGCGCCTGAGGTGGACGGTACGCATGGTGACCGATCGGATACGCATTCCACCGTCGTGAAGCCCGTCGAAAGGGACCCTCCCTGTGAGACAGCGCAGAACGTTCCCCCGTGTGCTCGGTGCCCTGCTGATCGCCGCCGCCGCCGGCCTCTCCTGCGTCGCGGCCGCCCCCGCCCCGGCCGGGCCCGCCGGGGCCGATCCCCGCCCGCTGGGTCAGATCGTGCCCGCCCCCGCCTCCGTCACCCCCGGCGGACACCCGTACGCCCTCACCGCCGCCACCCGCATCCGGGTCGACGGCCACGCCGGCGACTCCCGCGCCACGCGCGCCGTCGGCGACTACCTCGCCGGAGTGCTCCGCCCCTCCACCGGCCTCCCCCTGCCCGTCGTCGACGAACACCGGGCGCGCGGCGGCATCCTGCTGCGCCTCAGCCCCGGCGACCGGGCGCTCGGCGACGAGGGCTACCGCCTGCGCTCCGGCCGCGACGGCATCACGCTCACCGCCCGACGCCCCGCCGGCCTCTTCCGCGGGGTCCAGACCCTCCGGCAGCAGCTCCCCGCCGCCGTCGAACGCAGGACCGTCCAGCCCGGCCCCTGGAAGGTCGCCGGCGGCACCATCACCGACACCCCGCGCTACGCCTACCGCGGCGCGATGCTCGACGTCTCCCGTCACTTCTTCACCGTCGACGAGGTCAAGCGCTACATCGACCAGCTCGCCCTCTACAAGGTCAACAAGCTGCACCTGCACCTCTCCGACGACCAGGGCTGGCGCATCGCCATCGACTCCTGGCCCCGGCTCGCCACGTACGGCGGCTCCACCGAGGTCGGCGGCGGCCCCGGCGGCCACTACACCAAGGACGACTACAAGGAGATCGTCCGCTACGCCGCCTCCCGTTACCAGGAGGTCGTCCCCGAGATCGACCTGCCCGGACACACCAACGCCGCCCTCGCCTCCTACGCCGAGCTGAACTGCGACGGCGTCGCCCCGCCGCTCTACACCGGCACCGAGGTCGGCTTCAGCTCGCTCTGCGTCCCGAAGCCCGTCACGTACGACTTCGTCGACGACGTCATCCGGGAGCTGGCCGCCCTGACCCCCGGGAAGTACCTCCACATCGGCGGCGACGAGGCGCACTCCACCCCGCACGAGGACTACGTCGCCTTCATGGACAAGGTCCAGCCGATCGTCGCGAAGTACGGCAAGACCGTCGTCGGCTGGCACCAACTGACCGGTGCCACCCCCGCGAAGGGCGCCCTCGCGCAGTACTGGGGCCTCGACCGGACCTCGGACGCCGAGAAGGCGCAGGTCGCCGCGGCCGCGCGGAACGGCACGGGACTGATCCTGTCGCCCGCCGACCGGGCCTACCTCGACATGAAGTACACCAAGGACACCAAGCTCGGCCTGGCCTGGGCCGGCTACGTCGAGGTGCGCCGCTCCTACGACTGGGACCCCGCCGCCTACCTCCCCGGCGCGCCGGCGACCGCGGTGCAGGGCGTCGAGGCGCCCCTGTGGACGGAGACCCTCTCCGAGAGCGCCCACATCGACCAGATGGCCTTCCCGCGCCTGCCGGGCGTGGCCGAACTGGGCTGGTCCCCGGCGGCGACGCACGACTGGGAGACCTACAAGGTGCGCCTGGCGGCCCAGGGACCGCGCTTCGAGGCCCTCGGGATCGACTACTACCGCTCGCCCCAGGTGCCTTGGGACGCGCCCTAGGGGCGAGCCGGGAGCCCACGCAAGGAGCCGGCGTCCGGGGGGACCGTAAACCCCCGGACGCCGGCCGGTCCTTCGGGCGGAAGCGTGCCGGGCGCGCCGGCCGCAGCCCGCCCTACGCCTCGTCGGCCGGGGCCTCCCGCAGGGCGTCCTCGGACAGCCCCCGGCGCCAGTAGCCGACGAACGTCACGTGCCCGCGGTCCAGCCCCCGGTCCCGTACGAAATGCCGGCGCAGCTCCTTCACGGAGCCCGACTCGCCCGCGAGCCAGACGTACGGAGCCGCCCCCGGCAGCTCGGCGCCGCGCACCGCGTCCACGGCGGACGGGGCGCCCTCCTCGCGCACCAGCCAGGTGACGGTGGCGTCGGCATCCGTCACGAGCTCCGCACGGTCGCCGGAGTACGGCACCGAGAGGAAGACCCGCGCCCTGGTCCCGGCCGGCAGCCACTCCAGGATCGCGGAGGCGGCCGGCAGGGCCGTCTCGTCCGCCCAGATCACCACGGAGTCGGTGTCCGCGGGCGGCTGGAAGCGGACGGCGGTGTTCTCGGCGACCGCCGGACCGAGCACGACCACCCGGTCCCCGGGCTTCGCCCGCCCGGCCCAGCGGCAGGCCGGGCCGCCGTCCTCGTGCAGCGCGAAGTCGATGTCGACCTCGTCGGGGCCGGTCCGCTGCTCCCGCACGGTGTACGAGCGCATCACCGCCCGCTCGTCGTGCGGCATCGCCCGCCAGGCGCCCAGGACCGCGTAGATGTCCGGGTCGTCCAGCGGGGGCAGGACCGGCGCGTCCTGGCCGGGGTGCGGGAGGAAGAGCGAGAGCGACTGGTCGCGTCCGCCGGAGGCGAAGGCGGCCGGCTCCGGGCCGGCGAAGGTGATCCGGACCAGCGACGGGCCCAGCCGTCTCGTCCGGTCGACCCGGAGGGAGAAGAACCGGAACGGGGCGGCCGCGGCGCTCGTCATCGGGTCAGGACACCTTCTTCGCGTTCTCCAGGACCTTGGCCAGGTCCTCCAGGAGCGGGGCGCACTTGGCGTAGGAGTAGACCGGCTCGGTGACGCGCGGGACGACCTGCCCGGCCTTGACGGCGGGCAGCGCGGCCCAGGTCGGCTTGGACTTCAGGGCCTCGGGCTGGAGGGCCGAGGTCCGGTTGTCGAGCATGATGACGTCGGCCTGGTACTTCCCGACGTTCTCCCAGCTCAGACCCTCGAACCAGCCGCCCTGGTCGAGCTTGTCGGGGGTGACCAGGTTGACGCCAAGCTCCTTGAAGTAGAGCGTGTCGGTCGGCCGGACCGGGGTGGAGACGTAGAAGAGGTCCGGGGAGCCGGAGCCGATGAGGACCTTGATGTCCTTCTTGCCCTTGGCGGCCCGGCGGACCCGCTCGGCGGCGGCCTCGAAGCGGGCCTTGTCCGCGAGGATCTGCCGGGTCTTCACATCGGCGCCCAGCGAGGCGGCGAGGTCGGCGTGGCGCTGGAGGACGGCCGGCATCGACCTGTCGGCGGCCCAGAGGGCGACGCTCGGGGCGATCTTGAGGATCTTGTCCTTCTGCTCGGCCGGGACGTACCAGAGGTCGTTCTTCTCCCACATGTCCGTGATGAGGAGGTCCGGGGCGAGCTTGAGGTACTCCTCGATCCTGAACTCGCCCCAGACGTTGCCGATCACCTTCACCTTGGCGATGTCGAGGTCGCCGGCCTGGACGTCCGGCTTCCGGGCCTTGGTCTTCGGGTCCTCGACGTAGGTCGGGCCGAAGACGCCCTTGACCTCGATGCCGAAGTCCTTCAGGGCGGCGGCCATGCCGGTGAAGGCGACGATGTTCTTCGGCGTGGACTTCGCCTGGACGGCCGTGCCCCGGTCGTCGGTGAACTTCCAGGGGCCGGTCTTGTCCGAGGTGTTCGCGGCAGCACCGCTTCCGGCCTTCTCGCCGCCGCAGGCGGCGAGCGCGGCGCCGAGCCCGAGGGCGCCGCCCGCGGCGAGGAGGCCGCGACGGGTCGGATGGGAGGCTCGGGCGTTGCTGGGCATGGCGGAGTCGCTTTCGGTGCGTGCGGGCGGGGCCGGCCGGGGGCCGACCAGCGTCGATCGAGGGAAGGTTAGCCTAACCTTCTGTGCGCGGTGCCGGGGGGTGCAGGATTACGCCGCGCACGGTTTCACCCTCCACCCGACGGCCCTGGCCGCGTCGGCGCTCGGCGGCGTCCGCTCCTGGCTGCTCGACCGGATGACCCGGCCCGCCACCACCGGCGACGAGCGGCGGGCCGGGACCACCAGGTCCCGGCCCGCGACGTCGACACCCCTCGGTTCAGGCCGTGAAGCCCAGCTCCCGGGCGATCAGCATCCGCTGGACCTCGCTCGTGCCCTCGCCGATCTCCAGGATCTTGGAGTCGCGCCACATGCGGGCCACCGGGTACTCGTTCATGAAGCCGTAGCCGCCGTGGATCTGGGTCGCCTCGCGGGCGTTGTCCACCGCCACCGTCGAGGAGTACAGCTTCGCCAGCGCCGCCTCCTTCTTGAACGGCTCGCCGAGCACCAGCCGGGAGGCCGCGTCGCGCCAGCCGACCCGGGCCATGTGCGCCCGCATCTCCATGTCCGCGATCTTGAACTGGACCGCCTGGTTGTCGCCGATCGCCCGCCCGAACGCGTGGCGCTCCTTGGCGTACTTCACCGACTCGTCGACGCAGCCCTGGGCGAGGCCGGTCGCGAGGGCCGAGATCGCGATCCGGCCCTCGTCGAGGATGCGGAGGAACTGCGCGTACCCCCGGCCCTCCTCGCCGAGCAGGTTCGCGACGGGCACGCGGACGTCGTCGAAGGACAGCTCACGGGTGTCCGAGGCGTTCCAGCCGACCTTGGAGTACGGGGCGGCGACGGTGAAGCCGGGGGTGCCCGACGGCACGATGATCGAGGAGATCAGCGGCCGGCCGTCCGCCTTGCGGCCGGTCACGGCGGTGACGGTGACCAGGCCCGTGATGTCCGTACCGGAGTTGGTGATGAAGCACTTCGAGCCGTTGATCACCCACTCGTCGCCGTCACGGACGGCCGTCGTGCGGGTGCCGCCGGCGTCCGAGCCCGCGCCGGGCTCGGTCAGCCCGAAGGCGCCCAGGATCTCGCCCGAGCACATGCGGGGCAGCCACTCCCGCTTCTGCTCCGCGGTGCCGAAGCGGTAGACGGGCATCGCGCCCAGCGAGACGCCCGCCTCCAGGGTGATGGCGACGGAGGAGTCGACCCGGGCCAGCTCCTCGAGGGCGATGCCGAGGGCGAGGTAGTCGCCGCCCATGCCGCCGTACTCCTCGGGGAAGGGCAGGCCGAACAGGCCCATGCGCCCCATCTCGCGGACGATCTCGTACGGGAACTCGTGCCGCTCGTAGTAGTCCCCGATCTTGGGGGCGACGACGTCGTGGGCGAACTCCTCGACGGTGCGGCGGAGTTCCTCGTGCTCTTCGGAGAGCCGGTGGTCGAGGGACATGGGTTTCGTCACTCCTTGTGGGAGAGGGCGCGGACGGTACGGGAAGGGCTCGGTCGGCCCAGTTGTTCGGCCATCCACACGCTCGTGGCGGTGAGGGCGGCGAGGTCGACCCCGGTCTCGATGCCGAGGCCGTCGAGCATCCACACGAGGTCCTCGGTGGCGAGGTTGCCGGTGGCGCTCTTGGCGTACGGGCAGCCGCCGAGGCCGCCGGCGGAGGCGTCGACGGTGGTGACACCGTGCCGGAGCGCGGCGAGGGTGTTGGACAGCGCCTGGCCGTAGGTGTCGTGGAAGTGCACGGCGATCCGGGAGGTGGGGACGCCGGCTTCGTTCAGCGCCGTCAGCAGCGCCTGGACGTGCCCCGGGGTGGCGACGCCGATGGTGTCGCCGAGGCTCAGCTCGTCGCAGCCCATCTCGGCCAGCGCCTTGGTGACCCGGACGACCTGCTCGACCGGGACCGGGCCCTCCCACGGGTCGCCGAAGCACATGGAGAGATAGCCGCGCACCTTCAGGCCCTGCTCTATGGCCCGCGTGACGGTCGGCGCGAACATGGCCAGCGCCTCGTCGACGGTCCGGTTGAGGTTGGCCTTGGCGAAGGACTCGGTGGCGGAGGCGAAGACCGCGATCTCCCGCGCGCCGAGGGCGAGGGCGCGGTCGAGACCGCGCTCGTTGGGGACGAGCACGGGCAGGCGCGCCGGCAGGCCCCGCAGCAGCGGGAACAGCTCCTCGGCGTCGGCCAGCTGGGGCACCCACCGGGGGTGGACGAAGCTGGTGGCCTCGACCGTGGAGAGCCCGGCCCCGGCGAGACGGCGCACGAACTCGGCCTTGACGGCGGTCGGGACGACGGTCTTCTCGTTCTGCAGCCCGTCGCGGGCCCCGACCTCGTGGATGCGGACGCGGGCGGGGAGCCCGGCGGCGGGCACCGTCATGGGCAGGCCCGTGGTCATGATTCCTCCCTCGGGGTCACCACGGCGAGGATCTGGTCCATGGCGACGGTGGTGCCGGGTGTGACGTCCAGTTCGGTGACGGTGCCGGCGTGCGGGGCGGAGATGACGTGCTCCATCTTCATCGCCTCGACGACGAGGAGGCTCTGCCCGGCCTCGACCTCCTCCCCGACGGTCACCTTCACGACGGTCACGGTCCCGGGCATGGGGGCGGCGAGGGTGTCGGCGCCTCCGTGGCGGGCTCCGGAGAGCGCGGCGGCGACGGGATCGTGATCGAGGACGTGCCAGGAGTCCCCGTCGCGGCCCAGCCAGACCCCCTCCGGGGAGGAGGCGAGGCGGAAGTGATGGGTGAGGCCGTCGAGGTGGACGGTGACCGAGTCGGCGGTGACCTTGGCCCCTGCGGGCGCCTGCGCCGTGACGGGTTCGAGGCCCGACACGCGGAACGGGAAGTCCAGGGGGGCCGGCCGGCCGCCGATGCGCCAGCCGTTCGGCACGGAGAACGGGTCGGTCCAGCCGGCCGCGGGGGCGGGGGTGAGCGCGGTGAGCCGTACGGCGGCGGCCGCGGCGTAGACCTCGTCGGGTACGCCCTTGTCGACCAGGCTCTCCGCGTCCCGCTCGACGAGCCCGGTGTCCAGGTCGCCGCTCACCACCGAGGGGTGGGCCAGCAGCCGGCGCAGGAAGCCCGCGTTGGTGGGGACGCCGAGGGTGACGGTGTCGGCGAGGGCCGCGCGCAGGCGGCGCAGGGCGGTGGCGCGGTCGGGGGCGTGGACGATCACCTTGGAGAGCATCGGGTCGTAGAGGCTGCCGACCTCCGTGCCCTCGCTGAGCCCGGAGTCGGTGCGGACCCCTCCGCCCTGGGGCTCGTGCAGGGAGAGAACCGTTCCGCCGGACGGGAGGAAGCCGCGGGACGGGTCCTCCGCGCAGATCCGGGCCTCGATCGCCCAGCCGTCGAGGCGGACGTCCTCCTGGCCGAAGCCCAGCTTCTCGCCGGCCGCGACCCGCAGCTGCCACTCCACCAGGTCGATCCCGGTGATCAGCTCGGTCACCGGGTGCTCAACCTGGAGCCGGGTGTTCATCTCCATGAAGTAGTACGAGGAGGGGTCCACGCCCGGGACGATGAACTCGACCGTGCCCGCGCCGACGTAGCCGCAGGACCGGGCCGCCTCGACCGCCGCCGCGCCCATCTCCGCGCGGATCTCCGGGGTCAGCAGGACGCTCGGCGCCTCTTCGATGATCTTCTGGTGGCGGCGCTGGAGGGAGCACTCGCGCTCCCCGAGGTGGACGACGTTGCCGTGCGCGTCGGCCAGGACCTGGATCTCGATGTGCCGCGGGCGGTCGATCCACCGCTCCACCAGCAGGGTGTCGTCGCCGAAGGAGGACCGGGCCTCGCGCCGGGCGGCGGCGATCTCGTCGGTGAGCACCGACAGGTCGCGCACCAGGCGCATGCCCTTGCCGCCGCCGCCCGCCGAGGGCTTCAGCAGGACCGGGGCGCCCAGTTCGCGGGCGGCGGCCTCCAGTTCGGGGTCGGCGGCGCCCGGTACGACGGGGACGCCGGCCGCCTTCACGGTCTCCTTGGCCCGGATCTTGTCGCCCATGAGCGAGATCGCCGTGGCCGGCGGGCCGATGAAGACGAGTCCGGCCTCGGCGCAGGCCTGCGCGAACCCGGCGTTCTCGGCGAGGAATCCGTACCCCGGGTGGACCGCCTGCGCGCCGGTGCGGCGGGCGGCCTCGATCAGCCGCTCGGCGGAGAGGTAGGACTCGGCGGCGGGGGCGGGGCCGAGCCGAACCGCCGTGTCGGCCTCCCGTACGTGCCGGGCGTCGGCGTCCGCGTCGCTGTGAACGGCGACCGAGCGGACCCCCATCGCCCGCAGGGTACGGATGACGCGGACGGCGATCTCGCCGCGGTTGGCGACGAGGACTGTGTCGAACATGGTCATCTGTCACTCACATCCGGAAGACGCCGAAGGCGGGTTCGGTCAGGGGGGCGTTGGCACAGGCGGTGAGCGCGAGGCCGACGGCCTGCCGGGTCTCCATCGGGTCGATGACCCCGTCGTCCCAGAGCCGGGCGGTGGCGTAGTAGGCGTTGCCCTGGGTCTCGTACTGCTCGCGGATCGGCGCCTTGAAGGCGTCCTCCTCCTCGGCGCTCCATCCGTCGCCGAGCTGGTCCCGCTTGACCGTCGCGAGGACGGACGCGGCCTGCTCGCCGCCCATGACCGAGATCTTGGCGTTGGGCCACATCCAGAGGAAGCGGGGGGAGTAGGCCCGTCCGCACATGGAGTAGTTGCCCGCGCCGTACGAGCCGCCGACGACGACGGTCAGCTTCGGCACCCGGGTGCACGCGACGGCCGTGACCATCTTGGCGCCGTGCTTGGCGATGCCGCCCGCTTCGTAGTCCCGGCCGACCATGAAGCCGGAGATGTTCTGCAGGAAGAGCAGCGGGATGCCGCGCTGGTCGCACAGCTCGATGAAGTGGGCGCCCTTCTGGGCGGATTCGGAGAACAGGATGCCGTTGTTGGCGACGATGCCCACCGGGTGGCCGTGGATCCGGGCGAAGCCGGTGACGAGCGTCTGGCCGTACTCCGACTTGAACTCCTGGAAGCGCGAGCCGTCGACGATCCGGGCGATGATCTCGCGGGCGTCGTAGGGCGTACGGGAGTCCACCGGCACCGCGCCGTACAGCCCGGCCGGGTCGACCTTCGGCTCGACGACCGGCTCGACCGACCAGGGCAGCGGGCCGCGCTCGGGGAGCGTCGCCACGATGTTGCGGACGATCCGCAGGGCGTGGGCGTCGTCCTCGGCGAGGTGGTCGGTGACCCCGGACGTACGGGAGTGGACCTCGCCGCCGCCCAGTTCCTCGGCCGTGACGACCTCGCCGGTCGCGGCCTTCACCAGCGGCGGCCCGCCGAGGAAGATCGTGCCCTGGTTGCGGACGATCACGGCCTCGTCGCTCATCGCGGGGACGTACGCGCCGCCGGCCGTGCAGGAGCCGAGGACCGCCGCGATCTGCGGGATGCCGGCGCCGGACATCCGGGCCTGGTTGTAGAAGATCCGGCCGAAGTGCTCCCGGTCGGGGAAGACCTCGTCCTGGAGCGGCAGGAAGGCGCCGCCCGAGTCCACGAGGTAGAGGCAGGGGAGACGATTCTCCAGCGCCACCTCCTGGGCCCGCAGGTGCTTCTTCACCGTCATCGGGTAGTACGTGCCGCCCTTGACGGTGGCGTCGTTGGCGACGATCACGACCTCGCGGCCGGAGACCCGGCCGATGCCGGCGATGACTCCGGCGGCCGGTGCCTGGTCGCCGTACATGCCGGTCGCGGCCAGCGGGGCCAGCTCCAGGAAGGGCGAGCCCGGGTCCAGAAGCGTGTCCACCCGGTCCCGCGGCAGCAGCTTGCCGCGCGCGGTGTGCCGGGCGCGGGCCTTCTCGCCGCCGCCGAGCGCGGCCGCCGCGAGCTTGGCGCGCAGGGTCGCGGCCAGCTCGTGGTGGGCTGCCTCGTTGGCCTGCCAGGCCGGCGAGGCGGGGTCCGCCGCGCTCGTCAGCACAGGTGCCTGCTGCATCGACTGAGCTCCCTTGCTCGGTTAATGAGCGTTAACGTATGTCCTTCAGGTTAACGATCGCTAACCGCGTTGTCTAGAATCGGTCCCATGACCACGACCGCCAGGACCGACGCCCCGACGCGACGCGAGCAGATCCTCAAGGAGGCCGCCCGCCTCTTCGCCGAGCGCGGCTTCCACGGCGTGGGCGTGGACGAGATAGGAGCGGCCGTCGGCATCAGCGGCCCCGGGCTCTACCGCCACTTCCCCGGCAAGGACGCCATGCTGGCCGAGCTGCTCGTCGGCATCAGCGAGCGGCTCCTCGACGGCGGCCGGCTCCGGGTCGGCGAGGCGGCCGGCGACCCGCGGGCGCTCCTCGGCTCGCTCATCGACGGACACATCGACTTCGCCCTCGACGACCGGCCCCTGATCACCCTCCACGACCGCGAACTCGACCGGCTCAAGGACGAGGACCGCAAGCGGGTGCGCCAGCTCCAGCGGCAGTACGTGGAGCTGTGGGTGGCGGTCGTACGGGAGCTGTACCCGACCGCCACCGAGAGCGAGGCGCGCGCGGCCGTGCACGCGGTCTTCGGCCTCCTGAACTCCACGCCCTACCTCGCCGCGCTGGGGCGCACGGCGATGGAGGAGCTGCTGCGGCGCCTGGCCCACGGCGCCTTCGGCGCCCTGGCCGCCGCCCGCTAGCCGCGTCGGCGCCCCGCGGTCCGTCGGACCCGCGGGCCGTCCGGCAGACTTCCCGGAGACGACGGGCCCTCGGGCGCCGTCCGGCAGACGACCGAGCACGGGGGCACGGCCATGGCACAGGACGCGACGGAGGCCGGCGTCCGCCCGGCGGACAGCGGGCGGCGCATCCAGGAGGTGGACGCCCTGCGCGGCTTCGCGCTCGGCGGGATCCTCCTGGTCAACGCCCTCGTCATGGCGGGCGTCCCCGCCCTCCCCGACGACACGCCCGGCCTCGTGGCCAAAGGCTTGGTCACCGCGTTCGTGGAGACCAAGTTCTATCTGCTCTTCTCGTTCCTCTTCGGCTACAGCTTCGTCCTCCAGCAGGAGTCGGCCGAGCGAGCCGGCGCGCGCTTCGTCCCGCGCATGCTGCGCCGCCTCCTCGGCCTCTTCGTCCTCGGCCTGCTGCACATCGCGCTGCTCTACACCGGCGACATCCTGACCATGTACGCCCTCCTCGGCCTGATCCTCCTCGCGGCCCGAGGCGCGTCCCCCGGCCGGCTGTGGACGGCCGCCCGCTGGGTCCAGACGGTGACCTCCGCGCTGCTGCTCGCCTTCGCCGCCCTGGTGACGCTCGTCCCGGACGGCGGCACGGAGACCGACCAGGCCGAGGAGACCGCCCGGCTGACGGCCGGCTACCGCGGCGGCCCGGCCGACATCATCGCCACCCACCTCGCCGCCTGGCCCGACGTCGTCGGCGCCCTCCTCTTCGCCGGCGGCCTGGTCACCGCCGCCTTCCTGGCGGGCGCGGCGGCCGGCAAGCGGCGGCTGCTGGCCGGTGACGCCCTCGGCACGGACCGGCTGCGGCGGATCCGTACGTACGGACTGCTCTGCGGCCTGCCCGGCTCCCTCCTCATGGCGGCGGGCGCCACCGGCGTCCTCCCGGCCCGCTGGGGGACCCTCGCCTTCGTCGCCGGCATGGTCACCGCCCCGGCGCTCACCGCCGCGTACGGCAGCGCCCTGCTGCTGTGGATGCGGACGCCGCGCGGCGCCGCCACCCGCCGGCTGCTGGCCCCCGCCGGCCGGATGGCGCTCACCGGCTACCTGACACAGTCCCTGGTGATGGCGCTCGTCTTCACCGGCTACGGACTCGCGCTGTACGGCCGCGTCGACGCCGTCGCCGTCCTCGCCGGAGCTCTGGCGCTCTACGCGGGACAGCTGCTCCTCAGCGGGTGGCTGATGCGCCGCTTCCGGCTCGGCCCGGTGGAGTGGCTGCTGCGCGCGGTGACCCTCGCCGGACGCCCCCACGGCGGCGACCGGACCCGGCGCTGAGGTCCACGGGACGAAACGGGGCGGCCACGGGCCGTGGCGGACGGCAGAATGGGCACCATGCCGATACTCAGCCGCCCCGCCCTCGTCGAGCACCTCGTCCGGACCCGGATCGCGGGGGACGTCGCCACCCCGCGTGACAACAACCTCTCCCACTACCGCAAGCTCGCCAACGGCGACCGCCACTACTGGCTGGGCCTGGAGCTGGGCGACCGGTGGACGGACGAGCAGGACGTGCTCGCCGTGATGGCCGAGCGGTGCGGCGTGAACGACGACCCCGCGCACCGGAGCGGGCAGGACACCATCGACCCCGAGCTGACCGTCGACGGACTCGACCGGATGGCCGCCCGGCTGCGCAAGGCCGCCGCCGGCAAGCAGCGGGTGCTGTTCGCGACCGGCCACCCCGGCGCGCTGATCGACGCCCACAGCCGGGTCGCCGCCGCGCTGCGGGCGGCGGGCTGCGACATCGTGCGGATCCCCGGCGGGCTCACCGCCGACGAGGGGTACGTCGTGCAGTTCGCCGACGTCGCCGTCTTCGAGCGGGGCGCGACCCTCTGGCACACCCACTCGCCCGAGCCGATGAACGCGATCCTCGACGGCCTGGAGCGCGAGGGCGAGCCGCGGCCCGACCTCGTGGTCGCCGACCACGGCTGGGCCGGCCGCGCCGGCCAGCGGGGCATCGACTCCGTCGGCTACGCGGACTGCAACGACCCCGCCCTCTTCATCGGCGAGGCCGAGGGCACCATGCAGGTCGCCATCCCGCTCGACGACCACGTCATCGACCCCCGCTCCTACGAGCCCCTGACGGCCTACCTCCTGGACGCGGCGGGCCTGACGGTCTGAGGGGTCCGCCCGCGGACGGGCCCGCGTCCCGGCCGCCGCAGACCCGCCCCCGCCCCGGCACGTTCACGTCCCCGTCGGGCCGGCCGGCCCTTCGGCCGGACGGCGGCCGGCTCCGGGGGTCGGGTCCAGATAGACCCGGCGGATCGCGGGGAAGCGTTCGCGCAGCTGCTGTTCGGCCTCCTCGCAGGCCCATTCGACCTGGGCCGCCGAGGACACGTCCCGAAAGTCGATCTTGGCCGCGATCATGACCTCCTCCGGGCCCTGGATGAGCGTCGTCAGCTCCAGGACGCCGACGATGTGCGGCACGGAGAGCAGCTCCTCCACGACCAGCGCCCGCATCGCGCGCGGCACCGGCCGGCCGATCAGCAGCTCCGCGTTGGAGCGGCCCAGCACCCACGCCACGTACACCAGCAGCGCGCCGATCAGGATCGAGGCGACACCGTCCCACATCCCCGAGCCGGTGATCTGACCGCCCAGCAGGCCGCCGGCCGCCAGCATCAGGCCCGCCAGGGCGGCCGAGTCCTCCAGGACGACCGCCTTGACGGTGGTGTCGGGGGTCAGCCGCAGATAGCGCCCGAACGGCGCCTTCACCCGCTCGGCCTCGCCCCTGACCTGCCGCAGGCCCGTCCGCAGCGAGAAGCCCTCCAGGACGAAGGCGACCGCGAGCACGACGTACGAGACGAGCGGATCGCCCGGCTCCTCGCCATGGGTCAGGGTGTGGATGCCGTCGTAGACGGAGAAGACCGCGCCGCCGACGAAGGTGGCGACGGCGGCGAGCAGCGCCCAGACGTAGCGCTCGTTCGCGTATCCGAGCGGATGGTCCTCGTCGGCCGGTTTCGCGCTCCGCTTGAGCGCGGTGAGCAGCATGACCTCGGTGACCGTGTCGGCGACCGAGTGGGCCGCCTCGGAGAGCATCGCGCTCGATCCGCTGATCAGGCCCGCGACGGCCTTGGCGGCGGCGATCCCGAGGTTCGCCGCCGCCGCCACGATCACCGTGGACGTGCTCTCGCCGTTCTGCGCCATGCTCCGGACGGTATGTCCGATCATCAGCGCGGAACGCGAACGACACCCTCCTGGATGACGGAGATCGCCAGCCGCCCGTCCCGCGTGTAGATCCGCGCCTGGCCCAGGCCCCGGCCGCCCGAGGCGGACGGCGACTCCTGGTCGTAGAGCAGCCACTCGTCGGCCCGGAACGGCCGGTGGAACCACATCGCGTGGTCCAGCGACGCCCCGACGACGTCCCCGACGGCCCAGCCGCCGCGCCCGTGGGCGAGCAGCACCGAGTCCAGCAGCGTCATGTCGGAGACATACGTCGCCAGGCAGACGTGCAGCAGCGGATCGTCGGCCAGCTTGCCGTTCGTACGGAACCACACCTGGGAACGCGGCTCGCGGGGCTCCCCGACGGAACCCCACGGCGGGGTGTCGGCGTAGCGCAGGTCCACCGCCGCCCGCGCCTCGACCAGGCGCGCGGCCACGTCCGCCGGAAGGTGCCGGGGCAGCATCTCGGCCGCCGTCGGCAGCGACTCCGGGTCCGGCGCGGCCGGCATGTCGTACTGGTGCTCCAGCCCCTCCTCGTACGTCTGGAAGGACGCGGAGAGGTGGAAGATCGGCTGCCCGTGCTGCACGGCGACGACCCGGCGGGTGGTGAAGGAGCGGCCGTCCCGAATCCGGTCGACGGTGTAGACGATCGGCGCACCCGGGTCCCCGGCGCGCAGGAAGTACGCGTGCAGGGAGTGGGCGAGCCGGTCCTCGGGGACGGTCCGGCCGGCCGCCACCAGCGCCTGGGCGGCCACCTGGCCGCCGAAGACGCGAGGGACGACGGCCGAACGGGACTGCCCCCGGAAGAAGTTCTGCTCGATCTGCTCCAGGTCGAGCAGATCGAGCAGGGAGTCGAGCGCTTCGGGCACTTACAGGCCCATCGACTTGGCGATGATCGTCTTCATGATCTCGCTGGTGCCGCCGTAGATGCGGTTCACGCGGTTGTCGGCGTACAGGCGGGCGATCGGGTACTCGTTCATGTAGCCGTAGCCGCCGTGCAGCTGGAGGCAGCGGTCGATGACGCGGTGGGCGACCTCGGTGCAGAACAGCTTGGCGCTCGCGGCCTCGGCCGGGGTCAGCTCGCCCGCGTCCAGGGCCTCCAGGGCGCGGTCGGCGACGGCCTCGGCGGCGTCGACCTCGGCCTGGCAGGCGGCCAGCTCGAACTTGGTGTTCTGGAAGTGGGCGACCGGCTTGCCGAAGACGGTGCGCTCCTGCACGTACTGCTGCGCGAAGCGGACGGCGGCCCTGGCCTGCGCGTAGGCGCCGAAGGCGATGCCCCAGCGCTCCGAGGCGAGGTTGTGGCCGAGGTAGTAGAAGCCCTTGTTCTCCTCGCCGAGCAGGTCCTCGATGGGCACCTTCACGTCGACGAACGCCAGCTCGGCGGTGTCGGAGGTGCGCAGGCCGAGCTTGTCCAGCTTGCGGCCGATGGAGTAGCCCGCGGACTTCGTGTCCACCGCGAAGAGGGAGATGCCGGAGCGGCGGTCCTCGGCGGTGGGCGCGGCGGTACGGGCGCAGACGATGACGCGGTCGGCGTGCACGCCGCCGGTGATGAAGGTCTTGGCGCCGTTGAGGACGTAGTGCGTGCCGTCCTCGGAGAGCTTGGCGGTGGTCTTCATGCCCGCGACGTCGGAGCCGGTGCCCGGCTCGGTCATCGCCAGGGCCCACATCTCCTCGCCGGAGACGAACTTCGGGAGGTAGCGCTTCTTCTGCTCGTCGGTGGCGAGCATCTTGATGTACGGCAGGGCGAGCAGCACGTGCACGCCGGAGCCGCCGAAGTTCACGCCCGCGCGGGAGGTCTCCTCGTAGAGGACGGCCTCGAACTTGTGCGTGTCCAGGCCCGCGCCGCCGAACTCCTCGGGGACGTTGATGCCGAAGACGCCCAGCTCGCCGAGCTTGTAGTAGAAGTCGCGCGGCGCCTGGCCCGCGGCGAACCACTCGTCGTAGACGGGGACGACCTCGGCCTCGATGAAGGCGCGGATGGTGTCCCGGAACGCCTCGTGGTCCTCGTTGAATACGGTACGGCGCACGAGCCGCCTCCTTCGGAGTCCTGGGTGCCTGGGTGCCAGACGCAGTATGCCTAAGCGCTTGCTCAGTCAAGTTACCGGTGGGTTCGCGCCGCTGTCCAGATCTGAGGCGCCAGGGTTGCCCAGATCACGTCCGCTCACGCCCCGGACGCCTCGCCGGGGACCCAGCGCAGACCGACGGAGTCGTATCCGTGCACGGGCCGCCCCTTCGCCCCGCTCGTCCGGAAGGGCCCGCCGTCCTCGTCCCCGATCCGGACCGTGCCCCGGCGCCCCTCCGAGCTCCACTCCAGCTCCAGGTACCAGCGGCAGTCGCACCCCGACGTCCCCGCCGAGACCAGCAGCTCCTCCGGCTCGGCGGCGCTGACCGCGTACGGGAAGGAGACCGCCGGGAGCGTCCGGCCCTCCTCCCCGGAGGCGTCGTACCCGTCCAGCGCCCGCGCCACCGGCCGCGGCCGGTCCAGGTCCACCTCGAAACGGCGCGGCGTCACCGCCCCGCCGCACCCGTCGTCCGTCCGGTACGCCGCCCACGGCAGCGGCGCGCCCCGCTCCACCACCCGCACGTGCAGCGCCTGGAGCACCACCGCCGCCGCGCTCTTCCCCTGCACCGACACCCGCACCAGCGTCTGGCCGCCGTCCACGGCCCCCTGCGCCGCCGCCCAGCTGCGCGCGTCGGCCGCCTGCGGCGGGGGAGGGGGCGTCCGCTCCACGAGGTAGGTGTGCCCGCACCCGTTCTTCCACAGGTGCGAGGCGACCGTCCACGTCAGCGGCGCCGGTGGTTCGGCGGCCCGCTCCCGGGCCTTCCCGGGCAGGAGTACGGCTCCGAGCGTCACCGTCCCCACGACCGCCAGCGTCCCGCCGACCAGGCCCAGCCACCCCCACCGGCGCCTCCGCCGCTCGGACGGGAGACCGCCCGGCACGCGCGCGTGCACGGGTTCCAGCTCGGACGCAGGCTCGGACGCGGGGGCCGGGTCGGGCTCGGGCGTCTTCGTTTCCGGGCCGGGTGCGGGCGCAGGCTTCGGTTCCGGGCCGGGCTGGGGTTCTGCCGCGGGCTCCGGCGCCGGAGGGCGGCGGGTGCGGTCCGCGCGGCTCCAGGCCGCCTCCAGGGCCCGCCGCTCCTCCTCGTCCGCCCCGCACAGCAGGGCGAGGCGGTCGACCACGGCGAACTCCTCCGGGACGGTCGCGCCCGAGCAGTAGCGGTGGAGGGTGGACGCGCTGACGCTCAGGCGCCGGCCCAGCGCCTCGTAACTGCGCCCGTCCCGCGCCTTCAGCGCGCGCACGAACCGCGCGAACTCCTCGACGGCGGCGTCCTTCGGCATTCCATCCCCCTCGACCCTGCGTCCCATGCTTCATGTCCTTGCACGTCAGCGGGGGTGGGATGGTTCCGGGACGGGTGGAGGGTGCGTCACCGTTGCAGACGGCGGGCGCCGGCCCGACGCTGGTGGAGCACTGACCGAACGACCCGACGGGGGATCCACCAGCATGAACAAGCTCCGTACCGCACTCGCCACCGCCGCCGCTGCCGCCCTGGGCCTCGCGGCCCTCGCCACGGCCCCGGCGCAGGCCGCTGCCCAGCCCGCCTTCCTCGCCGCCTCCCAGATGCCGCCGTCGTCGACGCCGTGGACCGCCACCCAGGTCTTCACCGGCGTTCCGGAGAACGGCGGCGTCCTCTGCGCCCCGTACAAGATCCCGGCGCAGAACACCCGCTACCGCGAGTTCAGCACCGAACTCGACACCAACGGCGTCCAGGTCACCACCGTCGCCCGCACCGAGGCCGACGCCGTGAAGCTGGTCGACACCCTCCGCAAGGCCCTCGCCGGCTGCGGGCCCCTGCTGGAGCGGCAGAACCCGGGCCTGGACGCCGTCAGCGCGTACCACGGCAAGCTCGCCGTCGAGGAGGGCGCCTGGGTCTACAGCCTGGACACCGCCGACCCGCAGGTCGGCAGCACCGACATCCACCTCTTCTCGGTCGGCCGCGACGGCCGCACCGTCACCCTCGTCCGCTGGGGTCAGATGGGCGACCTCCAGGACGCCCCGCTGACCGCCTTCCGCACGACGACGAAGACCGCCGTCAACAAGCTCTACTGATCCCGGGGCGGGGCCGGAGTCAGTCCGGGAGGCGGCCCAGCGCGAACCACAGCTCCATGCGCACGTCGGCGTCGTCCAGGTCCCGGCCCAGGAGCGCGGCGCAGCGGGCGACGCGCTGGCGGACGGTGTTGCGGTGGATGTCCAGCGCCACCGCCGTCCGGTCCCAGTTGCCGTGCAGGGAGAGCCAGGCCCGCAGGGTCCCGACGAGCGGCGGGGTGAGGGGGGCGAGGAGGGACCGGGCGTACGCGTCCGCCTCGTCCCCGTCCACCAGCCCCCCGATCCCGGCCACCCGGTGCCGCACGAGCCCCACCCGCAGGGCCTCCGCCCTGGCCAGCGCCCGCGCGGCCTGCGCGTCCCCGACGGCCAGCTCCTCCGCCGCGACGGGGGCGCTGACCCCGAGCACCCACCCGTCCTGCGCCCGGGCACCGGCCGAGGCCGGCACCAGCAACCGCACGACCCCCCGGGGCCGGGAGCCCGCGGGCCCCGGCCCCCGGGCCTCGCCCGGCTCCGCGCCCTCGTCGGCGGGGCTCTCGTCCCCCGCCACCAGCGCCGTCCCCAGGGCCGCCGCCAAGGCCCCCGCCGCGAACGGCGTGCCGTCGCCGCCGCGGGCGTGCACCACCGACCACGGCCCGGGGCCCAGCGGCGCCGCCGCCTCCGCCGGGGGCGCGCCGAGCAGCAGGCGGACCAGGGCCGCGTCGCGGACGGAGGCGTCGGCGCCCCGGTGCGGGGCGGTCAGCAGGGACAGCAGGACCACCGCCACCCCGGCGATCGTGTGGTCGGCCGTCTCCCTCCGCTCGGCCGCCACCCCCAGCGTCAGCCCCTCCCCGCCGCCCAGCGCGTACGCGGCGAGCCGCAGCCCGCCCCCGTCGCCGCTCGCCGACGCCGGGCCGCCCGGGCGCGGGCCGACCACCCCCGCCAGCTCCCGCAGCGCCCCCGCCGCCTCCGGCGGGACCGGCCGCCCCGCCGTCGCGTACTCCGTGCCGTCCGCCGCGAACAGCACCGCCCGCCCGCCCAGCCGGGACGCCAGCGCGCCGAGCACCGCCGGGACCGGCGCGGGCCGGGCCGCCGCCGTCGCCAGCGACTGCTGCGCCTCCGTCACCCGGCGCAGCTCCCGGTGCCGGGCCTCCGCCATCAGCCGCCACACCGCCCGCGCCACCGCCGTGAACGGCGTGTCCGGCGGCACCTCGACCAGCGGCAGACCGGCCCGGTCGCATGCCGCCACCAGGGCCGCCGGGACCGTGTCGTACACCGGCGTGACGCCGAACCCGAGCGCCGCCGCGCCCGCCTCCACCACCCGCTCGACGTACCGCTCCGGGTCGGTGAGCTGCACCCCCGCCGTCATCAGCAGCTCACCGCCGAGGAGATAGGGGTACGGGTCGGCCATCTCCGAGGTGTGGACCCAATGGACGTGGACGTCCTCGGGGCCGGTGGCCGCTCCGGCGAGCAGCCGCAGCCCGAGGTCCGGGCGGCCGAGCAGCGCGGCCAGCGGGACCGGCTGGGCCGGGGGCGTGAAGGTCGGTTCCTGCGCGGGCATCGCCATGGATCCTTCGTACATCCGAAGCGTGAACAATGGATGAAACGTACACTTCAGCGTCGCTTTCCGGCCACCTACTGTCGTGCCATCCAGGGGCCGCGGGTACGGGCGGATGTCCCCGCGATCCGCCCCTGGTCAGCCTTTCGGGGCTTCCCCCGCACGACACGCCACCGAGGTGAGAAGGAGGGCCCCATGGCCGTCGACTACGCAGTGATCGTCGTGTACCTGGCCGGCATGCTCGCGATGGGCTGGTGGGGCATGCGCCGCGCCAAGTCCAAGAGCGAGTTCCTGGTGGCGGGCCGCCGGCTCGGCCCGTGGATGTACTCCGGCACCATGGCCGCCATCGTCCTCGGCGGTGCCTCCACCATCGGCGGCGTCGGCCTCGGCTACAAGTACGGTCTCTCCGGCGCCTGGATGGTCTTCACCATCGGACTCGGCCTGCTGGCCCTCTCCGTCTTCTTCTCCGCGCGGATCGCCCGGCTGAAGGTCTACACCGTCTCCGAGATGCTCGACCTGCGCTACGGCGGCCGGGCGGGCGTGATCTCCGGTGTGGTCATGTGGGCGTACACGCTGATGCTGGCCGTCACCTCGACCATCGCGTACGCGACCATCTTCGACGTCCTCTTCGACCTGCCCCGCACGGTCGCGATCGTCCTCGGCGGCGCCATCGTCGTCGCGTACTCGACGCTCGGCGGCATGTGGTCCATCACCCTCACCGACATGGTGCAGTTCGTGGTGAAGACCATCGGCGTGCTGATCCTGCTGCTGCCGATCGCCGTGATCAAGGCCGGCGGCTTCGCGGAGATGAAGGCCCAGCTGCCCACCGAGTACTTCGCCCCGCTCGGCATCGGCGGCGAGACGATCTTCACGTACGTGCTGATCTACACCTTCGGCATGCTCATCGGGCAGGACATCTGGCAGCGCGTCTTCACCGCCAGGAGCGACAAGGTCGCGAAGTGGGGCGGCACCGTCGCCGGTACGTACTGTCTCGTCTACGCCCTCGCCGGCGCCGTCATCGGCACGGCGGCCAAGGTCCTCTACCCGAAGCTGCCCAGCGCCGACGATGCCTTCGCCACCATCGTCAAGGACGAGCTGCCCATGGGCGTGCGCGGCCTCGTCCTCGCCGCCGCGCTCGCCGCCGTCATGTCCACCTCCTCCGGCGCGCTCATCGCCTGCGCCACCGTCGCCAACAACGACATCTGGTCGCGTCTGCGCGGACTCACCGCGCGGAACGACGGGAGCGGGAGCGATCACGACGAGGTGAAGGGCAACCGGCTCTTCATCCTGATCATGGGCATCGCCGTCATCTGCATCGCCATCGCCCTCAACGACGTCGTCCAGGCGCTCACCGTCGCCTACAACCTCCTGGTCGGCGGGCTGCTCGTCCCGATCCTCGGCGGGCTGCTGTGGCGCCGCGGCACGGTGCAGGGCGCCCTGGCGGCGGTCGCCGTCGGTGGCCTCTCGGTGATCGGCCTGATGTGGACTTACGGAATCCTTGCGAATGAGCCTGTTTACTATGGTTTGTTGGCATCGCTCGCCGCTTATGTGATCGTTTCCCTGGCGACCCGCCCGACCGACCCCGCCGTCCTGGCCGCCTGGCGCGCCCGGCTGGCGGGCCGGGACACCGACGCGGCCGAGGGCCGGGAGCCCGCGACCGTACCGGCCACCACCACCGGCTGACCCCGCGCCACCGGACGCGACCCGTCCGGAAGACCCCGACACACCCAGGAGGACCCGACCATGAGCAGCAGCGACCAGAACGCGTTCCGCGGCCCGACCGACTCGTCCCGCATCCCGCGGTACGCCGGCCCCGCGACGTTCGCCCGGCTGCCGCGGCTCGACGAGGTCGGCACCGCCGACGTCGCCGTGGTCGGCATCCCCTTCGACAGCGGCGTCTCCTACCGCCCCGGCGCCCGCTTCGGCGGCAACGCGATCCGCGAGGCGTCCCGCCTCCTCCGCCCGTACAACCCGGCGCAGGACGCCTCGCCGTTCGCCCTCGCCCAGGTCGCCGACGCCGGTGACATCGCGGCCAACCCGTTCAACATCAACGAGGCCGTCGAGACCATCGAGGCCGCCGCCGACGACCTGCTCGCCACCGGCGCCCGCATGATGACGCTGGGCGGCGACCACACGGTCGCGCTGCCGCTGCTGCGCTCCGTCGCCAAGAAGCACGGCCCCGTCGCCCTGCTCCACTTCGACGCGCACCTCGACACCTGGGACACGTACTTCGGCGCCGAGTACACCCACGGCACGCCGTTCCGCCGCGCCGTCGAGGAGGGCATCCTCGACACCGAGGCGCTCTCCCACGTCGGCACCCGCGGCCCGCTGTACGGCAAGCAGGACCTGACCGACGACGAGAAGATGGGCTTCGGCATCGTCACGTCGGCGGACATCTACCGCCGGGGCGCGGACGAGGTCGCCGACCAGCTCCGCCAGCGCATCGGGGACCGTCCGCTCTACATCTCCATCGACATCGACTGCCTCGACCCGGCCCACGCGCCGGGCACCGGCACCCCGGAGGCGGGCGGCATGACCTCCCGCGAGCTCCTGGAGATCCTGCGCGGCCTGTCCTCCTGCAACCTCGTCTCCGCCGATGTCGTGGAGGTCGCCCCGGCGTACGACCACGCGGAGATCACGGCGGTCGCCGCCTCGCACACGGCGTACGAGCTGACCACGATCATGTCCCGCCAGATCGCGGCGAGCCGCGCCACGGGCACGAAGTAACCCACCGGTCGTCGGCCTTCCCGCCCCCCTCCCGGGGGCGGGCGGGTGCCTCGGTACGGCCCCGTCCGGGCCGGGCCGTACCGTGGGGCGGTCCGGCGGAGCTCCACCGAGCCGCACCGGCCGGACCCGCGCCGCGAGCGCCGCACCCGGGCCGGCCGCCTGCCCGCGCCCGCGCCCGTATCCGACACGCAGAACGAGCCACACCCGAGGGGACGTCATGACCCACGACCACGACCTGGTGCTCCGGCCGACGGCCGCGCAGAGCGAGGCCGCGCTCAACCCCCCCGCGGGGCGCAACGGCGGCGACCTCGTCGTCGAGAGCCTCTCCGGGCTGGGCGCGACCACCGTCTTCGGGCTGCCGGGGCAGCACGCGCTCGGCATGTTCGACGCCCTGCGCCGCTCCTCCCTCACCTACGTCGGGCTGCGGGTCGAGAACAACGCGGGCTTCGCCGCCGACGCCTACGGCCGGATGACCGGCGAGGCGGCCCCGCTGCTGCTCTCCACCGGCCCGGGCGCGCTCATGTCGCTCGCCGCGCTCCAGGAGGCCGCCGCCGCCTCGGCGCCCGTCCTCGCCATCGGGAGTCAGGTCCCGGCCGCCGGCCTCGGCGGCGGGCGGCACGGCTATCTGCACGAGCTGCGCGACCAGCAGGCGTCCTTCCGGGACATCGTGAAGTCCGTCCACACCGTCCGTACGCAGTCCCAGATCCCCTCGGCGATCGCGGCGGCCTGGGAGTCGGCGCTCACCGCCCCGCACGGGCCGGTCTGGGTGGAGATCCCGCAGGACGTCCTCCTGGCCGAGACCGCGATCCCCGTCGTCACCGCGATGGACGCCACCCCCGAGGACGTCGTCCCGCGCCCCGAGCTGACGGCCGTGGCGGCGGACCTGCTGTCCAGGGCGGCCCGGCCGGCGATCATCGCCGGCGGCGGAGTCGTACGCTCCGACGCCTCCGGCAAGCTCCGCGCGCTCGCCGAACGGCTCGACGCCCCCGTCGTCACCACCTTCGGCGGCAAGGGCGCCTTCCCCTGGCACCACCCGCTCTCCCTCCAGTCCTGGCTGGAGGACCGGCACACCACCGACTTCCTGGAGGACGCCGACGTCCTCCTGGTCGTCGGCTCCGGCCTCGGCGAGCTGTCCTCGAACTACCACACCTTCGCCCCGCGCGGCCGGGTGATCCAGATCGAGGCCGACGCCGGGAAGCTGGAGTCCAACCACCCGGCGCTCGGCATCCACGCCGACGCCCGCCTCGCCCTCCAGGCCCTCCTGGAGACGACGGAGGTGCGCCGGGACCCGACCGCCCCCGAGCGGGTCGAGGCCGTCCTGGCCAAGGTGCGGGACCGGATCGCCGCCCAGGACCTCGGCCTGGAGCAGCGGATCGTGGCCTCCGTCCGCGAGGCCCTGCCCGACAGGTCCCCGAGCTTCTGGGACATGACGATCCTCGCCTACTGGGCCTGGTCCGCCTTCGACGCCCGCCACCCCAACACCATGCACTCCGCCCAGGGCGCCGGCGGCCTCGGCTACGGCTTCCCCGCCGCCCTCGGCGCGGCCGCGGCGGACCCCACCCGGCCGGTCCTCGCCGTCTCCGGCGACGGCGGCGCCATGTACTCGATCGCCGAACTGGCGACGGCGAAGCAGTACGGCTCCGACGTCACCTGGCTGATCGTCGACGACGGCGGCTACGGCATCCTCCGCGAGTACATGACCGACACCTTCGGCGAGGCCACCGCCACCGAACTGGCCCGCCCCGACTTCGTCGCCCTCGCCGAGTCCTTCGGCGTCCCGGCGGTCCGCACCACCCCGGAGACCCTGACAGCCGACCTGGCCAAGGCCCTCGCCACCCCGGGCCCCTCCGTCGTGGTCCTCCCCGCCCTCCTCCGCATGTTCGAGCCCACCCACCTGTGACCCGCGCGGTCCCCGGTCCTAGGACCGGAGACCGTACTTTTGTGACGGCGGGATGAAATCGCACCTCAGCCGCGTTGGAGCCATCCGGTAGAGCAGGACGAACGGGAGGCACCACGTGGCCGCGGCGGGGCGAGAAGAGCAGGGGTGGGCGCGCAGGCTCACCGGGTATGCCTGGCGGTACAAGGCCAACGTGGTGCTCGCCCTCGGGTCCTCGCTCGCCGGCATGGGCGTCCTCGCCCTCGTCCCCCTCGTCACCAAGGTGATCATCGACGACGTCATCGGGGCGAAGACCCGGTCCCTCACCGTCTGGACCGGCCTCCTCATCGCCGCCGCCGTCGTCATCTATGTCCTCACCTACATCCGCCGCTACTACGGCGGACGGCTCGCCCTCGACGTCCAGCACGACCTCCGTACCGAGATGTACGGCACCATCACCCGGCTCGACGGGCGCCGGCAGGACGAACTGTCCACCGGCCAGGTCGTCGGCCGCGCCACCAGCGACCTCCAGCTCATCCAGGGCCTGCTCTTCATGCTCCCGATGACCATCGGGAACATCCTGCTCTTCCTGATCTCCCTGGTCGTCATGGCCTGGCTGTCGATCCCGCTCACCCTCGTCGCCCTCGCCGTCGCCCCCGCCCTCTGGTACATCGCCAAGCGCAGCCGCACCCGCCTCCACCCCGCCACCTGGTACGCCCAGTCGCAGGCCGCCGCCGTCGCGGGAGTCGTCGACGGCGCCGTCACCGGCGTCCGCGTCGTCAAGGGATTCGGCCAGGAGGACCAGGAGACCGGCAAGATCCGGGCCGCCGGCCGCAAGCTCTTCGCGGGCCGCATGCGCACCATCCGGCTCAACTCCCGCTACACCCCCGCCCTCCAGGCCGTCCCCGCCCTCGGCCAGGTCGCCGTCCTCGCCCTCGGCGGCTGGCTCGCCACCCGCGGCCAGATCAGCCTCGGCACCTTCGTCGCCTTCTCCGCCTACCTCGCCTCCCTCGTCGGCCCCGTCCGCATGCTCGCCATGGTCCTCACCGTCGGCCAGCAGGCCCGCGCCGGCGTCGACCGCGTCCTGGAGCTGATCGACACCGAGCCGGTCATCCAGGACGGCACGAAGGAGCTCCCGGCCGACGCCGACGCCACCGTCGAGTTCGACGACGTGCGCTTCGCCTACGAGGACGGCCGCCCGGTCCTCGACGGCTTCTCCCTGGAGATCCGCGCCGGCGAGACCGTCGCCGTCGTCGGCGCCTCCGGCAGCGGCAAGTCCACCGTCTCGCTCCTGCTGCCCCGCTTCTACGACGTGAGCCACGGCGCCGTCCTCGTCGGCGGCCACGACGTCCGCGAGCTGACGCTGGACTCGCTGCGCGCCGCCATCGGACTCGTCCCCGAGGACAGCTTCCTGTTCTCCGACACCGTCCGCGCCAACATCGCCTACGGGCACCCGGACGCCACCCAGGAGCAGATCGAGACCGCCGCGCGGGCCGCCCAGGCGGACCGTTTCATCGCCGAGCTGCCGGACGGCTACGACACCACCGTCGGCGAGCACGGCCTCACCCTCTCCGGCGGCCAGCGCCAGCGGATCGCCCTCGCCCGCGCGATCCTCACCGACCCCCGGCTCCTCCTCCTGGACGACGCCACCTCCGCCGTCGACGCGCGCGTGGAGCACGAGATCCACGAAGCCCTCGCCTCCGTGATGGCCGGCCGCACCACCCTCCTCATCGCCCACCGCCGCTCCACCCTCGGTCTCGCCGACCGGATCGCCGTCCTCGACGACGGCCGGCTCTCCGACCTCGGCACCCACGAGGAGCTGGAACGGCGCTCCGCGCTCTACCGCAGGCTGCTCACCGACCCCGACGAGCTGGGCGGCGTCTCGCCCGGCCACACCCCGCCGGTCGAGCTGCCCGAGGACCGCACCCTGCGCGCCGAACTCGATGCCGAGTTCGACGCCGAGCGCGGCATCACCCCCACCCTCTGGGTCCGCGAGGAGACGCCCGCCGAGGAGTCCCAGGCCCCCGGGGCCACCCCCGAACTCCTCGCCTCCGTCGAAGCGCTGCCACCCGCCACCGACGTCCCCGACATCGACGAGGCCGCGGCCGTCACCCCCGAGGCCACCTACGGGCTGCGCCGCCTGCTCCGCGGCTTCCGCGCCCCGCTGCTCATCAGCCTCGGCCTTGTCGCCGTCGACGCCGGCATGGGCCTGCTGCTGCCCGTCCTGATCCGCCACGGCATCGACGACGGCGTCAACCGGCTCGCCCTCGGCGCCGTCTGGGCCGCCTCCGCGCTCGCCCTGCTCACCGTCCTCGTGCAGTGGGTCGCGCAGACCGCCGAGATCCGGATGACCGGCCGCACCGGCGAACGGGTCCTCTACGCCCTGCGCCTGAAGCTCTTCGCCCAGCTCCAGCGGCTCGGCCTCGACTACTACGAGCGCGAGCTGACCGGCCGGATCATGACCCGGATGACGACCGACGTGGACGCCCTGTCCACGTTCCTGCAGACCGGGCTCGTCACCGCCTTCGTCTCCGTGGTGACCTTCTTCGGCATCATGGTCGCGCTGCTCTTCCTCGACCTCCAGCTCGCCCTCGTCGTCTTCGCCACCCTGCCGGTCCTCGCCGTCGGCACGTACTTCTTCCGCCGCTCCAGCGTGAAGGCCTACGAACTGGCCCGGGACCGCATCAGCGTCGTCAACGCCGACCTCCAGGAGTCCGTCGCCGGGCTGCGGATCGTCCAGGCGTTCCGGCGCGAGCGCGCGGGAGCGGCCCGCTTCGCCGCCCGCAGCGACTCCTACCGCCAGGCCCGCGTCCGCGGCCAGTGGCTGATCTCGATCTACTTCCCGTTCGTCACGATGCTCTCCACCGTGGCCGCCGCCGCCGTCATGATCGTCGGCGCGAACCGGATCGAGGCCGGCTCCCTCACCACCGGCGCGCTGGTCGCCTACCTCCTCTACATCGACCTCTTCTTCGCCCCCGTCCAGCAGCTCTCGCAGGTCTTCGACGGCTACCAGCAGGCCGCCGTCTCGCTGAAGCGGATGCGGGAGCTCCTCCAGGAGCCGACGTCGACGGCTGCCGCCGAGAAGCCCCGGGACGTCCGCGCGCTGCGTGGCGAGATCGCCTTCGAGGACGTCTCCTTCGCGTACGGCGACGACGAGACCGCCCTCGCCGGGATCGACCTGCGGATCCCGGCCGGGCAGACGGTCGCCTTCGTCGGTGAGACCGGCGCGGGCAAGTCGACCCTGGTCAAGCTGGTGGCGCGGTTCTACGACCCGACGGGCGGCCGGGTCACCGCCGACGGCACCGACCTGCGGGACCTCGATCTCACCGCGTACCGCCACCGGCTCGGGGTGGTGCCCCAGGAGGCGTACCTCTTCCCCGGGACGGTCCGCGACGCCATCGCCTACGGCCGCCCCGCCGCGACCGACGCCGAGGTGGAGGCGGCCGCCCGCGCGGTCGGCGCCCACGACATGATCGCGACCCTGGACGGCGGCTATCTCCACGAGGTCGCCGAGCGCGGCCGCAACCTCTCCGCCGGCCAGCGCCAGCTGATCGCCCTCGCCCGCGCGGAACTCGTCGACCCCGACATCCTGCTGCTCGACGAGGCGACGGCCGCCCTCGACCTGGCGACCGAGGCCCAGGTCAACCAGGCCACCGAGCGGCTCGCGGGCCGCCGCACCACCCTCGTCGTCGCCCACCGGCTCACCACGGCCGCCCGCGCGGACCGCGTGATCGTCATGGACCGCGGCCGCGTCGCGGAGGACGGCACCCACGACGAGCTGCTGGCGCGCGACGGGCGGTACGCGGCGCTGTGGCGGACCTTCATCGGCGAGGAGGAGCCCGAGCGGGTCTGAGCCCCGCCCGGCCGCCGAGGCAACCGCACGGGCGCCCGCTGCGTCGTACGCATGTACGGCACCGAGGCGGGAGGGCAGCGCATGTTCCGTGGGGCGACAGACAGAGCACAGCGCGTGTTCGACGGGACGACCGGGGCGGCGGCGCCCCGCACCCGTCGCACGTCCGGGGCGGCGGCGCCCCGCACCCGTCGCACGTCCGGGGCGGCGAAGGGCCGGGACCGCCGGGGCCGGCTGCTCGCGCACCTCATGGCGCTGCTGCTCACCGCCGGCGCCCTCGCCCTCGCCGCCCCCGGCACCGCGTCCGCCGCCTCCCTCTGCGGCGGCCGCCCCACGAAGACCGTCCCCTTCGCCACCGGCGAGCTGCGCCTCTACAAGAACCGTCAGTACGTGTGCGCCCTCGTCGTCGCCAAGACCCCGGGACCGCGCCGCGCGATGTCGGTCTCGCTCCAGCCCCGGGGCGGCCGCGCGGCCGTCAGCAGCGGCCGCTTCACCCGCCAGGCAGGGCCCGTCACCGTCCACGCCCTCAACCGCTGCGTCCGCGCGTCCGGCACCGTCGACGGCCGGAGTGGAACGACCGGCTGGATCCTGTGCTGATACGGAGGTAAGGGCCAAGAGGGTCTGGCGGTACGTCTGTTGCCCCCGCTAGGTTCGCGACACCGTTGTGAACCAAGGGGAGGGTGAATGCGTAAGTCGCTCGGATGGCTGCTGTCGCTCACGGTGCTCATAGGCACCGTCGGTGCGACCGGCGCGGCTACCGCCGCGGAGCCGGCCATCGGCACCTTCGGTGGAACCGCCGCCGAACACACGTCCGCCACCGCGGACCGTGCGCACCAAGCGAACAGTCCGGTCGGCGCGGACATCAAGGACCGCGTCCTGGCCATCCCCGGGATGAGCCTGATCGAGGAGAAGCCGTACGCCGGCTACCGCTACTTCGTCCTCGAGTACACCCAGCCGGTCGACCACCGGCGCCCCTGGGCGGGCACCTTCAAGCAGCGCCTCTCCCTCCTGCACAAGGACACGAGCCGCCCCACGGTCTTCCACACCAGCGGCTACGGACTGAGCACCACCCCGAGCCGGCGGGAGCCCACCCGCATCATCGACGGCAACCAGGTCTCCATGGAGTACCGCTACTTCACGCCGTCCCGCCCCCAGCCCGCCGACTGGTCCAAGCTGGACATCTGGCAGGCCGCGAGCGACCAGCACCGCATCTTCACCGCCCTGAAGCGGATCTACGACCGGAAGTGGCTCTCGACCGGCGCCTCCAAGGGCGGGATGACGGCGACGTACTACGAGCGCTTCTACCCGCGCGACATGGACGGCGTCGTCGCCTACGTGGCCCCCAACGACGTGGTCGAGAAGGAGGACTCGGCGTACGACCGGTTCTTCGCGACCGTCGGCACGAAGGAGTGCCGCGACCGGCTCAACGCCCTCCAGCGCGAGGCCCTCGTCCGCCGCGCCCCGCTCCAGGCGAAGTACCAGGCGTGGGCCGAGTCCGAAGGAGCCACCTTCACCACCGTCGGCTCGCTCGACCGGGCGTACGAAGCCGTCGTCCTCGACTTCGTCTGGGGCTTCTGGCAGTACTACGGCGAGGACGTCTGCGACACCGTCCCGGTCGCCGCGACGGCGAGCGACGACGAGATCTACGAGACCATCGACGCTTACGCCGGCTGGTCCTTCTACACCGACCAGAGCCTGGAGGGGTACACCCCGTACTACTACCAGGCGGCCACCGAACTCGGCTCGCCCAGCATCCGGCAGCCGCACCTGAAGGGCCTGTCCCGCTACGGCTACCAGCCGGCCCGGAACTTCGTGCCGCGCGAGATCCCGATGACGTTCAAGCCGCAGGCCATGCGGGACGTCGACGACTGGGTCCGCAAGAACGCCCACCGGATGATGTTCGTGTACGGCGGCAACGACCCCTGGGGCTCGGAGCCGTTCCGCCTCGGCAAGGGCGCGCGGGACAGCTACGTCCTCACCGCCCCCGGCGCCAACCACGGCGCGACCGTCGACGGACTGGTGGAGGCCGAGCGGGCCAAGGCCACGGCCCGCATCCTCGCCTGGGCCGGAGTCGACGCCCCGGCGGCCCAGGCGGCCCGCCCGCTGGCGCGCTTCGACGCCCGACTCGACAAGCCGGTCGACGAGGAGCTGAGCCGGGAGCACGGCCTGCGCCCGTGACGCGACGGCAGGCGGTGGACCGTACGGCCGTGGTGCCCGTGCGGGCCTGAGCCCGCCCGGCAGCACGGTCATGACGCGGCGACGGGCCGCGCCCGGGGTCCAGGACCCCGGGCGCGGCCCGTCGGCCGTCTCCCCGTACCCGTCCGCGGCTATCCGTACGACAGGCCGTGGCCGACCGGGTACAGCACGCGCGTCGGATCGTCCGCCCGCTGGACGGGGACGGGCAGCCGGCCGCGCGGCCGCGCCGCGCCCGCGATGACCCGGACCGCGGCCCGCAGTTCCACGTCGGTCCAGGAGTAGGCGGCGACGGTCGCCCGCTGGCCGGTCAGATGGGCGATGTCGTACGGGTTGCGGATCGCGACCGTCACGACGGGCACACCGGTCGCCACCAGCCGGGAGACGAGCGTGCGTTGCGTGCTGGTCGCCGTCACGTTGTACGTGCCGACGACGACCACGTCCTTGCCCGCCGCCGCGGCCACCGCCTCCTCGATCTTCGCGGCGGTGGGAGTGATCCCGGTGGACAGCGCCGTGGCCGAGAAGCCCAGCGCGGTGAACGCCCCGGCGAGGGTGGCGGTCGGGGGGCCGGTCGTCCCGGACGGGGAGGCGGGATCGGCGCCGACGACCAGGACGTCACCGTGGACACGCCGGCTGAGGGGCAGGAAGCCCCCTTCGTTGCGGAGGAGGGTGGTGGTCTCCTCGGCGATCCGGTCCGCGCGGGCCAGGTGGGCGCGGGTGCCGACCGTACGGTCGACGCCGACGTGGCTCACGTACGGCTGCCGGAACAGGCCGAGCTTCGCCTTGAGGCGAAGGATCCGCAGGATCGATTCGTCGAGCCGGGCCTCGGTCAGTTCACCGTCCTTGACGGCCTGGAGGACGGCGTTCCACGCGACGTCCAGCTTCGGCGGGTTGAGCAGCTGGTCCACGCCGGCCTGCAGCGCGAGGACGGGCACGCGCGCGTCGCCGTACTTGGTGCGGACCCCCTCCATGCCGAGCGAGTCCGTCACCACCACCCCGTCGTAACCGAGCTCCTCGCGCAGGATGCCGGTCAGGATGGGACGGGAGAGCGTCGCCGGGTCCTCGCTCGGGTCGAGCGCGGGCACCACGATGTGCGCGGTCATGATCGAGTCGATCCCGGCGGAGATCGCGGCGCGGAACGGCGGGGCGTCCAGCTCGGCCCACTGCGCGCGGGTGTGGCTGATGGTCGGCAGGCCGTAGTGGCTGTCGACGGCGGTGTCGCCGTGGCCGGGGAAGTGCTTGGAGGTCGCCGCCACCCCGGCCCCCTGATACCCCTTCACCTGTGCGGCGACCAGGCCCGAGACGGCCTGCGGGTCGGAGCCGAAGGAGCGCACGCCGATGACGGGGTTGGCCGGGTTGACGTTGACGTCGGCCACTGGCGCGTAGTTCTGCCGGATCCCGACGGCGGCCAGCTCGGCGCCCGCGATCCGGGCGGCCTCGCGGGCGTCGGAACGGGAGCCTCCGGCGCCGAGGGCCATCGCCCCGGGGAGCAGGGTGGCGGGCCTGCCGACCCGGCAGACGATGCCGTGCTCCTGGTCGGTGGAGATGAGCAGGGGGAGCGGGGTGGGCTGGGCGAGACCGGCCTTCTGGATGCCGTTGGAGAGGTCGGCGATCTGGTGCGGGTCGCGGGTGTTGTGGGTCCAGGTGAAGTAGATGATCCCGCCGACGTGGTACTTCTCGACCAGCTCGGCGGCGGTGCGCACGCCGATCTCCTGGAGGTTGGCGTCGATGTCGGCCTGGTCGGGGGCGGTGGCGGAGTGGCCGTACACCCGCATGACGAAGAGCTGGCCGACCTTCTCCTCCAGCGACATGCGGGAGATGAGCCGCCGCAGAGCGCGGTCGTGGTCGCGGCCCCGGTCGTGGTCGGTGCCGTGGTCCTCGGGCGGGGCGGCGTGGGCGAGCGGTCCCGTCACTCCGGTGACGGCGGCGGCCGCGGCCGCGGCGGTGACGGTGAGGAGGGTGCGTCGGGAGGTGGCGCGGTGGTGCACTGATGCTCCTTCCGGCCGTGCAGATTGAAGGAAACTTCCAAGGAGTCACGGATAGCCCGAAAGTAACTGCCAGGTCAAGCACCTGCGCAGGATCCGCGTCGGGGGCGGAGGCGGGGTGGGGGTGCCCGGGGGCGGCCCGGGGCGACCTCGGGCGTGTGCATGACGAGGCTGCCGCTAGGGTGCTGGTTTCGACGACCGAGGGGGACCGGAGCCATGACGTTTCCGCATCCGCATGCGCAACCACACCCGCCGCAGCACCCGCAGCAGCCACACCCGTACCCGCCGTACGGGCAGCCGCCGCCGAGCCCCTACGGGCAGGGGCAGGCGGGTTCCTACGGGCAGCAAGGGCAGCAGCAGCCCGGCCCCTACGGATACCCCGGACAGCCGGGGCCGTCAGGACCGCAGGCGGCAGGCTGCGAGGTCTGCGGGGCGCAGCCCGCGGCCGCCGTGACCGTCCGCGCCCACCAGGGCATGGTCGTCATCATGCGCACGGTCACGCGGCGGGGCTCCTTCTGCCGCACCTGCGGGCTCTCCGTCTACCGGCAGATGACCTCCGACACGCTGGTGACGGGCTGGTGGGGCCTGTTCTCCCTCTTCGTCACGCCCTTCGTGGTCCTGGGGAACGTCCTCGGCGCCCGCGCCGCCCTGCGCCGGCTGCCCGAGCCGTACGGTGCCGCCCGACCGCCGCTCGACCCGGGCAGGAGGGTCCTGCGCCGCGCCCCCGCGATGCTGATCCTCACCCCGATCGCCCTCCTCGCCCTGGCGGTTCCGACCCTGCTCGTCGTGGGCCTGCTGTCGAGCGGCGGGGAACCGGTCGCGCTGTCGGCGGGCGATTGCGTACGCAACGAGGCCGACTGGCCGGAACAGCGTCTGGAGAAGGTCGGCTGCGGGTCGCCCCTGGCGGAATACCGGGTGCTCGACGAGGCGTCCTGCGGCCCCGGCGACTATCTGCTGCACGCGGAGTACGTGGTCGACTCCCCCGGGAAGCCGGGTGCCTGCGTCACCCCGGTCTGAGGCCGGCGCCGCCCGCGACCCCGCCGACCCGCGAGCCCGCGCGCCCCGGGACCACGCGCCGATCGACCGCGACCCCGCCCTCGCCCCGTGCGTGGCTCGTTGAACGATCCTCGTCCGGTCGGGGGTTGGGCTGTCGGCGGGCTGCTGCGACGATGACACCGTCGCAGCAAGGAGGTCACGCGTGCCCGCCGCTTCTTCCGACCACACGGCGAGTCTCCGTCACATGGACGCTCTTCTCGCCGAGATCGCTCGCCGCCTCCTCGCCGTCGACCGCGGGCTCGCGCGTGCCCAGCGCGAGCGCACCGGTCCCGTCGCCCTCATCCCCACCCGCGCCCGGGCCGCTCGCCGCGCCCTCGCGCACCTCCGCGCGATCGACGGCGGACTCACCCGCGTCCTCGGCCTCGGCGGCGCCGCCGGCGATCTCGTCGAGGACCTGAGGGGCTCCCGGTCCGTCCGCGTCGACCTCTTCGACGGCGCGCCCCCGACCGAGCCTGTCGACCCCCTCACCGCGATAGGGATCCGCGTCGACCTGCTCGCACGTGTGCTGGTCTCGACCCCGGCCTACGAGTTCCCGGTCGACCACTCCGAACTCCGCGGCTGGATGCGCCTGTTCGGCCGGGCATTCGGCCTCGACATCGGCCTCCACTCCCTCACCGCCCGCGTCCACGGCGAGGGGAACCCGCACGCTCAGGTGCGAGAGCTGGGCGAGACGGTGCGGTACGTGCGGTCCCGCGTACGCGAGCGGCTGAGCGCGGGGACCGACGGGTGACGCCTCCGGTGGCCGCCGGTCCCCTCGGTCACCCCCGGGGCGGGGCCGTGGAGTCGCGGACCATCAGTTCCGCCGCGATCCTGGCGATGCCGCCCGGCGGCGTCGCCTCCGTGCCCATCGCCAGACGCCCCGCCCGCGCCCCCGCCTCCTGCAGCGGCAGCCGTACGGTCGTCAGCGCGGGCACCGCGTCGAGCGAGAAGGGCAGGTCGTCGAAGCCCGCCACCGACACGTCTCCCGGAATGCTCAGCCCCCGGTCCCGCAGCGCCGCGCACGCGCCGAGCGCCACCGTGTCGTTCGCCGCCACCACCGCCGTCAGCTCCGGCTCCCGGCGCAGCAGTTCCAGCGTCGCGTCGTAACCGGAGCGCCGGTCGTAGGAACCGTGGACCGTCGGCCCCTCCACCACCCCGGCCGCGGCCAGCGCCTCCCGGTGCCCCTCCAGCCGGTCCCGGGTCGTCGTCCGGTTCGCGGCCCCCGCCACGTACCCGATCCGCCGGTGCCCCAGCGCCAGCAGGTGGTCGGTGAGCCGCCGCGCCCCCGACCGGTTGTCGAAGGTCAGCGCCGCCACGCTCGCGTCGCCCGCCACCGGCGGCCGCCCGCACAGCACGACCCGGGTCCCCGCGTCCGCCAGCTTCGTCAGCTTCACCGCCACCGCCGCCATGTGCTCCGGCATCTCGAGCGAACCACCGGTCAGGATCACGGCCGCCGCACGCTGCCGCTGCAGCAGCGTCAGATAGGTCAGCTCGCGCTCGGGGGAACCGCCGGTGTTGCAGACGACGGCCAGCTTCTCGCCGCCGGCCCGCCCCGACGCACCCTCCCCGATCGCGCTCTGCGCCGCCCCCGCCATGATCCCGAAGAAGGGGTCGGCGATGTCGTTGACGAGGATGCCGACCAGGTCGGAGGTGGCGGCGGCGAGCGAACTCGCCGGCCCGTTCAGGACGTAGTCCAGGTCGTCCACCGCCCGCAGCACCCGCTCCCGGGTCGAGGCGGCGACCGGGTAGTTGCCGTTCAGGACGCGGGAGACGGTCGCGGGGGACACCTGGGCCCGCGCGGCCACATCCGCGAGCGTGACGGTCATCGCGTACCTCCGAGGTGACGGGGGCCGACCCCTTGTCCGGCGTGTTGTCGGCAGGCTAGCGTCATCTCCGATAGTAAGCGCTTTCTATCGCGTGATCGCCGCTGCGCGCCGTCCGGCGCGCGCCGCGTCACGCCCGCGCCGATCCATGCACGTGGAGGAGAACCGTCGTGACACGCAGGACGATCCGGATCGCCATGAACGGCGTCACCGGCCGGATGGGCCACCGCCAGCACCTCGTCCGCTCGATCCTCGCCCTGCGCGAGCAGGGCGGCCTCGACCTCGGCGACGGCGAGACCCTCTGGCCCGAGCCCGTCCTCGTCGGGCGCCGGGAGCACGCCTTGCGCGCCCTCGCCGAGCGCCACGGCCTCACCGAATGGTCCACCGACCTCGACGCCGTCCTCGCCGACGACTCGATCGACCTCTACTTCGACGCCCAGGTCACCTCGGCCCGCGCCGAGGCCCTCGAGAAGGCCATCGCCGCCGGCAAGCACGTCTACACCGAGAAGCCCACGGCCACCGACCTCGACGGCGCCCTGCGGCTCGCCGCCCTCGCCCGGGCCGCCGGCGTCCGGCACGGCGTCGTCCAGGACAAGCTCTTCCTCCCCGGCCTGCTGAAGCTGAAGCGGCTGATCGACGGCGGCTTCTTCGGCGAGATCCTGTCCGTGCGCGGCGAGTTCGGCTACTGGGTCTTCGAGGGCGACTGGCAGGAGGCCCAGCGCCCCAGCTGGAACTACCGCGCGCAGGACGGCGGCGGCATCGTCGTCGACATGTTCCCGCACTGGGAGTACGTCCTGCACGAGCTGTTCGGCCGGGTCACCAGCGTCACCGCGCACGTCGCGACCCATGTCCCGCGGCGCTGGGACGAGCGGGGCAAGCCGTACGAGGCGACCGCCGACGACGCGGCGTACGGCATCTTCGAGCTGGAGGGCGGGGCGGTCGCCCAGATCAACTCCTCCTGGGCGGTCCGCGTCCACCGCGACGAGCTGGTCGAGTTCCAGGTCGACGGCACGCACGGCTCGGCCGTCGCCGGCCTGCGCAACTGCCGCGTCCAGCACCGCTCGGCCACCCCGAAGCCGGTCTGGAACCCGGACCTCCCCGCCACCGAACCCTTCCGCGACCAGTGGCAGGAGGTCCCGGACAACGACGACTTCGGCAACGGCTTCAAGGCGCAGTGGGAGCTGTTCCTGCGGCACGTGGTGCTCGGGGAGCCGTACCACTGGGACCTGCTCGCCGGCGCGCGCGGTGTGCAGCTCGCCGAGCTGGGCCTGCGGTCGGCGGCCGAGGGCCGCCGCCTGTCCGTCCCGGAGATCACGCTGTGATCCGCCTGCCCCGAGGGGACGGCGGCGTACGGGAGTACACGCCGCGCCGCGCGACCGCCCTGGGCGCGGGGACTGGCGCGCCGGTCTCGGGTACGGGCGCCCCGGATGCCCGTAGCGGCGCCCTGGCCTCCCGTACCGTCTTCTCCGCCGCCCATGTCGTCGCCGACCCGTACGCCGACACCACCCCCGACGCGCCCGCCGCGGTCGACTGGGACGCCACCCTCGCCTTCCGCCGCCACCTCTGGTCCCACGGCCTGGGCGTCGCCGAGGCGATGGACACCGCGCAGCGCGGGATGGGCCTGGACTGGGCCGGCGCCGCCGAGCTGATCCGCCGCTCGGCCGCCGAGGCCAAGGCCGTCGGAGGCGGCATCGCCTGCGGTGTCGGCACGGACCAGCTGACCGGGCCCGCGGACGTGACGACCGTCCGCCGGGCGTACGAGGAGCAGCTCGCCCTCGTCGAGGAGACCGGCTCCCGCGCCGTCCTCATGGCCTCCCGGGCCCTCGCGGCCGCCGCCGCGTCCCCGGACGACTACGTGGAGACGTACACCCACCTCCTGCGCCAGGCCTCCGAGCCGGTGATCCTGCACTGGCTCGGGCCGATGTTCGACCCCGCGCTCGACGGCTACTGGGGCTCGGCCGACCTGGACACCGCGACGGACACCTTCCTGGAGGTCATCGCCGCCCATCCGGACAAGGTCGACGGCATCAAGGTCTCCCTCCTCGACGCCCGGCGCGAGGTCGACCTGCGCCGCCGCCTCCCCGAGGGCGTCCGCTGCTACACGGGCGACGACTTCCACTACCCCGAGCTGATCGTCGGCGACGAGCACGGGTTCAGCCACGCCCTGCTCGGCATCTTCGACCCGCTGGGTCCGCTGGCGGCCCGGGCGGTACGGGTCCTGGACACCGGCGACGTCGCGGGGTTCCGCGCGCTCCTCGACCCGACGGTCGAACTGTCCCGCCACCTCTTCCGCGCGCCGACCCGCTTCTACAAGACGGGGGTCGTCTTCCTGGCCTGGCTGGCGGGCCACCAGGACCACTTCACGATGGTCGGCGGCCTGCAGTCGGCCCGCTCGCTGCCGCACCTGGCGCGGGCGTACGAACTGGCCGACGGGCTCAGCCTGTTCCCCGATCCGGAGCTCGCCGAGTCCCGGATGCGGTCCCTGCTCACGGTGTACGGAGTCCCGCGGTGAACCCGTCGAACCCCCTCTCGCGCTTCAGCGTCAACCAGATGACGGTGAAACAGCTGTCGTTGCCGGAGCTCGTGAAGCAGTGCGTACGTCTCGGCATCCCGGGCATCGGCCTGTGGCGCGAGCCCGTGCACGCGTACGGCCTGGCGGCCACGGCCGAACTCGTACGGGACGCCGGACTGGCCGTCACCACCCTGTGCCGGGGCGGTTTCTTCACCACCGCCGACTCGCTGGACGACAACCGCGCGGCGATCGACGAAGCGGCCGCCCTCGGCACCGACACCCTGGTCCTGGTCTCGGGCGGCCTCGCCCCGGGCAGCCGCGACCTGGCGGCCGCCCGGGCCCGGATCGGCGACGCGATCGCCGAACTCGCCCCGTACGCGGGGGAGCGAGGCGTCCGCCTGGCGATCGAACCCCTGCACCCGATGTACGCGGCGGACCGGTGCGCGGTCTCCACCCTGGACCAGGCGCTGGACATCGCCGAGCGCTTTCCGTCCTCGCAGGTGGGCGTGGCCGTGGACACCTACCACATCTGGTGGGACGACCGCGCCCCTGCGGCGGTCGCCCGCGCGGGCGCGGCGCACCGCATCCACACCTTCCAGCTCGCCGACTGGACCACCCCCCTCCCGGCCGGAGTCCTCAACGGCCGCGCCCAGTTGGGCGACGGCACGATCGACCTCCGCGCGTGGCGCGCCCATGTCGAGGCGGCCGGATACACGGGCCCGATCGAGGTGGAGCTCTTCAACGACGAACTGTGGGCGCGGGACGGCGTGGAGGTGCTGGAGGAGACGACGAGGAGGTTCCTGGCGGTCTGATCCGGCGGAGGGCCCCGGCCTGCTCGGCCGCACCGCCCCCGTCCCGCGCGGCGCGGCCCCCGGCCGGCGAGTGCCTCAGTCGAGCCAGTCCAGCGAGTCCTCGGAAGCGGTGTTGCCCTCCAGGAGCGTCGTGAAGGAGACCGGCAACCCGAGTGCGGCGAGCCGGTCGGCGGACTCGGGCGAGAGCGTCAGCCGCTCGTCCGCCCGTACCGTGCCCGCGATCGACACCTGGGCGAAGCAGCCGACGGCCGACAGCGCCCTGATGGCGTCGAGGCGCGGCGCGACCTGGGCGGTCAGCGCCGCGACCTGCTCGCCCAGGTCGGTGGAGAAGTGCTCGTCGAGGCTGTAGGCCCACCAGCCCGGCCCATGGTGGACCGACGCGCCGGTCAGCTGCTCCGCGAGCCGGGACAGCCCGAGGGCACGGTCGACGGCCGAGGGGTCCAGGCCGCTTCCGGTGAGGGCGAGGGAGGTGGTGATCGAGGTCCACATGGCGGTTACCGTTCGCTCGTGCTGGGGGCGAGGGTCAGCGGAACGCCGAGGAGGGCCACGCGGCGCATCTGCTCGGGCGTGAAGGCGAGCTGTGCGTCGTTGCCCACGTATCCCCTGATGGTGAGGGTCACGGAGAGCCCGTCCGCCATGAGTTCGCCCACCGCGCCGGCGTGCGGTTCGACTGCCGTCAGGACGGTGTCGAGCTGCTCCGAGAAGACCCTCGTGGAGCGCTCGTCGACCTGAAGCCGCCATTCCCCGTCGACATCTCCCGGCGGCCCCCACCGACTGGGCCCGGGCTCCCGGGTTCCCGTCGGCTGGATGGCGAGCTTCCTGCTCACCTCCTCGGGGTCGAGCTCGGGTCCTCCCCTGACGACGAGGGACACATCGGGCAGCGCCCAGATGGCACCTTGCTGCTGATCCGCAGTCACTGTTCTGTCCGTTCCGCTTGCATCGCCATGTGTCTTCGCGCAGCCCACCCGGTGAAGGGTGCCTCTCGGCCCGGGACGCCCCTTGTCCGACCCCTTCGCTACCTTCGGACCATGTCCAACCAGGGTCAGGGCCAGGCAGTGGTCGAAGGGGTTCTCGAGCGGATCACCTACGCCAACGAGGAGAGCGGGTACACCGTCGCCCGTGTCGACACCGGTCGGGGCGCCGGGGATCTTCTCACCGTGGTCGGCTCGCTCCTCGGGGCGCAGCCGGGTGAGTCGCTGCGGATGGAGGGGCGTTGGGGCTCGCATCCGCAGTACGGCAAGCAGTTCACGGTGGAGAACTACACGACCGTGCTGCCCGCCACGATCCAGGGCATACGCCGGTACCTCGGCTCCGGTCTCATCAAGGGCATCGGCCCGCGGATCGCCGAGCGGATCGTCGAGCACTTCGGCACCGACACCCTCGACGTCATCGAGCGGGAGCCGAAGAGGCTCGTCGAGGTGCCCGGGCTCGGGCCCAAGCGGACGCGGTTGATCGGGGCGGCCTGGGAGGAGCAGAAGGCGATCAAGGAGGTGATGGTCTTCCTCCAGGGCGTCGGGGTCTCCACCTCCATCGCCGTGCGGATCTACAAGAAGTACGAGGACGCCTCGATCTCCGTCGTGCGCAACCAGCCCTACCGCCTGGCCGCCGACGTCTGGGGCATCGGGTTCCTGACCGCCGACAAGATCGCCCAGGCCGTCGGCATCCCGCACGACAGCCCCGACCGGGTCAAGGCGGGTCTGCAGTACGCGCTGTCGCAGTCCACGGACCAGGGGCACTGCTTCCTGCCCGAGGAGCGGTTGATCTCCGACGCGGTGAAGCTGCTGCAGGTGGACACCGGGCTGGTCATCGAGTGCCTCGCCGCGCTGGCCGACGACCCGGAGGGGGTCGTGCGGGAGCCGGTGCCGGGGCCCGACGGGCAGCCGGTCACCGCCGTCTATCTGGTGCCGTTCCACCGGGCGGAGATCTCGCTCGCGGCCCAGATCGGCCGGCTGCTGCGGGCGGAGGAGGACCGGATGCCGGCCTTCCGGGATGTGGTGTGGGACAAGGCGCTGGCCTGGCTGGCCGACCGTACGGGGGCGTCGCTCGCGCCCGAGCAGGAGGAGGCGGTGCGGCTCGCGTTGACCCGGAAGGTCGCGGTGCTGACCGGCGGGCCGGGGTGCGGGAAGTCGTTCACGGTCCGGTCGATCGTGGAGCTGGCCCGGGCGAAGCGGGCCAAGGTGGTGCTGGCCGCGCCCACGGGCCGGGCGGCGAAGCGGCTGGCCGAGCTGACCGGGGCGGAGGCGTCGACCGTCCACCGGCTCCTTGAGCTCAAGCCGGGCGGCGACGCGGCGTTCGACCGGGACCGCCCCCTGGACGCCGATCTGGTGGTCGTGGACGAGGCGTCGATGCTCGATCTGCTGCTGGCCAACAAGCTGGTGAAGGCCGTGGCGCCCGGTGCGCACCTGCTGCTCGTGGGGGATGTGGACCAGTTGCCTTCGGTGGGCGCGGGGGAGGTCCTTGGCGATCTGCTGGCCCCGGACAGTCCGGTGCCGGCGGTGCGGCTGACCCGGATCTTCCGGCAGGCGCAGCAGTCGGGTGTGGTGACCAACGCGCACCGGATCAACGCGGGGCTCGTGCCCGTGACGACGGGGCTGCCGGACTTCTTCCTCTTCGTCGAGGACGAGACGGAGGACGCGGCGCGGGTCGCGGTCGAGGTCGCATCCCGTCGGATTCCCGCCAAGTTCGGTCTCGATCCGCGCCGTGACGTGCAGGTTCTGGCGCCGATGCACCGCGGTCCCGCCGGTGCGGGCGCGCTGAACGGGCTCTTGCAGCAGGCCGTCACCCCGGCCCGGCCCGATCTGCCCGAGAAGCGTTTCGGTGGCCGCGTCTTCCGTGTCGGTGACAAGGTCACGCAGATCCGCAACAACTACGACAAGGGGGCGAACGGCGTCTTCAACGGCACGGTCGGCGTCGTGACCTCGCTCGACACCGTGGAGCAGCGGCTGACCGTGCGGACGGACGAGGACGAGGAGGTGCCGTACGACTTCGACGAGCTGGACGAGCTGGCCCACGCGTACGCCGTGACGATCCACCGTTCGCAGGGCAGCGAGTATCCGGCGGTGGTGATCCCTGTCACCACCAGCGCCTGGATGATGCTCCAGCGGAATCTGCTCTACACCGCCGTCACGCGGGCCCGGAAGCTGGTGGTCCTGGTGGGCTCCCGCAAGGCGATCGGCCAGGCCGTTCGCACCGTTTCCGCAGGCAGGCGCTGCACCGGCCTCGCCCATCGGCTGGCCGGGGCGTCCGCCGCGCGGGTGTGACGCCGGGGGCGCGGCGGCGGGCATCCGGTCGTGTGAAAGACGACCCCCGACTTCCGGAAGCGGGGCGAAGGGGGCAAGATGAGCAGGTTGGCGGCACTGAGTGCCGCCAAATGGCCCAATGGTCGACCCCGAGTGCACTCTCCTGAGCCAAATGGGGGATGGTAGAGACAGTCAGGGCACCTCGAAGAAGAGGCACTACGTCGGTGAGGGATGACGTGAGCGACAACTCTGTAGTACTGCGGTACGCGGACGGTGAATACACCTACCCGGTGGTCGAGAGCACCGTCGGCGACAAGGGCTTCGACATCGGGAAGCTCCGGGCGCAGACCGGTCTGGTGACCCTGGACAGCGGCTACGGCAACACGGCCGCCTATAAATCCGCGATCACCTACCTCGACGGTGAGCAGGGGATCCTGCGGTACCGCGGCTACCCCATCGAGCAGCTGGCCGAGCGCTCCACCTTCCTCGAGGTGGCGTACCTGCTGATCAACGGTGAGCTTCCCAAGGTCGACGAGCTGGCGACCTTCAAGAACGAGATCACCCAGCACACGCTGCTGCACGAGGACGTCAAGCGCTTCTTCGACGGCTTCCCGCGCGACGCGCACCCGATGGCCATGCTGTCCTCGGTGGTCTCGGCGCTGTCCACGTTCTACCAGGACAGCCACAACCCGTTCGACGAGAAGCAGCGCCACCTCTCCACGATCCGGCTGCTCGCCAAGCTGCCGACGATCGCGGCGTACGCGTACAAGAAGTCGATCGGCCACCCCTTCGTCTACCCGCGCAACGACCTCGGGTACGTCGAGAACTTCCTGCGCATGACCTTCTCGGTCCCGGCCCAGGAGTACGAGCTCGACCCGGTCGTGGTCTCCGCGCTCGACAAGCTGCTGATCCTGCATGCGGACCACGAGCAGAACTGTTCGACGTCCACCGTCCGTCTGGTGGGTTCGAGCCAGGCGAACATGTTCGCGTCGATCTCCGCCGGCATCTCCGCCCTGTGGGGCCCCCTGCACGGTGGCGCCAACCAGTCGGTCCTGGAGATGCTCGAGGGCATCCAGGCCAACGGCGGCGATGTCGACTCCTTCATCAACAAGGTGAAGAACAAGGAGGACGGCGTCCGCCTGATGGGCTTCGGCCACCGGGTGTACAAGTCCTTCGACCCCCGCGCCAAGATCATCAAGGCGGCGGCGCACGATGTCCTCTCGGCCCTCGGCAAGTCCGACGAGCTGCTGGACATCGCGCTCAAGCTGGAGGAGCACGCGCTCTCCGACGACTACTTCGTCTCGCGCAACCTCTACCCGAACGTGGACTTCTACACGGGTCTGATCTACCGCGCGATGGGCTTCCCGACCGAGATGTTCACCGTGCTCTTCGCGCTCGGCCGTCTCCCGGGCTGGATCGCCCAGTGGCACGAGATGATCAAGGAGCCGGGTTCCCGCATCGGCCGCCCGCGCCAGATCTACACGGGCGAGGTCCTGCGCGACTTCGTGCCGGTCGAGGGCCGCTGACCTCAGGGACGGCAGCCTTGACGGGGCCGTGGGCAGCCTTGATGGGGCCGAGGGCCTGTCTCGGCCCCCGGCCCCGGCCTTCGGGCCGCTGAACGAAAAGCGCCCCGCCACCGATCCCCCCACGGGTCGGCGAGCGGGGCGCTTCCCATATCCCCGGTGCGGATTCCCCCCACGGGATCCGGGCCGGGCGCCTGTCGGTCGACAGAAGCTACGCGGGTCTGCGCGGTCTGCCGGGGTACGTACGGGAGGGCCGCTCAAAGCTCCCCGGTGCACGTGCCCCGGCCAACGCTTGCCTGAGACGTCCCCCAAGACATCCCATGAACGTCCCCCAAGACGTTCTCGGCATCGCCCACTTAGACTCGCGAACGGCCTGAATGGTTACCCCCAAATATCTGTGATCTAGGTCTCTTTGTGAAGGTCCTGTGCGGTCACGTGTAGGTGAATTCACGTGAACCTTCGGAGACGGAGGCTGTTGGTCACCACGAAAACGGACGAAAAGGCCATCGCCAGTCCGGCGATCATGGGGTTCAGCAGGCCGGCGGCCGCCAGTGGGAGGGCGGCGAGGTTGTAGCCGAAAGCCCAGGCCAGGTTGGCCTTGATGGTGGCCAGGGTGCGCCGGGCGAGGCGGATGGCGTCGGCCGCGACCCGCAGGTCGCCGCGGACCAGCGTCAGATCGGCCGCCTCGATGGCCGCGTCCGTGCCCGTGCCCAGGGCGAGACCCAGGTCGGCCACGGCGAGCGCGGCGGCGTCGTTCACGCCGTCGCCGACCATCGCGACCGTCCGGCCTTCGGCCTGAAGACGTCGTACCGCGTCGACCTTGTCCTGAGGCAGCACCTCGGCGAAGACCCGGTCGGCCGGGATGCCCACCTCGGCCGCCACCGTCTCGGCCACGGTGAGACTGTCCCCGGTCAGCAGGACCGGTGTCAGGCCGAGGGCGCGCAGCCGGGCCACCGCCTCGGCGCTGGTCTCCTTGACCTCGTCGGCGACGGTGAGGAACCCGCGGGCGCGGCCGTCCCAGGCGATGTGGACGGCCCCGGGGGCGGGCGGCCCGGGCACCTCGACCCCTTCGGCCTCCAGCAGGGCGGCGCGGCCCGCGAGGACCCGGTGGCCGCCGACGGTGCCGCGCACACCGAGGCCGGGCACGTTCTCGAACGACTCGGGCGCGGGCAGCCCGGCCGTCGTCAGGCCCAGGCGCTCGGCGGCGCCGGCCGCGACGGCGCGGGCGACCGGGTGCTCGGAGGCGTGCTCCAGGGCGCCCGCGAGGCGCAGCAGCTCGGCCTCGTCCTCCCCTTCGTACGCGTACGCCTTCCGCAGCGTCATCCGGCCCGTGGTGACGGTGCCGGTCTTGTCGAGGACGACGGTGTCGACGCGGCGGGTGGATTCGAGGACTTCCGGGCCCTTGATGAGGATGCCGAGCTGGGCGCCGCGGCCGGTGCCGACCATGAGGGCGGTCGGGGTGGCCAGGCCGAGGGCGCAGGGGCAGGCGATGATCAGGACGGCGACCGCGGCCGTGAAGGCCGCCGTCGTGTCGCCGGTCGCCCCCAGCCAGCCCGCCAGGGTGCCGAGCGCGATCAGCAGCACGGCGGGCACGAAGACGGCGGAGATCCGGTCGGCCAGGCGCTGGGCGGCGGCCTTGCCGTTCTGCGCGTCCTCCACCAGCTTCGCCATCCGGGCGAGCTGAGTGTCGGCGCCGACCCGGGTGGCCTCCACGACCAGCCGGCCGGAGGAGTTGACGCAGCCGCCCGTCACCGGATCCCCGGCCGCCACGTCGACCGGGAGGGACTCGCCGGTGAGCAGGGAGGCGTCGACGGCGGAGAGCCCCGCCGCGACGGTGCCGTCGGTGGCGATCTTCTCCCCGGGCCGGACGACGAAACGGTCGCCGACGTGCAGGGCGGTCACCGGAACCCGTACCTCCACGCCGTCCCGGAGGAGGGCCACGTCCTTGGCGCCCAGCTCCATCAGCGCGCGCAGCGCGGAACCGGCCTTCCGCTTGGCGCGGGCCTCCAGATGGCGGCCGAGCAGGATGAAGGTCACGACCCCGGCGGCGACCTCCAGATAGATCGTGGCGGGGCCGTCGGTGCGGCCGACGGTGAGGTCGAAGCCGTGGCGCATGCCGGGCATGCCGGCGGTGCCCAGGAACAGCGCCCAGAGCGACCAGCCGAAGGCGGCGAGCGTGCCGACCGAGACGAGGGTGTCCATGGTGGCGGCGCCGTGCCGGAGGTTGGTCCAGGCGGCCCGGTGGAAGGGGAGCCCGCCCCAGACGACGACGGGGGCGGCGAGGGTGAGCGAGAGCCACTGCCAGTGGTCGAACTGGAGGGCCGGGACCATCGCGAGGAGCACCACGGGCGCGGCGAGGAGCGCCGAGACGGTCAGGCGGGTGCGGGACGCGTCCAGCTCCGGGTCGGGCTCGCCGCGCCGGGCGGACGGTTCCGCTGCGGGTTCCGCGTCCGCTTCCTCTCGCGCGTGCGCCGCCGGCTCGGGCGTGGGGCGCGGCGGCGGGGGTTCCTCGGCGGTGTAGCCGGTCTTCACGACCGTCGCGATCAGATCGGCGACCGCCACCTCCGCCGCGTGGTCGATCCGCGCCTTCTCCGTCGCGTAGTTGACGGTCGCGGTGACCCCGTCCATGCGGTTGAGCTTCTTCTCGACGCGGGCCGCGCAGGAGGCGCAGGTCATCCCGCCGATGGTCAGCTCGGTGGTGCGGGGGGCGGCGGACGGGGTGGCGGTGCTGGGAGGCATGTGCGTTCCAAAAGGGAGCGGGGCCGTACCGTCTTCACAGTACGGCCCCGCTCGGACATGCCGGTGCCGGCCGCCGGGTCCCGCCCGCGGACGGCGGGCCGGCCTCGGCGGGCCGGGGGTCAGGCCCGGCCGAGCAGTTCGTAGCCGGCCTCGTCGACGGCGGCGCGTACGGCGGCCTCGTCGAGCGGGGCCTCGGAGACCACGGTGACCTCGCCGGTCGCGGCGGCGGCCGTGACGGAGGAGACGCCGGCGATCTCGGAGATCTCGCTCGAGACCGCGCCCTCACAGTGACCGCAGGTCATGCCCTTGACCTGGTAGACGGTGGTGACGCCGCCCGCGGGCTCGGCCGCGCCGTCGTGACACGAGCCGGTCGGCGAGCAGCAGCCGCCGGCGGCCTGCGGAAGTTCGGTCTTCGTCTCGGCGGTCATGACGTTCTCCTCTTCGAGCGTGGCGGTTCCAGGTCGTACACTCGCACACCTTATACCCCTAGGGGGTATCGATTCCACCGGAGGTGCCGGTGTCGGGGAGAAGCGTCCCGAGAGACCCGGTCAGCGGGCCGGTGCCGGGGCCGTGGCGGGCGGCCCGGCGAGGTGCGCGTCGCCGATGACCGGGTCGAGGTAGCGCAGCAGGACCTGCTTCAGCTCGGCGGTCACGGCGTTCCGCTCCGGCCCTTCGGGGGCGGCGAGGACGAGCGCGAGGCCGCCCTTGAAGACGGCGAAGGTCATGTCGGCGATCCGGGTCGCCTCCTCGACCGGAAGGCCCGGGAGGTAGTGGTGGAGCAGGTCCCTGACCCGGGCGAGCAGCGAGGCGTGCAGGGCGTCGTGCTCCTCCGTGATCCTGCCCGGGATCTCCGAGCCCTGCATCAGGGCGAGGAAGACGGGGTTCTGGCAGTTGAACTCGATCAGCGGGTCGACGACGGCGTCGAGCAGCTCGGGCAGCGGCAGTTCGAAGTTCTCCGGCGTGAAGGCCTGGCCGTGCGCTTCCCGCATCTGGTGCAGCAGGCGGTCGCCGAGCTCGATGGCGATGGCCTCTTTGTTGGGGAAGTACTGGTAGAGCGTGCCGGGGGAGACGCTCGCCTCGCGGGCGATCGCGTTGGTGCTGGTCGCCGTGTACCCGTTCGCGCAGAAGACGTTCGCGGCCGCCTGGAGCAGCTGCGTGATGCGGCGCTCGCCGCGGGCCTGGCGCCGGCGCGGCCGGGGTTCGCCGGACTCCTCGGGCGCCTCGCCTGCCGGTGGATTCTCGGACATGGCTGTCCCCAGCTTTCGTGGACTGTTTGACAAACGCGAGTGGTCGCTCGCATTCTTGAGAAACGCGAGCGATGACTCGTGTTTGCCAGTCTATGGCAACGGACGACCCATGCGGCCTGCCGGGAAGCGAGCGCATGGGTCACGGTGAAGGGGACACCGCGTCATGGCCGAAGTCAAGAATCCAGCGCCCGCCCGGGGAGGGGGGTGGACACGGTTCGTCACGGCCCGGCCTCGTCTCTCCCTCCTCGCCGCCTTGGTGATCACCGCCCTCGCGGTCTTCGCGGGCAGCGGCGTCGCCGACCGGATGGGCAGCGGCGGCTGGGAGGACCCGGACGCGGAGTCGACGTACGCCACCGGGTCCTGGAGCGGGAGTTCCCCGCCTCCCAGCCCAATCTGCTCCTCCTCCTCGACGCGGGACCGGCCGGGGTCGACGCCCCCGCCGTCGCCGCCGAGGCCCGCCGGCTCGACGCCCGGCTCGCCGCCGAGGAGGGGGTGAGCGGCGTCGGTTCCTACTGGCGGACCGGCTCCCCGTCCCTCCGCTCCGAGGACGGCCGGCAGGCGGTGATCGTCGCCCGGATCGACGGCGACGAGAAGGCGGCCGGGGAGATCCTCCAGCGCATCGCCCCCGCGTACCGGGGCGAGCGGGGTCCGGTCGAGGTATCCGTGGGCGGGCCGCTCGCCGTGCGCCACGAGATGCAGGCCACCATCCAGGAGGACCTGCTGCGCGCCGAGCTGATCGCGCTGCCCGTGACGCTCGTCCTGCTGGTGATGGTCTTCGGCAGCGCCGTCGCCGCCCTGCTGCCGCTCGGCATCGGAATCGTGGCGATCCTCGGCACCAACGCCGTGCTGCGCGGCCTCACCGAGCTCACCGACGTGTCCGTCTTCGCGCAGAACCTCACCACCGCGCTCGGCCTCGGACTCGCCATCGACTACGCCCTGTTCGTGGTCCGCCGCTTCCGCGAAGAGCTGGCCACCGGAGCCGACCCGCGCACCGCCGTCGGCACCACGCTGCGCACGGCGGGACGGACCGTGCTCTTCTCCGCGCTGACCGTCGCCGTCTCGCTCGCGGCCATGCTCGTCTTCCCGCAGTACTTCCTGCGCTCCTTCGCCTACGCCGGCATCGCGGTGGTACTGCTCGCCGCCGGAGCCGCGCTGATCCTGCTCCCCGCCGCCCTCGTCCTGCTCGGCGAACGGGTCAACGCCCTCGCTCTGCGACGCCTGTTCCGACGTGGCTCGGGTACGGGCCCGGATGCGGGCGGTGCCGGGCGGCGGCCCGGGGCCGGGTGGGCCAGGACGGCCGCGCTGGTGATGCGCCGCGCCCCCGTCTTCGCCGTGGTCACCACCGTCGGACTCCTCCTCCTCGGACTGCCCTTCCTGGGCGTCCGGTTCGGCACGGCCGACGACCGTCAGCTGCCCGCCACCGCCGAATCCCGGGTCCTCCAGGACCGGCTGCGTGACGGCTTCCCCGGAGACCCCGGTGGTGGTCTCACGGTGCTCGCCGAGGGCCGGGCCACCCCCGCCCAGTACGCCGAGTACCGCGAGCGGATCGCGGCCGTCGACGGCGTCGCGCGGGTGGAGGGCCCGATGACCCCCGAGCCCGGCGCACACGCCTACGCCACCTTCACCGTGCTGCCCGAAGGCGAGACCGTCGGCGAGGACGCCCAGCGGGTGGTCGGTGAGATCCGGGAGCGGGAAGCGCCCTTCGACACCTCCGTGACCGGCGCGGCCGCCGTCCTCGTCGACTCCAAGGACGCCATAGCCGACCGGCTGCCCTGGGCGCTCGGGATCATCGTGGTGGTCACGCTGCTGCTGGTCTTCCTCCTCACCGGAAGCGTGCTCATCCCCCTCCAGGCCGTCGTCCTCAACGCCCTCAGCCTCACGGCGATGTTCGGAGCCGTGGTCTGGGTCTTCCAGGAGGGCCATCTGTCCGGGCTGTTCGGCTTCACCGCCACCGGTGACATCGAGACGACCCTGCCGGTGCTGATGTTCTGCGTCGCCTTCGGCCTCTCCATGGACTACGGCGTCTTCCTGCTCTCCCGGATCAAGGAGGAGTACGACGCCACCGGCGACCACGAGCACTCCGTCCGCTTCGGCCTGCGGCACACCGGCGGCCTGATCACCGCCGCCGCCGTGATCCTGGCCGTCGTGATGGTCGCCATCGGCACCTCCCGGGTGACCAACACCAAGATGCTGGGCCTCGGCGTCGCGCTCGCCGTGCTCATGGACGCGATGGTGGTGCGCAGCCTGCTGGTCCCGGCCGTCATGAAGCTGACCGGCCGCCTCACCTGGTGGGCGCCCGGACCCCTGCGCCGCTTCCACGACCGGTTCGGCATCACCGAGGGCGGCATACCCGTGCCGGCCCCGCCGGCCCGAACGGCCGCGCCGGAGCCGGCCGACCGTGCCGACCGTGCCAAGGAACCAGTGGGGAGCTAGCGGCCACGTCCGGGCACGCGGACGGCCCCGCGCCGGATCGGGGGGCGGGGCCGTCGTGGGTTCGGGAGGAAGGGCGGGGCGGGGGTCAGTCCCGGCGGCTCCGGTTGCCGGGGCGGTTGGCGACCCAGGCGCGGATGGTGTCCGCGTACCAGTAGGGCTTGCCCGACTCCACATGGTCGGGGGGCGGCAGCAAACCGTGTTTCCGGTAGGAACGGACGGTGTCCGGCTGCACCTTGATGTGCGCGGCGATGTCCTTGTACGACCAGAGCCTTCTGTCCGTCATGCGTGGCACCTCCCTGCGCGCCTCACAGCTGCGGCGGGGGTGCCGTTCGGGGGAGCTGCGAGGCCAGCGCTGGCGATCACTGAGCCTGTGCCCGTTGAACGACACCCTCGGACGGGAGGAGAGCGGCTGTCGACCGGCTGTGACGGAAAGCCCGCGTAATGGAGATATGTGTGACAACGGGGGGACGGATGTGACGTAAGTGGCGCACAAGCGGATCGGCGTGGCGACGGGCCTTCTCCCCGCACCCGTGGGGGACATCGGTTCCGGGCCCGGCTCTACGCCCTTCGCCCTGAGCTCTGCGCCCTACGCGCCGCAGGAGCGGAGGAAGCGTCGGGTGCGGACGGCGATCGGGTAGGGCTTGTCGGGGTCGCAGGGGTACATGTCCTGCTCCACGATGGCGAAGAGGTCCACGTCGAGGGCCTGGGCCGCCGTCAGGACCGGTTCCAGGGCGGGCACGCCCGAGGGCGGCTCGCACATCACGCCGCGCGCCACCGCCGGTCCGAAGGGGACCCCGTCCGCGACGACCCCCGCCAGGATCTCCGGGTCGACCTGCTTCAGGTGGAGGTAGCCGATCCGCTCGCCGTAGGTCTCGATCAGTGCGACGCTGTCGCCGCCGCAGTAGGCGTAGTGGCCGGTGTCCAGACACAGCGAGACCAGGTCGGGGTCGGTGGCGTCCAGGAAGCGGGCCACGTTCTCCTCGCTGTCGACATGGGTGTCGGCGTGCGGGTGGACGACGATCCGCAGGCCGTAGCGCTCCCGGACCTCGTGCCCGAGACGCTCGGTGAGACCGGTCAGCTGCCGCCACTGGTCGGCGGTGAGCGTGCGGTCCTCCAGGACCTCCCCTGTCTTGTCGTCCCGCCAGAAGGAGGGGATGACGACCAGGTGCTCCGCCCCCATCGCCTGGGCGAGGGCGGCGTTGTCGGCCACGTGCGCCCAGGTCTTCTCCCAGACGGCCGGGCCGTGGTGGAGCCCGGTGAAGACCGTCCCGGCGGAGACCTTCAGCCCCCGGCGGCCGGTCTCGTCGGCGAGGATCGCGGGGTCGGTGGGCAGATAGCCGTACGGACCCAGCTCGATCCAGGAGTAGCCGGCCCCGGCGACCTCGTCCAGGAAGCGCTGCCAGGGGACCTGACGGGGATCGTCGGGGAACCAGACGCCCCAGGAATCGGGGGCGGAGCCGATGCGAATACGGGACAGTGGCGACGGATTCGTCATGAACGTCACCTTGGCCGGGTTCTCGGAGACGCGTCAAGACGGACGTCCGAATGTAAGGACATAGCGTTGACATGGTTCTGGGCAGGCGGCTAGACCTGGGTGCGGGGCCGAGGCGAGAGGTGACGTATGCGGGCGGAGCCGTACGACCTGATCACGATGGGGCGGATCGGCGTGGACCTCTACCCCCTGCAGATCGGGGTGCCACTCGCCCGGGTCGAGAGTTTCGGCAAGTTCCTGGGCGGCTCGCCCTCGAACGTGGCGGTCGCGGCGGCGCGGCTCGGCCGGCGCACGGCAGTCATCACCCGGACGGGCGCCGATCCCTTCGGGGAGTATCTGCACCAGGAGCTGCGGGCGTTCGGGGTCGACGACCGGTGGGTGACGGCCGTCGAGGCCTATCCGACGCCTCTCACCTTCTGCGAGATCTTCCCGCCCGACGACTTCCCGATCCACTTCTACCGTCAGCCCAAGGCGCCGGACCTGGAGATCCACCCGTCCGAGCTGGACCTCGCGGCGATCCGCTCCGCGCGGGCGTTCTGGGTGACGGGCACGGGCCTGAGCGCCGAGCCGAGCCGGGAGTCGACGCTCGCGGCCCTGCGGGCACGCGCCGCCGGGCAGGGCCCGGGGGAGGCGCCGGAGGGACCGACCGTGCTCGACCTGGACTGGCGTCCCGCGCTCTGGGACGACCCCGGCGAGGCGCCCGCCCTCTACCGCGCCGCCCTCGGCAGCGCGACGGTCGCCGTCGGCAACCTCGACGAGTGCGAGATCGCCACCGGTGAGCGCGAACCCCACGCCGCCGCCCGCGCCCTCCTGGACGCCGGGGTCCGGGTCGCCGTCGTCAAACAGGGGCCCAAGGGCGTCCTCGCGCTGACCGCCGACGGCGAGAGCGCGGAGGCGGAGCCGCTGCCGGTCGAGGTGGTCAACGGCCTCGGCGCCGGCGACGCGTTCGGCGGGGCCCTCGCCCACGGCCTCCTGGCCGGCTGGGACCTCGACCGCGTCATCCGCTACGCCAACGCCGCCGGCGCGATCGTCGCCGGCCGGCTCGCCTGCTCGCCCGCGATGCCGTACGACGACGAGATCGCCCTGGCCCTCGCCGCCGGCACCGGCTCGATCCCGAAGCGCACCCCGTGACACCCGCCGCACCCCACGACACCCCGGCCGGCGGACCGGCCCCACCTCATGCCCCCCGGGCCACCGGACCCGCCGCACCCCACGACACCCCGGCCGGCGGACCGGCCGCACCCGCTGCCGTGCCATGCCTGCCGGCCGTCCGTGGCCTCGTCGGCGGACGCTTCCTCCTCCACCCGCCGGACGGAAAGGCGGCCGAAGCCACCGGCACGGCGGCGAGTCTCCTCGCGGAAGGGGTAGGCACAGGAGCATGAACTCCCTGCATCTGCCCGCCGGGACCGCCTCGGGCGGGCCCTACGCCCTCGATGTCGGTCCGGCGCGGGCCGGGTGGCGGTATTCCGCCCTGCGCGTTCTCGAACTCCGCCCCGGCGAGAGCCATCTGCTGGACACTGGGGACGGCGAATGGATCGTGCTCCCGCTGTCCGGCGGCTGCACGGTGCGGCTCGACGACGAGACCTTCGAGGTGCACGGCCGCGAGAGCGTTTTCGACGGAGTCTCCGACTTCGCCTACGTGCCCCGCGACACCCGGGCCCAGATCGCCTCCGGTGCGGGAGGCCGCTTCGCTTTGGCAGGAGCGAAGTGCGAGCGACGACTCCCCGCTCGCTACGGCCCCGCGCCGGAGGTTCCCGTCGAGGCCCGCGGCAGCGGCTCCCAGGCCCGCCAGGTGCGGAACTTCGCCGCCGCCGGCGTCTTCCCCTGCGACCGGCTGATCGCCGTCGAGGTGATCACCCCCGGCGGCAACTGGTCCTCCTACCCGCCCCACAAGCACGACGAGCACCGCCCCGGTGCGGAGTCCGAGCTGGAGGAGATCTACTACTACGAGATCCGGCGCGCCGGCCTCGGCTACCAGCGGATCTCCCCCTCCCGCCCCGGCGGCGCCGACCTCCTCGCCGAGGTCGGCAGCGGTGACGCCGTCCTGGTACCGGACGGCTGGCACGGCCCGTCGATCGCCCAGCCCGGCCACGACATGTACTACCTCAACGTCATGGCGGGGCCGGGTCCCGAGCGCGAATGGAAGATCTGCTTCCATCCCGACCACACGGAGGGATACACGTGAGCACGCTCACCGTCGCCCAGGCACTGGTGCGCTTCCTCGCCGCCCAGTACACCGAACGCGACGGCGTGCGGCGCCGGTTGGTCTCCGCGACCTGGGGCATCTTCGGACACGGCAACGTCGCGGGGGTCGGCCAGGCGCTGCTGGAGTACGCCGACGTCATGCCGTACCACCAGGGGCGCAACGAACAGGCGATGGTGCACGCGGCCGTCGGCTACGCCCGGCAGTCGAACCGGCTCTCCGCGCACGCCGTGACCACCTCCATCGGCCCCGGCGCCACCAACCTCGTCACCGGCGCCGCCCTCGCCACCGTCAACCACCTGCCGGTCCTGCTGCTGCCCGGCGACGTCTTCGCCGGACGCCCCGCCGACCCCGTCCTCCAGCAGCTCGAAGTCCCCTACGCCGGGGACGTGTCCGTCAACGACTGCCTGCGTCCGGTCTCGAAGTACTTCGACCGGATCACCCGCCCCGAGGCGCTGATCCCGGCCGCGCTCGCCGCCGCCCGGGTCCTCGCCGACCCCGTCGAGACCGGGGCCGTGACGCTCGCGCTGCCGCAGGACGTGCAGGCGGAGGCGTACGACTGGCCGGAGGAGTTCTTCGCCGAGCGGATCTGGCGGGTGCGCCGGCCGCGGCCCGACGAGGGCGAGCTCGACGCGGCGGTGTGGGCGATCAGGGGCGCCGCCAAGCCGCTGATCGTCGCCGGCGGCGGGGTGAAGCACAGCCGCGCCGAGGGCGCGCTGCGCACCTTCGCGGAACGGGCCGGCATCCCGGTCGCCTCCACCCAGGCCGGCAAGGGCGCGCTGCCGTACGACCACGTCTGCGACGTCGGGGGCATCGGCCACACGGGCACCGCCACCGCCGACGCGCTCGCCGCGGAGAGCGACCTCGTCATCGGCGTCGGCACCCGCTACACCGACTTCACCACCGCCTCCTCCACCCTCTTCGCCCGGCCGGACGTACGGTTCGTGAACCTCAACATCGCCGGGTTCGACGCCCACAAACTCGGCGGGCTGCCGCTCGTCGCCGACGCCCGCGAGGGCCTCACGGCCCTCACCGAAGCCCTCGAAGGCCACCGCCTCGACGGGCACCCGCCGGCCTGGGCCCCGGCCAAGGCGGAGTGGGAGCGACGCGTCGACGCCGCCTACGCCGTGCCGGACGAGGACGCCCGGCCCACGCAGGCCCAGGTCCTCGGCGTGCTCGACACCCTCGTCACCGAGGACGACATCCTGATCAACGCCGCCGGCTCGCTCCCCGGCGATCTCCACAAGCTGTGGCGGGCCCGCTCCTCGGACCAGTACCACCTGGAGTACGGCTACTCCTGCATGGGCTACGAGATCCCGGCCGCGATCGGCGTCGCGCTCGCCGCCCCCGAGCGGCCCGTCTGGGCCCTGGTCGGGGACGGGACGTATCTGATGAACCCCACCGAAATCGTCACCGCCGTACAGGAAGGGCTGCCCCTCACTCTGGTCGTCCTGCAGAACCACGGCTACGCCTCCATCGGCGGGCTCTCGGCGGCCGTCGGCGGCGAGGGGTACGGCACCGCCTACCGCCACCGGGCCCCCGACGGCACCTTCACCGGCGCCCCGCTCCCCGTCGACCTGGCGGCCAACGCCGCCTCCCTCGGCATGCGGGTGCTGCGCGCCCGCACCGTACGTGACCTGCGAGAAGCCCTGGCCGACGCCCGCGCGTCGACCGTTCCCACATGTGTCTACACCGAGACCGAAACGGCAGACACAGTGTCGGGCCCGCCCTCCGCCCAGGCGTGGTGGGATGTTCCCGTGGCCGAGACCGCGACCCGCTCGTCGGCGGTCAAGGCACGGGAGGAGTACGACCGGCACGTCACCGCCCGACGCCGCCACCTGTAACAGCCAGAAGGAGCATTCCGTCATGACGAAGACCGTCAACCACTGGATCGGTGGCAAGACCGTCGAGGGCACGTCGGGCAACTGGGGCCCGGTCACCGACCCGGCCACCGGAGCCGTGACCACGCAGGTGGCCCTGGCCTCCGTCGAGGAGGTCGACGCGGCCGTCGCCGCCGCGAAGACCGCGTTCGAGACGTGGGGCACGGCGTCCCTGGCGCAGCGCACCACGATCCTCTTCAAGTTCCGGGCGCTCCTCGACGCCAACCGCGACGCGATCGCCGAGCTGATCGTCGCCGAGCACGGCAAGGTCCACTCCGACGCGCTGGGCGAGGTCGCCCGCGGTCTGGAGATCGTCGACCTGGCCTGCGGCATCACCACCCAGCTCAAGGGCGAGCTGTCCACCCAGGTGTCGAACCGGGTCGACGTGGCCTCGATCCGCCAGCCGGTCGGTGTCGTCGCCGGCATCACGCCCTTCAACTTCCCGGCCATGGTGCCGATGTGGATGTTCCCGATCGCCATCGCGTGCGGCAACACCTTCATCCTCAAGCCGAGCGAGAAGGACCCCTCCCCGTCCCTGAAGATCGCCGAGCTGCTCGCCGAGGCGGGCCTGCCGGAGGGCGTCTTCAACGTCCTCCACGGCGACAAGACCGCGGTGGACCGGCTCCTGGAGCACCCCGACGTGTCGGCGGTCTCCTTCGTCGGCTCGACGCCGATCGCCCGCCACATCCACACCACCGCCTCCGCCAACGGCAAGCGCGTCCAGGCGCTCGGCGGCGCGAAGAACCACATGCTGGTGCTGCCCGACGCCGACCTGGACGCGGCGGCCGACGCGGCCGTCTCCGCCGCCTACGGCTCCGCGGGCGAGCGCTGCATGGCGATCTCCGCGGTCGTCGCGGTGGGCGCGATCGGCGACGAGCTGGTCCAGAAGATCCGCGAGCGCGCCGAGAAGATCAAGATCGGCCCCGGCAACGACCCGACCTCCGAGATGGGCCCGCTCATCACGGCCGTCCACCGCGACAAGGTCGCCTCCTACGTGACGGGCGCCGCCGCCGAGGGCTGCGAGGTCGTCCTCGACGGCACCGGCCACACCGTCGACGGGCACGAGAACGGCCACTGGATCGGCCTCTCGCTCCTGGACAAGGTCCCCACCACGGCGAAGGCGTACCAGGACGAGATCTTCGGCCCGGTCCTGTGCGTGCTGCGCGCCGAGACGTACGAGGAGGGTGTCGCCCTCATCAACGCCTCGCCGTTCGGCAACGGCACCGCGATCTTCACCCGCGACGGCGGCGCGGCCCGCCGCTTCCAGCTGGAGATCCAGGCGGGCATGGTCGGCGTGAACGTCCCCATCCCGGTGCCGGTCGGCTACCACTCCTTCGGCGGCTGGAAGGACTCGCTCTTCGGCGACCACCACGTCTACGGCAACGACGGCGTCCACTTCTACACCCGCGGCAAGGTCGTCACCACCCGCTGGCCGGACCCCTCCGACGCGCCCGCGGGCGTCGACCTGGGCTTCCCGCGCAACCACTGACACGGCCGGACCCGGAAAACCGGTGGCCCCCGGGGCGCGTGACGGCGCACCCTGGGGGCCATGTCCGTCGTTCCGCCGAAGTACCAGATCCGCGCCCTGCACACCGCGACGACGGTGACCGTCTACCAGGCCTACGGCCCGTCCATCGGCCTCCCGGCGGCCCGCGACGGCCGGTTCCCGCCCGCGTGGAAGCGGGACCGGATGACCTGGATCAAGCCCTCGTTCCTGTGGATGATGTACCGCTGCGGCTGGGGCCTGAAGGAGGGACAGCAGACGGTCCTCGCCATCGAGATCACCCGCGAGGGCTTCGAGTGGGCGCTGCGCCACGCCTGCCTGTCGCACTACGTCCGGAAGATCCACGCCGACCACGCGGCCTGGAAGAAGGAGCTGCGGCGTTCTCCGGCGCGGGTCCAGTGGGACCCCGAACGGGACCCGCACCTGCAGGCGCTGTCGTACCGCTCCCTACAGCTGGGGCTCACCGGAGAGGCGGCGCGGCTCTACGCGGACCGGTGGACGGTGGGCATACGGGACGTCACCCCGCTCGCGCACGAGATCCACGCGCTCGTACGCGACGGCCGGACCGACGACGCCAGGACGAGGCTGCCCGAGGAGCGTCCCTACCCGATGGGCCCCGAGCTCATCGGACAGCTCGTCGCGGAGCGTTTTTCTTAGGGCTCGGTTCGCCTCCGGGGCCTATGAGCCGGACTCACACAGCCGTACGTGCTCGCTCCCTCGTTCCTCGGGAGCTGCGCGCGCTCGGCCGTGTTCCCCCGACGGCCCCTTCAGCTCACTCGCCATAGGGCACCCCGGGATGAGGCGACGGCGCTCGGCCGTGTTCCCCCGACGGCCCCTTCGGCTCAGAGCACCACCGGCGGGTAGGGCCTCACCGGCCCTTCGCCTCGAACTCCCACGTCAGCATGGCGAACACGCCGTCGTCCGCCGCGCCCGCCGAGCGGTACGTCGCGAGGGCCGGGACGTTGTCCGTGTCGACCCCCACCCACATGTCGTAACAGCCCCGCTCCCGCGCCACCGCCGCCAGCGCCTCGGTCAGCGCCCGGCCGATGCCGCGCCGCCGGTGCCCCTCGTCCACCGACAGCTCGTACAGACACATCTCCGAGCCCTTGTCCGGGTGGAGCATCTCGATCCCGGAGACCAGGCCCGCCGGGAACCCGTCCTCCGCGTACGCGATCAGCATCAGATGGCCCGGGGCGGCCAGGAAGCGCTCCGCCCACTCCGGCCGCGGCGGACCGTCGTAGAGGTGCTCCGCCACCGTCGTCGCCCGCCGGATCTCCACGCCCGCCCCCCCCGGATCCGAGGCGCGCGTACCGCGCCTGCTGTACGGCGACCGTACTGCGTACGACCAGGGGAGGCCGACGAATTCCGCCTGGGGACGCCCGTGCCCCCCGGCCGGTCCGCCTAGGCTCACAGACATGAAGCTCCGACTTCCCCGGTGGGCCGCGGTCACCGCGGCCCTCGCCCTGCTCGCGGGGGCCGGCACCGTGACCGCCGTCGCCGGCGACGAACCACCTCCCGTGAACCGCGCGGACCAGGTGCTCGACGTGCCCGGGGCACGCATCGACACCTCCTACTTCACCGCCGGATCCCCCTCGGAGCGGCGGCCGGCCGTCCTCCTCGGCCACGGGTTCGGCGGCTCCAAGGACGACGTCCGCGCCCAGGCCGAGACCCTGGCCCGTGACGGATACGCCGTCCTCACCTGGTCCGCGCGCGGATTCGGCGCCTCCACCGGGCAGATCGGGCTCAACGACCCCGACCACGAGGTCAAGGACGTCCGACGACTCGTCGACTGGCTCGCGAAGCGGCCGGAGGTACGGCTCGACAAGGACGGCGACCCGCGCGTCGGGGTCACCGGCGCCTCCTACGGCGGCGCGATCGCCCTGCTCGCCGCCGGACACGACCCGCGGGTCGACGCGATCGCCCCGCAGATCACGTACTGGAACCTCGCCGACGCGCTCTTCCCCGAAGGGGTCTTCAAGAAGCTCTGGGCCGGGATCTTCTTCTCGTCGGGCAACCAGCCGGGCGGCCTCCAGCAGGGCCGGCCGCAGGGCGAGGAGCAGGGCGAGCCGAGTGAGCGGCAGGGCGAGCGGCCGGCAGGCGCGCAGCCCGCCGCCCCGGCCGCCGCCACGCGCGCCGCCGCACCCCCCGCCTGCGGCCGGTTCACCGCCGAGCTGTGCGCCCTCTACGAACGCGTCGCCGTCGCCGGGAAGCCCGACGCCGCAGCCCGCGCTCTCCTCGAGGCGCGCAGCCCCTCCGCCGTCGGCGCCCGCATCAAGGTGCCCGCCCTCATCGTGCAGGGCCAGACCGACTCGCTCTTCCCGCTCTCCCACGCCGACGCGATGGCGAGGACGATCACCGCCAACGGCGCCCCCGTGGCCGTCGACTGGATCGCGGGCGGACACGACGGCGGCAACCGCGAGGCCGGCCGCGTCGAGGCCCGGATCGCCACCTGGTTCGACCGCCACCTGAAGGACGACAAGGGCGCCGACACCGGCCCCGCCTTCCGGGTCAGCCGCACCGGAGGAGTCGACTCCACCGACGGGCAGGCGCTGCTGCGCGGAGCGACCGCCGCCGCCTACCCGGGGCTCTCGGCCGGCGCCACCTCCCTGCCGCTGGACGGCGACCGCCCCCGGCCCTTCCACAACCCGGCCGGCGCCAACCCGCCCGCCATCTCCGCCGTCCCCGGCATCGGCGGCGGGCTGTCCCAGCTCTCCTCCCTCGGCGTCGGCCTCTCCCTCGACTTCCCCGGCCAGTTCGCCGCCTTCGACACGAAGCCGCGGTCGGCGCCCCTGCGGATCACCGGCTCGCCGACCGTCCGCGTCACGGTGACGTCGGACAGCGCCGACGGCTCCGCCGTCCTCTTCGGCAAGGTGTACGACGTCGGGCCCGACGGACGGCAGCAGGTGCTGCCCGCCCAGCTCGTCGCCCCCGTCCGGGTGGAGGACGCCCGCCAGGGCAGGAGCGTGGCGCTGACCCTGCCCGCGATCGACCACGAGGTGGAGGCCGGGCACCGGCTGCGGCTCGTGGTCGCGGCCACCGACCTCGGCTACGCCTCCCCGGCCGCCCCCGCCACCTACACGGTCGCGGTCGCGAGCGGACTGACCGTGCCGACCGCGCCCGCCGTCGCCACCCAGGCGGCCGGGCTGCCCTGGTGGGTCTGGGGGCTGCCGCTCCTCGGACTCGCGGTCGCCGCGGCCCTGCTGCTCACCGCCCGCCGTCGGACCGCCGCGCCCGCCCCGGACCCGGCCCTGGCCGCCGTACCGCTGCAGATCACCGGACTGACGAAGAAGTACGCCAAGTCCTCCGACCGCTATGCCGTGCAGGACCTCTCCTTCCGGGTCGAACAGGGCCAGGTCCTCGGGCTCCTCGGACCCAACGGCGCAGGGAAGACCACCACCCTGCGCATGCTGATGGGCCTGATCACCCCCGACGACGGCGAGATCCGCGTCTTCGGGCAGGCCATCCGGCCCGGCGCCCCCGTCCTCTCACGGGTCGGCGCCTTCGTGGAGGGCGCCGGCTTCCTGCCCCACCTCTCCGGCCGGGACAACCTCGACCTCTACTGGAAGGCCACCGGCCGCCCCGCCGAGGACGCGCACACGGAGGAGGCGCTGCGGATCGCCGGCCTCGGCGATGCGCTCTCCCGCGCCGTCCGGACCTACTCGCAGGGCATGCGGCAGCGGCTCGCCATCGCCCAGGCCATGCTCGGGCTGCCGGACCTGCTGATCCTGGACGAGCCGACCAACGGCCTCGACCCGCCGCAGATCCGCGAGATGCGGGACGTGATGATCCGGTACGCCGCCGGAGGCCGGACCGTCATCGTCTCCAGCCACCTCCTGTCGGAGGTCGAACAGTCCTGCACCCACCTCGTGGTCATGGACCGCGGCCGACTGGTCCAGGCCGGGCCGGTCGCCGAGATCACCGGCGCAGGGGACACCCTGCTGGTGACCCTCGGCGGGCCCGTCGACGCGCCCCTCGTCGACAAGATCGCCGCCCTGTCGGGGATCGCGTCGGTGGTACGGGCGGACGACGGACTGCTCGTCGCGCTCGACGGCGCCACCGCCACCGAGCTGATCGGCGAACTCGTGCGGCACGACGTGCCCGTGACTGGTGTGGGACCGCACCGGCGCCTCGAGGACGCGTTCCTGACCCTGATCGGAGGAGGATCCGCATGAGCGCGATCGCGGAACCGGTGGAGACCGCTCCCGGCTACCGGGCCTCGCACACCCTGCCCCTGCGCGTCGAGGCCGTACGGCAGCTGAAGCGGCGCCGCACCCTGGTCATGGGCGCGGTGCTCGCCGCCCTGCCGTTCGTGCTGATCGTCGCCTTCGCGATCGGCGGCACCCCGGACGGCAACGGCAACGGCCGCATCACGCTGATGGACACGGCGACGGCGTCCGCCGCGAACTTCGCGGCGACCTGCCTCTTCGTCTCGGCGGGCTTCCTCCTCGTCATTCCCGTGGCGCTGTTCTGCGGGGACACCGTGGCCTCCGAGGCCGGCTGGTCCTCGCTGCGCTACCTCCTGGCCGCGCCCGTGCCCCGGGCCCGGCTGCTGTGGTCCAAGCTGGCGGTGGCCCTGGGCTTCAGCGCGGCGGCGATGGTCCTGCTGCCGCTGGTCGCCCTGGTCGCGGGGACGGTCGCCTACGGCTGGGGCCCGCTGCGGCTGCCCACGGGCGGGACCCTGCCGGCCGCCGAGACCCTGCCCCGGCTCGCGCTCGCCGTGGCGTTCATCTTCGTCTCCCAGCTCGTGACGGCCGGTCTGGCGTTCTGGCTCTCCACCCGCACCGACGCCCCGCTGGGCGCGGTCGGCGGCGCGGTGGGCCTGACGATCGTCGGCAACGTCCTGGACGCGGTGACGGCGCTCGGCTCCTGGCGCGACTTCCTGCCGGCGCACTGGCAGTTCGCCTGGGCGGACGCCCTCCAGCCCCAGCTGGAGTGGGCCGGCATGGCGAAGGGAGCGTCGATCTCGGTGACCTACGCGCTGATCCTCTTCGCCCTGGCCTTCCGGGGCTTCTCCCGCAAGGACATCGTGTCCTAGGGAGTGCCCCGGGCCATGGCCGGGCCCTGTCCGGCGGCCGGTCACAGCCAGCCTCTTCGAGCCGCTTCCGCGCCCGCGCGGAAGCGGCTCGTCGTGCCGAGGGCGTGCATCAGCTCGCCCACCCGGCGGCTGTACGTGCGCGGGGACATGCCGAGGCGGGCGGCGGCGGCCTCGTCCGTCAGCCCGGAGAGGAGGGCCTCCAGGACCGGACGGAGCTGGGGGGTCAGCTCGCGCGAGGGGGCCGTCGCCCCGACCAGCTCCTCGCCCAGGTCCCAACTGACGTGATGGGCGCGGACCAGGGCCTGGACGACGACCGGGTCCCGGATCAGGAGCAGGCCGTTGTGGAGCAGCTCCAGATCCAGGGGGACGGCCGCGACCGTGCGGTCGACGACGATCATCTTGAAGGGGATCGTGTCCGTCATCCGCGCCTGGCCGGGCGTATCGACCATTCCCGCGACCAGCGCCAGGGCGTGCCGGGGCACGATCCGTCTGACCTCGCGGGCCTGCTCCGCCGCGGTCCGCATGCACGCTGCCGCCAACTCCAGGAACGCCTCGGGGATCGCTCGGCCCGCGGAGGCGGCCGGGTCGTCGAAGGTGAGCAGCTCGTGCCGCACCGACGCCGTGAGGCCGGCCAGGGCGGCGCTGATCCGGCGCGTCCCGCGCACCGGGCGTCCCGGCGGCCGCTGCGCCTCGGGCGCGGCCCGGTCCATGGCCGACCGGGCGAGCATCACGGAGCCCGCAGTCTCTGACACCGCTCACCACCCCCGCCCGATCGGTGTGCCACTCCATGTACGCATGTGACTGCACACGGTGACAACCCCTGTTGAAAAGGATGGCGACTCCATGCCATGGCCGTCCACACCGCTCGCCGTTGCCGCATCGAGATCCTTCCGCAACCCTCCCGTCTGCTCCTTCCGTGCTCCGCGGACGTCCCATACACAAGTGCCGAGTCATGAGGGGGAGATGACATGCAGCGACGACGACGGGTGCGGCTCGCGGCCGGGATCCTGGCCGCCGGACTGTGGGTGACCGGGTGCGCGGGCGGGTCGGGCGGCGAGGCCACGGCCGACCGGAGCGGGGGTGAACGGGCGCCGGTCGCCCCGGACGGGCGGCGCTCACCGGCCGCGCCCGACGCCCCCGCGCCCCCGGGGGAAGGGGCGGCCGAAGGGGAGCAGCGGTCGCGGCCGCCCGCCGCCGACTGGCTCTCCACCTTCGCGCTGGACGTGGACACCGCCTCGTACGGATACGCCCGCCGCACCCTGTCCGAGGGGAGGCTGCCCGACCCGGCGACCGTACGGCCGGAGGAGTTCGTCAACAGCTTCCGGCCCGACTACCCCCGGCCGAAGGACGACGGGTTCAGCGTGACCGTCGACGGCGGGCGGACCGGCGCCGAGGGGTGGTCGCTCGTCCGGGTCGGCCTCGCGACCCGCACCGCCGACCGCCGGGGCGAACGCCCGCCCGCCGCCCTCACCTTCGTCGTCGACGTCTCCGGCTCCATGGCCGAGCCCGGCCGGCTCGACCTGGTCAAGGAGTCCCTGGGGCTCCTCACCGACGAGCTGCGCGACGACGACTCGGTCGCCCTGGTCACCTTCAGCGACCGGGCGGAGACCCGGCTGCGGATGACCCGGGTGGGCGGCGCCCGGGAGCGGATCCGCAGCGCGGTGGCCGAGCTGGCGACCTCCTCCTCCACCAACGTCGAGGCCGGGGTGCGCACGGGGTACGACGTCGCCGTCGAGGGCCGCCGCGCGGGCGCCACCAACCGGGTGGTGCTGCTCTCCGACGCCCTCGCCAACACCGGTGACACGGAGGCGGAGTCGATCCTGAGCCGGATCGACGCCGAGCGCCGCAGCCACGGGATCACCCTCTTCGGGGTCGGGGTCGGCAGCGACTACGGCGACGCGTTCATGGAGCGGCTCGCCGACAAGGGCGACGGCCACACCACGTACGTCTCCACCCGCGAGCAGGCCCGCAAGGTCTTCGTGGAGCAGCTCCCCGGCCACGTCGAGCTGCGCGCGCGGGACGCCAAGGCGCAGGTCGCCTTCGATCCGGCGACCGTGGAGCGGTTCCGGCTGATCGGGTACGAGAACCGGGAGGTCGCCGACGAGGACTTCAGGAACGACCGGGTGGACGGCGGCGAGGTGGGCGCGGGGCACACCGTCACGGCGCTGTACGCGGTCGAGACGCGGCCCGGCCGGTCCGGTCGGCTGGCGACGGCGACGGTCCGGTGGCTCGATCCGGCGACCCGTGCCCCGCGGGAGCGGTCCGGCGCGATGGCGACGGGCGCGCTCGTCCCTTCCGTCTGGGCGCGGGGGCACGACAGCCTGCAGCTGACGGCCGTGGCCGCGTACTTCGCCGATGCGCTGCGCGGCGGCGACCTGCCGGGCGCGCCGCCGCTCTCCCGGCTCGCGGAGCACGCGGGCGGGATCGCCGAGCGGGGGGACTCGAAGGTGGTCCGTGAGCTGACGGAGTCGATCCGGCGGGCGGACCGCCTCGGGGCGGCCCGCGTCCGTACGGACGCGGATCCGGGGGCGGGAGCGGAATCCGGGGATCCGTACAGCGGTTGATCCACAGGTGCTGCGGGCGGGCCGTGCGTGCCCCCATGATGGGGCCCATGGCCACCCTGCTGCTCGCTCTCGCCGTCGCCTCGACCGGGCTCTACGCCGGTTTCATGCTGATCTTCCGCACCGGGATCATGCCGGCCCTGGCCCGGCTGGACGACGCCGCGTTCGTCGACGCCATGCGCCGGATCAACGAGTACGTTCCCAAGCCGGTGTTCCTGGTGGTGTTCCTCGGGGTCGTGGCCTTCCCGGTCGCCGCCTTCCTCGTCCCCGAGGAGGGGCGGACGCGGACGGGGACGTGGCTGGTCCTGGCCGGGCTCGTCTGCGCCGTCCTCAACCACCTGGTCACGATCGGCGGCAACATCCCGCTCAACACCGCGCTGGCCGCCTCGGAGAGCACCGGCGAGTCGCCGACGACCGTCCGGGCGGCCTTCGAGAAGCGGTGGAACGGCTTCCATCTGATCCGTACGGTGCTGATCACCGCGGCGTTCGGGCTGCTGACCGCCGCGGCGGTCGCCTGACCCGGGCCGCCGGGCCCGCACCCGTCGGTGCCCGGAGGGCTCAGTTCCGGGTGGGCAGGGCGGTGACCGCGGTGATCGCGGTGAAGAGGAGTTCGCCGTCCTGGCGCCCGATGACCCGGACCAGACGCTCGCTGCTGCCCGGGTAGTTCACGGCCGGCTCGGTCCCGATCACGCAGGGGCTGCCGAACTCCGCGTACCGGTGGAAGGTGGAGTCCATCGCGGTCGGCATCACCACCTGCCCCTCGGGGGCGAGCGAGTGCACCGCCTGGCGGGCCGCCTCCAGGAGGACCATGCCGGGGATGTGGTCGCCGGGGTGGTCGAAGAGGACGGGGTGGCGGGTGTCGACCCGCAGCCGCCAGCGGTCGGGCCGGCCGGCCGGGGTGAGCACCACGTCGAAGTCGTCGACGCGGCCGACCGTGCGCGGTTCCACGGGTGCGGTGGGCGGCGCGGAGGCGGTGGGCGGCGCGTCGAGCCGGTCGGCGCGCAGCCGGCGGTAGACCTCGGGGCTGGTGCAGGTGTAGCGGGCGTCGCCGGTGGCCAGCGTGCGGCCGTTCTCGCTGATGACGACCTCGTAGGCGAGCCCGGTCAGGCGTCCGCCGCGTCGGCGTATGTCGGAGCAGTACACGTCGAGGCGCAGGTCGGCGGGTGTCTCGCCCACGCTCAACGCGCCGGGCACGACGCGGTAGTTGAGCTCCCACATGAGGAACTGGTGGCCGAGGGGGACGCCGAACCCGGCGTGGGCGAGCAGCGCGCCGACCTGCCGGATCGTTTCGGCGGCCATCATCGGGTCGTAGTGCGTACGCCCGAGCGGGGCGAAGAAGGCGTGGGTACGTGGCCATTGGGCGCTCAGGGTGAAGTGTGCCTCGTCCGTACGGGACCATTCGGCGGTCAGGAAGACCTCGGCGAGCGCGGCCCGGTGGACGTACTCGCGGGGAGCCGTCGTGGTGAGCCGGGAGAGGTGTTCGGTGTCCACGATGTCGCTCGGAGCGGGCGTCTGCAGCATGAGATCCCTCAACTAGGGGCCTACTAAGAAGATTCGGACAATCAGCAGGCGGAAAGTACGAACTCATGGGTCTGTTTGACAAGCGTCCGAGTACGGTTCTGTCAGGTCGGTGCGCGACCGGTACGAAAAACGGCCGCGGGTCGCGCTGGGCCCCGTGAGGCGGTCATATGCCCAACGGCGCCTGTCAGCACGGCGGATGTCCGGTTCGTGAGACCCCAGGGTTCACGAAGGAGGTTGCTTCGGGTATCTTCCAGGCTGCCGGAAATCTGTACCGCCAGGTTTGTTTCTCGGGCCCCCGAGACGCCGGTTCGAGTGGGTGCGTCACGATCCGAGCGATTCGCCCCGGTAAGACCGGCTCGCCGATCGGCTGTCCCTGGGAGACCACCGTGGAACCTCTGCGTCAGATACGCCTCGCGGCCGTCAACATCGACGGCGTCCTGCTCAACGACACGTTCAGCCCGGTCATCCACCACTTCGTCACCAGCCGCGGCGGGCGCTACGACGCGACGGTCGAGCGGGAGGTCTTCTCCCAGCCCCAGCTCGTCGCGGCCAAGGCCCTCGGCGCCGCCGCCGGGCTCGACGCGAGCCCCGAGGCGGTCCTGACCGCCTACTTCGAGGAACGCGCCCGCCATCTGGCCGAGGATCCGCTGCGGTTGCTCGACGGCGCGGTCGAGCTGCTGCTGCGGCTGCGCGGCCTGGGCCTGCGGACGGTCTGTTACGGCGGACTGGACAAGAGCCACTTCGACCGCCATCTGGGGGAGTGGGCGCACCTGTTCGACGGCCCCGGCTACGTCTGCACCAACGACTTCCGCCCCGGCCTGCACGAGATCACCACGGAGATCTTCGGTCTCCGCCACGACCAGGCCCTGTTCATCGACGACGTCGCGCGCGTCGCCGAGGCCGCCCAGGAGCTGGGCATCCCCTTCATCGGCCACCCCGGCGACTTCGCGTACGGTTTCCAGGGCGAACTGATGCGCGCCGCGGGCGTCCGGCACCTGGTGCGCTCGCTCGACGAGATCGACGAGCCCCTGCTGCGGACCCTCGACGACGAGGCCGCCACCGGTCGCCCACGGAACCGCTGAGGCCTCCGTGGCGTATGTACACGAAGCCACCTGGAGGGCCGGCATGAAGCCGACGGCGGGTCCGACGTCCCGCCGCCGGCCACCGGCCGTCCACCTGCCGAGGGAGACGACAGTCCCATGACCACCGACCATCGCCTGCTGACCGACAAGGTCGCCCTGATCACCGGAGCGAGCAGCGGAATCGGAGCGGCCGCCGCCCGGGTCTTCGCCCGGGAGGGCGCCCGGGTCGTCCTCGCCGCCCGCCGCGAGGACAAGCTCAAGACCGTGGTCGCCGACCTGCGCGAACAGGGCTTCGAGGCCGAGTACGTGGTCACCGACATCACCCGACGCGAGGACACCCGGGCCGCCGTGGCACACGCCGTCCGGACCTTCGGCCGGCTCGACCTCGCCTTCAACAACGCCGGTTGGGGCACCCCGCGAGAGCCCCTGCACGAGATGGACGACGACCTCTACGACAGCATCATGGACGTCAACGTCCGCGGCACCTGGAACTGCCTGCGGGACGAGATAGCGGCCATGCTGCCCACCGGAGGCGGCGCGATCGTCAACAACAGCAGCGTCGGCGGTCTGCTCGCCACCCCGGTCGCCGCCCCCTACGTCGCCGCCAAGCACGCCGTCATCGGACTGACCAAGGCGGCCGCCGCCGAGTACGCCGCCCAGGGCATCCGCGTCAACGCGGTGGCCCCCGGGACGACCCGTACCGAAGTGGTCAGCGCCTGGTTCGACGCGGTCCCCGGGGTCGAGGCCGCCCTGCACGCCGCCACGCCCCAGCCCCGTACCGCCGAGCCCGAGGAGATCGCCGAGGCGGCGGCCTGGCTCTGCAGCGGCCGAGCGTCGTTCGTCACCGGCGTCACCATGCCGGTGGACGGCGGCTTCACGATGGTGTGACCGCCATGACGACCCGTGCTCTGACGGGCTCCGCGAGCGGCCGGACGGCACGTGCGGGACGGCTTGTGCCCCCTGCACGTATCCGTCCATACTTGCTGTTTTCAACTGTGAAGTGCGAGCAGGCACGGAGCGAGCGCGAGCGCCCCGAGGGGCTTCGGGCTATGAGAGGGACGTGAACCCCGATGGCGAAGCAGGATCGCGCGATTCGGACGCGCCAGGCGATCTTGGAAGCGGCCGCCACCGTCTTCGACGAGCGTGGTTACGAAGCCGCGAAACTCTCCGACATCCTGCAGCTCGCCCAGGTCACCAAGGGTGCGCTGTACTTCCACTTCGACTCCAAGGAAGACCTCGCGCACGCCGTCATCGACGCCCAGGTGTCGACGGCGCCGATGCCCATGCCGCAAGTGTCCAAGCTGCAGGAGTTCGTCGACATCGGCATGGTGTTCGCCCACCGGCTGACCCACGACGGCCTGCTGCGCGGGAGCGTGCGCCTCACCCTCGACCAGGGCGGGCACGAGCTCAACCGCAGCGGGCCCTACCGCGAGTGGACCGACCTCAACCTCAAGGTCCTCGACGAGGCCAAGCGGCGCGGTGAACTGCTGCCGCACGCCGACCCGGAGGAGGTGGCCCCGCTCGTCGTGGGCTCCTACGCCGGACTGAACCTGATGACCCAGGCCCTGGGCAGCAACCGGTCCGAGATGGACCGCTGGGCCTCGGCGCTCTACCGCCACGTGCTGCCCAGCATCGCCGTGCCCGCCGTCCTCGCGATGCTCGACATGGAGCCCGGCCGGGGCGCCCGCGCGCTGCGCGCCGCGGAGGCGGCGGCGGGCTAGGGCGTGTTTCGAAAGTCCCGTCTGGCCGGGAACGCCTGGCACGTACTCCCCCGTAGCCCTTCGGGCACGGGAGGTGCCCCCACGCTGCGTTGTCGGTCGTCGGCGCAGCCCGCTGCGCTCTCTCCCCCTGCGCCTGGCGGCGCGGGAGGTGCCCCCACCCTCCGCCTGCGATCGCACGCACCAGACGCCCCCGGCCCCGCCCTGCGGGCGGACGACGCTACTTTCGAAGCACGTCCTAGACCCGACGCCCGGGTGTCACGCTCCGTGAACCCCGCATGACATTTGTATGGTTTGAAACCATACCCCTGCGCTGGTTTTCTGAGGATGACACGAACCCGCCATCTCCTGGTCGTCACGAATCAATGACGGAAAGCGTACCCGTGAGTCCAGATCTTGGACGCGCGGGTACGTTTTCTTCTCTCGTTCACGGATTCTTGATGTCGTCAGACCCCTGTGAACCGGGGCAAACCTGGCGGAACGTCGAGTCCGAGTTTCCGTACCCCGCGGTTTCTTATTGACATGCCTCCCGGTCTCTTTTCTAATCGTCCAGGGCCTTAGCCGCGCACAGACACTGAGGGGGCAAAGTGGACGTCCGGATCCTGGGGGGACTGTCAGTACGCGAGAACGGGGTGTCGATCACTCCGACGGCTGCCGCACCGAGGCAGCTGCTCGCACTGCTGGCGGCCAAGGCCGACCAGGTCGTACCCGTGACCGTCCTGATGGAGGAGCTCTGGCCGTCCGGGGCGCCGCGCGGCGCACGTGTCGAACTCCAGTCCCACATCATCGATCTGCGGGCTCTGATCACGACCGCGCTGCCCAGCGCCGAACCGCCGGCCACCGGCACCGCCTGGCTGGAACGGCGGACCGCCGAGTCGGTCCTCGTCTCGCTGCCCGGCGGCTACCGCCTCGACACGGGCGGCGGCTCCAACGACGCCTGGCAGTTCGAGCGGGCGGCCGGCGCCGGCTACCGCGCCATGGAGGCCGGTGACCTCCAGCGCGCGGCGCGCCGCCTCGGCGACGCGCTCGCCCTGTGGCGCGGCGAACCGTACGCGGGAGTCGCGGCCGGACCCCATCTGCGCACCGAGATCGAGCGCCTGGAGGCCTCCCGGCTGAGCGCCCTCGACCAGTGGGTCGAGGCGCAGCTCCGGCTCGGCCGCCACTTCGAGATGATCTCCGACCTGTCCGAACTCGTCGCGCAGTACCGCACCAACGAGCCGCTGCACGGGCAGTTCATGGTCGCCCTGCTGCGCTGCGGCCGCCAGGACGAGGCACTGGAGGTCTACCAGCGGCTCCGCAACGGATTGAAGAAGGAGACCGGCATGGAGCCGTCCGCGCGGCTGCGCAGGCTCCAGCGCTCGATCCTGACCGTCCGCGACGTGGCCCGGCCGGCCTTCGGCCGACAGACCTCCGCCCGGCCCCGCCTCCTGACCGCCGGAGCGTTCGGCTGAGACCGGACGCCGTCCGGGCCGTGGAACTCCGTGGCCAGGGCACTCCAAGGCCGAAGGATCCGGCCGACATGACGCGCCATCACGGCGACTCGCGAAGTCGCCGAAGGGGCGGGACGCCCGAAGCGTCCCGCCCCTTCACGTGTGTCCGCGGCCGTCAGACGGCGGCAAAGCCCTTCTTCAGGGCGGTGGCGATCTCGACGGCGCGACGGGTCTGGAACTCGATCGCGGCCAGGTTCTCGCCCGCCACGTTGTTCGCCTCGTTCGCCGAGACGCTGCTCGTGCCGTACGGGTTGCCGTTGGCGGGGGCGAACTGCACCGGGTCGGCGTAGCCGGGCGCCACGATGACCGCACCCCAGTGGTAGAAGGTGTTGTTCAGCGCCAGCAGCGTCGACTCCTGGCCGCCGTGCGCGGTCGACGTCGAGGTGAACGCCGAGGCGACCTTGTTGACCAGCTTGCCCTGCGCCCACAGGCCACCGGTGGTGTCGATGAACTGCTTGACCTGGGCGGCGGGCAGACCGAAGCGGGTCGGCGTGCCGATCAGCACGACGTCGGCCCACTCCAGGTCCTCCGGCGAGGCGACCTCGATGTCGCGGGTGGCCTCGACGTGGTCGGCCCACTCCTGCTTCGTCTCGATCACCGACTGCGGGGCCAGCTCCGCCACCTTGCGCAGCCGCACCTCCGCACCGGCCTTCTCCGCGGCGTTCGCGGCGGCGGTGGCCAGCGCGTGGACGTTGCCGGTGGACGAGTAGTAGATGACTGCGACGTTGGTCATGACAGACCTGCTCCTTGACTTCGGAATGACGGGCACCGGCTGAACGGAAGGGCCCGTTCGCGACCTTCTCCGAACGTTACGGCGGCGATCCACGGGCCCGGGGAAAGTCCGTCAAGTCCCACCCCTGGATGTCACTTTCCGGCGAAGAACCGCAGCAGAAGCCGCTCGTCCTCGTCGGTCAGTTCGATCCCGAACAATTCGTCCAGCGCGCACACCGTCTCGGCCGCGCTCAGCTCACGCTGCTCCACCCGCCCGTCGGCGTACCGGAGCTCCAGCGTCTTGTCCCGCAGCAGCCGGCGCTCCTTCTCGGTCTCCTTCTGGGCGACGAGCTGACCCACGAACGGCGAGCCGGGCCGGGTGGAGGAGAGGTAGTGAGCGGCCTCGAAGTCGATCCGGAACTGCGGTTCCTGCCGGAAGCTGTACATGTCGAACCAGCCGTCGCCCTCCGGGATGCGGACCACCCAGTCCGGACCCTCCGCCGCCAGCCGCCACGTCCAGTCGGCGACCGTCGAGGTCGCCCCGTCCTCCAGCGGCAGCGCCTCCATCAGCCCGCTGTAGCCGTATCCGGCGTCGGCCAGCCAGACCCGGTCGTCGGCCCGGACCAGCAGCACCGTGTGCGTACGGAACCGGCGCCGGGTCTCCCCCTGCCGGATGCGGGCGAGGAGCCGGGTCACCGGGAAGCCGAGCCGGTCGAGCGCCGCGGCGAGCAGGAGGTTGTTCTCGTAGCAGTAGCCGCCGCGTCCCGCCCGGACCAGCTTGTCCTGGATCCGGCCGAGGTCCAGGGAGACCGGGCGGCCGAGCGCGATGTCGAGGTTCTCGAACGCGATCGCGGACATGTGCCCGCGCAGCACCCGGTGCAGCGTGTCGGCGGTGGGCGTGCGCGGCCCGGTGAAGCCGATCCGCGCGAGATACGCGTCGAGGTCGAGCAGGTCGGTCTGCCACTCCGGGTCGGTCTCCACCGCCACGGGCAGTCCGTACGTTCCCCACATGGTTCTCTCCGTCTTCCTGGATCGGTCGGGCTCTCGGGTCTCGGTCAGATGCGGTGCGGGTCGTCCCACAGGAACTCCGGCGGGATCGTGTCGGGACACACCGTCCCCTCGGCGGCGGCCGGTGCGGCCACCGGCGGCGGGAAGGGAGGCGGCGGCACGGGGGCGGCGGGAATGCCGATGTCCACGGGGAGGACATCGGCGACGGTCGGCGGGGCGAGGGGCGGCCTGAGCGCCGCCGCGAGCCCGGCCGCGAGCGCCGCGCCCAGCACCGGACCGATCAGATAGGCGGTCAGAAAGCCGTAGTTCCCGGCCCACAGCGCCGGCCCGAACTGCCGCGCCGGATTGACCGAACCACCCGACATGGGTCCGAGGATCATGATGAAGCCGGTGATGCACAGCCCGACGACCCCCGGTATCAGCCACTCCCACCGGGGCCGTATCAGCAGCGCGGCGACCAGGGTCATGCAGATCAGCTGCCCCACCGTCTCGGCGGTCAGGACGCCCCAGAACCCCCAGTCGGGCTGCGGCGCGACGGCCGCCCAGCCGACCTGCGGCAGCCCGACGTCGGCCCCCCACACCAGACGGGCGAGCCCCACCCCGGCCACCGCGCCGGTCATCTGCGCGACGCAGAACGGCAGCACGTCCCGGCCCGGGAAGACGCGCAGCAGCCAGAGCCCGATGCTCACCGACGGGTTCATGTGCCCGGCCGTCTTGCGGCTCATCGAGTAGTGGATGATCGCCGTGTTGACGACGCCGAAGAAGATCCCGAGCGCGACGAAGGCCGCACGTCCCCGCAGTACGGAGCCGAGCGGCGCGTCCGGGGCGAAGATCCACCGGGCCGTGGTGACGATCAGGAACAGGATCCCGGCCGTGATCAGGAACTCCAGGACGACGGTGCGGGCGCGCGGCGAGAGGGCCGACCGGCGGGCGGCACGGTGACGACTAGTGTTGGTCATGGTGACCAGCTCCCAGCTGTGATGCGGTTGGAACGGGTGGCGCCGGTGGTGCGAGGCGTACACATGCGGCCGCGGCGCCGCATCCGGCCGGGAGGCCGAACACGACGCCGCAGCAGGGCGAGAGCGCGGGTCAGAGCTGGATGCGGACCTCATAGGCGAGCGCCCAGGCGTTGAACTCGACCAGCCGCTCCATCACCGCCCGGGTGCCCCAGAGCCCGCCGAGCGCCGCGTACTCCTCCAGCGGCTTGTCCAGGAGCTTCTGGATCCCCTCGCGCGGGACGAGCCGGAGCACCGGCGAGCCGTCGGCGAGCAGCGCCTCGACCTTGGCGCGCAGCGCGGTGACGTACTCGACGTCCTGCGTGGACGGGTACGGGCTCTTCTTGCGCTCCAGCACCGACTGGGGCAGCACGTGCGCGGCGGCCGCGCGCAGCAGGCTCTTCTCCCGGCCGTCGAAGTTCTTCATCTCCCACGGCACGTTGTAGACGTACTCGACGAGCCGGTGGTCGGTGAACGGGACGCGGACCTCCAGGCTGGTGGACATCGAGATCCGGTCCTTGCGGTCCAGCAGGAACTTCTCCCAGTGCGTGATGTTGAGCCAGGTCAGCTCCTTCATCCGCTCCTCGTGCCGGGAGTCGCCGGCGAGCCGCGGCACCGCCTCCAGGGACTCGGTGTACCGCCGCTTGACGTACTCCTCCAGGGAGAGCCGGTCCCAGAGACCGATCTCCTTGATCGTGTCCAGGCCGCCGAGCCGCCGCCAGGCGTCGTACCACGGGAAGGTGTCGCCGTTGACGGCCTCCTCGTCGAAGAACCAGTTGTAGCCGCCGAAGATCTCGTCGGCCGCCTCACCCGAGAGCGCCACCGTGACGCGCTCCTTGAGCGCCTTGCACAGGTGGTAGAGGGAGTGCTCCATGTCGCCGGTGGAGACCGGCAGGTCCTGCGCGCGCAGCACCGCGGACCGGACGCCCTCGTCGAGGATGTCGTGGTTCTCCAGCTCGACGATGACGTGCTCGGCGCCGGACTGCTCGGCCACGTCGACGGCGTACGGAGTGTCCGGGTCCATCCAGATGCCGTTGTCGCGGAAGGTCTTGCCGTGGTCCTTGAAGTCGATCGAGAAGGCGGTGATCTTCTCGTCGGAGCCCTGGTCGCGCAGCACCTTCGCGGCGATCGCGGTCACCGCGCTGGAGTCCAGGCCGCCGGAGAGCAGCGTGCCGACCTTCACATCGGCGATCAGCTGGCGCTCGATGATGTCCTCGAGCAGCTCGCGGACCTTCGCGATGGTGGCGTCCAGGTCGTCGGTGTGCTGACGGGCCTGGAGCGTCCAGTAGGTGCGGGTGGTCGTGCCCGTCCGGGAGAAGCGGACGACGGTGCCCGGGACGACCTCGTGCATGCCCTTGAAGACGGCGTGGCCGGGGGTGTTGATGATGGCGAAGATCTCCGCCAGGCCCTCGGCGTCGACCACGGCCTCGGCGTCGGGGTGGGCGAGGATCGCCTTCGGCTCGGAGCCGAAGAGGACGCCGTCGGCGGTCGGGTAGTAGTAGAGCGGCTTGACGCCCATCCGGTCGCGGACCAGGAGGAGTTCCTCCGTACGCGGGTCCCAGATGGCCAGCGCGTACATGCCGTTGAGGCGCTCGGCGAACTCCTCGCCCCACTCCAGATAGGCGCGCAGCACGACCTCGGTGTCCGACGAGGTGCGGAACTCGTGCCCGAGCCCGGCCAGTTCGTCCCTCAGCTCGCGGAAGTTGTAGACCTCACCGGTGTAGATGAGGACGGGCCGGCTGTCGTCGCCGGGGACGGCGTGCATGGGCTGCCGGCCGTTCTCCAGGTCGATGATGGAGAGACGGCGGTGCCCCAGGGCGGCGTGGCGCGAGAGCCAGATGCCGCCGTCGTCCGGGCCCCGGCACTCCAGGGTCCGGGTCATGGCCTCGGTGGTGTCGCCGCCGAGCGTCAGATCGCGGTCGTAGGCGACCCAGCCGGTGAGTCCGCACATGGCGCCTCAGGTCCTTTCCTCGAAAAACGGTGAGCGGGGTGTACGGAGTCAGGTGCGGGCGGGGCGGGCCGGCGCGGGGACCGGGACCCAGCCCGCGGTGTCCCAGTGGGCGAGCTGGCGCGGCGCGGAGCGCTCGCCGATCTCGGCCACCCGCGCGCCGCCCAGGAGCAGCGTGCTGGGCCGGTCCGGCGAGAACACCGGGACGGTCGGCGCGTTCGGGCTGCTCGGTGCCCCGCCGCGGGCGAAGGAGGAGATCAGGTCGATGAAGGTGTCCGAGACCAGGCGCTCCAGCGGCCCGTCGCCGTACTGCGGGGCGTTGACCGCGGAACCGTACGTGCCGAACAGGAACTTGGAGGTGGCCTCGTGCGGGGTGCCGGTCAGCGGCGGCGCCACCGGGTGGGCGAACTCCATCAGATAGCTGGGGACGGTGGGCCGTTCCCGGGCCTGGCGCTCGGCGAGCCGGGTGATCTGGAAGCGGAAGAGGCTGTCGCCCCAGATCGCCCCCCAGATCGAGACCGGGTCCTGGGGCAGCCCGTCGATGGAGGCGGCCCTGCGGTACGCCGAGATGGCCGCGTCGACCTCGGTGTCGGCGACGTGGACCGCGCCCTTGTGGAGCACGGCCCGGACCGCCGTCCGCAGGCTCTCGTCGTCGGTGGGGTGCGGGCCGGGGAAGGGATAGCCGGGTCCGGTGGTGAAGAAGGTGCCCTCGGTGCGGCCGTAGATCGACAGCGTCGGCAGGTCCGGGGTGGGCAGTTCGTAGTCGTGGCCGAGCATCCACCGGCCGTCGACGACCGGGCCCTGGTATTCGCGCCAGGTGGATATCTCGCGGTCCGTGGGGCTGCCGGAGAAGATCTTCTCCCAGGTGTCCTTCAGTCGGTCGGCCGGCACCGCGCGCAGGCCCCGCACGGTGGTGCCCAGCTTGCGGGCGACCAGCTCGAAGACCCGGTGGGAGTCCTCCGGGCTCATCGAACTCGCCGGCTCCCAGACGTGCTTGACGCTGATCGGGACGATCCGCTTGATGATGCCGCGCAGCTCCGGAAGGAGACCGAGCTGCCAGGTCGAGGAGCCGCCCGCGGAGGTGCCGACGAGCGTGATGTTGTCCGGGTCGCCGCCGAAGGCCGCGGCGTTGCGCCGCACCCACCGCACCAGCGCCACCTGGTCCTGGAGGCCCCAGTTGGAGTATCCGCCGGTCTGCCCGTCCACCAGATCCCGGTGCAGGCCCCAGCCCAGCGCGCCCAGACGGTAGTTGAACGTCACGACGACCATGTCGCCGTGGGCGGAGGGCCGGGCGCCGTCGAAGTCCGGCTCGCTGCCCGCGCCGAGGAACCAGCCACCGCCGTGGATGTAGATCACGACCGGCCGGGAGCCCCGCGTGTCGGGGGTCCAGACGTTGGCGTAGAGGCTGTCCTCGCTGGAGCCCGGCAGATACGACTGGTACGAGACGGGACCGAACGCGGTCGCGTCCCGCACCCCGCTCCAGGGGGTCACCGGACGCGGCGAGCGGTAGCGCAGCGCGCCGACCGGGGGAGCGGCATAGGGGACCCCGCGGAAGACGGACAGACCGCCGGCCCGCTCGCCCCTGATGAGACCGCCGCCGACCCGGGTGACGACACCCGTGGCCTCCGCGGTGGACGCGGTGCCGGCGGCGGCCGCGCCCGGCACGGTCACCGCGGTCGCCACTGCTGCGGCGGCCGCGACGACGGTACGTCTCCGCGGACTGTAAGGCGGCTCATGTCCAACTCCCGACCGGTCCATAAACAAAACTCCCCGGGTATGCGAATGCCGAAAGACGGCACGTCGAAGAGTGACGACGCTGCGAGGGTGCCGTACGCCCCTGGCCCGGCCAATGCGCTTCGGCGTACTCAGTCAGGTCAGTCGCCGCGGGGGTGTCGGGCCATGTCACCGTGACCTGACGGATTCACTCGTGAACCTTTGAGCACACTCGGGGGGATCGGCAGGATCCAGGCATGACAACGTCGATTCTGGACTCCCGCCCCCTTTTCGATCTGGGTGCCGAGATTCACATCGCGGCCTCCGCCGACAAGATCTACTCGATCGTCAGTGACATGAAGCGGCATTCCGAGTGGAGCTCGGAACTCCAGGGCGGAAAGTGGCTGTCCGGAGAGCCGGGCCAGGTCGGCTCGATCTTCGAGGGAGAGAACTTCCGCAGCGACGACATCGTGTCGTGGGCTCCGCTCATCCGCGGAATCTGGCACACGAAGTCGGAAGTGCTGGAGACGACTCCGGGCCGCGCCTTCCGCTGGAAGATCCACTCGAAGACGGGTGCTCCGCAGGAACTCACCTGGTCGTTCCTCATCGAGCCCGCGGAGGACGGGGCCACGCTCTCGCAGACCTTCCGCATGGGATACGCCTCGCCCGGAATCCATGAGATCACCAAGGACATGGACGAGGACGGGAAGCGGAAGTTCATCGCGGACTGGACCGAGAAGATGACGCGGGACATCACCGAGACGCTGGGCAAGATCAAGGTCGTCGTCGAAAAGGACTGACGCGCGCGACCGCGTTCCGGGAAACGGATTTCGGGGTCGGTCGCCTGGCCGGCGGCAGCCCGCATTGTGCCGGCGCCCGCACCCCGAATTCCCGGAGCCTCCTTGCCCGCCCGGCCGGCCCCGGCCCTTTCAGGCCCTGGGCCCGTCCGCCTGAGGGGTGCTGGGACGGGGCCGGCGCGGGGCGGAGGGGCTGGCGGCCCCGATTCCGCGCGGCCGAGGCCGTTCGAGCCACGCCTCGGCGCCGCCAGGACCGCGTACCGCACGCCTCGGGCCCGTCTGACCAGCGGCCGAGGCAATCCGGGCCGGTGTGACCGTGAGCCGACCCCGGCCGGTCCCATACGGGCCGCCGGGTGGTCGGGCCCGACCCGCCGCGAACGTCGTACCGGACGCCACCGGCCCGCCCGACCAGCGGCCGAGAAGGCCGACCGAGCGAACGCCGGCCGGGGGCAGCCGGACGCCGTACGACCCGGGCGGGCCCGCCCTGCCCGTTCCGGGCCGCTCACGTGCCGGGCCGCCTGAGTCCCGGCCCCCTCGTACGTAGACCGTCACGAACCCCGCCGAGCCTCCGGCCCGGACCTGCCGAGCCGTCCCCGTGGCTTCCGGCCCCTGACCTGCGGAGCCGCCTCCCCCGTGGCTCCCGCCCCGCCAGCGGGTCCGCCCTACGGCCTCCGGCCCCTGGCCCGCGGAGTCGTCCCCCGTGGCTCCCGCCCCGCCGGCCGGTCCGTCCCCCGCGGCTCCCGGCCCCCACAAGCTCGGTCCGCGTGCACGCGCGGGCCGTGAAACACCCGGGTCCGCCCTTGTCGGCGGGGCCGGGGACCCCCACACCCCCACGCTCCCCCCACGTCCCCCCACGCCCACAGCACGGAGATACGGGCGCGCGAACCACGCGCGTCCTTGACGAGGGGAATCCCCATGCTTTCCAGACGACGGTTCATCGGTGCCTCCCTGGCGACAGGCGGCACTCTGGCCACCGGCGCAGCCCTGACCCCGCTGCTCGGATCGGCGTCGGCCTCCGCCGCCGACGCGACTGCCGTCGCGTTGTTCACCCAGCCGATGCCCCTGCCACAGGTCATCGCGCCCAGCTCCACCGCCAACGGCGTGGACACCTACAACATCTCGATCAAGCGGACCAGCAAGGAGATCCTGCCCGGCAAGTGGACCGAGGTCTTCACCTTCAACGGCGGCTTCCCCGGGCTCATCCGGGCCACGTCCGGCCGCCCGGTCGTCATCAACCAGTACAACAAGCTCACCATGCCGGCCTCGATCCACCTGCACGGCGGCCACGTGGCCCCGGAACACGACGGTGACCCGATGGCCACCATAGAGCCCGGCGGCGTCCGGACGTACCACTACCCCAACCAGCAGGCGCACGCCCCGCTCTGGCTCCACGACCACGCCCACCACATGGAGAGCGAGCACGTCTACCGCGGACTCTCCGCGTTCTACCTGCTCGGCGACGCCCAGGAGAAGGCGCTCCCGCTGCCCACCGGTCCCTACGACGTGCCGATCATGCTTCGCGAGGGGCACTTCGACGACAAGGGCCGGCTCGTCTACACCATGGACGACTTCCGTAGTCGGTCCACCATCATCGCCAACGGCAAGGCGTGGCCGTATTTCCAGGTCACCGCCAGGAAGTACCGCTTCCGGCTGCTCAACTCCACCAACCTGCGGTTCTTCACCCTCCGTCTCGCGGACGGGTCGCCGTTCGTCCAGATCGGCTCCGACGGCGGCCTCCTGGAGAGACCTTTCTCCACCGACACCGTCGCCCTCTCGCCCGGCGAGCGCGCCGAGGTCGTCATCGACTTCTCCCGCTATCCCGTCGGCACGAAGCTCGTCCTGGAGAACACCGAGGGCCCCGGGCCCGCCGAGCTGACCGGCAAGGTGCTCCGCTTCGACGTGGTGAAGACGACGACCGACTCCAGCTCCGTGCCCGCCACGCTGCGCACGCTGCCCCCGCTGCCGGCCGTCACCGGCCACCGGACCGTCGTCATGAGCATGGACGAGGACGGGCGCCCCCACCCGCAGGGCTACATGGACGGAAAGATCTACGACCACAACCGCGTCGACAACACCGTGCCCTGGGGAGGTTCGGAGATCTGGACGGTGACCAACAGCAACCAGGCCATTCCGCACAACTTCCATATTCACCTCGTGCAGTTCCGCGTATTGGAACGGAACGGAAATCCGCCCGGCCCGGCCGAGGCGGGACTCAAGGACACGATCCGGGTCATGCCCGGCGAGACGGTGAAGTTCCAGGCAACCTTCGACAGCTATCGCGGAAAGTACCTGTACCACTGCCACATGCTCGACCACGCGGCCATGGGAATGATGGCCCAGATGGAAATCGTGTGAACGCGGCGAGAACCGGAGTACGCGCCGGCGCGTGAAGCCGACGGAATGCGCGGGCGAAGTGACGGGTGAAGCCCGCCCGACACGCCGCGTACGACACCGCAAACGCACGCGAACCGGGACTCCGTCCGACCTGATGGATTCTCTGCCCACTTGACGGAGTGCGGCCCGCGGCATTGGCCGCGGGCCCGCATCCGGCACATGATTCGAACGAATTCAGGGCCGGCCGCCCCTGCTGCGGACACCGGTTTCGGCGGTCCGCCGGCCGGCCGGCCCTTCCGCCCGCTCACGCGTCCTCCGCTCGCGCCCGGCCACCGCGCTTTTCCCGCCGAGCGGATCCCCACCGAGAACGCCGCCGCACCGTCGCCCTGTCGTCTTAGGAGAGACCCCCTGTGGACAACACTCTGCTCGACATCCGGCAAAGGCCGGCCCTGCAACAGCCCGTCTGGGAAGACGAGTCGCAGGTGGAACGCGTACGGGAGGAACTGAGCGTACGGCCCGCGCTGGTCAGCCCCCAGGACGTGCACACCCTGCGCACCCTGCTCGCCCGCGTGGCCGCGGGCGAGGCCGTCATCGTCCAGTCCGGGGACTGCTCCGAGGACCCCGACGAGTCCACCGCCCAGCACGTCGCCCGCAAGGCCGCCGTGCTCGACCTGCTCGCCGGTGCCATGAAGATGATCACCCACAAGCCGGTGATCCGCGTCGGGCGCATGGCGGGCCAGTTCGGCAAGCCGCGGTCCAACAACACCGAGAAGATCGGCGAGCTCGAACTCCCCGTCTACCGAGGCCACATGGTGAACGGCCCGGAGCCCGACCCGGAGTCCCGCCGCCCCGACCCGCTGCGCCTGCTGACCGGCTACATGGCCGCCAACGACATCATGGGCCACCTCGGCTGGCGCAAGCCCGTCGGCCGCCCGGTCATCGACCCGCCCGTGTGGACCAGCCACGAGGCCCTGCTCCTCGACTACGAGGTGCCGATGCTCCGCCGCGACGACGAGGGCAGGCTGCTGCTCGCCTCCACCCACTTCCCGTGGATCGGCGAACGCACCCGTCGCACCGACGGCGCCCACGTCGCCCTGCTCGCCGAGGTCGTCAACCCGGTCGCATGCAAGGTCGGCCCCAGCATGAGCCCCGACGAGCTGCTCACCCTCTGCGAGATCCTCGACCCGGCCCGCGAGCCCGGCCGGCTCACCCTCATCGCCCGCATGGGCGCCGACAACGTGGCCAAGAAGCTGCCGCCGCTCGTCGAGGCCGTCCGCGCCGCCGGCCACCCGGTCATCTGGCTGACCGACCCGATGCACGGCAACACGGTCAACGCCCCCGGCGGCCTGAAGACCCGCTACACCACGACCATCGAGCACGAGATCTCCGAGTTCCAGCTCGCCGTGCGCTCCTCCGGGGGCATCGCGGGAGGCGTGCACCTGGAGACCACCCCCGACGACGTCACCGAGTGCGTGCTCGGCGAGCAGTGGGCGGGCCGCTGCGGCGACCACTACACCAGCTTCTGCGACCCCCGGCTCAACCCCGGCCAGGCCGTCACGGTGCTGTCCGCCTGGCGCGGCTGACCGTACGCGCCGGCCCGCGGCGCGCCCGTCCGGAGGCGCCCGTACGCGCCGGTCCGTACGAGCCGTCCCGTCCGCGCCCGCCCGATCCGTACACCTCTCTCGCCCACGACCACGGAGGAACCGTCATGCAGGACAAGATCGCCCTTGTCACCGGCGCCGCGGGGGGCATCGGCGCCGCGGTGGTCCACATGCTGGGCCGGCGGGGCGTCACCGTCGCCGCCGTCGACCGCGACGAGACCGCGCTGAAGCAGCGGGTCGCCGCGTACGCCGCCGACGGGCTGGCGGTCGAGGCGTTCCCCGCGGACGTCACCGACAGCGCGCAGGTCAACGCCCTCGTGGACGAGGTCGAGCGACGGCTGGGTCCGATCGACTACCTCGTGAACTCGGCCGGCGTCCTGCGCCTGGGGCCCGTGCGCACCTTCAGCGACGAGGACTGGGCCGCCACCTTCGCCGTCAACGCCACCGGCGTCTTCCACCTCTCCCGCGCCGTCGTCGACCGGATGATCCCGCGCGGCTCCGGAGCGCTCGTGACCGTGGCCTCCAACGCCGCCAACACCCCGCGCGCCGAGATGGCCGCCTACGCCGCCTCCAAGGCCGCCGCGGCCCTCTTCACCAAGTCGCTCGGCCTGGAGGTCGCGCCCTACGGCATCCGCTGCAACCTGGTCGCGCCCGGCTCCACCGACACCCCGATGCTCTCCTCGATGTGGCACGACGAGTCCGGGCCGAAGGGCACCATCGAAGGCCGCCCGGAGGCGTTCCGGATCGGCATACCGCTGAAGAAGCTGGCCCTGCCCGATGACATCGCGAACGCGGTGGTCTTCCTGCTGTCCGACCAGGCGGGGCACATCACCCTCCACGACCTGACGGTCGACGGCGGCGCGTCCCTCGGCGCCTGAGAGCGCCGGAGCGCGCCGGAGCGCCCGCGCCCGAGCGTCCGCGCAGCCCGGGCGTCCGGGCCGTGGCGTGCCGCGCCCGTGAACCCGCGCCGCGCGGCCGGACGGCAGCGCGGCCGCGTGCCGTACACCCCTCATCCCTTACGTACCCGAGAGGACGGTCATGGCCGGGATACCGCCCATCGAGGCCTATCCGTTGCCGGCGGCCGGCTCGCTGCCGCCCGCCACCCCGCACTGGACCGTGGACCCGGACCGCGCGGTCCTGCTCGTCCACGACATGCAGCGCTACTTCCTGGCGCCGTTCCCCTCGCCGCTGCGCGAGGAGATCATCGCCAACGCCGCGCTGCTCCGCGACCGCTGCGCCGCGCACGGCGTCCCGGTCGCCTACACCGCCCAGCCCGGTGGCATGACCCCCGAACAGCGCGGCCTGCTCGCCGACTTCTGGGGCCCCGGCATGCGCGTCGACCCCGTCGACCGCGAGGTCGTCGAACCCCTCGCGCCCGCGTCCGACGACTGGCTGCTCACCAAGTGGCGCTACAGCGCCTTCTTCAAGACCGACCTGCTGGAGCGGATGCGGGCCGCCGGCCGCGACCAGCTGATCATCTGCGGGGTGTACGCCCACGTCGGCGTCCTCGCCAGCGCCGTCGAGGCGTTCACCAACGACATCGAGACCTTCCTGGTCGCCGACGCGCTCGGCGACTTCACCGAGGCCGAGCACTGGTCCGCCCTCACGTACGCGGCCAAGCGCTGCGCCGTCGTCACCACCACGAAGGAGGTGCTGGGATGACCGCGTCCGGCCACGAGGAGCTGCTGGGCCGCGTCCTCGGCCCCAACCCGCCCGCCTTCGCCCTCCTGTACCGGCCGGAGACCACCGGCCCCGGCGCCCTCGACCTGCTCACGGGCGAGATCTCGCTGCCCGCGACCCTCGCGGACATCCCCGTACGCCAGGACACCGGCGCCGGACACCACGACGTCCTCGCCGTCGTCCCGTACCGGCAGATCGGCGAGCGCGGCTACGACCACGCCGACGACGACGCCCCGCTCATCGCCATGACCGTCACCGAGCAGGCCACCCTCCCGCTCGCCACCGTCCTGGCCGCGCTGCCCGACGTCCCGATCACCCTCGCCGACGGCGGCTTCGACGTCGACGACGCCGCCTACGCCGAGATCGTCCGCCGGATCGTCGCCGACGAGATCGGCACCGGCGAGGGCGCCAACTTCGTCATCCGCCGCTCCTTCACCGCCGAGATCACGGACTACGGCCCCGGCAGCGCCCTCACCTTCTTCCGCCGCCTGCTCCAGCGGGAGACGGGCGCGTACTGGACGTTCGTCATCCACACCGGGGACCGCACCTTCGTCGGAGCCTCCCCCGAGCGACACGTCAGCCTCGCCGACGGCACCGCCGTGATGAACCCCATCAGCGGCACGTACCGCTATCCGGCGTCGGGACCCACCCTGCCCGGCGTGCTCGACTTCCTCGCCGACCGCAAGGAGGCCGACGAGCTGTACATGGTCGTCGACGAGGAACTGAAGATGATGGCCCGGATCTGCGAGGAGGGCGGCCGGGTCGTCGGCCCCTACCTCAAGGAGATGGCCCGGCTCGCCCACACCGAGTACTTCATCGAAGGCCGGACCGACCGCGACCCGCGCGAGATCCTGCGCGAGACGATGTTCGCGCCGACGGTGACCGGCTCGCCGCTGGAGAGCGCGGCCCGCGTCATCGCCAAGTACGAGCCGCACGGCCGGGGTTACTACAGCGGGGTCGTCGCCCTCATCGGCCGGGACGCCCTCGGCGGCCGGGCCATGGACTCCGCCATCCTCATCCGCACCGCCGACATCGACGCCGGCGGACGGGTCTCCATCGGCGTCGGCGCGACCTTGGTGCGGCACTCCGACCCCGAGTCGGAGGTCGCCGAGACCCGCGCCAAGGCCGCCGGCCTGCTCTCCGCCCTCCAGGAGGACGGCTCCACCCGCTTCCGCGCCCACCCGCGGGTCCGCGAGGCCCTGGAGCAGCGCAACGCGACCATCGCCGACTTCTGGCTGGCCGGGGACGCGGCACGCGGCCGTCCCGACCCGCTGCTCGCCGGGCAGCGCGTCCTGATCGTCGACGCCGAGGACACCTTCACCTCGATGATCGGCCAGCAGGTCCGCGCGATGGGGCCGGAGGTGACGGTCCGCCGCTTCGACGAGGAGTACGCCTTCGACGGCTACGACCTCGTCATCATGGGCCCCGGCCCCGGCGACCCGCGCGAGGCCGGACACCCCAAGATCGCCCATCTGCGCGAGGCGGTCTCCGCCCTGCTGCGCGAACGCCGGCCGTTCCTCGCGGTCTGCCTCAGCCACCAGGTCCTGAGCCTGCGCCTCGGCCTGGACCTCGCCCGCCGCGACGTGCCCAACCAGGGTGTCCAGAAGGAGATCGACCTCTTCGGCAGCCGCGAACGCGTCGGCTTCTACAACACCTTCGCCGCCCGCAGCGACACCGACCGCCTGCACTGCGCGGGCATCGGGGAGGTCGAGGTCAGCCGCGACCCGGAGAGCGGCGAGGTGCACGCCCTGCGCGGGCCGCACTTCGCGTCCATGCAGTTCCACGCCGAGTCGGTGCTCACCCAGAGCGGCCCGCGGATCGTCGCCTCCCTCCTGGGCGGACTGGTGCGGAACGCCACGGTCGCCGGTGCCGTGGCCGAAGGCGTGCCGGTCGCATGACCGGGCCCCTCGTCGTCCTCGTCGGACCCATGGGCTCCGGCAAGTCCACCGTGGGCGCGCTTCTCGCCGAACGCCTCGGCACCACCCACCGCGACACCGACGACGACATCGCCGCCGCCGAAGGCCGCGGGATCCCCGAGATCTTCGCGGCCGACGGCGAGGCGCACTTCCGTGCCCTGGAACGCCGGGCGGTACGGGCGGCCGTCGCCGCGCACGAGGGGGTGCTCTCCCTCGGCGGCGGCGCCGTCACCGACCCCGGCACCCGTGCCCTGCTCGTCGGGCGGCCCGTCGTCCATCTCGCCCTCGACGCCGAGGAGGCCGTCCACCGGGTGGGCGGCGGCGCGGGCCGGCCCCTCCTCGGCGGAGCCGGACGGGGCGCCCCCTCGGCGGGCGGGACCGCCGCCGGGCCCGCTGCCGCTTCCGGGCCCCCGGCCACCTCCGGCGCCGAGGCCGCGGCACGGTGGCGGGTGCTCATGGAGGCGCGGCGACCGCTGTACGCGGAGGTCGCCCGCGCGGTCGTGGACACCTCGGGCCGCACCCCCGACGAGGTCGCCGACGCCGTCCTGCACGCCTTGGAGCCGATCCGCTCATGACATCCACGCCCACACCCCCTCGGGCCCGCACGACGACCGTCCGGGTGGGCGGCTCGGCCGGCACCGAGCCGTACGACGTGCTGGTCGGAACGGACCTGTACGGCGAGCTGCCCGCCCTCGTCGGCGACCGGGCCGTCCGCGTCGCCGTCCTCCACCCGACGGCGCTCGCCCCGCTCGCCGACCGGGTCGTGGACGCCCTGGCCGCCCCCGGCCTGACCGTGGTCCCGGTCCCCGTGCCGGACGCCGAGGAGGCCAAGACCGCCCGGGTCGCGGCCGCCTGCTGGGAGACGCTCGGCCGGCACGGCTTCACCCGCACCGACGTCATCGTCGGCGTCGGCGGCGGCGCCACCACAGACCTGGCCGGTTTCGTCGCCGCGAGCTGGCTGCGGGGCGTGCGCTGGATCGCGGTGCCCACCACCGTCCTCGGCATGGTCGACGCGGCCGTCGGCGGCAAGACCGGCATCAACACCGGCGAGGGCAAGAACCTGGTCGGCGCGTTCCACCCGCCCGCCGGCGTCCTCTGCGACCTGGCCGCGCTGGACTCGCTGCCGGTCGACGAGTACGCCGGCGGTCTCGCGGAGGTCGTCAAGGCCGGGTTCATCGCCGACCCGGTGATCCTCGACCTGATCGAGGCGGACCCGCAGGCGGCCCGTACGCCCGCCGGACCGCACACCGCCGAGCTGATCGTCCGGTCGATCCGGGTCAAGGCGGAGGTCGTCTCCGGTGACCTCAAGGAGTCCGGTCGGCGCGAGATCCTGAACTACGGCCACACGCTCGCCCACGCGATCGAGAAGAACGAGCGCTACACCTGGCGGCACGGCGCCGCCGTCTCCGTCGGCATGGTCTTCGCCGCCGAACTGGGCCGGCTCGCCGGACGGCTCGACGACGCCACCGCCGACCGGCACCGCGCGGTCCTCGGCTCGCTCGGACTCCCGCTGACCTACCGCGCCGACGCCTGGCCGGAGTTGCTGCGGGCCATGCGGGTCGACAAGAAGACCCGCGGCGACCTGCTGCGCTTCATCGTCCTCGACGGACCCGGGCCCGGCCGGCCCGGCGTCCTCGAAGGCCCCGCCCCCGACCTGCTCGCCACCGCGTACCGCGAGGTGTCCCCTTGACCACCGCCCGTACCGCACCCGCCACCCCTACCGGCCCCGAACCCGTCCCGGCCCGTGACGCCGTCGCGGCCCGGATCCCCGGGTCCAAGAGCATCACCAACCGCGCCCTGCTGCTCGCCGCGGCCGCCCAGGGCACGACCCGCCTCCTCGCGCCGCTCGTCAGCGACGACACCCTCGCCTTCCGCACCGCCCTCGCCGACCTCGGCACCCCCGTCCGCGCCACCCCGGACGACAGCCACTGGGAGGTCACCGGCAGCGGTCGCGGCCCGCGCGGCACCGCCCGCGTCTGGTGCGCCGACGCGGGGACGGCGGCCCGCTTCCTGCCGCCGTTCGCGGCCACCGGGCGGGGCGCGTTCACCTTCGACGGCTCGGCGCAACTGCGCGCCCGCCCCCTCGCCCCGCTGACCGACGCGCTGACACGCCTCGGCGCCCGGGCCGGCGGCGCGGGCGCGGACGACGCCGGGGGGCGTACGGGCGGGCTGCCGCTCACGGTGGAGTCCGACGGGCTCCCCGGCGGCCGGATCACCCTGGACTCCTCGCTGAGCAGCCAGTACCTCACCGGCCTGCTGATGGCGGCGCCCCTCATGGACGACGGCCTCACGGTCGAGGCGCTCGACCTCGTCAGCCGCCCCTACATCGACATGACCCTCGCCCTGATGCGCCACTTCGGCGCCGAGGTGACCGAACGGGACGGGGCCATCGCCGTGTCCCCCGGCCGCTACCGCGCCACCGACCTGGCCGTCGAACCCGACGCCTCCACCGCCTCGTACGTCTTCGCCGCCGCGGCCGTCACCGGAACGGCCGTCACCGTGCCCGGACTCGGCGGCGACAGCCTCCAGGGCGACCTGCGGTTCGTCGACGCCCTGCGGCAGGCCGGCGCGCACGTCGAGACCCGCGGGAACGCGACGACGGTCACGGGAGCGGCGCCGGTCGCGGAGGGCGCGGGCGGGGGAGGCGCGGCCCGGCTGCGGGGCGGGTTCACCATCGACATGGGGGCGATCTCCGACACCTTCATGACCCTCGCGGCGATCGCCCCGCTGGCGGACGCGCCGATCACCGTCACCGGGATCGCCCACGCCCGGCTGAAGGAGTCCGACCGTATCGCGGCCGTCGCGGAGAACCTCCGGGCGTGCGGCATCCGCGTCGAGGAGGGCCCCGACCGGATCACCGTGCACCCCGGCGTCCCGCGCCCCGCGCGGATCGCCTGCCGCAGGGACCACCGGATCGCCATGGCCTTCTCGGTGCTCGGCCTCGCGGTCCCGGGGACGATCACGCTGGACGACCCGGCGTGCGTGGCCAAGACCTTCCCGGGCTTCCACGCGGAGATGGCCCGGCTCTTCCCTACGTACGCACAGGAGGAACGTCGTTGAGCAGGTTGCGTTGGCTGACCGCTGGGGAGTCCCACGGACCCGCGCTGGTCGCGACGTTGGAGGGTCTTCCCGCCGGCGTCCCTGTCACCACGGAGCTGGTGGCGGACCACCTTGCGCGGCGGCGTCTCGGCTATGGGCGTGGTGCGCGGATGAAGTTCGAGCGGGACGAGATCACCTTCCTCGGCGGTGTGCGTCACGGGCTTTCCCTGGGCTCTCCGGTCGCGGTGATGGTGGGGAACACCGAGTGGCCGAAGTGGGAGAAGGTCATGTCGGCCGATCCGGTCGATCCGGCGGAGCTCAAGGAGACGGGCCGTAACGCGCCGCTGACCCGGCCGCGTCCCGGTCACGCGGACCTGGCCGGTATGCAGAAGTACGGCTTCGAGGAGGCCCGGCCGATCCTGGAGCGCGCCAGCGCCCGGGAGACGGCCGCCCGCGTCGCCCTCGGTGCGGTGGCCCGCTCCTTCCTCAAGGAGGCCGCCGGGATCGAGATCGTGTCGCACGTGGTCGAACTCGCCGCGGCGAAGGCGCCGTACGGGGTCTACCCCAAGCCGGGAGACGTCGAGCGGCTGGACGCGGATCCGGTGCGGTGTCTGGACGCGGATGCGTCGAAGGCGATGGTCGCGGAGATCGATCAGGCGCACAAGGACGGTGACACCCTCGGCGGGGTGGTGGAGGTCCTGGCGTACGGCGTGCCGGTGGGTCTGGGCTCGCACGTGCACTGGGACCGGCGGCTGGATGCCCGGCTGGCGGCGGCGCTGATGGGTATCCAGGCGATCAAGGGTGTGGAGGTCGGGGACGGCTTCGCGCTGGCCCGGGTGCCCGGTTCGCAGGCGCACGACGAGATCGTGAAGACCGACGAGGGTCTGCGGCGCACGTCGGGCCGCTCGGGCGGTACGGAGGGTGGTCTGACCACCGGTGAGCTGCTGCGGGTGCGGGCGGCGATGAAGCCGATCGCCACCGTCCCGCGGGCTCTGGCGACCGTCGACGTCGTCACCGGCGAGGCGACCCAGGCCCACCACCAGCGTTCCGACGTGTGTGCGGTCCCGGCCGCCGGGATCGTGGCCGAGGCGATGGTCGCGCTCGTCCTGGCCGACGCCGTGGTCGAGAAGTTCGGCGGCGACAGCGTCCCCGAGACCCGCCGCAACGTCCGCTCCTACCTCGACAACCTCCAGATCCGGTGACCGCACCGCCCGGCAGGGCGTCGTCCACCACCCCGGGGCGCCGCCGCTCAGAGCGGCGATGTGCCGCCGACCGTGACCGGGGGCTGCGGGGACTCGAAGTGGAAGGCGCTGATGTAGCAGTCGCGGGGCTGCCGGATCGCGAAGGTGATGCAGTCGATCACCGACTGCGCCGCGAGCGGATCCTGGGCTCCGCGCGGGGTGGTGTCCCATTCCGGGGACAGCGGGTCGCGGCTGCTGTCGAAGTCCGGCGGGAAGAGGGAGATCACCCGGACGCCCTGGGGCCGCAGCCGGCGCGAGAGCGCTTCGGTGAAGCCGCTCTGGCCGTGCTTGGCCGCGTGATAGGCCTCGTGCGCCACGGGATGCCGGGCGCCGGGAACACCGCAGACGGACACCATCGTGACCACGTCGGGGCGGTCGGAGGCGAGGAGCAGCGGCAGCAGGTTCTTCGTCACCAGGATGGTGCCGGTGCTGCCCGAGGCGATCGTGTCGGCCACGTCCTCGTCGGAGACCGAGAGGAGGTCAGGGCCCTCCAGCCAGCGGGCGCCGTTGTTCACGAGAACGTCGACGCGGTCGGTCAGGCGGCCGACCTCCGCGGCGAACGCGCGGATCGAGGCGGGGTCCGCGAGATCGCAGGCGAAGGCGTGCACGCGGTCGTGGCCGCGGTCGCGGATCTCGGCGCGGGTGCGTTCGGCCGCCTCCAGGCCGCGGGCGGCGAGGAAGAGTTCGGCGCCGAGGCCGGCGAAGTGGTGGGCGAGCGCGCGGCCGAAGTCGCGGCCCGCGCCGGTGATGACCACGCGGCGGTCGGTGAGGTCCAAGGTGTGCTCTCGATCGTGGGAGTGGCGGTGTGCGGTCGAGCGGTGGGCAGGAGGCTCAGGTCCAGGTGCGCGAGCACAGCACCAGGCGGTACCCGTCCGGGTCGGCGATGGTCACCCCGTGCTCGTCCCAGTACGGGTTGTGGGCCGGGACGCGGGTGCCGCCGGCGGCGACCAGCCGGTCGACCGACTCCTCGTCCACCGGCTCGCCCAGATAGACCACGAACAGGTCGTCCACCGTCGGGGTGGGTTCCAGCGGCCGCTCGGGGTCGTGCGTCAGCTCGAAGTGCCAGGCCCCGTCGGGCGGGCCGACCATGAGCAGGTCGTGCTCGCCCGGGACGCGCTCGGTGGTGCGCCACAGGACGTGCAGGCCCAGGCCGTCCACATAGAAGCGCTCGGCCGCGGCGAGGCTCCGCGAGGGCCGCGCCACCCGGACGTGGGCGGTGGAGTCGATCACGCCGCCGCCCCCCGCGCGGCCCGGCGGAGCGGGCCCTCGACGCGCCAGCGGCAGCGGGACGGCGGCACCGTACGGAAGGGCGCGGGGGGCGAGGCCGCGGGGGATGTCTCTGGAGGCATGGCCCCGACCTTACGGCCCCGACTCCCGCCCTGAACAGGCCATTTCGGCTTCCCGCCGCCGCCCGCCCACCGCGCCCCGGCACGATCGGCAGGACACCGCCTAGGGTGAGCTCACTTGATCATCTGACGATGGGAAACATGCCCGTGATCCTCGTGACCGGAGCCACCGGAAACATAGGCAGCGCCCTGCTGAAGGAGCTGCGCGCCCACGGTGCCGGGCCGCTGAGAGGGCTCACCCGCGATGCCGGGCGGGCCGTCCTCCCCGAAGGGGTCGAGGCCGTGGAGGGCGACTTCGCCGAGCCGGCGTCGCTGAAGCCCGCGCTGGAAGGCGTGCGTTCGCTGTTCCTCGTGTCGCGTCTCGGCCCGGACGCCGACGTCCTCGAAGCCGCCCGGCAGGCCGGGGTGGAGCACGTCGTCCTGGTGTCGTCCATCACGGTCCTGACCCACCCGCACCTCGGCCCCGCCGCCGAGAACCTGGCGGTGGAGCAGCTGCTCAAGGAGAGCGGCATGGCCTGGACGATCCTGCGCCCGACGCAGTTCGCGTCCAACTCCCTGATGTGGGCGGCTGCCATCCGTGACCACGCGACGGTCCGCGCGCCGTACGCCGACACCGCGCTGCCGACCGTCCACCCCGCGGACATCGCGTCGGTGGCACGGGTGGCCCTGACCGACCCCGCCCACCGGGGACGCGTCCACGCCCTGACCGGTCCCGAGCCGGTGACCGCCCGACAGCAGGTCGAGGCCATCGCGGCGGCCCTCGGCCGAGAGGTCCTCTTCGCCGAGATCAGCCGTGAGGAGGCCCACGCGCAGATGGCCGCCGTCTTCGGCGAGGAGGCCGCGGACGCGGTGCTCGACGTCACGGGCGGAGACGTGAACGACGAGCTGTTGAAGGTACGCGACACGGTCGCGCGGGTCACCGGAGCACCGGGCCGCACCTTCCGGCAGTGGGCCGCGGAGAACGTCGACGCCTTCCGTGGCGACGCCCGCGCCTGAGCACGGCCGCCGGCCCCGGACGGGTCAGGGGGAGGAGGCCGTGGCCACCTCGACGCGGCCCAGGAGGGTGCGGCCGTCCGGGGACAGGACCAGTTTGCGGTAGCGGCCGCCCGCGCGGTCGTCCTCGCTGAACTCGATCGCCCCTTCGGTGCGGGCGTGGATGTCGCCGAAGCCGGAGACCCCGATACCGAGCAGCTTCAGCCGCGTCGGCTGGCCGGTGTCCGTGAACGGCGGGTGGGCGAGGCCGAGGAGTTGCCGGGCCACGGACGCGGCCATCCGGTGGCCCGGGGCGAGCAGCCCGTGACAGCGGCCCTCGACGGCGGCGCACTCGCCGACCGCCCAGACCCGTTCGTCGTCCGTGCGCAGCCGGTCGTCCACGACAAACCCGCCCCGTTCCCCGGTCGCCAGGCCCGCGGCCGCGGCCAGCTCGTCCCGGGGCCGTATCCCGGCGGAGAAGACGACGAGACCGGCCTCGATCTCCGTACCGTCCGCGAGCCGGACGCCGTCCTCCTCCACGGAGACGGTGGCCGCCTCGCAGCGCACGTCGACGCCGAGGTCCCGGACGAGCGAGGCGAGCAGCCGCCCGCCGCCCGTGTCCACCTGCAGCGGCATCAGCCGGGGGGCCGCCTCCACCACGTGGGGGCGCAGCCCGAGGTGCCGCAGCGCGTCGGCCGCCTCCAGGCCGAGGAGCCCGCCGCCGATGACGACCCCGGGCCGCCCCGGCCGGCCGGACCGCGCCGCCGCCCGGATGGCGTCGATGTCCTCGACCGTGCGGTACGTGAAGCAGTGCGGCAGGTCGTGGCCCGGCACGGGCGGCACGAATGGGCGGGAGCCGGTGGCCAGGACCAGCGCGTCGTACGTGTGCCGCGTCCCGTCGGAGCACCGTACGATCCGCCGCTCCCGGTCGACCGCCGTCACGGTCGTCGAGAGGCGCACGTCCACGAGGAAGTCGGGGGCGGGCAGCGCCAGATCGGCCGGCGTCAGACCGGAGACGAGCGAGGACAGGGCGACCCGGTCGTAGGCGCCGCGCGGCTCCTCGCCGAGCACGACGATCCGCCACCCGTCGGTCCGGTCCAGCGCCCGCACCTCCGTGACCAGCCGGTGCGCGACGGGCCCGTACCCGACGACCACCAGCGTCCGGCGGCTCATCCGACCCCCTCCGGGACGCGCAGCGCCGCGCACACCGCGCGGACGGTGTCCGCGCAGCCGCCGCAGCCGGTGGTGGCGCGGGTCGCGGCGGCGACCGCCCCGACGTCCCGAGCCCCGTTCTGCCAGGCGTGCACGACGGCTCCCTTGCTGACGTTGTTGCAGTGGCAGAGCACGGCGTCGTCGGCCATCGCCGCCGGATCGTCGTCGGCCCCGTCCCGGACGCCGCCCAGCAGGAGGGCCAGCCGGTCGCCGGGCACGGGCCGGCCCTCGGCGCACAACTGGCCGACGGCGGCGATGCCGTCGGGCAGGCCCACGAGCACGGCCCGCGAGACGCGGTCGTCCCGGATCTCGATCCGGGCGTACCGCCCCCGGGCGGGATCGGAGAAGGTGACCACCTCGTCCGGCCCGGTGTGCCCGGAACCGGTCGGCCCCGCGGCGCTGTCGGCCGGTGCCGGGCCCTCCGCCGGCGCGTCGGGCCCGGCGGAGCCCGGCCAGGTCGCCGGGGCCGTGGTCGTCGGTGGCCGGTCGGCCGGTGGGGCGGTCACGCAGGCGACGTCCAGGCCCGGCACCCGGGGGCGCAGGATCCGGGGTGCCGGGACGTACCGCGCGTCGCCATCGGTCAGCAGGACGGCCAGGGTCTCCGCCTGGGCCATGGCGCCCGTCAGGTCGGACGCGGACGCGCCCGTACAGGCGCCGATCGCGTGGATCGCCGGGTCGCTCGTCCGCAGGTGCCCGTCGACGACGATGCCACGCCGGACCGCCAGGCCGGCCCCGCGGGCCAGGGCGGTCTCCGGCGCGGTCCCGGTGCAGCGCAGGACCGTGTCGGCGTCCAGCGTGTCCGACGGCGGGACGTGCGCGCCGAGCCGCAGCTCGATGCCCCACTCCTCCAGCCGGGCCGCGACCAACTGCCCTGCCACCTCGTCCAGCTGGCGGTGCATCGGATACGGCCCGGCGTGCGCCAGGACCACCCGGTGGCCGAGCCGCCGCAGCGCCGTCGCGGTCTCCACGCCGAGGACGCCCCCGCCGATCACGGCCACCCGGCCCCGGACCGGACGGGAACAGTCCGCCAGGGTGTGCACATCGCCGCCCGACCGCGCTCCGGTGGCCAGGACCAGCGTGTCGTAGTCGTGCCGCGTCCCGTCCGCGCAGCGCACGAACCGTCGCCCGCGGTCGATCGCGACGACCCGGACGCCCGTCAGGACCCGCACCCCCTCCGGGGGCGGCGGCAGCGTCAGGGCGCCGGGCGGCAGCCCGCCGTCGAGCACCGAGCCGAGGAGGGTGCGCTGGTAGGCCGGGCCCGGTTCGGCGCCCAGGACCGTCACCTGGCCGTCATGGCCGAGGGCCGCGAGACGGCCGGTCAGCCGGTGCGCGGCGAGTCCGTTGCCGACGACGACGATCCGCATCACGCCCCCACCGGCTCGTCGCGGACGGCCCGGTCGCGCACGGCCTCGGCGCGTACGCCTCCCGCCGCGGTCCGCTCGTCGTCGCCGTCCGGGCGCACCGGCTCCACCCGCACCGCGCTCACCTTGAACTCCGGCATCCCGCTGCGCGGGTCCAGCGCCGGGCCGGTGAGCAGGTTCGCCCGGCCGTCGCCCGCGAAGTGGAACGGCACGAAGACTGTGTCCGGCCGCAGGCCCTCCACCACGCGCACCCGCGCCACCACCGTTCCGCGCGCCGACACCACCCGGGCGAGCCCGCCCGCCTCGACGCCCGCGCGGGCGGCCGCGTCGGGATGGATCTCGACGTACGGCTCCGGCTCGGCGGCCGTCAGCCGCCGCACCCGGCGGGTCTGCGCCCCCGACTGGTAGTGGGCGAGCGCCCGCCCGGTCGTCGCGTACAGCGGGAAGGCCGCGTCCGGCACCTCCGCCGGGTCGCGGTGCTCGACCGGCACGAAACGCGCCCGCCCGTCCGGGTGCGCGAACCCGTCGAGGAAGAGCCGGGGCGTGCCCGGGTGCGCGGGCCCCGACGGCACCGCCGGGCAGGGCCAGTACAGCGCCTCGCCCGCGTCGAGCCGTTCGTAGCTCACGCCGGAGTAGTCGGCCCGCCCGCCCGCCGTCGCCCGGCGCAGCTCCTCGAAGACCTCCTGCGGCCGGTCCGGATACCGCTCGGCCGGCTCCCCGAGCCGTACGGCGAGATCGCGCAGCACGGTCAGGTCGCTGCGCACCCCCGCCGGCGGGTCGAGCAGCGCCCTGCGGCGCAGCACCCGCCCCTCCAGGTTGGTCATCGTCCCCTCCTCCTCCGCCCACTGGGTCACCGGCAGGACCACGTCGGCCAGGCGCGCGGTCTCCGAGGGCACGAAGTCGGCCACCACCAGCAGGTCCAGCGCGCCGAGCCGCTCGGCGACGTGCCCGGCGTGCGGGGCGGAGACGACCGGGTTGGAGCCGAGGACGAGCAGGGCGCGCGGGCCGTGGTCCGTGCCGAGCGAGTCGAGCAGTTCGTACGCGCTCGGCCCCGGACCCGGAAGGCTCGCCGCCGGTACGCCCCACACCCGGGCCGTGTGCTCCCGCGCCGCCGGGTCGGTGATCATCCGGTAGCCGGGCAACTGGTCGGCCTTCTGGCCCAGTTCGCGGCCGCCCTGGCCGTTGCCCTGGCCGGTCAGACAGCCGTAACCGCTGCCCTCCCGTCCCGGGAGCCCCAGCGCGAGCGCCAGGTTGACGAACGCCGACACCGTGTCCGTGCCCTTGCTGTGCTGCTCGGCGCCCCGCCCGGTCAGGACGTACGCCCGCCGGGCGTCGGCGAGCAGCCGGACGGCCTTCCGCTGTGCGTCGACCGGCACCCCGGTCACCCGCTCGGTCCGCTCCGGCGTCCAGGGCAGCGCCCGCTGCCAGGTCTCCTCGAAGCCGTTGGTCCGCTCCCGGACGAAGGCGTGGTCGAGCCGCCCGTCGAGCACGGTCAGCTGCAGCAGGCCGAGCGCCAGGGCCAGGTCCGTGCCGGGCGCGGGCCGCAGGTGCAGCGCGGCCCGTTCGGCGGTCGGGGTGCGGCGCGGATCGAGCACGATCAGGGCCGCCCGGTCCAGGTGGCGCATGAGCGGCGGCATCGTCTCGGCCGGGTTCGCCCCGGCGAGCAGCACCACGTCCGCCCGGCCTAGGTCCGTGACCGGGAAGGGCAGTCCCCGGTCGATACCGAAGGCGGCGTTGGAGGCGGCGGCCGCCGACGACATGCAGAAGCGGCCGTTGTAGTCGATCCGGCTGGTCCGCAGCGCCAGCCGGGCGAACTTCCCCAGGATGTACGCCTTCTCGTTGGTGAGCCCGCCGCCGCCGAAGACGCCGACGGCGTCCGGGCCGGACTCCCGCCGGATCTCCCGCAGCCGCCCCGCGACCAGGTCCAGGGCGGTGTCCCAGTCGGCGGGGGAGAGCCGGCCGTCCGCGCCTCGCACCAGCGGGGTGCGCAGCCGGTCCGGGACGGCGAGCACGTCCGGCGCGGTCCAGCCCTTCTGGCACAGGCCGCCCTGGTTGACGGGGAAGTCGGAGGGGGTGACGGTCACCTCGCCGAGGCCGTTGCCGAGCCGCGTACCGCACTGCAGCGCGCAGTACGGGCAGTGGGTGTGGACCGTGCGACGGGTGGGGGGCGTGGGGTGGGTGGTGGGTTCAGACACGGCCGGCTCCGGAGCGTCGGGCGGGCCGGGCGCCGGCGGCGCCCCGGTTGCCGCTGCTGTTTCCGGCCCCGTTGGCGTTCCGGTCGCCGTGCCCGGAGCCGCGTGCCGGGCGCAGGTACACCGTCCAGGTGACCGCGACGCACAGGGCGTAGAAGCAGAGGAAGGCGACGAAGGCGGGGGCGCCGCTGCCGCCCTCGGAGCCGTACGCCGCCCGGAAGGCGAGGTTGACGGCCACCCCGCCCAGCGCGCCGACCGCGCCCGCGATCCCGATGACCGCACCCGACAGGCGCCGGGCCCGGGCGAAGGCGTCCCGCGCGTCCCGGCCGTCGGTGACCTCGCGGCCTGCCCGCTCGGCGAAGACGGCCGGGATCATCTTGTACGTGGAGCCGTTGCCGAGCCCGGTGAGCACGAAGAGGACGGTGAAACCGCCCACGAACAGGGCGAACGAGCCGCGCGCGGAGGCCAGCAGCAGCCCGCCGGTGCCGGCCGCCATCGCCACGAACGTCCAGGCGGTCACCCGCGCCCCGCCCCACCGGTCGGCCAGCCGCCCGCCGAAGGGCCGGGCGAGCGAGCCGAGGAGCGGGCCGAGGAACGTGTACGAGGCGGCTTCGAGGGCGGTGGAGCCGAACTGGGTCTGCAGCACCAGGCCGAAGGCGAAGCCGTACCCGATGAACGAGCCGAACGTGCCGATGTAGAGCAGCGAGATCCACCAGGTGTGCGCGCACCGCACGGCTTCGGTCCAGGCGCCCTTCTCCTTGCGGGCGGGCGGCGCCAGGTTGTCCATCCGCAGGGCGGCCAGCAGGGCGACCGTCACGATCAGGGGGAGGTAGAAGGCGGCGACGTAGGCCGGGTGCGTGTCGCCCGCGGTGGCGATGACGAGCAGCCCGAGGAGCTGGACGACGGCCACGCCGAGGTTGCCGCCGCCCGCGTTCAGGCCGAGGGCCCAGCCCTGGTGGCGCTGCGGGAAGAAGGCGGTGATGTTCGTCATCGAGGAGGCGAAGTTGCCGCCGCCGGCGCCGCCCAGGGCGCCGATGAGGAGGAAGACCCACAGGGGCGTGCCGGGCCGCTGGACGAAATAGGCGGCGCCGCAGGCGGGCACGAGGAGGACGGCGGTCGCGAAGACGGTCCAGTCGCGGCCGCCGAAGCGGGTGACGGCGTGGCTGTACGGGATCCTCAGCACCGCGCCGACGAGCGTCGGGGTGACGACGAGGAGGAACTTCTCGCCGGGCGTGAAGGGCAGCCCGATGCGCGGCGACATGAAGAGGACGAGGACCGACCACATCGACCAGACGGAGAAGCCGATGTGCTCGGAGGCGACGGAGAGCGCGAGGTTGCGCCGGGCGATCCGCTTCCCCCGGGCCTCCCAGAAGCGGACGTCCTCCGGATCCCAGTCCTCGATCCGCCGCCCTCGTGCGCGGCGCGGGGGACGGGGGGCGGGGGTGCCCGGCGCTCCCGGACGGCCCGGTGTCCCCGGGGTGGTCACGGCGATCCCTTCAGCGCGCGGTCGACCAGCGGGCCCGCCGCTCCCGTGTAGGCGGCCGGGTCGCAGAGCGAGGCCACCTCGGCGGTGTCCATGACCCCGGCCAGTTCCGGAGCCTGGGCCAGGACGTCGGGGAGCGGCCGGCCCTCCCGGTCCGCCGTGGCCGACGCCCAGGTCAGCAGCTCCTTCGCGGCGGCCTTCCCGAGCCGGGGGGCCAGCACCGCGGCGATCCGTTCCGAGACGATCCGGCTGCCGGTGAGCGCCAGGTTGTCCCGCATCCGGTCGGCCCGCACCTCCAGGCCCTCGGCGAGCTCGACGGCCGTGTGGGCGGCGCCGCCGGTCAGCCGCAGGCACTCCCGCAGCAGCTGCCACTCGGCGTGCCACACGCCACCGGACCGCTCGTCCTCGGTGACCAGGCACTGCGTCAACGCGCCCGCCAGCGCGGGCACCTGGAGCGATGCGGAACGGATGAGGGTGGCGAGCACCGGATTCCGCTTGTGCGGCATCGCGGACGACGCCCCGCGCCCGGCGCGCCCGGCCGGCTCGGCGACCTCCCCGACCTCGGTCCGGGCCAGCGACTGCACGTCGACGGCGATCTTCCCGAGCGCCCCGGACGCGAACGCCAGCGCGGCCGCCAGATCGGCGACGGGCGCGCGCAGCGCGTGCCACGGGACCGTGGCCGTCCGCAGGCCGGTCTCCTCGGCGAACGCCTCCAGGAGCCGGTCGTGGTACGCGCCGACGTCGAAGGCCGCCGCGCCCCCGTCCCCGTCCCGCGTCCCCGCCGTCTCCCCGGCGCCCACCGCCGGAACGGCGTACTCCACGTACCCCGCCAGAGTCCCCGCCGCCCCGCCAAGGGAGACCGGCAGCGCGTCCTGGACCCGGCAGAGGCGTGCGTCGGCGGCGACGACCAGGGTGTACCAGCCCGCCGCCTTCACGCCGAACGTCGTCGGGACCGCGTGGAGACCCAGGGTGCGGCCGGCGACGAGGGTGTCGCGGTGGCGTTCGGCGAGGGCGGCGAGCGCCGTCGCCGTACGGGACAGGTCCGCGCGGATCAGCCGCAGCGCCCGGTCCGCGACGAGCATCGCACCCGTGTCGAAGATGTCCTGGCTGGTCGAGCCCCGGTGGACGTACTCCGACGCGTCCCCGTCGTCCTCGGCGACCACCCGGGTCAGCGCCTGGACCAGCCCGACGACCGGGTTGGCCGTCTCACGGGCCGCGAGGGCCAGGGCGCGGACGTCGAGGCGCTCGGCGCGCGCCGCGTGGGACACGGCCCGCGCCGCGGACTCCGGGACCGTGCCGAGCCGGGCCTGGGCCCGGACCAGCGCGGCCTCCGCGTCCAGCATCGCCTGGAGCCAGGCGACGTCGCCGACCGCCGCCTCCACCGGCGTCCCCGCCCGCACCGGCGACAGCAGACCCGCGTCGTCCCACGCGCGGGTCACACGATCACCCCGCTCAGCTCCGCCGAGGAGCCCTCCGGCACCGGACGAACCCCGGCCGGCACCTGCGCCGCCGGCGGCAGCGCGCACAGCGCCCGGGCGATCGCGTCGGAGTCCCCGAGGGTCACCGAGTCGACGCCCGGCCGGATGCCGGCCGCCGTCACCCAGTGGACCGACTCGGTCGGCACGCCGTACGCGAACCGGCGCGGATGCGGACGGCCCCGGCCGTCCACCACCCGGTACGGCCGCTCGGTGACCGCCAGGCCGCCCGTCTCGTAACTCGTGCCGCAGGAACCGGCGATCCGGTACGGCGTCGCCTGGTCCGTGCCGAGCAGGTGCTGCAGCAGCGGGTCCTGGGTGCGCCGCACGTCCGGCTCCGGCAGCCGCGCCTCGACCAGCACCGACGCCCGTACCGGCGGCCCGGGCACCGTGTCCGACGCGGCCACGAACGACGGCGCCGCCGCGTCCAGCCGGATCTGCGTGCCGGGCCCCATGACCTCCAGGACGCCCGCCTCGATCAGCGCGATCATCTCCTCGATACGGGAGGCCGGCGGGCCGATCGACAGGAAGCCGTTGAGCGGGGTGTACCAGCCCTCCAGGTCGTCCCGGTGCGAGTTGCCCTCCAGGCCGCCGTGGTCGACGGCCAGCCGGACCTCGTTGCGCAGGTCCCGCAGCACGTCCAGGGCCGCCTTCAGCGGGCCGTGCACATTGCCGGCCCGCGCGTCGGCCACGTCCCGTTCCAGGTGGCGCAGCAGCCAGGCCCGGAAGTCGTCCCGACCGGTGAACTCCCGCTCCCCGTACGGCCGGGACAGCGCCTCCCAGTCCCACCGGTCCGGCTCCGGAATGCCGTACTCCGCCGCCAGCGCCGTCCGCTCCGCCTCACCGGCCGTCGCCAGGTACCGGCCGGTGAACTCCTCGCGCTCGGCGCCGCGCCCCAGCGAGTCCAGGAGGGTGCCGTAGTAGACGCTCTCCACCTCCCGCGAGATCAGCGGCCACAGGTCCTGCGCGAAGTTCACCCGCTCGCCGTCGGCGTTGCGGGCGCGCAGCCGCTCGATGAACTCCGGCGTCAGCAGCCGCGGCAGGTGACGCCCGTACGCGCCCTTCTGGTTCTCGCCCCGCGCGTGGTACGGCACCCCGCGCCGGGAGGACGCGAACAGCTTCGGCTCCCGCCCCGAGGCGAGGTACACCAGCCGGCCGTCCCGCCGCTCGAAGACCCCGCCCCGACCGGCCGTGAACAGCGCCATGTGGTCGAAGAAGTTGAGCCCCAGCCCGCGCAGCAGCACGTGCTGCCCCGGCTCGATACCGCTCAGGTCCAGGTCGGCCGGGTTGGCGGGCGTGACGTACCGCAGGTTGTGGATGCGGGCCAGGCTCGCCGTACGAGCCTCGCGGGCCGTCAGCCGGGCCGGCACGTGACCCTGGGCGAGGACCACGCCGTCGAGGTGGTTGAGCCGGGTGCCGTCCTCCAGGCGCACGCCCTGCGGTCCGCCGGGCACGCCGTGGGTGTCGGCCATCGCGACCGCCCGCGAGCGGTGCACGCGGACCGTGATGTGCGCGGGGGCGCGGGCCACCACCCGCTGGAAGCAGTCGTGCAGATAGCGGCCGTAGAAGGCCCGCGACGGGTAGTCGTCCGGGCCGAGCCGGCGCGCCTCCTCCAGCGTCGCCATGTCGTAGCCGTCGACGGACGCGCCCGCGTCCGTGAGGACGGCGAGCTCCCTGGCCCACTCGTGGAGACTCGGACCGGGCTCGATCGGGCCCTCGATCCGCGCGCTGTCGTCGGTGTAGACGGTGACCTGCGAGGCCACGGTGTTCATCAGCAGGTGCCTGGACTGCTCCGTGCGCCACACCGCACCCGCGCCCGGCGCGGCCGGGTCGACGACATGGACGGTCACGGTCCGGTGGGAGGGCGAGAGCCGCTCGTTGGCGCAGAGCCGCTCCAGCACGGACAGGCCGCGGGGCCCGGCGCCGACGACGCAGTACTCCGCGTGACTGTCGCCCACGCCCGTACCGTGGCGCCCGCCCAGGGCGCCCCGGTCCCCGCTCATGCCTGCTCCCCGGCGGCCGTGGCCGTACCGGAGGCACCGGCCGGGGCACCGGCGGCCGTGGCCGCGCCCGTCGTCGCCGGCGCGCCGTCCGACCCGGCGGGGCCCTTCGACCCGGCCGCCAGCAGACGCGCCAGCTCCAACCGCTTGATCTTGGTGGTCGCGGTCTGCGGCAGCTCGCCGAGCCGCCACTGCACCGGCTCCGCCATCGGCGGCAGCGACGCCGCGGCCGCCTTCCAGGCCGCCGGGTCCAGCGGCCGGTCGTCCTTCGTGCAGACCACCGGGACGGCCCTGCCGTCCTCGCCGGGGATGATGATGACCTCCGCCAGCTCCTCCAGCTTGCCGAAGAGGGTGTCCTCCGCCGCCAGCGTCGAGCCGAAGCCCTCGATCAGGTCGACCTCGCGGTCGAGGAGGTGCACACAGCCCCACTTGGTGCGGTAGCCGACGTCGCCCATCCGCCACCAGCCGTCCGCCGACACCTGCTGGTCGTACCGCTCCTGCTCGCCGAGGTAGGTGACGATCCGGCCGTCGCTGCGCACCTCGATGTAGCCGGGGTTGTCCTGCGAGGGCTCCTTGCCGTCGCGGCTCACCACCCGCACGTCCGTCATGCCGGGGAAGGGACGGCCGACGCAGCGGCCGTCGTCGTCGAGCGAGCGGCGCCGGGTGAAGGCGCGGACCACGGCCGGGCCGACCTCGCTCTGGCCGTACAGCTGGCCGAAGAGCGGCGCCCGCCGCCTGGTGGCGCGCAGCAGGGTGTGCACGGTCCGCGGGTGGATGGCGTCGAACGTCGAGGAGAACAGCTTGACGTTGGAGAGCGGCCCCCGCGGGTCCTTGGCCAGCTCCTCCCACTCCATGAAGGAGTTGGGGTGCGCCTCCAGGATGCCGGGCTTGAGCCGGGCGAAGAGGTCGGCGGCCTGCCGCGGGTCGGGATCGGCGAGCACGAGGATCGGGAACCCGCGGAAGAGGGAGATCGCGAGGGCGGTGAAGAGCCGCGAGTGCACGAACGACACGTGCATCGCGATCGTCTCGCGGTCCCGGATCAGCGCGCTGATCGCCGATATCTGCGGGCGGTAGCGGGCCTGCAGCGTACGGCCGGTGTGCACGGCCAGCTTCGGCGTGCCCGTGGTGCCCGAGGTGTGCGTGATCAGCGTCGGGTACTCGGGCGGCATGGTCACCGCGGGGACCCGCGCCACGCCCTCGAGGGCGGCCAGCTCGGTGGCGCCCTCGTGGCTCCCGGAGGCGAGCAGCACCTTCCCGGCCAGGTCGAAGACCTCGGCGGGCAGCTCCTTCTCCAGCTTGGCCGCGTCCGTCAGCAGGAACGGCCGGTCCGTGCGCCGTACGAGCTCGGTGGCGGTCGCGCCGTCCAGCTTGGGGGACAGGAGGACCGGTACGGCCCCGACGCGGGCGATGGCGCAGGACAGCAGCGTGATGTCGAAGCCGTCCGACTTGTAGACGACGACCCGCTCGCCGGGCCGGACCTTCGCCGCCCACAGGCGGGACGCGTAGTCGTCGATGAGGTCGGCGATCTCCGCGACGGTCATGCGCCGCCCGAGGCCGGGGGCGATGTCGAGGTCGTGATCGAGGATCACGACGTTCGCGGGGTGCCGGGACGCCGCTCGCTCGAACAGCGTGCCCAGGCGGATACCACGGTTTCCAATACGCTGCAGCAGCATGTCCCCAGGCTTTCGTCGGTAGAAATGCCGAGATCGACTCTGATCGGCAAGGCGAATTCGGACCGCTCCCGCGAGAACGCGCGGGCCGCTCCCGCCACAACGCGCGGGTGGGCAATGGCAGTCGGAAAATGGCGGACGGAGCGGACGGAGAATGGGCGTATTTTTCGCCGTTCTCGGGACGGGATACTGCTGAGCGCCCGGGGGTGGGGTCAACGGAACGAATCAGGGTCCGTCAAGTCCGGTCCGCGGGTGCGGTGTCCAGCGCATAGTGCAGGGCCACGATGTTCATCCGTTGTGCGTGGTAGAAGCGTTGTGCCCGGTGGTTGGCGGTGCCGGTGTCCAGCTCGATCCGTACGCAGCCGGCGCGGCTCGCCCGTTCCCGCAGCGCGCCGAGGAGGCGGGCGCCCACGCCGGCCGAGCGGGACTCGGGTGCGGTGACGAGGTCGTCGACGAAGAGCAGCCTGCCCCGGCTGGTGGCGAGAACCCGGTGGGTGGCCACTCCCAGGCACCGCCCGTCGGGGCCGTGGGCGGCGGTGAAGACCAGCCCCTGGCCGTGGGCGGCGACCGCGAACTCCAGAAAGGCGGCCGCGTCGAGGCCGGGCCGCAGGGCCCGTATCAAGGGGCCGACGTCGGTGACCAGGGCGGGATCGGCCGGGGTGAGATCGGTCAATGACAATTCCATGAACGGCACCCTAGGGTGCGAATGCGCCGACCTTCGAGCCGAGTTGACACATCATGGGCCGTCTTCGGAAAAGCGGGCCGGGGTTCTGCGAGTATCCGTCGCATGCGCGCTGCCTACATCGAAGAGCTCGGACCGCCGGACGCGATTCATTACGGAGAAGTGGCCGACCCCCGTCCCGGACCGACGGATGTTCTCGTCGACGTCCTGGCCACGACCGTCAATCCCGTCGACACGTTCGTCCGCTCCGGACTCTTCCGCACGCCGCTGCCCTTTCCGTTCGTGATCGGCCGCGACCTCGTCGGCCGGGTCGCCGCCACCGGAGCCGGCGCCACCGGATTCACCACCGGCGATCTGGTGTGGTGCAACAGCCTGGGCCACGAGGGCCGGCAGGGCGCGGCCGCCGAACGGGCCGTCGTCGCCGCCGACCGGCTCTACCGCCTCCCGGACGGCGTCGACCCGGAGAGCGCGGTCGCCGTGGTCCACCCGGCGGCCACCGCCTACCTCGGCCTGTTCACCCACGGCCGGGTCAGGGCCGGGGAGACGGTCGTCGTCGCGGGCGCGGCGGGCAACGTCGGCAGCGCGATGGTCGTCCTCGCCGCCCAGGCGGGCGCCCGGGTCATCGCCACGGCCCGCCGGCGGGACGCGGGGTACGTCTCCTCGCTGGGCGCCGACGAGGTCTTCGACTACACCGACCCCGATGTGTACGCGCTGATCGCCAAGGCGGCCCCGGACGGCGTCGACGCCTATCTCGACGCCTCCGGCACCAACGACCTCGGCCACAGCGTGGACCTGCTCGCCCGTCGCGGCCGGATCGTGCTCCTCGCGGGCGCCCGCACCGAGCCCGTACTCCCCGCCGGGCGGCTGTACATGAAGGACGGATCGATCGCCGGTTTCGTCATCTCGCACGCCACCAGTGCCGAACTGGCCGAAGCCGCCGAGACCATCAACCGGCTCCTCGCGGCCGGTTCGTTGCGTCCGCGTGAAATCGAGGTCCGCCCGCTGAGCGAGGCGGCCGCGGTCCACCGCCGCATCGAGACGCACGGCCCGCACGGCAGCCGCATCGTGCTCCGCACGACGTCGGGCACGGTGGTCGACTGAGGCGACGTCGCCCCGCCCCGTACCCGTCCGGCCCCAACCCCCCCTGCACTGGCCGGGAATGAAGTGGCCGAGGTCACCGTTGACCGTACCCCCGGACCGAATTAGTTTCGGCCAGCGGTACGGGTACTCTCCGGAGTCCCCGGTTTTCTTCCAACAACGGGGGTTGGGACGATGTCCATGCACGGCGCGGACGGGGGCGGGGGCACCGACGCGCTCGCGGTCCTTGAGCTGTTGGCTCAACACGCACCACCAGGCCGCTTCGAGGCACTCCTCGGGGACGCCCGCCGGGCGGGCCTTCCCGACGGCGAACTGGCAAGGCTGGAACGAGCCGTTCAGCTCGCCACCGGCATCAGCACCTCCTTCAGCCGCCGCGAACAGCGCGAGGCCGGACTCGCCGCCCTGGTCGACACCGCACGGGACCTGACCTTCCCGTACGACCTGGACAGCCTCCTGCGGGTCATCACCCGCCGGGCCCGGCGACTCCTCGACTTCGACATGGCGTACGTGAGCCTGCGCACCGCCGGCGGCTCCTCCTACATCCACACCACCGAGGGCTCCCTCACCGGCCTGACCACCGGACTGCGGGTCCTCGACGGCCACGGACTCGGCGGCGAGGCGCACGCCCACGGCGAACCGGCCTGGAGCGCCGACTATCTGGAGGACGACCGCTTTCCGCACGCGGAGGCGATCGACGAGGTCGTCCGCGCCGAGGGGCTGCACGCCGTCATGGCCGTGCCGCTGCGCAGCGGGGACACGACCGTCGGCGCGCTGTACGGGGCCGACCGCCGGGTGCGCCACTACACCCCGGACGAGATCGGGCTGATGTCCTCGCTGGCCGACCTGGCCGCCGTCGCCATCGAGAAGGCCGGACTGCTCGACCAGACCCGGGCCGAGGTCACCGAACTGGAGCTGGACAGCTCACGGGCGCGCACCAGCCTCACCCGGATGCGGCACGTCAGCGAGGCCCACAGCCGGATCATGAACCTCGTCCTGTCGGGCGGGGACCTGTGCAACGTCGCGAAGGCGGCCGGGGACGCCCTGGACGGCACCGTGATGATCCGCGACCCGGGCGGCCGCAGCCTGGCCTCCGGCGGGGACATACCGGGTCTCGACGAGGAGTCGGTGGCGAAGGCCTCGCTGGACGCGCACGCGGGGCGGCGGCCCGTGGTCACCGGCGACAACACGTGGGTGGCGCCGGTCATCGCCGGCTCCGAGGACCTGGGCGTGCTGGTGATCCGTACCGCCACCGGGCTCACCGGCGAGGACGAGCGGCTGCTGGAACTCGCCGCCCAGTCCGTCGCCTTCCTGCTCCTGATGCAGCGCTCCACGGCCGTCGCCGAAGGCCCCGTGCGCGACGAACTCCTCGACGACCTGCTCGCCGACCCGCAGCACGCCCCGCAACAGATCGTGCAGCGCGCCCGCCGCCTCGGCATCGACCTGCGCAAACCGCACGTCCTGGTGGTGGCCCGCCCGGAGGGCGGCGAGCAGGGCCGGGCGGTGGTCTGGGCGTCCTCGTACGCGTACCGCATGGCGGGCCTGAAGACCGTGCAGGGCGGCTGCATCGTCCTGCTGCTGCCCGGGGTCGACGCCTCCGCGGCCGCCCAGGCGGTCTCGGGGGAGCTGTCGCCGCTGCTCGGGCACCCCGTCTCGGTAGGCGCGGCCGGCCCCGGCTGGAGCCCGGACAGCGCGGCGCGGATGTACCTGGAGGCGATGCGCTGCCTGGACGCGATGAGCGCGCTGGGCGGCTCGGGTTCGGCCGCGTCCGTGCAGGACCTCGGGTTCCTCGGGCTGCTGCTCTCCGACGACCACGACGTGGACGGGTTCATCGAGTCCGCGATCGGGCCCGTACTGGACTACGACGCCGAGCGGTTCACGGACCTGACGCGCACGCTGGAGGCGTACTTCGCCTCGGGCGCGAGCCCGACGAACGCGGCGGAGGAACTGCACGTCCACCCCAACACGGTCTCGCGCCGGCTGGAACGGATCGGCGAACTCCTCGGCGCGGAGTGGCAGAAGCCCGGCCAGGTCCTGGAGGTCCAGCTGGCCCTGCGCCTCCAGCGCACCCGCGACGTCCTCTCCCGCCAACGCGGCACGGACCCGACCCGCCCCTCCGCCCAGGACCGCGACCGCGACCGTCCGGCGGGGTAGGCGCGGGCGGGAACGCGCGGGGTGGACGAGGCGCCGGGGGGCCGGCCAGGCCCCCCGGCGGGGCCGACCCCCCGGGCGGGGCTCCGGCGGCGGTGGTGGTGTGCCGACCCGGCGTCCGCGGGTCCCGCCGACGGTCTCGGCCGGACCCGCGTCCGGCCGGGCGTGCTCCGGCGGCGCAGAGGCCGCCGCGCCGACGAGCCGCCGACCCGCCCCCCTGTCCGGGGGCGAGTCGGCGGCTCGCCGGGCCGCCCAGGTCAGCTCGCCGTGCGGCCCGGTTCGAACGCGGTGTCCCAGTCCGTCGCGAGGACCGTCGCCGCGTGGGCGGCGGAGGCCAGCGTGATGTGGCGGTGCCAGCCGCGGAACGAGCGGCCCACGAAGTCCCGCAGGCCCGCGCCCTCCCCGACCTGGGTGAAGTCCCGCTCCACCCGCCGGGACAGCTTCGTCAGGCGCAGCAGCGTCCCGACGGTCGCCCCGGTCAGATCGGTGATCCACAGCCGGCTCGGAGGCCGCCGCGGATCGTCCCACTCACCCAGCAGCAGCAACGGACGCATCCGCTCCCCGGCGGGCGCCGGCAGCGCGACCCGGACCACCGTCGCCAGCGAGGTCCGCGAGGTCCGCGTACCCGAGGCGGTGTCCAGCCAGCCGACCGGCCGGCGCAGGCCCTTGAGCGATTCGAGGATCTGCTGGGCCGGCAGCGGCCCGGCGCCGAAGCCGGGCAGCGCCCGGTCCGCGACCGAGAGCCGGCACGTCGCGCCGATCCTGGCGACCACGGGCACCCCCGCCCCGGCCAGCCGGTTCAGCGCCGCCCGCCCCGCCCCGCCCCGGATGTCGAGGAGCAGCGGCTTGCGGGTCACGTCCTGCCAGCGCGCGGTGTCGAGCGCCGCGGCGACCGCGCACTCCTCCAGGGTCTCCTCGCCCGCCCCCTCGGGGACCTCGGCACGGTCGCGCCGCGTCCGGTCCTTGACCCAGGGGTCGGGCAGGAAGAGCCGCCAGTTGACCGGCACGCTCAGCTCCTCGGCGGCGAACCAGACCCCGAAGGCCTGCTGCCCGCGGAACACCTGCCCCCGCTCCGGGTCGAAGCGACGGTCCACGCCGACCGAGTGCTCGCCGGCCTTCGGAATCGGCATCGAACGGACCACCCACGCCTGCGGGCAGCTGTTCTGCTCCAGGAACCCGGCGAGTGCGGCCCGCATCGGCCGCCAGTCCCAGGTGGAGCTCGAAATGAAATGGTGCAGACTCTGCTCGGCGGCGGCGCCACCGATCTGTGCGGCGATGTTACGGATCGACTTCCGGCCCTGTGCGGTCAGCAGCCCCCGAAGGTACTGCTCTGCCTTCAGACGCTGATCGCGCCGGGGAAACCCCGAGAAGAGCGTGGCGCACAGCTCGTCGTAGACATCGTCGGCCACCGCGTTCCGGTACGGCGCCGAGTGCGGCCCGAGTCCGGTGCGGTGCTGGATCCCCAGTGAATCGAGAACGGTCCTGCGCTTGGTTGCGACGGATGTACTCACGACACTCCTGCCCGACGGTTTCGCAGCTCCCTCCAGCTGCCCTCACACCGTCTCGCCTGGTGCGTACCTGCGGCGAGGTGTACCCGGCACCCGTCTTGGCCGCCGGATGGTGACCGGACCACCGGTGGTGGCTTCCCGGGTGACGCGTGGGGGGCCGGACACCGTCCGGGAGGGGAGAGAGGTGTGGCCGGACCACCAGGGGGTGTGGTCCGGCCACATTCGCGTCACCCGGTTTCAAACCGGCGCGCCGGTGATCTGACAGACTCGGCGGCCCTGCTTTGACCGCGGTGGGGCGCGGCCCGACCATCGCAGGACGAGACGGAACGGGCCGGCCCCTGGTTAATGCCCCAGGCCAGAGGCCGCGCCTGTCCGTCTCGCTCAACTCGCGGCCCGCTCGCGGCCCAAGCCTCACGCACAAGCCTCACGCACAGGCCCCCGCGCCCCCGGGCCCCCGGGCCCGCGCCTTCGGCCCCGCGCCGGCTCGCCACCCGGCCGCCCGGCTCACCACCCGGTCACCCCCGGCTCGCCCCCGCCGCCGCCTCGGCGTCGCGCCGCGCCACCCGGGCCGCGTGCGTCGGCCCCTCCGGCACGCCGGCCGGCCGCAGGCTCTCCATCTCCTTGCGCAGCACCGGGATCACTTCCTCGCCGAGCAGGTCCAGCTGTTCCAGGACCGTCTTCAGCGGCAGACCGCCGCTGTCGATCAGGAACAACTGCCGCTGGTAGTCGCCCACATACTCCCGGAAGGACAGCGTCCGGTCGATCACCTCCTGCGGGGAGCCGACCGTCAGCGGGGTCTCCCGCGTGTACTCCTCCAGGGACGGACCGTGGCCGTAGACCGGCGCGTTGTCGAAGTACGGCCGGAACTCCCGTACCGCGTCCTGCGAGTTCTTCCGCAGGAACACATGGCCGCCCAGGCCCACGATCGCCTGCTCCGGCGTGCCGTGGCCGTAATGCGCGTACCGCCGCCGGTAGAGACCGACCATCTTCGCCGTGTGCTCCTTCGGCCAGAAGATGTGGTTGGCGAAGAACCCGTCGCCGTAGTACGCGGCCTGCTCGGCGATCTCGGGGGAGCGGATCGAGCCGTGCCACACGAACGGCGGGACACCGTCCAACGGGCGCGGAGTCGAGGTGAATCCCTGGAGCGCCGTGCGGAAGCGGCCCTCCCAGTTCACCACGTCCTCCCGCCACAGCCGGTGCAGCAGCGCGTAGTTCTCCACGGCGAGCGGGATGCCCTGCCGGATGTCCTGGCCGAACCACGGATACACCGGGCCGGTGTTGCCGCGCCCCATCATCAGGTCGACGCGCCCGTCCGCCAGGTGCTGGAGCATCGCGAAGTCCTCGGCGATCTTCACCGGGTCGTTGGTGGTGATCAGCGTCGTCGACGTCGAAAGGATCAGCCGCTCCGTACGGGCCGCGATGTGCCCGAGGAGCGTGGTCGGGGAGGACGGCACGAACGGCGGATTGTGGTGCTCGCCGGTCGCGAAGACGTCGAGACCCACCTCCTCCGCCTTGCGGGCGATGGTGACCATCGCCTTGATGCGCTCGTATTCACCCGGCGTGGTGCCGTCGGTGGGATCGGTGGTCCTGTCCCCGACGGTGAAGATTCCGAACTGCATGACACAACACTCCAAGCCGCCCCAGGAAAGTCCGTCCTCCCCATAGTGCACGACCTCCGGCAGAAACGGAAACTTATCCGGGTAGCCTTCCGGCCGCTCTCCACCGCACGACCGGCCATGGTGACGAAGTCTTCCGCGCGGGCTGGACGCCCCGCCGCCGCATGCTCACGCTCACGGCCATGACACCCGTACGAGAAGCCACCGCGTCCGTCGTCACCGTCTGGTCGGACATCGGCTGCCCCTGGGCCTCGCTCGCCCTGAACACCCTGCGGACCGCCGCCGCCGACCGCGGCCAGGACCTCCTCATCGACCACCGCGCCTTCCCCCTGGAGCTGTTCAACCGCCAGCCCACGCCGAAGCACATCGTCGACGCCGAGGTCGTCATGCTCGGCGCCCACCGCCCCGAACTGGGCTGGCGGCTCTGGAACGCGCCCGCCTGGGAGTACCCGTCGAGCATCCTGCCCGCCCTCGAGGCCGTGCAGGCCGCCAAGGCGCCCGAGGCCGGCGGACTGCGCGGTTCCGACCAGCTCGACGCAGGTCTGCGGCGCGCCTTCTACACCGAGCACCGCTGCATATCCCTGCACTCCGTCATCCTCGACATCGCCGAGGAGTGCCCCGACGTGGACGCCACCGCCCTGGAGAAGGCCCTCTCCGAGGGCGCGGGCCGGCGCGAGGTGTACGCACAGTGGCACGAGGCCCGCGGCCCCCGGATCCAGGGGAGCCCGCACTTCTTCGCCCCGGGCGGCTACGCCGAGCACAACCCGGGCGCCACCTACGTCTTCACCGGAGACCTCTACGACGGCGGTTTCCCGCGCCTCGACCACTACGACGCCGGCTGGGCGACCACGCTGCTGGACTCCCTGACCGCGTAGCCGACGCCCGCCGCCCGACGCCCGCCGCCCGACGGCCGACGGCCGGGGAGCGGGGGAGCGGAGTGCGGAGGCCCGGGAGAGCGCGGGGTGCGGGGCCGGCCGGCCCCGGCGCCGCTAACCTGCCGCCATGGAACTGCGCGGGCGGCTGCCGGCCGTCGGAGCCGTGGCGGCCGGCGGCGCCCTCGGCGCGGCCGCCCGCTACGCCGCCGTGCTGGCCTGGCCCACCCCGCCCGGCGCCTTCCCGTGGACCGTCCTCGCCGTGAACGCGTCCGGCTGCGCGGCCCTCGGCGTCCTCATGGTCCTGCTCACCGAGACCGGGCCCCCGCTCCACCCCCTCCTGCGCCCCTTCCTCGGCACCGGAGTCCTCGGCGGATTCACCACCTTCTCCACGTACGCGCTCGACACGCAGCGCCTGTTGAGCGCCGGGGACGCGGCCCGGGGCATCCTCTATCTGGGAGCGACGGCGATCGTGGCACTGACCGCCGTCTGGGCCGGGACCACGGCGGCCCGTGGCGTGCTGGTGAGGAGACCGCGATGACGAGACTGGCGGGCAGGGCCCTGCGGGTGACGGTCCTGGTCGGGGAGGGCGACGTCTGGCACCACCGGCCGCTGTACTCCGAGATCGTCCACCGGGCGCACGAGAGCGGCCTCGCCGGGGCCTCCGTCTTCCGCGGCATGGAGGGGTACGGCGCCTCCTCCCTCGTCCACACCTCGCGCCTGCTCTCGCTCGGCGAGGACCTGCCGGTCGCGATCGTGCTCGTGGACACGGAGGAGCGGATCCGCGCGTTCCTGCCCCAGCTCGACGCGGTGGTGGGCGAGGGCCTGGTCATCCTCGACGACTGCGAGGTCATCCGCTACACCGGCCGGGAGCGCCGGTGAACTGGCTCCTCGTCCTCGCCGGCGGGGCGGTCGGCGCGCCCCTGCGCTACCTCACCGACCGGGCCGTCCAGGCGCGCCACGACTCCCTCTTCCCGTGGGGCACCTTCCTCGTGAACGTCGTCGGCTCCCTCGTCCTCGGCCTGCTCACCGGCGTCACCTCGGCCCGGGCGCAGCTGCTCCTCGGCACGGGCCTGTGCGGGGCGCTGACCACGTACTCCACCTTCTCGTACGAGACGCTGCGGCTGTACGAGAGCGGGGCGCGGGGGTTCGCCGTGGCCAACGTGGCCGGGAGCGCGGCCGCCGGACTCGGAGCCGTATGGCTGGGAGTCGGGGCGGCCACGCTTCTGTGACGGCCCCTCAGGCGGTGATCCAGTCGCTGGTGGCGATCACCGGCTGCACGCCGTCGCGATGGACGGTGCCCTCGATCAGGCCGTACATCCGGTCCGCCGCGAAGTAGACCTCGTTGTCGTTCTTCAGCCCGAACGGCTCCAGATCGACGAGGAAGTGGTGCTTGTTGGGCAGGTTGAGGCGGACCTCGTTGACCGTGGTGACGTTGTCCAGGACCCGGTCCGCCATCGCGTGCAGCGTCTGCTGCAGCGAGTAGCTGTACGTCTCCGCGAACGCCTCCAGCATGTGGCGGCGCACCTTCCTGTATGACGTGTCCCAGTCGTGCCCCGGGTCGCCGGCGGCGGCGGCCGAGTTGGCCCAGCGGGCCGTCACCTTGGTGGCGAGGATGCGGTCGTACGCCTCCTTCAGCGTCGTGTACTTGTCCTTGATGTAGCCGTGGAACTCGGAGTTCGTCGAGTTCATCACCGTCAGGTCCTTCAGACCCGATACGACCTGCGGCCGACCGGTGTTCTCGCCGTACGTGATCTGCGCCGTCCGCACCTCCTGCCCGCTGCGGACGAAGGAGTGCTGCTCCTTGCGGCTGGGCACCGACACCCGCTCCCAGGCGTACTCCTCCACCCGGATCTGCGCCTCGTGGATCACCGCCTGCGACTCCACGAAGTGGCGGGCGAGGTGGATGCCGAAGGCCTCGGGGGAGTCGACGCCGTGCTCCTTGGCGAAGGCGTAGACGGTGTTCTTGGTGGTGTCGGTCGGCAGACAGTTGCCGTTGTCGCCGGTCAGATGGACGTCGCGGTACTCACCGCGGAGCGCGACCGACACGTTCAGGTCGCGGATCTCGTGCCAGGAACCGTCGGAACCCTTGCGGGTCACCGTCACGATCCGGTTCTCGGCCTTGCCGTACTGGTTCTGTGCGAGGACGTGCTTGCTCATGTGGCGAAACTCCTGCGGGTACGCGGATACGAAGATCCCGTACGCCCGGCGTCCAATGCCCCGCGTCGCGTGCGCCGCCGGAGCACCCCCCGCCGTCCGGCCCGTGCGACGGGCCGCCCCGGGACTGACGAGCATCCCGGTCCGTAGGTGTGAGCTCGAAGATAGGTGCGATCCGGGCCGGTGGCAATGGTGGCATCCGATGGCAGGCTGAGGCCGGACGGCGTCCCGGCGCCCGGGACGGCACGGCACGGCACGGACATCGAATCGGTTGCGGAGAGGCGGCGGATCACGCGTGAACTGGTCGGACTTCCAGTACGAGATCTATCTGAACGGGCTGTCCGGAGCCGTCCCCCGGCTCCCCACCGACCTCACCCGCCTGGAGGAACTGGCCGCCGCCCGGCTCGGCCCGGGACCCGTCGGCTACGTCGCCGGCAGCGCGGGCGACGGCTCCACCGCCCGCGCCAACCGGGCCGCCCTCGACCGGCACCGGATCGTCCCCCGGATGCTGCGGGACGTCCGCGAACGGGACCTGTCCACCGAGCTGCTGGGGCGCCCGCTGCCCGCCCCCGTCGCCCTCGCGCCGGTCGGCGTCCTGTCGATCCTCCACCCCGACGCGGAACCGGCCGCCGCCCGCGCGGCCGCGGCGCGCGGCATCCCGTACATCCTGTCCTCCGCCTCCAGTACCCCGATGGAGGAGGTGGCGCGGGCGATGGGGGGCGGGGAGCGGTGGTTCCAGCTGTACTGGCCCAGGGACGTCGAGGTCGCCCGCTCCTTCCTTGGCCGGGCGAAGGCCGCCGGTTACACCGCGCTCGTCGTCACCCTCGACACCCCGCTCCTCTCCTGGCGCCCCCGCGACCTGGACCAGGCCTACCTGCCGTTCCTGCACGGTGTCGGCACCGCCAACTACTTCACCGACCCGGCGTTCCGGGCGGGGCTGGCCAAGCCGGTGGAGGAGGACCCGAACGCGGCCGTGATGCACTTCGTGGGCATGTTCGCCGACCCGGGCAAGACCTGGCCCGACCTGGCGTTCCTCCGCGAACACTGGGACGGCCCGATCGTCCTCAAGGGCGTCCTCCACCCCGACGACGCCCGGGCCGCGGCCGACGCCGGCATGGACGGGGTCGTCGTCTCCAACCACGGAGGCCGCCAGGTCGCCGGCGCGATCGCCGCCGCCGACGCCCTCCCGGCGGTGAGCGACGCCGTCGCCGACCGCCTCACCGTCCTCTTCGACAGCGGCGTCCGCACCGGCGCCGACATCGCCAAGGCCCTCGCCCTGGGCGCCTCGGGGGTCCTCGTCGGCCGCCCCTACGCCTACGGCCTGGCACTCGACGGCCAGGCGGGCGTCGACCACGTCCTGCGCTGCCTCCTCGCCGAACTCGACCTCACCCTGGCCCTCTCGGGCCACGCCGGCCCGGCGACGCTGACCCGCGCGGACCTGGCGGAAGCGCGCGCGTGACGGCGGCCCGAGGCGGCGACGGGGACAGGACGCGTCGCTGCCTCGGGAGCCGGGGCCGGGGGGCGGGGTCCGGCCCGACTCACCGCAGGGTGAGCGAGGTCTCCTCCGTCATGCGCGTGAGCTTCTGCGGGTTGCGGACGTAGTAGAGACCGGTGATGAGGGCGTCCTCGACGTGCAGGGCCATGACACCGTCGAGCTCGCCGTCGAGGTACACGGCCAGCGCGGGACTGCCGTTGAGCACGGTGGGTTCGGTGGTGATCACAGCGTCGACCTTGGCCGAGCCGCCGAAGTAGAAGCGGGTCACCTTCCCGGCGCCGATGACCGGCCGGAGCGCGGCCCGCTTGACGCCGCCGCCGTCGCTCAGCAGGACGACCTCGGGGGCGAGCACGTCGAGCAGGGCCTGCGGGTCCCCGGTCGCGATCGCGCGCCGGAACGACTCCACGGCGGCCCGCGTCTCGCGCGCGGAGGCCGCCCGGCGGGGGCGGCGCGCGTCGACGTGCCGACGGGCCCGGGAGGCGATCTGGCGTACGGCGGCGGGACTCTTGTCGACGGCCGCCGCGATCTCGTCGTAACCGACGTCGAAGACCTCGCGGAGCACGAACACCGCCCGCTCGGTCGGCGCAAGGCTCTCCAGGACCAGCATCATCGCCATCGACATGCTCTCGGCCAGCTCGACGTCCTCGGCCACGTCCGGCGCGGTCAGCAACGGCTCGGGCAGCCACTGCCCGACGTACGACTCTCTGCGGCGCTTCACGGTGCGCAGCCGGTTGAGCGCCTGCCGGGTCGTGATCCGCACCAGATAGGCACGCTCGTCGTTCACCTGCGCCAGGTCGACCCCGACCCAGCGCAGCCAGGTCTCCTGGAGGACGTCCTCGGCGTCGGCGGCCGAGCCGAGCATCTCGTAGGCGACGGTGAAGAGCAGGTTGCGGTGCGCGACGAACGTGTCGGTCGCGGGGTCGGTCGCGGGACCGCCGGCGGGGTCGGTGTCGGTCGCGGGGGCGGTGTCGGGCTTGGGGGCGGGGTCGGTGTCGGCCCGGTCCGTGTCCTGGTCGCTCATCTCTCGGGTGCCTTCCTTCGCGGGCCGGCCCGATGGCGCCGGCCCTCCTCCGTGCGTACGTCATACGTACACTCCGGCCGGGACGTCATGATCATCGCCCCACCCGCCCCGACCGGACCGGCTCCTTTTCCTGACAGGCCCTCTGGAAGCAGGTCTAGGCGACCTGTTCGGGGACGGTCGGCGCCGTGCCCGGCCGGGTGGCGGGCCGCTCCCGGAGCTGCTTCTCGCGGTGGTCGCTCTTGAGCCAGCTGTGCGAGCCGGGCTTGCGCGCCTCGTTCGTCAAGTGCTTGACGCTGATCTGGCAGGCGAACTCCTTCAGCTTGGCTCCCGCGCGGCCGCCGATGTGGAGCGGCATCGAGACGTCGTTCTTGTGCGCGAGCTGGAATACGGCGGAGCCGCGCCCCACGCTCACGCACATCGCGTTGAGCGCGATGCCGACCGGCTCGGGCCGCTCGCCCGCGAGGCGGCGGAGAATCGTGTCGGCGGCGTGGGCGCCCGTGCACCCCGCCACGTAGGCGCTCATGCGGTACGGCAGGTCCGAGGGCGCCGCCGAGTCCCCCGCGGCGACGATGCGCTCGTCGTCCACGCTGGTCAGCGTCTCGTCGGTCAGCAGGCGGCCGGCGGCGTCGGTGCTCAGCCCGCTGCGCGCGGCCAGGTCCGGCACGCCGAAGCCGACGGTCCACACGGTGACCTCGCTCGGCAGCTCACGGCCGTCGGCGAGGCGCACGAGGTGCCGCGTCACCTCCGTGACCCGGGAGCCGGGGCCGTCGTGCACGCTCACTCCGAGCCGCGCGAGCCGCCGGGCGACCGCCCGCCGGCCCCGGGCGTGGAGGTACGGGCCGAGCGCCCCTCCGCAGACCAGGGTCACCCGGCGGCCCCGCTCCGCCAGCTCGGCCGCGGTCTCGATCCCGGTCGGACCGCCGCCCACGACCGTCACCGCGGCCGCCGCGTCGGCGGCGTCGAGGACCGACCGCAGCCGCTGAGCCGCCTCCAGCGTGGCGACCGGGTAGCCGAACTCCGCCGCCCCCGGTACGGGGGACGGGGCGCTGCCGCTGCCCGCCGCGTAGACGAGGTGGTCGTAGCCCACGGCGTCCCCGCCCACCAGCTCGACCCGGCGCCCCGCCGCGTCGATCCGCGCCACGCTGCCGACGACCAGCCGGACGCCCTCCGCCAGCACCTCGCGGTAGTCGACGACCGCGTCATGGGTCCCGCCCACCAGCTGGTGCAGCCGCAGCCGCGGGACGAACACCGACCGCGGATTGACCAGGGTGACCGTCACGTCCTCGCGCAGGGTCAGACGATTGGCGGCCATGACGCCCGCGTAACCTCCGCCGACCACGACGACCTGGGTGTTCTCGCTCATGGTGTCTCCTCCGTCTTCACGCGTCTTCATGGGTTCGGCCTCAAGACACCGCATGCGTGACGGCTGTGACGCGATGTGGCGCAGGTCACACTCGGGCCCGGGCGCGAGGGAGTGACGAGAGGCGCGCGCGGGGGAGCGCGGGCCCGTGCGGGCGCCGGGGACGGGCGGTAAACCCGCGAGCCGGCCGTACCCCGGTTCGCTACGATGACGGCGGCTCGCAGCCCCGTTCCGTCACCCGCCGTGATGCCGACGAGCGATCGGAGTGATCGCGCCGGCTGCCGCCTCCCGACCTGGGCCCGCCGTGGCAGCGCCACCGGCGCCGTACGCACGAAATGGAGCATCCAAGGATGGCTCGACACCTGGTAACCAGCGCGCTTCCCTACATCAACGGGATCAAGCACCTGGGCAACATGGTCGGGTCGATGCTTCCGGCGGACGTGTACTCCCGGTACCTCCGCCGCCGTGGTCACGACGTCCTCTACATCTGCGCCACCGACGAGCACGGCACGCCGGCCGAGCTGGCCGCCAAGGAGGCCGGGCTCTCCGTCGCCGAGTTCTGCGCGCAGGCGCACGACGCGCAGAAGGCCGTGTACGACGGGTTCGCGCTGGCCTTCGACTACTTCGGCCGCAGCTCCTCGCCGCAGAACGTCGAGATCACCCAGCACTTCGCGCGCAGGCTGCACGAGAACGGCTTCATCGAGGAGCGGGCGATCCGGCAGGTGTACTCGCCGGTCGACGGCCGCTTCCTGCCGGACCGGTACGTCGAGGGCACCTGCCCCCACTGCGGCTACGACAAGGCCCGCGGCGACCAGTGCGAGAACTGCACCCGCGTCCTCGACCCGACGGACCTGATCGAGCCGCGCTCGGCGATCAGCGGCTCCACGGACCTCGAGGTCCGCGAGACCACGCACCTCTTCCTGTTGCAGTCCAAGCTGCAGCACGAGGTGGAGGAGTGGATCGCCGCCGTGAGCGACCAGTGGCCGCACCTGTCGACGTCCATCGCGCGCAAGTGGCTGACCGAGGGCCTCAACGACCGCGCCATCACCCGCGACCTGGAGTGGGGCGTCCCGGTCCCCGCCGACACCTGGCCGGAGCTGGCCGCCGAGGGCAAGGTCTTCTACGTCTGGTTCGACGCCCCGATCGAGTACATCGGCGCCACGAAGGAGTGGGCGGACGCGGCCGCCGACGGCGAGAGCCGCGACTGGAAGTCGTGGTGGTTCGACGCCGACGACACCGTCCGCTACACCCAGTTCATGGCCAAGGACAACGTCCCCTTCCACACGGTGATGTTCCCGGCCACCGAACTCGGCGTGCGCGAGCCGTGGAAGAAGGTCGACGTCGTCAAGGGCTTCAACTGGCTGACCTTCTACGGCGGCAAGTTCTCCACCTCCCAGAAGCGCGGCGTCTTCACGGACGCGGCCCTGGAGGTCCTGCCCAGCGACTACTGGCGGTACTTCCTGATCGCCAACGCCCCCGAGTCGGACGACTCCTCCTTCACCTGGGAGCACTTCACCGCCACGGTGAACAAGGACCTCGCCGACACCCTGGGCAACTTCGTCAACCGCGTCCTGTCCTTCTCGCGCAAGCGGTTCGGCGACGAGGTCCCGGCGGGGTGCACGGCCGGCGAGGCGGAGGCGAAGCTGGGTGAGGAGATCGCCCGCCTGCTGGGCGAGTACGAGGACCAGATGGAGGCGCTCCAGTTCCGCAAGGCGGCCGCCGCCCTGCGCGCCCTGTGGTCCGCGGGCAACTCCTACCTGGAGGAGAAGGCCCCCTGGCTGGAGATCAAGACCGACGCGGAGGGCGCGGCCCTGACGCTGCGCACCGCGATGAACCTGATCCACCTGTACGCGGTCGTCTCGGAGCCCTTCATCCCGACCACGTCCGCCGCCATGCGGGCCGCGTTCGCCCTCCCGGACGACACCGCGACCTGGGCGACCCCCGCCGAGGCCGCCGCCCTGGACACGGTCCCGGCGGGCACCCCCTTCACGGTCCCCCCGGTCCTCTTCGCCAAGATCACGGACGACGACCTCACCACCTTCCGCACCCGCTTCGGCCCCGCCCCCACCTCCTGACCCACGGGGCCGACCCCGCTCCGGCCAGGTGCGGGCCTGCCCGGAGCGGGGGCGCCGGTCCGACTGATGGCGCCCCCTGCCGGGTTTTCCCTGACGGCGGTGGGGCGTGCGAGGACGGTTTTTCTGCTCCTCCGGTCTATGAGGGGTGCGGCATGCGAACTGGCATGACGCCGAGAACGAGGTTCTCCATGGCCTCGGGCATACGGCCGAAGCGGGCCAACCAGTCGTCGACGGCGTACAGTTCTCCGTCCTCGTCCAGGCCGAGGAACGCGTGACCGCGGTCGAGTTCGCCGATCGGGAAGAGGCGGCGGCCGATCTCCTCGCCCCACTCGCCGAAGCGGTCGGCCTCGCCCAGCGCCAGGAGCGGGTCCAGATCGAAGGGCTCCCGGGCGCGTGTGATGCCGGCACCACCGTGTCCGACCCACAGTCCGCCGAACTCGCGCAGAAAGTCCTCGGCAGCGGCATGAGAGCGGAAGCCGTCCTGCTCCCATTGCTGTTTCCAGTCCCTCGTGTCGAGGGCCCGTCCGGGATACCAGCCCGCCGCCCGCAGAGCCCGCTCCACCTCGGACGACCAGGCGTGCGGCCCCTTCGGCCTCACGGCGTCATCGGTGCGCACCAGACGGGCCGCGAACGCGGCGGCCTTCGCCGGATCGGGCGTCGTCAGCCGCACGGTGTTTCCCCGACCGTCGAGGCCCACTGCCTCGTACCGGTCCGGACCGGTGAACATCGCCGGCAGCGGAGCATGCCCCCGCTTCTCCCAACTGTCCCCTGCGGACACACGCAACTTTTCCATCGACACCCAGGGGTACATGGCGCCGAGCGTGGCTTCGTCGCGGGCGGCCGCGATCAGACAGCCCAGGGAGGGCCGAAGCGGATGGCCGGAACGGGGCTGGGAGCGGTACGTCTCCAGGAGCTTCGCCCAGGCTGCTGCGTGGCTGAGCGGCGCGGTGGCTGCATGCATGCAGCGACCCTGACGGTACCCATCGCCCCCGTCAACGCCTATGCCTGTGGTGCGCGACATCCGCCGTTCGGCCATTCCGGTGGGAACGTTCTCGAGGGCCTCTGCGATCCGGCAGGCGACGAGGGTTACTCCACGTCGACGCCGTATCCCCGTACGAGGGTCTCCAGACCCTGGTCGTAGCCCTGGCCGACGGCGCGGAAGCGCCACCTCGGGCCCCGGCGGTAGATCTCGGTGAGGAGCAGGGTGCGTTCGCTCGTGGCGTCGTCCAGAGTGGCCTGGGCCGTGGCCGGGGCATCCACACCCGGAGCGAGGGTCATCTGGACCGCTCCGACGTCCCCGAAGGTGGCGGCGCCGTCGATGGCGGCGGCGATCGCGATCCTGTGCGCGGCGGGGGGCAGTGCCCCGAGGTCGATGACGATGGTCTGCTCCGTCGGGCCGTCGCAGAGGAGCCGGATGGCTCCGTCGGGGCTTTCCGGCGCGCTGTAGAAGACGAAGTCACCGTCGCAGGAGACCTGCTCGTCCTCGTCGAGGACGAAGGCGACGACGTCGATCTCACAGTCCATCTGTTGCGCCCAGGAGGCACTCACGTGCCAGTGGCCGGCGCTGGGAAGTGTGGGGAGATCGATGACTCCGCCGCGCGGCAGGACATCGGTCACCGCACCGTCCTGTGCGGGGATGTCGGCCTGCTCGGAGGCGGGGGTTCCGAGCCATCCGTGCGCGTGGATCGGAAGCTCCAGCGCGGTGATGCGGGGCATGCGGCGGTCGAGTTCGCCCCCGGGGAAGAGGACGACGTCGGTGACGCTCGCCGAGAGGTTGATCGCGGCGGCCCCACCCAGCTCGACGACCCTGGCCCGGGCGGCGGACGCCTCCTCGTGGGTGCCGCCCAGAATCAGGACGCGCCGACGGCCGAACGGCTTGGCGGAATGCTTGGGCTCGGGTTGCCTGGGCGCCGGCACATCCGCGACAGCCGCGGTCGCAGCGGGGGACGGCGTCGGCGTGGTGGGCGGTGTGGCCGGGGCCGCTGCTTCCGGGGTCTTCTTCGGAGTCTGATGCTCGTGCGGTGTTCCGGAACGCACCTCTCCCAGCAGCTTGAGGAACGTGTGCTCGTCGATGACCGTGACGCCCTCGGCGATCGCGCGCCGTGCCTTCGCCGAGCCCGAAGCCGCGTCATGGGTGACGAGAGCGCTGGTGTGCCGACTCACCGACGACATGATGTTCAGGCCGGCGGCGACGGACCGGGCCACCAGCTCGGCCCGGGAGGTCGCCGTCTCGCCCGTGATGGCGATCTTCATGCCCTGGACGAGCGGGCCGCCGGGTGTCAGGCGGCCCGGGTTCCGGTACGCGCACGGGGCCTTCGGTGGATTCGGCGCGAACTGCGGATCCTGCCGGGGAGGGCAGGGCACCAGTGGCAGCGGGACGTCCAGCCGTGCGGCTTCGGAGAGGGACGACCGGAAGATCCCTGCGAGGACGCGCGTGTCGTCCAGTGCGTCATGAGCGCTGGTCTGCGGCACGCCGTAGTGGGCGGCCAGTGATGCCAGGCTGAAGTCGGCGGCGGGCGGTTCCACGCGCCGGTTCAGGGCCAGGGTGCACAGGCGCTGGGTGACCGGGAGACAGAGCCGGGCCCGGGCGAACTCATGGGCCAGAAAGTCATAGTCGAACTGTGCGTTGTGGGCCACCATGACGCGGTCCTGCAGGAGCGCCCCGATCCGTCCGGCTACCTGCTCGAAGGTCGGGGCGCCGCTCAGCCGTTCCGCCGTCAGGCCGTGGATGTGCACGGGTCCGGGGTCGCAACGTGGGTTCAGCAGGGTGGAGTACTCGCCGGTCTGGGCGCCGTCCGGCCCGAAGGTCAGCACTGCGATCGAGAGGATCCGGTCACGCCGGGCGATCAGACCGGAGGTCTCGACGTCGACCAGAGCCCAGTCGTACGCGTAGGCGGGCACTGTGACACGTCGAGCGCGGCGGCGAGAGACATGACGGTAAGGATGATCCGGGCGTGATCGCGGCTTCAACCCGAATGCCGATTTGTCCCCCCGAACCTGCGGAAAGTTCGTCCCGGACCTTCGGGCCGTTTTCGGGCCGGGCGGCCGCTGAGGTCACTTATGGCCGGTTTCATGCGGACAGAACGGGTCATCCGAGGCCGTCTCCCCGGGCGTCTCCGTCCCCGATCGAGAATGGCCCCTGAACAGCAAAAAGACCCTCCCGAAGGAGGGTCTCGCCTGGAGCGCCCCCGGCAGGACTCGAACCTGCGGCCAAGTGCTTAGAAGGCACCTGCTCTATCCACTGAGCTACGGGGGCCGGGTGGTGGACCGGTGGCCGGGAGCCCCTCGTGGGTGGGGCGTGGCCTGCCGGGACAAGGATAGGGCTCCGATCGCCTTGGCCCGGTTGCTTCACCTGCGTGGCACGATGTGGAGGTTCGGTGAAGCGGAACGATAATCGCAGGCAGGTGCGATTCCCGCAGCGCTTTTCGCGCCACTCGGCCCGGGTGTTGTGCACTCGTTATGCCTGAGGCTCGTGTCGTCAGTTGTTCGGTCGGCGCGTAGGACCGTTATACGCTTCAAAAAGGCTCCAAAATTGGGCATTCTTCGCATGTGGTGACCTTGGACGAACGGCCTCAGCTGATCGACGCACTCTCCGCCCTGCGCGACTGTGTCGCCGCCGTGCGTCTACCCCTCCCCCTCCCAGGCGCCCCGCGCGCCCGGCAGACCCGTACCGAGCTGCTCGCCCAGCTCGACGACTACCTGGTCCCCCGGCTCAAAGACCCCGACGCCCCGCTCCTCGCCGTCGTGGGCGGCTCCACCGGAGCCGGGAAGTCCACCCTCGTCAACTCCCTTGTCGGACGGAGGGTCAGCGAGGCCGGTGTGCTCCGGCCGACCACCCGTACGCCCGTCCTCGTCTGCCACCCCGACGACCACCACTGGTTCGCCGGCATGCGCGTCCTCCCCCAGCTCACCCGCGTCTGGCTGCCCCAGCAGGACGACGACCACCCCGCCGAGGAGCCGCCGCAGGACAACGCCCTGCGGGTCGAGACCTCCTCCGCCCTCGCCCCCGGCATCGCCCTGCTCGATGCCCCCGACATCGACTCCCTCGTCGTCGAGAACCGTCTTCTCGCCGCCGAGTTGATGTGCGCCGCCGACATCTGGGTGATGGTCACGACCGCCTCCCGGTACGCCGACGCCGTCCCCTGGCACCTCCTCCGTACCGCGAAGGAGTACGACGTCACCCTCCTCACCGTGCTCGACCGCGTCCCCCACCAGGTCATCGGCGAGGTCTCCCGGCAGTACGAGGCCCTGCTCGACAAGGCCGGGCTCGCCGACGTCCCCCGGTTCACCATCCCCGAGCTGCCCGAGTCCACCGGCGACGGCAGCGGGCTGCTGCCCGACACCGCCGTCGCCCCGCTGCGCGCCTGGCTCGCCCACCGCGCCCAGGACCCCGCCGCCCGCCAGCAGGCCGTCAGCCGCACCGTCTCCGGCGTCGTCGACTCCCTCGACAGCCGGATCCCCGAGCTGGCGGCGGCGGTCGCCGCGCAGTACGCCGCCGCCGTCCGCCTCGGCGGCGCCGTCGAGGCCGCCTACGCCGAACAGGCAGAACGCGTCCGCCGCCGGCTCCAGCGCGGCGCCGTCCTCGCCGGGGACGCCCGCACCCGCTGGCGTGCCTACCCCCGCGACAGCTCCGCCGAGGAACTCCTCGACGCCCTCGCCGAATCCCTCGCCGCCCTCGTCCACTGCGCCGTCGCCGCCGCCGACGAGCGGGTACGGGACGCCTGGCGGCGCGAGCCCGCCGCCGCGGCGCTCGGCGCGGCCGGCGCCACCGGCACCGACCCGGAGGCCGGAGAGCGGATCGGCGTGGTGGTACGGCGCTGGCGGCGCGAACTCGAAGAGCTGGCCGACGACGAGGTACGGGGCGGCGAACGCACCGCGGGCTCCCGCTCCGTCCCCTCCCGCACCGTCGGCGTCGACCCCGACACCGTCGCCGCCCTCCTCGCCACCGCCCTCCTCGGCGCCCGACGCGCCCGCGCCGCCGGCGAACGCCTCGCCGAACTCCTCGGCGCCCAAGCGGCCCTGCGCCTGCGCGACAAGGGCGGCGACCTCCTCACCACGTACCTCGACCGCGCCCTGCACGCCGAACGCGACCGGCTCCTCGCCCCCCTGGACGCCCTCGACGTGACCCCCGAGCCGCAGGCGGAGCTGATCGCCGCGCTCTCCGTACTGCAGAAGGAGAAGTGAGGACCGGTGAGCAGCAGCAGCACGGTGGACGACCGCTGGGACGACCGCTGGGACGACGGCCTGATCGCCCGCAGAGCCGCCGAACGGGCGGCCGCACGGGCGCACGGCGGCCCGCTCCCGCACGAGGCGCGCCCCGGAGAGCACCCCGGAGCGCATCCCGGAGCCCTTCCCGGGGAGTACCCCGGAGCGCACCCCGGAGGCACACGCGGAGAACGCGGAGAACACCCCGGAGACGAGGACGGACTCCCCCTCCTGGGCGGACAGTACGGCGGCTCCCTGCGCCGCCGCCTCGACGCCCTGCACGAACTGGTCGGCCTCTCCCGTACCCGACTGGAGAACGACACGCTCACCGAGGCCGGACGCGTACTCGACGAAGCCGCCGCCCGCCAGCGGCTCTCCGCCCGCCACACCGTCGTCGCCATCGCGGGTTCCACCGGAAGCGGCAAGTCCACCCTCTTCAACGCCCTCGCCGGCGTCCCCGTCTCCGAGACCGGACTGCGCCGCCCCACCACCGCCGCGCCGATCGCCCTCAGCTGGTCCGAGGGCTCCGCCGGGCTCCTGGACCGGCTCGCCGTCCCCGGCCGGCTGCGCCGCCGCCCCCTCGCGGGCGGAGCCGCCGACGAGGAACTCCAGGGGCTCGTCCTGATCGACCTGCCCGACCACGACTCGGCCGTCACCACCCACCGCGACCAGGTCGACCGCGTCCTCGGCCTGGTCGACGCCGTCATCTGGGTCGTGGACCCCGAGAAGTACGCCGACGCCTCCCTCCACGAGCGCTACCTCCGGCCGCTCGCCGGCCACGCCGAGGTCACCTTCGTCGTCCTCAACCAGATCGACCGGCTGAGCACCGACGCCGCCGACCTCGTCCTGGACGACCTGCGACGGCTGCTCGACGAGGACGGCGTGGCCCTCGGCGAACACGGCGAACCAGGCGCCACCGTCCTCGCCCTCTCCGCCCTCACGGGGGAGGGCGTCGGCGAACTGCGCGAGATGCTCGGCCGGTTCGTCCAGGACCGGACCGCGCCCGCGCGGCGGCTCGCCGCCGACATCGACGCCGCGGCGGGCCGGCTGCGGCCGGTGTACGTCTCCGACGGGCCCACCGGTCTCGGCGAACGCGCCCGGGACGACTTCTCGGCCCGCCTCGCCGTCGCCGTCGGTGCCGTCGCGGCCGGCGAGGCCGCCGAACGGGTCTGGCGCCGCAGCGCCATCCGCGCCTGCGGCACGCCCTGGCTGCGGCTCTACCGCTGGTACGAGCGGATCCGCGACCACGGCTCCACCGACCCGCGCCTCCAGCCCCCGGCCGAGGACGAGCTGACGGCCCGCCAGCGGGTGGAGCAGGCGGTACGGATCGTGGCGGCCGACGCCTCACGGGGGCTGCCCGCCCCCTGGGCGCAGGCGGTGCGCGAGGCCGCGGCACGCGGGGCGGAGGGGCTGCCCGAGGCCCTCGACGAGCTCGCGGCGGGCGTCGGCGACCCGGCGGCACGCCCGCCCCGGCCCGCCTGGTGGCCCGCCGCCGTGCTGGCACAGGTCCTGATGACCCTCCTCCAGTTCGCGGGTGCCCTGTGGCTGGTCGGTCAGATCATCGGTGTGGTGGAGCCGGGTCTGCTGCCGCCCGTCCTGATCATGATCGCCGGCATCGTCGGCGGACCGCTGGTGGAGTGGGCGTGCGCGGCCGCCGTGAAGGGGCCGGCGCGGCGGTACGGGCAGGAGGCCGAGCGGAAGTTGCGCGAGGCGGCGGCCGCCTGCGGGCGCGCTCGGGTACTCGACCCGATCTCGGCGGAGCTGATGCGCTACCGCGAGGTGCGCGAGCAGTACGTGACGGTATCGGGAACCCGCTCGGGCACGCGGGTCACCCGGCTCGGCGGCGCCCGATGGGGAGGGACCCGGCCCGGCGCGCGGGTGCGCTGAGTCCACGAGAGCGCGGTGCGGGCGGCGCGTACGTAGCCAGGCCGCGCACGTACCCGCGTACGTAGCCAGGCCGCGCACGTACCCGCGTACGTAGCCAGGCCGCGTGAGGAGAACGGGCTCACCCGCACGGGTGAGCCGGTTCTCCCCAGGCACCCCTCTGTCCACAGCCCGTGGCGGGTTCTCCGTCACCCCACCACCCTGGTGACAGGCCGAGCGCGCACCGGGCGGGCACGGTCGAGAGGGTACGGAGGGGGACGGAGTCATGAACGACACGACGGTGACGCTGGTCGGGAACGTGGCGACGGGCGTGGAGTACCGGGACACGGCGACGGGCGGGGTGGCGCGGTTCCGCTTCGCGGTGACCGCGCGGCGGTGGGACCGGGAGCGGGGCGCCTGGGCCGACGGGCACACCAGCTTCTACACGGTCTTCGCCTGGCGGGCGCTGGGCGTCAATCTCGCCGCCTCGGTCTCGGTGGGGGAACCGCTCGTCGTGCACGGCCGTTTGAAGGTGCGCGAGGAGGAACGCGACGGTCAGCGCAAGACGTTCGTCGACATCGACGCGGTCGCGGTCGGTCACGATCTGTCACGGGGGACGGCAGCGTTCCGGCGCGTGGTGAAGGGGGAGCCACGCCTGACGGAACGCCAGGAGAACGGTGTCGCGGGCGATTCGCGTGACCCGTGGGACGCGCGGCCCACGCCTCCGACGAAGGGCCCGGCGCCCTCGCCGGTCCCCCCGGCGGTCGCCGCGAAAGCCGCCCCACTGGTCACACACGTGCTGGAACCCGTGCCCTGAACAGGAGTTGTGGGGGATATGTCGACACTGTGACCTGCGCATCCACGCGAATCGGACCTCGGTGATAACGATTCCGAGTCGGAATGGTTATCAGACCGTACGAACGGGCACCCAGCTCTTCCCCGTCCCTAGGATGCGCGGGTACTCATACGGGACTTGAGTCTGCACGCGAGTCCGGCCTTGAGTCACTTGGGTCTGTGCATCTGCTGGCGAAGCGCTCCCCCCACGCGTCGTGACACACGGTGCCGGAGCAGCTCGCCCGGAGGGGAAAACATGTCTTCTGTTCTGAGGCGCGGCGCCGCCCGCCTTGCCGCCGCGACCGTGGTCTCGGGCCTCGTCGCCGCGGGTGCGATAGCCGTCGCGGGTCCGGCGATGGCCGAAGAGGGTCCGCAGAGCACGGGCGGCGCGACCGCGACGCTCGGCGGCCTGGCCGTCTTCGACACGGTGACCGTCCCGGGCAAGGGTGAGGTCTCCGCCGGTCTGTTCGAGATGGACGTCACGCCCGGTGGGGCGCTGCAGACCTACTGCATCGACTTCCACACCAACGCCCTCAAGGGCAAGGAGTACAAGGAGGTCGGCTGGGACCAGTCCTCGCTCCACGACAACGAGAACGCGGGCAAGATCCGCTGGATCCTGCAGAACTCCTACCCGCAGAAGAACGACCTCGCCGAGCTGGCCAAGAAGGCCGGCGTCCCGAGCCTCACCGAGAAGACCGCCGCCGCCGCCACCCAGGCCGCGATCTGGCAGTTCTCCGACAACATCGACGCGGTGCCGAACGACGCGAGCGCCAAGGCCCTCACCGAGTACCTCGAGAAGAACGCGCAGGACCTCGAGGAGCCGAAGGCCTCCCTCAGCCTCTCCCCGTCCTCCGTCGCCGGCAAGACCGGCGAGCGCCTCGGCCCGATCACGGTGAGCACCAACGCCGCCTCGGCCGCCGTCTCGCTCGTGCCGGGCGCCCCCGCGGGCGTCAAGCTGGTCGACAAGGACGGCAAGGTCGTCACCAGCGTCGCCAACGGCGGCCAGGTCTTCTTCGACGTCCCGGCCGGCGCCGCCGACGGCGCCGCCGAGCTGACCGTCCAGGCCGACACGAACATCCCGATCGGCCGCGCCTTCGTCTCCACGAAGGTCAAGAGCCAGACCCTGATCCTGGCCGGCACCAGCACCTCCACGGTCAGCGCCAAGGCGACCGCGACCTGGGCCAAGAAGGGCGCGATCCCGGCCGTCTCCGCGGTGAAGAACTGCGCCAAGGGCGGCCTCGAGGTCACGGCCTCCAACGAGGGCGACGAGGACTTCACCTTCGAGCTCAAGGGCAAGAAGGTCACGATCCCCGGCGGCAAGTCCGAGACCGTGACGATCCCGCTCGCCGAGGACCAGGCGTACGACTTCACGATCACCGGCCCGAACGGCTTCGAGAAGAACTTCAAGGGCGTCTTCGACTGCAAGACGGCCACCCCGGGCCCGGCCCCGTCGGAGACCCCGTCCACCGAGCCCTCGCCGAGCACCCCGGCGGGCACCACCGGCGGATCCACCGGAGGCTCGGGTGACCTCGCCGAGACCGGCAGCTCCAACGCCACCCCGATGATCGCCGGCATCGCCGCGCTCCTCGTGGTCCTCGGCGGCGGCGCGGTCTTCTTCCTCCGCAAGAAGAAGACGGTCGGCCAGTAGGCAGCGGCCCCACGATGAACGGTCACCATGAACGGTGAGTGACGAGGGTCGACCCTTCGTCACCGACGGCCCCGGACGCGCCCCGCGCGCACCGGGGCCGTCCCCGTTCCCCCGCACCCGCCCGCGCCCGGCCCCCGCGCGGGCCCCGGAGACCTACTCGTTTTCATTCGAGGGTGGCGGTCAGGCAAGATGGGGTGTATCTGCCCACTCACTCTTTGCCGGACGGTTTCTCTTGGCTGAGTACATCTACACGATGCGCAAGACGCGCAAGGCGCACGGCGACAAGGTCATCCTCGATGACGTGACGCTGAGCTTCCTGCCCGGTGCGAAGATCGGTGTGGTCGGCCCGAACGGTGCCGGTAAGTCCACCGTCCTCAAGATCATGGCCGGTCTTGAGCAGCCGTCCAACGGTGACGCCTTCCTGTCGCCCGGCTACACCGTCGGCATGCTCCTCCAGGAGCCCCCGCTCGACGAGTCCAAGACCGTTCTCCAGAACGTCCAGGACGGCGCCGCGGAGATCATGGGGAAGCTTCACCGCTTCAACGAGGTCGCCGAGCTCATGGCGACCGACTACTCCGACGCGCTGATGGAGGAGATGGGCAAGCTCCAGGAGGACCTGGACCACGCCAACGCCTGGGACCTCGACGCGCAGCTGGAGCAGGCCATGGACGCGCTGGGCTGCCCGCCCGGCGACTGGGCGGTCACCAACCTCTCCGGTGGCGAGAAGCGCCGCGTCGCGCTCTGCAAGCTGCTGCTCGAGGCCCCCGACCTGCTGCTCCTCGACGAGCCCACCAACCACCTGGACGCCGAGTCCGTGCAGTGGCTGGAGCAGCACCTCGCGAAGTACCCCGGCACCGTCGTCGCCGTCACCCACGACCGGTACTTCCTCGACAACGTCGCCGAGTGGATCCTCGAGCTCGACCGCGGTCGCGCCCACCCCTACGAGGGCAACTACTCCACCTACCTGGAGAACAAGGCGACCCGCCTCAAGGTCGAGGGCCAGAAGGACGCCAAGCGCGCCAAGCGCCTCAAGGAAGAGCTCGAGTGGGTGCGGTCGAACGCCAAGGGGCGTCAGGCCAAGTCCAAGGCCCGTCTCGCTCGCTACGAGGAGATGGCCGCCGAGGCCGACAAGATGCGGAAGCTGGACTTCGAGGAGATCCAGATCCCGCCGGGCCCGCGCCTGGGCTCCATCGTCGTCGAGGTCAACAACCTCTCGAAGGCCTTCGGCGACAAGGTCCTCATCGACGACCTCTCCTTCACGCTGCCCCGCAACGGCATCGTCGGCATCATCGGCCCGAACGGCGCCGGCAAGACCACGCTGTTCAAGATGATCCAGGGCCTGGAGGCCCCGGACTCCGGCGACATCAAGGTCGGCGAGACCGTCAAGATCTCGTACGTCGACCAGAGCCGCGCCAACATCGACCCCAAGAAGACGCTGTGGGCCGTCGTCTCCGACGAGCTGGACTACATCAACGTCGGCCAGGTCGAGATGCCGTCCCGCGCCTACGTCTCCGCGTTCGGCTTCAAGGGCCCGGACCAGCAGAAGCCGGCCGGCGTCCTGTCCGGCGGTGAGCGCAACCGCCTCAACCTCGCGCTCACCCTCAAGCAGGGCGGCAACCTGCTGCTCCTCGACGAGCCCACCAACGACCTCGACGTCGAGACCCTCTCCTCGCTGGAGAACGCGCTCCTGGAGTTCCCGGGCGCGGCCGTGGTCGTCTCCCACGACCGCTGGTTCCTGGACCGGGTCGCCACGCACATCCTCGCGTACGAGGGCGAGTCGAAGTGGTACTGGTTCGAGGGCAACTTCGAGTCCTACGAGAAGAACAAGATCGAGCGCCTGGGCGCCGACGCGGCCCGTCCGCACCGCGCCACGTACAAGAAGCTGACCCGAGGCTGACCGTGCGCCATATCTACAGCTGTCCCCTGCGTTGGTCGGACATGGACGCCTTCGGGCACGTCAACAACGTCGTCTTCCTCCGTTATCTGGAGGAGGCGCGGATCGACTTCATGTTCCGTCTGGCGCCGGGAGACGGCTCGCCGTCGTTCTCCGGCGGGTCCGTCGTGGCCCGGCACGAGATCGACTACGTCCGGCCGCTGGTGCACCGGCACAAGCCGGTCACCATCGAGTCCTGGGTCACGAAGATCGGCGCGGCGTCGCTGACGATTGCGTACGAGATCAAGGACCCGGACGTCGTGTACGTACGGGCCTCGACCGTCGTCGTGCCGTTCGACCTGGAGGCGCAGCGTCCGCGCCGCATCTCCGCCGAGGAGCGGTCCTTCCTCCAGGAGTACGTCGACGACGGGATGACGGCCGCCGCATGATCGCGCCGCTGCACTTCGCCGACGCCCGGGAGGCGGCGGACCTCGCCGCCTTCCTGGCCCGGCTGATCCACTACGACCGTGCCGCCGCCGTCCGCCTCCAGGCCGGCGGCGGGGCGCTCGCGGTGTTCGGGCGGCCGCCGTCGTTCGAGGTGCTCGCCATCCGGACGGCGCGGCTGGTCGACGCGGTGGATCTCGACGTCACCGTCTCCGCCGGTGAACTCCTCGAAGGCATCGAGGAGGCGGCGGGCAAGGCCGTCGTCCCCGACACCGTCACCGGGCCGCCCTGGGCAGGGGTGCTGCCGCCGCGCGGCGGCTGGGAGCCGGTCGTCGGAGTGCCGGGAGTCGCCGACCTGCGCGGCGCGGTGGCGGCGGCGGTCGCCGAATTCCGGGCGCGGGACGAGGAGTTGCCCGAGGAGCGCCGGACACGGTCCGAGCGGGACCGTATCGGCCGCGAGATCTGGTCGCGGACGGTCGCCGACACGGGGCTTCCCCTACGGGCCGTGCACGCGGCCCAGTCTCTCGGGTTCCTGCCCCCTCACGAGGTGCCGGTGGCGCTGCTGGCCGCGGGCCCGTGGCTGCGGCTGCGCACGCCGTACGGCTCGATCGCCCTCCGCACCGCCCCCTCCTCCCTGCCGGTCGCCCCCGCCGTGCCCACGTCCCGCCACGGCTCGCCATCCCACCGCACGTCCCGGCACTGACCTCCGCCGGAAGAGTCCCAGGGGCGGCAAGAGGCCCAGGCGCCAATGCAGTTGCCTTCGAGTGGCGGGGATCGTTGTCCCGGAGTCGTACGAGGATGCTGCGGGTGCTGACCAGTGGCATCCCGGTCAGCCGGGCCGTCGCGAGGGTGGTCAGGATCCAGTCCGACCACCTTGGCACGGCCCAGGCAGAACTTCCGGACGGCTCGGGCGACCGTCTCCTATGCTCTGGCCGTGGACGGATATCAGGCCCTGACGGCATCGATCGAATCGGCCTGGGAGGAGTTGAGCGGCTCCGATGCGGGCCGCCGGGACCTCTGCCTCGATGTCGTCAGCGACGTCCTGGAGACGGGCCGCCTGACGCCTGACGACGCAGAGCGGACTGTCGAGCGCCTCGTCATGGTCGCGCTCTCCGACGAGGGCTACTCGGTGCGGGAGTCCGCGCTGCACGCAGCCTGCACCGCCTCCACGCACTACGAACTTCCCTACCGGGTGGTGGAGCCGCTCGCCGTCGCTGCGGATGTCTTCGAACCCTTGCTCCTGGACTACGTCCTGGCCATCCTCGGCTCGACTCACGACCAGGCGGCGCTGCCGATCGTCGAGCGGTTCCTTCACCACCCCCGCCCCGAGGCGCGCAGGGAGGCGGCAGAGGCAGTGAACGAACTGCGCTGGAGCCGGGAGTCCACCCAGGGAGAAACGGCCAGTAGCTCCGGGGCTCAGGCGGCTCGGCCATAAGGCAGCAACTGCATGGGCCGCCGCCCCCGCCCTCCCTCTCAGCGGTCCGCGTCGTCCGGCCAGACTCCGATGTGGTCCTGTTCCAGCTCCAGCATCACGCGGTGTTCCATGCCCAGCGTCTCCGTGTACTCCGCCGGGAGCTGCAGCCGCCCCGCCCGGTCGAGCATCGCGTACTCCCGCGCCACCACCGACTCCTGCCCCTCCGCGTCGACCTCCGTACGGCGCAGGACCTCCGAGGAGGTGCGGCCGTCGCGGATGGCGACCGTGCGGCGGACCTCCGAGGCGACCGCCTGGTCGTGGGTGACGATCACGATCGTCGTGCCCAGCTCCTCGTTGGCGCGGCGGAAGGCCGCGAAGACCTGTTCGCCCGTCGCCGAGTCCAGCTCGCCCGTCGGCTCGTCCGCGAGCAGTACCGCCGGGGAGTTGGCCAGCGCCACCGCGATCGCCACCCGCTGCTGCTGACCGCCGGACATCCGGTGCGGCTGCCGGTCGCGGCAGTCCGCGACGTCCAGCATCGCGAGCAGCTCCTCCGCCCGCTCGCCCTTCCGCCGCGCCCGGCCCCCGCCGCCCCGCAACTGCATCGGCAGCGCCACGTTCTGTGCGGCCGTCAGATACGGGAGGAGGTTCCGGGCCGTCTGCTGCCAGACGAAGCCGACCACGTCCCGGCGGTAGCGGAGCCGCGCCTTCGCGTCCATCGCCAGCAGGTCGCGGCCCGCGACCTTCGCCGCGCCCGCCGTCGGCACGTCCAGCCCCGCGAGGATGTTCATCAGTGTCGACTTGCCGGAACCCGACGCCCCGACCAGGGCCATCAACTCGCCCTCCCGCACCAGCAGATCGAGACCCTGCAGCGCCTGCACCTCCACCCCGTCGGTGGTGAAGATCCGTACCAGCCGGTCGCACGCGATCAGCGCGTCATGGCCGTACGAAGGCCGGTCCCGCCGCGCGGCGGCCCGCCGCTCCAGCTCCGCGAGCGTGGTGCCGGTCGCGGCGCCGCCGGTGTGGGTGGTCGTCGTCATCGTGCGTCTCCTGCCCTGAGTTCCTTGATCGAGCCGCGCCGCGCGGACCACCAGGCCTGCACCGTCGCCGCCGCCCCCGCCAGCAGCACCACACCCGCCGCCGGCAGGGCCAGCGACCACGGATCGGCCCGCAGCGGGGCGCTGTCGAGCGTGACGAGCCCGGGAGTCGCCGCCAGGGCCAGCCGTACGAGATCCACGCCCGGCGCGAGCAGCAGGATCGTCGCCCAGCCGACGAGGATGCCGCCGACCGCCGCGAGCAGCGCCTGCGGCAGCGCTTCGAGCCCGAGGAGCCGGCGCCCCTGCCGCCGGGTCAGACCCATCGTCCGCAGCCGGGCGAGCAGCGCGGCCCGTTCCGGCGAGGACTGGAGCAGCGACAGGAGGACGGCGTAGCCGGCGCCCGCGCCGATCGCCGCGAGATAGATCTGCTCCGCGCCCGACTGCATCGGCGAGTCCACATAGGCGGCGCGGTGTTCCGTTTGCAGCCGCGTGGTGAAGCCGTCCGTCTCGGCGGCGACGACCGCGCGCAGCGCCGCGCCGTCCAGCGACGCGCCCGTGACCAGCAGCGCGGTGTCCGCCCGGCGGGTCAGGTCGGCGGCGTTGACCAGGAGGAAGTCCGCGCCGGTCAGGGCCGGAGTAATGGCCCGTACGGCCACGATCCGCACCTTGAACCGGCCCGCGACCGTGAAAAGGTCCTGCGGCCGGGCCCCGAGCCGCTCCGCCACCCCAGGGGAGGCGATCGCCGGAAGGACCCGTGCGGCGTCTGTACTACCCCCCGTGCCGGTGGACCTCAGCAGGTCGGCGGGGAAGGGGCCGAAGCCGGTCTGGCGGGCCAGCCGGGTGTACGACCCCGGCTCGACCCCGACCATCGTCGTGCTGAGCGTCCGCAGCGCCGAGCGTCCCGACCCGGCCGGCAGCGCCACCCCGTACTCGACCTGGACCGGGGCCACGTCCCGCACTCCCGGCACACCGCGCACCTTCCGCGCGAGCCCGGCCGGTACCGGCGCCGCCTCCACCGGGCCCGCCACCCGCGCGTCAGCGCCCGTCTCCAGGAGCGCCGCCCGGTCGCGGGCGTCCGCGACCCCGGCGAGCACCGAGCCGCCGAACGCCGCCGTCGTCAGCGCCACCAGCAGCGCGAGGAGCGGCAGCGCGCCGGTCGCCGAGGAACGCCCGGCCCGGGCGAGCGACAGGAAGCCGACGGCGCCGCGCAGCCTGCGCGCGGGGCGGGCCGCCCACCGCAGCGGCAGGGGGTGGAGCCGGACCAGGACCAGGGCGGCGATCAGGGCCACGAGGACCGGGGCCGCGCTCACCAGATGGTCGCCGGCGTCGTCCGTGCCGCGCCGGCGCAGCGCGGCGACGGCGGCGACGGCGAGGACGAGGAGGGTGAGCTCGGCGACCGTACGGCCCCGGGAGGGCCGGGCGTCGACCAGGTCCTCGCGCCCGCCGTGCGTGAGCGGCCTGCGGTGCGCGAACACCGCGCGCAGCGGCAGGGCCAGGCAGGCGAGCAGCGCGACGGCGCCCGCGGCGGCGAGGGAGGGCAGCGGCCGGGCCACGGGGAGGGCGAGTGTCGCCGACAGCAGGCCGAGCCCGGCGGCGGGCAGCGCGAGGACGCTCGTCTCGCCGAGCAGCCGGCCCCCGATGCCGGTCAGCGAGGCGCCGCGGGAACGCAGCAGGCCCAGTTCGGCCCGACGCCGGGCCGTGACCAGGCCGCTCGTCATGACGATCACCGCCGTCGCGACGGCTGCGATGCCGAACATGGCGACCGTGACGACGGGCGCGATGGCGTCGCGCATCGAGCGGTAGGAGTCGACCACGTCGTCGAGATGGGTCGTGACCGCGCCGGTCGGGCCGATCGCCCCGCGGACCCGCACCAGGTCCGGTCCGCCGGAGAGCGAGGCGATCGCACCGCTCAGCCGGGGTTCGTCCTGGGCGTGCAGATGCCCGGCGGAGGGGGCGAACCGCCAGAACGGCTCGGGTTCGCCCGTGCTCGCCAGGAGTACGGGTCCGGCGGACGGCGGCAGGAGCAGCGCCGCCTGCCAGTAGTACAGCGTCTCTGAGGGGTTCGGCTTGACCGTGTAGGCGGGGGTGCGCAGGAGCGGCTCGACGGACCAGTAGCTCCCCTGGGGGCGGAGCGGCTCCACGATGCCGGTGATCGTCACGGCGAGGGGCGTCGGGGAGAACAGGGCGGGTACGTGGAGCACCGAACCGACCTTCAGGCGCAGCGCCTTCGCCGTCGCCGCGGTCACGGCGGCCTCGCTGCCCGTGGCCGCCTCCGCGCGCGAAGGCAGCCGTCCGGCCTGCAGGGTCGCCCGCTTGTCGAGGTCCGTCATCGTGGTGAGCACGAACTCGGGCGGCAGGCCGGAGGGGCGCGGCAGCCAGGGGTCGAGGCCGGTGACCCGCTTGGTCGTGCGGACGCCGTGGGCCGACTGCGTCCCGTCGATCCGCAGCGGTGCTGGCAGCAGCCGCTCCAGCGCGGCGCGCTTCCGCGCCAGCGGGCCGGGTCCCATCTCCGCGGCGCGGGCCCTCGCGGAGAGCTCCAGCGACGGCGGGGCACTGGTGATGTCGAGGACGGTGTCGCGGGGGGCGGCGGCGCCGATGTCGTGGCGCAGCCCTTCCGTCTCGTACCGCTCGACGGCCCGGGGCAGCGCGGCCGCGAGGAAGGCGGTGACCAGGACGAGCAGGGCGAAGGCGCAGGCCGCCCCGGGCGCGGTCCGCAGCCGGGTCCGCACCCAGGGCGCCACGGCGGCGACGGGCTTGCGGGACATGGGGGCGGTCGCCTTCCTGAGGGGGGTGGGGCGGGGCATCAGTGGTCTCCCTGGTGGCGCAGGCTGACCGCCGGGTCGGTGCGGCGCAGGGCGATCGCGGTGACGATCAGCAGCGGGAGCAGGGCGACCCCGGCGAGGAGCAGGGCCACGTGCCCGGGCGGAAGCTGGACCAGGACCCGGGGGACGGGCTGCGTCGCCTGGCCGGTCAGGACGACCAGGGGGACCACGGTCCGGGTCAGGACCGTGCCGAGGGCCACGCCCACCAGCAGGCCGATGCCGACGAGCAGGCCCTGTTCGGCGGCGATCAGCCGGGCCAGTTGGCGGCGCGGGGCGCCGAGCGCCCGCAACACCGCGAACTCCGCCGACCGTTCGCGCGTCGAGCCGGCCGCGCTGACCGCGAAGCCGACCGCGGCGAGCGCGGCCGCCGCGCCCGCCACCGCCATCAGCGCGGAATTGGGGCCCGCGCCGAGGGGGTCGCCGAGCAGCTCGGCCGCCGCCTCGTCCCGTACGAGGACCTGGGCCGGGTCGGCGTCGGGCCGGGCGCGCAGCGCCTCGGTGACGTCGCCGGTGCGGCCCGGCGCGGTGGTCAGCCACCACTCGGTGGGCGCGAGGGCCGCCGCCGCGGCGGGGTCGGCGGCGGCGAGGTACTGCTGGGCCGCGTGAAGATCGACGAGCAGCGCCCCGCCGTCGTCGGGGGTGGCGGCGGGCTCGGTCGCGGAGACCGCCTGGGCGCCCACGCCGGTGGTCGGCAGCTGCCGGACGGTGTCGACGAGGGTGACCTTCAGCGTCGCGCCGCCGACGGAGACCTCGACGCGGTCGCCCTTCTTCGCCCCGGCCGCCGCGAGGAACGCGTCGGTCGCCACCCCGGGCAGCGTGCCGGGCAGCCCCGGCCGCGCACCGGCCCTCGGGGCCAGGGAGGTCAGCAGGGACGAGGCCGGGCGGTCGGCGAGGTCGGAGCGGAAGAGGGCGCCCCCGGCGGCGCTCCGGGTGTCCAGGGCGAGGACGGTCGCGGTGCGGTTGTCGGCGAAGTCCGTCGTCGCGCGGTGGGCGGGCGCCGCCGAGCGGACGCCGGGCAGCGAGGTGTAGCGGCGCGCCGCGGCCGGGTCGGCGGAGCCGTGCGTGAGGACCCGCACGGACGTCCCCGTGCGGAAGTCGGCCTGGTCCTGCTGCGAGCGGTCCCAGGAGGCGCTCTGCCCGATCGCGAGCATGCCCATGGCGACCGCCAGGACGAGGAGCAGCACCGGGCCCGCGCCCCGCAGCGGACGGCGGCTGAACTGCCAGCCCGCCAGGGCCGCCGGCAGTCCGCGCCCGCCCGCCGCGCGGCGCTCCGCGAGCCGGGCGGCGGGCGGCAGCAGCCGCAGCGTCAGGACGGTGCCGGCGAGCAGGGCGAGGGCGGGCGCGGCGACGAGCATGGGGTCCGCCCACCCCGGGTCGGCCGTGGACCCGGCCGCCCCGTTCGGACCGCCCGCGCCGGTCTGCCGGTCGAGCTGCCAGTACGCGACGGCCGCGACGACGAGGAGCCCGATGTCGGCCCCGGCCCGCACGGGCGCGGGCAGGGCCGCCGCGCGCCCCCTCCGCAGGGAGACGACCCCGCCGTCCCGCGCGGCCAGCGCGGGCGCCACGACGGCGGCCGCGCAGCATACGGCGACGAGCGCGGCGACCAGCCACACCTGCCCGGCCGGCGCGTCGTCCAGCCGGACCCCGAGCGAACCGAGCGCGGACCGCTCGGCGAGCAGCCGGGTCAGCGGACCGGCGAGCAGCGGCGCGATCACGGCCGCGGGCAGGGCGAGCAGCAGTGCCTCGACGGCGGCGAGACCGGCGATCCGGCGGCGGGAACCGCCCCGCGCCCGCAGCAGCTCCGTCTCACCGGTCCGCTCGGAGCTGAGCAGCCGGGCCACGAGCAGCAGGGTGTAGGCGGCCAGCAGGACCAGCTGCACGGCGACGATCAGCAGTGTGGAACGGGAGACGACCAGCGCCCGGTCGGTCTGCGCGAGGACGGTCGGCAGCGAGGTGCGCGCGCTGACGGTGCCGCCGAACCGGGCGGTGTCGGCGGCGACCGCCGGGGGCACGGCGGTGGCCGAGGCGCTCAGCGCGTCCATCCGGCCGGTGGTGACCCCGGTGAAGTCGGCGGTGGCCAGCCAGCGGGTCTCGCCCGAGGTGAGCCGGCCGGAGCCGAGGACGGCGGGGTCGGCGAGCAGCGGACCGTACGTGGTGAAGACGACGGTCCTGACCCCGCGGCCGCCGGCCGGGTCGAGCTGCCAGTACAGGTCGGTGAGGTCGCGGGGGCGGTAGATCCCGGTGACACGGGCCCGCACCGGCTTCCCGCCGAGCCGGTCGGCGAGGTCGAGGACCGTCCCGGGGCCGGTCCGCAGCCGCCGGGCCGCCTCCTCGGGCAGCGCGACCTCGATCGTGACGGCGCCGGCCGCCCCGCGGCCGCCCTCGCCCGCCGCTCCGGGGCCGGCGGTCGGCCAGGCGCCCTCGACGAGGGCGAGGCGCGAGCGGTCCAGCGCGGCGACATGGGTGAGGTCCGGTTCGCCGAGGCGCCGCGCGGGGTCCTGGAGGCTCCGGGGCAGGGCGTACGGCCCGGACCGTTCCAGCTTCCGTACGCTCACCGGCAGGTCGTCGAAGGTCCGCCGGGCCGCGTCCCGGGCCGCCGCGTCCGCGCTCGCCCGCTGGGCGGGCGGGACCTGGGCCGTGACGACCAGAGCGGCGGCGGGGGCGGAGCGGCCCCGCAGGGTTCCCTGGAGGGCGGCGTCGCCGACGGAGCCGGAGAAGGCGGCGAGCGAGGCGAGGACGGACGTCGTCAGCAGGACGGCGAGGAGGGCGGCGGCGAGCAGCAGCCGGTGCGCTCTGACGCGCAGAAGTACGAACCCCGTCACCCATCCCCCTGAAGCCCCGCACGCATCGAACGTTCGTCGGATGCCTTCGGATGCTTTCAGAGTGCACGGGGGCTGGAAACCGCTTGCACCGGGACCTTGACTGGATCGTGACCGTTATCCGGGGCGCGCGCTCCGGAATGCACGACCCCGCCCCCGCGCCCCCGCGCTCACTCGGCGGTGTTCACCATCGACGCGGCCGCGTAGGTGAGGTAGTTCCACAGCTGGTGCTCGTGCTCGGGAGCCAGGGACAGCTCGTCCACCGCCGCGCGCATGTGCGTCAGCCAGGCGTCGTGGGCCGCCCTGTCGACCGTGAACGGAGCGTGGCGCATCCGCAGCCGGGGGTGGCCGCGGTTGTCGCTGTAGGTGCGGGGGCCGCCCCAGTACTGGATCAGGAAGAGGACGAGCCGCTCCTCCGCCGGGCCGAGATCCTCCTCGGGGTACATCGGGCGCAGCAGCGGGTCCCCCGCGACGCCCTCGTAGAAGCGGTGGACGAGGCGCCGGAAGGTCTCCTCGCCACCCACCTGCTCGTAGAAGGTCTGCTCCTGAAGCGTGCCGCGCGGAATCTCGTTCACCGTTCCATCGTCTCAGATGCCCCGGCCGAGGACCGGAGGTCTAGGTCCTGTCCGCAGGGTCCTGCCCGCAAGGTCCCCCCTCGCCCGGAACATCCGGCTTGCGAAGCCTGCGCGGACGCGCGCCGCGCAGGAGAGTGGAGGCATGGGAGCGCAGCGGGATGTCTTCGCCGGGGACGGCGCGAGGGCGCGCCGGGCCCTCGTGCGGGAGATCGAGGCGTACGGAGTGCTCCGCGACCCCGCCTGGCGCGCCGCCTTCTCCGCCGTGCCGCGCCATCTCTTCGTCCCCTTCTACTACGTCGCCGGAGCCGCCGGCTACGACCGCCTCTGGTCCGGCCACCCCGACCCCGGGCGCCGCGACCGCTGGCTGCGCGGCGCGTACCGGGACGAGCCGCTGGCCACCCGCGTACGCGACGGGGAGCTGGTCTCCTCCTCCAGCCAGCCCTCCCTCATGGCGCAGATGCTGGAGGCGCTGGAGGTACGGGACGGGCACGACGTCCTGGAGATCGGCGCGGGCACCGGCTACAACGCCGCCCTGCTCTGCCACCGCCTCGGCGACGGGCACGTCACCACCGTCGACCTGGACGAGGAGATCACCGAGTCCGCCCGCACCCATCTCGCCGCCGCCGGGTACGGACCGGCCGTGATCACCGGCGACGGCGCGCGCGGCTGCCCCGAGCGCGCCCCCTTCGACCGGGTCGTCGCCACCTGCACCCTGCCCTCGGTCCCGTACGCCTGGCTCTCCCAGTGCCGCCCCGGAGCGCTCGTCCTGACACCGCTGTCCACGGGCCTGGCGCTGCTGCGGGTGCGGGACGGCGCCCACGCCGAAGGACGGTTCCTCGCCACCCCCGCGTACTTCGTCGCCCTGCGCGGCGGCAACGCCCGCTTCCCGCCCGCACGGCCGACGGGGCTGCCGCGTCAGGCGTACGAGGACGACCGGTTCCGCTTCCTGTTCACGCTGGCCGAGGAGAGCCTGGACACGCGCGAAGCGCTCTCGTTCTGGCAGCGCGAGGGGCGGCCTGAGCGGGAGCGCTTCGGGGTGACGGTCAGCGAGGGCCGGCAGTGGGCCTGGCTGGACGACCCCGCAGGGCCGTACGCCTGGCCACTGCCCGGCGAGCCTCGATGACCTCCGGACGACGTCCTAGCCGCGCCGGATGGTGATCGTCGTCCAGGCGCCGACGTGCACCCGGTCGCCGTCCTGCAGCGGGACGGGGACGTAGGGCTGGATCGGTTCCTCGGCGCCGTTGATCGTGGTGCCGTTGGTGGAGTTCTGGTCCACCACCGCCCACGAGCCGTCCGGCTGCTGCACCAGCACCGCGTGCTGGTGCGAGACGCCCGGGTCCTCCGGCGGCACCGACAGGTCGATGTCGGGGGACTCGCCGGTGGACTGCCGGCGCCGGCCGATGCTGATCTGGTTGCCCTGAAGGGGCAGATGCTGCTCGGGCGAGTACGCGGGCAGGTTCAGGCCCGAGGCCTCCGGGCCGCTGCGATGCATCATCGCCATGAAGTACTCACGGTCCGGCCCGACATACGCCGACCAGCCCATCGGCTGCTGTTGTTGCTGTGGCTGCTGATGTTGCTGGTACTGCTGCTGCGGCGGCTGCTGCTGGTACTGCTGTTGCGGGGCCTGCTGGTGCTGCTGCGGCGGCTGCTGGTGCCCCTGGGCGTGTGAAGGCGGCGGCAGCATCCAGTCGTCGTCCGCCCGGCCGGGCGCCTGCGCCGGCGGAGCCTGCGGCGGGGCCTGCTGGAACGACGGCGGCGGCCCCTGCTGGAACCCCTGCGGGGCCTGCTGCTGAGGATGCTGCTGGTGGTGCGGGGGCTGTTGCTGGGGCTGCTGCTGTTGCTGGTGCTGCGGAGGCGCCTGGTGATGCGTCGGGTCGGCCGACAGCGGTTCCGCGGGCCGGTTCATCTGCGAGGGCCGCGAACCCTGGTACTCGTACGGATCCGGCTGCCGGCTCGGCGGGCCCTGCTGGAACCCTTGCGGCAGGCTGATCCCGGGCGGCGGGCTCTGCTGCTGCGAAGGCGGAGCCATCGGCGTGTAGGAGGTCGCCGAGTTCGTGAGGAAGTTCCAGCGGCACTCCTCGCAGAACGGCGCCATGTGCTCACGCGGAGTACGGCACTGCGGGCAGAGCTCTGCCTGGGCGGTCGCGTTCGGATCGCCCCCGGATCCGAAGCCGCCGGAGGCGGGCGGCGGCCCACCGTGGCCACCGGGCACCGAGGGGCCGGGATAGCCGTAGGCGGGCGGCGGCGGGGGAGGCGGCGGTACGGCACCCGCCGGCGCACCCGCCCCGGCCATGCGATGGCCGCAGACCTCGCACCAGTCGTCGGAGACCGACTGGTGTCCGTTCGGGCAGGTCGGCATGTCGGTGCTTCCCCCTCTCGTCGTCCGGCTCCCTGGCCGGCGGGCTACTTCTTCACGCGAACGGTCTTGGTGGAGCGCGTCTCGAGAGTCATCTCGTCCGCTTCCGCGACCTTCGCCTTCAAACGCACAGTACCTGTCGCCGCGTCCACGACGTCCACCACCTTCGAAAGGAGTTTCGCAGTGTCCGCGTTGCCGGACGCCGCCGCCAACTGCACGGCCCGGCCCAGCTTCGCGGTCGCGCCGTCGTGGTCGCCGGACTTGCGGGCGTCCAGCCCCTGCTGGATGACCCGTGCCAACTCGGCCTGGCCGGTGTAGTGGGCCACCTGTGGATTGATGGACGTCGACATGGCCATGTCGTCCGTCCAGACCGCGCGTACGAGCCCCTGGGAGAGCGTGCGCGGGGCCTCGCCCGTCTCGTCCGGGACGATCAGCGAGACGCGGGCGGCGAGCATCTCCTGCCCGATCTGGGCCTGGGGGACCCGGACGCAGACGTGGTAGTCGCGGGACTCGTCGCCCCACGAACCGGTGGGGTAGTCCCCGGCGCGCGGGCCGGCCTCGGTGCGCCGGCCGGTCAGGTCCTCGACCGTCGGCGCCACCTGCTTCACGTACGTGATCTCGACCCCGACCGGCGTCCACAGGCGCAGCGCGACATCCGCCACCTCCTTGCCCATGGCCCGCTCCATCATCGTGGTGAAGTCGGCGGCCAGGCCCGTGGGGTCGGCGACGATGTCGGCCGTGCCGAGCAGCGCCGAGGCGATGCCGGTGACCTCCTTGACCTCCCAGTCCGTGCCCACACCGCGCGCGTCGCAGGTGAAGCGTCCCGCGCAGGCCTCCAGCGCGGCCCGCAGGTCCTCCGGCGACTCGTGCTCGTTGCGGCCGTCGGTGAGCAGGATGCCGTGCCGGATCGGCACGTCGGCGGAGGCCAGCAGCCGGTCCGCGAGCCGCAGCCAGGTGCCGATCGCCGTACCCCCGCCGGCGGTCAGCCTGCGCAGCGCCTCCTTGGCCTGGGCGCGGGTCGAGTCGTCGGCGACGGCGAGCCCGCCGTTGCCTGGGTAGACCTCGCTCGCCACGTGCGTACCGGCGACGACGGCGAAGGAGGTGCCGTCGCGCAGGGCGTCGACGGCGGCGGCGGTCGCCTCCCGGGCGCCCCGCATCTTGGCCGGGGGATAGTCCATCGAGCCCGAACAGTCGACCATGATCACCACGGCGGCCGCGCCCCCCTGCCCGGGGCCGCCGGGGCGGGCGTCCATGAGCGCGCCCCCGCTGGTGCCGCCCCCGGTCGAGGTGACCGTGACGATGGCGCTGACCTCGCGGCCGCCCTCCGGCAGGAACTCGTTCTGGTACACGTCCACCGAGAACTGCGGCACGGTCGACTTGGAGAAGTTCGCCATCTGATTCGGCTCCTCGACAACAGCGGGAACAACAGCGTGGAAGCGCGGGACGTCGCCACGACGGGCGCGGACGGGCGGGGGCGCGGGTCGTGTCGGGTCACGGCGGGCGGGCGGCGGGACGGGTGGTCCGGGTGGACGGGGACGAGGCTGTCGGGGGCGCGAGGTCGGGGAGCGGCGGACCGCTCAGGCCGATCCTGCCCCTTGCGGCGGGACGTCGAACGGGAGGAGCGCCACTGTTACGTTGTCGTGGCCCCCGCCGTCGAGCGCGTGCCCGACCAGCACCTGAGCCCCGTGCAGCAGCCGCCCGGCCGCGTCCGGCGGCACGACCCGGGCCATCTCCTCGGCGCCCTCGGCGTAGTTCCAGAGCCCGTCGGTGCAGACCACGACCACCCCGGGGCGGTCCGGTTTGAACGCGGCCGTGTGCGGCTCCAGTTCGTACGCGTCGGCGCCCAGCCAGCCGGTGATGGCGTGGGCGCGCTCGTCGGCGTACGCCTCGGCCTCGTTCATCAGACCGGCGGCGACCATCTGCGCGGCCCAGGAGTCGTCCTGGGTGAGCCGGGCCGGCGGGGCGGAGCGGTCGTCCGGCACCCAGTAGGCCCGGCTGTCGCCGATCCAGCCGACGATCAGCAGCCCGTCGGCGACGACCGCGCTGACGATGGTGCACGCCGGGGCGTTCTGGTGGCGGTGCGGATCGTGCTCCATGGCGTCCCGGCCCTGCTCCTCGGCCAGCGCGTCGACCGCCTCGGCGGCGGCGACGATCGCGTCGTGCATGGCCTGCTGCGGGTGGGTGCCCCGGGGCAGGGCGGCGAGCAGCGACCGGCCGGCCGCGTCCGCCGCGGCGGCGGAGGCCTCGTCGGGGCGGGTCGCCGAGGAGACGCCGTCGCAGACGACCGCCAGGGTGGCGGGGGAGCCGTCGGGCAGGGCGGCGACGGCGAGGGCGAAGGCGTCCTCGTTGCGGTGGTGGCGCAGCCCGCGGTCGCTGACGGCGGCGACCGTCGACAGCTCCTGCTCCATGTGGTCGCGCTCGCGCGGCTGGGCGTGCCCGCAGTTCTCGCAGTACCCGTCGGGATCCACGTGCCCGGCCCGGCACGCCACGCACACCCTGCCCCCGCCCGCGGCGGCCGGCCGCGGAGCCGGCGCGGCCGCCTCCGCGGGTGCCTGCGCGGGGAGGGGCGGGGCGGCGGGCATCGGCGGCACGGGCGGCTGCGCCGCCGCGGTCCGCGGGTCCGGCGCCGCCAGCGGGAAGTCCCCGTCGGCGGAAGCGGAAGCGGAGGGTGAAGCGGAGGGCGCGGCGGGCGAGGCCGACGCCGAGGCGTGGGGCGCGGGCGCCGCGCCGGCGAGGGCGGCCAAGCCGTCGCCCGAGGTGGCCGCCGCGTGCGGCCCGTCCGTGCGGACCGGGATCGTCGGCAGGTCCCTGGCAGGGGAAGCGGAAGCCGGGGCGGAAGCCGGCGAGGCCGCCGCCTCCGCCGCCGCGACCGGCGCGCCGCGGTCCGGGGTCCCGTGCGGAGGCGTCTCCTCCGTCAGGTCGTGACCGCCCGAGTCCCGGCCCGGCAGGTCGCCGGGGTGCTGGGTCGAGGTGGAGAGCGCGTACGGGTCCCGGGGCGGGGGGTCCGGCCAGGCGACGGGCGTGCCGATTGCCACCGTCGGACGGTCGGCCCCCGGCTGCGAGGCCGGCACGAACGTCAGGTCGTAGCCGCACGCTCCGCAGAACCGGTCGCCCGATTCCAGGGGTTCCGCGCAGCCGGGGCAGGCGGAGAGTTGCTGCTGGGGTTTCTGGGACATTCTCACACCCACGTCCGGGGACGGAAACGGTTGGCCCGCTCCACCAGTTCGATCCTCTCCTCGCCCTGCTGAGCGAGCCGGGCGAGCACCCGGTACGAACGCTCCAGGCCGAAGCGCAGTCCGCGCTCGTCCAGTTCACTGCCGAGCAGCCGCGTGCCGCCCGGCGCCGCTCCGGGACTACCGGAGAGTACCCAGTCCAGGGCGGTGCCGAGCACTTCCGTCGACAACCGCTCCCGGCGCACCGCGTCGAGACCGAAGCTCCGGAGCGCGGAGACCTGCGCCGCGGCGGCCGTGAGGTCCTGCCCGAGCGGCTCGTGCGCCGGGCGCCGCCGCAGCCGCGCCCGCACGGCCGCCACCCGGGCCGCGGTGTAGTGGATGGACGCCTCCGGTACGGACTCCAGGGTGTGGACGGCCCCGGCCCGGTCGCCGGCCGCCAGCCGGACGCGGGCGAGCCCGAACGCGGAGCTGACGAAGCCGGGGTCGGTCGCCCACACCAGGCGGTAGTACTCCGCGGCGTTGTCCAACTGGCCGAGCACCTCGGCGCAGATGCCGAGGGCCAGCTTGGGCGCGGGCTCCCCGGGGAAGGCGTCGTAGACGGCGTCGAAGGACAGTGCGGCGTTCCGGTGGTCGCCGGTCACCAGGGAGGCGACGCCCCGGTACCACACCACCCGCCAGTCGTCCGGGTACTGCTCCTCCAGGGTGGCGAGGGCGAGCCCCGCGGAGCCCAGGTCGCCCATCTCAAGGCGTGCCCGCAGCTCCCGCAACCGCAGTTCGAGGGAGGGCGCGGGCGCGGTGTGCAGGGCGCCGAGCAGCTCGGCGGGCGCGGAGGCCATCAGACCGGCCAGGAAACCGGCGTTCGGGTCCCCCGGGTCGACTCGCGGCACGGGGAGCGCGAGCGCCGCGGACCGCCCGTCGAGCGGCCGCAGGAACGGTCCCTGCCCGGGGCGTACGCCGCCGGAAGCAAGCTCCGGACCGCCGGGCGCCGCGACGACGGCGCCCCCGGCCCGCGGCCCCGGACCGACGGCCGGAGCACCACCCGCACCAACCGCGCCACCGGACACAACCGCGCCACCGGGCACAGCCGCCCCACCGGCACCAACCGCCCCACCGGACACCGTCGCGCCACCGGCACCACCCGCGCCACCGGACACCGCCGCGCCGGCCGCCACGCCCGCCCGTCCTCCGCGCCGCTTCCCCCGGGTGTCCCGGGCGCCCAGCGCCGAGACGTCCTCCGCGAGTTCGGCGAACAGCTCGGTGTCCGTGACCCGGACCTCCGTGCCGAAGAGCGTCGACAGCGCCGGTCGGGGCCGGCCCGACTGCAGGGCCACGACCTCGCGCAGGACGCCCGTCAGCTGCTCGGCCATCTCCTGCGCGGAGGCGAAGCGGCGCGCCGGGTCGGGATCCGTCGCCCGGACCAGGAGCCGGTAGAAGGACTCGTACGTCCGGAAGACCTCGATGTGGTCCGGCTCCGGCAGCGAGTCGACGAAGACGTTGGTGTACCCCTGGAAGTCGAAGGTCAGCACGGCCAGGGTGCGCGCCACCGTGTACAGGTCGCTCGCCACCGACGGGCCGACCGCCGCGACCTCCGGCGCCTGGTAGCCCACCGTGCCGTAGATCGCGGACTCGTCGTCGTCCATGCGCCGGACGGCGCCCATGTCGATCAGCTTGAGCTGGTCCTCGGTCTGGATCGCGTTGTCGACCTTGAAGTCGCAGTAGAGGAGGTTCCGGCTGTGCAGGTGGCCGAGCGCCTCCAGCGCCTCGATCCCGTACGCGCAGGCCTGCTCCACCGGCAGCGGGTCGCGCCGGCCGTCCGGGGTGCGCCGGTCGTTGGCGATGTCCTTGAGCGACTTGCCGCCGACGTACTCCATGACGATGTAGCCGTCCAGGGAGCCGGTGCGCTGGTCGAGGTGCTCGACGAAGTTGTAGATCCGGACGATGTTGGCGTGCTCGATCTCGGCGAGGAAGCGGCGCTCCGAGATCGCTGCGGCCATCGCGTCCTGGTCGCCGGTGTCGAGCAGGCCCTTGAGGACGACCCAGCGGTCCGAGACCGCCCGGTCGACGGCCAGATAGATCCAGCCGAGGCCGCCGTGCGCGAGACAGCCGGCGACTTCGTACTGCCCGTGCACGACGTCCCCGCCGCGCAGCTTCGGTACGAACGAGTACGGGTGACCGCACTTGGTGCAGAAGCCCTCCGTCCGGCCCGGCCGGTCGCCGCGCGCACGGCCCACCGGGGCGCCGCAGTCCGAGCGCGAGCAGAATCGCTTCCGCTCGGGGACCTCGGGGTTCTCCATCACCGCGCCGCGCGGATCGGGGCGCGGCACCTCGGGGATCGACACCAGGCCCGCGCCGAGGCGGTTCCGCCCGGACTGGCCGGTCGACGAGCCGGAGCTGCGCACCGAGACGGAGCGGGCGGTGCCCGCCCCCGAGAGACCCTGCGAGAGGCGGCCGGAGACCGACCGCCGGGACGTCGAGGAGCGTGACGAGCGGGAGGAGGCGCGCGAGGAGGCGCGCGAACCGCTCCGGGAGGATCCGGAGTCCGCGCCGCGGCCCGCCACGGCCATGCCGGTCGGCGTGGCCTGGAGCAGTCCGCCGGGCGCGACCACGGGGGCGAGCCCGCAGGTGCCGCAGTACAGCTCGCCGCCGCCCATGTCCTCGTACGAACCGTCGCACGAGGGACGCTGACAGGTGCTCACCACTGACTCCCCCTGGCTTCTCCGGGACCGGACAGGACCTCGGCCACGGCCTGCTGGTAGCGCAGCACGGCCTGCTCGGCGACGCGCAGGTCGCACGGCGCGCTCCACAGCATGCGGCGGGCCGCGTCGTACCGCTCGATCAGCAGCGGGTCCTCCGCCGCGCCCAGCCGGGCCACCTTCGCCTTGTACGCGTCGAGCCGGCCGCGCAGTTCGGCCCGGACGGCGAGCGGCGCGGTGACGGCGGTCAGGGACTCGCGGGCCCGCATCAGCTCGTCCTCGGCCTCCCGCTCCAGGGATTCCAGGAGCGGGGACAGCCGGTGCCACCGGGCGTGCCTGCGGTACTCGGCGGCGGTCGCGAGCCGTTCCTGGAGCGCCGTCGGGGGACCGCTGACGGCGGGCACCTCCGAGGCGGCGATCTTGGCGAGGACCTCGCCGCGCGCCGACCGCGCCTCGGCCAGGGTCCGGTCGGCGCGCGAGAGGACGTCCCGCAGCCGCAGCAACCGCTCCTCGGAGTCCTGCCGGACCGCGAGGACCGCCTCGATCTCACGCCGGACGTCCTCCAGGGCGAGCGCCGCCCGGTCGTACCGCACGGTGTCGGGCCGGCCGCCGCCCGGCGCCGAACTGCCCGCGGCGGGCCGCCAGAAGGACAGCGGGTCGGTGACGACCTGGGAGCGCAGCGCGGTCAGCTCGGCCGTGATCGACTCCAGCTCGTCACCGGCCGGATGCTCCCCGGGCCGGACGCCGACGGAGTGCGCGAGCGAGCGGGTGCGGCCCAGCTCGGCGGCGAGCAGGTCTATCCGGGCGGGCAGCGCGGACCAGACGGCGTCGGCCGTCACGATCACGTCGAGCGAGGCGGCGTACAGCTCGTTCATCCGGTCGACCAGGCGCTCCAGGGTGAAGCTCTCGGAGAGCCGGGCCGGGCCGGAGACCGAGTCGGGGATCCGCTGCTGCCCGTCGGAGAGGTGCACGCTCTCGCCGCGCAGCCGGTCGGTCAGCTCCGCCAGCTCTTCCCGGCCTGGCCAGCGGCGGCGGGAGCGCACTTCACGGGCGCCGTGCACGGCGGCGGTGTACGCGTCGAAGTACGTCCAGAGCCGGGTGATCGTCTCCTCGGTGGTCTGCCAGCGCTCCCGGGTCGCGCCGGTCAGCTCGGCCCCTTCGAGCAGCCTGCGGCCCGCGTGGTCCTGGAGCGCGAGGAGGGAGTCCTCGATCGCCTTGTGCTCCGCGCCGAGCCGCGCCAGCGCACGGTCCACCTCGTCCCGGTCCATCACCGGCCCGGGGGGTCCCGTGACGCCCATCGATCACCTCTCGCTCTACTTGTACTTCGGTGCGGGCGGCCCGGTTATCCCGGGCAGGTCCGCCTTCAGCCACTTGTCGTACGCCGCCGTCCAGGCGCCGCTCTGGCGGTACTGGACGAGGACCTGGTTGACCCGGCGGACCAGGTCGTCGTTGCCGAGTCTGGCGGCGACTCCGTAGTACTCGGTGGTGAACGGCCGGCCCTTGAGCTCGACCGCCGGGTCCTGCGCGGCCTGACCGGCCGCCAGGGCGTTGTCGGTGACGACGGCGTCGACCTCGCCGAGCTGGAGCCGGGCCAGGCAGTCCAGCTGGTTGGGCACGGTCAGCAGGTCCTTGTCGGCCTCGGTGCCGTCCCCGTCGTCCTTGAAGACGGCGCCGAACGAGTTCCGCTCCAGGGCTTCGTAGGCCGTGGAGCCCTCGGCGGTGCAGACCCGCTTGCCGCTCAGCGAGGAGTCGTAGCCGGTGATGCCGGGGCCCTTGGGGGCGAGGACCTGCTGGCCGGCCTGGAAGTAGGCGGTGGAGAAGGCGACCTGCTGGATCCGCTTGCAGTTGATCGTCATCGTGCGCACGACGAGGTCGACCTTGCCGCTCTCCAGGGCGGCGATCCGCTGGTTGGTGGGTATGGCCCGGAAGACGATGCCGTTCTCGTCGCCGAGGATGTCCTTGGCGATCGCCTTGGCCAGGTCGATGTCGAAGCCTTCGAGGGTCCGCTTGTCGGGGTTGCGGTAGCCCCAGCGGTAGCTGTTCTGGTCGACGCCCACGACGAGCTTCCCGCGCGCCTTGATCGCGGCGATCGACGGTCCGTCGGCGCGGGAGGGGGTGAGCGAGGCCTCCGGGTTCTCGCAGGTGTCCGCCCGGACGGGCACCCCGACGCCGACCCCGGGGCCGGTGGCGGTGGAGGCGCCGGCCTGGTCGCCGCCGCGCGCCAGCGGCAGCAGGGTCAGCGAGGCGGTCAGGCCGCAGGCCACGGCCATCGCCGCGACCCCGCCCCAGCCCCGGAAGCGGGCCAGCGGACGCCGGCCGGGGCCGGCCGGGCCGCGCGTCCTCGTGCCGTCGACGCCGTTGTGCATCCCGCCCCCTCTCACCGGTACTCCGACAGCCTGCGGTTGATCCCCAGCACGGCGCCCGCCGCGCCCAGCACGCCGAGCCCGGCCGCGCCGAGCGGCAGCGCGCCGAGCGCGCCCCGGGCGCCTTCGGCGGCGCGGGTGAACTCGGTCTGTTCGTGGGCCAGGGCCCGGCGCAGGGCCGCGTCGACCTGGTCGAAGGAGTGTCCGGTGGACTCCCGCGGGTTCACCACCCGCAGCCGAGCGCCCTCGAAGTCGCCCGCGTCGTCCTTGGCGCGGGCGTCCTTGTGGTGCCCCTGCCAGGCGGCCGTGCGGTCGGCGGCCTCGGCCAGCGGGGCCCGTCCGGCGTCGTCGTCGGCGAGCTCCCGCGCCTCGGCGAGCGCCGTGGTCAGCCCCGCCATGCTGGTGGCGTAGTCCGTCTCATACTTGTCGTTCTTGCCGTCCTCGGTGAGGACGGCGCCGCGGGCGACCAGGGTGAGGATCTCGTTGGCCCGCGCCTTCAGGGAGTTGATCCGTGCGGTGTTGAGGACCTGGAGCGAGTCCTGGCCGTGGTTCCTGGCCTCGTCGAGACCGGACCGGGCGACGGTGTGGCCGGCGGCGAGCCAGAGCAGCACGGTCAGGGAGGCGGCGGTCGCGACGAGCAGCCCGTGGTTGAAGACCCGGTTCGTACGGGTGTAGTGGCGGCGCTGCGCCCAGAGGAGGGCGGCGAGGGCGAGGAGGCCGAGCGCGAGGGAGAGCAGCGGCCGGTCGCGGGCGTCGGTCTCGTCCCGGTGGAGCCGGGCGGTCTCCAGCTCGTACAGCCGCTCGGCCGCCGGGAGGAGTTCGGTGGTCATGTGCTGGTTGGCGTAGCGCAGATAGGCGCCGCCGAGGGGGAGGCCCTGCCGGTTGGCGGCCCGGGCGCGCTCGATCAGGCCGGTGTAGCGGGGCAGGTGGGCGTTGAGCGTGGCGATCGCGCGGCCCGATTCGGTGGAACCGTCGGTGCTCGCGGCCGCCTTGACGAGGAGCCGGGAGGCGGTGGTGATGTCGTCGGCGTACCGCTTCAGGTCCTCGGGGGGCTCCTGGGCCCCGGCGAGGAAGGCGCTCGCGGCGGCGGTGTCGGCGTCGGCGAGCGAGCGGTAGACGTCGGCGGCGTCGGCGCTCAGGGGCTGGCTGCGGCTGACGACGTCGTCGGCGGAGGAGGCCCGGTCGGCGACCTCGAAGGCGGTGACGGTGCCGAAGGCGACGACCAGCAGGGCGAGGACGGCGCCGAGGATCCGCAGCCGGCCGGGCTCGGTGGTCGCGGCCTTGCGCAGCCGTGCCGTGGCCTCGTCCCAGGGGCTCGGGCCGGCGGGCGGCGGGGCGGCGGGCGCCATCGACGGCTGCGCGGGCACGCCGGAGTCCGGCCGCGCGGGCGCGAGGCCCGGCGCCGGGGCGGCGGGCGCGTTCGGCGGGTATGTCACGTGACCTCCCCCATGGTCGACGACGGCTGCCCGGCCAGCAGTATGGCCTCAGGGGCCCCACCCGCACAGCGGAAACGACTCGATCTTGTTCCTATCGTGCCCCATGCCTTCGCCACCCCCGCGGGCGAACCCCTTTCTTGAATACGTCGGCCGAGGGGGATTGGTTCCACCCCGAACGGGTGAACGGGGCGCTCGCCGCGCGGCGAGCGCCCCCCCGGGGGAGCCGTGTCAGGCGTAGTGCGCGCGCAGCCGCCCGGCGGCCTCGGGGTCCGCGCCCTGCTCGTCGAGGGCGAAGAGCGCCGCGCCGAGGACCGGGGGAGCGGTGACGACCCCGATCTCGGCCTTCGGCGCCTTCGCGGCGAGCAGCCGCGCGATCCGGTCGTCCAGGTCCGGGTGGCGCGCGGCGAGCACGCTGCCGCCCAGCAGCACCGGGGCCCGCTCGTCGAGGAGCCCGAGCCGCCCGAGGGCGACCGTCGACAGGGCGACGACCTCCTCGGCCAGCCGGTCCACCAGCGCACGGGAGACGGGATCGCCCCCGGCGCTCGTACGGAACAGCACGGGCGTCAGCTCGTGCCGCCGCTCGAAGGGGATCCGGCCCAGGTGGAGCGCCTCGATCAGCGCGTGCATGGTGTCCAGGCCGAAGTGCGCGGGCAACGCCCGGGCCAGTGCCGTCGGTTCGCCCCGTCCGTCCTCGGCGCGGGCCGCGAACCAGAGGGCCTCCTCGGCGAGGCCGCTGCCGCCGCCCCAGTCCCCGGAGATCTTCCCGATCGCGGGGAAGCGGGCGGTCCGCCCGTCCGGGGTCATCCCGACGCAGTTGATCCCGGCCCCGCACACCACCGCGACGCCCCGGGGCTCGTCGACGCCGGCGCGCAGAATGGCGAAGGTGTCGTTCCGGACGCGGACGGAGCGGCTCCAGTGCCGCTCGTACAGAGCGCGTTCCAACTCCCGCTCCTCCACCGCCAGATCGGCGTTGGCGAGGCAGGCGGAGACGTGCGCGAAGCGGGGCGGGAGGCCCGCGCCTCCCGCGGCTCGCCAGGCCCGCCCGACGATCTCCGCGAGCGCGTCCACGGCCGTCTCCACCCCCACCACGGGCGGCTGGAAACCCCCGCCGCGCGCCGCGCCGAGGACCGTCCCGTCGCACGCGACGACGGCCGCGTCCGTCTTGCTGTTTCCGGCGTCGACGGCCAGCAGGACTCCGTTCAGGCCCACGCGAGGTGCTCCCGGTTGTGGGCGATCAGCCGGTCGGTGAGCCCGTCGGCGTACGCGTACTGCCCGACCAGCGGGTGGGCGAGGAGCGCCTTGAACACCCGGTCCCGGCCGCCGCGCAGCGCCGCTTCCAGGGCCAGGTCCTCGTAGGCCGTGACGCTCGCGATCAGCCCGGCGTAGAGCGGGTCCGGCTCGGGGACCGGGAGCGGCACGGCGCCCCGCGCCCCGACCGCGGCCTGCACCTCGATGACGGCGTCGTCCGCGAGGAAGGGCAGGGTGCCGTTGTTGTACGTGTTCACCACCTGGAACGGGGAGCCGCCGCCGCCCAGCAGGGCGGCGGCCAGGTCCACCGCGGCCTCCGAGTAGAAGGCCCCGCCGCGCTTGGCGAGCAGTGCCGGCTTCTCGTCGAGCGCCGGATCGCCGTACAGGCCCAGGAGTTCCTTCTCCATCGCGGCGACCTCGGCGGCCCGCGAGGGCTTGGTGCCCAGCTCCCGCACCACCTCGTCGTGGGCGTAGAAGTACCGCAGGTAGTACGAGGGGACGACGCCGAGCCGGTCGACGATCGCGCGGTCCATCCGCAGGTCGTCGGCGATGGCGTCGCCGTGCTCGGCGAGCAGCCGGGGCAGGACGTTCTCGCCGTCCGGGCCGCCCAGGCGGACGGCCGTCTCCCAGGTGAGGTGGTTGAGCCCGACGTGGTCGAGGTGGACCTCGGCCGGGGAGACGCCGAGCAGCGCGGCGAACTTCCGCTGGAAGCCGATGGCGACGTTGCACAGGCCGACGGCCCTGTGGCCGGCCTGGAGCAGCGCCCGGGTGACGATGCCGACCGGGTTGGTGAAGTCGATGATCCAGGCGTCCGGGTTGGCGCGCCGGACGCGCTCGGCGATGTCCAGGACGACCGGGACGGTCCGCAGCGCCTTGGCGAGGCCGCCGGCGCCGGTGGTCTCCTGCCCCACGCAGCCGCACTCCAGGGGCCATGTCTCGTCCTGTGCGCGCGCCGCCTGCCCGCCGACCCGCAGCTGGAGCAGGACGGCGTCGGCGCCCTCGACGCCCGCGTCGAGGTCGGAGGTGGTGACGATCCTGCCGGGGTGGTCCTGCTTGGCGAAGATCCGGCGGGCGAGTCCGCCGACCAGCTCCAGCCGGTCGGCGGCCGGGTCGACGAGGACGAGTTCGGCGAGGGGCAGGGTGTCGCGCAACCGCGCGAATCCGTCGATCAGTTCGGGGGTGTAGGTGGAGCCGCCCCCCACGACAGCGAGCTTCATGTGTCTAGCCCTTCACTCCGGTCAGTGTGACTCCCTCGACGAACGCCTTCTGGGCGAAGAAGAACACGAGGATCACAGGGGCCATGACCAGCACGGTCGCGGCCATGGTCAGGTTCCAGTCGGTGTGGTGCGCGCCCTTGAAGGACTCCAGGCCGTAGCTCAGGGTCCAGGCGCCGGGGTTCTCCGAGGCGTAGATCTGCGGCCCGAAGTAGTCGTTCCAGCAGAAGAAGAACTGGAACAGCGCGACGGCGGCGATGCCGGGCCTGGCCATCGGGAGCACGATCCTGAGGAGGGTGCGGAACTCCCCGCACCCGTCGATCCGGGCGGCCTCGATGTACTCGTCGGGGATCGTCAGCAGGAACTGGCGCAGCAGGAAGATCGCGAACGCGTCGCCGAAGGCCATCGGGACGATCAGCGGCCACAGCGTGCCGGAGAGGTCCATCTGCTTGGCCCAGAACAGGTACATCGGGATGATGATCACTTGGGGCGGCAGCATCATCATCGAGATGACGAGCAGCAGCGACAGGTGCCGGCCGCGGAAGCGGAACTTGGCCAGCGCGTATGCCACCGGGACCGAGGACACCACGACGAGCACGGTGCCGAGCCCCGCGTAGAGCAGGGAGTTCCGCCACCAGGTGAGGAAGCCGGGGGTCTCCAGGACGCGGACGTAGTTGTCCCAGTGCCAGGAGTTCGGGGTGAGGTCCCGCGTGAGCGCCTGCTGGTCGCTCATCAGGGACGTGAGGAAGACGAAGAAGAAGGGCAGCACGAAGAAGAGGGCGGCCGCGATCCCGAGGGAGTGCACGGCGATCCAGTGCAGGGCGGCCCTGCGGCGGGCCCGCTTCTCGGCGGGGCCCACCGGGCGGCGGTCGAAGGCGGATGCGGTGGTCACGGATCAGTCACCCGAGCCGATCAGGCCGCCGCGCCTGCGCATCAGCAGCGCGGTGCAGGCCATGGAGAGGGCGAACAGGACGAGCGCCACGACGCACGCGGCGCCGTAGTCGAAGCGGCCGAAGCCGAGGTTGTAGACCAGCTGCGGCAGGGTCAGCGTGGAGTCGTCCGGATAGCCCGGCTCGAAGGTCTGCCCGGAGCCGCCCATCACCCCCGAGGCGACCTTCGCCGCCACGATCGGCTGGGTGTAGTACTGCATCGCGCCGATGATCCCGGTGACGACCGCGAAGAGGATGATCGGCGAGATGTTCGGCAGGGTCACGTACCGGAACCGCTGGACGGCGGAGGCGCCGTCCAGCTCGGCGGCCTCGTACTGCTCCTTCGGTACGTCGAGCAGCGCGGCCATGAAGATGACCATGAGGTCGCCGACCCCCCAGACCGCGAGGACGGTGAGGGCGGGCTTGGCCCAGTCGGCGTCGTTGAACCAGGAGGGGGCGGGGACGCCGACCGCCTCCAGGAGGGAGTTGACGGGGCCGGTGCCGGGGTTGAGCAGGAAGACGAAGGCCAGGGTCGCGGCGACCGGCGGCGCGAGGTACGGCAGGTAGAAGAGGGTGCGGAAGACTCCCGTACCCGTCTTGATCCTGGTGATCAGCAGGCCGACGCCGAGGCCGAAGACCACCCGGCAGGCGACCATGACGACGGCCAGCCAGAGGGTGTTCTGCATCGCCGGCCAGAACTTCGGCAGGTCGGCGAAGACGTACGTCCAGTTGTCCAGGCCCCGCCAGGTCGGCGGGTTGAGACCGTCGTACCTCATGAACGAGAAGTACAGGGTCGAGACGAGGGGATAGGCGAAGAAGACGCCGAATCCGACCAGCCAGGGCGACATGAACGCCAGGGTGCGCAGTGCGTTGCGCCTGCGCTTCGACCGCAGCGTGGGACGTCCGTCCGGGGAGGCGGCGGCCGGTCCGGCCGGCCGTTTCGTGGGCAGGGTGCCGGTGCTCATGACGGGGGCGCTCCGGCCCGTCACTTCGCCTGGGCGATGTCGCGGTCGATCTGGGCCGCCGTCTCCTCCAGGCCCTTCTTCAAGTCCTTGACCTGCCCCTTCTCGTACTTCTGGGCGAAGTCCTGGAAGGTGTCCTGGTACGTGGAGCCGTTCACCGCGCCGTCGGAGGTGGAGGACTCGGGGTGCCGGGCGATCTCCAGGAAGACCTTGAAGCGCTCGTCGACCTTGAGGTTCGGGGACTTCAGCGCCGCCAGGGTGGAGGGGACGTTGCCGATGCCGTTGGCGAACTCCACCACCGCCTCGGTGTCCATGGTCATGTACTTCACCAGCTCCCAGGCCGCGTTCTGCTTCCTGCTCTGCGGGGCGATGCCGATGATCGTGCCGGAGAGGTAGCCCTTCCCGTACTCGGCCACCTCGTCGTCGGCGACCGGCAGCGGCGCGACGCCGACCTCGAAGTCGACCTTGGCGTCCTTGATGAAGTTCAGCCGCCACTCGCCGTCGAGTTGCATGGCGACCTGCCCGGTGTGGAAGGGGTGCTTGGCGCCCCACTCGTCACCGAAGGTCGTGCGGTACCTGTCCAGCTTCGCGAACCCGCCCAGGGTGTCGACCAGCGACTTCTGGTAGGTCAGCATCTCGGCGAAGGCCGGGTCCTTGGCGAGGTTCGAGGTGCCGTCCGCGCCGAAGTACGTGTGGTCCCACTGCGACATGTAGTGGCTCGGGACGGTCTCGTAGCCGAGGTAGTTCGGCATGAAGCCGAGCTGCTCGTAGCTATCGCCCTTCTCCTTGGTCAGCTTCTCGGCGACCTTCCTGAACTCCGACCAGGTCTTCGGCGGGGCGGTGATGCCGGCCGCCTCGAAGGCGTCCTTGTTGTAGTAGAGCCCGTACGCGTCGGAGAGCAGCGGCAGCGAGCAGCGCCTGCCCTCGAACTGGGTGTAGTCCTGGAGGACCTTGGAGAAGGTCGCGTCCAGGTCCACCTTGTCCTTCTCCAGGAAGGGCTTCAGGTCCGCGAGCGCCCCGGAGGCGCAGAACTTGCCGACGTTCGAGGTGGTGAAGGAGGCGGCCACGTCCGGCCCGTTCGAACCGCCCGCGCGCAGCGCCTGGTTGAGCTTGTCGTCGTTGATGTTGCCGACGACCTTCACCGTGATGTTCGGGTGGGCCTTCTCGAAGCGGTCGACGTTCTCCTGGATCGCCTTGACCTCGGCGGGGGCCGACCAGCCGTGCCAGAAGGTGATCGTGGTCCGGGCCTTCGGGTCGTCGGCCGCGGTGTTCCCGGCGGAGCCCGTACAGGCGGTGGCGAGGAGCGCCATGGAGGCGGTGGCGGCGAGCGTGAGCGCGGTCCTGCGGGGGCGCACGGGCATGGCGAAGTCTCCCTGTGGCGAAGGGGCGGGTGAAGGGGGTGGGGCGACGGGTGTGCGGCGGGCGTCCGCCCGGGCGGCTAGCGCGCGGTGTCGAAGACCTCGTCGCGGGTGGCGGCGAGGGCGCGTTCGAGCGCGCCGCGCAGCACGGGCTGCCGCTGGACGGCTCCGAGGACGAGCCGGGGCCGGGAGGCGGCGAGTTCGGCCAGCTCGGACTGGACGCGCTCGCGCAAGGGCTCCCCGCCGGCGGCGTTCACGTCCCCGGCGAGGACGAGGAGTTCGGGGTCGAGTACGGCGACGAGCGAGGCGAGACCGGTGGCCAGGCGCTCGGCGTACCGGTCGAGGAGGGCGGCGTACCGCGGGTCGTCGGTGTGGTGGGCGGCGGCGTGGGCGAGGAGCCGGGACGCGGTGGGGACGTAGGGCTGCTCGGCGGTCTCGATCCCGAGGGCCCGGGCGATCCGGGGGATCGCCTGGACGCCGGCCAGCTCCTGGTAGCCGCCGGAGTTGGCCTTGGTGACCTGGCGTACGAGCGGGGTGCCGGGCACCGGCAGGAAGCCGACCTCGCCGGCGCCGCCGGTGAAGCCCCGGTGGAGCCGGCCGCCGAGGACGAGGGCGGCGCCGAGCCCCTCCTCGTTCCACAGCAGGACGAAGTCCTCGTGGCCGCGGGCGGCGCCCAGGCGCTGCTCGGCGACGGCGGCGAGGTTGACGTCGTTCTCGTACTCGAACGGCATCGGGAGGACGGCCGCCAGCTCGGCCAGGAGCGTGGGGGAGTGCCAGCCGGGGAGGTGGGAGGCGTAGCGCAGCCGGCCGGTGGCCGGGTCGAAGGCGCCGGGGGTGCCGATGACGAGCCGGTGCACCTCGGCACGGGTGATGCCGGCGTCCTTGACGGCGCCGTCCAGGGCGGTGGTGACCTGCCGGACGACGCCCTCGGCGGGGCGGCCGGTGGTCTTCAGCTCGTGCTCGCCGACGACCTCGCCGGTGATGTCGGCGACGGCGGCGCGGATCCGGTGCGGGGTCACGTCGAGTCCGGCGGCGTGGGCGGCCCGGGCGTTGACCGCGTACAGCTGGGCGCTGGGTCCCGGCCGCCCGGCGGTGGTGCCGGTGGCGACGACGAGTCCGGCGGCCTCCAGGCGCGCCAGCAGCTGGGAGGCGGTCGGCTTGGAGAGCCCGGTGAGCTTGCCGATCCGGGTCCGGGACAGGGTCCCGTGCTCCAGCAGCAGATCGAGCGCGGCACGGTCGTTCATGGCACGCAGGACGCGCGGAGTGCCGGGGGTCCCCGGGGTCGTACCGGCCATGACGGATGCACCTGCCCTTCGGCTCTGGTCGGGGTCATTCTGCTGCCCCGGTGCCCGCTCCCCCAACTGCACTGTTAGGAAAGTTTCCTATTCGGTGGGAGGACGGTAGGACGGCCGTCACCGGGGCGTCAAGACCCGGCGACGCACGAAGCCCCCGAAGGCAACCGAAGCGTTACCCGCGGGGGCGGTGCGGAAGGGTTTGTACGGAACGGGGGCCGGGGGAGGGCGAATGCCCCGGGGCCGGCCCGGGGGCTACTTCGAGAGGTTGGGCGAGGAGGGCGGGAGGGGCGTCGCCGCCGCCGACTGCGGGGAGGTCGCCGAGGCGAAGGCCGAGGGGGCCGCCATGCCCGCCGTCGGGTCGGCCGCGGTCTCCTCGGCGACGGCCGGGACGCCGCCGACGATGCGGATGCCCGCCGCGTCCAGCGCCCGCTTGATCCGCCAGCGCAGCTCGCGCTCGACCGCCAGCGCCTTGCCCGGCATCGTCTTCGCCGAGACCCGGATCGACATGGACTCCAGCAGCACCTCGTCGAGCCCCAGCACCTCGACCGGGCCCCACAGGCGCTCGTTCCACGGCTCTTCCTTGGCCATCGCCTCGGTCGCCTCGATGATCACCGCGCGGACCCGGTCCAGGTCCTCGGTCGGGCGGACCGTGACGGCGACCGCCGCCGTCGCCCAGCCCTGGCTGAGGTTGCCGATCCGCTTGATCTCGCCGTTGCGCACGTACCAGATCTCGCCGTTGTCGCCGCGCAGCTTCGTCACCCGCAGGCCGACCTCGATGACCTCGCCGGACGCCACGCCCGCGTCGACCGAGTCGCCGACGCCGTACTGGTCCTCCAGGATCATGAAGACGCCGGAGAGGAAGTCGGTCACCAGGTTCCTGGCACCGAAGCCGATCGCCACACCCGCGACACCGGCCGAGGCCAGCAGCGGGGCCAGATCGATCTTGAAGGCGCCGAGGATCATCAGACCGGCCGTGCCGAGGATGACGAAGGACGCCACCGAACGCAGCACCGAACCGATCGCCTCGGAGCGCTGCCGGCGCCGCTCGGCGTTGACGAGCAGGCCGCCCAGCGCGGTGCCCTCCACCGCCTGCGCGGAGCGGTTCATCCGCTCGATCAGTTTTGTCAGGGCGCGGCGGATCGCCATCCGCAGCAGCAGGGCGACGACCAGGATGAGGAGGATGCGCAGGCCGGTGTTCAGCCAGGTGGACCAGTTCTCCTCCACCCAGCCTGCGGCGTTCGTCGCCTTCTCGGCAGCCTCGTCCAGGGTCACCGGAACGGGCTGCGGAGGGGCGGCGGTCGCCAGGGCGGACCAGGACACGGCAGAAACCTCCAGGCATCGCGTACGCAGAACATCCACACTAACGGGGCATTCACTGTGCTCCCGTTGTCCTGTTCGAGGGAGAGACGGACCTCACCCGGGAAGGACGGGGGCAGGATGCCGATGTGGTCGAGAACACCCCAAGGCCGTTACCGGTACATGGTGGCGCTCCGACCAGGCATGAGGAGAGACTGAGAGCAGATCGTCCCGGCGCGAGCCACGCGCCGCCGGCGTTATAGGAGGCATCCGTGCCGCATGTCCTGGTCCTCAACGCGTCGTACGAGCCCCTCGGCGTCGTACCGCTCCGCCGCGCGCTCGTCCTCGTCCTCGAGAACAAGGCACTCTGCCTCGAGGAGTCCGGCGCCTTCCTGCACAGCGAGACCCGCGTGGTTCCGGCACCCAGTGTGGTCCGGCTCAAGCGGTTCGTGCGGGTCCCCTACCGGGGGCCCGTTCCTCTGACCCGCAGAGCGCTCTTCGCCCGCGACGGCGGACGCTGCATGTACTGCGGTGGCGTCGCAACCAGCGTCGACCACGTCGTTCCGCGCAGCCGCGGGGGTACGCACGCCTGGGACAACGTCGTGGCGGCCTGCCGCCGCTGCAACCACACCAAAGCCGACCGGCACCTGCGCGAGCTGGGTTGGCGCCTGCGCCACCCACCGGCGCCGCCCACCGGCCTGGCGTGGCGGATCATCGGGACCGGCCACCGGGACCCGCGCTGGCTGCCCTACCTCCAGCCGTACGGCGCCGACGATGTGATGGCCCGGATCGACGCCGTCTCGCACGCCCCCACGGGGGCCGTGAGAACGGGTTGAGCCGGGCCTTCGTCGTCCGCCTGCCCGCTCCCCTTACCGGGGCGGCTACTCCGGCTGCTCCCCGGCGGGCCCGTCCGGGTCCGCCGGGGTCCCGGTCCCCGGGGCCGGCACGGCCGGCTTCGCGGGCGGTTCCGGAGCCGTCGGCGCGGTGACCGCGTACGTCTCCACCGACCAGAGGGAGTAGCCGAACTCCGTCGCCCGGGCGTCGCCCTGGACCCGCAGGAAGCGGGTGTCCGTCGCGTCCATGCGCACGGACTCGCGACCCCCGCGCCCGTCGGCGACCGTGGCCGCCGTACGCCAGTTCCGGCCGTCGGCCGACACCTGGATGCGGTAGCGGGAGGCGTACGCGTCCTGCCAGTGCAGCACCACCCGCCCTATCCGCGCGGGCTTCGCCAGCTCCAGCTGCCACCACGCGCCGGTCTCCGGCTCCGAGGACCAGCGGGTCTCCGGGTCGCCGTCCAGGGCCGAGGCCGCCGGGAAGTCGGGGGTCTCGTCGCCCGAGGAGGAGGCCGTCGCCGTGCGGGCCAGATCGGGGCCGCCGGTGCGCGGGAAGGCGCGGACCGTCAGGACCCGCTCCTCGCCCGCGAAGGACACCGGCACGCGGTACGACCCCGCCGGCACGTCCGCCGCCACCGAGACCAGCAGCGGGACCGCCGTGTTCGTGCCGCGCGGCACCCGCGCCTCCTTCGGCAGCCGGACCGTGATCCCCCGGGGCGCCTTCGCCGACAGCTCCCCGCGCACCTCGCCGGCGCGCCGGCCCGCCAGCCGGACGTCCACCCGCTGCGCGGGCCCGCCGATCTCGGCGTCCGTCTCGGCGCGGGACAGCTCCAGCTCGGCGCGCGGCTCGTCGGCGAACCACGGCACGAGGGAGCGGATCTCGGGGGCCGACCCGCTCCACGCGATCCGCACCGCGTCCGCGCGTAGCCCCTTCAGCTCCGTCTGCGTCCAGCCCGACGCGTCCAGCGGGCCGAGGCTCCGCCAGCCCTCGCCGGGGACGTACGCCTCCACGCGCGCGTCCCGGCCCGCCGCGGCCGGCTCGGTCATCACGGTCACCGTCTCCAGCGGGCGGGACCGGTCGAGCCGGAGGGTGTACGAGTCCGGCGCGCGGTCCGCCGTACGCGCCGTCCGCCGGTCGCGGGCGGCGCCCGTCCAGGCCGCCGACTCCGCCACCGCGCGCGTGAGGAAGGGTTCGAGGACGCCGTCGCCGACCGTCACCTCGCCCGCCCGCAGGGAGTCGGCCAGCGGTTCCAGCCGCAGCTGCGCGCGCCAGGCCGCCGCACCGTCGCCCCGGGTCTGGGCGAGCAGCATGTCGACCGCCGTCTCGCCCGCCAGGCCGAACCGCGACAGCTGTTCCAGCCACGGCCGCGTCTCGTCGTCCAGCGTGCCGCCGGCCGTCGCCGTCAGCCGGCCGGGCGCCTCCCGCATCACGGTGAACGCCGCCCGCAGCTCGCGCGCCGCCCGCTCCCGCGCCGCCGGGTCGGCCGCCGTCCGGCTGTTCCAGAACGCCGTCATCAGCGGCTTGAGGTACGCCGACTCGCCCGTCGGGTCGAGGATCGAGGAGGCGTCGTTGCCGGCCAGCGCCCCCAGCGCCGCACGGGCCGCCGGGTCGGGGCCGGCCAGCTCCTCGACGGCGGCCCGCCACGACTCCTCGGGCCGGTACCCCTTCGGGTTCCAGGCGTAGTCCGCGGCGGTGAAGAGCGGGATGCGGGAGACCGCCGCCTGCTCCATGGCGTTGGCGAGGACCGCGGCCGAACCGGCCGCCACGGCCGGCTCCCGGCCCCGGTAGGGGCCCAGGAAGAGCCGGTCCTGGGCGTAGTCGTTGACCGGGTAGTTGTCCATCGTCACCAGCGGGTGGCGGAACACGTCCCGCGCCCCGGCCAGCTCGCGGCCGGTGATCGTGCGCGGGACGACCCCGACGCCCGTCCAGGCCACCCGCACCCGGTCGTCGAGCGCGGCGGCGAGCGCCGTGCGGTAGTCGGTCGCGCCCTCCTGGTAGTACTCCGTCGGCATCACGGTCAGCGGCTCGGCGTCCGGGTACCGTCCGGCCAGATGCCGGTCCACCGCGCTCGCCACGCGCGCGTGGGCGGCCGCGGCCGCCTCGGGCCCGCGCCCGAAGGCGTCCGCGTCCTTCCCGCAGTGCCACTCGCTGTAGCTGACGTCCTGGAACTGCAGCTGGAAGGAGCGCACCCCCAGCGCCCACATCGCGTCGATCTTGTGCAGCAGCGCCTTCACGTCGCCGTCGGACGCCAGGCACATGGACTGGGCGGGCGCCACGGCCCAGGCGAGGGTCACGTGGTTGGCGCGCGCCCGCTCGGCGAGCGCGCGGAAGGCCGCGCGCTGGTCGGCCGGGTAGGGGTCCCGCCACTGCGTCTGGCGGTACGGGTCGTCACCGGGGGCGTAGAGGTAGCGATTCTGCTTGGTGCGGCCCATGAAGTCGAGATGGGCCAGGCGCTGCTCCCGGCTCCAGGGGCGGCCGTAGAACCCCTCGGTGAGGCCGCGGACCGCCGTGCCGGGCCAGTCGCGGACCACCACGCCCGGCACCTCGCCGCGGGTGCCCGTCAGCTGACGCAGGGTCTGGACGGCGTGGAAGAGGCCGTCCGCGCCCACTCCGTCCAGCGCGACCGTGTCACGGCCCTGGAGCTTCCCGGTCGCCAGGCGGTAGCCGCCGGCCGGCAGGTCCGCCCGCTCGGGCACGCGCAGGGCCCGCAGGGCCTCGCCGCCGGACACCGAGCCCGCGCGGATCACGGGCCCGAAGCCCGGCAGGGTCGAGTGGACCGTCCGCACCCCCGCCGCCCGCAGCGTCTCGCGCAGCGCCGCGACGGCGTACGGGTCCGCGTCGGCGTCCGTGAGGAGCGTCACCTCGGCGCCGAGCGGAACGGCGGGCCCCGTCTCCCTGAGGGACTGGGGCCGTGGCCACACCGAGGGGGCCGTGCGCTGGGCGTCCGGGACGGTGACGGGGGAGACCGGTACGGCCTGGGCCGGACCGGACACACCGCCGCCGAGGAGACCGCCGATCACCGCGGCGGCCACGGCCGACGCGGTCCGCTGCCTGCGCCCGAGGTGCACGAGGGACTCCTTTTGTCACGAGTGGGTTACGACCCCACCACCCGTCCGGCTGAGGTGTCAATGCGCGTGGTCGATGTGTCGCCTTTGCCCGGCGAGGTGGCACCCCTTCGCCAAGTTCGGCCGGTAAAACGGGGTGGGCTGGGTAGGGCTCTGTCGTTGTCCCACCTGACGAGACACGAAACGGGAGCCCCCATGTCCGTGACCACCCCCCACTCCGACGTGACGACCCCCCGCTCCAAACGGATACCGGTCTTCATCCCGGGCCCGCAAACCGGTGAGATCCCGGGCCCGCTCACCAGCGAGCCGCCCCTCGCCGACGCCGCACCTCTCACCAGCGAGCCGCCCCTGACCGACGCGGCCCCCCTGACCAGCGAGCCCACCGCCCACGGCACCGCGGGCGGCACGGAGTCCCCGGGAGTCTGACTCCCCCTCGGGCCGTCCCTTCCCCGGCCCCGGAGCCCCTCGGAGTGTGAAGTGACCCTGGCCCGCCTCGCCGCCCTTCATGGCGTCGCCACCGAGTACGCGCCCTCCGAGGGCGTCACCGTGCGCGTGCCCGACGCCACAGTCGTGGCGGTGCTCGGCGCGCTGGAGGTGGACGCGTCCACGCCGGAGGCGGTCGAGCGCTCGCTCGAAGCGGCCCTGCGGGCCGATCGCGAGCGGCTGCTACCGGCCACGGTGGTGCGGTGGCGCGCGCCGGACCCGGCGGACGGGGACGCGGCGGCGGCGCCCGGCGCGGAGCCCGGGTCCGGTGGCCCGCCGCGCGCCGGGGCCGGGCCGGCGGCCACCTCCGCGGGCGCCGAGCCGCCGCGCGCGGACGAGGCCTTCCTGGGGCTGCCGCCCGGGACCCGGCTCCGCGTCACGACCGAGGCGGGCGAGGAGGCGGAGGACCCGGACTGGGACCTGCTGCCGCTCGGCGTCCACACGCTCGACGCCCTGGCCCCCGACGGCCGGGGCGGACGGAGCACCCTGATCGTCGCCCCCGCGCGCGTGCCCCGGCCCGAGCGGCGCTCGTTCGGCCTGCTCGTCCAGCTGTACTCGCTCCTCTCCACCCGCTCCTGGGGCATGGGCGACCTCGGCGACCTGCGGGAGCTGATCAGCTGGGCCGGCCGGACGCACGGCGCCGGGTTCGTCCAGGTCAACCCCCTGCACGCGGCCGTGCCCGGCGCGCCGACCGACCCCTCTCCGTACCGCCCCTCCTCGCGCCGCTTCCCCGACCCCGTCCATCTGCGGATCGAGGACATCCCCGCATACGCCCATGTGGCCCCGGAGTACCGCGCCGAGCTGGACTCCGTCCTCACCGACGCCGCCGAACAGCGGGAGAAGGTGCTGCGCAAGGGCGCGCTGATCGACCGGGACGCGGTGTGGGAGGTCAAGCGGCGCGCCCTGGAGCTCCTGCGGACCGTGGAGCCGGGCCCCGGTGCACGCGCCGACTACCTCGACTTCCTGGCCGAGCGCGGCCGGGCCCTGGAGGACCACGCCACCTACAGCGCCCTCGCCGAGCGGCACGGCCACCACTGGCGGTCGTGGCCGGCGGAGCTGCGCGACCCGCGCTCGGCCGAGGCGGCCGTCCGCGCGGAGACCGGGCCCGGCGCCGGGCTGCTCGACCGGATCGACTTCCACTGCTGGCTCGCCTGGCTGACGGACCGGCAGCTCGCCGCCGCGGGGGCGGCCGCCCGGGAGGCCGGGATGGCCGTCGGCGTCGTCCACGACCTCGCGGTCGGCGTCCACCCCGAGGGCTCCGACGCCTGGGCCCAGCAGGACGCCTTCGCCGCCGGCATGTCGGTCGGCGCCCCGCCCGACGCCTTCAACGCCCTCGGCCAGGACTGGGGCCTGCCGCCCTGGCGCCCCGACGCGCTCGCCACCTCCGGATACGCCCCCTACCGAGGCCTCCTGGCGGAGCTGCTGCGCCACGCGGGCGCCCTGCGCATCGACCACGTGATGGGTCTCTTCCGGCTCTGGTGGGTCCCCGAGGGCCGGCCGCCCACCGAGGGCACGTACGTCCGCTACGACGCGGAGGCGATGCTCGCCGTCCTCGCCCTGGAGGCCCACCGGGCCGGCGCCCTGGTCATCGGCGAGGACCTCGGCACCGTCGAGCCGGGCGTGCGCGAACGGCTCTCCCGGCGCGGGGTGCTCGGCACCTCCGTGCTCTGGTTCGAGCGGGACTGGACCGGCACGGGCCGCCCGCTGGCGCCCGAGCGGTGGCGCGCCGACTGCGTCGCGACGGCCACCACGCATGACCTGCCCTCCACGGCCGCCCGCCTCAGCGGCGACCACGTGGCCCTGCGCCACCGCCTCGGGCTGCTCACCGGCGACCTGGAGCGGGAGCGGAACCAGGACGCGGCCGACACCCGGGAGTGGCTGGCCCTGCTCCAGCGGCTGGGGCTGCTCCCGGAGGGCCCGGGCGACGAGGAGGCCGAAGTCAGGGCGGTGCACCGGTTCCTGCTGCGGACACCCGCCCGGATGGTCGGGGTGTGGCTGCCGGACGCGGTGGGCGACCGGCGCCCGCAGAACCTGCCGGGGACCTGGGACCAGTACCCCAACTGGCGGCTGCCGGTGGCCGGACCGGACGGGCAGCCGCTGACCCTGGAGGACCTGGCCGCCTCGCCGCGGCTGCACCGCCTCCTCGGCGTGTTCGGCGCCCGTACGGCACCCCCGGACGCGCGCCCTGTTTAGGGGTTCGCTACGTTTGCACCGTGGACAAGAAGAACGCCCTGCGCGCCGGTGCTGTAGCGGCCGGTACGACGCTGATGATGCTGCTCATGTCGTCCCCCGCGCTCGCGCTCACCCGCGACGACGGTGACGACCCGGCCCCCAAGCTGAGTGTCGTGGAGACCCTCGGCCTGTTCGTGGCCGCGCCGATCGTGCTGTTCCTGGTGATCGCCGGCCTGGTCATGGTGCTCGACAAGTCCAAGAAGGCCTGACCACCGGCCTCAAGCCCCCAGCTTTCCGAGGGCGCCGTACGGCACGCGGGTGACGCGTGCCGTACGGCGCCCTCGCGCGCGTCCGCTCCCGGGGCGCCCCGTCCTCAGACCGTGGTCGTCAGCAGCTTGCGCAGCAGACCGGCCAACTGCTCGCGCTCCTCGGGGTCGAGCGCCCCTTCCAGCGCCTCGCGCTGCTGCGCGAGTCCGGCCGCGACGGCCTCGTCCACCAGCTCGCGCCCGCGCTCGCTGAGCGTCACGCGCAGCCCGCGCCGGTCGTTCGGGTCCGGGCTGCGGCTGAGCAGCCCCGCCTTCTCCAGCTTGTCGAGCCGCCCCGTCATCCCGCCCGTGGTGATCATCAGCGTCGCGGTGAGCTCGCGGGGCGAGAGCGTGTAGGGCGCCCCCGAGCGGCGCAGCGTCGCCAGCACGTCGAACTCCCCGAGCGCCATGCCGTAGGGCGCGTACGCCTTGTCCACCCGGCCCCGCATGGCGGCGGCGAGGCGGTAGATCCGCCCGAACACGGCCATGGGGAGCGTGTCGAGGTCGGGGCGGACGGCCGCCCACTGATCGGTGATGGCGTCGACGGCGTCGTGGGCGCCGGGGCCGGAGGTCTCCATGTCCGCAGTGTCCCTTCCCCGAGGACTCGATGGCAAGAAAGTCACTTGCAAGTAAGTAGCTTAGCGGTAAGCTACTTATCGCCAAGCCAATCCGGCCGCACCGTTCCGAACCGGGGGGACCCGTCATGTCCCGCAAGGCCGCCGTCGTCGCCCTGACCGCGCTCGCCCCGATCTCCTGGGGCTCCACCTACCTCGTCACCACCGAGTTCCTGCCCCCCGACCGGCCGCTCTTCACCGGCCTGATGCGGGCCCTGCCCGCCGGGCTGATGCTCCTCGCGCTGACCCGGAAGCTCCCGCGGGGCGCCTGGTGGTGGAAGTCCGCGGTCCTCGGCGGCCTCAACATCGGCGCCTTCTTCCCGCTGCTCTTCCTCGCCGCCTACCGGCTGCCCGGAGGCGTCGCCGCCGTCGTCGCCTCGGTCGGCCCGCTCTTCGTCGTCGGCCTGGCCGCGCTCTTCCTGGGCGACCGGCCCACGGTGCGCTCCCTGCTGACCGCCGTCGCGGCCGCCTTCGGCGTCAGCCTGGTCGTCCTCAAGGCGGGGGCGGCGCTGGACCTGATCGGCGTCCTCGCCGGCCTCCTCTCCGCCCTGTCCATGTCCGCAGGGACGGTCCTCACCAAGCGCTGGGGGCGGCCCGAGGGGGTGGGCGCGCTCGCCCTGACCGGCTGGCAGCTCACCGCGGGCGGCCTGATCATCCTGCCGGTGGCGTTCCTGCTCGAAGGCGCCCCGCCGGCCCTCGACTCCCGCAACCTGCTCGGCTACGCCTACCTCGCCCTCGGCAACACCGCCGTCTCCTACTTCCTCTGGTTCCGCGGCGTCGAGCGGATGAGCGCCTCCTCGGTCACCCTCCTCGGCCCGCTGTCGCCACTCACCGCCGCCGTCATCGGCTGGGCCGCGCTCGGCCAGGCGCTCGGGCCGGTGCAGCTCCTCGGCATGGCGATCGCCTTCGCCGCCACCCTGGCCGGCCAGCTGGGCGGCCGTACCCCCGCTGCCCGCACCTCCGCCGCCTCTGCCTCCGCCTCTTCGCTCACGGCTGCACCTTTCAGTTCAACTGAAAGGAATAGTCGGGAACTTTCGATGGACCTGGAGGGTTCGGTGGTGCGACGGTAGGTGGCATCCCACCGAAAGGAACCCCGTGGCACTCCTGGACCGCGTCCGCACCGCACCGAGCACGACCGACGAGCCGGCCCCCGCGAAGAACCTCGCGCGCGGAGCCGGCCTCGGCGTTCTCCTGGCGCTCACCGCCACGGTCGTCTGGTCCGGCAGCTTCGTCGCCTCCCGCGCCCTGCACGACTCCGTCCCGCCGGTCCAGGCCGCGTTCTGGCGCTGGATCGTCGCCCTCCTCGCCGTCGCCCCCTTCGCGGCCCGCGAGGCCTGGCGCCGCCGCCGGCTGATCCGCCGCCACCTCGGCTTCGTCACCCTCGCCGCCCTGCTCGGCGTGAGCGTCTACAACACCCTGGTCAACCAGGCCGGACTCACCACCTCCGCCGGCAACATGGGCATGATCATGGCCGCCTCGCCGGTCCTCATGGCGCTGTACGAGAGGTTCGGCGGCGCCCGCCTCGGCGCCCGGCGCGTCACCGGCATGCTGATCGCCTGCGCCGGTGTCCTGCTCCTCATCGGCGGGGGCTCGCTGCCCACGACGCTCGCCGCCGGCGACCTGTGGATGCTCGCGGCCGCCGTCAGCTTCGCCTCGTACAGCGCCCTGCTCAAGCGCCGGCCCGCCGAACTCGGCGGACCGGCCTTCCTCTTCGCCACCTTCGCCCTCGGCGCGCTGATGCTCCTGCCCGCGTACGGCATCAGCCTCGCCGTCCAGGGCGGCTTCGACCCCTCCGTCGCCACCGTCGGGCCGCTGGTCTACGTCGGCGTCCTCTCCTCCGCCCTCGCCTTCTTCGCCTGGAACAAGGCGATCGCGCTGATCGGCGCCGCCCGCGCCGGGGTCGTCTACTACCTCCAGCCCGTCTGCGTGGCCCTCCTCTCCGCCGTCCTCCTCGGCGAGGAGCTCGGCCTGCTCGGGGCCCTCTGCACGGCCCTCATCCTGGGCGGCGTGTGCCTGGCCTCGGCCGGGGGCGGGCGGGCCGCCCGGTAGGTTGCGCCCCATGACCGAGTGGGACATCAAGAAGCTCCAGATCCTCCGCACCCTCCGCGACCGCGGCACCGTCACCGCGACCGCGGAGGCGCTGCTCATGACCCCCTCGGCCGTCTCCCAGCAGCTCACCAACCTCGCCCGCCAGCTCGGCGTCACCCTCCTGGAGGCGCACGGGCGGCGGGTCAGGCTCACCGACGCCGCGCACCTGGTCCTGCGCCACGCGGAGGCCGTCTTCGCCCAACTGGAGCGCGCCGACGCCGAACTGGCCGGCTATCTGCGGGGCGACGCCGGAGAGGTCAGGGTGGCCGCCTTCTCCACGGCCGTCCCCGCGCTGGTCGTCCCCGCCGTGCAGCACCTGCGGGCCGCCCACCCCGGTCTCGCCGTCCGTGTCCGGGAGGCCGAGGCCGGGGAGGCGTACGAACTCCTCACCGCCGGCGAGGTCGGCCTGGCGCTCTCCCTCGCCGCCCACGCGCCGTCCGTACGCGACCCCAAGTTCAGCCGCGTCACGCTCCTCGCCGACCCCCTCGACGTCGCCCTGCCCAGCGGGCACCCGCTCGCCGGGGCCCCCGGGCTGCGGCTCGCCGACCTCTCCGCCGAACCCTGGATCTTCGGCGGGTCCGGCCCCTGGTCGGAGATCACCACCGCCGCCTGCGAGGCTGCCGGCTTCGTCCCGGAACAGGCTCACAGCGCCTCGGGCTGGACCGCGATCCTCGCCATGGTCGAGGCGGGCATGGGGGTCGCCCTGGTGCCCCGGATGGCCTCCGCCGAACGCCGCTCCGGCGTCGTCATGCGGGTCCTCTCCGCCGACCAGCCGCGCCGCCACGTCGTCGCGGCCGTACGGCGCGGCGCGGAGGAGGGACCGGCGGTCGCACGGGTCCTCGCCGCGCTGCGGCAGGCCGCCGCCGCCCGCGAAACCGTTCAGTAGAACTGAAAAGGCCCGTCGAAAACATTCGATGGACCGGGATGCTCGAGTCGCGGCACAGTCGACGCATGACCTTCGAGACGCACCCGGACCAGGACCCGCACGCCAACGACGCAGCGCCCTACGGCGGCGGCGACCCGTACGCCGACTACCGCACCGGTGACTTCCCCTTCACCGAGCTGGTCGATCTGGCCGACCGCCGCCTCGGCGCCGGCGTCGTCGCCGCCAACGACGAGTTCTTCGCCGAACGCGAGAACCTCCTCGTCCGCGAGCGCGCCGTCTTCGACCCCGAGCACTTCGGCCACAAGGGCAAGATCATGGACGGCTGGGAGACCCGCCGCCGCCGGGGCGCCGACGCCGAGAACGTCTTCCCCGCCCCGGAGGACCACGACTGGGCGATCGTCCGCCTCGGCGCCCCCGGCGTCATCCGCGGGATCATCGTCGACACCGCCCACTTCCGGGGCAACTACCCCCAGCGGGTCTCCGTCCAGGCCGCCGCCGTCGACGGCTCGCCGAGCCCGGAACAGCTCCTCGCCGACGACGTGAAGTGGGAGGAGATCGTCCCGCCCACCCCCGTCCGCGGCCACGCCGCCAACGGCTTCGCGATCGACGTCGAGCGCCGCTTCACCCACGTCCGGCTCTGCCAGCACCCCGACGGCGGCATCGCCCGCCTCCGCGTCCACGGCGAGGTCGTGCCCGACCCCGAGTGGCTGGAACTCCTCGGCACCCTCGACCTCCTCTCCGTACTCCACGGAGGCGTGTACGAGGACGCGTCGGACAGGTTCTACTCCTCGCCCACGCAGATCATCCTGCCCGGCACCTCCCGCAAGATGGACGACGGCTGGGAGAACCGGCGCCGCCGAGTCCGCGGCACGAACGACTGGGTCCGCTTCCGGCTCGCCGCCCAGGGCGTCGTACGGGCCGTGGAGATCGACACCGCCTACCTCAAGGGCAACTCGGCGGGCTGGATCGCCCTCCAGGGCCGCGACGGCGAGACCGGCGAATGGTTCGAGATCATCCCCCGCACCCGGCTGCAGCCCGACACCCCGCACCGCTTCGCGCTCCCCGCCCCCGCGGTCGTCACCCACGTCCGCCTCGACGCCTTCCCGGACGGCGGCGTGGCCCGGATGCGCCTGCACGGCACGCTCACGGAGGCCGGCGCCGCCGCCCTGCGCCGCCGCCACCGGGAACTCGGCGGCTGAACCCGCGCGGCGCGGGGTCCCGTGCCCCGGCCCGCGGGGCCCGGTCCGCTGATCATTAGGCTGGCCGGACCTGCGATCCCTGGGGGGACACGACACATGAACGACCCGCGAAGAACGCTGCGGCGCTGGACAGTCGGGCTCACCGCCGTCCTGGCACTGCTCACCGGCACGGTGACCGGGGCGGCGGCCGACACCGTCGACCCGGCCACCGCGCCGCCGGTCCGCACCCTCACGTACAACGTCTGCGGCGGACACACCTGCCAGAGCGCGCTCGACCTGCCGACCTGGACGGCCGAACTCCGGGAGCAGACCACCTCCTGGGACGCCGACGCCGTCATGCTCCAGGAGCTGTGCATCGGCCAGTGGGCCTCGCTCCGCGACGCCCTGAAGCCCGACTACACCGCCGTGTGGACGAGCACCACCACCTCGAACGGCTGCGCCAAGTGGTCCGCCACCGGCGACGAGCGCTTCGGCCTCGGCGTCTTCGTCAAGGCGCCCGCGGTCGAGCGGTACACCGCCGCACTGACCGTCCCGGCGGGCAAGGAGCCCCGCGCCGTGCTCTGCGCGCGCGGCCCCGTCGACGGACGCACCACCCTGGCCTGCACCACCCACCTCGCGCAGTACATCCAGCCGGACAACGGCTCCGCCGAGGCCCTGGCCCACATCGACACCTGGGCCGCCGGCGTCCCCGTGATCCTCGGCGGCGACTTCAACGCCGGACCGGCCTACGCCGCCCTCGACCCGGTACGCGCCGGGCTGCCCGGCACCGGCCGGTTCGCCGAGGCGGACGAGAACGACCGCGACCACTTCACCCGGGAGTGCCTCGACGCCGGGGCCGGCGAGTGCGAGTCGGGCGAGGCGACGGTCCCCGCCGGCCCGAAGTTCGACCACGTCTTCTTCTCCGCCGGGGACTTCCACACCGTACGGGCCGACGCCTTCGAGCCCCAGCCCGCCGGCACCGCCCCGCTCTCCGACCACCTGCTGCTGCGGGCGGCCGCCCATCCCGAACCCCGGGCGGGCTCCGGCGTGCCGGGAGACCTGACCGGCGACCGCCGCCCCGACGTCCTGGCGGTCCAGGACGAGGGCGACCTGCGCCTCTACCCCGGCACCGGCGGCGGCCGCCTCGGCACCGCGCGCCAGATCGGCACCGGCGGCTGGACCGACGCCGTCGTCAGCCACCGCGGCGACTGGACCGGCGACGGCCGCGAGGACGTGGTCGCCCGCATCGGCGACGCCCTCTGGGTCTACCCCAACACCGGAAGCGGTGAGCTCGGCGCCCGTCTGCCCATGGGCGGCCGGCCCACCGGCTGGTCCCACGCCACCCCGGTCAGCGCCGGGGACATCGACGGCGACGGACACCCCGACGTCCTCGCCCGCAGCGCCACCGGTCTGTGGCTGCACCGCGGCGCGCCCGCCGTCGACGGCACACCGGGCTTCGCGGCCCGCGCCGCCGTGCGGATCGGCGAGCCGGAGTGGGCCGGGTACGACGTGCTCCTGCCCGGCGACGCCGACCACGACGGCCGCGCCGACGTCTGGGGCCGTGACCGCGCCACGGGAACGATCGCGCACTTCGCGGGCCGGGGCGCGCAGCCCCTCGCCACGGCCCGGGCCCTCGACGGCGGCCCGTGGACGGTCGCGGACCGGCGGCTCGCGGTCTCGGCGGGCGACGTGAACGGCGACGGCACGCCCGACCTGTGGACGACCCGCACCTCCGGCACGGCCGAGAACCTGGAGTTCCTGCCCGGAACGACCGGAACGACCGGCACGGGTCCCGCGACCACCGGCCTCGGGACGCCGGCCACCATCGGCAGCGGCGGCTGGCAGTGGATGAGGTCCCTGGGCTGACCGGCCGGCAAGACCGGCGAGACACGCTGAAAGGCCCCCGGACGGTATCCGTCCGGGGGCCCTTCCCTGTCGAGGCGTCAGCGCGCGGCGGCCGCGTCCGCCGCCTGCGCCTTCAGCGCACGCTCCACACCCGCGCGGGACTCCGTCACCAGACGGCGCAGCGCCGGAGCCGGGTCGTTCGCCGCGATCCACGCGTCGGTGGCGTCCAGCGTCTCCTGCGAGACCTGGAGCGTCGGGTAGAGCCCCACCACGATCTGCTGGATCATCTCGTGGCTACGGGTCTCCGACACGCCCTTGATGGAGGCGAAGTACTTCTCCGTGTACGGGGCGAGCAGCTCGCGCTGGTCGGTCTGGACGAAACCGCCGATCACCGCCTCCTGCACGGCGTTGGCCAGCTTGTCGGACTCCACGACCGACGCCCACGCCTCCGCCTTCGCCGCCTCCGACGGGCGGGCCGCGCGCGCGGTGGCCGCGTGCCGCTCACCGGCCGCCGTCCGGTCTCGGTCCAGCTCGCCGGCGATCTCCGGCTCGTCGTAGACCCCGGTCGCCGCGAGCCGCTGCACGAACGCCCAGCGCAGCTCGGTGTCGACGGCCAGGCCCTCGATCGACTCGTTGCCCTCGAGGAGCGCGGCGAGCAGATCGAGCTGCTGCGGCGTGCGCGCGGTCGCGGCGAACGCCCGCGCCCAGGCCAGCTGGTGGTCGCTGCCCGGCTCGGCCGCCCGCAGGTGCGCCAGCGTCGCCTCGGTCCAACGGTTCAGGCCCGTCTCGCGCCACTCCGGAGCCGCGTACAGCTCCAGGGCCGCCTTCGCCTGGCCCTGCAGCGACTGGACGACGCCGATGTCGGACTCCTTGCCGATGCCGGAGAGCACCAGCTCCAGGTAGTCGCGCGTGGCCAGCTCGCCGTCCCGGGTCATGTCCCAGGCGGAGGACCAGCACAGCGCCCGCGGCAGCGACTCGGTGAAGTCCCCGAGGTGCTCCGTGACGTTCTTCAGCGACACCTCGTCGAGCCGGATCTTGGCGTACGACAGGTCGTCGTCGTTGAGCAGCACGACCGCCGGGCGGGCCTTGCCCGCCAGCTGCGGCACGGCCGTCAGCTCGGTGGCCGTGACGTCCAGCTCGACCCGCTCGGTCCGCACCAGCTTGCCGGCCTCGTCCAGGTCGTAGAAGCCGATCGCGATCCGGTGCGGGCGCAGGATCGACTCGCCCTTGGCGCCCGCGGGCAGCGCCGGGGCCTCCTGCCGGACGGCGAACGAGGTGATCGCGCCGTCCTCGCCGGTCTCGATCACCGGGCGGAGGATGTTGATGCCGGCCGTCTCCAGCCACGCCTTCGACCACGCCTTGAGGTCACGGCCGGAGGTCTCCTCCAGGGCGCCGAGCAGGTCCGACAGGCGCGTGTTGCCGAAGGCGTGCGCCTTGAAGTACGCCTGCACGCCCTTGAAGAACTCCTCCTCGCCGACGTACGCGACCAGCTGCTTCAGCACGCTGGCGCCCTTGGCGTAGGTGATGCCGTCGAAGTTGACCAGCACGTCCTCGAGATCGTTGATCTCGGCCATGATCGGGTGCGTGGACGGCAGCTGGTCCTGGCGGTACGCCCAGGTCTTCTCCGCGTTGGCGAAGGTGGTCCAGGCGTGCGGCCAGCGGGTGCCCTCCACGGAGGCCTGGCAGGCGACCGAGGTGAAGGTGGCGAACGACTCGTTCAGCCACAGGTCGTTCCACCACTCCATGGTGACCAGGTCGCCGAACCACATGTGGGCCAGCTCGTGCAGGATCGTCTCGGCCCGGCGCTCGTACGCCGCGTCCGTCACCTTCGAGCGGAAGACGTACTGGTCGCGGATGGTGACCGCGCCCGCGTTCTCCATCGCGCCCGCGTTGAACTCCGGCACGAAGAGCTGGTCGTACTTCGCGAAGGGGTAGTCGTACGCGAACTTCTCCTGGAACCAGCCGAAGCCCTGCCGGGTGACGTCGAAGATGTGCTCCGCGTCGAGGTACTCGGCCAGCGAGGGACGGCAGTAGATGCCCAGCGGGACCGTCTGCCCGTCCTTCTCGTAGGAGGAGTGCACCGAGTGGTACGGGCCGACGATCAGGGCGGTGATGTACGTCGAGATCCGCGGGGTCGGCTCGAAGACCCACACGTCGTCCTTGGGCTCCGGCGTCGGCGAGTTCGAGATCACCGTCCAGCCGCTCGGCGCCTTCACGGTGAACTGGAAGGTCGCCTTCAGGTCCGGCTGCTCGAAGGAGGCGAAGACGCGGCGGGCGTCCGGCACCTCGAACTGCGTGTACAGGTACGCCTGGTCGTCGACCGGGTCGACGAACCGGTGCAGGCCCTCACCGGTGTTGGTGTACGCGCAGTCCGCGACGACCTTCAGCTCGTTGGGGCCCTGGTGCAGATGGGCCAGCGCGATGCGCGAGTCCCGGAAGACGGCGGCGACGTCGAGCGCGTGACCGTTCAGGACGACCTCGTGCACGGCGGGGGCGACGAGGTCGATGAAGGTCGAGGCGTGCGCCTCGGCGGAATCGAAGCGGACGGTGGTGACGGACCGGTAGGTGCCGCCCTCCTGCGCACCGGAGAGGTCGAGGTCGACCTCGTACGCGTCCACGGTCAGCAGCTTCGCCCGCTGCTGCGCCTCTTCACGGGTCAGGTTTGTGCCAGGCACCCGGTCAACTCCTCGGTTTCGTGACGTTTGGCTCATCCTTCCACGGCGTACCTCAGCGGCGCACCGAGCATTTCCACGGCCCGTCGCCGCTGATGCGCAGCAGGCCGGGCCCGGCCAGGGGCACGCTGGCCAGGACCCCGCCGCGCTCGTCGACCAGCAGCTCCTGGTCCTCCGCGTCGTACTGGGGCTCCCGCGGCGGGGTGTGCCGGTGGACGGTGACCGGGGACTCGCCGTGATGGACGAAGTCGAGGACGCCGGGCGGGCCCTCGTAGACGACGAGGTCGTGGGCGTGCCCTTCGATGTGGCTGTCGAAGCGGCGGGCGTGGGCGAGGGGGAGGACGCGCAGGGTCCAGGGGGCGTCCGCCTCGACCCGCAGGGTCAGGGGCCGGTCCGGCGGGACGAGGGCGACGGTCCGGGCCCGGACGTCGTCCTCGTAGGCCGCGAGCAGGAAGTCCTCGGTGCGGCCGTGGGCGTCGCAGGACTCGATGGTGGTGGAGATCGAGTGGTACGACTCGATCTCCAGGAGCGCCCAGCCGGGCGGCAGCGCGGGGTCGCAGACGACGGTCTCCTTGCCGCGGCCCTGGTGGACGGAGGGCCGGAAGTCGGCGGCGAACGGGTCGGCGGCGAACGGGTCGGCGGGGGCGGGGGAGACGAGGGAGAGCGTGGAGGTGTCGGAGGTGTAGGAGGTGTACGAGTCCGACGGGGCGTACGAGTCGGAGAGGGCGTGCGAGGCGTTCGGAGCGTACGAGTCGGACGAGGCGTACCAGGACGACACCAGGCGCCCCCGGCCCGGCGCGGGGGGCGGGACATAGCCGGGGCCCGGGATGGGGGCCGGCGGGGCCTCCACCACGATGCCGAAGTCCGTCGCCAGGCCGGCCAGGCCCGAGACGTACCCCTGGCCGACCGCCCGGAAGCTCCAGCCCCCGCCGCTCCGCCGGAACTCGCCGCACACGAACGCCGTCTCCGTCGACGCGTCCCCGATCGCGAAGTACGCCGCCGGGGCGCCCGTCGTGTCCGTGACCCGGATGTCCAGGGACGGCACCTGTCCGAAGGCGCCGCCGTCCGCCGAGGCGGCGATCACCACGCGCTCCACGGCCGGCTCCAGGCGCGCGAGGTCCAGCCACAGCCAGTCCGCCGCCGGGGAGCCCGGCTCGCCCGGCGCCGACCTGCCCAGATGCCTCACCGCCCGCGAGGGGTGCTCGCCGTGGTTGTAGAAGACCAGATCGGCGTCGTCGCGCACCCGCCCGCCGGCGCCGATCAGCAGCGCCGACACGTCCACGTCGGGCACGCCGAGACCGGTCCGCCAGGCCACCGCGACCTGGAGGGCCCGGCCGGGGACCGGAACGGCGCCGCCCTTCGGTATCTGGGTCATGGTCGGATCCTGTCACCGGCCGCCCGGGGTTCGAACGCGTTGTCCGAATTCCGTCGGGACCATGACCACGGGACGACGACGGGCACGCCGAAGGGGCGGCCGTCCCACCCGGGCGGCCGCCCCTTCGTCCCGTACGGGAGCGGCGTCAGCCCTTCAGCTCCGCCGCGACCAGCTCCGCGATCTGCACCGCGTTCAGCGCGGCGCCCTTGCGCAGGTTGTCGTTGGAGACGAAGAGCGCGAGGCCGTTCTCCACGGTCTCGTCCGCCCGGATCCGGCCGACGTAGGACGCGTCCTTGCCCGCCGCCTGCAGCGGGGTCGGGATCTCGGAGAGCTCGACGCCCTCGGCGTCCTTCAGCAGCTCGTAGGCGCGCTCGACGCTGATCGGGCGGTCGAAGCGGGCGTTCACCTGGAGGGAGTGGCCGGAGAAGACCGGGACGCGCACGCAGGTGCCGGAGACCTTGAGCTCCGGGATCTCCAGGATCTTGCGGGACTCGTTGCGGAGCTTCTGCTCCTCGTCCGTCTCGTGCGAGCCGTCGTCGACGAGGTTGCCGGCGAGGGGGAGGACGTTGAAGGCGATGGGGCGCTTGTAGACGCCGGGCTCGGGGTACGCGACGGCCTCGCCGTCGTGGGTCAGCTCGGTGGCGCGGTCGGCGACGGCCTTGACCTGGCCGTCCAGCTCCGCGACGCCCGCGACGCCCGAGCCGGAGACGGCCTGGTAGGTCGTGGCGACCAGCGCGGTCAGGCCGGCCTCCTGGTGGAGGGGCTTGAGGACCGGCATCGCGGCCATGGTGGTGCAGTTCGGGTTGGCGATGATCCCCTTGGGGCGGTCCTTGATCGCGTGCGGGTTGACCTCGGAGACCACCAGCGGGACCTCGGGGTCACGGCGCCAGGCGGAGGAGTTGTCGATCACCACGGCGCCCTGGGAGGCGACCTTCTCGGCGAGGGCCTTGGAGGTGGCGCCACCGGCGGAGAAGAGCACGATGTCCAGGCCGGTGTAGTCGGCGGTGGAGGCGTCCTCGACCGTGACCCCGTCGAGGACCGTGCCGGCGGAACGGGCGGAGGCGAAGAGCCGCAGCTCGTCGAGCGGGAAGTCGCGCTCGGCCAGGATCCTGCGCATGACTGTGCCGACCTGACCGGTGGCTCCGACGATTCCGACCTTCACGGGGGTTCCTCCGTACGTTTGTGCAGGGGTGCTGCCGGTCCATGATGCGTATGGCACCCGGCGCCTTGTCCAATCCATTGTCCAAGGGTCGGGACATGCGAAGGGCGGGCGCCGGTTCCGGCGCCCGCCCTCCTACCCGCTCAGCGGGGATTCACCGGTGGTTACGGCGTGACCTTGCCGATCACGACGCTGCCGGAGCCCGCGACCGTGCCGCGCGCGTTCACCAGCTGGACCTCACCGAAGAACTGCCGGCCCTCGGGCGCGGCGCCGGCGACCAGCACCGAGGCGCCGACCTGGGCGCTCGCGCCGTTCGCCAGCTTCACCTGCTGGGCCGCGTCCACCTGGACGCTGCCGAGCGCGGCGGAGTAGTAGACGTCCTTGTAGTCGAAGGTCGTGCCACCCTCCGCCTGGACCGAGTACCCGTCGATCACGATCGTGTAGGTGCCCGGCGCCGGCTTGACCAGCGAGACGGCCTCCTCCGAGTCGCCGTCCGCCGCCTGGCCGACCTGCTGGCCGTTCAGAAGGACGGTCAGGTCGAGGTCGGCGGCCTTGTCGGAGGTGTTGCCGATGGCCACGTCCAGCCGGTCCACACCCTCACCGACGGTGACGGTCTTGGTCTGCTGCTCGTGGTGCTTGATCGTCGGCGTCTCGACCTTGGCCGAGCCGAGCGAGCCGCCCTTGAGCTTGCCGTCGATCGCGGCGAACTTGTTGGTCACCTTCCACTCGACGGCGGCCGGGGTGCCGACCTTCGCCTCGGGGACGGTCTGCACGGCCGGGTCGAAGTCGGCGCCCAGCACCGCGACGTCCAGCTTGTACGGGTTGTCCAGGTCGGGCGACGTACGGCGCGACTCGACCTCGATCTCCCAGACGCCCGGCGTCGGGTCGGTGTACGACCGGAGGTCGGCGCGGCAGCCGTTGCCCGGGTTGTAGTGCGGGTAGCACACGTTGGAGGCGGTGGACTCGATGGCCACGCCGTACGGGTGGATCGCGATGAACCGGGTCTGGCTCTTCTCCTTGAGACCGCCGAGCGCGACCTCCAGGGTCTTGGCGCCCTCCGGCACGTTCACGAAGTACGAGCGGTGGCTGTTGCGCTGGACCGACCCGGTGGCGGAGAGGCCGAAGCCGGGCGCGGCCAGCTTGCTCGCGACGACGACGGTGGACAGGATCTGCTTGTCCACGCCCTCGGTGCGCTCGTCGTCCAGCTCCAGGATGGCGCTGTGGACGCCGGCCGTGCGCGGCAGCGCCTCGACCTTCACGGTCACCGGCTTGTTCAGCGGCAGCGTGATGTAGTCGTAGGCGGTGGCGGCGCGGAAGGTGCCGTCGTTGTACTTCCAGTTCAGGTCGTGGCGCACGCCGTACGCCGGACCCGAGGTGCGGGTGACGGTGACGTTGTACGTCTTCTTCTGGCCGGCCTTGAGGCCGCCCTCACGGTCGTACACACCGGTGCCGGTGTGCGGGGCCGGGAAGATCGCGGTGTCGACCGGGGCCTCGACCTTGTAGTCGTGGGCCGTGGCGCCGTCCTGGATCGAGTCCCAGGCGTCCGCGATGTCGATGCGGCCCGAGCCCTGCTCGTGCGCGGCGACACCGGGGATCCGCTCGGCGGTCGAGGTGAGCGCCGTGCGCAGGGTGAGCGGGTCGAGCTCGACGCGCTGCTGCTTCGCCGCGGAGATCAGCAGCGCGCTCGCGCCGGCGACCTGCGGGGAGGACATCGACGTGCCGTTGAGCATGCCGTAACCGGCGGGCAGCGCGTAGCCGGACTCGGGAACGCCCGCCCCGTCCTGCCAGGTCGGGATGGTGTTCACGGCCGAGCCGGGACCGGTGATGGTCGGGGTGAAGCCGCCGTCCTCACGCGGGCCGCGCGAGGAGAAGGGGAACATCGCGTACGCCTTGGATACGGCCGAGCCGTAGTTGGCGGCCCAGGTCTCCTTGGAGATGGCCGCGCCGACCGAGACGACCTTGTCGGCCAGGCCGGGGTCGCCGATCGTGTTGATGCCCGGGCCGGAGTTGCCGGCCGAGATGACCAGCTGGACGCCGTACTCGTCGATCAGACGGGTGTAGAGGCGGGCGCGGACGTTGTCGCCGTCGTTCTGCGCGGGCAGGCCGCCGATCGACATGTTGACGATGTCGACGCCGCGGTTGACGACGAGGTCGGTCATGCCCTCGGTCAGCGCGGTGTTGGTGCAGCCGCCGGTCCACGTGCAGGCGCGCGAGGAGACGATCTTCGCGCCGGGGGCGGCGCCGTTCATCTTGCCGCCGAAGAGGCTGTGCGCGGCGGTGATGCCGGCGACGTGCGTGCCGTGCGAGGACTCGACGACGCCGATGTTGACGAAGTCGAGCTTCTTGCCGACCCAGGTGCCGCCGAGCGGGTCCATCGCGACGTCCTTGCGGATCTCGACGACGAACGGGGTCTTCTCGACGACCGGGGTGGCCGGGTCGTCGGTGCCGAAGTAGCCGACCTGCTGATCGGCCTTGTACGGCTTCATCGGAGCGTTGTCCGTGAAGTCGTTGTTCTGGTCGGAGTCCACGCGGACGGTTCCGGCGGCCGGGTCGTACAGCATGCCGAAGAAGTCGGTCGTGTCGCCGTCGCGGTTGATGTCACCGGCCGGGTCGCCGCCCGCGGTGATCGACTCCTGGAAGCGGCTGAACTGGTAGGAGCCCTCGGGCGCCTTCCAGGACTGCGCGGAGGCGGTGAAGACCGGGCCCGCGACGGGGGCGTTCTGCGCGCGCCAGGTGGCGTCGCCCTCGGTCAGCGGGTCGGTGGCGGTGACCCAGTCGACGATCTTGCGCTCGCCGGTGGTGGTCTTCTGCAGGGCCGGGTGGCCGAGGTCGACACCGGAGTCGAGGATGCCGATGGTCACCCCGCGGCCGTCGGCCTTGGGGTTCTTCTTGACGAAGTCGACCGCGCCCGTCTCGTGGGACGGGTTGTACGGGTTCTTCGCCGGCGTGTTCTTGCCGGGGGCCGGGTACGTCCGGGAGACGGTCGTGCCCTCGACGGCGCCGGTGGTGCCCGCGTCCGGGGTCGGGTCGTCCAGCTTGATCTCGGCCTGGAGGTCGATCGACTGGACGGAGGAGAGCTTCGTGGCCGCCTGGATGGCGGCGGCGGCCTTGGCGGTCGGCAGGGTGGCGCGGACGTAGCCGAGCTTGTCCTCCCGCTTGCCGACCGAGGCGCCCGGGACGGCGTCGAGCTGGCCCGCGACCTGCTCGGTGGAGCCGGGGGCGGTGGCGACGAGAACGGTGACGTTCTTCTCGCCGGTGGCCTCGGCCTCGGAGAGCCGCTGGGCGTCGGTCGCGCCGAGCTTGTCGGCGGCGTCGGACGCCTTGACCGGGGGAGTGGTCGCCGGGTCCTCGGCGGCCAGGACCGGAGCAGCACCGGCCGCGATGAGAGCGGTCACCAGTCCGGCGGCGGCGGCGATGCGTGCCGCACGTCTGTGCCCGGAGGTCGAGCGCCCGGGTATGGAGCTCTGAGTTTCGGGGGTGGTCATTTACATCCCTGGTGTGAAAGAAGAGGGTCCGGATTTCGGTACCGGATGACCGCTCAGCCTTTCGTACGACACAGGGGTTTGGGGAGAGTTAACCGGCGGCGGGATGTGCTCGTGGCGCACATCCGCCACTGCGGGACATGCGCCATGAAGGATGAATCGCCCTGAACCGGGGTGAGTTGCAGGTTCCGGTCGGCCCTAGTTGTCTTTTGTACGAGCATAGTGGCGCGAGGCCTTGGCCCGGTTTCCGCAGATCGCCATCGAACACCAGCGCCGGGTGCCGTTCCGCGAGGTGTCGTAGAAGTGCAGGATGCACGCGTCGTGGGCGCAGGCCCGGATGCGGTCGGGTGCCGCGCGCAGCAGGTCGAGGTAGTCGCGGGCGGCCGTCCAGCCGGGGCCCCAGGCCGCGTCCGCGAACTCCGCCTCCTCGCCGGGGCCCTCCGGGGTGAGGGTGGCGCGGATCCGGCCGTGCCCGAGCACGGCGTCGACGCGGGCGGTCGCGACGGGGTCTCCGGGCCGGTCCACGAGGCCGGCGAGGGCGTCCCGGGCGGCGAGGGTGTGCCGCAGGGTGGCCGCGTCCGCGGTGAAGCGGTCGTCGAGCCCGTTGGCGGCGAGCCAGACCGCGAGGCCGTCGGTGCCCGTGAGCAGATCCTGGCGGACGCCGTCCTCGTTCCACCGGGTGTTGAGCAGGTCGAGGGAGACCGGCTCGCCGACGAGCGGCCGGGGATCCGAATCGGTCATGGCGGGCGCCCTCCTCTTCGAGCTAACCCCTCAAGGGTACGTGACCGGTTGACGCTCTCCATGGCTAACCCCTAAACTCGCCGTGAGCGGTTACCCCCGGCGTCGCGGGTAACCCGCCCCCGGCCCGCCCCGACACGCCGACCGGCACGGCCCCGACCGTGGCACCGCACGGGCCTCGTCCCCGACCCCAGGCCCGGCCCCGACACCGACCCCCGCCTCAGACCGGCCTGACCCGCGGCTTCTCCCCACCCCGTTGCGATGGTCCGCCCCCGACCACTCCCCGGCCCCTCCGCCCCTGACCCAGGACCCTTCATGACGACTGCCCCGCCCTCCGGTCCGGCCCCGACTCCCGGCGCCGCCCCGGCTCCCGCGCCCGCCCCCACCCGCCCCCGGCCGCCGGCCAGGCCCCGGGTCCGGGTGGTCGCCCTGGCCACCGCCGTCAGCGTCACCGCGCTCCTCGTGGTCGTCGCCGCCGGCGCCGTGCTCCACGAGCCCCTGCTCATCCCGCCGCTCGCCGCGAGCATGGCCCTGGTGGCCGGCGCGCCCGACCTGCCGCTCTCCCAGCCCCGCTCGGTCGTCGGCGGACAGCTCCTCTCCGCCCTCACCGGCTTCGCGGTCCTCGCCGTCGCCGGACCCGGAATGTGGAGCGCCGCCGTCGCCGGAGGCCTCGCGCTCGGCGTCATGATGCTGGCCCGCACCCCGCACTCGCCCGCCGCCGCGACCGCCGTGATCGTCGCCCTGCAGAGCCCGCCGTTCCTCCTCTTCCTCGCCCTGCTCGCCCTCGCCGCCCTCCTCCTCGTCGCGGTCGGCCTCGCCGGAGCCCGCGCCACCGGACGCGCGTATCCCACGTACTGGTTCTGACACCGGCCCGGAGGGGGCGCCCTGCCGATCCCGCCCGGGTCGAGCCGGAGCACCCCCTAACCTCGGCTCATGAAGAAGGAGTTGAGGGTGGCGGCCTACGCCGTGTGCGTCCGTGACGAGGAGATCCTGCTCGCCCGCTGGGTGGCCGGCGACGGCACCAGGAGATGGACCCTGCCCGGCGGCGGCATGGACCACGGAGAGGACCCGGCCCACACCGTCGTCCGGGAGGTCGAGGAGGAGACCGGTTACCTCGCCGAGCCCACCGCCCTTCTCGGCATCGATTCCATCCGCCGTTCCTGGCTGCGCCGGCTCTCCGCGCCCGGCGACTTCCAGGGGCTGCGGATCCTCTACGAAGTCCGCCTCACCGGCGGCTCCCTGCGCCCCGAGACCGGCGGCTCCACCGACCTCGCCGCCTGGCACCCCCTCGCCGACGTCCCCGGACTCGCCCGCGTCGGACTGGTCGACATCGGGCTCGACCTGTGGCGCGAACGCCCCCCGGTCGGACGCTCCCGGCTCACCGACCCCGCGAACGGCTGAAACACGCTCAACCCCCCGGACCCGCTCAACCCCCCGCGCCTCCCCGAGGTCACCTCCCCCGACCGCAGTACCGACACAGGGGAGCCGCACATGTCCGCCGCCCGCACCACCGCCCGCACCGTCCTCGCGGCCACCGCCGTCGCCGCGCTCACCGCCACCGCGCTCGCGGCACCCGCGGCAGCGGCGACGGGGCCCGCCTCCCAGGACCGGGACCGGCACGCCGCCACCCGGCAGGCCCTCGACGCGGCGGTCGAGGCGGGCGTTCCCGGAGCCGTCGCCCAGGCCCGCGTCGGAGGCACCGCCTGGACGGGCACGGCCGGCGAGCGCGGGGGCCGGGACCACTACCGGGTCGGCTCCATCACCAAGACCTTCGTCGCCACCGTCCTCCTCCAGCTCCAGGCCGAAGGCCGCCTCGACCTCGACGACCACGTCGAGGAGTGGCTGCCCGGCGTGGTCCGCGGCAACGGCCACGACGGCCGCGCGATGACGGTCCGGCAGCTCCTCAACCACACCAGCGGCGTCTACAGCGTGACCGAGGACCCGGAATTCCAGAAGAAGGTCTTCGGCCCCGACTTCCTGGAGCACCGCTACGACACCTGGACCCCGCGCGAGCTCGTCGCCCTCGCGATGACCCACCGCCCCGACTTCGCCCCCGGCACCGGCTGGAACTACTCCAACACCAACTACGTCCTGGCCGGCATGGTGATCGAGAAGGTGACCGGCCGCCCGTACGGCAAGGAGGTCGAGCGCCGCATCATCAAGCCGCTGAAGCTGCGGGGCACCTCGGTCCCCGGGACGAAGGCGACGATGCCCCGGCCCAGCTCACGCGCCTACTCCACGCTCGGCCAGGACCCGGCGGAGGCACGGATCCACGACGTCACCGAACTGAACCCGAGCCTGGCCTACGCGGCGGGGGAGATGATCTCCAACTCCGGTGATCTGCAGACCTTCTACCGCGCCCTGCTCAAGGGCGGGCTGCTGCCCAAGGCCGAGCAGCGGGAGCTGACCGACACCGTGGCCACCCATCCGGACTTCCCGCAGCTGCGCTACGGCCTCGGGCTGATGCGGACGAAGCTGAGCTGCGGCAAGGAGGTCTGGGGCCACGGCGGCGGCATCCACGGTTCCACGTCCGAGGCCCACGTCACCCGGAACGGCGGGCACTCGCTCGCCCTGAACCTCAACGCCGACTGGACCGGGGACACCAACGCGGTCGTCGAGGCCGAGTTCTGCGGCACGGCGCCGAAGAAGTGACCTCCGGCGGCCGGACCGTCCGCCCGGGCGGGGCGGGCACCGCGCCGCCGGGGGGCCGCTACCGCGGCAGGACGACGACATAGGCGGCGGGCTGCCGGTCCGACGCGGCCATCAGGGCCGTGCGGACGATGGTGGCCTGCTGGTCCATCGCCTCCCGCAGCTTGCGGGGGGTGAGGTGGACCACCGTGATGCCGAGCCGCTCCAGGTGCTCGCGCTTGCGGGTGTACTCCGACCACAGCGCGTCGTCGTCCTGCCGCGGCGCCCGGGTGTCCAGCTCCACCGCCACCGCCTGGTCCGGCCAGTAGGCGTCGAGGCCGCCCAGATGGGGGCCGCCGGGCAGCCGCAGATCCACGTTCCACAGCGGGTCCGGCAGGGCGAACGCCCGCACCATCTCGTAGAGCCGCTCCTCCGCCAGGGAGCGGCCCTCCGCGAGCAGCGCGTCCACCGCGTCCACCACATGGGGCCGGCTCAGCAGCCGGGCCCGGTTCAACTCCCGTACCACCGTGCTCGGTTCGCAGTGCCCACCGCGCACCGCCTCGGTGAGCAGCCGGCGCACCACCGCCGGGTCGGCCACAACGGCGACCGCGTCGGCGAGCGCCCGGGCGACCGGCGCGACCGGCAACCCGGCGATCTCCACCGGCACCGGCGGCTCCTGGGCGCGCACGACCCGCACCGAGGCGGTGGAGCGCAGCCGGCGGGTGCGGGGCACCAGGACGTCGATCCGGTCGAGGGCGAGCGGCGGGGGAGCGGAGTCGAAGCGGTGCAGGGCCAGCGCGGCGAGACCGGTGATCATCGCCTCGGGCGTCTGGGCCGGCAGGCAGCCGCCGCGGTGCCGGGCGTAGCCGAGCGCCTCCCGCAGTCGGTCGTCGCCGGTGAGGGGGAGGGAGGCGGGGCGGGGGGTGATGGGGGCGTTGTGGTTCATGCCGGGGGTCTTCCGCCGCCCGGCCGTCCGCTAACCGCTGTTACAAGGCCGTCGACATTTAGGGACAAGCTCGCCCTAAAGTACGCGCGTTCGACTGCCGATCAGACCCCGCCCCCGCCGGGGCCGGAACAGCGGACGGCCCCGGCCGCGAGCACCGCTCGCCACCGGGGCCGCCCCCCTGATCCGCGGCTAGCCCGCCAGGCCGTCGCAGGCCTGCGCGCGCAGCGCCCGCGCCAGGTCGTCCCGGGACTCCAGGACCAGCCGGCGCAGCGCCGGGGCGGCCGAGGCGTGGGCGTCGAGCCACGCGTCCGTCGCCGCCAGGGTCTCCTCGCTGTCCCGCAGACCGGGGAAGAGACCCCGCACCACGTCCATCCCGATCTGGATCGAACGGTCCGCCCACAGCCGCTCGATCGCCGCGAAGTACTTCTCCGCGTACGGCGCGATCAGCTCGCGCTGGGAGGGCTGGACGAACCCGGCGATCGTCGCCTCGACGAGCGCGTTCGACAGCGCGTCGGACTCGACGACCTGCGCCCACGCCTGCGCCTTGACCGCGGCCGACGGCCGGGCCGCCAGACATCGGACCTGGTGCCGCTTGCCGGTCGCCGTGTCGTCCCGGGTCAGCTCCGCGTCGATCCGCGCCTCGTCGGCCCGGCCGTGGGCGGCGAGCGGGGTGAGGAACGACCAGCGCAGCTCCTGGTCGACGTCCAGGCCGTCGATCTTCGCGGAGCCGTCGAGCAGCCCTTCGAGGAGCTGGAAGTCCGCGTCGGACGAGGAGGCCGCGGCGAAGAACCGCGCCCAGGTCAGCTGGTGTTCACTGCCCGGCTCGGCCAGCCGCAGCTCGCGCAGGCCGCCCTCGGCGAGCAGCCGGCCGCCCTCCGCCCGCCAGGCGGGCGCGGCGTAGTGGGTGACGGCCGACTGGGCCCAGGCGTGCACCATCTGCAGCACGCCGATGTCCGTCTCGCGGCCCGCGAACTCCAGCACGATCGCCAGGAAGTCCCTGGCCGGCATCAGACCGTCCCGCGTCAGGTTCCACAGCGCCGACCAGCACAGCGCGCGGGCCAGCGGATCGGTGATGTCGCCGAGGTGGGCCCGCAGCGTGGCGAGCGAACGCTCGTCGAAGCGGACCTTGCAGTACGTGAGGTCGTCGTCGTTGACGAGCACCAGCTCGGCCCGGGCCGATCCGGCCAGACCGGGCACGACCGTCCGCGCCCCGGTGACGTCCGCCTCGGCCTGGGCGTACCGGACGAGAGCGCCCTCCGGCGACAGGTGGTACAGCCCCACCTTCACCCGGTGCGGGCGGAGCTCCTCGCCGTCCTGGACGACGGCCAGCTCGGTGATCCGGCCCTCGGCGTCGTACGTCACCACCGGCGTCAGCGTGTTGACCCCGGAGGTCTGCAGCCAGGACCGCGACCACGCCTTCATGTCGCGGCCGGAGGTCTCCTCCAGCACCGACAGCAGGTCCGTCAGACGCGTGTTCCCGTAGGCGTGGCGCTTGAAGTAGCGCCGCGCGCCCTCCAGGAACGCGTCCCGCCCGGCGTACGCCACCAGCTGCTTGAGGACCGAGGCGCCCTTGGCGTACGTGATCCCGTCGAAGTTCAGCTTGGCGTCCTCCAGGTCACGGATGTCGGCCGTGATCGGGTGGGTGGAGGGCAGCTGGTCGGCGCGGTACGCCCACGCCTTGCGGTTGTTGGCGAAGGTCACCCAGCTGTTGGTGAAACGGGTCGCCTCCGCCAGCGAGAACGAGCCCATGAAGTCGGCGAAGGACTCCTTCAGCCACAGGTCGTCCCACCACACCATGGTGACCAGGTCGCCGAACCACATGTGCGCCATCTCGTGCAGGATGACGTTCGCCCGGCGCTCGTACGCCGCCTGCGTCACCTTGCCGCGGTAGATGTACTCCTCGCGGAAGGTCACCATGCCGGGGTTCTCCATCGCGCCGAGGTTGTACTCGGGGACGAAGGCCTGGTCGTACTTCCCGAAGGGGTAGGGGAAGTCGAAGTTGTCGTGGAAGAAGTCGAAGCCCTGCTTGGTGACCAGGAAGACGTCGTCCGCGTCGAAGTGTTTCGCGAGCCCCTTGCGGCACATCGCGCCGAGCGGGATCTCGACGTCCCCGCGCCGGTAGGTGTCGGTGACGTAGTGGTACGGCCCCGCGACGACGCAGGTGATGTACGTCGAGATCGGCGCGGTCTCCGCGAAGCTCCACACGCCGTCCGCGCCCTTCTCGCCCGCTCCGTTGGACCAGACCGTCCAGTCGTCGGGCGCGGTCACCTCGAAGCGGTACGGCGCCTTCAGGTCGGGCTGCTCGAAGTTGGCGTACACCCGGCGGGCGTCGGCCGGTTCGTACTGCGTGTAGAGGTAGACCTCGCCGTCCTCCGGGTCGACGAAGCGGTGCATGCCCTCTCCGGTGCGGCTGTAGGCGCACTGGGCGTCCACCACCAGGACGTTCTCGTCGGCGAGACCGTCCAGCGCGATCCGCGCGCCGTCGAAGACGACGGCGGGGTCCAGCGCCCGGCCGTTCAGCTCCACCGACGTCACGGCCGGGGCGATCAAGTCGACGAACGTCGCCGAGCCCGTGCCCGTACGGCGGAAGCGGATGGTCGTCACCGAGCGGAAGGTCCGCGCCCTCCCCCTGCCTTCGGCGGGGGCGACCCCGTCCCCGGACTCGCCGACCGCCGAGCGCAGGTCGAGGGCGACCTCGTACCCGTCGACGGTCAGCAGCTCGGCCCGCTCGCGGGCCTCGTCGCGGGACAGATTCTCTCCGGGCACGGTCACTCCTTCGTGGCACGTTCGAAACAGCACCGATCCTCCCATGTGCCACTGACGCCGGGCACTCGGGGAATGCGTCCGCCACGCGGTGGTGTTGCTCCCTTCTGCGTACCGATATCCGTCAGACAGCCTTGCGCGAGCGATTCACGAGGAGTGACATGTCCGAGAGCAGGACCACCGCCGACTTCTGGTTCGACCCGCTGTGCCCCTGGGCCTGGATGACCTCCCGCTGGATGCTGGAGGTGGAGAAGGTGCGCCCGGTCGACGTGCGGTGGAAGGTCATGAGCCTGGCCGTCCTCAACGAGAACCGGCTGGACGAGCTGCCCGCGGAGTACCGCGACATGCTGGAGACCAAGGCCTGGGGCCCGGTCCGCGTGGTGATCGCGGCCCAGCAGCTGCACGGCGACGAGGTCGTCGGCAAGCTCTACACCGCGCTCGGCACCCGCTTCCACAACGACGGCGAGGGCCCCACCCGCGAGGCCATCGCCGCCGCCCTCGCCGACGTGGGCCTGCCGGCCGACCTGGTCGAGTACGCCGACAAGGACACCTACGACAGCGAGCTGCGCGCCTCCCACAAGGAGGGCATCGAGAAGGTCGGCCAGGACGTCGGCACGCCGGTCATCTCCGTCCCGGGCGCGGACGGCGACGAGGTCGCCTTCTTCGGGCCGGTCGTCACGCCCACGCCGCGCGGCGAGGCGGCGGCCCGGCTGTGGGACGGCACGCTGCTGGTGGCGGCGACGCCCGGCTTCTACGAGATCAAGCGCACGCGGACGGCGGCCCCGAGCTTCGAGTAGCCGCCCCTCGGCGGCCCCCGCCCCGGCGCCGGTGCCCGGGCCCCGGACAGGGAAGAACCCCCGTGATTCACGTCATCACGGGGGTTCTTCTTTCATCCGTCCGCACGCGAAGGTTGAGAAGACGATCACGAGCAGGACGCGGAGGGTTCCGATCCGGAGGGATCAGAAGGAGATCAGCGGCACGGAGTTCCGGGCCGCCTGGTAGCGCTTGTTCACGTCCTGCCAGTTGACGACCTGCCACATGGCCTCGATGAAGTCCACCTTCTGGTTCTTGTACTGCAGGTAGAAGGCGTGCTCCCAGGCGTCGAAGACGAGGACCGGGACGGAGCCCTGGCCGACGTTGCCCTGGTGGTCGTAGACCTGCTCGACGATGAGCCGGCCGCTGATCGGCTCGTAGGCGAGGACGCCCCAGCCGGAGCCCTGGGTGGTCGCGGAGGCCTTGGTCAGCTGGGCCTTGAACTTCGCGAAGGAGCCGAAGGACTCGGTGATCGCGTCCGCGAGCTCACCGACGCCGTCGGCGGCGAGCGGCTCGCCGCCGCCGCCCTCCTTCGGGCTGTTCATGTTGTTCCAGTAGATGGAGTGCAGGATGTGGCCGGAGAGGTGGAACGCGAGGTTCTTCTCCAGGCCGTTGATCGCGCCCCACTGGTCCTTCTCGCGCGCCTCTGCCAGCTGTTCGAGGGTGTCGTTCGCCCCCTTGACGTAGGCGGCGTGGTGCTTGTCGTGGTGCAGCTCGATGATCTGCGGGTTGATCACCGGCTCCAGCGCCGCGTAGTCGTACGGCAGTTCGGGAAGGGTGTAGATCGCCATGTGCCGAGCCTCTCGCTGCTGGTGCTTATTGCAACCTATATGCAAGTGCAGGCTAACAGCAGTTGGTCCCCGAGTTTGATCAGCCCTTCGACCTAGGCCGTGTCCGAAACGCCCGGAAAAGGGGAGAGCCCCCGGATCGACGGATCCGGGGGCTCTCAGCCGTACGGGCGGGGAGGGTCAGGCGTCCTGAGCGGCCCGTCCGCGCGCCTTCTGCAGGGCGAAGCCGATGACGGCGAGCAGCAGGGTCAGGGCGCCCGTCCAGTACAGCTGCACGCGGGTGCCCTCGTCCCGGGCCATCAGGAAGAAGATCGCCGCCATGCCGCCCAGCGCCACCCAGGTCAGCACCGGGTACGCCCACATCTTCACCACCAGCTTCTCCGGCGCCTCGCGCTCGGTCCTGCGGCGCAGCAGCAGCTGCGACACGGCGATGAAGAACCAGACGACGAGGATGATCGCGCCGATGGTGTTGAGGAGCCAGATGAAGATGTCGTTCGGCCGCCAGTAGGAGAGCAGCACACAGGCGAAGCCGAAGACCGAGGAGACCAGGACGGCGGGGCGCGGCACGCCGCCGAAGGTACGGCCCAGCGCCTTCGGGCCCTGGCCGCGGGCGACCAGCGAGGTGGCCATGCGGGACGCGCCGTAGATGTTGGCGTTCATCGCGGACAGCAGGGCGATCAGGACGACCACGTTCATGATCTGGCCGGCCGCCGGGATGCCCAGGTGGTCGAGCGTGGCGACGTACGGGCCCTTCTCGACGACCGCCTTGTCGTCCCACGGGACGAGGGTGACGATGACCGCCATCGAGCCGATGTAGAAGAGCGCGATGCGCCACATCGCCGTACGGACCGCCTTGGCGACGCCCTGGACGGGGTGCTCGGACTCGGCCGCGGCGATGGTGACGGTCTCCAGACCGCCGTACGCGAAGACGGAGGCGAGCAGGCCGACGATCAGCCCCTCGGAGCCGTGGGGGAAGAAACCGCCGTCCCCGGTGAGGTTCGCCGCGCCAGGGGCCTCCGCGCCGGGCAGCACCCCGACGATGGCGAGCACGCCGATGCCGAGGAAGAGGACGATCGCGCCGACCTTGAGCGCGGCGAACCAGAACTCGAACTCGCCGAAGTTCTTCACCGCCGCCAGGTTGGTGCCGCAGAACACCAGCATGAAGAGGGCCACCCAGGCCCACTCCGGTGTCCCGGGGAACCAGCCGGTCATGATCTTGGCGGCGCCGATGCCCTCCAGGCCGACGGCCACGCAGAGGAGGAACCAGAAGGCCCACCCGGCGGTGAAGCCGGCCCACGGTCCGATGGCCCGCTCGGCGTGGACGGAGAAGGAGCCCGACGCCGGGTTGGCGGCCGACATCTCGCCGAGCATCCGCATCACGAGCATGACGAGCAGCCCGGAGATCGCGTACGCGATGACGATCGAGGGGCCGGCGGCGGCGATACCCGCGCCGGAGCCGACGAAGAGGCCCGCGCCGATGACGCCGCCGAGGGCGATCATCGACAGATGGCGCTGCTTGAGGCCGTGGGTGAGGCCGGAGGAGGGGGTCGCGCCGTCGTCCTTGCGGTCGACGGGCGCGGGCGCGCTGGTCCGGGACATGGATCGCCCTGTTCATTGGCCGGAAGCGGGGGAACGCGCCAAGTCTGAGTGGGCACACCGCTTACAGGGAACGTATGTCCGCTATACGGGCACCAGCTTCACACAAGGTGAAGATTCACCTCCGCTTCGTACGCAGTTCCCGCACCCACGCCACGAGCAGCACCGCCCCGGTGGCCGCCGCCGACCACAGCACCTGCGGCCGCGATCCGTCGTCCGCCAGCATCAGCACCAACACGGCCACCATGGCGGCCAGCGCCGTCCACGTCAGCCACGGGAACCCCCACATCCGCAGGGTCAGCCGCTCCGGAGCCTCCCGCTCCAGCCGGGGCCGCAGCCTCAGCTGCGAGACGGCGATCAGGCCCCAGACGAAGAGGAGGACGGCGCCGACCGCGTTGAGCATGTACAGGAAGACGGAATCCGGCCATTTCAGATTGAGCAGCACGGAGACGAAGCCGAAGGCGACCGAGGCGAGCACGGCGCGCCGTGGCACCCCGCCGCCGGAGACCTTCAGCAGCCCCTGCGGAGCCTCGCCCCGCTCGGCGAGGGAGAAGACCATCCGCGAGGAGCCGTAGAGGTTCGCGTTCAGCGCCGAGAGCAGCGCCACGAACACCACGATGTTCATGATCTGACCCGCCCCCGGGACGCCGATCGCGTCCAGGACGGCGACGTACGGCGACTGCCCCGGCACGATCGCGGTCCACGGCAGCAGGGTCACGATCACCAGCATCGAGCCGACGTAGAAGAAGAGGATCCGCCAGACCGCGCTGCGCACCGCCCGCGCCACGTTGCGGGCCGGGTCGTCCGACTCGGCGGCGGCGATCGTGACGACCTCCAGGCCGCCGAAGGCGAAGACGACGGCGAGGACGCCGGAGACCACACCCTCCCAGCCGGCCGGCAGGAAACCGCCCTGCCCCGTCAGATTGGCCATCCCCACCGGGTCCGTGTCCGGGAGCCACCCGACGACGGCGAGGGCGCCCAGGGCGAGGAAGAGGACGATCGCGCCGACCTTGAGCGCGGCGAACCAGAACTCGAACTCGCCGAAGTTCTTCACCGCCGCCAGGTTGGCGAGGGTGAACACGACCATGAACAGCAGCACCCAGCCCCACTGGGGGATCCCCGGCACCCAGCCGTTGGCGATCCGGGCCGCGCCCGTCGCCTCCACGGCGAGCACCACCACCAGCAGGAACCAGTACAGCCACCCCACGGAGAAGCCCGCCCAGCGGCCGAGCGCCCGCTCGGCGTGGACGGAGAAGGCGCCGGAGGCCGGCATCGCCGCCGACATCTCCCCGAGCATCCGCATGACCAGCAGGGCGAGGACGCCGGCGATCAGATACGAGAGCACGATGCCGGGTCCGGCGACGGCGATGCCCGCGCCCGAGCCGACGAAGAGCCCGGCGCCGATCACCCCGCCCAGGCCGAGCATCGTCAGATGACGCTGCTTCAGCCCGTGGGACAACGGCTCCGGTTCGGGTGCGAGGGACGCCGGGGAGGCGGGTGGTGCGTCGCGCATGGGTGCTCGTGCTCTCGGAACGTTTTATGGAGACCGCACAGTCTCCCTGGTGAGCCGCCCTCGGTGCAAAAGGGACCTCTTGGAGAGCCTTCCCCGTGACAAGCGTCACGTAGCGCACGGAGAGATCCCGGACCTTTGTGTGAACTCCACGAAACCCTCAACCTCCGCTTTGTCCACGGCTGATGGTGATCGAGCGTTCACTCCTCCACTACGGTCGATCCGTCCGTCCTCGTCCTCCCCCCGCCCCGCGGGCCCGGGGGACCCCTCTCACCCCCCGGAGCACCGATGAGCACCGCCGCCGCCCCTCTCCGTCCCCTGCGCGCCGGGACGGTGCTGGCCGACCTGCTGCCCTCCCCCCGGCTCTTGGAGCGGGGAGGCGCCCCCAGCCGCGTGCGCGACCTCGCGCTGGTCGCCGGCGGCGCCGTCCTCACCGGCATAGCCGCCCAGATCGCCGTCCCGGTGCCCGGCTCCCCGGTCCCGGTCTCCGGCCAGACCTTCGCCGCCCTGCTCGTCGGCACCGCGCTCGGCGCCCGTCGCGGCTTCCTCGCCCTCGCGGTGTACACCCTCGCCGGCATGGCGGGCGTGCCCTGGTTCGCCCAGGCCACCTCCGGATACGGCATGCCGTCCTTCGGCTACCTCCTCGGCATGGTCCTCGCCGCCACCGTCGTCGGCGGCCTCGCCCGCCGCGGCGCCGACCGCTCCGTGCTCCGCACGGCGGGCGCGATGGCGCTCGGCTCCCTGATCATCTACGCCGTCGGCGTGCCCTACCTCGCCCTCGCCACCGGCATGACGCTGTCGCAGGCGGTCGCCGCCGGCCTGACCCCGTTCCTCATCGGCGACGCCCTCAAGGCCGTCCTCGCGATGGGTCTGCTGCCGACCGCGTGGAAGCTCGCCGGCCGCAAGGGCTGAGCCCCCTCCTCCGTCCCGACATGGAAAAGCTCTCCGCCGCCGAGGTGATCGGCGTACGGAGAGCTTTTCCGTCCCCGCCCGACGCGGTACGTCGGGCGGGGGCCGGTAATGCGCCGGGCCGGGGCGAGCCCCGGGACCGGAGTGGATCAGTGGCTGATCTCGTCCCGCGTGGCCTTCGCGAACCGCTCCTTGACCAGACCGATCACCAGCACCAGGGCCGCCACGAGCAGCGAGAGCACGACCTGCTCCCGGGCGCTGCCGCCGTCGTAGAGCATGTAGCCGAGGACGAAGACGATCATCGCGATGGTCGCCCAGGTCAGGTACGGGAAGAGCCACATCCGCACGATCAGCTTCTCGGGCGTCTCGCGCAGGATGATCCCGCGCATCCGCAGCTGGGTCACGCAGATGACCAGCCAGACGAAGAGCGCGACCGCACCGGAGGAGTTCAGCAGGAACGCGAAGACGGTGTCGGGCCACTGGTAGTTGAAGAAGACCGCGACGAAGCCGAAGACCACGGACGAGAGGATGGCGGCCGTCGGCACGCCCCGCTTGTTGACCTTGGCGAAGGACTTCGGCGCGTCACCGCGCCGGCCGAGCGAGAAGGCCATGCGGGAGGCGGTGTAGAGGCCCGAGTTCAGGCAGGACAGCACGGCCGTCAGCACGATCACGTTCATGACCTGGCCGGCGTGCGGGATGCCGATGGAGTCCAGGGCGGCGACGTACGAGCCCTTCTCGACGATCGACTTGTCGTTCCACGGCAGCAGCGTCAGGACGACGAAGATCGAGCCCAGGTAGAAGACGCCGATCCGCCAGATCACGCTGTTGGTGGCCTTGGTGACGGCCCGCTGCGGGTCCTCGGACTCGCCGGCGGCCAGGGTGACGATCTCGCTGCCCATGAAGGAGAAGACGACCATCAGCACACCGGTGAGGATCGCGCCCGCGCCCATCGGGAGGAAGCCCCCGGCGTCGCTGAGGTGCGCGAAGCCCGCGCCCGGGTTGTCCGAGCCCGGCAGCACGCCGAAGACCGCGAGGAGACCGACCACCACGAAGGCGGCGATCGCGACGACCTTGATGCCGGCGAACCAGAACTCGAACTCTCCGTACGAGGAGACGGAGGCGAGGTTGGTCGCGGTCAGGACCACCATCACGATGAGCGCCCAGGCCCACTGCGGCACGGCCGGTATCCAGGACTCCAGGATCACCGCGCCCGCGGTCGCCTCGACGGCGAGGACGACGACCCAGAAGAACCAGTAGAGCCAGCCGATGGTGAATCCGGCCCAGCGGCCCAGCGCCTGGTCGGCGTAGGTCGAGAAGGAGCCGGACGTCGGCCGCGCCGCCGCCATCTCGCCGAGCATCCGCATCACGAAGACGACCATGGTGCCGACGAGGGCGTACGACAGAAGGATGGCGGGACCGGCCGCGGCGATGCCGGAGCCGGAGCCGACGAACAGTCCGGCGCCGATGACGCCACCGATGGCGATCATCGAGAGGTGACGGTTCTTGAGACCGGCCTTGAGTCCGTCGGAGGGCTGGGAATCACCGGGGTTACCGGTGCTGTGGCCTTCCTTCGCAAGGGTCGGCTGCGTGGTCATGAACGCTTCCTTACGTCTGGGGTGCGCTCGGGTCGCGAGCAACGAGCATTGAAACCCGTGGACCCGGGTGATCGGAAGAGCCGATTCCGGATCGTTGCGCGAGGGTCGAAGGTCCGTACCGGCACGGGACGAGGTCCCGACCCCGCTGACCGCTACCCCGCTCGCGCCGTGCCACACTCGGACCCATGCGCGTGTACCTCGGTTCCGACCATGCCGGCTTTGAACTCAAGAACCACCTCGTCGAGTGGCTGAAGGCCCATGGCCACGAGCCCGTCGACTGCGGTCCCCACATCTACGACGCCATCGACGACTACCCGCCGTTCTGCCTGCGTGCCGCCGAGCGGACGGCCGCGGACCCGGACGGCCTGGGCATCGTCATCGGCGGCTCCGGCAACGGCGAGCAGATCGCCGCGAACAAGGTGAAGGGGGTCCGCGCCGCCCTCGCCTGGAGCGAGCAGACCGCCGCCCTCGGCCGCGAGCACAACAACGCCAACGTCGTCTCCATCGGCGGCCGGATGCACACCCGGGAAGAGGCGACGAAGTTCGTCGAGATCTTCCTGAACACGCCGTACTCGGGTGAGGAGCGTCACACCCGCCGCATCGAGATGCTCACCGCGTACGAGACCACCGGCGAGCTCCCCCCGATCCCGGCCCACCACCCGCAGGAGCCCACCGCCTGATGCCCGAGGGGCACACGATCCACCGACTGGCCGCCGACCACCGGGAACGGTTCGGCGGCCGGTCCGTGCGCGTCTCCAGCCCGCAGGGCAAGTTCGCCGACTCCGCCGCCCTGCTCGACGGAGCGGTCCTCGAATCCACCGAGGCGCACGGCAAGCACCTCTTCCTGGGCTTCCCCGGCGAGGAGTGGATCCACATCCACCTCGGCCTCTTCGGCAAGGTGACCTTCGGAGACGCCCCGGCACCACCGCCCACGGACACCGTGCGGCTGCGGCTCGCGAACACCGCGTCATACGTCGACCTGCGCGGCCCCACCACCTGCGCGCTGATCACCGACGGCGAGAAGCACGCGATACACGACCGCCTCGGCCCCGACCCGCTCCGGACCGGCGACGACCCCGACAAGGCCTGGCGCCGGATCTCACGGTCCCGCACCACGATCGCCGCCCTGCTCATGGACCAGAAGGTCATCGCGGGCGTCGGCAACGTCTACCGCGCCGAGGTCCTCTTCCGCCACGGCATCGACCCCTACCGCGCGGGCAAGGACATCGAGCGCCGTGAGTGGGACGCGATGTGGACGGACCTCGTGGCGCTCATGCGCGAAGGCGTCCGACACAACCGCATCGACACCGTCCGCCCCGAGCACACCCCCGAGGCGATGGGCCGCCCCCCGCGCGTCGACGACCACGGCGGCGAGGTCTACGTCTACCGCCGGGCCCTCATGCCCTGCCACATCTGCGCCACCGACATCCGCACCGCCGGCCTCGCGGCCCGCAACCTCTTCTGGTGTCCCACCTGCCAGCAGACCTGACGCCCCCCCCGCCGGCCGCCTCCGTCAGAACCCGTGCGGCAGCCACGGCGCCACGGGCGACCCGAACGCCACCGACGCCTCCACCAGCGCGCCCCCGCGCAGCTCCCGCACCCGGCCGGCCGCCGCCAGCGACACCAGCGACGTCCCGCCCAGATACGCCGACCCCAACTCCCGTACGGACAAGGCGAGATCCGCGGGCTCGGCGGTACGCACGCACACCGCCCCCTTGGCGTCCCCGGTCAGCCGCCAGCGCCCCTCGTTCCACGGACAGAACGCGTCCGCCACCTCGAACACCACATCCACCGGCGCCTGATACGTCCGCGCCTCCAGCGCCGCCCCCACCTCCACCAGGCGCAGGTGCAAGCCGTCCCGGCGCGTCGGCGCGCAGCGCCGGACATCGCTCACCAGGTGCTCCCACGCGCTGTCCACCGGCCGGCTGTTGATCCGCAGCGACGACGTCAGGTCGATCGACCACAGGAACCGCCACAGCGCCGCCTCCGCCACCGGGTCCAGCGCCTCCAGGTCCTTCAGCACGACCTCGCCCTCGGACCCGGCGTACGTCCACTCCGGCTTGACCGCGTACAGCGCGTACCCCACGACCTCCCCGTCCCGCTCCGCCAGCACGCACTGCCGCGGCGACGCCCCGCCCCGCTCACCCGGCGGATCCAGCAGCGGCAGCCGCTCCCAGCCCGGCTGCCGGGCCAGCATCCCCGGCCGCGCCGGCACCCGCCGGGCGTACACCGCCTCGCACGCAGGGGCCGCCGTCGCCGGGTCGGCCCGCCGCAGGCGCACCGCGTCCACACCCTCCGGCACCGAGAGCCGCACCCGGCCCGTGTCGACGATCGCCCGCGTCGTGAACGCGGCGATGCCGTAGCCGAACCGGCCGTAGATCTCCGGCTCCGAGGCCGTCAGCACGGCCAGCGGCTCGCCGCCCGCCCGTACGTCGTCAAGCTGACGCCGCATCATCGCCGTCAGGATCCCCCGACGCCGGTGCGTCGCGTCCACGCCCACCATCGTCACGCCCGCCGCCGGCACGAGCGCCCCGCCCGGAACGGACAACCGGAAGCTGAACGCCCCCGCCGTCCCCACGCACCGCCCGCCGTCCCAGACCCCGATCGAGCGGTCGCACTCGGTCAGCTCCCGCCAGAGCACACGCTCCTCCGGCGCCTCGGCGACACCACCGAACGCCAGTTCCAGCGTCCCGAACCAGTCGTCCCACTCGGCCGGGTCAAGCACCCGCAGTTCCGTCGTCATAGGCCATCGATACCAGCGCCCACGAGCCCGGGGCGACCCGATTTCGCGCGCGACGTCTTCGGGGTCCCCCTGCACGCGGCCCGGACGGATGGATAGGGTCCAGGCCAATGGGACGACGCAGCGGAGTGGACGCGTACGGAGCCCGGCTGCGCAAGAGCGCCCACCGGCTCCGCGTCGCCCTGCGCAAATCCGGCGTCGACTACTTCCGCGGCGACGGCTCCGACTGGGTCGCCCTGGCGGGACTGCTGCTCACCATCCCGGCGATCACCCTCGGCACCCTCGCCAACCCGGTGTGGTGCGCGCCCGCCGCCCTCGTCCTGCCGATCGTGGCGGGCGGCCTGCTGCTGCGCCCCGCCAGCCTGCTCGGCCTGTACGCGGCCGCCGCGGGCGCCCTGATCGTCGAGTCCGTCGTCCTCGGCCCGTACACCGAGGGCCCCGCCCGCGTCACCCCGGGCACGGTCCTCGTCGTCGCGGCCTGCGGCCTCTTCGGACTGCTCATCGCCCAGTTCCGGGCCCGCGTCGGCGTGCCCTGGCGGCGCGGCGGCACCATGCTCTTCGACCTCCGCGAACGCATCCGGATCCAGAGCGCCCTGCCCCGCCTCCCCCAGGGCTGGCACCGCGAGATGGCGCTCCGCCCGGCCGGCGGCCAGTCCTTCTCCGGCGACTTCGTCGTCGCCGCCCGCACCAACGGCGGCCGCACCCTCGAAGTGCTGCTCACCGACGTCTCCGGCAAGGGCATGGACGCGGGCTCCCGCGCCCTGCTGCTCTCCGGCGCCTTCGGCGGCCTCCTCGGCTCCCTCCCCCCGCACGGCTTCCTGCCCGCCGCCAACGGCTATCTGCTCCGTCAGGACTGGGACGAGGGCTTCGCCACCTCCATCCACCTCGTCCTGGACCTGGAGTCCGGGGACTACGAACTCCTCTCCGCCGGCCACCTCCCCGCTCTCCAGCTCCACGCGGGAACCGGCCGCTGGGAGGAGAAGACCGGCGAGGGCCCGCTCCTCGGCGTGTACGACGGCGCCGAGTTCCACCCGGTCAAGGGCTCGCTGCGGCCCGGCGACGTCCTGATGCTCTTCACCGACGGTCTCGTCGAGGCCGCCGACCGCGACATCGCCGAGGGCATCGACCGGCTCACCGGCGAGGCCGACCGCTATGTCGCCACCGGTTTCGAGGGAGCCGCCTGGCACCTGATCGAGGCCTGCGCCAAGGACGTCAACGACGACCGCGCGCTCCTCCTCATCAGCCGCCGGACCTGAGCCCGCGGCGCCCGGGGGCTACGGGCGCGGGGCGCCCGACCCGTAGAGTCACCGCATGGCGCACCTCACCCTCGCCCAGGTCGAAGCCCTCGCCGTCGCGGCCCACGACGGCCAGACCGACAAGGCGGGACGCCCGTACGCCGAACACCTGCGGGCGGTCGCCGACGGCGTCCGCGCCCGCGGCGGCACCGACGACCAGATCGCCGCGGCCTGGCTCCACGACGCGGTGGAGGACGACGCCCTCTCCGCCGCCTGGCTGGAGGACGCCGAACTCCCGCGCGCGGTGAAGGACATGGTCCTCGCCCTCACCCGCCGCCCCGGCGAGGAACCCGAGAGCTACACCCGGCGGATTCTGGCCACCCCCGGTGCCCTCCTGGTCAAGGAGTCCGACCTCGCCCACAACGCCGACCCCGCCCGTCTCGCCGTCCTCGACACCCCGACCCGGACCCGCCTGACCGCCAAATACGCCCACGTGCGGGAACTCCTCGGCCTGCCCACCCCGTAACGATCAAGACGAAATCCCGACGGTTGGCTCGATTCGAACGCGGACGATTGCCCACCGGGCGTTCCGGGGCAGGAAGTTGGTGGCACCATGGGTGCTGCGGGGGTGTTCTGTGACGCACGCTCCCGGGCGGCAAGGCGGGACCGACCGAGGGTGTGATCAGTTGTGGCCATTTCACTGTCCGTGGTGCTGCTGTTGGCGATCATCATGGTGGTGCTGATCCGCGGCGGAAGCCTGAAGGCCGGCCCGGCCGTCGTCGCGGTGCTCTTCGGCTTCTTCCTTGCCTCCACGGGCATGGCCGACGACATCCAGCGCTTCCTCGACTCGATAACGCAGACGGTCGCCTCCATCAAGTTCTGAGCCGACACGCTCCCAGGCGACACGCTCCGGGCCGACAGGCTCCGGGGTGACGCGAGAACGCCGCCGGCCCGGCCCCTCGGAAGGGGCCGGGCCGGCGGCGTATGGAGCGGGCGACGGGAATCGAACCCGCGTAGCTAGTTTGGAAGACTAGGGCTCTACCATTGAGCTACGCCCGCACAGAGCGCGCCGCAGGTCACGAGGGCCGCGGCACGGACAGCATCGTAGCGGGTCCCGGGCGGTCCCCGCACGCTCCTTCCACAGGGGGCGTCGCGCTGTCCCCGTCCATGTACCCTACGTGTCGCACCGACGGGGTGTGGCGCAGCTTGGTAGCGCGTCCGCTTTGGGAGCGGAAGGCCGTGGGTTCAAATCCCGCCACCCCGACCACCAAGATCACGGAACACAAGATCGCGTTGTGGGCCGCCTCCCGCTTGCGGTTACTATGCAAGCTGCGTGCCCGTGTGTCTCTCTGACCGGGCCGATCGGCCGGAACCGCCCCCGCGCGGCACCGGCAGAATCCAAGAATCAGCCACCAAGGAGACCGAACCGTGAAGAGCGCCGTGGAGACCCTGAACCCGACCCGGGTTCGGCTCACTGTCGAGGTGCCCTTCGAGGAGCTCAAGGACAGCCTCGACGCGGCGTACAAGAAGATCAACCAGCAGGTCACGGTCAAGGGCTTCCGTAAGGGCAAGATCCCGGCGCGCGTGATCGACCAGCGGTTCGGCCGTGGTGCTGTGCTGGAGGAGGCCGTCAACGACGCCCTCCCGAAGTTCTACACCGAGGCCGTCAACGAAGCCGAGGTCAACCCGCTGGGTCAGCCCGAGGTCGACATCACCGAGCTGAAGGACGGCGAGCTGCTGGCCTTCACCGCCGAGGTCGACATCCGTCCGGCGATCGAGATCCCGGACTACTCCGGCATCGAGATCACCGTCGACGCGGTCGAGGTCACCGACGAGGACGTCGAGAAGTCCGTGCAGCAGCTGCGCGAGCGCTTCGCCTCCACCAACCCGGTCGAGCGCGCCGCCGCCGACGGTGACGTCGTCACCATCGACCTCGAGGCCAAGGTCGACGGCGAGGTCCTGCCCGACGGTGTCGCCGAGGGCGTCTCGTACACCATCGGTTCCGGCGAGCTCCTCGACGGCATCGACGAGGCCGTCACCGGCCTGGAGGCCGGCGGCGAGGCCACCTTCAGCTCGCAGCTGAAGGGCGGCTCCGCCGAGGGCAAGGACGCCGAGGTCTCCGTCAAGGTCACCGCCGTCGCCGCCCGCGAGCTCCCCGAGCTGGACGACGACTTCGCGCAGATGGCGTCGGAGTTCGACACCCTCGACGAGCTGAAGGCCGACAGCCGCAAGCGCCTCGAGAACATGAAGCAGTTCGACCAGGCCACCCAGGCCCAGGAGCGCGTCCTCGACGAGCTGCTGAAGCTGGCGGAGGTCCCGATCCCCGAGAAGCTCCTCGAGGACGAGATCAACACCCGCAAGCACAACCTGGAGCACCACCAGCTCGGCCAGATGGGCCTCGACCTCGCGAAGTACCTGGAGATCCAGGGCAAGACCGAGGAGGAGTTCCTGGCCGAGACCAAGGAGCAGGCCGAGAAGGGCATCAAGACGCAGTTCATCCTCGATGAGCTCGTCAACAAGGAGAAGCTGAACGTCAGCCAGGAGGAGCTCACCGAGCACCTCATGCGCCGCGCCGCCTCCTCCGGCATGAGCCCCGACCAGTTCGCCCAGGCCGTCGTCGAGGGCGGCCAGGTGCCGATGCTCGTCGGCGAGGTCGCCCGCGGCAAGGCCCTCGCGGTCGTCGTCGAGGCCGCCAAGGTCGTCGACACCAACGGTGAGACCGTCGACCTCGAGGACGACGAGGACGAGACCGAGGCCGCCACCGACGCGGCCGAGGCCGCCACCGGCGACACCGAGGTCGACGAGAAGTAACGAGGCCCGAGCCTCGCGCTGGACCGGTCCACGGGCCCGGACGCACTGCGGTGCGCCCGGGCCCGTGACCGTATGCGGTCCGAACGCGCGGACGCCCCAACTACCTTGCGCTCCCAGCGAACAGTTCGGGAAGCGGGATGGCGTTGTCCGACCTGCGCGTTAGGGTCCATGAATACGAGGGCAGGGTCGTACCCCGTCCTTAGTACGAGAGACGCTGAGACGGCCGGAGCCGTCAGAGACGAGCAGGTGGATACGTGACGAATCTGATGCCTTACGCCGCGGGTGAGCCGTCCATCGGTGGCGGCCTCGGCGACCATGTCTACAACCGGCTGCTCGGCGAGCGCATCATCTTCCTCGGCCAGCAGGTCGACGACGAGATCGCCAACAAGATCACCGCGCAGATGCTGCTCCTTGCCGCCGACCCGGACAAGGACATCTACCTCTACATCAACAGCCCTGGTGGCTCGGTGACGGCCGGCATGGCCATCTACGACACCATGCAGTACATCCCCAACGACGTCGTGACCATCGGTATGGGCATGGCGGCCTCGATGGGCCAGTTCCTGCTCACCGGCGGCGCCACCGGCAAGCGCTTCGCGCTGCCGAACACCGACATCCTGATGCACCAGGGCTCCGCCGGCATCGGCGGCACCGCCTCGGACATCAAGATCCAGGCCGAGTACCTCCTTCGTACGAAGAAGCGCATGGCCGAGATCACCGCGCTGCATTCCGGCCAGACCGTCGAGGCGATCATCCGCGACGGCGACCGCGACCGCTGGTTCACCGCGGAGGAGGCCAAGGACTACGGCCTCATCGACGAGATCATCTCTGCCGCCTCGGGCGTTCCGGGCGGCGGCGGCACGGGCGCCTGAGCCCGCGGCCCTTCCGCACCGATCCCAGCCCGCTGAACGCCACCAGGATGGTGAACACCCCAATGACCCCGAACTTCTCCGCGAGCGGCCTCTACTCCGGCCCCCAGGTGGACAACCGGTACGTCGTCCCGCGCTTCGTCGAGCGCACCTCGCAGGGCGTGCGCGAGTACGACCCGTACGCGAAGCTCTTCGAGGAGCGCGTGATCTTCCTCGGCGTGCAGATCGACGACGCGTCGGCCAACGACGTCATGGCGCAGCTGCTGTGCCTGGAGTCGATGGACCCCGACCGTGACATCTCGATCTACATCAACAGCCCCGGTGGCTCCTTCACCGCGCTGACCGCGATCTACGACACCATGCAGTTCGTGAAGCCGGACATCCAGACGGTCTGCATGGGCCAGGCGGCCTCCGCCGCGGCCGTGCTGCTCGCCGCCGGTACCCCCGGCAAGCGGATGGCCCTGCCGAACGCCCGCGTGCTGATCCACCAGCCGTCCGGCGGCACCGGCCGCGAGCAGCTCTCCGACCTGGAGATCGCGGCCAGGGAGATCCTCCGGATGCGTACGCAGCTGGAGGACATGCTGGCCAAGCACTCGTCGACGCCGATCGAGAAGATCCGCGACGACATCGAGCGCGACAAGATCCTGACCGCCGAGGACGCCCTGGCGTACGGCCTCGTCGACCAGATCGTCTCGACCCGCAAGAGCACGGCCGCCGCGGCAGCCTGACGCTCGACCTTCCCGCGGCACGGGGAGCATGGTGGTGATCATGGCGCATTCCCGTCCATGTGAACCGTGCCAAGGGGGGCCCGAACGGGGGGCCCGGCAAGGTACCGTCGAATATGAGGCACCAGGAGTCGCTGAACCAGGCGCTCCCAGGCGAAGGGGAAGCACCTCGTGGCACGCATCGGTGATGGCGGCGACCTGCTCAAGTGCTCGTTCTGCGGAAAGAGCCAGAAGCAGGTGAAGAAGCTCATCGCAGGACCCGGTGTGTACATCTGCGATGAGTGCATCGACCTCTGCAACGAGATCATCGAGGAAGAACTCGCGGAGACGAGCGAGGTGCGGTGGGAGGAACTCCCCAAGCCCCGCGAGATCTACGAGTTCCTCGAGGGGTACGTCGTCGGGCAGGAGCCCGCGAAGAAGGCCCTCTCGGTCGCGGTGTACAACCACTACAAGCGCGTCCAGGCCGGCGAGAACGGCGGCGGGGCGGGCCGTGACGACGCCATCGAGCTGGCGAAGTCCAACATCCTGCTGCTGGGGCCCACGGGCTCCGGCAAGACGCTCCTCGCGCAGACGCTGGCCCGGATGCTGAACGTTCCGTTCGCCATCGCCGACGCGACGGCGCTGACGGAGGCCGGCTATGTCGGCGAGGACGTCGAGAACATCCTCCTGAAGCTGATCCAGGCGGCCGACTACGACGTCAAGAAGGCCGAGACGGGGATCATCTACATCGACGAGATCGACAAGGTCGCCCGGAAGAGCGAAAACCCGTCGATCACGCGCGATGTCTCGGGCGAGGGCGTGCAGCAGGCGCTGCTCAAGATCCTGGAGGGCACCACCGCCTCCGTGCCGCCCCAGGGCGGCCGGAAGCACCCGCACCAGGAGTTCATCCAGATCGACACGACGAACGTGCTCTTCATCGTGGGCGGCGCCTTCGCCGGCCTGGAGAAGATCATCGAGTCGCGGGCGGGCGCCAAGGGCATCGGCTTCGGGGCGACGATCCGCTCCAAGCGCGAGATCGAGGCGAGCGACCAGTTCCAGGAGGTCATGCCCGAGGACCTGGTGAAGTTCGGGATGATCCCGGAGTTCATCGGCCGCCTCCCGGTCATCACCTCGGTCCACAACCTCGACCGCGAGGCCCTGCTCAAGATCCTCGTCGAGCCGCGCAACGCGCTGGTGAAGCAGTACCAGCGCCTCTTCGAACTCGACGGCGTCGAGCTGGACTTCGACCGCCCGGCCCTGGAGGCCATCGCCGACCAGGCGATCCTGCGCGGCACGGGCGCGCGTGGCCTGCGGGCCATCATGGAAGAGGTCCTGATGTCGGTGATGTACGAGGTCCCGTCCCGCAAGGACGTGGCGCGCGTGGTCATCACGGCGGACGTGGTGCGCAACAACGTGAACCCGACGCTGGTGCCGAGGATCGTGAAGAACGACGGGCGGCACGAGAAGTCGGCCTGACGCGGAGAGCGCGTACGAGAGAGGGGGTCCCGCCGTCGGCGGGACCCCCTCCGTCGTGTCCGGACCGGACCGGACTGGACCGGACCGGCCGGTCAGATCTTGACGCGGACTTCCTTGCGGAGCTTGGCCGCGATGCCGGCGGCCTCTTCCGGGGTGCCCGCTTTGCCGGTGAGCAGGGAGCCCATGTCCATCGGCGCGACGAAGCCGACGGTGCTGTGGTCGGCCCAGACGCAGACCGTCAAGGTGAACGCCGGCGTGGAGGTGGCGGCGTTGGCCTCGGACTTGGCCTGCTGGCACTTGAGGACGGCGCCGTCCAGCTCCGCGGGCTCGTACTCCTGCGGGCTGCCGACCAGGACCGGCTCGTTGTCCTTGCCCTTCGCCTTGTCCTTGTCGGACTCCGACTTGATGTACGCGAAGATGTCGTCGACCACCTGCTCGGGGTCGCTGACCTCGCCGTAGAGGCCGCTGAAGGAGATCAGCTTGCCGCTGAGCGGGTTGGCCTCGTTCTTCACGTCGTAGGCGGCGCTGACCTCCGTGGCGTTCTTGACGCCCTTCTGCTGGGCCGCCTTGAGGCTGTCCTTGCCGCTCGTGTCCCCGCTGCCGGGCTGCTTCTTGTACTCGGTGAGCACCGTCTCCGGGGTGATCAGCTTGTGCGGGCCGTCGTCGGCGACCGACGAACCGCCGCCGCCCGCGGTGAAGTACCAGGCACCGCCGGCCACCAGGGCGAGGGCCACGACCGCGGCGCCGATGATCAGGCCGGTCTTCTTCTTCGGCGCGCCGGGCGGGGGCGGCGGGTAGGCGCCGGGGGCCTGGCCGTACGGCGGCTGCTGGGGAGGCTGTCCGTAGGGACCCGGCTGCTGGCCGCCCTGCGGGTATCCGTACGGCGGCTGCTGCGGCGGGACGCCCTGCGGGGCCTGCTGCGGGTAGCCGTAACCGGGCTGGGGCGCCTGCGGCTGCTGGCCGTAGGGGCCTGGCTGCTGGCCGCCGTAGGGCCCGGGCTGCTGCGGCTGGCCGCCGTACGGGCCCGGCTGGTTGTAGCTCATGGACAGGTTCCCCTCACAGGATGTTTATGCGTGACGAACATCCTCGCGGAACGCCGGTCGGCCCGGGGCGGCGGGGCCCACACCGTTACCGAACAATCGAGTTTCGGGACCACGCCGCCACACCCCTAAACTGGCCCCGTGACCGAGAACACTCAGCAGCAGCCAGCAGCCAACCCCGAACTGCCGACCCAGTACGCGCCGGCCGAAGTAGAGGGGAAGCTGTACGAGCGCTGGGTAGAGCGCGGTTACTTCGAGGCGGACGCGAACAGCGAGAAGCCGCCGTACACGATCGTCATCCCGCCGCCGAACGTGACGGGGTCGCTCCACCTGGGTCACGCCTTCGAACACACGCTGATCGACGCCCTCACCCGCCGCAAGCGGATGCAGGGTTACGAGACGCTGTGGCAGCCGGGCATGGACCACGCCGGCATCGCGACCCAGAACGTCGTCGAGCGGGAGCTCGCCAAGGAGGGCAAGTCCCGCCACGACCTGGGGCGCGAGGCGTTCGTCGAGCGCGTCTGGAAGTGGAAGGCCGAGTCCGGGGGCCAGATCTCCGGCCAGATGAAGCGCCTGGGCGACGGCGTCGCCTGGTCCCGCGAGCGCTTCACCATGGACGAGGGCCTCTCCCAGGCCGTCCAGACCATCTTCAAGCGGCTCTACGACGACGAGCTGATCTACCGCGCCGAGCGCATCATCAACTGGTGCCCCCGCTGTCTGACGGCGATCTCGGACATCGAGGTCGAGTACCAGGACGACGACGGCGAGCTGGTCTCCATCCGTTACGGCTCCGGGGACTCGGAGATCGTCGTCGCGACGACCCGCGCCGAGACGATGCTCGGTGACACGGCCGTCGCCGTCCACCCGGACGACGAGCGGTACAAGCACCTGGTCGGCACCGAGATCGAGCTGCCCCTGACGGGCCGCCGTATCCCGGTCGTCGCCGACGAGCACGTCGACCCCGAGTTCGGCACCGGCGCCGTCAAGGTGACGCCCGCTCACGACCCGAACGACTTCGAGATCGGCCAGCGCCACAACCTGCCGAGCCTCGCGGTCATGGACGAGCGCGCGGTCATCACCGCCCACGGCCCCTTCCAGGGCCTGGACCGTCTGGAGGCCCGCTCCGCCATCGTCGCCGCGCTGCGCGCCGAGGGCCGCGTCGTCGCCGAGAAGCGTCCGTACGTCCACTCGGTCGGCCACTGCTCGCGCTGCAAGACCACCATCGAGCCGCGGCTGTCCATGCAGTGGTGGGTCAAGGTCGGCCCGCTCGCCAAGGCCGCCGGTGACGCGGTCCGCGACGGCAGGGTCAAGATCCACCCGCAGGAGATGGAGAAGCGGTACTTCGACTGGGTCGACAACCTCCACGACTGGTGCATCTCGCGCCAGCTGTGGTGGGGTCACCGCATTCCCGTCTGGTACGGCCCCAACGGGGAGATCGTCTGCGTCGGACCGGACGACGAGGCGCCGACGGGCGAGGGCTGGCACCAGGACACGGACGTCCTCGACACCTGGTTCTCCTCCGGCCTGTGGCCGTTCTCCACGCTCGGCTGGCCGGAGCAGACCGACAGCCTCGCGAAGTTCTACCCGAACTCCGTCCTGGTCACGGGCTACGACATCCTCTTCTTCTGGGTCGCCCGGATGATGATGTTCGGCCTGTACGCGATGGACGGCACCCCGCCGTTCCACACCATCGCCCTACACGGCATGGTCCGCGACCAGTTCGGCAAGAAGATGTCGAAGTCCTTCGGCAACGCGGTCAACCCGCTGGACTGGATGGACACGTACGGCTCCGACGCCGTCCGCTTCACCCTGGCGCGCGGCGCGAACCCGGGCGTCGACGTCCCGATCGGCGAGGACTGGGTCCAGGCCTCCCGCAACTTCGCCAACAAGATCTGGAACGCGACCCGCTTCGCGCTGATGAACGGCGCCACGGTCGAGGGCCCGCTGCCGGACCCGTCGCAGATGTCCGCCACGGACCGGTGGATCCTCTCCCGTCTCAACAAGACGGTCGCCGAGGTCGACGCCTTCTACGACGACTACCAGTTCTCGAAGCTGTCCGACTCCCTCTACCACTTCGCGTGGGACGAGGTCTTCGACTGGTTCGTCGAGCTGTCGAAGACGACGTTCTTCGCCGGCGGCGAGCAGGCCAAGGTCTCCGGCCGCGTCCTCGGTGAGGTCCTGGACGTGACGCTGCGGCTGCTGCACCCGGTCGTCCCGTTCGTCACCGAGACGCTCTGGACCACGCTCACCGGTCAGGAGTCCATCGTCATCGCCGACTGGCCCGCCGACTCCGGCTTCCGCGACGAGGCCGCCGAGCGCGAGATCGAGCTCGTCCAGCAGGTCGTCACCGAGGTCCGCCGATTCCGTTCCGACCAGGGGCTCCAGCCGGGGCAGAAGGTCCCGGCCCGCCTGGACCTCGCCGGGACCGCGCTCGCCCCGCACGAGGCGGCCATCCGGCAGCTGCTGCGTCTCCAGCCGGAGGGCGAGGGCTTCTCGGCCACCGCCTCCCTGCCGGTCGCCGGGGCCACGGTCGCACTCGACCTCTCCGGCACCATCGACGTGGCGGCGGAGCGCAAGCGGCTCGCCAAGGACCTCGCGGCCGCCGAGAAGGAGAAGGCGCAGGCCAACGGAAAGCTCGGCAACGAAGCGTTCCTGGCCAAGGCGCCGGACAACGTGGTCGACAAGATCCGGACGCGGCTCGCCAAGGCCGACGAGGACATCGCCCGCATCCAGGCGCAGCTGGAGCGGCTGCCGCAGGCGTGATCCGACGCGAAGGGCCCGGGACCGGCCGGTCCCGGGCCCTTCGCGTTTGTCCGGAGTGCCTGACATCACGCGACTTGTGACCAAAGTCCGTCCCTTCGGGTCCAAGGACCTTGCATGATGGAAGGCATGCTCCGCCTCCCCGCCGTCCCCGCGCTGCGGCGCCGCGTGGACCGGTGGGCCGGATCGCCGCGGGCCCTCGACGTCGTCACGGCGCTGAGCGCCTTCGCCCTGATGCTCCTGGACGTGCCGGGCCTCGCCCGCGCCGACAACTCCCTGACCGGGGTCACCGCCACGCTCGTGCTCGCCGCCGGCGCCTCGACGCTGGTGCTGCGACGGCGGCTGCCCTGGGTCCCGTACCTCGTCGCGCTCGCCCTGATGGGCTGGCTGCACGAGCTGACCATGATCCAGTTCGCGCTGTACTCGCTGGGCCGCTTCCGGGGCCGCCGGATGGCCGTCCTCGCGACCGTCCTCTATGTGGCCGTGGCCTACGCGCTGTTCCACGCCCCGGGCTGGCCCGGGCGGCACGGTGACACGCTGAGCGACTTCCTGAGCCTCGTGGTGCCGATCGGCGTCCTCGCCTCGGGCGTCGGCATCGCCGCCTACCGGCAGGACCTCGTCCGCGCGCTGGAGTCGCAGCGCGCCCAGGCCACCGCCCGCCAGGCCGTCCAGGAAGAGCGGATCTCGGTGGGCCGGGACGTCCACGACCTGGTGGGGCGCGAGCTGACCGTCCTCGCGGTACGGGCCGAGGTGCTGGCCGTCCGGGCCGGGGGAGGGGCGTACCGCAAGGACTTCGACGAACTCGCCGACACCGCCCGCCGCGCCCACCACATGCTGAACGAGACGATCGTGCGCCGGGCCGACGGAGGCGCGGCGACCCCCGGCCTGGAAGGGCTGAGCGCCCTCGCCCGGGAGAGCGAGCGGATGGGCGGGCCGGTCGCGCTGACGGTCGCCGAGGAGGCCAAGGCGCTGTCGCCGCTGCGCCAGACGGCCGTGCACCGGGTGGTCCAGGAGTGCCTGACGAACGCGGCCAAGCACGCGCCGGGCCGGCCCGTGACCGTCGCGATCACGGTGGCCGGCCGTGACCTGCGCATCGACGTCGTCAACCCGCTGCCGGAGACCCCGCCGGACCGGGTGCCGGTCTCGACGGGGACGGGCCTGTTCTCGATGGAGGAGCGGGTCACCAGCATGGGGGGCACGCTGAAGGCCGGACCGGACGGGGACGTGTACCGGGTGACGGCGCTGCTTCCGACGGGCTTCGGCCCGGCCTAGCGGTGCGCCCCGACCCGCGGGCCCCGTGCGCCCCGACCGGCGCGCGCCCCGACCCGCGGGCACCCGCTCGCCCCGACCCGCGGGCGGCCCCGGCCCCCTGGGGCGAAAGTCCCGAATGGGGTGGGTCCGCGGTCCTGTCGGTGGGCCTCCGTAGACTGGCCCCGTGAGTGAGCCCCGCGACCCGTTCGACGACATCGTCGACGCCGAGACCGACCGTGACCCCGACCTGGCGGTGATCGAGGCCGGCAGCCGCACCCTGCGCGCGCAGGCCGGTCCGCCCCAGGGTGACCCCGTGCCCTCCCGGCCCGCCGATCCGGAGGTGGACAAGGCGCTGCGCGAGGTCGAGACCGAGCTCGCGTCCCGCTGGGGCGAGACCAAGCTCGAGCCGTCGGTCCGCCGGATCGCCGCCCTGATGGACGTGCTCGGCGAGCCGCAGCGCGCGTACCCCTCGATCCACATCACGGGGACGAACGGCAAGACGTCGACCGCCCGCATGATCGAGGGGCTGCTGAGCGCCTTCGAGCTGCGCACCGGCCGGTACACCTCGCCGCACGTGCAGACGATCACCGAGCGGATCAGCCTCGACGGCGCCCCGATCTCGGCCGAGAAGTTCATCGAGACGTACGAGGACATCAAGCCGTACGTGGACCTCGTCGACGCCCGCGAGGAGTTCCGGCTCTCCTTCTTCGAGGTCATGACCGGAATGGCGTACGCGGCCTTCGCCGACGCGCCGGTGGATGTCGCCGTCGTCGAGGTCGGCATGGGCGGCACCTGGGACGCGACCAACGTCATCGACGCCTCGGTCGCCGTCGTCACCCCGATCGACCTCGACCACACCGACCGGCTCGGCGACACGCCCGGCGCGATCGCGGGCGAGAAGTCCGGGATCGTCAAGCAGGGCGCGACGGTCGTCCTGGCCCAGCAGCCGGTGGACGCGGCGCAGGTCATGCTGAAGAAGGCCGTCGAGGTGGACGCCACGGTGGCCCGCGAGGGCATGGAGTTCGGCATCGTCAGCCGCGAGATCGCGGTCGGCGGCCAGCTGCTGACCCTGCGCGGCCTCGGCGGTGAGTACGACGGCATCTTCCTCCCGCTCTACGGCGCCCACCAGGCGCACAACGCCGCCGTCGCCCTCGCGGCGGTGGAGGCGTTCTTCGGCATCGGCGCCGAGCACGCACGGACGCTCGACGTCGACACGGTCCGCCGCGCCTTCGCCTCGGTCTCCACGCCCGGCCGGATGGAGGTCGTCCGCAGCTCCCCGACCGTCATCCTGGACGCCGCCCACAACCCGGCCGGCGCCCGGGCGACGGCGGAGGGCATCAGCGAGGCCTTCGGCTTCTCGCGGCTCATCGGCGTGATCTCCACCAGCTCCGACAAGGACGCCAGGGGCCTGCTGGAGGCCTTCGAGCCGATCCTCGCCGAGGTCGTCGTCACGGCGAACTCCAGTCCGCGCGCCACCGACGTGGACGCGCTCGCCGCGCTCGCCGTCGAGGTCTTCGGCGACGAGCGGGTGGTCGTCGAGCCGCGCGTGGACGACGCCATCGAGGCGGCGATCACCCTCGCGGAGGAAGAGGACGAGTACGCCGGCGCGGGTGTGCTGGTCACCGGATCGATCTTCACCGTCGGGGACGCCCGGCTGCTGCTCGGAAGGCGCTGAATCCCATGCGTACGCTCTGTGCCTCGACGCTGATCGGCGAGTTCTTCGTGATCGGGTTCGCCGGGCTCGTCGCCATGAAGGACGACAGCCTGTCCATGACCGCGGTCTGGACGGTGTGCGGCGTCGCGATGCTGCTGTCGGTGCTGCTCTGCGGGATGATCACCCGCCCGGGCGGGCTCCAGCTGGGCTGGGCGCTGCAGATCGCCCTCATCGCGAGCGGGTTCGTGGTGCCGGTGATGTTCTTCCTCGGCGCGACCTTCGCGGTGCTGTGGTGGGCCTCGATCCGCTACGGCCGCACGATCGACGAGGCGAAGGCGCGCTGGGCCGCCCAGGCGGAGGCGGCGGAGACGGCCGACCCCGCGACGGCGACGCCCACGTCGGAGCCCAACCCGGCCTAGGGCGTGTTTCGAAAGTCCCGTCTGGCCGGGAGCCCGCTCCCGTACGCCCGCCCCGTCCGGCCCCACGCCCGCGCGCGACCCCGTCCGCGTGCGGGCATCCGTACGGCTTGACGCTGCGTAATCGTCGGCCGTGCGGGACCTGTAGCCTCTGAGGTCCGCACACCGCATTTCGTAAGGAGTCTCCACCGTGAGCCAGCGCACGCTCGTCCTGCTCAAGCCCGACGCCGTCCGCCGCGGGCTGGTCGGCGAGATCATCGGCCGGATCGAGCGGAAGGCCGGCTGGACCATCTCCGCCCTCGAGCTGCGCCACCTGGACCAGGACACGCTGGAGCTGCACTACGGCGAGCACAAGGGCAAGCCCTTCTACGAGCCGCTGATGGGCTTCATGCAGTCCGGCCCGGTCGTCGCCCTGGTCGTCGACGGCGAGCGCGTCATCGAGGGCGTGCGCACCCTGGCCGGCCCGACCGACCCGATCGCCGCGGCCCCCGGGTCCATCCGGGGGGACTTCGGGACCATCGTCCGGGAGAACCTGATCCACGCCTCGGACTCCGAGGAATCCGCCATTCGGGAACTGAAGATCTTCTTCCCCGGCCTGGCATGACCCGGAGCTGACCCCGTGTCAGCCATCCACAGCAACGACCTGGGGCGACCGATGGAATTTCGGTCGCCCCCAGGCATATGAACGACGTAACCGGGAACGCATCGCTGCGTCCTACCGTCACCTATACAGAGGTGGGCCACCGCGCGGTATCCGTGCGGGCGGCACTACGATGGAAAACTCCACGCCGCACCACCCGCACCCACCACCTCGCCGACCTGAGAAGCCGTCAACGCTCCAATTGGGAAGGCCCGACGCATCCTCATGGGAAACAAGGGGAACTCAATGTCGTTCATCGGCCGTGACATGGCTGTCGACCTCGGGACCGCCAACACGCTGGTGTACGTCAGGGGTAAAGGCATCGTTCTGAACGAGCCGTCCGTCGTCGCGATCAACACCAACACCGGCGGGATCCTCGCGGTCGGTGCCGAGGCGAAGAAGATGATCGGCCGGACCCCCGGCAACATCGTCGCCGTCCGGCCTCTGAAGGACGGCGTGATCGCCGACTTCGAGATCACCGAGCGCATGCTCCGCTACTTCATCCTCAAGATCCACAAGCGCCGCTACCTCGCCCGCCCCCGGGTCGTCGTCTGCGTTCCCTCCGGCATCACCGGAGTCGAGCGCCGCGCCGTCATCGAGGCGTCGACGCAGGCCGGCGCCCGACAGGTGCACATCATCGAGGAGCCCATGGCCGCCGCCATCGGCTCCGGACTCCCCGTGCACGAGGCGACCGGCAACATGGTCGTGGACATCGGCGGCGGCACCACCGAGGTCGCCGTGATCTCGCTGGGAGGAATCGTCACGGCACAGTCCATCCGGGTCGCCGGCGACGAGCTGGACAACGCGATCATCCAGCACATCAAGAAGGAGTACTCGCTCCTCCTCGGTGAGCGCACCGCCGAACAGATCAAGATCACCATCGGCTCGGCGTACGACCTCGACAAGGACGAGCACACCGAGATCCGCGGCCGCGACCTCGTCTCCGGTCTGCCCAAGACCGTGGTCATCTCCGCCGCGGAGGTCCGCAAGGCCATCGAGGAGCCGGTCAACGCCATCGTCGACGCCGTGAAGACCACGCTCGACAAGTGTCCGCCCGAGCTCTCCGGTGACGTGATGGACCGTGGCATCGTTCTCACGGGTGGCGGCGCACTTCTGCGCGGCCTCGACGAGAGGCTGCGCCGCGAGACCGGAATGCCGATCCACATCGCCGAGGACCCGCTGGACTCGGTGGCGCTCGGCTCGGGCAAGTGCGTGGAGGAGTTCGAGGCGCTCCAGCAGGTGCTGGACGCCCAGCCCCGCCGCTGACGGTTCCGGGACCGTCCGCGCCGGCCCCCGGGCACCTCGGTCCGGGGGGCCGCCGGCACGGATGGTAAGAACACCCGTACAGCGGATCGTCGGTACACCGGCACAGACCGCACGGAACAACCGAACCAAGAGGAAAGGCACGGCCGCCGCACGTGAGGGACACACGAGAGAGCCGGCTGCTCCTGGTGCTGCTGATCGCCATCGCGTTCGCACTGATCACGGTGGACATCCGCGGAGGCCAGGAGTCACCGGTCGACGGCGCCCGGCAGGCCGCCGCCGCGGTCTTCGGCCCGGTGGAGAACGGCGTCGCGGCGGCCGTCGACCCGATCGGCAACGCCATAGGAGCCGTGCGCGATTCCGGCGAGCGCCACACCCGGATCGCCGCGCTGGAGCGCGAGAACGCCGCCCTCAAGACCAAGCTCGGCAGCGACGACCGCAATCGCAGCCGCGTCCGCGAGCTCGACACCATGCTGAAGACGGCGGGCGCCGGGCAGTACGGCATCAAGGCCGCCGAGGTCGTCGCCATAGGAGCGGCCCAGGGCTTCTCCTGGACCGTCACCATCGACGCCGGTGCCAACGACGGCATCACCCGCGACATGACCGTCCTCAACGGCGCGGGCCTCGTCGGCCGGGTGACCACGGTCGGCCCCTCGACGGCGACCGTGCTCCTCGCCAGCGACCCCGACTTCACCGTCGGCACCCGCATGGAGAAGACCGACGAACTCGGCTTCGCGACCGGCCAGGGCGACCGCCCGCTCCTCGTCCAGCTCCTCAACGGCAAGGCCAAGGTCAAGCCCGGGGACCGGATGGTCACCTTCGGCTCCCACGCCGACCGGCCCTTCGTGCCCGGCGTGCCCGTCGGCGAGGTCGTCCGCGTCGACCCGCCGGGCGGCGGCCTCACCCGTAACGTCTACGTCCGTCCGTACGTCGGCTTCACCAAGCTCGACATCGTCGGCGTCGTCGTCCAGGCCCCGCGCACCGACCCGCGCGACATGGTCCTGCCGCCCAAGCCCAAGCCGGCGCCGACCGTCACGGTCACCATCACGCCGACTCCGCCGCCCGGCCAGCAGCCCGGCCAGCAGGCGGGTCAGCCGCAGGGGCAGGTCGAGGGACAGGTGCAGGACGGCCAACCACAGGGCCAACCACAGGGCCAGGCACAGGACGGGCAGCAGCCCGCCGCGCCGGACGGCCGGCCGCCGGGGCAGGCGCCGGCCGACGGACAGAACCAAGAGCAGGGGGACTGAGGAATGAAGTTCAACCGCATCCTGCTCTCCACGGCCCTCGTCGTGGTCGCCCTCGTCATCCAGGTCTCCGTCCTCGCCCGGCTCCAGCTCCCCGGCGCCGTCCCCGACCTCGTCCTGCTGACCGTCCTCGGCCTCGCTCTGGTGTACGGCCCCGTCGGCGGCTGCCTCATCGGCTTCGGGGCCGGCCTCCTCGCCGACCTCGCCCCGCCCGCGGACCACGCCGTCGGCCGCTACGCCCTCGTCCTCTGCGTCATCGGCTACCTCGCCGGCCTCGCCCGCCCCGACAACGGCCGGCTCAAGTCCGCCAGCGGGCCCATGGCCGTGGTCGTCGTCGCCGCGGTCGGCACCACCCTGCTGTACGCGGGGGTCGGTGCCCTCGTCGGGGACACCGCCGCCCGCCACGTCGGCCTCGGCTTCCTGCTCTTCACCGCGGCCGTCTACGACCTCCTCCTCGCGCCCTTCACCGTGCCGATGATCATGGCGCTGGCCCGGAAGGTGGACAACGACCCGCTCGCCGACGCCGGTGGCGGCGCCGCCACCGACGTCGCCTCCGGCTGGCTCTCCTCCGGCACCGGCCTGCGGATCGGCAACCAGCGCGGAGGCCTGCTCGTCAAGGCGGCCCGGGGCAGAGCCGCGCGAGCGGGCCGCATCAAGGGCGTCAAGCGACTGTGACCGAGGGGGCACCGGCAGTATGAGCAACATCCCGGAGACCGGGCGGACACCCAGGGTCCAGATCCGTCTCGTCATCATCCAGGTCCTCGTCTTCTCCCTCCTCCTCACCCTCGGCGGACGCCTCTGGTACCTCCAGATCCGCAACGGCAAGGAGTACACCGACGAGGCGAAGAGCAACCACGTCCAGCGGGTCGTCCAGCCCGCCGTGCGCGGCTCGATCCTCGACGCCCGCGGCGTCCCCCTCGCGGACAACGAGACCCGGCTGGTCGTCTCCGCGTCCCGCACCGCGCTGATGAAGATGAAGGACGACGGCAAGGGCGTCCTCACCCGGCTCGCCGGCGTCCTGGGCATGAAGCCCAAGGACGTCATGGACAAGGTCCGGCTCTGCGACTCCCAGACGCCGCAGCCCTGCTGGAACGGCTCGCCCTACCAGCCCATCCCGGTCACGCTCGAGGCCACCACCCAGCAGGCCCTGACGATCCGGGAGAGCGCCGAGGACTTCCCCGGCATCACCGCCGAACCCACCGCCGTCCGGCGCTACCCCGCGCCCGGCAAGGCCCGCTCCTCGCAGGTCCTCGGCTACCTCTCGCCGGTCACCGACGAGGAGATCGAGAAGGCCAAGGACACCGACTCGCCGCACCTGCGCTCCGACCAGGTCGGCCGCTCGGGCCTGGAGCGCACCTACGACAAGCAGCTGCGCGGCAAGGCCGCCGTCACGTCGTACGAGGTCGACAAGCTCGGCCGGGTGATGGGCCAGAGCGAGTCCGACCCCGGCGTGGCCGGCTCCAACGTCGTCACCAGCATCGACGCCCGGGTCCAGGCCGTCGCCGAGTTCGAACTCCACGCGGCCATGGAGACCGTCCGCAAGGAGACCGACAAGATCACCGGCCGTCCCTACGAGGCCGACGCGGGCGCCGTCGTCGTCCTGGAGTCCCGGACCGGCCGGGTCGTCGCCATGGCCTCCCAGCCCGACTACGACCCCAACGCCTGGATCGGCGGCATCTCCGGCAAGGAGTACGCCCGCCTCACCGACAAGAACTCGAACTACCCCTTGCTGAACCGGGCCATCCAGGGCCAGGCGCCCGCCGGCTCGGTCTTCAAGGTCGTGTCGGCGAGCGCGGCCGTCCGCGGCGGCCACCCCTTCAACGACCTCTACAACTGCAGCAGCTCCTACAGCATGGGCAACCGCAGCTTCGCGAACTTCGAGTCGCAGGGGCACGGCCCCATCACCCTCGGGGACGCCCTCAAGTTCTCCTGCAACACCGTCTTCTACCGTCTGGGCCACCAGGAGTGGCAGCGCGACGGCGGGCTCAAGCCCAAGAAGGACGCCCACGACTGGTTCTACCGCACCGCCCACGACTTCGGTTTCGGCTCCGAGACCGGCGTCGACCTGCCCAACGAGGTCAGCGGCCGCATCCCCGACCGGCAGTGGAAGAAGAGCTTCTGGGAAGCCAACAAGGACGCCTGGTGCAAGCAGGGCAAGAAGGGCGGCTCGTACGTCGAGCAGATCGCCTACGAGAGCTGCCTCGAAGGCAACCAGCTGAAGGCCTTCGACAGCATCAACTTCGCCATCGGACAGGGTGACGTCCTCATCACCCCCATCCAGCTGGCCACCGCCTACGCCGCCATCAGCAACGGCGGCACCCTCTACAACCCCACCATCGGCAAGGCCGTGATCAGCCCGGACGGCAAGAAGGTCACCGAGATCAAGCCCAAGCCCCACGGCAGGCTGCCGGTCGACGCCCAGACCATCAAGGACCTCGACAAGGGCCTGCGCTCCGTCGTCGAGCCCGGCGGCACCGCCGCCTGGCGGTTCGGCGGCTGGCCACAGGACAAGATCCCGATGCACGCCAAGACGGGCACCGCCCAGGTCTACGGCAAGCAGACCACCTCCTGGTTCGCGACCTACACCCGCGACTACACGATCGTCATGACGATCTCCCAGGGTGGTACGGGCTCCGGCGCCTCCGGCCCCGCCGTGCGCAACATCTACGACGCGATCTACGGCCTCGACGACGAGGGCAACCAGGACCTCGGGCGGGCCCTGCTGCCCCAGCCGCAGAAGACGCTGCCGAGGATCCTCGCCGACGGGACCATCGAGACGCCCACGATCAAGCCGTACGACCCCGCGGCACAGCTGGTCGACCCGAACAAGAAGAGGGAAGGCGGGCAGGAGCCACTCGCGGGCCCGCCCCCCGCCGTCTGGAGGGACTGACCCGATGACCGCACCCCACGGCTTCTCCGTCTCCCGGTACGCCCCCGAACGCGGCCCGATCGCGAAGCTGACCGCCCGGGACTCGGTGCTGCGCCGGCTCGACTGGCCGATCCTGCTCTCCAGCATCGCCCTGTCCCTGCTCGGCGCCCTGCTCGTCTGGTCCGCCACCCGGGGCCGTACGGAGCTGAACCAGGGCGACCCGTACTACTTCCTCTTCCGCCACGTCCTCAACACCGGCATCGGGCTCACCCTGATGATCGGCACCGTCTGGCTCGGCCACCGCACCCTGCGCGGCGCGGTACCGGTCCTCTACGGCATCTCCGTCCTGCTGATCCTCGCCGTCCTCACCCCGCTCGGCGCCACCATCAACGGCGCGCACGCCTGGATCGTCCTCGGCGGCGGCTTCTCCCTCCAGCCCAGCGAGTTCGTCAAGATCACGATCATCCTGATCATGGCGGTGCTGCTGGCCTCCAAGGTCGACGCGGGCGACCAGATCCACCCCGACCACCTCACCGTCGCCAAGGCGCTCGTCCTGGCCGCCCTCCCGATGGGCATCGTCATGCTGATGCCCGACCTCGGCTCGGTGATGGTCATGGTGGTGATCGTGCTGGGAGTGCTCCTCGCCTCCGGCGCCTCCAACCGCTGGGTCCTCGGCCTCATCGCCGCCGGGGTCACCGGCGCCCTCCTCGTCGCCGCGCTCGGTGTGCTCGACGAGTACCAGCTCAACCGCTTCGCCGCCTTCGCCAACCCCGAGCTCGACCCGGCGGGCGTCGGCTACAACACCAACCAGGCCCGGATCGCGATCGGCTCCGGCGGGCTGTACGGCGCCGGGCTCTTCAACGGCCACCAGACCACCGGCCAGTTCGTGCCCGAACAGCAGACCGACTTCATCTTCACCGTCGCCGGCGAGGAGCTGGGCTTCCTCGGCGGCGCGCTGATCCTCGGCCTGCTCGGCGTCATCCTCTGGCGGGCCTGCCGCATCGCCCGCGAGACCACCGAGCTGTACGGCACGATCGTCGCCGCCGGCATCATCGCCTGGTTCGCGTTCCAGTCCTTCGAGAACATCGGCATGACGCTCGGCATCATGCCGGTGGCGGGACTGCCGCTGCCGTTCGTCTCCTACGGCGGCTCGTCGATGTTCGCCGTGTGGGTCGCGATCGGGCTGCTCCAGTCGATCCGGGTCCAGCGGCCGATGACCGCCTGAGACCCAAGCCGCTCTGCGCGAAAGCCCGTTGGCGACTAGATTCGATACATGGCCGAGACGAAGCGCGAGATCGAGCGGAAGTACGAAGCCACCGACGAGACGAGGCTGCCGGACCTCACCCGGGCCCCGGGGGTCTCGGCCGTCCAGGACAGAGGCGTCGACGAACTCGACGCCGTCTACTACGACACCGCCGACCTCCGCCTGGCCGCCGGCTCCCTGACCCTGCGCCGCCGCACCGGCGGCGGGGACGCCGGCTGGCACCTCAAGCTGCCCGTCGCCCCCGGGGTGCGCGACGAGATCAGGGCCCCGCTGGACGACACCCTCCCGGAGTCGCTGGCCGGGCTGCTGCGCTCCCGGACCCTGGGCGGCGAGGTCGCCCCCGTGGTCCGGCTCCTTTCCTCCCGGGCCGTCCGCCATCTGCTGGACGACGCGGGGACCCTGCTGGCCGAGGTGTCGGTGGACACCGTCCTCGCCGAGCGTCTCGGCGAGGACGGGGGAGCGACCGCCTCCTGGAAGGAGATCGAGGTCGAGCTGGCGGACGGCGCCGACCCCGGCCTCCTCGACGCGGTCGAGAAGCGGCTCAGGAAGGCGGGCGTACGGCCCTCCACCGCCCCGTCGAAGCTGGCCAGGGCGCTGGCGGAGACGACCCCGGCACCGCCCGCGGCCGACCCGGCGACCCGGCCGCCGGCCCTCGGCGAGGACACCGCGGGCGGCCGCGTCCTCGCGTACGTACGGGAACAGGTCGAGGCGATCGTCCGCTACGACCCCGCCGTCCGGCGCGAGCTGCCCGACGCCGTCCACAAGATGCGCGTCGCCACCCGCAGGCTCCGCAGCGCCTTCAAGACGTACGGCAAGGTCCTCGACCGGACCGTCACCGACCCCATCGGCGAGGAGCTCAAGTGGCTGGCCGGGGAGCTCGGCGTGGCCCGCGACCAGGAGGTTCTCGCCGCCCACCTGGCCGACCGGGTCGACGCGGTCCCCGACACCCTGCTCCTCGGGCCCGTCCGCGCCCGGCTCCGCGTCTGGGACGCCGCCGTCGGCGCCGACGCGCGCCGCACGGCCCTCGCCGCCCTCGACTCCGACCGCCACCTGGCGCTCCTGCGGACCCTGCACGCGCTGGTCGCCGACCCGCCGCTGCGCAAGGCCGCCCACCGGGACGCCCCGAAGGTCCTCACCAAGGCGGTCGGCAAGGACTACGACCGGCTCGCCGGGCGGGTCGACCGCGCCCTGTCCCTTCCCCCCGGGCACGAGCGCGACCTCGCCCTGCACGGGGCCCGCAAGGCCGCCAAGCGCACCCGCTACGCCGCCGAGGCCGCCACCCCGGCCCTCGGCAAGCCCGTCAAGCGCTTCGCCCGGCGGATCAAGTCCGTCCAGTCGCTCCTCGGCGACCACCAGGACAGCGTCGTCGCCCGCGAGACCCTGCGCACCCTGGCGATCCAGGCCCACGCGGCGGGGGAGCCGGCCTTCGTCTGGGGGCTGCTGTACGGCCGGGAGGAGGCGCTCGGCGCGGCCCTGGAGGACCGGTTCCCCGAGGTCTGGAAGCGGACCTCGGCGACGAAAACGAGGGCGGCGGTCGGCTTCTGAGGAGCGGGTACGCTTGAGAGTCGCCCCCTGCCAGCTCACGAAGGTTCGAGATGTCTGCTGCCGAGTCTGTCTTCCCGCAGCTCGAAGCTCTGCTCCCGCACGTGCAGAAGCCGATCCAGTACGTCGGTGGAGAGCTGAACTCCACGGTCAAGCCGTGGGAGTCCGCCGACGTGCGCTGGGCGCTCATGTACCCGGACGCGTACGAGGTCGGCCTGCCCAACCAGGGCGTCATGATCCTGTACGAGGTGCTGAACGAGCGGGAGGGCGTCCTCGCCGAGCGCACCTACAGCGTCTGGCCGGACCTCGAAGAGCTGATGCGGGAGCACGGCGTCCCGCAGTTCACCGTGGACAGCCACCGGCCCGTGGGCGCGTTCGACGTCTTCGGCCTGAGCTTCTCCACCGAGCTGGGCTACACCAACATGCTCACCGCCCTCGACCTCGCGGGCATCCCGCTGGAGTCGAAGGACCGGACCGTCGACCACCCGATCGTGCTCGCGGGCGGCCACGCGGCCTTCAACCCCGAGCCGATCGCGGACTTCATCGACGCGGCGATCATCGGCGACGGCGAGCAGGCCGTCCTCGACATGACCGAGATCATCCGCGGCTGGAAGGCCGAGGGCCGCCCCGGCGGCCGCGAGGAGGTCCTCCTCCGGCTCGCCAGGACGGGCTCGGTCTACATCCCCGGCTTCTACGACGTCGAGTACCTCCCCGACGGCCGTATCGCCCGGGTCGTCCCCAACCGCTCCGGTGTGCCGTGGCGGGTGTCCAAGCACACCGTCATGGACCTCGACGAGTGGCCGTACCCCAAGCAGCCGCTGGTCCCGCTCGCCGAGACCGTCCACGAGCGGATGTCCGTCGAGATCTTCCGCGGCTGCACCCGCGGCTGCCGTTTCTGCCAGGCCGGCATGATCACGCGCCCCGTGCGGGAGCGAAGCATCACCGGCATCGGCGAGATGGTCGAGAAGGGTCTGAAGGCGACCGGCTTCGAGGAGGTCGGCCTGCTCTCGCTGTCCTCGGCGGACCACACCGAGATCGGCGACATCGCGAAGGGCCTGGCCGACCGGTACGAGGAGGACAAGATCGGTCTGTCCCTCCCCTCGACCCGGGTCGACGCGTTCAACGTCGACCTCGCCAACGAGCTGACCCGCAACGGCCGCCGGTCCGGCCTCACGTTCGCCCCCGAGGGCGGCTCCGAGCGCATGCGCAAGGTCATCAACAAGATGGTCTCGGAGGAGGACCTGATCCGGACCGTCTCCACCGCGTACGGCAACGGCTGGCGTCAGGTGAAGCTGTACTTCATGTGCGGCCTGCCGACCGAGACGGACGAGGACGTCCTGCAGATCGGTGACATGGCGGTCAAGGTGATCGCCGAGGGCCGCAAGGTGTCGGGCCAGAACGACATCCGCTGCACGGTGTCGATCGGCGGCTTCGTGCCCAAGCCGCACACCCCCTTCCAGTGGGCGCCGCAGCTCTCCGCCGAGGAGACCGACGCCCGCCTGGAGAAGCTCCGCGACAAGATCCGCGGCGACAAGAAGTACGGCCGCTCGATCGGCTTCCGCTACCACGACGGCAAGCCCGGCATCGTCGAGGGCCTGCTCTCGCGCGGCGACCGCCGGATCGGCGCGGTCATCCGCGCGGTCTACGACGACGGCGGCCGCTTCGACGGCTGGCGCGAGCACTTCTCGTACGACCGCTGGATGGCCTGCGCCGAGAAGACGCTGCCCGAGCAGGGCGTCGACGTCGACTGGTACACCACCCGCGAGCGCACCTACGAAGAGGTCCTGCCCTGGGACCACCTGGACTCCGGTCTCGACAAGGACTGGCTCTGGGAGGACTGGCAGGACGCGCTGGACGAGACCGAGGTCGAGGACTGCCGCTGGACGCCGTGCTTCGACTGCGGCGTGTGCCCGGCCATGCAGACCGAGATCCAGGTCGGCCCGACCGGCAAGAAGCTGCTGCCGCTGACGGTCGTCCAGTAGCCCGTTCCGGTCACACTCCGACGACGGCCCGGTGCGAGGGGAAACCCTCCGCCGGGCCGTCGCGTCATTCCCAGCATGAGCATGGAGAAGCCGCAGCCGCGTCCCGCCCCCGAGGGCTGTGTGACGGCGTTCGTCAGGATTCCGGTACGCCTCGTGGTCCTGCTGGTCGTCGTGCCGGTACGGATGGTCTGGGACCTCCTGGCCGCCGGCGGGCGGTTCCTCGAACGGGCGGTGTGGCGGCCGCTGGCCCGCGGGCTCGGATGGCTCGGCGGACGGCTGGCCGTCCCCCTCCTCTGGCTGGGCCGCCAGGTGCTGGCCCCGTTCCTCCGCGGCCTGGGCATCGCTGCCCTCTGGCTGGCCAAGGCCGTGTGCGTATGGCCGTGGGTGGGCCTGTGGCGGTACGTCCTGGTGCCGGCCGTCCGCTACGGCCTCGTCCTTCCCGCGCGCTGGGCCTACCGCTGGATCCTCGCGCCCGTCGGCCGGGGGCTCGCCTTCCTCGCCGCCGGGCTGTGGAGGTACGGCGTCCTGCCGCTGGCCCGCTACGGCTTCGCGATCCCGGCCGGATGGCTGTACGCCACCGTCCTCACCCCGCTCGGACACGGCATCGCCTGGCTCCTCACCGGAATCGGACGGGGCCTGGGCGTCCTGGCCAAGGCCGTGTTCGTGTGGCCGTGGGTGGGCCTGTGGCGGTACGTGCTGGTGCCGGCCGTCCGCTACGGCTTCGTCCTCCCGCTCGGTCTGCTGTGGCGGTACGTCCTCGTCCCGGTCGGGCGGGAGGTCGTCGGCGCCCTCCGGGTCGGCTGGCGGATCGCCGGGTTCGTCTCCCGCGCCGTCGGCCGAGCCCTGGCCCGGGCCGCCTGGCACCTGCTGGGCCGTCCCGCCGTCCTGATCTACCGGACCGTGTGCGCGCCGGTCGGCCGCCTGCTGCGGGACGGCGTCTGGGCCCCGGCCCGCAAGGCCGCCTCCGAAGCGCGGCGCGCCGCCCGCGCGGCGTTCGGATCGGCGCGCGCGAGCGTGCGACAGGCCCGGCGGGACGCCTGGTACGCACTGGTCGGCGGAGCCCGGACGACCGAGCCTGGGGAACCGGCGGTGGCCCAGGCGCGTACTCTGGGTAGTACAGCAACCGCCTCCGGCGCGGCGCCCGCACCCGAGATCTCCCCGCGACAGCGGGGGTGAGCCGGTCGGGACCCCCAGAGGCAGGCCACCCGCATTTCGTGGGCGGTGCGCCACCCGCGCCCGCCCCGCACCGAGGAGAAGAACCACTGGGCAAGCGACAGCCCGAAGGCCCGCCGCCCGCACCGGCGGTGCAGCGCATCCGACTGCGCTACACCAAGCGCGGCCGCCTCCGGTTCACCAGCCACCGTGACTTCCAGCGCGCGTTCGAGCGGGCGCTGCGCCGCGCCGAGGTGCCCATGGCGTACTCGGCCGGCTTCACCCCGCACCCCAAGGTGTCGTACGCCAACGCCGCCCCCACGGGTACGGGCTCCGAGGCCGAGTACCTGGAGATCGCCCTCACCGAGGCGCGGGATCCGGAGACGCTGCGGGCCCTGCTCGACGAGTCGCTCCCGGCCGGCCTCGACATCACCGACGCCGTCGAGGCCCGGACCTCCGGACTCGCCGACCGGCTCACCGCCTCCGTGTGGGAGCTGCGGCTCGACGGCGTCACCGTCGAGGAGGTGACGAAGGCCGTCGAGGCCTTCCTCGCCGCCGAAACCGTGGAAGTCCGACGCAAGACCAAGAACGGCATCCGCACCTTCGACGCCCGTTCCGCCGTCGCCGACCTCGTCGCGGATCATCCACAGGCACGTTCCCTGGCTGATAGGCCGCTGGACAATGCCTGTGCGATACTGCGGCTGGTTGTTCGGCACGTGACACCTGCCGTGCGACCCGACGACGTCCTGTCCGGTCTCCGAGCTGTGGCCGACCTGGCGCCGCCGGTCCCCGCTGCGGTGACCAGGCTGGCGCAGGGGCTCTTCGACGAGGAGTCCGGCACGGTGACCGACCCGCTCGCGCCCGACCGCGAGGCAGTCACGGCCGCTCCACCCAAGGCCGCCGCGACCGCCTCAGCGACGGCGCCGGGTGCCGGTACCGCGTAGGGAGCGGTCGTTGTAGCGCAGCCCTGGCACTCGGGAGCCACCTGGGTCGGGCAGCGCACAGACCAGGAGACTTTCGCCAGGCCGTACGCACCACGCGTAGGGAACCGGCGAGCCAGACATCAGCTCCCGTGCGGCGCCCGCGCCCCGGACGGCGGCACCGCGCATCTCGCGCGATCGTGCCGCCGGACCGGACCAAGACGCGGCGCCCGGGAGCGTGACGGGAGAAACCCCGCATGCTCGAGCCGAACGAAGAGAACAACAACGCACCTGGTGACAAGCTGCCGCCGCGCCGCAGGCGCCGCGCAGCCTCCCGGCCGGCCGGACCCCCGGTCGCCGCGGACACCACCACCGAAGCCGCCGTGGAGACGCCCGCCGAGGCGCCCGTAGCGGCCGCCCCGCAGGAGACCCCGGCCGAGGAGCCCGCCGCGCCCGCGCCGCGCGCCCGCCGTCGTGCCACCCGTAAGGCCACCTCCGCCGAGGCGCCCGCCGAGCAGCCCGCCGAGGCCGTCGCCGCGGCGCCGGCCGAGGCTGCCGCGCCGGAGACCCCGGCCGAGGAGTCCGCCGCGCCCGCGCCGCGGACCCGTCGCCGTGCCACCCGCAAGGCCACCTCCGCCGAGCAGCCCGCCGAGGCCGTCGCCGTGACGCCCGCCGAGGCGCCGGTCGAGGCCGCACCCGTGCAGGAGGCGCCGGCCGAGGAGCCTGCCGCGCCCGCGCCGCGGACCCGCCGTCGTGCCACCCGCAAGGCCACCTCGCCCGAGGCCCCGGCCGAGCAGCCCGTCGAGCCGGCCGCGGAGACCGCCGTCGCCGAGGCGCCCGTCGAGGCCGCACCCGTGCAGGAGGCGCCGGCCGAGGAGTCCGCCGCGCCCGCGCCGCGGACCCGCCGTCGCGCCACCCGCCAGGCCACCTCGCCCGAGGCCCCCGCCGCTCCGGCCGGCGAGACCCTGCCGCAGGAGACCGTCGAGCAGATCACCGCCGACGAGCCCGAGGTCGCCGCCGCCGAGAAGGCCGCCACCCGCGGCCGTACCCGCCGCCGCGCCGTCTCGCCGCAGTTCACCGCCGAGCCGGTCGTCGCCCCCAAGGCCGAGGAGACCTCGCGCGGTCGCCGGGCCGCGCGCCCCGCCGTCGCCGTCTTCCAGGCCCCGGTCTTCACCGAGCCGATGTTCCAGACCCCGGAGACCGCGGCAGCCGCGGCCGCCGCCGAGGCCGTGGAGGAGCCGGACGAGGAAGAGACCGTCGAGACCCCCGAGCCGGTCGCCGAGACGGTCGAGCGACCCGAGCCCGCCGGCCGTCGCCGCCGTCGCCGCCGTGGCGAGCCCGCCGCGGAGGCCGAGCCCGTCGCCGTCGAGCCCGTGCCGGCCACGGTGGCCGACGAGCCCGAGGTCGAGGCGGAGGAGCCCGAGGCCGAGGCCGACGACACCGACGAGTACGAGGACCGCCCGTCCCGCCGTCGCCGCCGGGGCGGCCGTCGCCGTCGCCGTGGCGAGCTCGCCGAGACGGAGGAGCCCGACGAGGCCGAGGAGGCGGAGGAGCCCCACGCCGAGGACGAGGAGTCCGAGGACGAGTCCGACGCCGACAGCGACGACGACGAAAGCGGTTCCGCGTCCGGCAGCAGCAGCTCCCGTCGCCGTCGCCGCCGTCGCCGCCGCAGCGGTGACGCCTCCGGCGAGACCGAGGCGGGCGAGGACGACGGCGTCCGTACGGTCGTCAAGGTCCGCGAGCCCCGCCCGGCGCGCGAGAAGACCGAGCCGTCCGACGAGGTGCAGTCCATCAAGGGCTCCACGCGTCTGGAGGCGAAGAAGCAGCGCCGCCGCGAGGGCCGCGAGCAGGGCCGCCGCCGCGTCCCGATCATCACCGAGGCCGAGTTCCTGGCCCGCCGCGAGGCCGTCGAGCGCGTCATGGTCGTCCGCCAGAACGGCGAGCGCACCCAGATCGGCGTCCTGGAAGACGACGTGCTCGTCGAGCACTACGTCAACAAGGAGCAGGCCACCTCGTACGTCGGCAACGTCTACCTGGGCAAGGTCCAGAACGTGCTGCCGTCCATGGAGGCCGCCTTCGTCGACATCGGCAAGGGCCGCAACGCCGTCCTGTACGCCGGTGAGGTCAACTTCGAGGCGCTCGGCATGGCCCACGGGCCGCGCCGCATCGAGACCGCCCTCAAGTCCGGCCAGTCCGTCCTCGTCCAGGTGACGAAGGACCCGATCGGCCACAAGGGCGCGCGTCTGACGAGCCAGGTGTCCCTGCCCGGGCGCTACCTCGTGTACGTCCCCGAGGGCTCCATGACCGGCATCAGCCGCAAGCTCCCGGACACCGAGCGGGCCCGGCTGAAGACCATCCTCAAGAAGATCGTCCCCGAGGACGCGGGCGTCATCGTGCGCACCGCCGCCGAGGGCGCGAGCGAGGACGAGCTGCGCCGTGACGTCGAGCGTCTGCAGGGGCAGTGGGAAGAGATCCAGAAGAGGGCCAAGAGCGGCGGCGCGACCAACGCGCCGACCCTCCTCTACGGCGAGCCGGACATGACCGTCCGCGTCGTCCGCGACATCTTCAACGAGGACTTCTCCAAGGTCATCGTCAGCGGTGACGACGCCTGGGAGACCATCCACGGGTACGTGAACCACGTCGCCCCGGACCTGACCGACCGCCTGTCCAAGTGGACGAGCGAGGTCGACGTCTTCGCGACGTACCGGATCGACGAGCAGCTGATGAAGGCGCTGGACCGCAAGGTCTGGCTGCCGAGCGGCGGCTCGCTGGTGATCGACAAGACCGAGGCGATGATCGTCGTCGACGTCAACACCGGCAAGTTCACCGGCCAGGGCGGCAACCTCGAGGAGACCGTGACAAGGAACAACCTCGAAGCGGCCGAGGAGATCGTGCGCCAGCTCCGGCTGCGCGACCTGGGCGGCATCGTCGTCATCGACTTCATCGACATGGTCCTGGAGTCCAACCGCGACCTGGTGCTGCGCCGTCTCCTGGAGTGCCTGGGCCGGGACCGGACCAAGCACCAGGTGGCCGAGGTCACCTCGCTCGGCCTGGTCCAGATGACCCGCAAGCGGGTCGGCCAGGGCCTCCTGGAGTCCTTCTCCGAGACCTGCGTCCACTGCAACGGCCGCGGTGTGATCGTCCACATGGAGCAGCCGACCGCCCCCGGCGGCGGCGGTGGCGGCAAGCGCGCCAAGAAGCGCGGCCGCGGTGGCGCGGAGCACCACGAGCACGAGCACGAGCACGTCGAGAGCGCCGCGACGGCCGAGCCGGAGGAGACCGAGACGGTCGAGACGGAGGCCGAGCTGGCCGCCGAGGTCGCCGCTCCGGTCGCCGTGGCCGAGCCCTTCCGCCCCGACGAGGAGCTGTACAGCAGCGCCGCCGAGGCCGAGGCCGCCGCCACCCGCGGCCGTGGCCGCCGCCGTGCGACCCGCAAGGTCTCCGCGCCGGCCGGTCCGCCGGTCGTCGAGCCCGCGCCGGTCGTCGAGCCGGAGCCGGTCGTGGAGGCCGCGCCCGTCGTCGAGCCGGAGCCGGTCGTCGAGGAGGCCCCCGTGGCCGCCCCGCCGAAGGCCCGCCGCCGTGCGACCCGCAAGGCGACGGCACCTGCCGGTTCCCCGGCCCCGGCGCCGGTCGTCGAGGCCGAGCCCGTGGCACCCGCCGCGGAGCCCGCGCCCGAGCCGGTCGTGGAGGCCGCGCCCGAGCCGGTCGTCGAGGAGGCCCCCGTGGCCGCCCCGCCGAAGGCCCGTCGCCGGGTGGTCCGCAAGGTCACCGCGCCCGCCGGGTCCCCGACGGGCGCCGAGGAGGCCGCCGTCGTGGTGGTCGAGTCGCCGGCCGCTCCCGTGACCGAGGCGGCCGAGGCCGACGTCGAGGCCGAGGCTCCCGCCCCGGCCAAGAAGACGGCCCGCAAGGCCGCCAAGAAGACGACGACGACCGCCAAGAAGACCGCCGCCAAGAAGACGACGACGGCCAAGAAGACGGCTGCCAAGAAGACGACGACCGCCAAGAAGACGGCTGCCAAGAAGACCGCCGCCCCCACGCAGGACTGACGGGGCACCGACGCAGCCGGCCCGTGTGGGCCGTCCTCGCCCGAGGACGGCCCACACGGCTTTGACACGATTCGGAAAACAGGAACCAGCCCGATGAACAACATCCCCACCACGCGCGTCCGCAAGGCCGTCATCCCTGCCGCCGGTCTGGGCACGCGGTTCTTGCCGGCGACCAAGGCGACTCCCAAGGAGATGCTGCCGGTCGTCGACAAGCCGGCCATCCAGTACGTGGTGGAGGAGGCGGTGTCGGCCGGTCTGGAGGACGTCCTGATGGTGACGGGGCGCAACAAGCGCCCCCTCGAGGACCACTTCGACCGCAACCACGAGCTGGAGTCCGCCCTCACCCGCAAGGGTGACGAGGAGCGCCTGGCGAAGGTGCAGGAGTCGAGCGAGCTCGCCACCATGCACTACGTCCGCCAGGGCGACCCCCGCGGCCTCGGCCACGCCGTGCTCTGCGCGGCCCCGCACGTCGGCGACGAGCCGTTCGCGGTCCTCCTCGGCGACGACCTGATCGACCCCCGTGACCCGCTGCTCGCCCGGATGCTGGAGGTCCTGACCCGGCGCGGCGGCAGCGTCGTCGCCCTGATGGAGGTGGACCCGGCCCAGATCCACCTCTACGGCTGCGCCGCCGTCGAGATGACCGAGGACGCCGACGTCGTGCGGGTCACCGGCCTGGTGGAGAAGCCGGACCCGGCCGACGCGCCGAGCAGCTACGCCGTCATCGGCCGCTACGTCCTGGACCCGGCCGTCTTCGGCGTGCTGGGCCGGACCGAGCCCGGCCGTGGCGGGGAGATCCAGCTGACCGACGCCCTGGAGACCCTGGCGCGTGACGAGTCCGTGGGCGGACCCGTCCACGGCGTGGTGTTCAAGGGGCGCCGCTACGACACGGGCGACCGCGGCGACTACCTCCGGGCGATCGTCCGCCTCGCGTGCGAGCGCGAGGACCTCGGCCCCGAGTTCCGCGCCTGGCTGCGCGGCTTCGTCGCCGAGACCGCCGAGACCGCCGAGACCGCCGAGGCGTGACGCCCGGCCCGTGCGGGGCGCCCCCGGGCGCCCCGCGGGGCCGAAGCGGTACGGTCCGCCGAATTTGACCCCTTGCGGCACCGGCCCGTAACCTTGACCGTCGGCGTGTCGTATGACGTGCCACTCCCCTGAGCACCCTCCTCCCGTCCGTCGGGAGAGGCCGCTCGTCCACTTCCGGATCACCGCGGGCCTCGGCCCGTGTGAGCGGCTGGCATCAGGGGTCCGTTCCCGAGTGAGAGAGAGATCCGCGTGTACGCCATCGTGCGCAGCGGTGGTCGCCAGCACAAGGTTGCTGTCGGCGACATCGTTGAGGTTGACAAGATTTCCACTGCCAAGGTTGGCGACACGGTCGAGCTCTCGACCCTGCTCGTTGTCGACGGCGACGCCGTGACCAGCGACCCGTGGGTCCTGGCCGGTATCAAGGTCACGGCCGAGGTCGTGGACCACCACAAGGGCGCGAAGATCGACATCCTTCGCTACAAGAACAAGACCGGCTACCGCCGTCGCCAGGGCCACCGCCAGCAGTACACGGCGATCAAGGTCACCGGCATCCCCACGGCTGCGAAGTAAGGGACTGAGGAGAGATGGCACACAAGAAGGGCGCATCGTCCACTCGGAACGGTCGCGACTCCAACGCTCAGCGGCTCGGCGTGAAGCGCTTCGGCGGTCAGGTCGTCAACGCCGGTGAGATCCTGGTCCGCCAGCGTGGCACCCACTTCCACCCGGGCGCGGGCGTCGGCCGCGGCGGCGACGACACGCTGTTCGCCCTCAACGCCGGTGCGGTGCAGTTCGGCACCCACCGTGGCCGCAAGGTCGTGAACATCGTTCCGGTCGCCTGATCGGTTCTTTTGCGGAGGCGGACCTCACTTCCCGTAACGGGAAGCGGGTCCGCCTTTCGCGTGTTACTAGATAGACATTCCGTACGTAAGTAAATGGAGGCACACCCATGACCACCTTCGTGGACCGCGTCGAGCTGCACGTCGCCGCGGGTAACGGAGGCCACGGCTGCGCCTCCGTTCACCGGGAGAAGTTCAAGCCGCTCGGCGGCCCGGACGGTGGCACAGGCGGCCGTGGCGGCGATGTGATCCTGGTCGTCGACCAGTCCGTCACCACGCTCCTCGAATATCACCACTCGCCGCACCGCAAGGCGACCAACGGCAAGCCCGGCGAGGGCGGCAACCGCTCCGGCAAGGACGGCCAGGACCTCGTCCTGACCGTGCCCGACGGCACCGTCGTCCTCGACAAGCAGGGCAACGTCCTCGCGGACCTGGTCGGCGAGGGCACGACGTACGTCGCCGCCCAGGGCGGCCGCGGCGGCCTCGGCAACGCGGCGCTCGCCTCCGCGCGGCGCAAGGCGCCCGGCTTCGCGCTGCTCGGCGAGCCCGGCGACCTGGGCGACATCGTCCTGGAGCTGAAGACCGTCGCCGACGTGGCGCTCGTGGGCTACCCCAGCGCCGGCAAGTCCTCCCTCATCTCCGTCCTCTCGGCCGCCAAGCCGAAGATCGCGGACTACCCCTTCACCACGCTCGTCCCGAACCTGGGCGTCGTCACCGCCGGCTCGACGGTCTACACGATCGCCGACGTTCCCGGCCTGATCCCGGGCGCCAGCCAGGGCCGCGGCCTCGGCCTGGAGTTCCTGCGCCACGTCGAGCGCTGCTCGGTGCTGGTGCACGTCCTGGACACGGCGACGCTGGAGTCCGACCGCGACCCGGTCTCCGACCTCGACGTCATCGAGGAGGAGCTGAGGCAGTACGGCGGCCTCGACGACCGGCCCCGGATCGTCGTCCTCAACAAGATCGACATCCCGGACGGCCAGGACCTCGCGGAGATGATCCGCCCGGACCTGGAGGCCCGCGGCTACACCGTCTACGAAGCGTCCGCCGTGGCGCGTACCGGCCTGAAGGAGCTCTCCTTCGCCCTGGCCGAGATCGTGGCGACCTCGCGCGCGGCCAAGCCGAAGGAGGAGGCGACCCGGATCGTCATCCGCCCGAAGGCGGTCGACGACACCGGCTTCACGGTCACGTACGACGGCGACGAGGACGTCTACCGGGTGCGCGGCGAGAAGCCGGAGCGCTGGGTCCGCCAGACCGACTTCAACAACGACGAGGCCGTCGGCTACCTCGCCGACCGCCTCAACCGCCTCGGCGTCGAGGACGCCCTGATGAAGGCGGGCGCCCGCGCCGGCGACGGCGTCGCCATCGGCTCCGAGGAGAACGCGGTCGTCTTCGACTGGGAGCCCACGATGATGGCCGGCGCCGAGATGCTCGGCCGCCGTGGTGAGGACCACCGCCTGGAGGCCCCGCGCCCGGCGGCGCAGCGCCGCCGCGACCGGGACGCCGAACGGGACGAGGCGCAGCGCGAGTTCGACGACTTCGACCCGTTCTAGCCTCCCGCCCGCCCCGGGCAGAGCGTCGGCGCCGCGCCGGATTCCCCACGGAGTCCGGCGCGGCGCCGTTTCGTCTCGCGGTGCCGGGAGCGCCCGGCGAACGACGAGGGGCCCGGCCGTCGCCGGCCGGGCCCCTCGTCGGATCAGGGAGCTGTCAGTGCACCCGTTCCGGTTCGGGCTCCGGGTCGCGCTCCTGCGTCGGCTCCGCGGCCGCCGCCTTCCGCGTGCCCTGCTTCCCGAAGCGCGGCTTCGCGCCAATCAGCGGGATCGTCAGGATGCCGATGAACATCGGGGCGAACATGTAGCGCGCCAGCGGGGCCGGGTTCGCCGCCACCACCGTCAGCTGCAGCGCCAGCGGGATCGCCACCAGCGCGAGCGGCGTCCAGGTCCGGTTGCGGCGGGAGAACCACAGGACGACCGCGTAGGCGGCGTAGCACCAGATCGCGCCCCGGAACAGCAGCCACTGCAGCTGCGGCGTCTTGCTGGCCATCCAGGTGAAGTACGCGGCGTCGTTCAGCGGCTCCGCCAGCGGACGGATCTTCAGCAGCGGACGGTACGGGCTGTCCCGCATCTCGTCGTTCCAGTCCGCCCAGCCGAAGAGGTTCTTCGGCACCGACGGCGGGCTGATCAGCGTATGGCCCATCAGCTCCCTCGGCCCGGGGAACGGCGACCAGGCGATGTGCGAGCGGCACAGCCGCGCCGCGATCATCTGGTCCGGGGTGCGCTTCATGGTCCGCACCCACAGGTCGATCAGCTCGCTGTTGAGCCGCGCCGCCGCCTTGCGGTCCATGGGCTTCTTCATCGCCCAGTCGGCGTTGTAGCAGTTCGCCGCCCGGCCGCTCCAGTGGTCCAGCGGGGCGACCTTCGCCATCAGCTCCTTGTCGGCCTTGGTGAAGGTCTGCGGAACCTTGCCGTAGACCACGGCGATGTCCGCGTAGTTCATCGCGTACACCTGGTCCTTGGTCGGCGTCTGCACGCCCAGGGCCGGGTAGACCACCGTGTTGAGCCCCGCCGCGATGACCACCGGGACGACCGTCGCGAACAGCAGCCAGCGCCGCATCCTCGGCAGCACGAGCAGCAGCACCGGCACCGCGATGACCGCGACGAGCAGGCCGTTGTTCCGGAAGATCCCCATGCACACGAAGCCGAGGAAGAGGACCGCGATCTCGTTGCGGAACGCCTTGTCGCGGACGGACTCCTCGCCCCGCATGCGCCGGGCCGCGAGCCGGCCGGCCGCGCCGAAGGCGAGGATCCCGCCGATGGCGAAGGGCACGTCCTTCCACACGTACACGGTGAAGGTGCCGATTGAGGGCAGCACCGCGCACGCGATCGCCGCCGTGGCGCTCCACTTGCCCCGCACCCCGAACCGGCGGAGCGTCACCGTCACATAGGCGAGGGACGCGGCCATCGCCACGGACTGCAGGAGCGTGAGCGCGGCGAGGTCACCCGTGATCTGGAGCGAGAGCCACACCAGGCCGTCATAGGCCACCGAGTGGTTCGACATCCAGTGACCGGTGGTGACGTGCCAGACGTACGAGATGGAGTCGTAACTCATCCCGCCCGGGTAGAAGGCGGCCCACCAGACCAGGAAGATCAGCTGAGTGACCGCGTACACCGCGAGGGGCAGCCGCCGCTGAGCCGGGATCCGTTCCAGCCGTTCGCTGACGTAGGGAATGGTCGGCAGTCTCAACGCTTCTCCGCGGGGTCGGGGGACGTTCGGTCGGGGTACGCCAGCTCCAGCATCCGCGTGATCACGCGCTCGGAGGCGTGGCCGTCGTCGAGGTCGCAGAAGACGTCCCGGAACTCACCGTACGCCTCGGTGTAGCGGCCGCTGATGCGCTCGATGTCGCTCAGCGCCTCGATGAGTTCGTCGGAGGTCTGGAGCAGGGGGCCGGGAGCCCGCTTCTCGAAGTCGAAGTAGAAGCCGCGGAGCTGGTCCCGGTAGTACTCGAGGTCGTACGTGAAGAACAGCATCGGCCGGCCCGTGTTCGCGAAGTCGAACATCAGGGAGGAGTAATCCGTGATCAGCACGTCGGTGATCAGGAACAGTTCGGCGATGTCGGGGTAGCTGGAGACGTCGTAGACGAAGCCGTCGCCCGCGCCGGGGACGGCGTCGACGATGTTCGAGTGCTTGCGGACCAGCAGGACGTGGTCCTCGCCCAGCCGCGCGGCGGCCTTCTCGACGTCCAGGCGCAGATCGAACTTGTAGTTGCCCGCCTGGTAGAACTGGTCGTCCCGCCAGGTCGGCGCGTACAGCACGACCTTCTTGCCCTCCGGCAGACCGATGCGCTCGCGCACCGCGCGCGCCAGGTCCTCCGTCTTGTCCGACAGCAGGACGTCGTTGCGCGGGTAACCGGACTCCAGGACCTCCCCCTCGTACTGGAACGCCCGCTTCATGATCGGCGTCGAGAAACGGTTGGGGGAGATGAGGAAGCTCCAGCTCGGAGTCTCCTCGGCCACCTTGGAGAGGTACTTGCGGTCCGCGAACTGCACGCTGTCGATGTCGTGGCCGATCCGCTTGAGCGGGGTGCCGTGCCAGGTCTGCACGATCACCTGGCCCTCACGGCGCCTGATCCAGTGCGGCAGATGGGTGTTGGTGACGATGAAGCGGCTGCGGCCCAGGGCCTCGTACCACTCCCGGCTCCAGCGGCGGATGACCTTGACGCCCTCCGGGATGTGCGCCCGGCGGTCCTCCACGACCCACACGTGCTCCAGCTCCGAGCCCTGCCGCAGCAGCTCCTCGTAGACCGCGCGCGGCGAGTCGGAGAACTGGCGGCCGGAGAAGGAGGCGTACAGCACGGTGTCCCGCAGTGGCGCGGTGCGCGCCTCGGTGTACAGCGTGGTGCGCAGTTCCCGCTGGCGGTACCAGCCGAACTCCTCGGTGCCGAGGTCGGGGGCCGCCTCGACCAGCAGCCGGTCGTAGAACCGGTGGGTGAGGGTGTAGTCGCGGCCGCGGACGGTGAAGCCGACCGGCAGTTCGCCGAGGGAGGCGGGCACGACCCGCAGCGGCACCTCGAAGCGGCTCTCGGCGGTGCGGGCGAAGAGGTACCAGCGGCCCTGGCGCAGCGGGACCTCGGTGATCCCGGTGGGAACGGGCAGGAAGTCGGCGCGGAAGACGCCGTCCTCGACGGTGACCGGGTGGGCGTGCTCCTCCGCGTGGCGGCTGTGACGCAGCACCAGCTCGACCGGCTCGTCGACCGTGGCGGGCACGGAGCCCTCCAGGACGATCCGTCCCTCGGGGGTGACGGTGATGCCGCCGACCATGGGCTGGACCGGCTGGGTGCGCAGCACGAGCCGGCCGATGCCGTCGTTGGTCACGGCGATCGCCCGGGTGCCCCAGGGGGCGGTGGCGTCGGCGGTGACGGGGTGCTGGCGGCCCAGGTCGCCGTGCCTGTCGTCGACGGCGACCGGGAACTTCCGCTTGCCGGCGAGGACCAGCTCGGCCGACCACTTGTCGGTGACCTCGGGGTTCTCCGAGTCGCGGCCCTCGACGTCCAGGTCCGCGAGCGGGACCCGTACGGAGAACTCCTGGGCGCCGGAGGCGGCGGCCGTCCGGGTGACCGGGTACTCCAGCGTGGCGCCGGAGGTCCCGTGCGTCAGGCGGAGCGTGCCGCCCGCGCCGGGCGCCACGGCCTCGTGGCCGAGGACACCGGTCAGCTCGATCGCGCCGTCCACGGCACGGTGCCCGGTCAGCCGGGCGCGCACCCGGTCGACGCGGACGTAGAGGTGGCTGTCCAGGACGTACGGCACGACGCGGACGTCGTCCTCCACCCAGAACTGGGCGGGGCTCTCGGCGCTGCCGCTCTCGCCGGCCTTGAGGCGGGTGCGGCGCACCACGCCCTGCTGCACGGTGGCGACGGTCAGCCGCCAGACGCCGTCGCGCCAGCCGCCGCGGGCCTTGAGCTTGCCCGGGTCGAGGTCGAGGGCGAAGCCCGACCAGTCGTAGTTGTGCAGCGACTGGCCCGACGTCTGGGTGGCCCGGGGCGCCTGCGTCCGGCTGGGCCGGACCAGGACCGTGCGCCGGCTGCCGGTCTCGCGCAGCATCAGGACGCGCAGCGCGGGCTTGGGCTTCTCGGCCGCCAGGTTGCGGATGTAGGCGTGGCCGTCGATGTGCAGCCGGCCGCCGCGCCAGCTCACCTCCTCGACGCGGGCGCGCGCCGAGAAGTCGGAGTCCACCCGCAGGACCTGGCGCGGGACCTCGCCCTTGGCCCGGTCGATGACGGGGTAGTCGGCGAAGTGGCGCAGCCCCTGGCGGGTCACGGGCACCGCGCGGCCGGTCTCGCGCTCGAAGGCGAGGAGGTCGAGGAGCTCCTCCAGCCGCCCTTCGGAGATCAGGTGGCACTTCAGCCGCAGGGAGACCGTCAGCCGGGGCATGATCCGCGGGTCGACCCGGCTGAGGAAGTCGGCGGCCCCGGACATGAAGAGCGTGCGGAACTCGTCGCCGGCCTCGTCGAGGACGCCCATGAAGAGGGGCAGCTCGTCGCTGATGAAGATCTCGTCGTACCAGCGCTTGTGCTCCGCGTACGCCTCGCCGGGCTGGGAGGCCAGGAAGCGGCTCACGGAGTCACAGGAGCGGATGCGGTCGCGGACGTTGACCGGCTCGGTGCGGCGCTGGGTGATCGACGGGGCGCCGCCGGTCCGCTGGCGCCAGAGGTAGATCGGGTCGCCGAGCACGTCCACCGAGGAGGCCCGGAAGTGCGCCGGGAGGGTGACCGGCGCGTCCTCGTAGAGGATGCCGGGGAACTCGAAGGCGTGACGGTCCCAGAACGACCGGCGGAAGACCTTGTTCCAGGCGGTGCGGTCGTAGACGAGGGCCTTGTCCCGGGTGATGTGCGTCCGGGTGCGGCTCTTGCCCAGGCGCTTCTCGTGCAGCGGCGAGGGAAGGACCTCGCCGGCCTTGAGGAGGTTGACGTTGCCGCTGACGAAGTCGGAGCCGGTCTCCTCCAGGCTGGCGACGCAGCGTTCGTAGGCGTCCGGGAGCACGATGTCGTCGCTGTCGACGAACGCGAGGAACTCCGTACCGGGGGTGAGATGGGCCACCCCGGTGTTGCGCGCCGGGCCCAGTCCCTTGTTCTCCTGCTCGACCACACGGAAACGCGCGTCCTCCGCCGCCCAGCGCCGCGCGATCGCGAGGCTGCCATCGGAGGAACCGTCATCGACGACGATGGCTTCCCAGTCGGTGAAGGTCTGGTCGACGAGTGACTGCAGACACTCGTCGAGAAAGAGCTCCACGTTGTAAACGGGAACGACTACTGACAGGCGGGGAGGCATGGGGGTACTGCGCCTTTCCTCAAAGTGTTCGTGCGTGACGGCGGCGGCCGGGCTCGCCGGACACGGTAGCTCTAGCCTCGTGCGGGAGGGCTCGGGCGCTCCGGTGGGAGCGCCACCGGCGGTACATTCTCCTGGTTCAGGAAGACCTTCCGCACCACACGCTCCGCCGCGAAGCCGTCGTCGAACTCACAGAAACGTCTGCGGAACGCCGCCCGCGCCGTGGCGGACGCCTCGTCCGACCATCGTCCGGAGAGGAAGACGTCGAGCAGGTCCTCCTCGGTTTCCACCACGGGGCCCGGAGATTCGACGTGGATGTCGAAGTAGGTCCCGCGGGTGGCGCGGTAGACCTCCCAGTCGTTGGCGAAGACCACGATGGGCCGGTCCAGGTGGGCGTAGTCGAACATCAGTGAGGAGTAGTCCGTCAGCAGGCAGTCGGCCGCGAGGTACAGCTCCTCGACCGACGGGTGGCCGCTGACGTCGAGGACGCCGTGGGCCGCGGGGCCGCCGGCGTCCGGGGCGTCCAGGTGGAAGTAGTGCGCGCGGGACAGCACGGTGTAGTCCTCGCCGAGCCGGTGGGCGAAGCGCTCCAGGTCCAGCAGGGGGCGGGGGGTGCCGTGGTAGTCGCGGTGGGTCGGGGCGTAGAGGACGACCGTCGAGCCGGGGGCCACGCCGAGCTTGGCGCGGGCCTTCGCCCGGTCCTCCTCGGTGGCGTGGACGAGGACGTCGTTGCGCGGGTAGCCGTAGTCCAGCGGGGTGTACTCGGCGGGGTAGGCGCGGTCCCAGATGGCGGTGGTGAAGCTGTTCGCCGAGATGCTGTAGTCCCAGCGGTCCACCCGCTGCATCAGCGTCGGCAGGTCGAGGTCGCCCTGCGCGACCGGGAACTCGGCCAGGTCGACGCCCATCCGCTTCAGCGGGGTGCCGTGGTGGGTCTGCACGTGGATCTGCCCGGGCCGCTTGACGACCCGGGTGGGGAAATTCACGTTGTTCACGAAGTACTTGCCCCGGGCCATGGCGCGCCAGAAGCCGAAGGAGCCGGGGTGGACGACGTTCGTGCCGGGCGGCGGGGTGTTGCGCGAACCGGGCTTGAGGATCCAGGTCGCCTTGACCTTGGGGGCCAGTTCGAGGAGCTTCTGGTGGATCGCCGCCGGGTTGCAGGCGTAGTCGGTGTTCCAGTACGCGGCGAAGACGGCGACGTCGTTCTGGACCGGGAGCATGCGCTGGGCGCGGTAGTAGCCGGCCAGGACCGCCGTGCGCAGCGGCTTGCGCAGGGTGCGCGGGGCGGCGCGGAGCCTGCGGGCCGAGCGGTAGGCGCCGCGGGCGACCTTCCGCAGCGGCACGGGGAGGCGGGTGGCGACCTTGCGGGCCGTGGACGTCGAGCTCTGCGGCGCGACGTGGCCGGCGGGGCGGTGGGCGCGCTCGGCGGCCAGGAAGCGGGTGCGGAACTCCTCGCGGGCGTCGTCGGGGAGCCGGCCGGGGGAGCGCTCGATCACCCGGAAGTGCGTGGTCATCCGCTCGTAGAGCGCGCCGTGCCAGCGCTCGAACTCCGGGTGCGCGGCCAGGAACGCGAAGACCAGCTCGTACTGGTCGAAGACGTCGAAGTGCTTGCGGCTGCGGCTGTGCAGGATGCTGCCCTGGCGCCGCTGGCGGTAGTGGACGCAGACCCGGGGCAGGACGGCGATCCGCTCGGCGGCGACCATGACCGGATAGGTCCAGGGGGTGTCCTCGTAGTAGCCCGTGGGGTACTCGAAGCCCCAGCGCTCCACGAACGCACGGCGGTACGCCTTGTTCCAGGCCACCTGGAGCAGGCCGAGGAGCTCGGGCTTCTCGTCCAGCGCGAAGGCGCCGCGGGGGCTCTCGGCCAGCACCGCGGCCTTGGCGTTGGGGGTGATCCGACCGTCCCAGTGGGTGCGGGAGTAGTCGAAGACCAGCAGGTCGGGGTCCTCGGTCTCCTCCAGGCGCCGGGCGATCGCCTGGAGGGACCCGGGCAGCATGGTGTCGTCGCTGTCCAGGAAGAGCAGGTACGTGCCCCGGGCGCGGGTCATGCCGACGTTCCGGGCGCGGCCCAGACCGACGTTGGCGGTGAGCTGGACCGCCACGACCCGCTCGTCCAGGGCCGCGTACTCGTCCATGATCTCGCCGCAGGCGTCGGGCGAGGCGTCGTTGACGGCGATGACCTCGAAGTCCCCGAAGGACTGGCTCAGCACGGAGTCGAGGCAGTCGCGCAGAAACGCCTCGACGCCGTACGCCGGCACGATGATGCTGAACCGGGGTACGGCGGGCCGATCTGCTGCTTGCGTAGGAGTCATGTGGCTACCAGGGGAGGTTCAGCGGGGCGGCCGGACCGCGTCCGGCCGCCCCGGGAGGACGTTCACGGAGTGGAGGTCAGGGCGTAGCCGAGCAGGCGGCGTACGGCGGCCGACTGGCGGTGCCGCAGGGCCCCGGGGAGCAGCGTCAGCGCGTGCAGACGCATGGACAGGTGCCGGCGGGCCGCCTTCGCGGCCTTCGGCCAGCCGTGCCGGTCGAGTTCGTCGGCGACCTCGTTGAAGAAGCGCACGGCCTCGCCGAAGCGGGCGCCCGTCATGGCCTCGGCCGAGGAGAGGCTGCCGGAGTGGCGGCGGTAGCGGAACGCCGTCGCCGGGTCCACCACCAGCTTCTCGCCGCGCCGGATCAGCTCGATGATCAGCGCCAGGTCCTGGATGACCGAGAGGTCCTCGCGGAAGCTGATCTCCTTGACGACGTCGGCGCGCCAGGCGATCGAGGGGAAGTACAGCCAGTTCCCGCCCAGCAGGTTCGCGGCGAGCGGCTCGCCCGACAGGACCAGCCGGCGGCCGTCGTTCTTCGGCGCGTACAGCCGCCGCTTGACCTCGTCGCCCAGGGTGGTGGAGGGGTTGCCGTGCTCGTCGATGACCTCGACGCCCGGCTGGTAGATCGCCGCGCCGGGCTCGGCGGCCACGGCCGCGCGGATCGTGGCCACGTAGTCCGGCAGCAGCAGGTCGTCGCTGCCGAGCATGGTGAAGTGGGTGGACTCCACCAGCTCCACGCACTTGCGGAAGTTCTTGGTGATGCCGAGGTTCCGCTCGTTGCGCTCGTAGCGCACCCGGCTGTCGCCGAGGGAGGCGAACCACTCGGGTACGCCCTCCTCGCGGCCGTCGTCGACGACGGTCAGCCGCCAGTCCTTGTCGGTCTGGTCGAGCACGCTGCGCACGGCGGCCTGGAGGAGACCGGTGTCGCCGTAGTGCGGCAGCATGATGTCGAGCGTGTCCACAGCGGTCACTTGCCCTTCCGCGCGGGGCCGAGGGCGGACCGCCGGCTGAGCGCGAGCAGCAGGATCATCCCGATCCGGCCGAGGTACATCGTGGCCTTCCAGGGCGACTGGCTGGGCGTGCCGGTGGCGCGCGGACGCATGGCCACGGGGACCTGCTCGATGCGGTAGCCGGCCCGGACCACGGCGATGGTGCTCTCGACGGTGTCGCCGAGGTACTCGACGGGGTACCAGTGCGCGAAGACGTCGATGAGGTCGCGGTTGCAGGCGCGGAAGCCGGAGGTCACGTCGGTGAGCTTCGACTTGGCCATGCGGGAGAGCCAGAAGGCGAGGACGAGCATGGCCCACTTGCGGGGGCCGCGGGTCTCGTACTCCCCGGTGCCGGCGAAGCGCGCGCCGATGACCAGGTCGGAGCGGCCGAGACGGGCCAGCAGCTCGGGGACGTTGCGCGGGTCGTGCTGGCCGTCGGCGTCGACCTGGATGGCGACGTCGTAGCCGCGGTCGTGCGCGTAGCGGTAGCCGGCGCGCATGGCACCGCCGACGCCGAGGTTGTACGGCAGGGTCATCACGGTCGCGCCGGCGGCACGGGCCACCGCGGAGGTGTTGTCGGCGGAGCCGTCGTCGACGACCAGGACGTCGACGCCCGGCAGCGTGGTGTGGACCTCCTTGACGACGTCGGCGACGCCGTCGGCCTCGTTCCACGCGGGCATGATGATCAGTACGCGCTTGCCGTCGATCACTTGCCGCCTCCCTGCTCCGCCGAGTCGGCCGTCTCCCCGGCGCGCGTCTGCGCGGTCGGCGTCTCCTGGGCGGCCGCTGCCTGCGACCGCAGCTCCTGCACGTCCAGTCGCAACAGCGCGACCTCCTCCGAGAGCGTCCGGCCCTCCTCCTCGAGGTGGCCGACCTCCCAGCTGAGCTGGAGGCAGACGATGAACAGGAACGCCACGCTCAGGAACAGGATGAGGCTGACACCCGACGCGACGCCCACGGCGCGGGCGACGGAGTCGAGCACCCTCGGGAAGAATCCGAGCGGAATGATCACCAGTCCGGTGATCACCCAGAGGAACGCGTACTTCTCCTTGAGCTTGCGCCGACGCAGCAGCTCGACGATGCACGCGACCAGAATGACTCCGGTGACCGAAGTCAGCATCCACAACTTCATGCCGGACTCCGGTGTATCGGACGACTCATGGAAAGGGCCTGTCTACTCTTCCGGGCTGAGCGGCTGGGAGAAAATGCGCCGCTTGAATTGCAGTCCACTGTCCGCCGCGATGGTTACGGAGAGTGAGGGAATGGTGATCATTCCTATGAGTGCACCGAACGGTAGCCTACACGAGAGCGAAGGGCGAGAATCATGCTGGTGACGACCGCGAGCGACCCCACGGCGTAGGCGATCTCGACCCTCGTGCGCAGCTCGAGCGGACTGAGAGTGACCGCCACCAGGAAGACCGTCCCCACGATCCATGCCACCAGCTGCTGCCGTGCGCCACCGCTCGTGAGCAGTGCCTGCCCCAGCACCATGGCCAGCATGTACAGCGTCGTCCCGAGCGAGAGCCACGCGAAGTCCAGCGGTCCGAGGACGTCCGGCGCCCCGAAGAGGACGGGCAGCATGAGGGGCCCGAGGGCCACCGCGCACACCCCCCCGGCCACGCCCAGACCCGCGGTGATCGACGCCGCCCGCAGGAGCAGCCGCCGGTAACCCTGCGTGTCCCCCTCGGCGGCCGCCGAGGAGAGCCCCGCCAGCAGCGACACCTGGAAGGCGCCGAAGACGAAGAGCGGCACCCGGGCCAGCACCAGCGCCGAGAGCAGCGCCGTGACCAGCGCGTTGTCGTCCGTCGCGATCAGCTTCGTACTGATCACCGCGATGTTCACCAGGAGCTGGGCCAGCAGTGTCGAACCGACCAGCAGGCCCAGGTGCTCTATCAGCTCGCGCCAGTGCGCTGCGGAGCCCGGCCGGGCCCCCTGGAACACCGGCCGCAGCGTGACCAGCACCGCCAGCAGCGGGGCGACCGTCAGCACCGCCGCGAAGGCGAAGGACGAGCGGACGCCCGCCAGCGCCAGCGCCAGCGACATCACGATCCGCAGCCCGCCGTCGAGGCCGAGCTGGACGCCGTACGCCCGGAACCGGCCGAGTCCGGCCAGCACGCCACGGGTGACGTGCGCGAAGGCCAGCGCGGCGAAGGCACCGCCCAGGGCGTACACCAGGCCGATGTCACCGTGGAAGAAGAGGTCAGCGAGCCGCCGCCCGAAGAGCGACAGCGGCAGCAGCACCACCGCGAGCAGCCCGAAGGACAGCACCGCGCCCCGGCGCAGCACCGGCAGCGCTCCGTCGCCGGCCACCACCCGCGAGGCGACGACCCGGGTGATCTCCTGCTCGATCGGGAAGAACAGACCCAGGCCGATGGAGAAGACCACCGTCCACAGCACGGAGAAGCTCGCCATGTCGTCGACGGCGAGCGTGTGGCCCGCCGCCGCGAGATGGACGTAGCTGGCGATCCCGAGGACGGCGGTGCCCGCTCCGACGAAGGCCGTGCCCTGGGGCAGCGCCGTGGTGATGCGATCCAGCAGGCTCACACGCTCGGCCGTCCGCCGGAGGCCATGGCCCGCAGCGCCTCGGCGAGCTGGTCGCGCCAGTGCGGCTGCGCGGCGACGCCGGCCTCGGCCCACCGCTCGTGCGCGAGCACGCTGTACGAGGGGCGGCGCGCCGGCCGTACGAACTTCTCCGAGGTGGTCGGGTGCACCCGCTCCGGGTCCAGGCCGGACAGCTCGTACGCCGCCCGCGCCAGGTCGAACCAGGTCGCCGTGTCCGTCGCCGTGCCGTGGTAGACGCCGGCCGGGGCCTTGCCCGCCACCGCCGCCTCGCCCAGGTCCCGCAGCTGACGGGCGAGCGCGCGGGTCCAGGTCGGCTGGCCGCGCTGGTCGTCGACGACGTCGACGGTCTCGCGGGTCTCGGCGAGCCCCAGCATCGTGGAGACGAAGTTGCGGCCGTGCGCGCCGTACAGCCACGCCGTGCGCACCACGTAGCCGCGCTCGGGGAGCAGCTCGGTGACCGCCCGCTCGCCCGCCAGCTTGCTCCGGCCGTAGGCGTTCACCGGCGCGGTCGGGGCGTCGTGCGGGTAGGGCCGGTCGGCGTCCCCGGGGAAGACGTAGTCCGTGGAGACCTGGAGCAGCGCCGCGCCCTGCTCGGCGCAGGCCCCGGCGAGCACGCGGACGCCCTCGCCGTTGATCCGGGTCGCCGCCGCCTCGTCGGCCTCGGCGCCGTCGACATCGGTCCAGGCGGCCGCGTTGACCACGACGTCGTGCCCGGCGACCGCCGCGCGGACCGCCTCCGGGTCGGTGATGTCCAGCTCCCGGCGGGTCAGCGCGGTGACGGTGGCCGCCCCGCTCTCCCGCAGGACCTCGGTGAGGTCGCGGCCGAGCATCCCGGCCGCGCCCGTGATCAGCCAGCGCGTCATGCGGACAGCGCCGCCTTCGCCTTGAGCGGCTCCCACCAGGAGCGGTTCTCGCGGTACCAGGCGACGGTGTCGGCCAGGCCCTGCTCGAAGGTGACGAGCGGGGAGTAGCCCAGCTCCTCGTGGATCTTGGCGATCGAGAGGGAGTAGCGCAGATCGTGGCCCTTGCGGTCCTCGACGTGCTCGACCATGTCCCAGCCGGCGCCGCAGGCGTCGAGGAGCATGCCGGTCAGCTCCTTGTTGGTCACCTCGGTGCCGCCGCCGATGTGGTACACCTCACCCGCCCGGCCGCCGCGCAGCACCATCTCGATGCCCCGGCAGTGGTCGGACACGTGCAGCCAGTCGCGGATGTTCAGGCCCTCGCCGTAGAGCGGGACCTTCTTCCCGTCCAGCAGGTTCGTGGTGAACAGCGGGATCATCTTCTCGGGGAAGTGGTACTGCCCGTAGTTGTTGGAGCAGCGCGTGACGACGACGTCCATGCCGTGCGTGCGGTGGTACGAGAGCGCCAGCAGGTCCGAGCCGGCCTTGGAGGCGGAGTACGGGGAGTTCGGCGCGAGCGGCCAGTCCTCCGTCCACGAGCCCTCGGCGATGGAGCCGTAGACCTCGTCGGTGGAGACGTGCACGAAACGCCCGACGCCGTGACGCTTGGCGGCGTCCAGGAGCACCTGCGTACCCAGCACGTTCGTGGTGACGAACGGCGAGGAGTCCATGATCGAGCGGTCCACGTGGGACTCGGCGGCGAAGTGCACGACGGCGTCCTGGCCGCGCATCACGTCGTCGACGACTCCGGGGTCGCGGATGTCGCCGTGGACGAAGGTGTAACCCGCCTTGTCGGCCACCGGCGCGAGGTTCGCCTCGTTGCCCGAATAGGTCAGGTTGTCCAGGACCGTGACATGGGCGTTTTCGCCCGAGGGCAGTTCTCCGAGAAGGAGTGCCCGCACGAATTGAGAACCGATGAAGCCGGCGCCGCCGGTGACGAGAATCTTCATAAGGGGCGCCATTCTATGGTCTCCCCGTTGCCCGCCGTTCAGTGGCGGGTGTCACCGGTGCGGTGGCGGCGGGGACCCCGGGGCTGTCGTAGGCTGCGGGACCATGCGTGGAATTTTGCTTGCCGGTGGTACCGGCTCCCGGCTCTGGCCGATCACCCGAGCCGTGTCGAAGCAGCTGATGCCGGTCTTCGACAAGCCGATGATCTACTACCCGCTGTCGACCCTCGTGATGGCCGGCCTGCGGGACATCCTGGTCATCACCGGCCCGGAGGAGCGCCCGCAGTTCGAGCGGCTGCTCGGCGACGGCTCGGACTGGGGTCTGAACATCGAGTTCGCCACGCAGGACCGTCCCGCCGGCATCGCCGAGGCGTTCGTCATCGGCGAGGAGTTCATCGGCGACGAGCCCGTCGCGCTCATCCTCGGCGACAACATCTTCCACGGCGTCGGCCTCGGCCGGCAGCTGGCCGACTTCCAGCGTCCCGAGGGCGGTGTGGTCTTCGCCCACGCCGTCTCCGACCCGACCGCGTACGGCGTGGTGGACTTCGACGAGCAGGGCCGCGCCCGCTCCATCGAGGAGAAGCCCGCCCAGCCCAAGTCCCGCTACGCCGTCCCCGGCCTCTACTTCTACGACAGCCGTGTCGTGGAGGTCGCCAAGGGCCTCGAGCCGAGCGCCCGCGGCGAGCTGGAGATCACGGACGTCAACAAGTACTACCTCGACCGCGGGGAGCTCCAAGTCTCCGTCCTCGACCGGGGCACCGTCTGGCTCGACACCGGAACCTTCCAGTCCCTCGTCCAGGCCTCCGAGTTCGTGCGCGTCGTCGAGGAGCGCCAGGGCCTGAAGATCGGCTGCCTCGAAGAGGCCGCCTGGCGGGCCGGGTTCATCGACGACGACCAGCTGCGCGCCCTCGCGGAGCCGCTGACCAAGAGCGGTTACGGCGACTATCTCCTGAACCTGCTGACGTACGAGGCATAACCGCTCCGTATTCGAGGCGTCACCGCACGGATATCGCACCGATATAAGGACTTCCGTAATGAAGGTCAATCCCCTTGGCATCGAGGGTGCCTGGGAATTCGTCCCGCAGCAGCACGGGGACGCCCGCGGTCTCTTCCTGGAGTGGTACAAGGCGGACCGGCTCGCCGAGGCCGTGGGTCACCCGCTCGGACTGAAGCAGGCCAACATGTCGGTCTCGGCCGCCGGGGTCCTGCGCGGTATCCACTTCGCCGACGTCCCGCCCGGCCAGGCCAAGTACGTGACCTGCGTGCGCGGCGCCGTGCTCGACGTGATCGTCGACGTGCGGGTCGGCTCGCCGACCTTCGGCCAGTGGGAGGGCGTGCGCCTCGACGACCAGGAGCGCAACGCCGTCTACCTCTCCGAGGGCCTGGGCCACGGCTTCTGCGCCCTCACCGACGACGCGACCGTCGCCTACCTCTGCTCCGAGGGGTACGCCCCCGAGCGCGAGCGGACCGTCTACCCCCTCGACCCGGCGATCGGCATCGAGTGGCCGGTGACCGGCGAGCCCGAGCTGTCCGCCAAGGACGCGCAGGGTCCCACGCTCGCCGAGGCGCGCGAGGCCGGCATCCTGCCGGTCTACGAGGAGTGCCTGGCGTTCCGCCGCTCCCTCGGCACCACGGGCGCCTGAACCCGGCATCGGCACCGGTGCTCGCGCCGGTGTGCGACTGATCGGACGCGCGTACGACGACGGCCCGGAGGCCCCCGCAAGGGGCCCCCGGGCCGTTCGCGTCCGGGTTAGGCTGCCCGGATGACCTGGCTCATCACCGGCGGCGCCGGTTACATCGGTTCCCATGTCATCGCCTCCATGCGGGAGGCGGGCGAGCGGGTCGTCGTCGTGGACGACCTCAGCGGCGGGGACCCCGCCCGGGTCCCCGAGGACGTCCCGCTGGAGCGGGGCACCGTCCTCGACCGCCCCTTCCTCGACCGCGTCCTGCGCGAGCACGCCGTCCACGGCATCGTCCACCTCGCCGCGAAGAAGGCCGTCGGCGAATCCGTCGAGCGCCCCCTCTTCTACTACCACGAGAACGTGACGGGCCTTCAGGTCCTGCTGGCGGCCGCCGCCGACGCCGGCGTCCGCTCCTTCGTCTTCTCCTCCTCGGCCTCCGTCTACGGCACCCCCGACGTCGACCTCGTCACCGAGGAGACGCCGTGCCGCCCGCTGAGCCCGTACGGCGAGACCAAGCTCGCCGGCGAGTGGCTGGTCCGCGCCACCGGCCGCGCCCACGGCATGTCCACCGCCTGCCTGCGCTACTTCAACGTCGCCGGCGCCGCCGCGCCCGCCCTCGCCGACACCGGCGTCTTCAACCTCGTACCGATGGTCTTCGAGCGGCTCGCCGCCGGACTGCCGCCCCGGATCTTCGGCGACGACTACGCGACGCCCGACGGCACCTGCGTCCGGGACTACATCCACGTCGCCGACATCGCCGACGCCCACCTCGCCGTGGCCCGCCGGCTCGACGAGCGCGCCCGGGCCGGCTCCGGCGGCGACCTCACCCTCAACATCGGCAGCGGCGAGGGCGTCTCGGTCCGCGAGATGATCGACCTCATCGGCGAGGTCACCGGCCTCGACGCGACACCCGAGATCGTCGACCGCCGCCCCGGCGACCCCGCCAACGTCGTCGCCTCGGCCGAGCGGATCGCCGCGGAGCTGGGCTGGAAGGCCCGCCACGACGTCCGCTCCATGATCGCCTCCGCCTGGGAGAGCCGCGTCCACCCAGCGGAATAGCGGGGCGGGCGCCGACACCGCTCGCGTAGATTGCCTGGCAGCCGCGGCAGCACGCGTGCGGCGCGAACGGCGTACGGCGACGCGGTGACGCGCCGAGGCGGTGCGCGGCGGCCTCCGCGCGGCGCCGTGCGGAAAGACGAGTGAGGACGACGCAGGTGACAGTGGCAAGGCAGTTCGTGACGGAAGCCCGCAGGGTCGTCGTCAAGGTCGGTTCGTCCTCGCTGACCACCGCCTCGGGCGGCCTCGACGCCGACCGGGTCGACGCCCTCGTGGACGTCCTCGCCAAGGTCCGCGGCGGCGGCGAGAAGGAGGTCGTCCTCGTCTCCTCCGGCGCCATCGCCGCCGGCCTCGCCCCGCTCGGCCTCACCCGCCGCCCCAAGGACCTCGCCCGGCAGCAGGCCGCCGCCAGCGTCGGCCAGGGCCTCCTCGTCGCCCGCTACACCGCCTCCTTCGCCCGCTACGGCGTCCGCGTCGGCCAGGTGCTCCTTACCACCGACGACACCAGCCGCCGCGCCCACTACCGCAACGCCTACAGCACCCTGGACCAGCTCCTCGCCATGGGCGCCCTGCCGGTCGTCAACGAGAACGACACCGTCGCCACGGACGAGATCCGCTTCGGCGACAACGACCGGCTCGCCGCCCTCGTCGCCCACCTCGTCCGCGCCGACCTGCTGGTGCTGCTCTCCGACGTCGACGGGCTCTACGACGGCGACCCCGCCAAGCCCGGCACCTCCCGGATCGCCGAGGTCACCGGCCCGGCGGACATCGCCCACGTCGAGATCGGCTCGGCTGGCAAGGCGGGCGTCGGCACCGGCGGCATGGTCACCAAGGTCGAGGCGGCCCGGATCGCGGCCGCCGCCGGCATCCCCGTCGTCCTCACCTCCGCCAGCCGCGCCGCGGACGCCCTCGGCGGCCGTGACACCGGTACGTACTTCCACCGCACCGGCCGCCGCTCCGCCGACCGGCTGCTCTGGCTCGCCCACGCCTCCACCCCGCAGGGGTCCCTGACCCTCGACGACGGAGCCGTACGGGCCGTCGTCGAGGGCAAGAAATCGCTGCTGGCCGCCGGAGTCGCCGCCGTCGAGGGGGAGTTCACGGCCGGCGACCCGGTCGAACTGCGGGACACCGCCGGCCGGCCCGTCGCCCGCGGCCTGGTCAACTTCGACGCCAAGGAGATGCCCCGCATGCTGGGCCGCTCCACCCGCGAACTCGCCAAGGAGCTGGGACCGGAGTACGAACGGGAGGTCGTCCACCGCGACGACCTCGTCGTGGTCCGCCCCTGACGCAGTCGTGGGGATCCCGCGAGGAAACGGCCGAAAGTCCGGTCATCCCGTGGAGACCTTCACCAAAACCGCCCCACGTACCGCCCCGGGCTGGTCAACTTTGTCTCGGGGGCAAGACAAGGCGGGGTACAGCACCACACGCATCAAACAGGAGGCCGCCGGTGAGACGAGCGCGCCCAGGGGCAGTGCCCCGGGGGACGGCCGAACGCGCCCTGACGAGTGTCGAGGCCGGAGCCGACTTCGACGTGGAGGAGAACGGGACCGAGGTCCGGGGACCGGAGCAGACGACCCGCGAGACACGCGGCGAGGAGCGGGAGGTGTCCAAGCTCTGGCACATCACGCTCAGCGTCTCGGGCGCGCGGGCGCCGCTGAAGGAGGTCCGCCGGGGCCTGGAACAGCTGGCCCACGACCACCCCTTCCTGCTGACCAGCCGCTACGCCGACGACCACGCGGAGATCCGCTACTGGGAAGAGGCCCGTGACCTGCACGACGCGGCGGCCGTCGCGCTGCGGCTGTGGGGCGAACACCGGCAGAGTGCCAAGCTGCCGCCCTGGGAGATCGTCGGCCTGGAGGTCATCGACCGGGAGACCTACCACCAGCGGATCGCCGAGGGCTACGGCCCGCCGCCGGCCGCCCCGGTGGGCGTACACCCCTACTGACGCGGGTTTCGAGACAGGCGTCTCGGAGTACGGGACGAGGTCGGGAATCGTGAGGGATGTCCGCAGAGGTGCCAGTACCCTGCGGGCATGACCTCGCTCACGCCCCTCGACAATCTGTCCCCGGTCGCCCAGGCCGCCTACCGCGCCCGCTCCGCCGCCGCCGAAATCGCGCCACTTCCGCGCGCGGCGAAGGACGACGCCCTGCTGGCGATCGCGGACGCGCTCGAGGTCCGTACGGCCGAGATCGTCGAGGCCAACGCCGAGGACGTCACCCGCGCCCGCGAGGCCGGCACCAGCGAGTCCGTCATCGACCGGCTCACCCTCACCCCCGACCGCGTCCGGGCCATCGCCGCCGACGTCCGTGACGTGGCCGCCCTGCCCGACCCGGTCGGCGAGGTCGTGCGCGGCTCGACCCTGCCCAACGGCATCGACCTGCGCCAGGTCCGCGTCCCCCTCGGGGTCGTCGGCATCATCTACGAAGCCCGCCCCAACGTCACCGTCGACGCGGCCGCCCTCTGCCTGAAGTCCGGCAACGCCGTCCTGCTGCGCGGCTCGTCCTCGGCGTACTCCTCCAACACCGCCCTGGTGCGGGTCCTGCGCGACGCCGTCGGAGGAGCCGGACTGCCCGCCGACGCGATCCAGCTGGTGCCCGGCGAGTCCCGCGAGTCGGTACGGGAGCTGATGCGGGCCCGCGGCCTGGTCGACGTCCTGATCCCGCGCGGCGGCGCCTCCCTCATCCGCACGGTCGTCGAGGAGTCCACCGTCCCGGTCATCGAGACCGGCACCGGCAACTGCCACGTCTACGTCGACGCGCAGGCCGACCTCGACATGGCCGTCTCCATCCTGGTCAACTCCAAGGCGCAGCGGGTCAGCGTCTGCAACGCCGCCGAGACCCTCCTCGTCCACCGGGACATCGCCGAGGCCTTCCTGCCGCGCGCGCTCTCCGCGCTCGCCGAGGCCGGGGTCACCGTCCACGCCGACGAGCGGGTCCTCGCCCACGCCGAGGGCTCCAAGGCGACCGTCGTCCCGGCCACCACCGAGGACTGGGAGACCGAGTACCTCTCGTACGACATCGCCGCCGCCGTCGTCGACTCGCTGGACGCGGCCGTCGCCCACATCCGGCTGTGGTCCTCCGGTCACACCGAGGCGATCGTCACCACCTCGCAGGCCGCGGCCCGCCGCTTCACCCAGCTGGTCGACTCCACCACCGTCACCGTCAACACCTCCACCCGTTTCACCGACGGTGGTCAGTTCGGTTTCGGCGCGGAGATCGGGATCTCGACGCAGAAGCTGCACGCCCGGGGCCCGATGGGCCTGCCGGAGCTGACCTCCACGAAGTACATCGTCACCGGCGACGGTCACACGCGGTAACGCCGTTTTCCCTCGTCCGGTCCAGCGTCCGCGCCGCTCCCGCGGCGCCGGACGGGGGACGGCCGGGGGCCCCGGGTGAGCCGGACGGGCGGGCACACTTCGCATTCTCCCTGCCCAAAGCGACCTCCCGGGTCTACTCTGACAAACGTGCCGGACGACGTGGGGGGCAAGCCGTTCCCGGACGGCTGGGAGCCTGACGACGACCGCGGGGGCGCGGACGAGGACTACGCCACCGTGGTCTTCGACGAGGACTTCGTCCGGGCCGCCCGGGTCCACGAACCGACCGCCGTGGAGCGGCTGCTCGCGGCCGCCCAGGCGCGTGCCGAGGCCGAGGCCGCCCGGGCCAGGGCCGGCGGGCCCCCGGACGACCCGCACGGCGACGACCACCACCCCGACGGCCCCTACGGCGGGCGTCACGCCGACGGCTGGGACCTCGACCCACACGACGGACTCGACCCGTACGGCCCCCACGGCGGCGCCCTGCGCCCCTACCGCGGCAGCGCCCGCTGGCACCGCCCGGTCGCCTGGGTGCTCGCCCTCGTGATGGGCGTCGGGATGGTCGCCCTCGCCTTCACCGCCGTCTACCGCGGCGCCTCGGCCAACCGGCAGGACCAGGTCCCGGCTCCCGCCACGACCGGCATCGACAAGCCGCGCGCGGTGCCGCCCGCCGTCACGGCCCCCTCCGCGTCCGCCGCGTACTCCCCGCCTCCCGTACCGGCCACCACCCCCGCGGGCTGATGCGCGGGCCGGGTCCCGGCCCGGCCGAGGCACGCGAGAACCGGCGCCGGGAGGTTTGGCCACCCGGGGATCGGCTCGGCGTTTACCGAAGCCCCGTCGGACCTACTCTGAAGGTATGGCAGGGCATGGCGACCCGCCTGAGGGGCCGGTACCCGACCCCGGCGGTGGTGAGGACGAGTACCGATCCGTCGTCTTCGACGAGTCGTTCATCCGGGCTGCCCGACTCCAGGAGTACTCCGCCGAGGAGCGCATGGGCGAGCACGCCCTGGCGGTGCGCAGCCGCCCCGGCCGGCAGCCCAGGAGCGGCTCCCGCCAGGCCGTCCTGCTGGTGCTGCTGATCCTCCTGGCCTTCGGGACCGCCATCTACCTCGGCGTCCGCAACCCCTACATGCCCCCCGCCGACCAGCGGGCGGAACCCCTGCGGATCACCGTCGTGCCCCTGGCACCCGAGGGTGCGGTGCCCGGCGGCACGCCGGGCCGGCTCCTCGCCCGCAGCCCGGCCGCCCCGCACCGCACCGGCGCGGGCGGCATCACCTTCCCGGCGACCGGGCGCACCAGCCACTTCTCGGAGAGCCAGGTGGTGGCCGCCCTGAGCATCGCCAAGGACTACCTCGTGGCCTCCTCGATGGACCCGGACGTGCTCGGCGGCGTGACCGTACGGCCCGTGCGGCTGCTCCTGGACCCGGACCAGCTGGCGCAGTTCGACGAGAGCGTGGAGGCCTCCCGGGACGACGGGCGGCACGCGGTCGCGGGCTGGCTGGTGCGCTTCGACCCGGCGGAGGTGGCCCTGGCCGACCCGAGCACCCGGGTCGAGGGCACCCTCCGCTTCGCGGAGACGAACACGGACGTCCTGGAGGTGACCGCGGACCACACCTTCACCTACGCCCTGCGGCCCGCGGCCTCCGGGGCCGGGCCGACGGCCCCCGCCTCGCTCTTCACGGTCCACCGCGAGCTGCGGCTGCGCTTCGACCGCGAGGACCTGCGCATGCACCGCGCCGAGCTGCTGACCAGCGTCGTGCAGGCGGGCCCGCAGGCGTGCGCAGGCACCGACGCGGACGGGTCCCTGCGGCCCCTGCTCGCGGGCGAGCGGGCCCCCGACTCCGGCGGCCCCGCGGTCACCGATCCGTACGCCACGGGCCGGCCCGCCGTCTCGTCGCTGTGCGGCGCCCTGGACCCGAAGGCCCAGCCCGCACTCGAGCCCTGAGGGCCGAGCCCGGGGCCCTGAGCCGTGGCGCCCTGCGACCAGGGGCCAGCCGTGGACCCTGGACCCAGGGGCCTGAGCCCCGGCCCTGAGCCCCTGAGCCCCGGGCCGGGGCCCAGGGCCCAGGGCGGCTCAGCCCGCGCTCGGGGCCGCCTTTCCGGAGCCGTCCTCCCCGCCCGTACCGTCGGTGCCGTCCGTTCCGCCGGCGCCCGTGCCGTCGGCGCCGTCGCCCCGGGCGGCGCCGCCGCCGAAGCGGCTGCGGAACTTTCCGCCCAGGTCGCCCGCGAGGTCGCCCGCGCCGCCCGCGATGTCCCCGACCAGCTTCATCAGCGGGTCCTTGCTGGTGCGCACCGAGTCGGCGTAGTGCCCGGCCGACTCACGGAAGGAGTCGGTCACCGAGGTGTCCTTGTCCTCATCGCGCCGGGCGTAGTGCCCGTCCATGATCCGCTGGTGGTCGCGGGACTCCGACCACTTCTTCAGCTCGGCCGCGCGGACCGTGGTGAAGGGGTGCGAACGCGGCAGGACGTTCAGGATCTTCAGCACAGAGTCGCGCAGGTCACCGCCCTTTTCGTACTCGTCCGCCTGGGCGAGGAACGCGTCCACGTTCATCTCGTGCAGGTGGTTGCCGCCGGCGATCTTCATCAGTCCGCGCATCGAGGCCTGGAGGTCCTGGCCCACGAGCAGCCCCGCCCGGTCGGCCGACAGCTCCGACTTACGGAACCACTCCTTCAGCGCGGTCACGATCGCCGTGATCGCGATGTTCCCCAGCGGGATCCAGGCCACCTTCAGCGCCAGGCCGGTGAGGAAGAGCAGGATCGTGCGGTACACCGAGTGCCCGGAGAGGGCGTGGCCCACCTCGTGGCCCACGACGGCCCGCATCTCCTCCTCGTCGAGCAGCTCCACGAGGCCGGTGGTGACCACGATGATCGGCTCGTCCAGGCCGACGCACATCGCGTTCGGCCGCGGGTCCTGGGTGACGTACATCGGCGGGACCTTCTCCAGGTCCAGGATGTAACAGGCGTCCCTGAGCATGTCGTTCAGGTGCGTGAACTGGGCGTCGCTCACCCGCACGGAGTCGGAGAGGAAGAGCAGTCGCAGGCTGCGCTCCGGCAGCAGTCCGCTGAGCGCCTTGAAGACCGTGTCGAAGCCGGTCAGCCGGCGCAGGGCGACCAGCGCCGAGCGGTCCGCCGGATGCTCGTAGGCGCGTGAGGAGATGCCGGGGAAGCGCCTGCGCTGCCTGCTCGGCACGCTTCCGGCACGGTTGTCGGAGTTCTCTGTCATGGATGCCCCCTGTTCGTACGAGACCTTGCTCGTCCCCCGGACGGAGCCCAGCCTAGGGGGTGACGCGCGCCACCCGGGCCTGTGGATTCCGAGGCCGACGACAACAGCGCCAACGACTGAGTCGGCGTGAGCGTGCCCGGACCGCCCGCATACGATGTGGGCGAAGTCTCGCTCCCATCCCCGATCGATAGGTCCTGCCGAAGATGAGCCTCCACAGCACCGCCGCCAACCTGGTCACGCTCGCCGAGGGCGCCGAGCACGGCGGCAACCACGAAAGCCTCAGCCCCTACCTCACCGGTTTCGGCGCGTTCGGCGCGCTGATGCTGCTGCTGTGGATCACCACCCGGTTCAACCGCGACCGCTGAGCCGGACCGCCGAGCCGCGACCGACGAGCGGGGCCGGGGAACCGGACCGCGGATCGGGCCTTCGTCGCCGTGCCAGTAGGCTCTGCACGCATGGGAGAGCAGGAAGTGCCTACTGGCAGTCGCGGCAAGCGCCGACTCGGCGTGATGGGCGGGACGTTCGACCCGATCCACCACGGACACCTGGTGGCCGCCAGCGAGGTGGCCGCTCTGTTCCACCTCGACGAGGTGGTGTTCGTACCGACCGGGCAGCCGTGGCAGAAGAGCCACAAGGCCGTCTCGGCGGCCGAGGACCGCTATCTGATGACGGTCATCGCCACCGCGTCGAACCCGCAGTTCTCGGTCAGCCGGATCGACATCGACCGCGGCGGGCCGACGTACACCATCGACACCCTGCGGGACCTGCGCTCCCTCAACAGCGACGCGGACCTCTTCTTCATCACCGGGGCCGACGCGCTGTCGCAGATCCTCACCTGGCGTGACGCCGAGGAACTGTTCTCGCTCTCGCACTTCATCGGCGTCACCCGCCCGGGCCACGACCTCACGGACGACGGCCTGCCCAAGGGCGGGGTCTCGCTGGTCGAGATCCCCGCGCTCGCGATCTCCTCCACCGACTGCCGGGCGAGAGTCGCGCAGGGCGACCCGGTCTGGTACCTCGTGCCGGACGGTGTCGTGCGCTATATCGACAAGCGCCAGCTGTACCGCGGCGAGTGAGCCTCGGAGAGGGGCACCGGTGAACGATCAGCAGCATCCGTACGACCCGTACCAGCCGCAGCCGCAGATCATCGGCTACGACGAGTACGGACAGCCGGTGTACCAGCAGGTCCCGCCGCAGGCCGAGCAGTCGTACGACCCCTACGCCCAGCAGGGCTACGCCCAGGACCAGCAGCACCACGGCCGGCAGCAGTACGGCCAGGACCAGCAGCAGTACGGCGGGGAGCAGCAGGGCTACGGCTACGACGCCTACGGGCAGCCGGTGGCCCAGCCGTACGACCCGTACGCCCGCCAGGAGCAGCCGCAGCGGTACCAGGAGCAGCAGCCGGACTACGGCTACCCGCAGGCCGAGCCGCCGGCCGGCCCGCAGGCGTACGACACCGGCGGGCAGCCGCACGTCCCGCACCCGCAGGCCGGGCAGCAGACCGGGCAGCAGTGGGCCGTACGGGCCGAGCAGCCCGGCCCCGCCCCGGTGGCCGCCCCCGCCGGAGTCCCCGGGCAGCGCCCGGCGCCCGCCGACGACCGGGTCCCCGCCGACCGCGACGGCGACGAGCGCGAATACCGCACCGAGCAGTTCTCGTTCATCGAGGAGCCCGACGAGGACTCCGAAGACGTCATCGACTGGCTGAAATTCACCGAGAGCCGCTCGGAGCGTCGCGAGGAGGCCCGCCGCCGCGGCCGCAACCGGATCGTCGCCCTCGTCGTGGTCCTCGTCCTCGCCGCCGTCGGCGGCGTCGGCTACCTCTGGTCCGCGGGCAGGCTCCCCGGCACCTCCGGCGACGAGCAGCCGCGGAACGACGCCACCGGCCCGCAGAAGCGCGACGTGATCGTCGTCCACCTCCACGACACCAAGGGCGGCGGCACCTCCACCGCCCTGCTCGTGGACAACACCACGACCAAGCAGGGCACCACCGTCCTGCTGCCCAACGCCCTCTCGGTCGCCGACGACGAAGGCGCCACCACCACGCTCGGCAAGTCCGTCGAGGACGACGGCTCCAGCGGCACCCGCGAGGCGATCGGCAACCTCCTCGGCGCCCGGATCACCGGCACCTGGCGGCTCGACACGCCGTACCTGGAGAACCTGGTCGAGCTGGTCAGCAACATCGAGGTCACCACCGACGCGGAGGTGCCCGGCGCGAAGAAGGGCGACCCGCCGCTCGTCGCCAAGGGCGAGAACCAGACACTCAACGGCCGCGCCGCCGTCGCCTACGCCACCCACCGCGCGCCCGGCGAGGCCGAGGCCAAGCAGCTCCAGCGCTTCGGGCAGGTCCTGTACGGGGTGCTGCGGAAGATCTCCGACGACCCGAAGGCCGCCACCGTCACCGTCGAGACGCTCGCCCAGATCCTCGACCCCTCGCTGCCCGAGAAGGACCTCGGCGCCTCGCTCGCCAAGCTGGCCGAGCACGCCAAGGTCGGCGACCACAAGACGGCCCTGCTCCCGGTGGAGCAGGACGGCTCGCTCGGCGAGAGCGCCGCCGACAGCGTCGTCAAGGACATCCTCGGCGGAAAGGTCAGCGCCCCCGAGCAGGGCGCGGCGGCCCGCGTCGCGCTGCGCAACGGCACCGGCGAGGACGCCGCCACCGAGGCCGCCCGGATCGTCCTGATCAACGGAGGCTTCACCTACGCGGGCGGCTCCGGCACCGGGACCGAGGCGAAGTCGCAGGTCCTCTACGCGGACGACGCCCGAAAGGCGACCGCGGTCGAGGTCGCCAAGACCCTCGGCCTGCCGACCGGCGCGGTGAAGAAGGGCAAGACCGCCGGAAACGCCGAGGTCACCGTGGTGCTGGGAGAGGACTACAAGATCCCCGGCGCCGGCGACTGAGCCCGCGGGCGGCCCGCGAAGGCCGCCCGCGGGACGCCCGGCGTCGGGGATGCGGGGCTGTCGGCGGCACGTGAGACCCTTGAGGTGTCTCTGACCGCCGACGAAAGCCTGCTTGTGACCGCCACGGATCGCTCCATCGAGCTCGTCAACGCCGCCGCCCAGGCGGCGGCCGACCGGCTCGCGCACGACATCATCGCGTACGACGTCAGTGATGTGCTGTCGATCACCGACGCCTTCCTGCTCGCCTCCGCGCCCAACGACCGCCAGGTCAAGTCGATCGTCGACGAGATCGAGGAGCGCCTGAACAAGGAGCTCGGCGCCAAGCCGGTGCGCCGGGAGGGCGACCGCGACGCCCGCTGGATCCTCCTGGACTACGTCGACATCGTCGTCCACGTCCAGCACAGCGAGGAGCGGGTCTTCTACGCCCTGGAGCGGCTGTGGAAGGACTGCCCCGAGCTGTCCCTGCCCGAGGACGCGCTGCAGACGCGCGGCAAGGCCCAGGAGCACGCCCGGCTCACGGGCGCCGACGAAGCGGACGGTGAGCTGAGCTGAACGGCACCAAGGGCGGCAGGGGCCGCCGGATCGTCCTGTGGCGTCACGGCCAGACCTCCTGGAACCTGGAGCGCCGCTTCCAGGGCTCCACGGACATCGAGCTGACCGAGACCGGCGTCTCCCAGGCCCGCAGGTCCGCCCGGCTGCTCGCCTCGCTCAAGCCGGACGCGATCATCGCCTCCGACCTGAAGCGGGCGGCCGCCACCGCGGGGGAGCTGGCCTCCCTGACCGGACACACCATCGCGTACGACTCCGCCCTGCGCGAGACGTACGCGGGGGAGTGGCAGGGCCTGACCCACGACGAGATCGTGGCGCGCTACGGCGAGCAGTACGCCGCCTGGAAGCGCGGCGAGCCCGTGCGCCGGGGCGGCGGCGAGCTGGAGACCGAGGTGGCCGACCGGGCCGCGCCGGTGGTCCTGGAGCACGTCGACAAGCTGCCCGTCGACGGCACCCTCGTCGTGGTCAGCCACGGCGGCACGATCCGCACCACCATCGGCCGCCTCCTCGGCCTGGAGGCGCACCACTGGGAAAGCCTCGGCGGACTCTCCAACTGCTGCTGGTCCGTCCTGGGCGAGGGCGCCCGAGGCTGGCGCCTGATGGAGCACAACGCCGGCACGCTGCCCGAACCGGTCCTCGGCGACGACGACTGACCCACCGCCGGACCGGCCCGGAAGCGGATTTCACTTTCCGGCAGGTCACAGGCTAAAGTTCTTCTTGTTCGCAGCGCGGAGCGCGAAGAACACGAGGGGCTATAGCTCAGTTGGTAGAGCGCCTGCATGGCATGCAGGAGGTCAGGAGTTCAATTCTCCTTAGCTCCACAGACACCGGATCCCGTCCCCATCAGGGGGCGGGATTCGTCGTTCCGTACCCCCGTCTCCCTCTCCCGCGCGCGCCCTCTCGCGAGCTCGCCGACCCCCTTGCGCGGCCATGGCAGAATCGGACGGCCGGAGGGGGACGACGGCCCGGACGGGAGGGAGCGTGCGATGGTCGCGAGCGGTGCCGAGGATGCCGAAGTCGACGGCGTCGCGGAGCCCGTCGAGGACCACAGCGGCGCCGACGGCGCCGGAGCACCCCTCGGCTGTCCCGCCTGCGGCTCCGCGCGGATCGCCCAAGTACTCGGTGACAACGGCGGAGTGTCCTATGTGTGCACGTCCTGCGGCCACAGCTGGAGCTGAGTGATGGGTGCCCACAGGCGGAAGTGCGACTGGTGCGGCAGCGGTACGCCCATCGTGCGGGACATGGACCCGGTCAACGCCTCGTACCAGTACTGGTGCGAGGAGTGCGCGCGGGCGCTGATCATAAAAGGCGACCCGATCGAGACCTACCGCGAGCTGGAGGGCGAGCCGATCTACGGCCGGCTCCTCGACGAGCACTGCACCCTCAAGCGGTTCTACTCCTTCGCCACCGCCTGACGCCGTACCCCACGAACAGCGCCGTCACGGTCAGCGGATAGACGGCGGACAGCACCATCTGCACCGGATTCTGGTCCAGCTCGGGCCGCCCCGGGTCGTGCGGCACCCACCACAGCGCGAACGAGGCGAAGGCCAGGGCCACGGGCGCCAGGACCGGCCACGCCGGCCGCACCCGCTCCACGAGCAGGAGCAGCAGCGGAACGCACCACACCCAGTGGTGGGACCAGGAGATCGGGCTGATCATCAGCGCCGTCACCGCGCAGACCACCACGGCCAGCGCCTTGTCCCCGCGCAGCGCCGCCCGTACCGCGAGCACCATCGCCGCACCCCCCAGGACGGCGGCGGCGACCGCCCACCACATCCCCGGGTCGTCTGTGTGCATCACCCGCGCCAGGACCCCGCGCAACGACTGGTTGGCGGTCTCCTCGGCGAAGCCGACCCGGCCGCTCTCGAACAGCGTCCCCGTCCAGAAGCGCCACGAGTCGGACGGCAGGACCAGCGCGCCGACCAGGGTCGCTGTGAGGAACGTCGCGGTGGCCGTGGCGGCCGTGCGCAGCCACGGGTTCCACCCGCGCTCACGGCGCCACAGCAGCACCCCGGCGGCCAGCAGCAGCACCACGAACAGCCCGGGTGTGAGCTTCACCGCAGTGGCGAGACCGATCCCGACCCCGGCCCACCGGTGACCGGCGCGCCGGGTGACGTCCCACAACACCGCGACCGCGATCAGGAGATTGATCTGGCCGTACCGCAGCGTCGTCCACACCGGCTCGCACCAGACCACGACCGCGGCCACCCAGAACGTCCTGCGCCACAGCTCCTCACGCGTCAGAGCCGGGCGGACCAGCTGCAGCGAGAGCTGCACCAGGGCGACGACGAGGAGGAGGTTCCCCGCGGTGGTCAGCGTCCGCATCAGCGGCACGCCGACCAGCGTCAGCGGGACGAACAGCAGCCCGGCGAACGGCGGATAGGTCATGGCGAGGTTCGCCGAGGTGGCGCGCATCGCGTAGAGGTCGCCACCGGCCCGGACCGTCTCGCCCTCGGCGCGATAGACCATCACGTCGAGCATGTTCACGTGGGCGAGGCGCTGCGCCACCCAGAAGGCGACGAACGAGATCAGGCACACCGCGGCGGCGGTGGCGAGGGGCCACTGGCGGGCACGGGCTCGGATGAGGACGGACGCGGTCACAGAGGGGGACCCTACCCGCCGCTCTCGGACCCCCAGGGAAACGATTTGGTGATCCCACGGGAGGCCGGTTAATGTTCTGTCTGTCGCCGCGGGGGGAACCCGGAGCGCGGGCCGACAGCGAGGGGCTATAGCTCAGTTGGTAGAGCGCCTGCATGGCATGCAGGAGGTCAGGAGTTCAATTCTCCTTAGCTCCACAGAAGAGAAGCGGGTCATCCGAATCGGATGGCCCGCTTCTTCGTGTGCGGTCTCCGCTCTTCGTGTGCGGTCTCCGCGCGTACGGCGACGGCGGCCCGGGGGATCCCCCCGGGCCGCCACCGGTCAACCCCGGCCGGACCCCAGCGCCTTGCGGCCCGTCGCGGGCGGCAGGGCGGGCGCCTCGCGAGGGGGCGCCTCGATCCGCAGCGCCAGTGCCGGGCAGCGCCGTACGGCCCGCTGCGCGCGCTCCCGCAGGTGCATCGGCACCGAGGCGTCGGCGAACACCGGGAAACCGTCGGGGCCCAGCCTGATCAGCTCCGGCACGAGATCCGCGCACAGCCCGTGGCCCTGGCACAGCGTCCAGTCCACGGCCAGCTTCTCGCCGCTCGGAATCGACTCCTCCGCGTCCTGGTAGCCGGGCGAGGGCAACGGCAGCACCCCGACCGTCGGGCGGCCGCAGCCCCCGTCGAGGACATGGGCGGCCAGATCGTCCGTGAACGCCGACAGGGTCGAGGCGAAGAAGCGGGCCGAGCCGTCGGGGTGTTTGCACGCCCCGCGTCCCTTCACCGCCTGCGTCACCTCCCGCAGCGCCTCCAGCGCGGCCGGGCCCCCGCCGTTCAGCACGTCCGAAAGACCCCCGGCCGCCGCGGGCAGCCCGAGCCGGCACGGACCGCACTGGCCGGCCGTCTCCGCCGCCAGCCAGTTCGCCACGCGCAGCGACTCGCCCAGCGGACAGGTCTCGGGACCGATCGGCAGGATCGCCCCGGCGCCCAGGGCGCCGCCCACGGCCGCCATCGAGGCGCGCGAGACGACGGCGTTGTGGACGGCCGTCGAGTCGATCCAGTTGCCGTGGTACCCGCCCGTGAGCACGCCCTGCGGCACCTGCGGGGCCCCGGCCAGCATCAGCACGTACCGCAGCGGGACGCCCGTCGGGACCTCGACCACCATGGGGCGCGCGACGGCGCCGGACAGCGTCAGCAGGACGGTGCCGGGCTCGGTGTCCAGACCGGAGTGGCCGAAGCGGCGGGGCCCGATCCGGGCGGCGATCGCCAGCTGCGCGAACGTCTCCGCGTTGGACAGCAGCGTCGGCGCCCCGCCCACCCCCGACTCCGCCGCCCGCTCACGGCGGCCCTGCGGCAGCGCCGGGCCACCGCCGGCCGCGCGGATGACGGCGGACGCCTCGCCGGAGACCATCCGCTCCGGAGTCCGCACGACCCGCGCGCGGAGCGGCTGGCCCCGACGGTCCGACAGGCCTCGCTCGGCCAGCGCGGAACGGATCGATATCTCCGTGGAGTTACGGGTCACGGCGACGATCAGGGTCCGGGCGCCGAGGGCCTCGGCGGCCAGCAGGGCCCCGTCCAGGATCAGGTGCGGGGCCCGGTTGAGCAGCACCGTGTCCTTGCGGCAGGCCGGCTCCCCCTCGCTGCCGTTGACGACCACGACGGGCCGCACCCCCCGGCGGATCGCCGCCTTGGCGACCGCCCTGAGCTTGCGGCCGAAGGGGAAACCGGCGCCACCGCGCCCGTGCAGGGAGATGTCGTCCGCGAGCTGGGCCAGCCGCTCGCCGCCCATGGGCTCCAGCGGCCCGTGCACCTTGAGGTGCATGGACAGGTCGAGCCGCTCGACCAGGTCGAAGCCCTGGGTGAGCTGCGGCAGCCCGACCACGCGGACCTCGGGGACGTCGGGAAGCGGGATGTTCACAGGCGGTCCCCTCCCGGCGCCGTCCACGGCTCACCCGCCGGAGGCGGACTCGCGTAGGTCGGCGTCGGCATCGGCGGCGACGGCGTCGGCCAGTAGCCGGGGCGCTGGGCGGGATCGCGGAGTGGCAGATCGGGGACGACGGGAAGCTCCTCGGTCATCGGGACGCGTTCGGCGAGCGGGGCGCCGGACGCGCCGGGGTCGGATGCGCCCGGGTCGGGCGCCCCCGGGGCGGGGAAGGGACTGCGCGAGACCGCCCGGTAGGCGGCCGAGAATCCGGCGCCCCCGCGCGGCGGCGGCGCGGCCTCGTACGGCTCCGCCGCCTCGTAACGCGGTGGCGTCGCCTCGTAGCGGGGCGGCGCCGTCTCGAACAGCTCGGGCGTGGCCTCGTACAACTGCGGTACGGGCGGAGGGAGCGGTGTGTTCAACGGGGGGCGTGCGACGGGGCGGTCCAGCCACTCGGCGGACAGGGTGGGGGCCTCGTCACGGCTCTCCTCCCCGAAGCCTCGCTCCCGCTCGCCGGGGGACGCGGCGGCGGTGGACGAAGGGGAGGAGGGGGAGGACGCGGCCGGGCCGGTCGCCGCGTGCTGCCCGGCGGGCCGGGCGCGCCGGCGCCCTTCGACGGCGGCGAGGAGCGCGGCGAGCCGTTCGGCGAGTTCGCGCTGCGTGGGGGCGGGCAACAGCCGCAGCGAGAAGGCGGCGGCGACCGAGACCAGGGCCAGGCAGTACATGACGACGACCCAGGTGGCGGCCTGCCGGCCCGCGTAGAGGCCGTGGACCAGCGCGAAGCACCAGGCGGGGTAGGCCAGCATGTGGAGCGGACGCCAGCGGGCCGCGAACCGGCTCCGGCCGGCCAGGGTGCTCCGCAGGGCGCCGGTCGCGGCGACGATCACCATGAGCAGCCCGGCGAGCGAGCCGAAGCCGATGAGACCGGCCGCGCCGGTCATGCCGAGGCCGAACGGGATCAGCGCCCCGATCGGTTCGACGTGGCCGAGCGAGACCTTGACCGTGCCGTGCAGCAGCAGGAAGCCGAGGGAGGCGACGGCGGTGGCGCGGTGCACGCCCTGGGCGATCAGCCGGTGGCGGGTGGAGAGCAGCAGGCGGTCGCTGGCTATGAGACCCCAGACGATCGAGGCCGTCAGGGAGACCAGCGAGAGCACGCCGGTGGTGAAATCGAGCGCGGCGCGGAAAGCGTCGCTGCCGCCGATGGCGAGCAGCGGAATGATCACCAGTGCCGCGACCGAAAGTCCGCCCCGAACCGGCCGGCTCATACCGGTTCGCGTGACGGGAGTAGAACGGATCTTGCGATGAGGGTTCATGGGGGCGACTCCGGAATGGTGCGGATAAGCGGTCCCGTTGCCGCATGCTAAGTCGCTCCATACCAGGCAGTAGGTGGTTTGCTGGTTTACGGGGCGTTCGAAGGCCAACTGACTCTGGGGTTGCCCCGGATAGGGTCGTTACGCGGAGTAACTTGAGCCGCTTCCGTGGGCGGTGGGCCAGCCCGGCTCCCGTGTCCACGCCCGTGGCGCGCGCCGGGGAGGGGGTCGGACCGGCGCGGAGAGCGCCCGCCGGGGTGCGGAGCGCCGGTCCGGGAGGTGTCCGGCCGGGGTCCGGCCCGGGTGGGAACGCCGGTGCGGCCGGTGTTCGACCGGAGCGTGGAACGCCGGTGCGGGCCGCTCGGGCCCTGCGGTACCCTGACGCCATGCGTGCCGTACGCCTTCTGCTTAGCGAGCCGCGCTGATCAGTCCCGACGGATGAAAGATCCGGTCGGAATCGGCGCGGCGTCCCCTCCTGTGCGAGGGGCTTTTTCATTTCGCGCCATTGCGCGGCAGTCGGCAGAGACGATCGATGGAGCTTCAAGGATCATGAGCGAGATGAATTCGGCTGCCGAGACGGCGGCCCCGCATCGTTATACGGCGGTCATGGCCGCCGACATCGAGGCACGCTGGCAGGACTTCTGGGACGCCGAGGGCACCTACGAGGCGCCGAACCCCACCGGCGACCTGGCGGGCGACCCGGAGGTTGCCGCCCGCCCCAAGAAGTTCATCATGGACATGTTCCCGTACCCCTCGGGTGCGGGCCTGCACGTCGGCCACCCGCTGGGCTACATCGCCACCGATGTCTTCGCCCGCCACCAGCGCATGACCGGCCACAACGTGCTGCACACCCTGGGCTTCGACGCCTTCGGCCTGCCGGCGGAGCAGTACGCCGTGCAGACCGGCACGCACCCGCGCGTGTCCACCGAGGCCAACATGGAGAACATGAAGGTCCAGCTGCGCCGGCTGGGCCTGGGCCACGACAAGCGCCGGTCGTTCGCCACGATCGACCCCGAGTACTACAAGTGGACGCAGTGGATCTTCCTGCAGATCTTCAACTCCTGGTACGACCGGGAGGCCGGGAAGGCCCGCCCGATCGCCGAGCTGATCGAGCAGTTCGAGAACGGCACGCGTGAGGTCCCCGGCGCCCGCGAGACCGCCGGCTCCACGCGCGCGTGGAGCGAGCTGAGCGCCGCCGAGCGCTCCGACGTCCTGGGCGAGTACCGCCTGGCGTACGCCTCCGACGCGCCCGTCAACTGGTGCCCCGGCCTGGGCACCGTCCTGGCCAACGAGGAGGTCACCGCCGACGGCCGCTCCGAGCGCGGCAACTTCCCCGTCTTCAAGGCCAAGCTGCGCCAGTGGAACATGCGCATCACCGCCTACGCGGACCGCCTGCTGGACGACCTGGACGCGCTGGACTGGCCCGAGGCCATCAAGCTGCAGCAGCGGAACTGGATCGGCCGCTCCGAGGGCGCCCGCGTCGACTTCCCGGTCGGTGACGCCGGCGCCATCACCGTCTTCACCACCCGCCAGGACACCCTGTTCGGCGCCACCTACATGGTCCTGGCCCCCGAGCACGACCTGGTTGAGAAGATCGTCCCGGCCGCCTGGCCCGAGGGCACCCACGACGTGTGGACCGGCGGCCACGCCACCCCCGCCGAGGCCGTCGACGCCTACCGCAAGCAGGCCGCCTCCAAGTCCGACGTCGAACGCCAGGCCGAGGCCAAGGACAAGACCGGCGTCTTCACCGGCGCGTACGCCGTCAACCCGGTCAGCGGCGAGAAGGTCCCCGTCTTCATCGCCGACTACGTCCTGATGGGCTACGGCACCGGCGCGATCATGGCCGTCCCCGCGCACGACTCCCGGGACTTCGCCTTCGCGCGCGCCTTCGAGCTGCCGATGCGCTGCGTCGTCGAGCCGTCGGACGACCGCGGCACCGACCCCTCCACCTGGGACGACGCCTTCTCCTCGTACGAGGCGAAGCTGGTGAACTCGGCCGGCGCGGACGTCTCCCTGGACGGCCTGGGCGTCGTCGACGCCAAGGAGAGGATCACCGCCTGGCTGGCCGACCGCGGCATCGGCGAGGGCACCGTCAACTTCCGTCTGCGGGACTGGCTGTTCAGCCGCCAGCGCTACTGGGGCGAGCCCTTCCCGATCGTCTACGACGAGGACGGCGTCGCGCACTCGCTGCCCGAGTCGATGCTGCCGCTGGAGCTGCCGGAGGTCGAGGACTACTCCCCGCGCACCTTCGACCCGGACGACGCCGACACCCAGCCCGAGACGCCGCTGTCGCGCAACGAGGACTGGGTGTACGTCACCCTGGACCTGGGCGACGGCCCGAAGAAGTACCGCCGCGAGACCAACACCATGCCCAACTGGGCCGGTTCCTGCTGGTACGAGCTGCGCTACCTGGACCCGAACAACTCCGAGAAGCTGGTCGACCCGGCCATCGAGCAGTACTGGATGGGCCCGCGCGAGTCCATGCCGACCGGCGGCGTCGACCTGTACGTCGGCGGCGCCGAGCACGCCGTACTGCACCTGCTGTACGCGCGGTTCTGGTCCAAGGTGCTGTTCGACCTGGGGCACATCTCCTCCGCGGAGCCGTTCCACAAGCTGTACAACCAGGGCATGATCCAGGCCTTCGTCTACCGCGACGCGCGCGGGATCGCCGTCCCGGCGGCCGAGGTCGAGGAGCGTGACGGCGGCTTCTGGTACCACGGCGAGAAGGTCTCCCGCGTCCTGGGCAAGATGGGCAAGTCCCTGAAGAACGCCGTCACCCCGGACGAGATCTGCGCCGAGTACGGCGCCGACACCCTGCGCCTGTACGAGATGGCGATGGGCCCGCTGGACGTCTCCCGTCCCTGGGACACGCGCGCGGTGGTCGGCCAGTACCGGCTGCTGCAGCGGCTGTGGCGCAACATCGTCGACGAGTCGACCGGCGAGGTCACCGTCGTGGACAGCGCGCCCGACGAGGACACGCTGCGCGCCCTGCACAAGGCCATCGACGGCGTCTCGCAGGACATGGCGGGCATGCGCTTCAACACCGCCATCGCCAAGGTCACCGAGCTGAACAACCACCTGACGAAGGCGGGCGGCGCGGTCTCCCGCACGGTCGCCGAGCAGCTGGTGCTGCTGGTCGCCCCGCTGGCCCCGCACATCGCCGAGGAGCTGTGGCGCCGGCTGGGCCACACCGACTCGGTCGTCCACCAGGACTTCCCGGTCGCCGACCCGGCCTACGTCGTGGACGAGACGGTGACCTGCGTCGTCCAGATCAAGGGCAAGGTCAAGGCGCGCCTGGAGGTCTCGCCGTCGATCACCGACGCCGAGCTGGAGGCGCTGGCGCTGGGCGACGCGCACGTCGTCGCCGCGCTGGGCGGGGCGCAGATCCGCAAGGTCATCGTGCGTGCCCCGAAGCTGGTCAACATCGTGGCCGGCTGACCGGCCACCGCTGTCCGCGGTCGGCCGCGAGGCATGGGGGGCATCCCCTACGGGCAGGTTGGGGGTTCCGATGGAACCCTCGGCCTGCCCCTTCCGTTTACCGTGGAGGAACGACAGTCGAGGGAACTCGACAACCGAGGACTCGACCACCGCCGGAGGGGCGCCCATGGAAGCCGCGATTGTGATCATGGCGCTGCTCTTCTTCGCCTTCGTGGCGCTGGGGGTGTACGCCACCGTGAAGGTCGTGAAGGCCGCCAAGCGCGGCGTCGACCGGACGATCACGCAGGCCCGGCGCACGGTCGAGGACACGACGCTGCGCGCCAAGAGCTTCGGCCAGGTCGGCGTCGCCGGTGAGCTGGCCCAGCTGCGGCTGTCGCTGCGCACCTCGATGCGCGCCACGCAGGAGGCGCTGCGGGCCGGTGTCGCCGAGGACGCCTCGCTGAAGGAGACCCTCGACCTCTTCCACCGGCTCAGCGCCCACGGGCAGGAGCTGGACGGCGAGCTCAAGCGCCTGGAGCGGGAGCCGGACCGGGTGAGGGTGGCCGGACAGCTCACCGAGCTGCGCGAGCGCACGGAACAGATCACGCGGTCCGCGGACTCGCTGCGCTGGGCGGCCCGGGACCGGGCACAGAAGTTCGCCGAGGACGACCTGTCCTCGCTCAGCGCGCAGATCGACCTCGAGGCCGGGGCGCTGCGCCACTGGGCGGGCCCGGATGCGGGGACGGGCGCGGGTGCCGGGACGCACGGCCAGGGCCGCGACGCGGCCGACTTCTCGTGGCCCGAGGCGGGGACGGCCGGGCCGGAGGCCGAGCGGGAACAGGTGTGGCCCGCGGAAGCCGAAGCGGAGCACGGCAGTGCGGCACCCGGCGGGTCCGGGACGGCCGGCGCCGCCGGCCGGGAGCGGGGGCAGCAGCCGCCGCCCGCGATCACGGCGCGCGATCCCCGGCAGGCGGGCCATCCGTGGGAGAAGTCCGCCCGCCCGGAGACCACCACCTGACCTGCGGCGTCCCGGGGGAACGACCCTGGCGGCGCCTGGAGTTGACGGGGCCTTACGTGGCGGCAGGAGCGCGGAGGCCCGCTGCGGGGCGGCGCAGGCGGTCGCGGCGGGGCGATGCCGGGGCCCGTGGCGGGGCGACGCGGACGGACGACGACCGGGGCCGGGCTGCCTAGGGGCGCTCATGGCGGGTAACCTCCCGCTCATGTCCCGGCATGTCGCGATCGTCACCGATTCCACGGCCTACCTGCCACCCCAGACGATGGAGCGGCACGGCATCACAGCGGTCCCGCTGACGGTCGTCATCGGTGACCGGGCGCTCGAGGAGGGCACCGAGATCTCGGCGCGCTCCCTGGCTCAGGCCCTCCAGAAACGACGGTCGGTGACCACCTCGCGGCCCAGCCCCGAGGTCTTCGCGGCCACCTACCGCTCGCTGGCCGACTCCGGCGCGCGGAGCATCGTCTCGCTCCACCTCTCCGGCGAGTTCTCCGGGACGTACGACGCCGCCGTGCTGGCGGCCAGGGACGCCCCCGTGCCCGTACGGGTCGTGGACACCCGCATGGTGGGGATGGCGCTCGGCTTCTGCGCGCTGGCGGCGGCCGAGGTCGCGGAGGCGGGCGGCTCGCTCGACGAGGCCGTCGCGGCCGCCGAGAAACGGGCCGCCGGCACCTCCGCGTTCTTCTACGTCGACACCCTGGAGTACCTCCGCCGGGGAGGGCGCATCGGCGCCGCCCAGGCGCTGCTCGGCTCCGCGCTCGCCGTGAAACCGCTTCTCGAACTCGACGGCGGGCGCATCGAGCTGCGCGAGAAGGTGCGCACGGCGTCCAAGGCCATCGCCCGGCTGGAGGAGATCGCCGTGGAGCGGGCCGCGAACGGACCGGTGGATGTCGCCGTCCACCATCTCGCCGCCCCCGAGCGGGCCGCCGTTCTGGCCGACCGGCTGCGTGAGCGGCTGTCGGGCGTGGAGGATCTCCAGGTCAGCGAGGTGGGTGCGGTGATCGGCGCCCACACCGGACCGGGGCTTCTCGCCGTGGTGGTGTCGCCCCGCTGACGCGGCGCCGCTGATCCCCGGCGCCGCCCGCCCGTCCTTGATGGCCCGTCCCCGTTCACTCGTGTGAGTGGCTGAGTTATCCACAACCCGGGTGCTGTGCACCGGATTCGGGGCATCGCGGCACGGGGACCGCGACGTCCCTACCGTCTCGTGCATGGCTCTTCGCACATCTCTCGACTCACCTTCCGCAGCGGCGACGACTTCGGCGGCGACGGCTTCGGCTTCGGCTTCGGCGGCTTCGGCGACCGACGTGTCGGCCGCGTCCGCCGCCTCCACGCCGGTCTCCGCGTCCGCTCGGTCCTCGACCCCTGGGGCTAGGCCGGCGGCAACGACTGCGGCGGTGGCGCCGGGGGCGCCGCCTTCCGTGCCCGCGGGCGGGACACGGGTGAGGAGGTCCGGCGCGACCAGCGGTCCCGGGAGGGCGCCCGGGTCGGACGGCCGGGACCGGGGCGGCGGGCGCGGCTCTGCTCCCGGGCGAACCCGGCGGGCTCGCCGGAGGCACGCGCTCGCGGCGGCCGGCTCGGCCGTGCGGGACCGGGGCGACGCCCTCTTCCCGCCTGCCGACACCCCGCCTCCCGTCCAGCCGGTCGCGCCCGTCGAGCCGGTGGAGCCGGTGGAGCCGGTCGAGCCGGTACGGGAGCGGGCCGGGGCGGGGCGGTGGGAGCGGCTGGGGCTCGCGTGCCGGGAGCGGCTGCCGCTGTGGGTGCAGGCGAGGTGCGGCCTCGAACCGAGGACGCTGGCCGCCCTGGCGGTGGTGCTGGTGGTAGCCGCGGGGTTCGCCGGGCGGTATTTCTGGGTGGGGCGGCCCGAGGCGGTCCGCGCCCCGGAGATCGTGCGGGCCGCGCCGCCGCCCGAGAGCGGGGCGTCTTCCCGGGCGTCTTCCCTGGGCACAGCGCCGCCGCCGACGTCGGGGTCGCCCCCGACGGAGGTCGTGGTCGACGTCAGCGGCAAGGTGCTGCGCCCCGGGGTCCTGACCCTGCCGGGCGGATCGAGGGTGGCGGACGCCCTGCGGGCGGCCGGCGGAGTCCGGCCGGGGACGGACGTCACCGGCCTTAACCGGGCCCGGGTCCTCATGGACGGCGAGCAGGTCGTCGTCGGCCTCCCGGCGCCCCCGGGCCCCGGCGCCCCTGGGGGTTCGGCCGCGTACGGGGGCACGGGCGCGGGCGGTGGCGGGGCGGCGGGGACGCGGGCGATGCCCCTGAGCCTCAACACGGCGACCGTGGAACAGCTCGACACCCTGCCCGGCGTCGGTCCTGTGCTGGCGCAGCACATCATCGACCACCGCGCGGAACACGGCGGGTTCCGCTCGGTCGCCGAGCTGCGCGAGGTCAACGGCATCGGCGACCGTCGGTTCGCAGACCTCGAACCTCTGGTCCGGCCGTGAACCGGCAAGGGGAGGCGGCGGGCCCGGCCGGCCTGCGCGCCCCGGACCCTCCGGGCACTCCGGGAGGGGCGGCCTCCGACAGGACCCGTGACCGGCGCTTTCCCCATGACGAAGGGCCGGCCGATCTGCGGCTGGTGCCACCGGCGTTGGCGGCCTGGGGAGCGGCCGCGCTCGCCGTCGGTGCCCCCGGGTGGTGGGCGCTCGCCGGAGCGCTGACCTGTGTCGCGGGGGCGGTGGCGCTGCTGTGGACCGGTACGGGACGGCGGGGGCGGCGACAAGGGGCGTGGCGGCTCAGGGCCACGGCGGGGGCGGCGGCGCTGCTCTGCGCGGCGGCCGGAGCCGCGTCCGGAGGGCTGCACGCGGCGGATCTGACCCGCGGACCGGTGCCGGCTCTCGCGAGTGAGTACGCCCGGGTGAGTGCCGAGTTGACGGTCACCGCCGATCCGCGTCTCACCCGGCCCCGGGTCCGGGGCGACCACGCGGCTCCTCTCTCCGTTGTCCTGCCCGCGGAGGTGACCCGGATCGAGACAGCCGACCGGGCGGCGCACCGGACCAGGACACCGGTGCTCGTCATCGTCCCGGCGGGGGAGGGCCGGGAGCGGTGGCTGCGACTGCTGCCCTCCACCCGGCTGCGGGCCGAGGGCCGTCTCGCCCCGCCCGCCCGTCCGGGGGAGCCCATGACGGCGGTGCTGCGGATCGACGCGGCGGGCCCACCGCGGGTCACCGGCCCGCCCAGCGCCCCGCAGCGGACGGCGGGGAAGCTGCGTGCCGGTCTGCGACGGGCGACCGAGGGCCTCGGGCCGGACGCCCGGGCGCTGCTCCCGGGCCTGGTCGTCGGGGACACCTCGCGGATCGAGCCCGAGCTCAGCGACGCCTTCCAGGCCACGGACCTCACTCACCTCCTGGCGGTCTCCGGATCCAACCTGACCATCGTCCTGCTGCTCCTGATCGGCCGCCCGGGCAGCGCGCTGCGCGCGGAGCGCGGGGGGCTCGCGCCCCGGATCGGCCTCCCGCTGCGTGCCACGGCGCTGCTCGGCGGGGGCCTCACCCTGGCCTTCGTCATCGTCTGCCGGCCCGAACCGAGCGTGCTCCGGGCGGCGGCCTGTGGCCTGGTCGCGCTGCTGGCCATCGGCACCGGCCGGCGCAGATCACTCCTTCCGGCGCTCGCCGCGGCGGTCCTGCTGCTGGTGCTGTACGACCCGTGGCTGGGGCGGAGTTACGGCTTCCTGCTCTCCGTGCTCGCCACCGGGGCGTTGCTGACCCTCGCCCCGCGCTGGAGCGAGGCGCTGCGGCGGCGCGGGGTCCCGGGCCGCCTCGCGGAGGCACTGGCCGCGGCCCTGGCGGCCCAGGCGGTCTGCGCGCCCGTGGTGGCGGTCTTCGCCGCCCGGGTGAGCCTGGTCGCCATCCCGGCCAACCTCCTCGCGGAGCCGGCGGTGGCGCCCGCGACGGTGCTCGGGTTCGCCGTGCTCGCGCTGGCCCCGGTCTCCCCGTCGGTGGCGGAGCTGGTCGCGCGGGTGGCGGCCTGGCCCGCCGAATGGGTCGCGACCGTGGCCCGCGCGGGAGCGGCGCTGCCCGGCGCGGAGATGGAGTGGCCGGGCGGCTGGTGGGGAGGGCTGTTCCTGGCCGCCGTCGGCGCGATGGTGGTGCTCGGGGCGCGGAAGCTGCCGTACCGCCGGGGGATCGGGGCCGGGTGCGCCGTCCTGCTGCTCCTGGCGGTCGTCCGGCCGGCGCCGCTGACCCGGCTGGTCACCGGATGGCCGCCGCCGGACTGGGCGTTCGCGATGTGCCAGGTCGGGCAGGGGGACGCGACCGTTCTCGCGGCCGGTGGCGACACGGCCGTCGTGGTGGACGCCGGGCCCGACCCGGCGCTGGTGGACCGGTGCCTGCGCGACCTAGGAGTCCGCCGGGTCCCCCTGATCGTGCTCACGCACTTCCACGCCGACCATGTCGCCGGGCTGGCGGGCGTGTTGCGCGGCCGGTCCGTGGGGGCGATCCAGACGACGGGCCTCGACGAGCCGCCGGGCCAGGCCGCCGCCGTGCGCCGCACGGCCGCCGCGGCGGGCATCCCGCTCGTCCGGGCGACGCCCGGTGAGCGACGGCGCCTCGGGCCGTTGGAGTGGCAGGTGCTGTGGCCCAGGAGCGCGCCGGGTGCGGTGGGCGCGGAGGAGTCCGGGCCGAACGACGCCAGCGTCACGCTGCTGGTGCGGACGGCGGGCGGCCTGACCCTGCTCCTCCTGGGGGATCTCGAACCGCCCGCCCAGCGCGGCCTGGCCCGCGCCCGGCCGGACCTGCCCCGCGTCGACGTGCTCAAGGTCGCCCACCACGGCTCGGCGCACCAGGACCCCGGGCTGATACGGGCCGTCCGGCCGAGGCTCGCGCTGGTGTCGACGGGGAGCGGCAACCCGTACGGGCACCCCTCGCCCCGGACCGTGGACGCGCTGCGGGCCGGGGGAGCGAGGGTGCTCAGGACGGACCGGGACGGAGCGATCGCGGTCGCGGGGGCGGGCGCCGGCCTGCACGCCCTGCCGAGAGGGGATTCGATGTAAAGGAATGCTTGTAAAGGAGTCTTTCTAAAGCTAGCTTTACATCATGGAGAAGCAGGAAGAAGGGCCGGAACAGCCCCGCAGTATCCGTCTCACGGACCCCCGCGCCCTCAGGGCGTACGCCCACCCGACCCGTATGACGCTTGTCGGCCTGCTCCGGCAGAGCGGGCCGTTCACCGCCACCCGGGCCGCCGAGCTGACCGGGGAATCGGTGGCCAGCTGCTCGTACCACCTGCGGATACTCGCGAAGTACGGGCTGGTGGAGGAGGCGCCGGGCGGGCGGGGGCGGGAGAAGCCGTGGCGGGCGACGGCGCGGTACACGGACTGGCCGGCGGACAGCGAGGACGCGTCGGTCGCCGAGGCTGTCGACGCGCTGAGTACGGCGGCCGCCGAGCAGTACTTCCGGCGGTTCCTGCGGGCCATGGGGGACCGCCGCAACACGCCCAAGGAGTGGCGGGAGGCCGAGCAGCTCGGCGACTCGCTCCTCTACCTCACGCCCGCCGAGCTGACCGCGTTCGGCGAACGGGTGGAGGAGCTGTTGCGGCCCTACGAGGAGCGCGGAGCCGACGCGTCCCTGCGGCCCGAAGGGGCGAGGCCCGTCAGCCTGCTGCGGATCGCGTTCCTCGACCGCGAGATCCCCCCGGCAGACACGACCGACCACGACGTGCCCGCCGGGCACGGCGACGACCGCGGCGAGCAGGACGCTCCCGGCGGGCGTGCCGACCAGGGCGAGGAGTGAGGGATGGGAGCCGCCGCTCACATACCGGTGCTGCTGCGCGAACGGTCCTTCCGGCGTTACTGGACCGGGCAGACGGTCTCGCTCGTCGGTGACCAGATCTCGCTGATCGCGATCCCGCTCGCCGCCGTGCTCGTCCTGGGCGCGGACGCGGCCGAGATGGGCTGGCTCAAGGCGGCCGAACTCCTGCCGGCGCTGCTGCTCAACCTGCCGCTCGGCGCCTGGGCCGACCGGCAGCCCCGACGGCGGCGCGCCATGATCGCGGCCGATCTCGGCCGGGCGGCGCTCCTGGTGACACTGCCCGTCGCCCACCTGCTCGGCGCCCTCACGCTCGGGCAGCTCTACGCCGTCGCGTTCGGGGTGGGGGCACTGAGCGTGCTGTTCGAGGCCTGCAACGTCACGCTCTTCGCGGCCCTCGTCCCCACCGAGCGCTACGTCCAGGCCAACTCGCTCGTCAACGGCGCCCGTTCGGCGGCCTGGCTGGCGGGCCCCAGTGCCGGCGGCGTGCTGGTGCAGATCCTGACCGCGCCCTTCGCGCTGCTCGCCGACGCCCTCACCTTCCTGCTCTCGGCCGCCTACCTCACCAGGATCGACCCCGTCGAGCCCCCGCCCGCGCCGGTCGGGAAAGGGCATTTCACCGCCGGGCTGCGCTGGGTCGTGCGGAACCCCTCCATGCGGGCGCTGTTCGCGGCCTCCGGGACGGTGCAGTTCTTCAACTACATGTTCCACACGCTGTTCGTGCTGTACGTGACGGCCGAACTCGGCCTGAGTGCGGGCGTCCTCGGCGCGGTGCTCGGCGCGGGTGCCGTCGGAGGGCTGATCGGAGCCGCGTGCGCCGGGACGGTCGTACGACGGTTCGGGATCGGGCCCTCGATCATGGGAGGCTTCCTCGGCTTCACCCTGCCCCTGCTGCTGATCCCGCTCGCCGAAGGCCCCACCGCCGTGGTCGTGGCCCTGCTCTTCGGGGCCGAGTTCCTCTCCTGCGTGGGGGTGATGGTCGTCGACATCGCCGCCGGATCCTTCCAGATGGCGCTGATACCCGAGGCCGTCCGGGCGCGGGTTCTGGGCGCGTTCCGCACCCTCAACCACGGCTTCCGGCCGCTCGGCGCGCTCGCCGGCGGTTTCCTGGGCACGGCGATCGGGCTGCGCCCCACGCTGTGGATCGCGACCGCCGGAGCGGTGTTCGCCGTCCTGTGGCTGCTGCCGTCGCCGCTGCCCCGCACCCGCGACCTGCCCGCCCCGGCCGACGAGACCGGCACCGTCACCGTCTCCTAGGCCCAGGCCCGCAGGTCCCAGACGCCCCGGTCACCCCGGCCGCCCCGGCTGCCTACGGCGCTTCCAGCCAGCCTTCGTACTCGGCCGCCAGCGCGTCGAGCGCCGAGGCGTCCAGACGGCTCTCCGGGTCCTCCACCACGACCAGCCACTGGGCGTCCTCCGCGTCGTCCTCACCCGCCAGGGCGTCCCTGACGAGCTGAGGCTCCTCCGCGACGGAGAAACGGGCCGGCAGCTCCTCGGCGACCTCCTCGGCGGCGTCGCGGTCGGGCAGGACGAGTACGTGTCGTTCGCTCACCGGACCATTCTCCGGTACGGCGCCCGGCGCCCGGGCGGGGGTGTCGGTGGCCCGTGGGATGCTGGGACGCGATGGCACCCAGGAAGAATTCGACCGACGACCTCCTCGCCCCCGTGACGCTCGCCGTGGGTCAGGAGGACCTGCTCCTCGACCGCGCCGTCCAGGAGGTGGTGGCGGCCGCCCGGGCCGCCGACGCCGACACGGACGTCCGCGACCTCACCAGCGACCAGCTCCAGCCCGGCACGCTCGCGGAGCTGACCAGCCCCTCGCTCTTCGCCGAGCGCAAGGTCCTCGTCGTGCGCAACGCCCACGACCTCTCCGCCGACTCGGTCAAGGACGTCAAGGCCTACCTCGACGACCCGATCGAGGAGATCTCGATCGTGCTGCTCCACGCGGGCGGGGCCAAGGGCAAGGGGCTGCTCGACGCGGCGCGCAAGGCGGGCGCCCGGGAGGTGGCCTGCCCCAAGACGACGAAGCCGGCGGAGCGGCTGACGTTCGTACGGCAGGAGTTCCGCTCGCTGGGGCGGTCGGCCACGCCCGAGGCGTGCCAGGCGCTGGTCGACTCCATCGGCAGCGACCTGCGGGAGCTGGCCTCGGCCGTCTCGCAGCTCACCGCGGACGTGGAGGGCACGATCGACGAGGAGGTCGTCGGGCGGTACTACACCGGCCGGGCGGAGGCCTCCTCGTTCAACGTCGCCGACCGGGCGGTGGAGGGCCGGGCCGCGGAAGCGCTCGAAGCGCTGCGCTGGTCGCTCTCCACCGGCGTCCCGGCGGTCCTCATCACCAGCGCCCTCGCCCAGGGCGTCCGCGCGATCGGCAAGCTGTCCTCGGCGCGCGGCGGCCGACCCGCCGACCTGGCCAGGGAGCTGGGCATGCCGCCGTGGAAGATCGACCGGGTCCGCCAGCAGATGCGGGGCTGGACGCCGGACGGGGTGTCGCTGGCGCTGCGCGCGGTGGCGGAGGCGGACGCGGGAGTGAAGGGCGGCGGGGACGACCCGGAGTACGCCCTGGAGAAGGCGGTCGTCGCGGTGGCCCGCGCGGCCCGCCTCCGACGCTAGGACCCGCACCCCGACGCGTCCCGCCCGGGCGCGGCGCCCCCCCCGGCACGTCCCGCCCGGTGCGGCGCCCCGCACCCCCGGCACGTCCCGCCCGCCTCCGACGCTGAAACCGCACCCCCGTGCGACGGTACGGCGAAGGCCCCGCTCTCTCCTGGGGAAGGAGAGGTGCGGGGCCTTCGGCGTGAGACGGGTGGGCTCGTGCACGCGTGGCGAACGCGTATCGCGCACGAGTCCGGGGTGCCGGTCGGGAGCGGGAGAGAGGGCCCGCTGAGTCCCGTCCGGCGCTACATCAGAGGGGCTCAGCCCTGCAGAGCGGCAACCTTGGTGGCCAGCGCCGACTTCTTGTTGGCGGCGGCGTTCTTGTGGATGACGCCCTTCGAGACAGCCTTGTCGAGCGCGCGGGCGGCGGCGCGAGAAGCCACGACGGCCTTCTCGACGTCACCCGCGGTGACGGCCTCGCGGGCCTTGCGGATCGCGGTCTTGAGCGAGGACTTGACGGCCTTGTTGCGCAGGCGCGCCTTCTCGTTCGTCTTGTTCCGCTTGATCTGGGACTTGATGTTCGCCACGAAAAGAGCCTTTTCAGGTTCGATGATGTTTCTGAGTGTGTGACCCCGTCGCTGAGAGGGCGTACGAGACACAGCTGTCCACGGTATCAGGCGCCCTCGGCGCCGCCCAAACCGAGCGCCGCACCGCACTCGTGGGACCATGGAGCCTACGTATCGATCCGACACCGCCCCGAGACGAGACCCTGCGTGCCCGCGACTCCTCCACACGTGCCCGAGCCGAGCCGTACCGACCCGGCGCTGATCCGCAACTTCTGCATCATCGCGCACATCGACCACGGCAAGTCGACCCTCGCCGACCGGATGCTCCAGCTGACCGGTGTCGTCGACCAACGGCAGATGCGCGCCCAGTACCTCGACCGGATGGACATCGAGCGCGAGCGCGGCATCACGATCAAGTCCCAGGCGGTCCGTCTTCCCTGGGCGCCCACCGAGGGCGCGGGGCAGGGCAGGACCCACATCCTCAACATGATCGACACCCCCGGGCACGTCGACTTCACGTACGAGGTCTCCCGCTCCCTCGCCGCCTGCGAGGGCACGGTCCTGCTCGTGGACGCGGCCCAGGGCATCGAGGCGCAGACCCTCGCGAACCTGTACCTGGCGATGGAGAACGACCTCACCATCGTCCCCGTACTGAACAAGATCGACCTGCCGGCGGCGCAGCCGGAGAAGTTCTCCGAGGAGCTGGCCAACCTCATCGGCTGCCAGCCCGAGGACGTGCTGAAGGTCTCCGCCAAGACGGGCCTGGGCGTCGAGGCGCTCCTGGACCGGGTCGTGGAGAACGTCCCGGCCCCGGTCGGCGTCGCCGACGCCCCCGCCCGCGCGATGATCTTCGACTCGGTCTACGACTCGTACCGCGGTGTCGTCACGTACGTCCGTGTCGTCGACGGGCAGCTCAACAAGCGCGAGCGCATCAGGATGATGTCGACCGGCGCCACCCACGAGCTGCTGGAGATCGGCGTCTCGTCGCCGGAGATGACACCGTCCGACGGCCTCGGGGTCGGCGAGGTCGGCTACCTCATCACCGGTGTGAAGGACGTCCGCCAGTCCAAGGTGGGTGACACGATCACCTCCCTGTCGAAGGGCGCCACCGAGGCGCTCGGCGGCTACAAGGACCCGAAGCCCATGGTCTTCTCGGGGCTCTACCCGCTGGACGGCTCGGAGTACCCGGACCTCCGCGAGGCCCTCGACAAGCTCCAGCTCAACGACGCCGCGCTGGTCTACGAACCGGAGACCTCCGCCGCGCTCGGCTTCGGCTTCCGCGTCGGCTTCCTCGGCCTGCTCCACCTCGACGTGATCCGCGAGCGCCTGGAGCGCGAGTTCGGGCTCGACCTGATCGCCACCGCGCCCAACGTGGTCTACCGCGTGGTCATGGAGGACGGCAGCGAGCACACCGTCACCAACCCGAGCGAGTTCCCCGAAGGCAAGATCAGCGACGTGTACGAGCCCGTCGTACGCGCCACGATCCTCGCCCCCAGCGAGTTCATCGGCGCGATCATGGAGCTGTGCCAGACCCGGCGCGGCACCCTGCTCGGCATGGACTACCTCTCCGAGGACCGGGTGGAGATCCGCTACACCCTCCCCCTCGCCGAGATCGTCTTCGACTTCTTCGACCAGCTGAAGTCCAAGACGCGCGGTTACGCCTCCCTCGACTACGAGCCCACCGGCGAGCAGGCCTCCAGCCTGGTCAAGGTCGACATCCTGCTGCACGGCGACAAGGTGGACGCCTTCTCGGCGGTCACCCACAAGGACGCGGCGTACGCCTACGGCGTGCGGCTGGTCGCCAAGCTGCGCGAGCTGATCCCGCGCCAGGCGTTCGAGGTGCCCATCCAGGCGGCCATCGGATCCCGGGTCATCGCCCGCGAGACCATCCGCGCCATCCGCAAGGACGTCCTCGCCAAGTGCTACGGCGGTGACATCTCCCGTAAGCGGAAGCTGCTGGAGAAGCAGAAGGAAGGCAAGAAGCGGATGAAGATGGTCGGCTCGGTGGAGGTCCCGCAGGAGGCCTTCATCGCCGTGCTGTCGAGCGACGACTCCGCGGGCGGCAAGAGCAAGAAGTGACCGCCGAGGGGCGGCCGGCCGCCCCCGCCCGGTCCCGACCGGCGCGCGCCGCGATCGGATGATCGGACCGGCGATTAGCTGACGGATACATCGAACGGGTCCTCGCACGGTACGTGCGGGGGCCCGTTCGGCGTCGGTACGGCGTTCGTTCTGTTATCAACCGGGTATGAAGCGGCGGCCCGCAGGCTCTTACGCACCGGACTTCGGCCATCTAGTCTGAACCCGGCTCGAAGGTTACTCGCCAGTTAGCTACGCACCGCCAGATCGCACCACCAGCAGGCACCGCCGCCGCCCGGAGGACGTCGTGAGCGACACACTGACCCAGATCGAGAACCGGCCGCCCTCCGTGGCGACCCTCTTCCTTGAGCGCGTGGCGCGGACTCCCGACGCGGAGGCCTATCGCTACCCGGTCCCGGCCGCCTCCGGGCAGGGCCCCGACGACTGGAAGTCGCTCAGCTGGGAGCAGGCCGCCGAGCGGGTCTACGCCATCGCCGCGGGCCTCATCGACCTCGGCGTCCGCTCCGAGGAGCGGGTCGCCCTGGCCTCCGCCACCCGGGTCGAGTGGATCCTCGCCGACCTCGGCGTGATGTGCGCGGGCGCCGCGACCACCACGGTCTACCCCCAGACCAACGCCGAGGAGTCGGCGTTCATCCTCTCCGACTCCGAGTCCAAGGTCCTCATCGCCGAGGACGCGGCCCAGGTCGCGAAGGCCCGCGAGCGCCGCGCCGAGCTGCCCGGCCTGCACCACGTCGTCGTCATCGACCCCACGGGCGTCGAGACCGACGAGTGGGTCCTGACCCTCGCCGACCTGGAGGCGCGCGGCAAGGCGTACCTGGAGAAGCACGCCGAGGCGGTCAAGGAGCGGGTTGCGGCGATCACCGCCGACCAGCTCGCCACCCTGATCTACACCTCGGGCACCACGGGCCGCCCCAAGGGCGTCCGCCTCCCGCACGACAACTGGTCGTACATGGCCAAGGCGATCGCCTCCACCGGTCTGGTCACCCAGGACGACGTGCAGTACCTCTGGCTGCCGCTCGCGCACGTCTTCGGCAAGGTGCTGACCTCCGGCCAGATCGAGGTCGGCCACGTCACCGCCGTCGACGGCCGCATCGACAAGATCATCGTGAACCTGCCGATCGTCCAGCCGACGTACATGGCCGCCGTGCCCCGGATCTTCGAGAAGGTCTACAACGGCGTCGCCGCCAAGGCCCGCGAGGGCGGCGGCGCGAAGTACAAGATCTTCCAGTGGGCGGCCGGCGTCGCCCGCGAGTACGCCAAGGTCACCCAGGACAACTTCCGCCGCACCGGCACCGCCTCCGCCCCCTTCGGCCTCACCGCCCAGCACAAGATCGCCGACGCGCTGGTCTACAAGAAGCTGCGCGAGGCGTTCGGCGGCCGGCTGCGCGCCGCCGTCTCCGGCTCGGTCGCGCTGGCGCCCGAGATCGGCTACTTCTTCTCCGGCGCCGGCATCCACATCCTGGAGGGGTACGGCCTCACCGAGTCCAGCGCGGCCAGCTTCGTCAACCCCGGCGAGGCCTACCGCACCGGCACCGTCGGCAAGCCGCTGCCCGGCTGCGAGGTCCGGATCGCCGACGACGGCGAGATCCTGCTGCGCGGCCCCGGCATCATGGAGGGCTACCACGGGCTGCCGGAGAAGACGGCCGAGGTCCTGGAGGCGGACGGCTGGTTCCACACCGGGGACATCGGCGAGCTGTCCGCCGACGGCTATCTGCGGATCACCGACCGCAAGAAGGACCTCTTCAAGACGTCGGGCGGGAAGTACATCGCGCCGACCGAGGTCGAGGGCCAGTTCAAGGCCGTCTGCCCGTTCGTCTCCAACATCGTGGTCCTCGGCGCCGACCGGAACTACTGCAGCGCGCTCATCGCCCTCGACGAGCCCGCCATCCTCGGCTGGGCCGCCGAGCAGGGCCTCGGCGGCAAGACGTACGCGGAGGTCGTGGCCGCCCCCGAGACCGAGAAATTCGTCCAGGGGTACGTCGACCGCCTCAACGAGGGCCTCCAGCGCTGGCAGACGATCAAGAAGTTCCGTCTCCTGCCGCGCGACCTCGACGTGGAGCACGGCGAACTCACGCCGAGCCTGAAGATGAAGCGGCCCGTCGTGGAGCGCACGTACAAGCACCTGATCGAGGACATGTACGCGGGGTCGCGCGAGGCCTGAGAGCTCCGGGCCGGGGGTTATCCACAGGCCGGCGGCTCACCTCGGGCGGTACGGGACAATGGGCTCATGCCTTCCGTACTGCCCGATGGTGAGCCCATGCCCGAGACCGGGGCGCTGCCCGCGCACGCCCTGGAAGGGGCGGCCGAGCGGCCCCTCGGGTTCTATCTGCACGTGCCGTACTGCGCGACGCGCTGCGGCTACTGCGACTTCAACACCTACACCGCGAGCGAGCTGCGCGGCACCGGAGGCGTCCTCGCGTCCCGGGACAACTACGCCGAGCAGGTCGTCGAGGAGATCAGGCTCGCCCGCAAGGTCCTCGGCAACGACCCCCGGCCGGTGCGGACCGTCTTCGTCGGCGGCGGGACGCCGACCCTGCTCGCCGCCGGCGATCTCGTGCGGATGCTGGGGGCGGTCCGGGAGGAGTTCGGGCTCGCCGACGACGCCGAGGTGACGACCGAGGCGAACCCGGAGTCGGTGGACCCGGCGTATCTCGCCGAGCTGCGCGAGGGAGGGTTCAACCGCGTCTCCTTCGGGATGCAGAGCGCGCGGCAGCACGTCCTGAAGGTGCTGGACCGCACGCACACGCCCGGGCGCCCCGAGGCGTGCGTCGCGGAGGCGCGGGCGGCCGGCTTCGAGCACGTCAATCTGGACCTGATCTACGGCACGCCCGGGGAGACCGACGACGACTGGCGGGCCTCGCTCGACGCGGCGATCGGCGCCGGTCCCGACCACGTCAGCGCCTACGCCCTGATCGTGGAGGAGGGCACGCAGCTGGCGCGGCGGATCCGGCGCGGCGAGGTGCCGATGACCGACGACGACGTGCACGCGGACCGGTATCTGATAGCCGACGCCGTCTTCGCCGAGGCCGGCTACGACTGGTACGAGGTCTCGAACTGGGCCACCACCGACGCCGGGCGCTGCCTGCACAACGAGCTGTACTGGCGCGGCGCCGACTGGTGGGGCGCGGGGCCGGGCGCGCACAGCCACGTGGGCGGGGTGCGGTGGTGGAACGTGAAGCACCCGGGCGCGTACGCGGCGGCGCTGGCGGAGGGGCGCTCCCCGGGAGCCGGACGCGAGGTCCTCGCGGCGGAGGACCGGCGGGTGGAGCGGGTGCTGCTGGAGCTGCGGCTCCGGGAGGGCGTCGAGCTGGCCCTCCTGCGCCCCGCCGGCCTCGCCGCGGCCCGCGAGGCCCTGGCGGACGGCCTCCTCGCCGCCGAGCCGTACGCCGCAGGCCGCGCGGCCCTCACCCTGCGGGGTCGCCTCCTCGCGGACGCGGTGGTGAGGGACCTGGTGGACTGATCGCGCCCGGAGGGCGGCCCCGCGGGGGCTACGGCGCCGTCACGAAGTCGATCAGTTCCTCCACCCGGCCCAGCAGGGACGGTTCCAGGTCCTTGTAGGAGTGCACCTTCGAGAGGATGTGCTGCCAGGCCGCGCCGGTGTTCTCCGGCCAGCCGAGCGCGCGGCAGACGCCCGTCTTCCAGTCCTGCTCCCGGGGGACGGACGGCCAGGCGGGGATGCCCACCGACGACGGCTTCACCGCCTCCCAGATGTCGATGTACGGATGGCCGACGACCAGGACGTCCGGCGAGGAGACGCGGGAGGCGATGCGGGACTCCTTCGAGCCCTCCACCAGGTGGTCCACCAGGACGCCGAGGCGCGCGTCCGGGGCCGGGGCGAACTCGGCGACGATGGCGGGGAGGTCGTCGACGCCCTCCAGGTACTCCACGACCACGCCCTCGATGCGCAGGTCGTCGCCCCAGACCCGTTCCACCAGCTCGGCGTCGTGGCGGCCCTCCACGTAGATCCGGCCCGCGCGCGCCACCCGGGCCCGGGTGCCCGGGACCGCGATCGACCCCGAGGCCGTACGGGTGGGCCGCGCCGGCCCCCCGGCGGACGGGCGCACCAGAGTGACCACGCGCCCCTCCAGGAGGAAGCCGCGCGGCTCCAGCGGGAAGACCCGGTGCTTGCCGAAGCGGTCCTCCAGGGTCACCGTGCCCGCCTCACAGCGGATCACCGCCCCGCAGAAGCCCGTCGCCACCTCCTCCACGACGAGGTCGACGTCCGCCGGCACCTCCGGTACGGGGGCCGACTTCTTCCAAGGGGGCGTCAGATCCGGGTTGTAGCTCCGCATTCGCGCGACGTTATGACACTCCGAAGCGCCGTGCCAGCTCATCGCGCTGCGTCCGTACGAACGCCGCGTCCACCACCGCCCCGTGCCCCGGCACGTACACCGCGTCCTCGCCGCCCAGCCGCAGCAGCCGGTCGAGCGCCGCCGGCCACTGCGAGCCGACCGCGTCGGGCCCCGCCTGCGGCTCGCCCGACTCCTCCACCAGGTCGCCGCAGAACACGATCTCCGGGTCAGGGTCGCCGGGGACCAGGAGCACCAGATCGTGCCCCGAGTGGCCGGGGCCCACATTGGCCAACAGCACCTGACGGCCGCCGAGGTCCAGCGTCCACTCGCCGGACACGGTGTGGCGGGGCAGGACCAGGGTGTCGGCGGCCTCCGTCGCCGCGTCCTCGTCGACCCCCTGGCGTACCGCGTCCAGCCGCAGGCCGTGCCGGTCCCGCCGCATCGTGTCGTCGACGCCCACCGCGCCGAAGACCGCCGCCCCGGAGAACGCCGCCGTGCCGAAGACATGATCGAAGTGGGGGTGGCTCAGTGCGATGTGCGTCACCTTGCGCCCGGTCATGGCCTCGACCTGGCCCCGCAGCTCCCCGCCCTCCCGGAGCGTGGAACCCGTGTCGTACAAGAGGACCGACCTCTCGCCGAGCACCAGACCCACCGTCGCGTCCCATCCGGGCAGCCGCCTCCGCCCGACCCCGTCCGCGAGCCGCTCCCAGCCGAACTCTTCCCAATCGACGTCCATACGGCGACGCTATCCGCTACGGCGAGAGCCCGTGCGGGCCCCCGGCCGCCGAGCGCGGCGACGACCGACGACGACCGGCGACGGCCCCGCTGCGGCGCGGACACGGCGCGGACACGACCCGGACACGGCGAGACCACAGCGAGACCACAGCGCGGCCACGGGGTGGCCACACAGCGGCTCGGACGCGGCCTCCTTGCCAGGATCGACGCCCGCCGCCGTACACTTGCCGGGGGTTTCCTGGCACTCGGACAGGGCGAGTGCCAAACACGGAGCAACCGGAACGAACGACCGATCGACAGCTGGAGGTGTGCGCCATGCTCAGCGAACGCAGACTCGAGGTGCTGCGCGCCATCGTCCAGGACTATGTCGGGACGGAGGAGCCGGTCGGCTCCAAGGCGCTCACGGAGCGCCACAAGCTCGGCGTGTCGCCCGCCACCGTGCGCAACGACATGGCCGTCCTGGAGGACGAGGGCTACATCGCCCAGCCCCACACCAGCGCCGGACGCATCCCGACCGACAAGGGCTACCGCCTCTTCGTCGACCGGCTGGCCGGCGTCAAGCCGCTGTCGACGCCCGAGCGGCGCGCGATCCACAACTTCCTCGACGGCGCCGTCGACCTCGACGACGTCGTGGGCCGCACGGTCCGGCTGCTCGCGCAGCTGACCCGCCAGGTCGCGGTCGTGCAGTACCCCTCGCTGACCCGTTCGACGGTCCGGCACGTGGAACTGCTCGCGCTGGCCCCCGCCCGGCTGATGCTCGTGCTCATCACGGACACCGGCCGGGTCGAACAGCGGGTGATCGACTGCCCGGCGCCGTTCGGCGAGGCCTCGCTGGCGGACCTGCGGGCCCGGCTCAACAGCCGGGTCGTCGGCCGCCGTTTCGCGGACGTGCCGCAACTGGTGCAGGATCTTCCGGAGTCCTTCGAGGAGACGGAGGACCGGGGCACCGTGTCGACGGTGCTCGCGACCCTGCTGGAAACCCTGGTGGAAGAGCACGAGGAACGGCTGATGATCGGCGGCACCGCCAATCTCACCCGCTTCGGGCACGACTTCCCCCTCACGATCAGGCCGGTGCTCGAAGCGCTGGAGGAGCAGGTCGTGCTCCTCAAGCTGCTCGGCGAGGCCAAGGACTCGGGCATGACCGTACGGATCGGGCACGAGAACGCCCACGAGGGCCTCACCTCCACGTCCGTCGTCGCGGTCGGCTACGGTTCGGGCGACGAGGCAGTCGCCAAACTCGGCGTGGTCGGACCGACCCGCATGGACTACCCCGGAACGATGGGAGCGGTACGCGCAGTGGCACGTTACGTCGGACAGATCCTGGCGGAGTCGTAAGTGGCCACGGACTACTACGCCGTACTCGGCGTGCGCCGCGACGCTTCCCAGGACGAGATCAAGAAGGCATTCCGGCGGCTCGCCCGCGAGCTGCACCCGGATGTCAATCCCGATCCGAAGACGCAGGAGCGCTTCAAGGAGATCAACGCCGCCTACGAGGTGCTGTCGGACCCGCAGAAGAAGCAGGTCTACGACCTCGGCGGCGACCCGCTGTCCGCCTCGGGCGGCGCGGGCGGGGCCGGCGGCTTCGGCCAGGGCGGCTTCGGAAACTTCTCCGACATCATGGACGCGTTCTTCGGCACGGCGTCGCAGCGCGGGCCGCGCTCGCGCACCCGCCGCGGCCAGGACGCCATGATCCGGCTGGAGATCGACCTCAACGAGGCCGCCTTCGGCACCACCAAGGACATCCAGGTCGACACGGCCGTCGTCTGTACGACGTGTTCGGGCGAGGGCGCCGCGCCCGGCACCTCCGCCCAGACCTGTGACATGTGCCGCGGCCGCGGTGAGGTCTCGCAGGTCACGCGGTCCTTCCTGGGCCAGGTCATGACCTCCCGCCCCTGCCCGCAGTGCCAGGGCTTCGGCACGGTCGTCCCGACCCCCTGCCCGGAGTGCGCGGGCGACGGACGGGTCCGCTCGCGCCGTACGCTCACGGTCAAGATCCCGGCCGGTGTCGACAACGGCACGCGGATCCAGCTCGCGGGCGAGGGCGAGGTCGGCCCCGGCGGCGGCCCCGCCGGCGACCTCTACGTCGAGATCCACGAGGTCCCGCACGAGACCTTCCAGCGGCGCGGCGACGACCTGCACTGCACGGTCACCATCCCGATGACGGCCGGCGCGCTCGGCACGAAGGTGCCGCTGCAGACGCTCGACGGCGTGGAGGAGATCGACATCCGGCCGGGCACCCAGTCCGGCCAGTCGATCCCGCTGCACGGGCGCGGCATCACGCACCTGCGCGGCGGCGGACGCGGCGACCTGATCGTGCACGTCGAGGTCACGACGCCGTCCAAGCTGGACCCGGAGCAGGAGCGCCTGCTGCGCGAACTGGCCAAGCTGCGCGGCGAGGAGCGCCCGACGGGCCAGTTCCAGCCCGGCCAGCAGGGCCTCTTCTCGCGCCTGAAGGACGCCTTCAACGGCCGGTAGCCCGGCCGGCACCACCACCCGGCCCAGGCCGGCACACCGCCGGAGCCGTACGTACGCAGGGCGCCGTCCGCACACCGCGGGCGGCGCCCCGCGGCGTTTCGGTCACCCGGCCCGCTCATGACACGATGCCTGCATGTCCACCACCGCACTGAGCGATCTGTCCCGATACCCGATCGTGCAGGCCCCCATGGCGGGTGGCGCCTCCTGTCCGCAGCTGGTCGGAGCGGTCTGCGAGGCCGGCGGGCTCGGCTTCCTGGCCGCCGGCTACAAGACGGCGGGCGGCCTGTACCAGGAAATCAAACAGGTGCGCGGGCTGACCGGGCAGCCCTTCGGCGTCAACCTCTTCATGCCGCAGAGCGGGCAGCCCGCCGACCCCGCCGCCGTCGAGGTGTACCGCCATCAGCTCGCCGGCGAGGCGACCTGGTACGAGACGGCCCTCGGCGACACGGACAGCGGCCGCGACGACGCGTACGACGCGAAGCTGGCCATCCTCCTGGAGGACCCGGTCCCCGTCGTCTCCTTCACCTTCGGCTGCCCCGGCGGCGACACCCTCGAAGCCTTCGCCCGCGCCGGTACGTTCACGATCGTCACCGTCACCTCCGCCGAGGAGGCCCAGGCCGCCCAGCGGGCGGGCGCCGACGCGGTGTGCGTCCAGGGCGTCGAGGCCGCCGGGCACCAGGGGACCCACCGCGACGATCCGGAAGCCGACGCCGGGACCGGACTCCTCAGCCTGGTCACCCAGGTCAAGGAGGCCGTCCAGCTGCCGATCGTCGCGGCCGGCGGACTGATGCGCGGGGCGCAGATCGCGGCCGTGCTCGCCGCCGGAGCCGGCGCCGCCCAGCTCGGCACCGCCTTCCTCGTCTGCCCGGAATCGGGCGCGCACCCGCTGCACAAGCAGGCCATGACCCATCCGCTGTTCGCCAGGACCGAGCTGACGCGCGCCTTCTCCGGCCGTCCGGCGCGCGGGCTCGTCAACCGCTTCGTGCGCGAGCACGGGCCGTACGCCCCCGTCGGCTATCCCGAGGTCCACCACCTCACCGCCCCCCTGCGGAAGGCCGCCGCCACCGCCGGAGACGCGCAGGGCATGGCCCTGTGGGCCGGCCAGGGCCACCGCCTCGCCCGGGAACTCCCGGCCGGCCAGCTCGTGGAGGTGCTGGCCGCCGAACTCGACACCGCGCTCCGCGCGCTCTCCGCGACCGCCCAGAGGAATGTGACATGACCGCCCCCGTCTTCGTCGTCGACGCCGTACCCGGCCCCGGCGCCTTCGTGCTCGACGGCCCCGAGGGCCGGCACGCCGTCTCCGTGAAGCGCCTGCGGGCGGGCGAGGAACTCGTCCTCACCGACGGGCGCGGCGCCTGGGCCGCGTGCGCGGTGACCGCCGCCGAGGGCAAGGACCGGCTGACCGTCGAGGTCGAGGCCGTCCACCGGGACCCGGAGCCGGCGCCGCGGATCACCGTCGTCCAGGCCCTGCCCAAGGGCGACCGGGGCGAACTCGCCGTCGAGATCATGACGGAGACCGGCGTCGACGCGATCGTCCCGTGGGCCGCCTCCCGCTGCATCACGCAGTGGAAGGGCGACCGCGGGCTCAAGGCCCTCGCCAAGTGGCGGGCCACCGCCCGCGAGGCCGGCAAGCAGTCCCGCCGTACCCGCTTTCCCGAGGTCGCCGACGCGATGACCGGCAAGCAGGTGGCTGCGCTGCTCGCGCGCGCGGACTTCGCGGCCGTCCTGCACGAGGACCGCGCCCACCCGAGCGGGGCCCTCGCCGACGCCCCGCTTCCGGCCGACGGCGACATCGTGCTGGTCGTCGGGCCCGAAGGGGGCGTCTCCCCGGAGGAGTTGGCCCTCTTCGAGGAGGCGGGCGCGAAGCCGTACCGTCTGGGCCACAGCGTCCTGCGCACCTCCACCGCCGGCACGGCGGCCACGGCCCTGCTGCTGGGCCGCACCGGCCGCTGGTCCTGAGCGGGCGCCCGCCGCGGCGGCCGGTCCGGCCTCCGTCGTGGCCCGGCCCGGTGGACAGGGGCGGGGGCGGGCTCCTTAGGCTGCTGGCATGGCCGACGAATCCCCTCTGATCCGTAGTCTGCGCGCCGCGGTCGCCGCCGCCCCCGGAGACGTACCCCTGCGGCTGCACGTCGCCGAACTCCTCCTCGCCGAGGGGCGGAACGACGAGGCCGTGGCGGAGGCGGCCGTCGCGCTCCAGCACGCCCCGGGGGACGCGGCCGCCCGCGCCGTGATGGCCCGCGCGATGGGCCTGCCCGCGACCGGCCCGGCGACCCCGGAGGTTTCGGCGGCTCCCGAGCGCCCGGACAACGCCCCGGCAGCCCCGGCGGCCCCGGAGGTCCCACCCGCCCCTGAGGCCCCGGACGCCCCTGAGGTCCCACCCGCCCCCACCGCCCCACCCGCCGCACCCGCCCCCTTCGACTGGGACGCCGCCGAGCGCGAGGTCGGGGACGTCGTCGGCCCGCGGTTCGTGGAGAGCGGCCCCGACGGGGACGGCGGCGGCGGTCTGGAGCGGCCGCTGACCGCCGACGGGAGCGGCGACCCCGGCGACGCGTCCGCCTGGGACGTCGACGCCCCCGGATCCGTACGCCTCGCCGACGTCGGCGGCATGCAGCAGGTCAAGGACCGCCTGGAGGCCGCCTTCCTCGCCCCCATGCGCAACCCCGAACTGCGCAGGCTCTACGGCAAGTCGCTGCGCGGCGGACTGCTCCTCTACGGCCCTCCCGGCTGCGGCAAGACCTTCATCGCCCGCGCCGTCGCCGGCGAACTCGGCGCGAGCTTCCTGTCCGTCTCGCTCTCCGACATCCTGGACATGTACATCGGCACGTCCGAGAAGAACGTCCACGACATCTTCGAGACCGCCCGCCGCCAGGCGCCCTGCGTCGTCTTCCTCGACGAGCTGGACGCCCTGGGCGCCAAGCGGTCCCGCACCCACCACAGCGGCCTGCGCAACGTCGTCAACCAGCTCCTCACCGAACTCGACGGCGTCGACAGCGGCCCGGGCAACGACGGTGTCTTCGTGCTCGCCGCCACCAACGTCCCCTGGGACGTCGACCTCGCGCTGCGCCGCCCCGGCCGGCTCGACCGCACCCTGCTCGTGCTGCCGCCCGACGCCCCGGCCCGCGAGGCGATCCTCCGCTACCACCTGCGCGAACGCCCCATCGAAGCCGTCGACCTCGGCAAACTGGCCAAGGTCACCGAGGACTTCTCCGGCGCCGACCTCGCCCATCTCTGCGAGACCGCCGCCGAGTCCGCGCTCCTCGACTCCGCCCGTACCGGCACCGTCCGCATGATCGGGATGAAGGACCTCCTCGGGGCGGCCAAGCAGATCAAGCCGTCCAGCGAGTCCTGGTTCGCCGCCGCCCGCAACGTCGCCATGTTCGCCAACGACGGCGGCACCTACGACGACCTCCTCGCCTATCTGAAGCGGAAGCGGAAGCTGTGACCGGACCGACGAGCCCCGCCCTGGCCAGGGCCGACGCGCTCTTCGACACCGGCCGGTACGAGCAGGCCGCCGCCCTCGCCGCCCGGCACCTCGCCGACGCCCCGCAGGACGCCGCCGCGCTCGTCCTGCTCGCCCGCTGCCGGCACCGCCTGGGCCGCGAGGAGGAGGCCCTCGACGCCGTCGAACAGGCCCTGCTCGCCGAACCCGACTCGCTCGGCGGCTGGCTGATGCGCACGCACGTCCTGCTCGCGATGAAGCAGTACGAGGAGGCGGAGCGGTCCGCCCGCTACTGCGTCGAACTCGCCCCCCAGTACTGGGGGAGCCACTACGCCCTGGGCAGCGTCCTCGACCGCTCCGTGCGCAGGGAACGCAAGCTGGAGGCCTACCAGGCGGCCCGCACCGCCGTCTCCCTCGCGCCCGAGGAGAGCGACGCGCACTTCCTCGTCGGACTCACCGCCCACCGCGTCGGCGACCACCGGCTGGCCCAGCGCGCCTACGAGACGGCGCTGCGCCTCGACCCCGAGAGCAGCGAGGCGCACAACAACCTCTCCCTGATCCACCTGCGCCGCCGCTGGCTGCGGCCCGGAGCCTGGACGAAGGCGGCCGAGGGCTTCGTCGAGTCCGCCGCCCTCGACCTGAACGACCGGCAGGCCCGCTACAACCTGGAGGCCATGGCCTGGGGCACCGTCGCGGGCGCCCGCTGGGTCGCCTTCCTCGGCTTCGTCGCGTCGGCCGTCGGCTCGGCGGCCGTGGACCCCGGCGCGAGCGCGGGCGAGGCGCTCGTCCCGCTCCTGGTCGGCATGGCCGTCATCCTCGGCGGGTGGGGCGGCTGGGCGCTGTGGATGGCCCGGCGCGTCCCGCCACGGCTGCGCCGCCCGCTCCGCCTGGTCGCGCGCAACTGCCGCCCGGTGGTCGCGATGGGCGTCGCCGTCGGGCTGCTCGGCCTGCACTCGGTGGTGACCGTGGCGCTCTGGCCGACGGACGCGGCTGCCGTCGGCGCGCTCGGCTTCCCGCTGTTCTGGGTCGTCGTGATCACCTACTGGGTCAGCCGCGCCGCGCTCCAGCGCCGCGCCCCCAAGAGCTGATCGCACCGCGCCCCCGGGTGTCGGTGCGGTCGCCTGACCCGGTCGGGCCCGAATAATTCCGGTATGCCCGCATCTCCCGAGGAAGCGGCGGTACGCGTCCCCGAGCCGCTGCCGGCCGGCGAACGCCACGCCTCCTGGCTCGAGCTGTTCTTCGACCTGATCGCCGTCGCCGGGGTGGGGCAGATCGCCCATCTGCTGCACACCGGGCCGACCGGCCCGGACCTCGCCGAGTACGTGCTGCTCTTCCTGGCGTTCTGGCTCACCTGGGCCCTCTTCACCATGTACGGCAACATCGCCGGGGAGGGGACTCGGCTCCTGCCGATGGTCGCCGGGATGTTCGGCATGTCCGTGATGGCCGCGGCCGTCCCCGGCGTGAGCGGGTCCGATGACCGGGCCTTCGCCTTCGCGCTCGCCTTCGTCCTGGTGCGGGTGGCCGCCTCGCGCGTCTGGCAGGCCCGCGGCCAGGTCCTCGCGGATCTGCCGGTGGTCAGGCTCGGCGGTGGGCTCGTCCCCTGGATCGTGTCGTTGTGGGCCGACGGCGACGACCGGCTGTGGCTGTGGGGGGTGGGCCTGACGATCGACATGTTCGTGATGGTCAAGGTCTCGCGCACCACGCTGCAGCGCGAGATCGACGAGGACTGGACGCACGAGGAGCGGCGGCACGCCCGACGCGGCCCCGCCACCCCGGACGCGGCCGCTCCGGACCCCGGCGCCCAGGGCCCCGCCGAACGGCCCTCCGCCCCGCAAGCCCCCGCACCGCCGGGCCCCGCCCCCGGGGACCGTACGCCGGCGGCCCGCGCCAAGCCGCGGATCGTGAGCGCGGACGTGCCCCATCTCGCCGAGCGGCTGGGCCTCTTCACCCTGATCGTGCTCGGCGAGGGGCTCGTGCAGTCGGTGGACGCGGCCGGCGAGGCGGTGTGGGACCGGCCGCTGCGCACGGTCGGCGTCGCCGTCTTCACCGTCCTCGTCCTGCTCTGGTCCCTGACGCTGCGCTCCGGCTCCTCCGGCCTGCCCCTGCTGGCACCGGGGGCGCTGCCGGTCCGGCGCGTACTGCCGCTGCACTGCGTCTTCACCGGAGCCGTCGCCGCCCTCGCCGCCGCGCTCGGCCGCGCGATGGGGGAGGCCGAGGAGGCGCTGCCCTCCCCGGCGCGGCTCCTGATGGGCGGTGCGCTGGTGGTGATCCTGCTGGTGGCGGCCGTCGGCGCGCTGGCCTCGGGCCGGGGCCGTTGGTGGACGACGGCCGCCGTCGGCCCGCCGCTGCTCGTGGCTGTCGTTCCCGCCGCCACCTCGTGGCCGGAGCACACCGGGGCGGTCACCGGCCTGGCGGTCCTCACCCTGCTCTGGCCCGTCCTGTGGTCCGGCCGGCGCCCGGCGATCTGACGGAACGCCCGCTCGTCGACGTACGCCCCCGCCCCGGCCGCCCGCGCGGCCGATACGATGCCGTTGTACTGATCATCGAAGGCGAGGAGGCCCGGGCCATGGCCGGAGAGCCGCAGAGCGACTGCCTGTTCTGCAAGATCGTGGAAGGGGACGTCCCGGCGACGATCGTCCGGGAGTCGGAGACGACCCTCGCCTTCCGGGACATCAACCCGCAGGCGCCCACGCACGTCCTCGTCATCCCGCGCCTCCACTACCCCGACGCCGCCTCCCTGGCGGCCGCCGCGCCGACCGTGGCCGCCGACGTGCTGCGCGAGGCCGGGGAGATCGCCGCGCAGGAGAAGGTCGACGGCAGCGGTTACCGGATCATCTTCAACACCGGTGCCGGCGCGGGCCAGACCGTCTTCCACGCCCACGCCCACGTGCTCGGCGGCCGCGGCCTCAACTGGCCCCCCGGATAAGGAGAACCGGTCGTGTCCGTACGCGAACTGGTCGTCCTCGGCACGGCCAGCCAGGTCCCCACCCGGCACCGCAACCACAACGGCTATCTGCTGCGCTGGGACGGCGAGGGCATCCTCTTCGACCCCGGTGAGGGCACCCAGCGCCAGATGCTGCGGGCCGGGGTCGCGGCGCACGACATCGACCGGATCTGTGTGACGCACTTCCACGGCGACCACTCGCTCGGCCTGGCCGGGGTGATCCAGCGGATCAACCTCGACCAGGTCCCGCACCCGGTCGCCGCGCACTACCCGGCGAGCGGACAGCGCTTCTTCGACCGGCTGCGGTACGCCACGGCCTACCGCGAGACCGTGCGCCTGGCCGAGGTCCCCCTCGCCGCCGACGGCCCGTTCGCCGTCACCGACGCGTACACCCTCGACGCCCACCGGCTCTCGCACCCCGTCGAGTCGTACGGCTACCGGCTGACCGAGCCGGACGGGCGCCGCATCCTGCCCGCGAAGCTCGCCGAGCGCGGGATCGCGGGCCCGGACGTCGGCCGGCTCCAGCGCGAGGGCGTCCTCGACGGCGTCACCCTCGACGAGGTCAGCGAGACACGACGCGGCCAGCGTTTCGCGTTCGTCATGGACACCCGGCTCTGCGACGGTGTGCGGGTGCTCGCCGACGGCGCCGACATGCTCGTCATCGAGTCGACCTTCCTGGACGAGGACGTCCGGCTCGCCACCGACCACGGCCACCTGACGGCCGGACAGGCCGCCGACGTGGCGCGCGAGGCGGGGGTGCGCCATCTCGTGCTGACCCACTTCTCGCAGCGCTACGACGACCCGGCGGAGTTCGAACGCCAGGCGCGGGCCGCCGGGTTCGAGGGCGAGCTGACCATCGCCCGGGACCTCATGAGGGTTCCCCTACCGAAAAGATAGATCCATGCCCCATCCCCTCCCCAAGGCCGAGCTGCACCTCCACATCGAGGGCACCCTCGAACCGGAGCTGGCCTTCGCCCTCGCCGCCCGCAACGGCGTCACCCTGCCGTACGCCGACACCGAGCGGCTGCGCGAGGCGTACCTCTTCAGCGACCTGCAGTCCTTCCTCGACCTCTACTACGGGCTGATGGCGGTGCTGCGCACCGCCGAGGACTTCACCGAACTCGCCGACGCCTATCTGGGGCGGGCCGCGGCCCAGGGGGTGCGGCACGCCGAGGTCTTCTTCGACCCGCAGGCGCACACGGCGCGCGGCGTGGACATCGGCACGGTCGTGGAGGGTCTGGCGGCGGCGCTGGACGGCGCGGAGGAGCGGTACGGCGTCTCCACCCGGCTGATCATGTGCTTCCTGCGCGACGAGTCGGCCGAGTCGGCGATGGCGACCCTGGAGGCGGCGAAGCCGTACCTGCACCGGATCACCGGCGTCGGCCTGGACTCGGCCGAGGTCGGCCATCCGCCGTCGAAGTTCCGCGAGGTGTACGCGGCGGCCGAGGCGCTGGGGCTGCGCAAGGTCGCCCACGCGGGCGAGGAGGGCCCGCCGGCCTACATCCGCGAGGCGCTGGACGTCCTCGGCGTGGAACGCGTCGACCACGGTCTGCGCGCGATGGAGGACCCGGAGCTGGTCGAACGGCTCGCCCGGGAACGGATCCCGCTGACGCTCTGCCCGCTGTCGAACGTACGGCTGCGGGCGATCGACGTCCTGGAGGACCATCCGCTGGCCTCGATGATGGACGCCGGTCTGATGGTGACGGTCAACTCCGACGACCCGGCCTACTTCGGCGGGTACGTCGGGGACACCTTCGCCGCCGTGCGCGGCGCCCTCGGGCTGAGCCGGGACCAGCTGCGGACGCTGGCCCGCAACTCCTTCGAGGCGTCGTTCCTGGACGACGACGAGGAGCGCAGGCGGCGGTACCTCGCCGAGGTCGAGGCGTACGACTTCGACGCGGAGTAGCCGCCGCCGCGGCGGCCGAGCGGGTGGCGAGGGGCTCGCCGTCCCGTTCCGGCGTTCCAGGAAGAGGCGTTCGCGCAGGTCACCTGGGGTGGAACGTCCCCGCGTCCCACGTCGGCCGGGAAAGCTGGCGGTGGCGGTGGTCCGCCCGGCACCGTTCTGTCCGGCGCCACCGGGGAGCACCCGGCGGCGCCGGACAGATCCGACGCCACCAGCCACGGGGGAACACCCATGCGTACGTTCCGCAGCCGCACCGCCGTCCTCGCCACCGCCGCGAGCGCCGTCCTCACCCTGACGCTCACCGCCTGCGGAGGGGACGGATCCGCGCCGAAGGCGGCCGGCCCGGCCTCCCTCCCCGCCTCCCCGTCGGCCGCCGCCCCGGCCCCCGCGCCGACGGCGGGCGGCGGTACGGAGACGGGTGGCACGGCGACGGGCGGCGGGACGTCGACGGGCGGCGCCGCCACCGCCGGGCAGCACACCGCCACCGGGAAGCGCACCGCGCAGGGTTCCGGCGCGCGGAACTCCGCCGACGCCGCGACGACGCGCGTCTGCACGCCCCGGGACGTCACGGTCAGCGCCACCCTGGACGACGGACCGCCCTACACCCACCTCGTCCTGACGGCGCGGAACACCTCCCGCCAGAGCTGCCGGCTGGACGGCTACCCGGAGATCCAGTTCCTGGAGAGCCACCGGGAGAATGTCCCGGCGGTCGCCGCGAGCAAGCCCGCCGCCCCCGTCGTCCTGACCGCCGGCGCCCCCGCCTACGCCCGGGTGCGGCTCTCCGACGGCGGTGTGGACGAGCACAACGAGCCGGTGACCGCCTTCTCCGTCACGCTCCGGGGAAGCGACGAGGTGATCGCGGTGCGGGCGCCGGGCGCGGGGGGCATCGCCGTCGACCCGGCGGCGTGGGCGACCGGCTACTGGACGCCCCAGCTGCGCGACGGCGCGGACGACTTCTGATCCGCAGGTCCCGCGTACGCCCGCCACGGCGGTGGATCACCGGAGACCGGCGATCCACCGCTGGAGCGTGAGGTGGGTCGCGTCGTCGAGCCGGCACAGCGCCTCGATCGCGGCGAGATCCCCCGGCAGGGGCGCGATGCCGGCCGTGGTGAGCGCCGCGTGCAGGTCGAGACGGCGCCGGTCCTCCGGCTCCAGCACCATCCGCAGGCGACTGGCGGGGGCCGGCGCGGGCAGCGGGTACTCCAGGGGCTCCATGGTCCCGAGGACCGTGCGGGGGTCGTCGGAGTCGTCATGGGCGAGCACGGCGGGGAAGCGGTAGGGGTCGAGGTCCGAGAGCGCGGTCGGGGCCATGGGGAAGGTCTGGAGCCCGTTCATGAATGCCTCCTCAGGTGTCGTGCGACTGGTGAGGAGGAGTACGGGGCGGCCGACGGCGGTTGCGGCGGGCCCCGTTCACCACCCGGATGTCCCCTATCCCATCTCGTCACACAAGCGCCCCACCGGCGCTAGCCCCGGTCGGACGGGCGGGCCAGCCGGAAGGAGCGCTGGCCGGCCCGGCGGGCGGCCGGTACGGCGACTTCCGCGACCTCCTGTTCCGGGGCGCCGATCTGGGGCAGCAGGCCCGTGGAGGCGGTCGTGGTGCCCGCGACCACCGCCGCCGGGGCGCCACCACGGCGGCGGACGGAGCCCGGCACCAGCGGCCGGCCCGAGGTGTGCAGGGCGACCGCCGTCATCGGGGCCGCGACCAGCAGCAGCACCACGCACAGCACGCGCCCCATGCCCGGATACCCGGCCGCCTCCGAGAGGACGCTGCCGACGACCGGCCCGCAGGCCACCCCGAGCGAGGACGCGGAGCCGACCAGCACCGCCCAGCGGCCGCGCGGGTCCAGGGAGGCGGCCAGGCCCAGCAGATACGACAGGACCACCGGGTAGAAGAGGTTCCAGAGGACCTCGCCGGTCGCGAAGGCGGGCAGGCTGCCGGCCGCCGAACTCAGCAGGACGCAGCACGCGATGATCGCCGTACCGGCCCCGATCGGCACCGCGCGGCCCAGCCGCGCACCCAGCGCGCCCGCCGCCGTGACCCCGAGGAGACCGGCGCCGAGCGCCACGGCGAAGACGGCGCCGACGGTGACCTCGCTCAGCCCTGCCTGGGTGAGCCCGATCCGGCCGCTCACGCCCCACAGGGCGTTCTGGGCCATCGACCAGAGGACGATGCCCACGGCGAGCACCAGGCCCGAGCGCCGGTGGGGGAGCGGCGAGCCGGCCGGGTCCGCCACCGGCACCGTGGCGCGGGCGGCGCCCCGGCGGGGCCCGCTCGCCAGACCCGCCGTCAGGGGCCATACCAGCACGGCCGCGAGGGCGATCGCGGCGAACGGCAGCGCGTGGCCGCTGCCGAGGTGGGGCAGCGTGAGGTAGAGCGCGCCTGCCGCCGCCGAGACGGACAGGAGCCCCAGCGTCGAGGCGCGGTGCGGGTCCCGCCGGGCGGCGATGCCGGTCGCGGCCACCGCCGTCGCCGTACCGGAGCCGAAGCCGCCGACGATCGCACCGCCGACCACCAGCGGGACGGTGGCGGTGAGCGCGGCCGTGCCGTAGCCGACGGCCATGGCCAGCAGGCCGATCCGCGCCCCACGGCGCGGGCCGATCCGCTCCACGCGCGCGGCGAGCGTGAACCCGGCGCACGCGGAGGCGAGCAGCAGGACCGAGCCCGCCAGACCGGCCTGGGCGGGGGTGAGACCGAGACCGGCGGAGAGCCGGCCGACGACGGTCGGCAGCAGGTACGGAGCGAGGTAACCGGCCGTGAACAGGGCGACGAGAGGCCCCAGGGCGCGCGGGCGCGACAACATGGGCGTTCCAGGAAAGGAAGAAGAAGGGGGGGTGGAGCGCCCGGTGTTGCACGGGATCGCGGACCTATGTAACCAAGGGACCGAGGCCCGGGAGAAGCCGGGACCACTCTCCCGGTGTGTGATCTGAGTCACAATGGGTTTGGTGGTCTGTTCGAGGGGTAGGCGTGCCCGTTTTCCCGATGCTCACAGGAGGCGTTTCCCCCCTTCCTCGGCCCCGACGGCGGACGGCGTCCTCCGGCCCGTTCCTGGCGCCGTCACCCCCGCCACCCGACCCCCATCAGGCACACTGAGCTGATCCGCACCACGACCGGGGAGCCTGCCGTGACCACAGCAAGGGGAGACCAGCAACACGACGCCGGAGTCGACCCGTTGGTCGGCCTGCGCCAGCCCGACGATCCCGACTGCGACGTCTTCCTCACCGGAACGGTCTTCCTCGACATCATCTTCACCGGCCTCGACAGCGCCCCCGTCCGCGGCACCGAGTCCTGGGCCCGGGGCATGGGCTCCAGCCCCGGCGGCGTCGCCAACATGGCCACCGCCCTCGCCCGCCTCGGCCTGCGCACCTCCCTCGCCGCCGCCTTCGGCGACGACCACTACGGCGAGTACTGCTGGGACGCCCTGGAGCAGGGCGAGGGCATCGACCTCTCGCTCTCCCGCACCGTCCCCGGCTGGCACTCCCCGGTCACCGTCTCCATGGCCTACGAGGGCGAACGCACGATGGTCTCCCACGGCCACGAGGCCCCGCCCCTGGACGGCGCCCTGCCCGCCTACCCGCCCCACGCCCGCGCCGCCGTCGCCTCCCTCGTTCCGGGACGCGCCGAGGAATGGGTCGCCCAGGCCGCCCGCGGCGGCGCCAAGGTCTTCGCCGACGTCGGCTGGGACGACACCGGCCGCTGGGACCTCGCCGGGCTGACCGACCTGGAGCACTGCGAGGCGTTCCTGCCCAACGCCCAGGAGGCGATGCGCTACACCCGCACCGACTGCCCGCGCGCCGCCGCCCGCACCCTCGCCGACAAGGTCCGCTACGCCGTCGTCACCCTCGGCGCCGACGGCGCCTACGCGGTCGACGGCGCCACCGGCGAGACCGCCGAGGTCCCGGCCATCCAGGTCTCCGCCCTCGACCCCACCGGCGCCGGCGACGTCTTCGTGGCCGGCTTCGTCACCGGAACCCTCGCCGACTGGCCGCTCGCCGACCGCCTGGCCTTCGCCGGACTGACCGCCGCCCTCTCCGTCCAGGAGTTCGGCGGCTCGCTCTCCGCGCCCGGCTGGGGCGAGGTCGCCGCCTGGTGGCAGCACGTCCAGGGCCACGTCTGCCAGGACCCGGAGGCGCTGCGCGGCCGCTACGCCTTCCTCGAACGGCTGCTCCCGGCCACCGCCCGGCCCTGGCCCCTGCGCCGCGCGGTCCCCACGATCGGCTTCCGCCGCAGCGCCTGACCTGCGCGGGCGGCCCGCGCGGCCCCGGCGTCCTCCCGGCCCGGCGCACCGCCCGGAGAAAAGGCTTCGGCCTTGTCACCCCCAAGTCGTAGGCTTGGTCTCCAGAGGTTGTCGAGCGGCGAGAACCCTGCAACGGGAGGTATGTGCAGGCCACAGTGCCGGCCCATGACTCAGACACCCACATCCCGCAATGGCGCGCCGGGCGAGGCCCGCGCCCACTTCAGCGTCCCGGCCAAGCATCCGATGGTGACCGTCCTCGGCTCCGGTGACGCGCTCCTGCGCGTGATCGAGAACGCCTTCCCCCGGACCGACATCCACGTCCGGGGCAACCAGATCAGCGCGGTCGGCGAGGCGGCGGAAGTCGCGCTGATCCAGCGACTGTTCGACGAGATGATGCTGGTGCTCCGCACCGGGCAACCGATGACGGAGGACGCAGTGGAACGCTCGATCGCCATGCTCAGGGCGAGCGAGAACGGCTCGACGGAGGCAGGCCAGGAGACTCCGGCCGAGGTGCTCACCCAGAACATCCTCTCCAGCCGCGGCCGCACCATCCGCCCCAAGACGCTCAACCAGAAGCGCTATGTCGACGCCATCGACAAGCACACGGTCGTCTTCGGCATCGGCCCGGCCGGTACCGGCAAGACGTATCTGGCGATGGCCAAGGCGGTCCAGGCCCTGCAGTCCAAGCAGGTCACCCGGATCATCCTGACCCGCCCGGCCGTCGAGGCCGGCGAGCGCCTCGGCTTCCTCCCCGGCACGCTCTACGAGAAGATCGACCCGTACCTGCGGCCGCTCTACGACGCCCTGCACGACATGCTGGACCCCGACTCGATCCCGAAGCTGATGGCCTCGGGCACGATCGAGGTGGCGCCCCTGGCCTATATGCGTGGTCGCACCCTGAACGACGCGTTCATCATTCTGGACGAGGCGCAGAACACCAGCCCCGAGCAGATGAAGATGTTCCTGACGAGGCTCGGCTTCGACTCGAAGATCGTCATCACCGGCGACATCACCCAGGTCGACCTCCCCGGCGGCACCAAGAGCGGTCTGCGGCAGGTGCAGGACATCCTCGAAGGCCTCGACGACGTCCACTTCTCCCGGCTCACGTCCCACGATGTCGTCCGGCACAAGCTCGTCGGCCGTATCGTCGACGCGTACGAGCAGTACGACAGCCGCAACGGGAAGTAGACCAGCCGCACCATGTCGATCGACGTCAACAACGAGTCCGGAACCGAGGTCGACGAGCAGGCGATCCTCGACATCGCCCGCTACGCCCTCGCCCGGATGCGCATCCACCCGCTCTCCGAGCTCTCGGTGATCGTCGTGGACGAAGGGGCCATGGAGCAGCTGCACATCCAGTGGATGGACCTCCCCGGGCCCACGGACGTCATGTCCTTCCCGATGGACGAGCTGCGTCCGCCGTCGAAGGACACCGAGGAGCCCCCGCAGGGGCTCCTCGGCGACATCGTGCTCTGCCCCGAGGTCGCCAAGAAGCAGGGCGAGGACGCCCCCACCCAGCACTCCATGGACGAGGAGCTGCAGCTGCTGACCGTCCACGGCGTGCTGCACCTCCTCGGCTACGACCACGAGGAGCCGGACGAGAAGGCCGAGATGTTCGGTCTCCAGGCGGCCATCGTCGACGGCTGGCGCGCGGAGAAGGGCCTCACCGGCCCGTCCCCCGCCCCGACCGTCTCCTGAGGCCGCGCGGTATCCGATGAACGCCTCGCTGATCTTCGGCGCCGTCGCCCTCGTCATCGTCGCCTGGCTCGCCGCCTGCGCCGAGGCGGGCATCGCCCGCGTCTCCAGCTTCCGCGCCGCCGAGGCCGTACGGTCCGGCCGGCGCGGCGCCGACAAGCTCACCCAGGTCGCCTCCGACCCCACCCGCTACCTCAACGTCGCGCTCCTCGTGCGCGTCTCCTGCGAGATGGCGGCCGGCGTCCTCGTCACCTACGCCTGCCTGGAGGAGTTCCCCCGGACCTGGGAGGCGCTGCTCATCGCCATAGGCGTGATGGTGCTGGTCTCGTACGTCGCCGTCGGCGTCTCGCCCCGCACCATCGGCCGCCAGCACCCGCTGAACACGGCGACCGCCGCCGCGTACGTCCTGCTGCCGCTGGCCCGGATCATGGGCCCGATCCCGCAGCTCCTGATCCTCATCGGCAACGCCCTCACCCCCGGCAAGGGCTTCCGCAAGGGCCCCTTCGCCTCCGAGGCGGAGCTACGGGCCATGGTCGACCTCGCCGAGCAGGAGTCGCTCATCGAGGACGACGAGCGCCGCATGGTGCACTCCGTCTTCGAGCTCGGCGACACCCTGGTCCGCGAGGTGATGGTGCCGCGGACCGACCTGATCTGCATCGAGCGGTTCAAGACCGTCCGCCAGGCCCTCACCCTCGCGCTGCGCTCGGGCTTCTCGCGGATCCCGGTCACCGGCGAGAACGAGGACGACATCGTCGGCATCGTGTATCTGAAGGACCTGGTCCGCAAGACGCACATCAACCGCGACGCGGAGGCCGATCTGGTCTCGACGGCGATGCGGGCGGCCGCGTTCGTGCCGGACACCAAGAACGCCGGCGACCTGCTGCGGGAGATGCAGCAGGAGCGCAACCACGTCGCCGTCGTCATCGACGAGTACGGCGGCACGGCCGGGATCGTCACCATCGAGGACATCCTGGAGGAGATCGTCGGCGAGATCACCGACGAGTACGACCGCGAGCTGCCGCCGGTCGAGGAGCTGGGCGACGACCGCTACCGCGTCACCGCCCGCCTCGACATCGGCGACCTCGGCGAGTTGTACGGCCTCGGCGCGGACGAGTACGACGACGAGGACGTGGAGACGGTCGGCGGCCTCCTCGCCAAGGCCCTGGGCCGGGTGCCGATCGCCGGCGCCAAGGCGGCCGTGAAGCTCCCCGACGGCCGCTCGCTGCGGCTGACCGCCGAGTCCCCTGCGGGCCGCCGGAACAAGATCGTCACCGTCCTGGTGGAACCGGAGGAGAGTCCGGCATGACCCCCGACGAGCTGCGCGCCTTCTGCCTGGACTTCAACGACGCGACGGAGGAGTTCCCCTTCACCCCGGAGACCTCCGTCTTCAAGGTCGCCGGGAAGGTGTTCGCGCTCTCGGCGCTGGACGCGGAGCCGCTGCGGATCAACCTCAAGTGCGAACCGGAGGAGGCGGAACGGCTCCGGGAGGAGCACCCCGCCGTCGTCCCCGGCTATCACATGAACAAGCGCCACTGGAACACGGTGACCGTCGGCGGGCTGCCGGACCGGATGGTCCGGGAGCTCGTCGAGGACTCCTACGACCTGGTGGTCGCCGGCCTCCCCAAGGCGGCCCGCCTCCGCCTGGACCGGCCCTAGGGGGCGTTTGTGTCGATCTTGCCGGTGTCTGATCGGCACACCCCCTAGCACCGGAAGGTCCCGCCCGGGCCCGAGGCCGCCTCCGGGAGGCGGCCCCGCTACGCCCGCCGGCGCAGGCCCGCCGCCACCAGCAGGGCCGTCGCCAGGACGACCGCCGCGTCGACGGCGAGGACGGTACGGACACCCCCGTACAGCTCCCCGCCGGCCGTCGCGAGGGAGCCGAGGAGCGGGATGCCGATGGTGAGGCCGACCTGCTGGGTCGTGGTCACCAGGCCCGTCGCCAGGCCCTGCTCGTTGTCCGGGACGCCGGAGGTGACGGTCAGGCCGTACGAGATGATCGCGCCGAGGTGGCACATGGACGCCAGCGAGACCGCGACGGTCGCCAGGACCACGCCCGAGCCGGTACCGATGCCCAGGAGGGCGGCCGTCAGGACGCCCTGACCGGCGAGGGAGGCGACGAGCGTGCGGCGGGCGCCGAGCCGGCCGATCACCTTCGGGGCGAGGGTTCCGGCCAGGACCGACAGCGCGCCCTGCACGCCGAAGACGAGGCCGGTGGCGAAGGCGGAGAGCCCCAGCGTCTCCTGGAGGTACAGCGTCAGGACGAAGACGACCGCCGACATCATCGAGAAGGTGACCAGACCGCCGAGGTTGCCGAAGGCGATCGTCCGCCGCCGCAGCATCGGCAGCGAGACCAGCGGGGCCGGGTGCCGCGACTCGACCATGCCGAACGCCACGAGCAGCAGCACCCCCACGACCAGGGCGGCCAGGACGTCCGCCCCGCCGAAGCCGCGCTCCGCCGCCGTCGACAGGGCGTAGATCAGGGCCAGCAGTCCGCCCGTGACGGTCACCGCGCCCGGCACGTCCAGCCGGGGCCGCTCGGGGTTGCGGGACTCGGGCAGCAGGCCCGGCGCCAGCGGCAGCACGACCGCGGCGAAGAGGGCGAGCAGACCCATCGTGGAGCGCCAGCCGAGCGTGTCGGTCATGACCCCGCCGAGGAGCATGCCGACGGTGAAGCCCAGCGAGAGCAGGGTGCCGGAGATGCCGAGCGCCCGGTCCCGCAGCGGCCCCTCGGGGAAGGTGGTCGTCAGCAGCGACATGCCGGCCGGGACGATCGCCGCCGCGCCCAGGCCCTGGAGGGCGCGGGCGGCGAGGAAGGCGCCCGGGCCCCAGGCGAGGGTGGCGAGCAGCGAGGCCGCGCCGAAGAGCGCCAGCCCGCCGAGGAACAGCCGGCGGCGGCCGTAGAGGTCGCCGATCCTGCCGAAGAGCAGCAGGAAGCCGCCCGCCGGCAGGGCGAAGGCGGTGACCGCCCAGGTGAGGGCGGAGCGGCCGAGGCCGAGGTCCGCGCCGAGCACCGGCAGCGCGACGTTCAGAACGGAGAAGTCGAGCGCCACCATGAACTGGGCGGCGCAGAGGACGAAGAGGATCAGCCGGGAGCGGCCGGTCAGCGCCGGGGGCGTCGCGGCGGGTCGTGGCGGGGCGGCCGGGGACGGGGTCAGGGTGGTCATGGCCCCACCCTCGGCGCGCGGGAACAACGGTGGGGAGCGGGTACTTATCCTGTTGGTCGTACCACCAGGCGTTCCGGGGGAGGAAGCAGACGTGGCCACTGCGGTGGAGGGCACCGACGCCAAGACGCGGCGACTCGCCGAACTGCGCGGGTTCCTGATGAGCCGTCGGGTCCGGATCAGCCCCGCGGAGGCGGGCCTTCCGGACGGCGGTGCCCGGCGCCGCACGCCCGGCCTGCGCCGTGAGGAGGTCGCCGTCCTGGCGGGGGTGGGCGTCTCCTGGTACCAGTGGCTGGAACAGGGCCGGGACATCACCGTCTCCCCGCAGGTCCTCGACGCCGTCGCCCGGGTGCTGCGGCTCTCCCCGGCGGAGCGCCGCCATCTGTACGCCCTGGCCGCGCTCAACCCGCCCGCGCCGGAGGCCGATCCGGAGGCCCGGGACATGTGCCAGGGGCTGCGGCGGCTGATCGACGCGTGGATGCCGTTCCCGGCGCACATCATGGACGCGTACTGGAACACGGTCATGTACAACGACGCCGCGGCGATCGTGCTCGGGATGCGGCCGGGGATCTCGCAGAACTGCCTGATCGCCTTCTTCACCGACCCGCTGTACCGGTCGCGGATGGGCGGCTGGGAGCGGCTCGCGCCCCGGGTCGTCGCGCAGTACCGGGCCGCCTGCTCGGACCGTCCGGAGGACGACGGCTTCCGCGCGGTGGTCGAGGAGGCGAAGGAGGCGAGTCCCGAGTTCGCCGCCCTGTGGGAGCGGCGGGACGTCATGCCGGGCGGCCAGGTCCGCAAGGAGCTGGAACATCCGCTGGTCGGCACGCTGGTGGTCGAGTCGACCCAGCTCAGGGTCCCGGCCCGGCCGGACCTGGTGATCGTGATGCACACGCCGCTGGCGGAGGCGGACACGGAGGCGAAGCTGGAGTGGCTGGTCTCCCCGGAGGGCCGTCGGGGGGCGATGTTCCCGCTGGCGGGCTGAACGGCGACCCGCGCACAGGAATTTCACATGATCCGTATATTCTCCACCGGTCCGATCATCGCGGCGCGGTGATACGGGATCCTCCGCTCACCCTCGTCACCCCAAGGGGTACTTCCTCATGCGCACTCGCCTTCGCCACGGCCTCGCCGCGGTCCTCGCCGTCTCCGCGCTCTCCCTCACCGCCGCGTGCGGTGGCGGCGAGGCCAAGGACGACACCAAGAAGGCGGCGGACAAGCCCTCGGCCGGGCAGACCACGTCCGCCGAGCCCACCGCGCCTGCCGCCGCCGTGCCCCTGACCGCCGCGCAGATGAAGGCCGCGACGCTGGCGCTGACCGACCTCCCGTCCGGCTGGCGAACCTCCGCCGGCCCGGACACCCCCGAGCCGAAGGCGGACAAGCCCGAGTGCCAGCCGCTGGCCGGTGTGGTCGCCCAGAAGATCTCCGGAGCGACGATGGGTCCGTCCCCCGACTTCGAGCGCGGCAACGCCGAGAGCGTGCTCAGCACGGACGTCTTCACCTACCCGGCCGACGGCGCCCGCGACTTCGTCACGTCCATCGGCACCTCGCTGGACACCTGCAAGGGGTTCGCCGCCGACCTCCAGGGCATGAAGATGGACGTCACGTTCGAGAAGCTCGCCGGCCCGAAGGCCGGTGAGGAGTCGCACGCCTTCCGGCTGAAGATGAAGCTGGCGACCGTCGCCATGACCGTCGAGTCGAACATGATGGTCGTCCGGCAGGGCACCGGTGTCGCCAAGATCGTCCACGTGCCGGCGAACGCCTCCGGCCACAAGGACTTCGACGGCCTGGCCAAGCTCGCCGCCGACAAGTTCGTCAAGGGTGCGCAGAGCTGACCCCGTCCCCCGACCTATGCTCGGGGCATGACACTCAACCGCGAGCACGGCGACCTCGGCGCCGAGGACCTCAAGATCATCACGCTGGCGCGCAGCGCCCGCGCCCGCAACGGTGTGCCGGAGGGCGCGGCGGTACGGGACGAGACCGGGCGGACGTACGTCGCCGGGACCGTGGCCCTGGAGTCGCTCCGGCTGAGCGCGCTGCAGACCGCGGTCGCCATGGCGGTGGCCAGCGGGGCCCGGTCGCTGGAGGCCGCCGCCGTCGTCTCGACCGCCGACGCCGCCTCCGACGCGGACCGCGCGGCGGTACGGGACCTCGGCGGGCCCGAGACCCCGGTCCTGCTCGCCGGCCCGGACGGGCACCTGCGCGTGGCGGTCACCGCGGGCTGAGGCCGAGGTGCGAGGAGAGGGCCCGGCGTGATGCCGGGCCCTCTTTGCGCGCTTGTGAAGAATCACCGGACATTCTCTTGCCTTCCCCGGCCCGTTGCGCATCAATGAACAGCGGTCCGACCGACGGACCGTCAGTTCTTCGTCCTCACGCAGCGCCCGCACCCCTGCGTGCTCCATCGGGAAGGGGTACGCCCTCATGAGAGGCAGCAACTTAGGAATCGGCGCGGTCCTCGCGGGAGCTCTCGCGGTGACCGGACTCGCCTTCGCCCCGGCGGCCGCCGCCGTGACGCCGGGCACCGCGACCGCCACGTACGACTGCGGGTTCTGGGGCGGCGGTCTCGCCACCCTCCAGGCCACGCAGAGCGGCACGGCCGCGACGATCACGCTCACCTCGGCCGTCACCACGCCGGTCGCGGTCGGCGTCGACCAGATCAACGCCAAGCTGACGATGGCCAAGGCGGGCGGCGGCACCCGCGTCTTCAGCGGCAAGAAGAACCCGGCACTCGGGGCCGGCCAGGCCGTCACCATCGGCCCCCTCGCGGGGACCGTGGCCACCGGTGACAGCCTCAACTCGTACTTCGCCGGCACCGCCCTCACGATGACGATCTTCGGCATGACGGTGAACTGCGACGCGGTCACCTCGCAATCGCCCGGCCCGTTCGTCTTCTAGCGCCACCAACCGGGCCACCACCCGGGTCACCACCCCGGAGCGCCATCCGGAGCACCACCGCCCGCCCCCCACCGGCGTCGCCCCAGGCGGCGCCGGTACCTGTGTTGACCTGCTCGAACGGGTCCCCACGCACCGATCTTGACAGGAACTGATGGGTCATCAGGCGATGCGTCGCGCTTCCCTTGACTTCTCTCGGCGCGCGGCCGTCAATGGCGCCCTCTCATCCCTCAGGAGGGGCCCCATGGCATGTCACACCCGGACCCGAAGACGGCGCTGGACCGCCGCCGTCGGCGTCATCGCCCTCGCGCTCGCCACCGGCGGGGCGCTGGCCGCCCCCGCCGGCGCCCTGGCGACCGCGTCCCAGGCGGTGGACTTCCCCACGCACTGCGTCCCGCCGCCGATCGCCGGCATCCCGCCCATCGACGGCACCACGACCGCCCAGATCACCGTGGACAAGCCCACGCCCAAGGTCGGCGACACGGTCACCGTCACCTACAAGGTCACCAAGCCGGCCGCCTCCAACCCGGTCGACCTGGCCCTCCCCGCCGACATCATGACCCCGTCAGGCAAGGTCGTCCTCGGCGGCGCCCAGACGGGCGCCGTCACCGTCACCGGCCCCAAGAAGAACGACCCCGTCCCCGGCAAGGGAGCCTTCCCGCCGTTCTCGATGACCGGCACGTTCACGGTCACCGCGCCCGGCTCGATCACCCTCTCGCCCGGCGACTACAACATCCACACCAGCTACCTCATGGAGCTGGACACCCCCTGCACGGTCACCGACCCGCCCGCCCCCGTCTCCGAGACGATCACGGCGAGCACCCAGCCCGGGGCCAACGAACGGAACCTCCAGCTCGACAGCGCCTCCGGCGCGCCCGGAGTCCGGGTGACCGTCACCGGCGCCAAGTTCTCCCCGCTCGCCGAGGTCACGGTCGTCGGCCGGGCCGGAGCGGCGGAGACCGCCGACCGGATGACCGTCACCACCGACAGCGAGGGCGGCTTCGCCGCCCGCCTGAAGGTGAACGACAAGGCCACCACGGGGATCGTGGCGTACGAGGGCACGGCCTGGGACCCGGACAAGGGCGCAGGACCGGCCGCGTACACCGTCGTCGACGACACCCCGCAACCGCCGAACAGCCAGCGGCTGACGGCGGCGGTCACCGCCGGCGAACTGTCGATGACCCAGGCCGGGGACGCCGTGCAGCTGTCGTCCGTCGACTTCGGACGGGGCGGCGCGGCCACCGGCGACCTGCGGACGGTGACGGTGAAGGACTTCCGCGGCGGCCCCGCGGGCTGGTCCCTGACCGGCAAGGTCACCGACTTCACCGGCCCCGGCGGCTCCCTCGGCGCCGGAGCCCTCAGCTGGACCCCCGCCTGCACCACCAAGGCGGGCAGCCCCAGCACCTGTGTCCCCGGCTCGGCGGGCACCGTCGGCGGCGGCGGGGCGACCCTCGCCTCCACCCCGAACGGCGCGCTCACCGGCGGCGAGTTCACCGTCGACGCCAAGCTCTCGCTGGACGTCCCGGCCTTCACCGCCCCCGGCGCCTACTCCGGAGTCCTGACGCTGACCCTGTCCTGACCCCGGGCGAGACAAGGAGTTCCGCACCGTGCGCAAGCTGTACGTACTCCTCCTGGCCGCCGTGCTGCTCACGCTCGGCGGCCAGGTCCCCGCCCAGGCCGCCGAGAACGGCGAGTGGGCCGTCTACCCGGCCGCCTCCCGGCTGGGCAGCCGCCCCTACTTCTACCTCTCCGCCGACCCCGGCACCACGGTGACCGACCAGGTCACCGTCTCCAACAAGACCGGCGCCCCGCTCACCTTCCGGATCTACGGCGCCGACGCCTACAACACCGAACGCGACGGCGGCTTCGCCGTCCGCACCCAGCAGGAGAAGCAGACCGGCCCCGGCGCCTGGATCACCCCCCGGCGCACCCGGATCACCGTCCCGGCCCGCTCCTCCGTGACCGTGCCCTACACCCTCACCGTCCCCGCCGACGCCGAACCCGGCGACCATCCCGGCGCCGTCGTCGCCCTCGACGAGCGGATCGCCGCCGCCGGCGGCGGGGTCGCGGTCGGGGTGCGGCGGGCCGTCGCGGCGCGCGTCTACCTCCGGGTCACCGGCCCCACGGTCCCCGCCCTCGCCGTCGAGGACGTCACCCTCGCCCAGGACCGGCCCCTGATCCCCGGCGCCGGCCCGAGCAGCGCCCTCGTCTCGTACACCCTGCACAACCGCGGCAATGTCACCCTCCACCCGCGGGTCGCGCTGCGCGCCGAGGGGCTCTTCGGCCGCACCCTGCTCGACCGCGACCTGGCGCGGATCCCCGCCGAGCTGCTGCCCCGGCAGAAGATCCGCCTGACCGAGCGGTGGACGGGATCGCCGCAGCTCGACTGGGGCGAGGTGACGCTGACGGCGACGGCGAAGGACGTCCGGGAGTCGGCGCGGGTCTCCTTCCTCGCGCTGCCGTGGCTCGCCGCGGCGACCGTGCTCACCGGGGGAGCGGCCGCGCTGTGGGCGCTGTGGCTGCGACGCCGGCGGGCTCCGCGTACGTGACGGGCTCCCGCATCGGGGAGAATGGCCTCCATGAGCGCTCGTAACCCAGAATCCGAAGCCGTCCACCGGGCCGGCTTCGCCTGCTTCGTAGGCCGCCCCAACGCGGGCAAGTCCACTCTCACGAACGCTCTGGTCGGCCAGAAGGTGGCGATCACCTCCAACCGGCCCCAGACCACCCGGCACACCGTCCGGGGCATCGTGCACCGCCCGGACGCCCAGCTGATCCTGGTGGACACGCCGGGTCTCCACAAGCCGCGCACGCTCCTCGGCGAACGCCTCAACGACGTCGTGCGCGCGACGTGGGCGGAGGTCGACGTGATCGGCTTCTGTCTGCCCGCCGACCAGAAGCTCGGCCCCGGCGACCGTTTCATCGCCAAGGAGCTGGCCGGGATCAAGAAGACCCCGAAGGTCGCGATCGTCACCAAGACCGACCTGGTCGACTCGAAGACCCTCGCCGAGCAGCTCATCGCCATCGACCAGCTCGGCAAGGAGCTGGGCTTCGAGTGGCAGGAGATCGTCCCGGTCTCCGCCCTGGGCGGTCAGCAGGTCCAGCTCGTCGCCGACCTGCTGATCCCGCTGCTGCCCGAGTCCCCGCCGCTCTACCCCGAGGGCGACCTCACGGACGAGCCGGAGCAGGTGATGGTCGCGGAGCTGATCCGCGAGGCCGCGCTCGAAGGCGTACGGGACGAGCTGCCGCACTCGATCGCCGTGGTGGTCGAGGAGATGATCCCCCGGGAGAACCGCCCCGCCGACCGGCCGCTGCTCGACATCCACGCGAACGTCTACATCGAGCGCCCCAGCCAGAAGGGCATCATCATCGGCCCGAAGGGCAGCCGGCTGAAGGAGGTCGGCATGAAGTCCCGCAAGCACATCGAGGCGCTCCTCGGGACCCCGGTCTTCCTCGACCTCCACGTCAAGGTCGCCAAGGACTGGCAGCGGGACCCGAAGCAGCTGCGCAAGCTCGGCTTCTAGGGCACCTGCTACGGCCCGCGGCGAAGGCGTCAGGCGCCCTCCTTCAGGACCCTCCTGATGAGGGCGCGCTGAGCCTCGGTCACGTGCGGGTCCCCGCACCGGACCGTCTCGCCGTCGATTGTGATCTCGTACGAGAAACCGTCCGGCACCCCCCGGCCGTCGTCCGTGTCCCCGCCGAGGACCGCGACGGCCAGGGTGTGCCATTCCACCGCGTCGGGCAGGGCCGAGGTGTCCACCTCGGCCGCCCGCTCGATGCCCGCGAAGCCGCCGGTACGCCGCACTCGAATCCGCATGCGTTCTGTCTACCAGTCCGCGCGCCGCCGGTCCGCCGGTCCGCCCGTCACTCCGTCGGCACGCCCACGGCCGTCCACGCCTTCAGGACGGCCTGGATCTCCGGCCCGTCGCCGTACCGCGCCTTCGCCGCCTTCGCGGTGGCGCGGGCGAACTCGCCGAACCGCGTCTCGGGGGTGAGCCCCCCGCCCGTCATCACGTCGTACCAGATCTGCCCCGGCCGCTCCCAGGCGTGGCCGCCCAGCTCGGTCGCCGTCAGATAGAAGGCGTGGTTCGGGATGCCGGAGTTGATGTGCACCCCGCCGTTGTCCTGGCTGGTGCGGACGTAGTCGTCCATGTGGCCCGGCTGCGGGTCCTTGCCCAGCACGTCGTCGTCGTACGCCGTGCCCGGCGCCTTCATCGAGCGCAGCGCGGTCCCCTGGACGTCCGGGTGGAACAGGCCCGCCCCGATCAGCCAGTCGGCGTCCGCGGCGCTCTGGCCGAGGGTGTACTGCTTCACCAGCGAACCGAACACGTCCGAGACGGATTCGTTGAGCGCGCCGGACTGGCCGAAGTACTCCAAGTTGGCGGTGTACTGCGTGAAGCCGTGGGTCAGCTCGTGGCCGATGACGTCCACGGGGAGCGTGAAGTCGAGGAAGATCTCGTCGTCCCCGTCGCCGAACACCATCTGCTCGCCGTTCCAGAAGGCGTTGCCGTAGTTCTCGTCGTAGTGGACCGTCGCGAGCAGCGGCAGGCCGGCGCCGTCGATCGAGTCGCGGCCGAAGGCGTCGAGGAAGAGACCGAAGGTGGCGCCGAGTCCGGCGTAGGCGCGGTTGACGGTGGCGTCGGCGGTCGCCTCGCCGCCCTCGCCGCGCACCTCGACGCCCGGAAGGGCGGTGCGGCGCTGCGCGTCGTACACCGTGCGCCGCGGCCGGGGCCGCACGGCCGGCGGTGCGGACTCACTGGGGGCGGGGGGTGCGGGGGAGGTGAGGTTCGCGGTCAGGCCGCGGCCGGTGCGGTGCCGGGCGTCCGCCATGAGGGTGTGGCGGGCGGCGCTCGCGACGGCGGGGTTCTCGCTGCGGGCCAGCTTCTCCAGAAGGTGCGGGGGCACGATCGGGCAGAAGACGGGGCGGTGCTGCGCGTGGGTCTGCGCGGGGCTGGTCATACCCCGCAATGTCGCACTCCGTGACCTCACTGTCACGAGGTGAGACGATGATTGGCGAAATGGGATGATGGTCACTCTTTGGGCTTGACGCCCCGACCGTCCCGCATACTGAAACGGGACGTCCGCCTCCACCGTCCCTGAGCTAGGCTGCGGCACATCATGCGTTTCGGGCTGCTTCTCCTTAGCTGCCGCGGCGAGGGCCTGTAGTCGTAGGCCGACCCCCTCCCCGCGGGACCTGGTGTTGCGTTCGACAGTCGGCCGTCCCCCGCTGGACCCCGAGGAGCCCCGCGCCATGTCTCAGCCCGTCGGCCGCCCGACGCCCGTCACCAACGCCACCCGGATGCAGAAGCCGTCCGGGATGCCGATCCACAAGTACGGCCGCTACGAAGCCGTCCACATCCCCGACCGCACCTGGCCCGAGCAGCGCATCACCGAGGCCCCCCGCTGGCTGTCGACCGATCTGCGCGACGGCAACCAGGCGCTGATCGACCCGATGAGCCCCGCCCGCAAGCGCGAGATGTTCGACCTGCTGGTGCGCATGGGCTACAAGGAGATCGAGGTCGGCTTCCCGTCCTCCGGCGACACCGACTTCAACTTCGTGCGCTCCATCATCGAAGAGGGCGCGATCCCGGACGACGTCACCATCTCCGTCCTGACCCAGGCCCGCGAGGACCTGATCGAGCGGACCGTGGAGTCCCTGGTCGGCGCCAAGCGCGCCACCGTCCACCTGTACAACGCCACCGCCCCCACCTTCCGCCGGGTCGTCTTCCGCGGCTCGAAGGAGCAGATCAAGCAGATCGCCGTCGACGGCACCCGCCTGGTGATGGAGTACGCCGACAAGCTGCTGGGCGACGAGACCGTCTTCGGCTACCAGTACAGCCCGGAGATCTTCACCGACACCGAGCTGGACTTCGCCCTGGAGGTCTGCGAGGCGGTCTGTGACGTCTGGCAGCCCGAGGAGGGCCGCGAGATCATCCTGAACCTGCCCGCCACCGTGGAGCGTTCGACGCCGTCCACGCACGCGGACCGGTTCGAGTGGATGTCCCGGAACCTGACGCGCCGCGAGCACATCTGTCTGTCCGTGCACCCCCACAACGACCGCGGTACGGCGGTTGCCGCAGCCGAGCTGGCGATCATGGCGGGGGCCGACCGCATCGAGGGCTGCCTGTTCGGCCAGGGCGAGCGGACCGGCAACGTCGACCTGGTGACCCTGGGGATGAACCTGTTCTCGCAGGGCGTGGACCCGCAGATCGACTTCTCGCAGATCGACGAGATCCGGCGCACCTCCGAGTACTGCAACCAGATGGAGGTCCACCCGCGCCACCCCTACGCGGGCGACCTGGTCTACACCGCCTTCTCCGGCTCCCACCAGGACGCCATCAAGAAGGGCTTCGACGCCATGGAGGCCGACGCGGCCGCCGCCGGCAAGACCGTCGACGAGATCGAGTGGGCGGTGCCGTACCTGCCCATCGACCCCAAGGACGTCGGCCGCTCCTACGAAGCCGTGATCCGGGTCAACTCCCAGTCCGGCAAGGGCGGCATCGCGTACGTCCTGAAGAACGACCACAAGCTGGACCTGCCCCGCCGGATGCAGATCGAGTTCTCGAAGATCATCCAGCAGAAGACGGACACCGAGGGCGGCGAGGTCACCCCGGCCGCGATCTGGTCGGTCTTCCAGGACGAGTACCTGCCGAACCCGGACAACGCCTGGGGCCGCATCCAGCTGCGCTCCGGCCAGACCACCTCCGACACGGACGGCACCGACACCCTGACCGTCGAGGCGGTCGTGGACGGCGTCGACACCGTGCTGACCGGCTCCGGCAACGGTCCGATCTCCGCCTTCTTCGCCGCCCTGCAGGCGATCGGCGTGGACGCCCGCCTGCTGGACTACCAGGAGCACACGATGAGCGAGGGCGCCTCCGCGCAGGCCGCCTCGTACATCGAGTGCGCCATCGACGGCCAGGTCCTGTGGGGCATCGGCATCGACGCCAACACCACCCGCGCCTCCCTGAAGGCGGTCATCTCGGCCGTCAACCGCGCCGCGCGCTGACCCTCCGTACGGGCCGCCGCGCACCGATCGAATCCGGCCAGGTCTGTGCGGCGCCGCAGGTCCTCCCGGCCCGCCGGGCCTGGCCGGCGGCCGGGCGGGTGACCGGGAAGCGGTCGGTGGAGCGCCTGTTCCGGGCCTCGTGCGCCCCTTCGGGGCGGGCGGGGCCCGTGGCGCGTCTCGGCCATGTCGTCGGCGATCTGCCGACGAGGTGCTGACGTCACATCACGGATGTGGCTAACATCACGCCCACGTCGGCAGTGTTGCCGTGTCGTTAAGGGAGGTGCGACGTGCGGTCTGTCCGAGAGTCACGTGGTCGCAAAGTGGGCGTCTGCGGCATTCGTACTTCCTGGAACACCGTCGGGGACGGCGAGTTCTTCTGCGAGGAGTGCGGCGGCGACCGCAACTACCGGCGCCGTACCGGCCGTCGGCGGTTCGCGGTCCTGGGAGTCCCGGTGCTGCCCCGCGGGCACACCGGCCCGGTCGTGGAGTGCGCCGCCTGCCACACCCACTTCGGTACGGAGGTGCTCGACCACCCGACGACGAGCCGCTTCTCCGCGATGCTGCGGGACGCCGTGCACACCGTCGCCCTCGCCGTCCTGGCCGCCGGCGGCACCTCCTCCCGTACGGCGGTGGACACCGCGGTCTCGGCGGTCCGCGCCGCCGGGTTCGACGAGTGCACCGCCACCCAGCTCACCGACCTCGTCGAGGCGCTGGCCGCCGACACCGGCCGCTTCCTGCCGGACGTGGGCAGCGGGGGCGCGGCGCTCGCCATCGAGCTGCACGAGGCCCTGGAGCCCCTCACCCCGCACCTGGCCGCCTCCGGCCGCGAGACGATCCTGCTCCAGGGCGCCCGGATCGCCCTCGCCGACGGGGCGTACAGCCCGGCGGAGCGGGACGTGCTCTGCACGGTCGGCAACGCCCTGGCCCTGTGCGCGGACGACACGGCCCGCCTGCTGACGACGGCACGCACCCTGCTCTGACCTCAGGCGCCCGCCTCTCCGAGGCGGGCGGCCGCCCGGGCCGCGTCCGGGACGGCGTCGAGGGCCTCGAAGGTGCTCCGGGCGGCCGTGAGCTGCCGGCGGGCGGCCTCCTCGTCACCCGCCGCGCGTTCGGCGGCGGCGAGCAGCATCCGGGCCCGCGCGGTCCCGTAGGGCACGGGCAGCTCCCGCCACCGGGCGAGGGCCCGGCGCAGCGTCGGCAGCGCGGGTTCGCCGAGGGCCAGGGCCAGGGCGCCGCGGGCGGTCCCGGCCATCGCGACCAGGAGCGGCGCGCCGTCGGCGAGGGCCGTCAGCTCGGCGGCCGCCCGCGCCGCGTCGGCCGGGTCCCCGACGGCGAGCGCCACCTCCGTCCGCGCGGCGAGCAGCCCGGCCCGGCCGAGGAGGTCGTGGAGCGGCACCTCCCGGCAGGCCTCGGCCAGCCGCAGCCCGGCCACCGCCGCGTCCGTCCTGCCCTGCGCCAGCCGGAGCAGCGCGAGCCCCGGCTGGGGGACGCGGCCCAGGTCGTGGGCGTGGGAGTACGCCATGACGGCGTCGTCGAGCCGCCCCTGCCGACGCCGGATCTCCCCGGCGGCGTAGTGGGCCGCGGCGGCGGCCTCCGCCTCGTCCGGCAGCACCTCGGCGCAGGCCCGCCCGGCCTCCGCCTCGGCGAGCCCCCACTCCCCGAGCAGGTCGAGCACCTCCACCCGCCGCACCCGGCAGACTCCCCGGAACGGATTGACCACCCGGCCCGCCCCCACGCCGCCCCCTTCCGGGGCCGGGGGCGGCCCGGGGGAGGAGCACCAGGCCATCGCCGCGTCCGTCCAGCGCATCGCGCGCGGGAGGTCCGCCGCCTGGAGGCAGTGGGTGAGGGCGAGAGCGTAGAGCCGGCCGGTGGTGAGGCCGGACAGGGCGCCCGCCGTCACCGGGCCCATCGCCTCGTCCAGGAGCGCCAGCCCGCGGGCCCTGCGGCCGTTCACCAGCAGGACCGCCGCGTGGACCCGGAGGCTCTGGGCGATCAGGTCCGGGCTGCCGGAACGGCGGGCGGCCCGCTCCATCCGCCGCGCCGCGGCGAGCGCGGCGGCCGGGTCGTGGTGCGCCTGCGCCTCTTCCGCGTCGCTCCACGCCGGATAGCACTGCTCGGGGCCGTCCGAGGCCTCCTCCAGGAGGTGGCGGGCGCGGTGCAGCCAGCCGGCCGCCGCCGCGGGCCGTCCCATCCTGCGGTACGCGTACGCGAGCCACCAGGCGGCCCGCCCCGCGCCCCGCCGGTCACCGGCCGCCGCGTACCCCGCCTGGGCCCGCAGCCGGGCCGCGACGGACTCGTCGACGCGCCCCGTCCACCAGGCGGCGTCGGCGAGGACGTCCAGGTCGTTCGGGCCGAGGGCGGCGGACGGGTGGAGGTCGGCCTCGCGCAGCAGGGCGTACGCCTCGGCCCAGGATTCCCGGGCCCCCGCGCCCCGCGCCCGCTCCAGGACCGGCACCTCGTCGACGGGGACGGCCATCGCCGCTCACTTCCCTTCCCGTCCTCCCAGGGTAGGAGCGCCCGCCGGCCCGCGCCCCTCACACGGGTCCGGGCCCGACCCGTCGCCTGCGCGTACGTGTCGGGCCCGGACCGGCCGTCAGGTGGGGTGCCGCTACTGGGGCGGGGTGACCGCGTTGCTCGCGCGGAGCATGTCCTCGCGCTCCACGATCTTCACGCGCTCGCGGCCCTCGGCCTCGCCGAGCGCCTTCTCGGCGGCGTCCAGGGCGTACCAGCCGTCCCACGTCGTGTACGTGAGGCCCTTGCCCTCCAGGAAGGCGACGACCGCGTCCGTCTCCGGGGTCTCGGGGGTGAGGAGCCGGCCGTTCGCGAAGTCGTCGAGCAGGTTCGCGACCGTCTCGTTGGCGTCGCCCTTGGTGTGGCCGATGAGGCCGACGGGACCGCGGCGGATCCAGCCCGTGACGTACGTCGACGGCATGGGCGCGCCGCTCTCCTCGATGACCCGGCCGCCCTCGTCCGGAACGGTGCCGGAGATGGTGTCCCAGGGCAGCTTGGGCAGCTCGTCCGAGAGGTAGCCGACGGCGCGGTAGACGGCCTGGACGTCCCAGTCGGTGGTGGTGCCGGTGCCCTTGACGTTGCCGGTGCCGTCCAGCTCGGTCCGCTCGGTGCGCAGTCCGACGACCTTGCCGTCCTCGCCGAGGATCTCGGCCGGCGACTCGAAGAAGTGCAGGAAGAGCTTGTGGGGGCGGTCGCCGACGTCGCGGATCGCCCAGTTCTCCAGCGTCTTGGCGACCATGTCGGTCTGCTTGTTCTTGCGGCGCTCGGCGATCGAGCCCTCGTCGTAGTCGATGTCCTCGGGGTTGACGATGACCTCGATGTTCGGCGAGTGGTCCAGCTCGCGCAGCTCCATCGGGCTGAACTTGGCCTGCGCGGGGCCCCGGCGGCCGAAGACGTGGATCTCGACGGCCTTGTTGGCCTTGAGGCCGTCGTAGACGTTCGGCGGGATCTCGGTCGGCAGCAGCTCGTCCGCCGTCTTGGCGAGGATGCGCGCGATGTCGAGGGCCACGTTGCCGACGCCGAGCACGGCGACCTTCTCGGCGTGCAGCGGCCAGGTGCGCGGCACGTCCGGGTGGCCGTCGTACCAGGAGGCGAAGTCGGCGGCGCCGTAGGTGCCGTCGAGCTCGACGCCGGGTATGCGCAGCTCGCGGTCGGCCATGGCGCCGGTCGAGAAGACCACCGCGTCGTAGAACGCCCGCAGGTCGTCCAGGTGCACGTCGGTGCCGTAGTCGATGTTGCCGAAGAGGCGGACCTGCGGCTTGTCGAGCACCTGGTGCAGGGCGTTGATGATGCCCTTGATCCGGGGGTGGTCGGGGGCGACGCCGTAGCGGATCAGGCCGAAGGGAGCCGGCATCCGCTCGAAGATGTCGATCGACACGCCCGGCTCGGCGGCGGCCTCGGACTTCAGCAGCGCATCGGCGGCGTAGATTCCGGCGGGGCCGGCGCCGACGATCGCGACCCGGAGAGGGCGGGGCATGTCAGGGTTCCCTTCGCAAGCGACGCGACGGCGAGGACTGCCGTCACTTAGGTCACCCTAATTAATCGCCGTAGCGTAGCGGTACCCGCCCCCTGTCTATGACCCCATAAGCCGACCTTATGACTTCCCCAAGGGAGTGCTGGGGGAGAACGCCCAGGTCAGACCTTCAGCCCGGCGACGAACGCGGCCCAGGCGGGGGCGGGGACCAGGAGGGCGGGGCCGGCGGGGTTCTTGGAGTCCCGGACGGGGACGACACCGGGGATGTGGTCGAGGACCTCGACGCAGCTGCCGCCCTCGCCGTTGCTGTAGGACGACTTGCGCCAGGCGGCGCCCGCGAGGTCGTACGTCACCTCGACGCAGTCGCCGCCCGACCCGTTGCTGTAAGAGCTCTTGAACCACCGGGCGTTGCTCAGGGAGTGCTCGCGCATCGTCTGTAGTCCTCCGCCGCCGACTCGATCAGGGCCAGGGACGCCTCCGGCGACAGCGCGGCGACCCTGAGCAGATCGTAGGCGCGCTGCGCCCGCTTCACCACCGCCGGATCGTCGAGGAGCGTCCCCGAAAACGACGTCTCTGTATAGGCCGTTGGCGGTGCGTCCGCGAACTCCATAAGGGTCAGCATGCCGCTCATGGAGGCGTGTGCGCCGGCCGCTCGTGGCAGGACGGTCACCAGCACCGTCCGCGCTCGTATCCGCGCCGCGATGTGGTCGAGTGCCGCCGCCATGACGGCCGGGCCGCCCACCGGCGTGAGGATCGCGTTCTCGTGCAGGACGACCCAGTACTCCGGCCGCGCGGCGCCCTGCAGGATCAGCGACCGTTCCAGCCGGGCGGCGACCTTCTCCTCGACGTAGTCGTCGCTCTCGAACGGGTTCGCCGCGATCGTCACCGCCCGGGCATACGCCGCCGTCTGCAGCAGGCCCGGCACGACCGTCGGCGCGAACTCGCAGATTTTCGTCGCCACCGCCTCCAGCTCCGCCACCGCGTGGAAATACGAGGCGTACGGCGATCGGTCGATGAGTTTGCGACATGTCCGTTCGAAAATACCGCCGGTTTGTAGCACCTCGTCGATTCGCTGGGCCACATCCACCTGCGGCTTGCGAATCGCCTGCTCGAACTGACCGATGTATCCACCCGACACGAACACCTGTGTTCCCAGTTGCCCCTGGGAAAGCCCCGCCGTCTCCCGTAGTTCCTTCAGCAGCTCGCCGAAGAACTCCCACGTGTCCTGACGCCGACCTCTGGCCATGGATTAACCCCCTTGTCCTACGCCGCAGTTGTAGGACCTGCGCATCTGCCGATTCTAGAGAGGGGACGTCACCCTGGATGCGGTATACGAGAAATGGATTCGGAAAGGGATGTGTGGGTGAAGGAAGAACACGAGCGGCCGGGAACAAGGACCGTACGAGAGGCACAGGAGGTGGCCGAGGAATTGCGCGACGCGCTCGCCGGGGCGGGAATCATCCTGCCTTCACTGGGGCTCGACGCCGTCACCCTCTCCGCCGATCCCCCTCGACCGCTCATCGAACTGGGACGCTGCACGGTGGAGACGGCGCGCCGACTGGCCGCCGTGCTTCCACGGGAAGGGGGACGGTCGTGAAACCGCCCATCGGCTCGTACGTCGTCGACATCCGCACCGGAAGGGTCGGCACGGTCATGGGACACGAAGGCCCGTACCTCCAGCTGAGACCGCTCGGCGGCGGGCGGGAGTGGGACGCGGAGCCGGAAGGGGTCCGCGAGGCGACCTCGGGGGAGCGGCTGAGCGCCGCGACGGCGCACGTGAACGCCCGGAGCCGGGGCGAGGTGCCGTAGGCCGCCGTGGCCGTCCGTACGTACGGACGGCCACGGCGCATGTCCGGATGGCGCGGCCGCTCGCCGCCCATCCGGCGGGCGGCCTTCCGCGGACCGCCCCGGGGCGCTCCCGCCGTACGGGAGAATGGGCCCATGAGTCTGTTCCGCGACGACGGCATCGTGCTGCGCACCCAGAAGCTGGGTGAAGCGGACCGCATCATCACCCTCCTCACCCGCGGTCACGGCCGCGTACGCGCCGTAGCGCGAGGGGTGCGGCGGACGAAGTCGAAGTTCGGGGCCAGGCTGGAGCCCTTTTCCCACGTGGACGTGCAGTTCTTCGCGCGGGGCAGCGACCTCGTCGGACGCGGACTGCCGCTGTGCACCCAGAGCGAGACCATCGCCCCGTACGGCGGCGGCATCGTCACCGACTACGCCCGCTACACCGCCGGGACCGCGATGCTGGAGACCGCCGAGCGGTTCACGGACAACGAGGGCGAGCCGGCCGTCCAGCAGTACCTGCTGCTCGTCGGGGGGCTGCGGACCCTCTCGCGGGGCGAGCACGCGCCGCACCTCATCCTGGACGCGTTCCTGCTGCGCTCGCTCGCCGTCAACGGCTACGCCCCCAGCTTCGACGACTGCGCGAAGTGCGGTCTGCCCGGACCCAACCGGTTCTTCTCCGTCGCGGCCGGCGGAGTCATATGCGGCGACTGCCGGGTGCCGGGAAGCGTCGTACCCTCTCCGGAGGCCATCGGCCTGCTCAGCGCGCTGCTCACCGGCGACTGGGCGACGGCGGACGCGTGCGAGCCGCGTCACGTCAGGGAGGGCAGCGGACTAGTGTCCGCCTATCTGCACTGGCACCTGGAGCGCGGGCTGCGCTCGCTGCGGTACGTAGAGAAGAGCTAGGGAGACCCATCGCATGGCCATCGCACGACGCGGAATCCTCGGGCGGAAGATCCGGGAGTACACGTCCCCGGAGCCGCACCCGTCCGGCGCGCGCCCGCCGAAGCTTCCCGCCGAGCTGGTGCCGAACCACGTCGCCTGTGTGATGGACGGCAACGGCCGCTGGGCCCAGGAGCGCGGCCTGCCGCGTACCGAGGGGCACAAGGTCGGCGAGGGCGTCGTCCTGGACGTCCTGAAGGGCTGCCTGGAGCTCGGGGTCAAGAACCTGTCGCTCTACGCCTTCTCCACCGAGAACTGGAAGCGCTCCCCCGAGGAGGTCCGCTTCCTGATGAACTTCAACCGGGACGTCATCCGGCGCCGCCGTGACGAGATGGACGAGCTGGGCATCCGGATCCGCTGGGTCGGCCGGATGCCGAAGATGTGGAAGTCGGTCGTCCAGGAGCTCCAGGTCGCCCAGGAGCAGACCGTCGACAACGACGCCATGACGCTGTACTTCTGCGTGAACTACGGCGGCCGGGCGGAGGTCGCGGACGCGGCGCAGGCCATCGCGCGGGACGTGGCGGCCGGGAAGCTGGACCCGTCGAAGGTCAACGAGAAGACCTTCCAGAAGTACCTGTACTACCCGGACATGCCGGACGTCGACCTCTTCCTGCGCCCCAGCGGCGAGCAGCGCACCTCCAACTACCTGATCTGGCAGAGCAGCTACGCCGAGATGGTCTTCCAGGACGTCCTGTGGCCCGACTTCGACCGGCGCGACCTGTGGCGGGCCTGCGTCGAGTACGCCTCGCGCGACCGCCGCTTCGGCGCCATCCCGGCGGCGGACCGGGAGGCCATGGGCACGGTGCCGCAGCAGGGGCCGGGAGCCTGACCCCGGGGCGCGAGCCGCCCCCGTACGCGAAAAGGCCCCACCGGATCCCTCCGGTGGGGCTTCGTCGTACCGGCCGGACGTCCGGCTGCTTCGGCTACTTCGCCGCGCACTCCGCGCACGTGCCGAAGATCTCGACCGTGTGCGCCACGTTCACGAAGCCGTGCTGGGAGGCGATCGTCTCCGCCCACTGCTCCACCGCCGGGCCCTCGACCTCGACCGCCTTGCCGCACAGCCGGCACACCAGGTGATGGTGGTGGTCGCCGGTCGAGCAGCGGCGGTAGACCGTCTCGCCGTCGCTGGTGCGCAGCGCGTCGACCTCGCCCGCGTCCGCCAGGGACTGGAGCGTGCGGTAGACCGTGGTCAGTCCGACCGAGTCACCGCGGTGCTTGAGCATGTCGTGCAGCTCCTGGGCGCTGCGGAACTCGTCGACCTCGTTCAGAGCGGCCGACACAGCGGCCCGCTGCTTGGTCGAGCGACCGCGTACGGGGGGTCCTGCCGTCGCCACAGGGGCCTCCTTGTTGTCTCCGTTGCCCCCGTCATTCTGCCAGGCCGCTACAGCCGGACGTCGTCCGTCGGGCGGCGGCTGACCGGAACCGCCATGTCGCACTCCGCCGGCGCCGCCTCCGCGGCCCTGGCGCGGCGCCTGGCCAGGGGCGTCGCGAGGAGCGTGAGGCCGATGAAGACGGCGATCGCGAGCAGCACGATCGTCGCGCCCGGGGGCACGTCCTGGTAGTACGAGGTGACGGTGCCGCCCAGGGTGACGCCGGTGCCGATCACGACCGCGAGCGCGAACGTCGTACGGAACGAGCGGGAGAGCTGCTGCGCCGCCGCGACCGGCACCACCATCAGCGCGCTGACCAGCAGCAGGCCGACGACGCGCATCGCGACCGTGACCGTCACGGCCGCCGTGATCGCGACGAGGAGGTTCAGGGCGCGCACCGGCAGGCCGGTGACCCGGGCGAACTCCTCGTCCTGGCTGACCGCGAAGAGCTGGCGGCGCAGGCCGACCGTGACCGCGATCACGAACGCGGCGAGGACGCTGATCGCCGTCACGTCCTCGGCGGAGACCGTGGACAGGGAGCCGAAGAGGTAGGAGTTGAGGTTGGCGTTGGAACCGGTCGGCGACAGGTTGATCAGCAGGACACCGCCGGCCATGCCGCCGTAGAAGAGCAGCGCGAGCGCGAGGTCGCCCCGGGTCCTGCCGTACGCCCTGATCAGCTCCATCGCCACCGAACCGGCGACGGCGACCAGCGTCGCCATCCACACCGGGCTGCTGTTGAGCAGGAAGCCGAGGCCGACACCGGTCATGGCGACATGGCCGATGCCGTCGCCCATCAGCGCCTGGCGGCGCTGGACGAGGTAGATGCCGACGGCGGGGGCGGTGATGCCGACGAGGACGGCCGCGAGGAGCGCCCGCTGCATGAAGGCGGGTTCGAGGAATTCCATGGTCAGGTCAGCTTCCTCAGGTCAGCAGACCCGTGCGGAGCGGCTCGTCGGCCGCGTGCGGATGGACGTGGTCGTGGCCGGGCAGGGCGTGCTGGCCGACCGCCTTCGGCGGCGGGCCGTCGTGGACGACGCAGCCGTCGCGGAGGACCACGGCCCGGTCGATCAGCGGCTCCAGCGGGCCCAGCTCGTGCAGGACGAGGAGGACGGAGGTGCCGCCGGCGACCTGCTCGCGCAGGGTGCGGGCCAGGATCTCCTGGCTGGCGAGGTCGACGCCGGCCATCGGCTCGTCCATGATCAGCAGCTCCGGCTCGGAGGCGAGGGCGCGGGCGATCAGGACCCGCTGGTGCTGGCCGCCGGAGAGGGCGCTCACCGAGTCCTTGGCGCGGTCGGCGAGGCCGACCAGCTCGATCGCCCGCTCGACGGCGGCCCGGTCGGCCTTGCCCAGCCAGCCCAGCCTCCGGCGGGAGAGCCGGCCGGAGGAGACGACCTCGCGGATGGTGGCGGGCACACCGCTGGCGGCGGTGGTGCGCTGCGGGACGTAGCCGACGCGGGCCCAGTCGCGGAACCGCTTCTGCTCCGTGCCGAACAGGGAGATGGAACCGCCGGTCAGCGGCACCTGGCCGATGACGGCGCGGACGGCCGTCGACTTGCCGGAGCCGTTGGCGCCGAGCAGCGCGACGACCTCGCCGCGGCCCACGGTGAGGTCGATGCCGCGCAGGACGGGGCGCGCGCCGAGGGCGGCCGTGGCTCCGCGGACGGAAATGACGGGGTCCATGCCCATGGCTCGTGCCTCCGATGCGTGCGTGGCTGTCACTTGGCGCCGAGCGCCTTCTTCAGCGCGGCGAGGTTGGAGGTCATGACCTCGATGTAGTCATCGCCCCGGGACGCGTCCGTGATTCCCTCCAGCGGGTCCAGGACGTCGGTCTTGAGGCCGGTGTCCTTCGCGAGGGTCTTCGCGGTCTTGTCGCTGGCGAGGGTCTCGAAGAAGACGGTGGAGACCTTGTCCTTCCGCGCGACGGTCTGCAGCTCCTTGATCCGGGCGGGGCTCGGCTCGGACTCGGGGTCGACGCCGGTGATGCCCTCCTGCTCCAGGCCGTAGCGCTCGGCGAGGTAGCCGAAGGCGGAGTGCGTGGTGATGAAGGTTCTGGTGGTGGCGTTCTTCAGGCCGGTCTCGAACGCCGTGTCCAGGGCGCCGAGCTTCTTCACCAGGGCGTCGGTGTTCTTCGCGTAGGCGGCGGCGTGGTCGGGGTCGGCCTTCTGGAGGGAGGCGCCGACACCCTTGGCGACCTCGGCGTACTTCACCGGGTCGAGCCAGATGTGCGGGTCGGTGCCGGCCTCGGAGCCGTGGTCGTGGCCGTGGTCGTCGGCGTGCGCCGTGTCCCCGGCGCCGTGGTCGTGGCCTTCGTGACCTTCTTGACCGGCGCCGGTGCCGTGCTTCTCGAGGGTGGTGAGGGTGGCGGCGTCGACGGTGTGCCGCACCCCGGCCTGCGTGATCGCCTCGTCGACGGCGGGCTGGACGCCCTTGAGGTAGAGGATGTAGTCGGCCTCGCCGAGCTCGCCGATCTGCCTCGGCTTCAGCTCCAGGTCGTGCGGCTCGACGCCCGGCTTGGTGAGGGTGTCGACGGAGACGTGCTCCCCGCCTATCTGCTCGGCCAGGTACTGCATGGGGTAGAACGACGCCACCACGCTCAGCTTCCCGTCGCTCTTCTTGTCGGCGGCGCCCGAGGTCCCGGCGCAGGCGGAGAGCGTGACGAGGCCGAGGGAGACGGCTCCGGCGACGGCGGTGGCGGGTATCAGACGGCGTACGTTCATGACACTCATTTTCAACAAAACTGGAAACGATTGTCAATTGTGTTCCCTGTGTTCCCGCCCACGGGCTCCGGCGGCGTGCGCGGGCGGGCTCGGGGCGGGCCCGGAGGCCGAACCGATTTGATACAGGGGGTGGCGGCGCCGGTAATCTGAGGGCTTCGCACTTCGTCGTCGTAATGAAGAGAGCACCGTGGCCGCCGACAAGATCGACACCATCGTCAGCCTGAGCAAGCGCCGTGGCTTCGTCTACCCGTGCAGTGAGATCTACGGCGGCCAGAAGGCCGCCTGGGACTACGGCCCGCTGGGTGTCGAGCTGAAGGAGAACATCAAGCGTCAGTGGTGGCGTTACATGGTCACCGCGCGCGAGGACGTCGTCGGTATCGACTCGTCGGTGATCCTGGCCACCGAGGTCTGGGAGGCCTCCGGTCACGTCGCCACCTTCACGGACCCGCTGACCGAGTGCACCTCCTGTCACAAGCGCTACCGCGCCGACCACCTGGAGGAGGCGTACGAGGAGAAGCACGGCCGTCTCCCCGAGAACGGCCTCACCGACCTCAACTGTCCCAACTGCGGCAACAAGGGCACGTTCACCGAGCCCAAGCAGTTCTCGGGCCTGCTCTCCACCCACCTCGGCCCGACCCAGGACTCCGGCTCCGTCGCCTACCTGCGTCCCGAGACCGCCCAGGGCATCTTCACCAACTTCGGCCAGGTGCTGCAGACCTCGCGCAAGAAGCCGCCGTTCGGCATCGCGCAGATGGGCAAGTCCTTCCGGAACGAGATCACTCCGGGCAACTTCATCTTCCGCACGCGCGAGTTCGAGCAGATGGAGATGGAGTTCTTCGTCAAGCCGGGCGAGGACGAGCAGTGGCAGGAATACTGGATGGAGCAGCGCTGGAACTGGTACACGAGCCTGGGCATGCGTGAGGAGAACATGCGCTGGTTCGAGCACCCGCAGGAGAAGCTCTCCCACTACTCCAAGCGCACCGCCGACATCGAGTACCGCTTCCAGTTCGGCGGCAGCGAGTGGGGCGAGCTCGAGGGCGTCGCCAACCGCACCGACTACGACCTGAGCGCGCACTCCAAGGCCTCCGGCAACGACCTGGTCTTCTTCGACCAGGAGGCGCAGGAGCGCTGGACGCCGTACGTCATCGAGCCGGCGGCCGGTGTCGGCCGCGCGATGCTGGCGTTCATGCTCGACGCGTTCAACGAGGACGAGGCCCCGAACGCCAAGGGCGTCATGGAGAAGCGCACCGTGATGCGCCTCGACCCGCGCCTCGCGCCGGTCAAGGTCGCGGTCCTCCCGCTCTCCCGCAACGCGCAGCTGTCGCCGAAGGCCAAGGGCCTCGCCGCCGACCTGCGCCAGAACTGGAACATCGAGTTCGACGACGCGGGCGCCATCGGCCGCCGCTACCGCCGCCAGGACGAGATCGGCACGCCGTTCTGCGTCACCGTCGACTTCGACACCCTGGACGACAACGCGGTGACCGTGCGCGAGCGCGACACCATGAAGCAGGAGCGCGTCTCCCTGGACCAGATCCAGGGCTACCTCGGCAGCCGCCTGCTCGGCTGCTGACCCACCCGGTCGCGCACGGCGAAGCCCCCGGCTCCGAAGGAGGAACCGGGGGCTTCGCCCTGTCCCGGGTCAGGTCTGCGGGTGCAGGCCGCGCAGCAGGAGGGAGACGACCGCGTCGAACTCGGCCTCGATCGTGGGGCGTCGCCACTCCGGGGCGTAGGCCGGGTCGTGGAAGCGGGCGGTCGCGTCGAAGACGGCGCGGGCCGTGGCGTCGGGGTCGGCGGCGCTGAACTCCGCCTGGCGGGAGCCCTCTTCGACGATGTGCCGGACCTGGTCGACGAGGACCGCGAGATGCTGCTCGACCACACCGCTGCTCTCGCCGAGCAGCACCTGGTACGTGGCGAACAGCTCGGGGTCGTCGCCCGCCTTGTGGCGCTTGGCCTCGAAGAGCGTGGCGAGCCAGGCCCGCAGCTTCTCCGGGGCCGGCCGGTCCGGCGCGGCGACCAGATCCGCGAGGGCGGCCTCGGTCCGGGAGAGCCAGCGCTCCGTCACCGCCTCGCGCAGCGCCGCCTTCGTACGGAAGTGGCGGTAGACGCTGCCGTGACTGACGCCGAGGACCCGGGCCACGTCCACCACCGTGGCCTTCGCCGGGCCATAGCGCCGGAGCACCTCTTCGGTGGCTTCCAGGATGCGCTCTGCGGTCAGGGTCTCGGTGGCCATGGGGTGACAGTACCTGTCAGCCGCGGGGCGGTCAGTGCTCGCTGTCGAGGTGGGCCATCTGGGCCGCGGGATAGCGCTCGCCGGCCGCCGCGCCCGCCGGAACGGCCTCCTCGATCGCGGCCAGCTCGGCCGCGTCCAGCGTGACGTCCAGGGAGCCGAGCGCCTCCGCGAGCCGGTCCCGGCGGCGGGCGCCGATGAGCGGGACGATGTCGGCGCCGTGCCGGGGGCCCTGGGCGAGGACCCAGGCGATCGCGATCTGGGCGACCGTGACGCCCTTGGCCTCGGCGACGGCCCGCAGCCGGTCCACCAGGTCCAGGTTCCGGTCGAGGTTGTCGCCCTGGAAGCGCGGGCTCATCCCGCGGAAGTCGCCCGGCGCCAGCTCCCGGTCGCGGGAGAAGTGGCCGCTGATCAGACCGCGCGAGAGCACGCCGTACGCCGTGATGCCGATGCCCAGCTCGCGGGCGGTCGGGAGGATCTTCTCCTCGATGGAGCGGGAGATCAGGGAGTACTCGATCTGGAGGTCGGAGATCGGGGCGACGGCCGCCGCCCGGCGCAGGGTGTCCGCGCCGACCTCGGAGAGGCCGATGTGCCGGACATGGCCGGCCTCGACCAGCTCGGCGATCGCGCCGACGGTCTCCTCGATCGGGACGTCGGGGTCGACGCGGGCGATGCGGTAGATGTCGATGTGGTCCGTGCCGAGGCGCTGGAGGGAGTACGCGGCGAAGTTCCGCACCGCCGCCGGTCGGCCGTCATAGCCGGCGAAGCCGCCCTCGACCGTGCGCAGAGCACCGAACTTCACGCTGGTCAGCGCCTTCTCGCGGGCGGCTGCGGGGGCGGTCCGCAGGGCTTCGTTGATCAGCAGTTCGTTGTGCCCCATGCCGTAGAAATCGCCGGTGTCCAGGAGCGTGACGCCCGCGTCGAGTGCGGCGTGGAGGGTGGCGATCGACTCGGCGCGGTCGCTCTCGCCGTACAGCGCGGACATGCCCATGCAGCCGAGGCCGAGGGCGGAGACCAGGGGGCCGGTGGCGCCGAGGGGGCGGGTGGGGAGGGTGCGGGCGGAGGTCATGGAGGTCTCCTCGGGAGGGAGTCGGAGCGCCGGGGGAGCGGCACACGACAACTATGGCATGACGACTGACAGATTTCAATGTTTGTCATTCACTCGTCCGTGGGGAGGCTCCGGGGCAGGAAATGGTGTGACCGCGGGTGAAGGGGGAGGTACCGTCTGCGGCATGTCTTCGTTCTTCCAGATCTACGAGTGAGAGCGCCGCGGGACCCGATTCCCGCGCAGCGCCGGCCGATTCGACCACCGCATTTCTCACTGACGGGAGAACCCCCATGTCCAAGGGCCGCAACAACCTCCTCGGCGTCGGCGGACAGCGCAAGAAGCTGTCCCGCGCCGACCAGCAGGGCGCCGTCCAGAACAGCAACGCCGACCGCAAGGCGTCGGTCGACCAGAAGCAGGACCTGCTGAGGAAGATGCGCGAGCGCGCACTCGGCGCGGAGAGCACCGACGCCGCCACGGGCGGCGAGGAGTAGGCACGCCCTAGGCCAGGGGCCCGGGTCGCAGCCGCGACCCGGGCCCTTCGCGTCTCCGCAGGGCGGACGCCGGTTCCCCCGCGCGGCGGAGAGGGACCGGCGCCGCGGGTGACGCGCCGCGGGCAGGGCCGGAACGAGCATGGGTGCCATGTCCACGACGCCCGCCTCCCTTCCCGCCCCCGCACCCCGCTGGGCCCGCCGCGCCGCCCACGCCATCGCCCTGTGCGCCGTGCCGTCAGGGCTCTGGCGCATCGCCATGGCGTGCGGTGTCCCGGTGGGCTACAGCGACCGCACCCTGCGCGAGGTCTTCGACATCCCCGGCTGGGGCATCGCGTACGTCGTGGGACTCTCCGTCCTCGGCGAACTGGCGGCGCTGTTCCCGCTGCTCCTCGTCAGCGACCGGTGGCGGCCGCTGTCCCCCCGGACCCTCGCGGCCCTGGCCCGGACCGCCTCGGCCGGCCTCGTGCTGGTCGCCCTGTGGCAGACCGTGGTCGCGTTCACCGTCGAGAGCCGGACGTACCTGTCGAGCGGTGCCGCCGAGACCGTCTGGGGCTTCGCCTTCGCCCCGCTGGCGGCGATTCCCGTCCTGATGACCGCGGTGACCTGGTCGTACATCCGGCGGCACCGAGGGCCCGCGCGCCCGCGGGGTCGTACCGCGAAGGCGGCCGGGCCGAACGCTCCGGCGGTGCGCGACAATGGCTGAATGACCGCGTTCTCCCCTCTCGCCATCGGGCCGCACATCGTGCAGCCGCCGGTGGTGCTCGCCCCCATGGCCGGCATCACCAACGCCCCCTTCCGCACCCTCTGCCGCGAGTTCAGCGGCGGCAAGGGGCTGTTCGTCAGCGAGATGATCACGACGCGGGCGCTGGTCGAGCGCAACGAGAAGACCATGCAGCTCATCCGCTTCGACGACAGCGAGAAGCCGCGGTCGATCCAGCTGTACGGCGTCGACCCGGTGACCGTCGGCAAGGCCGTGCGGATGATCGTGGACGAGGACCTGGCCGACCACATCGACCTGAACTTCGGCTGCCCGGTGCCCAAGGTGACCCGCAAGGGCGGCGGCTCCGCCCTCCCGTACAAGCGGCCCCTGCTGCGCGCGATCCTGCACGAGGCCGTGACCGGGGCGGGCGACCTGCCGGTCACCATGAAGATGCGCAAGGGCATCGACGACGACCACATCACCTTCCTCGACGCCGGGCGCATCGCCGTCGAGGAGGGCGTCACGGCCATCGCGCTGCACGGGCGGACGGCGGCCCAGCACTACGGCGGCACGGCGGACTGGGACGCGATCGCGCGTCTCAAGGAGCACGTCCCGGAGATCCCGGTGCTGGGCAACGGCGACATCTGGTCGGCCGACGACGCGCTGCGGATGATGCGCGAGACCGGCTGCGACGGTGTGGTCGTGGGCCGCGGCTGTCTGGGCCGGCCCTGGCTCTTCGCCGATCTCGTCGCCGGCTTCGAGGGCACGGGCTCCTACGCCCGGCCCGGGCTGCGGGAGGTCGCGGAGGCGATGGTCCGGCACGCGCGCCTGCTCGGCGAGTGGCTCGGGGACGAGGCACGCGGTGTCATCGACTTCCGCAAGCACGTGGCGTGGTACCTGAAGGGCTTCTCGGTCGGCTCCGAGATGCGCAAGAAGCTGGCGATCACCTCGTCCCTGGACGAGCTGAGCGCTCAGTTGAGCGAGCTGGATCTGGATCAGCCGTGGCCGGCGGGTGCGGACGGCCCGCGCGGGCGCACCTCGGGCAACAACCGGGTCGTCCTCCCGGACGGCTGGCTCAAGGACCCGTACGACTGCGCGGGCGTCGGCGAAGAAGCGGAACTGGACACGTCAGGGGGCTGATGCCGGTCCGTCCGGCCGGGTCCGGAGCCGTCCACGGAGCGGCCGCGCCCCGTCCGGATGATGGGAAACCGGCCGTTTTCACGGCGTGATCCTCGCCACCCTTGATAGGGGGTCTGCTCAGATGAGCGGATTGCGGGGCGTTGGACTCCTGGAGGGGTGGCACTGGGTGCCACCCCTCTTGCGTTCAAGAGTTGAACACGGATGCCGGTCTGCGCGCTCATCCGAGCGCCTAAGTGCAACATTGAGTCAAGCGGGCTTCGAGCCCTGAAAGCGGAAGCTACCCGTCAGTTACTTTCGATCTGGTGGCGGACGGGTGGTTAAGGCCTGATGACCGCTAGGCGTACCTCCCCAGAAGCCTTCGATCTGGGTATGTTCCTCGCCGTCAGGGCAGCCACCGAGTCCTCGAGGAGTCGAGACACGTGTCGGAAAACAAAGATCAGAAGTTCGTGTACGACTTCACCGAGGGCAACAGGGACCTGAAGGACCTGCTCGGTGGCAAGGGCGCGAACCTGGCGGAGATGACCAACCTCGGCCTCCCGGTTCCCCCCGGCTTCACGATCACCACCGAGGCGTGCAAGGTCTACCTCGACAGCGGCACCGAGCCGGCCGAGCTCCGCGACGAGGTCAGCGCGCACCTCGACGCCCTCGAGCGCAAGATGGGCAAGAAGCTCGGCCAGGCCGACGACCCGCTGCTCGTATCCGTACGCTCCGGTGCCAAGTTCTCCATGCCCGGCATGATGGACACGGTCCTCAACATCGGCCTCTCCGACGAGTCCGTGGCCGGGCTCGCCACCCAGGCCGGGGACGAGCGCTTCGCCTGGGACTCGTACCGCCGCCTCATCCAGATGTTCGGCAAGACCGTCCTCGACGTCGACGGCGAGCTGTTCGAGGAGGCCCTGGACGACGCCAAGGCCGCCAAGAAGGTCACCGTCGACACCGACCTCGACGCCGCCGACCTCAAGAAGCTCGTCAAGCAGTTCAAGAAGATCGTGAAGGCCCAGGCCGGCCGCGACTTCCCGCAGGATCCGCGCGAGCAGATGGACCTCGCCATCGAGGCCGTCTTCAACTCCTGGAACACCGACCGCGCCAAGCTCTACCGCCGCCAGGAGCGCATCCCGCACGACCTCGGCACCGCCGTCAACGTCTGCTCGATGGTCTTCGGCAACCTCGGCCCGGACTCCGGCACCGGCGTCGCCTTCACCCGCGACCCCGCCTCCGGCCACCAGGGCGTCTACGGCGACTACCTCCAGAACGCGCAGGGCGAGGACGTCGTCGCGGGCATCCGCAACACCGTGCCGCTCGCCGAGCTGGAGTCGATCGACAAGACGTCGTACGACCAGCTGATGCAGATCATGGAGACCCTGGAGACCCACTACAAGGACCTCTGCGACATCGAGTTCACGATCGAGCGCGGTCAGCTGTGGATGCTGCAGACCCGTGTCGGCAAGCGCACCGCCGGTGCCGCCTTCCGGATCGCCACCCAGCTCGTGGACCAGGGCCTGATCGACGAGGCCGAGGCGCTCCAGCGCGTCAACGGCGCCCAGCTCGCCCAGCTGATGTTCCCCAAGTTCGACGAGAACGCCAAGGTCGAGCAGATCGGGCGCGGCATCGCCGCCTCCCCCGGCGCGGCCGTCGGCAAGGCCGTCTTCGACTCGTACACGGCCGTCAAGTGGTCGCGCTCCGGCGAGAAGGTCATCCTCATCCGCCGTGAGACCAACCCGGACGACCTGGACGGCATGATCGCCGCCGAGGGCATCCTGACCTCGCGCGGCGGCAAGACCTCGCACGCCGCCGTCGTCGCCCGCGGCATGGGCAAGACCTGTGTCTGCGGCGCCGAGGAGCTCGAGGTCGACACCAAGCGCCGCCGGATGACCACCGCGGGCGGCCAGGTCGTCGAGGAGGGCGACGTCGTCTCCATCGACGGCTCCACCGGCAAGGTGTACCTCGGCGAGGTCCCGGTCGTGCCCTCCCCGGTCGTCGAGTACTTCGAGGGCCGGATGCACGCCGGCGCCGACGACGCCGACGAGCTGGTCTCCGCCGTCCACCGGATCATGGCCTACGCGGATCGCGTGCGCCGGCTGCGGGTCCGCGCCAACGCCGACAACGCCGAGGACGCCCTGCGGGCCCGCCGCTTCGGCGCCCAGGGCATCGGCCTGTGCCGCACCGAGCACATGTTCCTCGGCGAGCGCCGCGAGATGGTCGAGAAGCTGATCCTCGCCGACACCGACGAGGAGCGCACGGAGGCCCTGAAGGCCCTCCTGCCGCAGCAGAAGCAGGACTTCGTCGAGCTGTTCGAGGCGATGGACGGGCTGCCCGTCACGGTCCGGCTGCTCGACCCGCCGCTGCACGAGTTCCTGCCCGACATCACCGAGCTGTCGGTCCGCGTCGCCCTCGCCGAGTCCCGCAAGGACGCCAACGAGAACGACCTGCGGCTGCTGCAGGCCGTGCACCGGCTGCACGAGCAGAACCCGATGCTGGGTCTGCGCGGCGTCCGCCTCGGCCTGGTCATCCCCGGTCTCTTCGCCATGCAGGTCCGGGCGATCGCCGAGGCCGCGGCCCAGCGGATCGACGCCAAGGGCGACCCGCGCGCCGAGATCATGATCCCGCTCGTCGGCACCGTCCAGGAGCTGGAGATCGTCCGCGAGGAGGCCGAGGGCGTCATCGCCGAGGTCCAGGCGCAGACCGGCGTCGAGCTGAAGCTCGCGCTCGGCACCATGATCGAGCTGCCGCGCGCCGCGCTGACCGCCGGACAGATCGCCGAGGCCGCCGAGTTCTTCTCCTTCGGCACGAACGACCTCACCCAGACGGTGTGGGGCTTCTCCCGGGACGACGTGGAGGCCAGCTTCTTCACCGCGTACCTGGAGAAGGGCATCTTCGGCGTCTCGCCGTTCGAGACCATCGACAAGGACGGCGTCGGCTCTCTCGTCCGCAGCGCGGTCGAGGCCGGCCGGGCCACCCGCCCGGACCTCAAGCTCGGCGTCTGCGGCGAGCACGGCGGCGACCCCGAGTCGGTGCACTTCTTCCACGAGGTGGGCCTCGACTACGTCTCCTGCTCGCCGTTCCGGATCCCGGTGGCGCGCCTGGAGGCGGGCCGCGCGGCGGCGCAGTCGAGCGGCAGCGACAGCCGCTGACCCTCCGTTCAGTAGCAAAGGCCACCGGAGCCGCCGTCGGTCACCACCACCCTCACCGACGGGCGGCGGCTCCGGGTCGCAAGAGAGACGGGGCGGACACCTTGTGCGGAGGTGTCCGCCCCGTCGCATTTCGTCCGCGCACCGATGTCGGTTCGGCCGTTCCCGGATGTTCGGACCGATGTGAGTTCATGTTCAATCGAGCGCGGTTGAAATATTCGCTGTTGAACGTTTTCACGATTGGTACCGCAAAGAACGAGTCGGGCGCGGCCACCGGATCCCCACCCGGTGGCCGCGCCCGTTTACCCGTGCCAGGCAGGTGAGCCACAACCTCGCCGACCGCCGCCGGACGCGCGAAGCCCCCCACGGTCTTCGTCGCGTCACCTCGGTCCTGAAGGTTTCCTGCCCGACACGCACAGCCTTTCGGTTTGCCCCCGTCCTCCGCGATGCTTTTCAAGTGTGGCTGAAACACCCTGGTAACGTGCAGTGATGCTGTGCATACTCATTGAAGGGGGTGGTTGCGAGTGCACAGGTGGGGGTTCGATGCTCCGGATTCATTTCACAGGAAACGACTTGGCGGGCGTGCGTATGGCCGCCCGGCCGGATGTTCTATGGGAAACGATTCTCAGTTTTCACCGTTTAAGGGACCGGCGCGGCCCCGTCGTCTACGGAGAATGGCGCTCGGAAACCCGCACACGGCTCAACGGTGAGACGCGACTGCTCGCCGCGCTCGTTCCCAGTCGCGGTTACTTCCCCGACTTCCTGACCCCCGCGGAGGGCGTCAGCGGCCTCGACGACGGCCTGGAGGCGATCCGCGCGACCCCGGACGCCCGACTGCGGGCCGAACTCGCCCTGCTCGGCGCCGACCGGGCCGGCGGCAGGTCCGTCCCGCACTCGCTGCGCGCCCTCGCCGAGGGCGGCGCGGAACCGTTCGACCGGCTCATCGGGGCCCTGCGCAGCTATCACCGGGCCGCCATCGAGCCGTACTGGCCCGATGTCCGCGCCCGCGTGGAGGCGGACCGTGCCGTGCGCGGCCGCGCCCTGCTCGACGGCGGAGCCGACGAACTGCTCGCCTCGCTGCCGCCGATGCTCCGCTGGCGCGCACCGGTCCTGGAGGCCGACTATCCCGTCGACCGCGATCTCCACCTCGACGGCCGCGGGCTGCTGCTCCAGCCCTCGTACTTCTGCCGGGGCACCCCGGTGGTGCTGCGCGACCCCGCGCTGCCCCCGGTCCTCGTCTACCCGGTCACGCACTGCGAGGCGCCGACCGTCCGCGCGCCGGGCGGCTCCTCCCTGGCCAAGCTCGTCGGCAACACCCGCTCCGCGGTCCTGCACGCCATCGGCGACGGCGGCACCACGAGTGAACTGGCCCGCAGGGCGGGGGTCTCCCTCGCCTCCGCGAGCCAGCACGCGGGCGTCCTCCGCGAGGCGGGGCTCGTCTCCACCCTGCGCCACGGCAACGCCGTCCTGCACACACTGACGCCGTTGGGCGCCGCCCTGCTGGGCAGCGCCCAACGGCGCGCGGAGGAGCGGTGTTACGCGCGGAACGGCCCCGTCACCTCGTAGGTGATGCCGCCCGAAGAGCTGCCGCTCGTGCCCCGCTGGCTGGAGAAGTACAGCCGCCGGCCGTCGGGGGAGAAGGCCGGTCCGGTGATCTCGGAGCCGGACTGGCCGTTGATCCGCAGGAAGGGGGCGACGACGTCGTCGGGGGTGATGACGCAGATCTCCATGTTGCCGCCGTCCTCGGCGATGAACAGGTCGCCCGAGGAGGAGCCGGTGACGTTGTCGACGCCCGTCAGCGGGGCGCCGCCGGAGACCAGCGAGTCGTCGTACGCCAGCTCGTAGGTGCCGGTGGCGAGGTTGAGCTGCCAGAGGCGGTTGTCGCCCTTGGTGGTGAACCAGACGGTGTCGTTGGCGTAGTGGCAGCCCTCGCCGCCGTTGAACTTCTTCGCTCCGGAGACCTGGCTGCGCGTGGCGGTCGGCGAACCGTCCGGGTCCGGGACGTTCCGCCAGGTGAAGGAGCCGGAGGTGGCCGTTCCGGCGACCAGGACCTGGAGCGTGCCGGAGGAGAGGTTGCCCCACGTGGTGGGGATGAAGCGGTAGAAGCAGCCGCTGGTCTCGTCCTCGGTCAGGTAGATCACCTTGCGGACGGGGTCGGCGGCGGCGGCCTCGTGCTTGAACCGGCCCATCGCGTCACGGCGGACGGCGGCGTTCACGCCGTACGGGTCGGTCTCGTAGACGTAGCCGAGGCTGACCTCCTCGCAGGAGAGCCAGGTGTTCCAGGGGGTCTTGCCGCCCGCGCAGTTCTGGCGGGTGTTGGAGAGGACGCGGTACGCGCCGACGACGTTGCCCGACGCGTCGAACTTCACCGCGCCCGCGCCGCCGCCGGGGTTGATCTCCGAGTTGGAGACGTAGATCCAGCCGGTGCCGGCGACGAAGCAGGCGCCGCCGTCGGGGGCGTTGTGCCAGGTGTACGACGTGCTGCCGACCTGCTGGCCGGACCGGGCGATCACCCGGCTGGTGAAACCGCTGGGCAGCAGGATGCCGTTGGCGTCGGCGGTGCCCAGGGGCCCGTAGGGGCCGGCGCCGGGCTGGGCGGGGGCGGCGTAGGCGGCCCCGCGCATCAGGGTGCCGCCGAAGGCGGCGGCCGACGTGCCGATGACCGCTCCACGCAGGAAACTGCGTCGCTCCACGTCTCACTCCAGAGGGGGTGGTGAAAACCGCCCCACCGCCCGGACGGCGGCGGGGTCGCGCGCTTCCGGAAGCTAGAGGTGCCAAATTGACTGTGCAGCAACAATCGGTGAAGGGGAAGCGGCGGGTGCCTGATGGCTCGGCGGGGGCCGGCCGCGGGCCGGGGGAGCGGGTGCGGGCGCGGGCGCCGCGCCTCGGCGCCCGGCTCGAAAAAATCTCCGAGAAAATCTTCGGAGCGCCGATGAGTTCCGCCCCGCCCCACCGTCTTACCTCTTGATAGCGCCGCGACGGAGCGGACGGCACCAACGCCGGACAGAGGAGAGACCGCCATGCCCCAGATGATCTTCGTCAACCTGTCGGTGAAGGACCTCGAGACCACGAAGAGCTTCTGGAGCAAGCTCGGTTTCTCCTTCAACCCGCAGTTCAGCGACGAGAGCACCGCCTGTCTGGTCTTCAGCGACACGATCTTCGCCATGCTGATGACCGAGCCCCGCTTCAAGGACTTCCTCAAGCCGGGCAAGGAGATCTCCGACGCCGGCAGGACCTCCGAGGTGCTGCTCGCGCTCAGCGCCGACAGCCGCGAGGAGGTCGACCGGCTGGCCGACGCGGCGCTGGCCGGCGGCGGGTCCGCGGCGACCGAGGCGCAGGACCACGGCTTCATGTACGGCCGCTCCTTCACGGACCCCGACGGCCACCACTGGGAGGTCGTCTGGATGGACCCGGCCGCCACCCAGGGCTGAGCCCCCGGCCGCCACCCAGGGCTGAGCCCCCGCCCGGCCGCCGGAGCCCCGCGCCCCGGCCGTCAGGCCGAGACGCCGCCGTCGATCACCAGGTCCGCGCCCACGACCGAACCGGCGTCCTCCGAGGCGAGGTAGAGCACGGCGGCCGCGACCTCGGCGGCCGACGAGATGCGGCCGAGCGGGGACTGGTCCTTCATCCGGACCTCCCGCTCGGCCTCGGTCTCGCCCGGGTGCAGCGACATCGTGGACTCGGCGGCGCCGGGGCTGACGGCGTTGATCCGGACGCCGTCGGCGATGTGGTCGCGGGCGGCGGCCCGGGTGAGCGCGGAGACCGCGGCCTTGGAGACCTGGTAGCCGAAGACGCCCGGGACGCGGACGTGCGCGCCGAGGTTGGACGAGATGTTGACGATGGCGCCTCCGCCGTGGGCCCGCATGTGGGCGACCTCCGCCTGCAGCGCGTGCAGGACGCCGGTGACGTTGACGTCCAGCAGCGCCTGCCAGTCGTCGAGGGGGAAGTCGGCGGCCGCGTGCCCGCCCCGGAATATCCCGGCGTTGTTCACGGCGACGTCGAGACCGCCGAACGTCTCGACGGTCCGCGCCACCAGCGCGCGGACCTCCTCGGCCCGGGACACGTCGGCGGTGACGGCGGCCGCGGTGCCACCGGCCGCCTCGATCAGGGCCACGGTCTCGTTCAGCGCGGCGGCGCCACGGCCGGAGACGACCACCCTTGCCCCCTCGGTGGCGAAGGCGCGTGCGATGCCCCGGCCGAGGCCGCTGCCGGCGCCGGTGACGAGGACGGTCCTGTGCGTGAAGCGAGCGGACATGCGGTGACGACTCCCTGATGAGGAAACGGATGTTTATTTGACCGTACGTTCCAGAATTCGGGCCGAAAGAAAGGGCGCCCAGGGCGCCCTCTCCTCCGTGATCAGTCCAGCAGCGCCAGCGCCTGCTCCGCCGCGTCCCGGACCCTCGCCGGGTCCGTCGAGGCCTTGCCGACCAGCCGGATCCCCTGCATCAGGACCAGCAGCATCCGCGCCAGCGCCCGCGGATCGCGGTCCACGGGCAGCTCGCCCTGAGCCCGGGCCCGGACGAGCGAGGCGTGCAGCAGGGTCTCGATCTGCTCCCAGCTCAACTCCACCCGGCGCGCCACGGTGTCGTCGCGCGGGCTCAGCTCGGCCGCCGAGTTGGTGATGAAACACCCGGTCAACCGGGTGTCCTCGCTCCCCGCCTCGGCGGCGAACCGCCGCACGAGCGTGCGCACGGCCGGCAGCGCCGGCCCCGGCTGGGACAGCTCCTCGGTCATCTGCGGGTCACGCGTCCGGAGATAGCGGTCCATCGCCTTCAGATACAGCTCGTGCTTGTTGCCGAAGGTGGCGTAGAGGCTGGCGCGGCCGATCCCGAGGTGCTCGACGAGGTCCGCCATCGACGTCGCCTCGTACCCGCGCCTCCAGAACAGCTCAAGTGCCGCCTGGAGCGCGGCCTCCGGATCGAACTCCTTGGTCCTGGCCACACCGAGGACCCTAGATCGATCTGGAACGTACGGTCAACTACGCGAGGGCCTCGGTTGCCACCGTCCGGGGCGCGTGCGCCTCCCGGCTCGTACGGACCGGGTACACCGTCACCGTCACGTCGTCGTCGTCCAGGCACCGGCCGGTCTCCAGATCGAAGCGCTGCTTCAGCAGCGGCGAGGCCACGAACGGCCGCCCGCCCGCCGACCCCACCAGACCCCGGGACAGCACCTGCGCGCCGGTGAACGGGTCGCGGTTGTCGATCGCGTACGCGCGCCCCGACCGGTCCTTGAACAGCGCGGCCTGCCGGCCGTCCGGGAGGAGCGCCGCCACGCCCCGGCCCGGCGTCAGCCGGGACTCCTCGCAGATCACCGTCCATGCGTCGGCGGTCACGTCGTGGGAGAGTTCGAGGTTCATCGGCTTCAGACCCTTTCCAGAGATCCGATGGTGAGGACCGTCAGGTCCGGCTTGATCTGGTCACGCTCCGGCACGAACTTCACCGAGGGGTCCGGCGCGTCCGGCGCGTTGACGAAGGAGACGAAGCGGCGCAACCGGTCCGGGTCGTCCAGGGTCTGCGCCCACTCGTCCTGGTAGTCGTCGACGTGCGCCGCCATCAGCGCCTCCAGCTCGTCGCAAAGCCCCAGCGAGTCGTGCACCACCACGTCCTTGAGGTGGTCGAGCCCGCCCTCAAGGCGCTCCAGCCAGGTCGAGGTGCGCTCCAGACGGTCGGCGGTGCGGATGTAGAACATCAGGAACCGGTCGATCAGCCGCACCAGTTCGGCGTCCGAGAGGTCCTGGGCGAGCAGGTCCGCGTGGCGCGGGGTCGCGCCCCCGTTGCCGCCGACGTAGAGGTTCCACCCGCTCGCCGTCGCGATGATGCCGAAGTCCTTCGACTGGGCCTCCGCGCACTCCCGGGCGCAGCCGGAGACCGCGGACTTCAGCTTGTGCGGGGAGCGCAGGCCGCGGTAGCGCAGCTCCAGCTGGATCGCCATCTTCACGGAGTCCTGGACGCCGTAGCGGCACCAGGTCTGCCCGACGCAGGACTTCACCGTGCGCAGCGACTTGCCGTAGGCGTGCCCCGATTCGAAACCGGCGTCGACGAGCCGGGTCCAGATCGCCGGGAGCTGGTCGACGCGCGCGCCGAAGAGGTCGATCCGCTGGCCGCCGGTGAGCTTGGTGTAGAGCCCGAAGTCGCGGGCCACCTCGCCGATCACGATCAGCTTCTCCGGGGTGATCTCACCGCCGGGGATGCGGGGCACCACGGAGTACGAGCCGTTGCGCTGCATGTTGGCGAGGAAGTGGTCGTTGGTGTCCTGGAGGGCGGCCTGCTCGCCGTCGAGGATGTAACCGCCCAGCTCCAGCGCCGGGGCGAGGCTGGCGAGGATCGAGCCGACGGTCGGCTTGCAGACCTCGCAGCCCTCACCGCCGCGCGCCTCGGGCCGCCCGTGCGAGTCGATCAGCTCGGCGAAGGAGGTCAGCCGCAGCGTGCGGGTGATCTCGTACAGCTCGCTGCGGGTGTACGAGAAGCAGCCGCACAGGCCCTTGTCCGCGGCCGTCGGCAGCAGCTGGCCGATCAGCTTGACGCAACTGCCGCAGCCCGTACCGGCCTTGGTGCACTTCTTCACCTCCGGCAGCGTCGCGCACTGGGTGATCGCGTGCTTGGTGACGTTGTGGCAGGAGCAGATGACGGCGTCGTCCGGCAGCGCGGGCGGGCCGAGCGCGACCGGCGCCCCGGCGCCCGCCGGCAGCACCAGCTGCTCGGGCGGGACGGGCGGCACGGAGCCGGTGAGCGGCCGCAGCATGCCGTACGAGTCGGCGTCGCCGACCAGCACACCGCCGAGGAGCCTGCCCTCCCGGTCGATCACGAGCTTCTTGTAGACCCCGGAGCGGGAGTCGGAGTACACGACGTCGAGGCAGTCCTCGGCCGTGCCGTGCGCGTCGCCGAAGGAGGCCACGTCCACGCCGAGCAGCTTCAGCTTCGTCGACATGTCGGCACCGGTGAAGGAGAGCTCCCCGGCGGCGGCGATCGTGGCGGCGGCGGTCAGCGCCATCTCGTAGCCCGGCGCCACCAGGCCGTACACCCGGCCGTCGGAGGCCAGGGCGCACTCGCCGATGGCGAAGACCGCCGGGTCGGAGGTGCGGCACTGCTCGTCGACCGCGATGCCGCCCCGCTCGCCGACGTCGAGCCCGCACTCCCGGGCCAGCTGGTCCCGGGGGCGTACGCCGGCGGAGAACACCACCATGTCGACGGCCAGTTCCGACCCGTCCGACAGGCGCATCCCGGTGACCACGCCGTCCTGGGTGACGACCTCCTGGGTGCCGGTGCCCGTGTGGACGCTCAGCCCCATCTGCTCGATCGTGCGCAGCAGCGCCGCGCCGCCGCCCTCGTCGACCTGCACCGGCATCAGCCGGGGCGCGAACTCCACGACGTGGGTGTCGAGGCCGAGCCCGCTGAGCGCGCCGGCCGCCTCCAGGCCCAGCAGCCCGCCGCCGACGACCGCGCCGGTCGTCGCGGTCTTCGCGTACTCCTCGATGGCGAGCAGGTCCTCGATCGTCCGGTAGACGAAGCAGCCGCGGGCGTCCTTGCCGGGGACGGGAGGCACGAAGGGGTACGAGCCGGTGGCCAGGACCAGCGTGTCGTACGCGAAGACCTGTCCGGAGCGGGCGGTGACCGTACGGGCCGCGCGGTCGACCGACTCGGCCGGGTCGCCGACGTACAGCTCGATGCCGTGGCGCTCCATGAAGCCGGTCTCGACCATGGAGAGGTCGTCGGGGGTGCGGCCGTCGAAGTACGAGGTGAGGTGGACGCGGTCGTAGGCGGGGCGCGGCTCCTCGCAGAGCACCACGATCCGGGCGCGCTCGGTGACGCCCTGGTCCGCCAGTGCCTCCAGGAAGCGCTGGCCGACCATTCCGTGGCCGACCAGGACGACAGTGGGGGTGTGCGCGGGCTTGGTCGACATCTCAGGAGCCTCCGTCGTGGGTGAGCAGGTGGAGCAGGGGAGCGGGCGGAAGGGCTTCGTCGCCCTCCCAGGCCCGGGCGAGCGCCCCGACCGCCGCGAGGTCGCCGAGGAGCACGCCGCCGACCAGGCGGTCGCCGCGGACGACGACCTTGCGGTAGGCGCGGCGGGTGGCGTCGGTCAGCTGGACGACGTCGTCGCCCGGCAGGGGGGTGGCCTCGCCGAAGGCGGCGAGATCGAGCGCCTCGGCCCCGCCGAGGGTGAGACGGGTCAGGGCCCGGGTGCCGGTGTACGGGGCGAAGGGGGCGGGCGCGGCCTCGGGGGGCCGGGCGGCGGGCGCCGTCCCCGTGCCCGCCGTCGGCCCCGTCGCCGTGGCGAGCAGGACGCCCGCCAAGGCGTCCGCCTGCTCCAGGGCCGGGCCCGCCAGGCCGTACACCCGGCCGTCGTGCTCGGCGCAGTCGCCGATGGCGTGGATGAACGGGTCGGAGGTCCGCAGCTCGTCGTCGACGACGACGCCGGTGCGGACCGCCAGGCCCGCGTCGCGGGCGAGACCGGTGCGCGGCCTGACCCCGCAGGCCAGCACCACGACCCCGGCGTCCAGCACGAAGCCGTCGGCGAGCTCGACGGCCGTCACCGCGCCGCCCTCCTGGCGCAGCCCGCTGACCCGGCACTCGGTGTGCACCTCCACCCCGAGCGACTCCATGTGCGCGCGCAGCAGCGCCGACGCCTGCTCGTCCAGCTGCCGCTCCATCAGGCGCTCGCCCTGCTGGGTCAGCACCACCTCGGCGCCCAGCGCGGCCAGCGCACGGGCGGCCGAGACCCCGAGGAGCCCGCCGCCGACGACGACCGCGCGGACCCCGGGACGTACCAGCGCGCGCAGCTCCAGGCAGTCGTCGAGGGTACGGAACGGGTGGACGCCCGACGGCAGCCGCGCGCCGCGCAGTCCGCGCAGCGGCGGCAGCACGGGGTTGGAGCCGGTCGCCAGGACCAGCCGGTCGTAGCCGACCGCCGTGCCGTCCTCGCAGTGCACGACCCGGGCGGCGCGGTCGATCCGTACCGCCCGCACACCGCGCCGCACCGGCTCCAGGGGAGCGGGCAGCGCGATCACCTCCGGCGCGTACCGCCCGGCGAGGACGTCCGCTAGCAGCACCCGGTTGTACGGCGCGTGCGGCTCTTCGCCGAGGAGGGTGACGGGCAGGCGCTGGGCGAGCCGGGCGCCCGCCGTTCCGCCTCCGACCACCACGATCCGTGTACTCATGCTCGAAGAGTGCGGGGCGGGTGTTACCCGTCGGCATCCCGACTGTTTCCCGGACGGAACGCTGATCTCAGTCCTCGGGTGAGGGCGCTGTGAGGCGCGCGCCGCCCACGGGCGCCAACCTCAGATGTAGCTCAGCTCTCCCGGGGGCCGTGGACGGTCCATCCGTCTCCTGCCTAGGCTCGCGATCATGCCTGACATATCCCTGACCGCGCTCCTGCTGCTCTGCGCCGCCGCCCTCGTGGCCGGCTGGATCGACGCCGTGGTCGGAGGGGGCGGGCTGCTCCTGCTGCCCGCGCTGCTGCTCGGGCTGCCGCACGTGCCGGCCGCGCACGTCCTCGGCACCAACAAGGCCGTCGCGATCGTCGGCACCTCGGGCGCCGCCGTCACCTACGTCCGCAAGGCGCCGGTGCGGGTGAAGACGGCGGTACGGATCGGTCTCGCGGCCCTCGCCGGGTCCATGGGCGGTGCCTTCTTCGCCGCCGGGATCAGCAGCGACGTCCTGCGCCCGGTCATCATGGTCGTCCTGCTGGGCGTGGCGGCGTTCGTGGTGCTGCGGCCGTCCTTCGGCGCCCGGGGCGAGGACACGGCGCCCGTCGGGCGGGCCAGGGTCGTCACCGCGATCGTGGTCGTCGGCGGCGGGATCGGCTTCTACGACGGCCTCTTCGGGCCCGGCACCGGCACCTTCCTGGTCCTGGCGCTCTCCGCCGTCCTCCACCTCGACCTGGTGACCGCTTCCGCCACCGCCAAGATCGTCAACGTCTGCACCAACGCGGGGGCGCTCGCGATGTTCGCCTACCAGGGCACCGTGCTGTGGCAGCTGGCCGCGATCATGGCGGTCTTCAACCTGGCGGGCGGGATGATCGGGGCGCGGATGGCGCTGCGGAAGGGCACCGGCTTCGTCCGCGGGGTGCTGCTCGTCGTCGTGCTCTCCCTCATCGCGAAGCTCGCCTTCGACCAGTGGTCATGAGGACGCCCCGCGCACTCCGATGAGATGGGCGAACGCCACCACGTTCCCCTGGTAGCCGGACTTCTCGGAGAAGCCGCCGCCGCAGGTGATCAGGCGCAGCTCGGCCCTGTCCCGCTCGCCGTAGACCTTCCGGTCGGGGAAGTCCGCGTTGTCGTAGACCTCGATGGCGTCGATGGTGAAGACGGCGGTCCGCCCGTCCTCGCGGTCCACCTCGACGCGGTCGCCCTTCTTGAGCGCCCCGAGGGCGTAGAAGACCGCCGGCCCCTTCGCGTTGTCGACGTGGCCGGCCACGATCGCGGTGCCCTCGGCGCCGGGCGTGGTGCCCTCCCGGAACCAGCCGGCGAGATTGCGGTCGCTCGCGGGCGGCACCTCCAGCGTGCCCTTCGCACTCAGGCCGAGCCCGGTCATCGGGGTGTCGACGTCGATCTCGGGGATGCGCAGCCGGACCGGCGCGGAGGGGGGCAGCGGGTCGGCGGCGGCGTCGGTGTACGCGTTGGGTCCCGCGGCGAAGGCCTGCGCGGCGGAGGGGACGGGCGGGGTGATGTTCTCCGACCCGTTCTGGACGAGCCAGACGCCGACGCACGCGGCGATCGCGATGCCCCAGCCCTTGCTCCTGTTGCTCACGGTGCTCGGGTCTCCCTTCTCGGCTGCGTGGGGGACGGTGCGCGGGCCCCGGTGCGCCCGCGCGGAGCGGGGCCGGGGCCGGATGTGGCCCTGCCCCCGCCGGGCCGTATGCGGGCGCGCGGCGGGGGCAGGACGTGCGGTACGCCCAGGTCGGGTCCGGAAAGCAGCGCCGTCCGCCCGCAGGGGAGGGCCGGGGCTTTCCGGACACGGCCTAGCGGCCCTGCGCGCCGCTCGCCCGGCGGCGCAGGAGCCAGGTACCGCCGACGGCGGTAGCGGCCAGCACCGCCGCGCCCGCCGCGACCTGGGCGGTGTCGGGGCCCACGCTGCCCCCGACGCCGGTCTGGACGTGCCCGCTCGGGCTGCGGTGCTTGACGACGAGGTCACCGCGGGCCGTCTTGCCGTTGTCACAGGCCACGCTGATGCCGTAGGTGCCGGGCCTGGCGTGGTGGGGGACCGTGAACTGACCGACCACGACCTCCTTGTGCGTGCTCGGGTTCAGCTGGAAGTCGCCCGCCCCGAGGGACTGCGCGTCGCCGATGCCGTGGCCCTTGTGGCCGCACGCGAGGGTGTTGACGGTGATGGTCGTGCCGGGCGTCGCGGAGGACGGGTACACCTCCAGGGTGTGGTAGTCCCCGGCGTACGCCGCCGGTACGGCGAAGGCGCCGATCGCGACGACCGACAACGCGGTACCGGTGAGCAGGCGGGCAGTGGTGCGCATGGGGTCCTCCGTGGCGCGCGAGCGGTCTTCCGAGCGGCCGTTGCGAGCCGTCTCCTCTTGTCCGAGGTAAGAGCCGTGGCGCGCCACGCGCCTGCTGATGGGGGGTCAGAATTACGCCGTCCGGTGCGGTGTGTCGGCTTGTGCGGGCCGCGTTCGCGCAGGTCAGAGTGGGTTACGAGGCGTCAGCTCGGGCTCCGCGCCGAACGGGTGACGGCGTCCGGGCCGGACGGGTCAGACGGTCTCCCAGGGCACGGATCCGTACGCCGCGTACACCCGCTCCATCAGCTCCTCGTCCACCTCGAACCGGACCGCGTCGATCCGCTCCACCGGGGCGATGCCGCGCGAGTTCGTCACGAAGGCCGCGCGGAACTCCGGCAGGTCCGCCCGCGTGACCCGGCGCCGCAGCGAGTCCAGCCGCGCCTCCAGCAGGGCCATCGTGATCCCGGTCAGGCTCGGCGCCGACGGCCAGACCAGCGCCGCGCCGTCCCAGAAGGCGATGTTGGTGACCGCCCCCTCGGCGATCTCGCCGTCCGGACCCGTCAGCAGGGCCTCGTCGAAGCCGGCCCGGCGGGCCGCGTCGCCGTGGAAGCGCTGGCCGAAGCCGCCCAGGTGCTTGATGTGGGCGGCCGGGCGCAGATAGTCGACCGCCATCAGGCTCTGCGGGGTGCGGGGCATCGGGGCCGGCGCCCGGACGGTCACGGTGACGCGCGCGCCCTCGTGGACGTGGACGCGGACCGCCGCGTCCCGCCGCCCCGCCGTCCGCAGGGCGCCGGCGAGCAGGGTGCGGACGTGCCCGCCGTCGAGCGGCCGGCCGAACAGCTCGCGGGTCGCGCGGTCGAGCCGGTCCAGATGGAGTCCGAGACCGCGCACCCGCCCGTCGCGCACCTGCGCGGCGGTGAAGTGGCCGTAGCCGCTCATCAGGGCGGCGAGGGCTTCCGGGTCGGGTGCGGGGACGCCGTCGGTCTCGACGTGTACGGGGGCCGTCGTCATGGCCCCCACCGTATGCCGGGGACGGACCGCGGAACGGGCCGCGGAACGGCGCTTGACCTCAACCAAACTTGAGGTACCACGATCATCGGCATGGACATCACGAACTCCACGGAGTCCACCGACTCCGTCATGCCGCTCAAGCTCGCCGTCGTCATCGCCTCCAACCGTGAAGGCCGGTTCGGCCCCGTCGTCGCCGACTGGTTCCTCGCCAGGGTCGCCGAGCGCGAGGACTTCACCGTCGACGTCGTGGACCTGGCCGAGACCGACCTGCCCACCTCCCTCTCGCACTCCCCGGGCCCCGAGGTGCGCGCCGAACTCGCCAAGGTCTCCCCGGTCCTGGCCGCCGCCGACGCCTTCGTCGTCCTCACCCCCGAGTACAACCACTCCTTCCCCGCCGCCCTCAAGAACCTCATCGACTGGCACTACGTCGAATGGCAGGCCAAGCCGGTCGGATTCGTCTCCTACGGCGGGATCTCCGGCGGCCTGCGGGCCGTCGAGCAACTGCGGCAGATCTACGCCGAGTTGCACGCGGTCACGATGCGCGACTCGGTCGCCTTCCCCTACGTGCACGGACAGTTCGGCGAGGACGGCCGGCACAAGGACCCCACCGGCCCCGACACCGCCGCCAAGACCATGCTCGACCAGACCGCCTGGTGGGCGCGCGCCCTGCGCGACGCCAAGTCCGTCCGCGCCTACACCGGTTGAGCGGGAGCGCCCACCCATGCTGCTGCGGCTCGTCGCCGGCCGGCTCCGGCCCCACCGGCGCACCCTCGCCCTGGTCATCCTCCTCCAGCTCCTCCAGAGCCTCGCCTCCCTCACCCTGCCCACCCTCAACGCCGACGTCATCGACAACGGCGTCCTGCGCGGCGACACCGCGCACGTCCTCTCCGGCGGCGGCCTGATGATCGCCGTCACCCTTCTCCAGGCCGCCGCGGCGGCGGGCGCCGTCTACGTCGGCGCCACGATCGCCATGGGCGTCGGCCGCGACCTGCGCGCCACCGTCTTCCGCCGCGTCCAGGACTTCTCCGCCCGGGAAATGAGCCGCTTCGGCACCGCCTCCCTGATCACCCGGACCACCAACGACGTCCAGCAGATCCAGACCTTCGCCGTCCTCGTCCTGACGCTGCTGGTGGCCGCGCCCCTGATGTGCGTCGGCGGCATCGTCATGGCCCTCGACCAGGACCTCCCGCTCGCCCTGCTGCTGCTCGTCTTCATCCCGCTGATCGCCGGCGCCGTCGGCGCGGTCGTGGTGCGGATGCGGCCCCTCTTCCGCGGCATGCAGGAGCGCGTGGACGGGGTCAACCGCGTGATGCGCGAGCAGATCACCGGCATCCGGGTCGTCCGGGCCTTCGTCCGCGACCGGCACGAGCAGCGCCGGTTCGCCGCCGCCAACGACGAACTGCGCGCGGTGGGCATGCGCGCCGGACGCCTGCAGGCCCTGATGTTCCCGATCGTCCTGATCGTCTGGGAGCTGGCCACCGTCGGCATCCTGTGGGTCGGCGCCCACCGGCTCGACTCCGGGGCGATCCAGGCCGGTTCGCTGATCGCCTTCCTCGGCTATCTGCTCCAGATCTTCATGGCGGTGATGATGGTCCTGTTCCTGCTGATGCACATGCCCCGCGCCGAGGTCAGCGCCGAACGCATCCAGGAGATCCTCACCACCGAACCCTCCGTCACCGCGCCCGCCGACCCCGTCCGGGAGCTGGCGGGACCCGGCCGGCTCGACATCCGGGGCGTCGACTTCAGCTACCCCGGCGCCGAGGAACCCGTCCTGCGCGGGGTGGACCTCACCGCCCTGCCCGGCCGTACCACCGCCGTCGTCGGCTCCACCGGCAGCGGCAAGACCACCCTCCTCGGGCTCGTCCCGCGCCTCTTCGACGCGACCGGCGGCGAGGTCCGCGTCGGAGGCGTCGACGTCCGCGCCATGGACCGCACCCTGCTCTCCCGCACGGTCGGCATCGTCCCCCAGAAGCCGTACCTCTTCTCCGGCACGGTGGCGGACAACCTGCGGTACGGAAGGCCCGAGGCGAGAGACGAGGAGCTGTGGCAGGCGCTGGAGGTGGCCCAGGCGGCCGACTTCGTCCGCGCCCTCCCCGAGGGGCTCGACGCCCCGGTCGCCCAGGGCGGCACCAACCTCTCCGGCGGCCAGCGCCAACGGCTCGCGATCGCCCGGGTCCTCGTCGCCCGCCCCCGGCTCTACCTCTTCGACGACTCCTTCTCCGCCCTCGACCCCGCCACCGACGCGCGACTCAGGGAGGCACTGGCACGGGAGACGGCCGGGGCGACCGTCGTCATCGTCGCCCAGCGCGTCTCCACCATCCGCGGCGCCGACCGGATCGTCGTCCTCGACCAGGGCCGGGCCGTCGGCAGCGGCACCCACGAGGAACTCATGCGGGACAACCCCACCTACCGGGAGATCGTCCTCTCCCAGCTCACCGAGGAGGAAGCGGCATGAGCGACACCCGGCCGACGAACGAGGTCGCTCCCGGCGACCCGGCCCCCGCCCGCCACCGCTTCCGGGGCGCCTCCCGCACCGCCCCCGCCCGTACCCCCGAGCGCCGGGGGCCCGCGCTCCCGCAGCGCGGGCCCGGACTGAACACCCCGGCCCTCGAACGGTCCCTGGACTTCCGCTCCTCGGGCCTGCGCCTGCTGCGCACGATGGCGCCCGAACGCCCGCTGCTCCTCGGCATGCTCGTCGCCGCCATCGGCGCCGTCTCCCTCGCCGTCCTCAGCCCCCTGATCCTGGGCCGCGCCACCGACCTCGTCGTCTCCGGCGCGGCGAGCCAGGCGGGCGTCGACTTCCCCGCGGTCGCCCGGGCCCTGACCCTGGCGATGGCCCTGGTCGTCGGCTCCGCCGCGCTGAACTGGCTCCAGCAGCGGCTCGCGACGACGGTCGTGCAACGGGCCGGCCACCGGCTGCGAGCCGGCGCCCAGGGAAAGCTCTCCCGGCTGCCCCTGTCGTACGTCGACAGGCAGGCCCGCGGCGAGATCCTCAGCCGCACCACCAACGACATCGACAACATCACCCAGACCCTCCAGCAGGCCTTCGGACAGATGGTCCGGGCGCTCCTCACCCTCGTCGGCGTACTGCTGATGATGTTCTGGATCTCCCCGCTCCTCGCGCTCGTCGCGCTGGCGACCGTGCCGGTGTCCGTGCTCGTCGCGGCGCGGATCGGCAAGCGCGCCCAGCCGCAGTTCGTCCGGCAGTGGGCCGTCACCGGGCGTCTCAACAGCCACGTCGAGGAGATGTTCACCGGCCACGCCGAGGTCGTCGCCTTCGGGCGGCGCGAGGAGGCCGTGGCGCGCTTCGACGAACTGGGCGAGGAGCTGTACGCGGCGAGCTTCCGCGCCCAGTTCATGTCCGGCTTCATCCAGCCGGCCCTCACCCTCGTCGGGAACCTCAACTACGTCCTGATCGCGGTCGTCGGCGGTCTGCGGGTGGCGTCGGGCACGCTGTCGATCGGCGACGTCCAGGCGTTCATCCAGTACTCCTACGACTTCAACGGCCCGGTCACCCAGATCGCCGCCATGGCGAACCTGCTCCAGTCCGGAGTCGCCTCCGCCGAGCGCGTCTTCGACCTGCTCGACGCGGACGAGGAGTCCCCCGCCCCGTCCGCCGCCGACCGCGGGACGCGGCCGGACGGGACGGAGCAGCAGCGCGCCGGAGGCCGGGGGAGGGCCACCGGACGGGCCGGACGCGTCTCCTTCGAGAAGGTCTCCTTCCGCTACGAGCCGGACAGGCCGCTCGTCGAGGATCTGTCGCTGACGGTGGAGCCCGGCCGGACGGTCGCGATCGTCGGCCCGACCGGCGCCGGGAAGACGACGCTGGTGAACCTGCTGATGCGGTTCTACGAAGTGACCGGCGGCCGGATCACCCTCGACGGTGTCGACGTGGCCCGCATGTCCCGGGACGAGCTGCGCTCCGGGATCGGCATGGTCCTCCAGGACACCTGGCTCTTCGGCGGGACCATCGCCGACAACATCGCCTACGGCGCGCCCGGCGAGGCCACCCGCGAACGGATCGTCGAAGCCGCCATGGCCGCGCACGCCGACCGGTTCATCCGCACCCTCCCCGACGGCTACGACACCGTGCTCGACGAGGACGGCGCCGGACTGAGCGCCGGCGAGAAGCAGCTGATCACCATCGCCCGGGCGTTCCTGTCCGAGCCGCGGATCCTGGTCCTGGACGAGGCGACCAGCTCCGTCGACACCCGCACGGAGCTCCTGATCCAGCGCGCCATGTCCTCGCTCCGCGAGGGCAGGACGAGTTTCGTCATCGCGCACCGGCTCTCCACCATCCGGGACGCGGACGTGATCCTGGTGATGGAGGACGGCTCGATCGTCGAACAGGGCACCCACACCGAGCTGCTGGCCGGGGACGGCGCCTACGCCCGGCTGCACGCCGCGCAGTTCGCCCCCGCCGCCTGACGAGTGAGCCGAAGGGCCGCACGAAGCGCCCCGGAGGCGAACCGAGCCGCACAAGGCCGGTGCGGACGGCGGCCCCGGAGCGCCGGGAGCGTCGGTACGGTGAGGGAGTGACCCTCGCACTCACCGTACTCACCACCACCGACAGCGCCGAGAAGGCCGAGGCGCTCGCCCGCGGAGCCGTCGAGGCGCGGCTCGCCGCCTGCGCCCAGGTCTCCGGGCCGGTGACCTCCGTCTACCACTGGCAGGGGGCGATCGAGACGAGCGAGGAGTGGCAGGTGCTCTTCAAGACGACGGACGCCTGTTACACCGCCCTCGAAGCCCATCTCCTGGCCGCGCACGACTACGCGACGCCGGAGATCATCGCCACCCCGGTCGTCCGGGGCACGGCCGGCTATCTCGCCTGGCTCGCGCAGGAGACGATCGCGCCATGACCGCGACCCCGCCCGAGCTGCCGTTCTTCGTGTACGGGACGCTGCGCCCCGGCCAGTACAACCACGACCTCTTCCTGCGCGGCCGCACGGCACGGGAGGAACCCGCCCTCCTGCCGGGCACGCGGCTGCACGACGGGCCCGGCTATCCGTACGCGGTGCAGGACCCCGGCCCGTACGCCGGGAAGGCCGGGAGCGGGATCGTCGGCGAACTGGTGACCGCGGCGCCCGGCGCGTACGGCGAACTGCTCGGCGTACTGGACCGCCTGGAGGAGTACGAAGGGCCCGGGCACCCGCGCAACCTCTACGAGCGGGTGGAGCGGCCGGTCGTCCGCGTCCGGGACGGGGCCGCCGTGCCGGCCTGGGTCTATCTCGCCGCGCCGGCCGCCCTGCCCGGGCCGCTCATCCCGGGCGGCGACTGGGTCACGCGGACGGCCGCTCCCTTTCGAGACGCACAGCGCACACCTTGAACTCCGGCATCCGCGAGACCGGGTCGAGCGCCGGATTGGTGAGCGTGTTGGCCCGGCCCTCGCCCGCCCAGTGGAAGGGCATGAAGACGGTGTCGGGCCGGATGGCCGCGGTGATCCGCGCGGGCACCACCGACCTGCCGCGCCGCGAGACCACCGCGACCCGCTCGCCCTCGGCCACCCCCAGCCGCTCGGCGAGCCGCGGGTGGAGCTCCACGAAGGAGCCGGGAGCGGCGGCGTTCAGCTCGTCGACGCGCCGGGTCTGGGCCCCCGACTGGTAGTGGGCGACGACCCGCCCGGTCGTCAGCACGATCGGGTACGCCTCGTCCGTCTCCTCGGCGGCCTCCCGGTGGACGACGGCGGCGAACCGCGCCCGCCCGTCGGGGGTGGCGAACCGGTCGAGGAAGAGCCGCGGCGTCCCGGGGTGGACGCCCTCCGGGCCGGCGCTCCCGGTGAGGTCCGGGCACGGCCAGAAGACGCCGTCCTCCTCCCGGATGCGCCGGTAGCTGATGCCCGAGTAGTCCGCGGGCCCGCCCGCCGACGCGCGGCGGAGCTCGTCGAAGACCTCCTCCGGGTCCGTCGGGAAGCCCTTCTCCCAGCCGAGCAGCCCGGCCAGCGCGTGCAGCACGTCCAGATCGCTGCGGACCCCGGGCGGCGGGGTGATCGCCCGCTGCCGCAGCAGCACCCTGCCCTCCAGGTTGGTCATCGTCCCGGTCTCCTCCGCCCACTGCGTGACGGGCAGCACCACGTCGGCCAGGGCGGCGGTCTCGGACAGGACCACGTCCGCGACGGCCAGGAAGTCGAGCGAGCGCAGGCGCTCCTCGACATGGGCGGCGCGCGGGGCGGAGACCACCGGGTTGGAGGCCATGACGAGCAGGGACCGCACGTCACCGCCGAGCGCGTCGAGGAGTTCGTACGCACTGCGGCCCGGCGCGGGCAGCGACTCCGGCTCCACGCCCCACACCCGGGCGACGTGCTCCCGGGCGGCGGGGTCGTCCAGCTTGCGGTAGCCGGGGAGCTGGTCGGCCTTCTGGCCGTGCTCGCGGCCGCCCTGGCCGTTGCCCTGGCCGGTGAGGCAGCCGTAACCGCTCAGCGGGCGCCCGGCCCGACCGGTCGCCAGGCACAGGTTGATCCACGCGCCGACCGTGTCGGTGCCCTTGGACTGCTGCTCGGGTCCGCGCGCCGTCAGCACCATCCCGTTCTCGGCGTCGCAGAACATCCGCATGGCGTCCCGCAGCAGCGGCACCGGCACTCCGGTGATCCGCTCGACCAGCTCCGGCCAGTGGGCCATCGCCCCGGCCCGCGCGGCCTCCCACCCCTGCGTACGGTCCCGGATGAACGCCTCGTCCGTGCGGCCCTCGGCCACGACGAGGTGGAGGAGCCCGAGCGCGAGCGCGAGGTCGGTCCCGGGGCGGGGCGCGAGGTGGAGGTCGGCCTGCTCGGCGGTCCTGGTGCGGCGCGGGTCGACGACGATCAGCTTCCCGCCGTTCTCCTTCAGCTCGGTGAGGTAGCGCAGCGCCGGCGGCATGGTCTCGGCGAGGTTGGAGCCGACCAGGATGACGCAGCCGGTGCGCGGGACGTCCTCCAGCGGGAAGGGCAGGCCCCGGTCGAGCCCGAACGCCCTGGTGTGGGCGGCCGCGGCCGACGACATGCAGAAGCGGCCGTTGTAGTCGATCTGCGAGGTGCCGAGGACGAGCCGGGCGAACTTGCCGAGGGTGTACGCCTTCTCGTTGGTGAGGCCGCCACCGCCGAAGACGCCCACGGCGTCCGGCCCGTGCGCGGCGCGGGTCCGGCGCAGCCCGTCGGCGACGGCGGCGAGGGCCTCCTCCCAGGTGGCCGGACGCAGAGCACCCGTGTCAGGGCATCGGACCAGGGGCTCGGTCAGCCTGACCCGGGAGGAGAGTACGGCCGGGGCGGTGCGGCCCTTGCCGCAGAGCGCGCCCCGGTTGACGGGGAAGTCGGTGCGGTCGACCACCTCGACCGGCCACCCGTCGGCCTCGGCCGTCGTGGTGGCCGGGCGGAGCGACATACCGCACTGGAGGGCGCAGTAGGGGCAGTGCGTGGGGGTGGTGACGACCTCGGACATGGAGAGAAGCGTGCGACGGCCGTGTTACGTCCGGGGGCGCCCCGCATTACGGCGACGGTGCGGCGTGCTCAGCCGCGCGGGCCGGCGGAGGTGAGGGCCGGGGAGCGGGCGGCGGCGCGGGTCACGGTGGGCGGCGTGGATCACGGGTGGGCGGCGGCCAGCGCCTCCGTCACGCCCCGCTCGCGCTCGCCGAGGAAGTGCGGGTCGGGCCGGAGCGCGGCGTCCAGGGCCGCCTTGCCGGCCGCGAACAGCTCGCGGGTGCCGCCGTAGTACCAGGTGGCGTCGTGCGGTTCGGCGACCCCGACGCCGTACGACTCGACCCCGGCGGCCCCGCACAGGGCCACGGCCCGCTCGATGTGGAAGTCCTGGGTCACCAGGACCGCCCGGTCCACGCCGAAGATCCTCTTGGCGCGGACGCAGGAGTCCCAGGTGTCGAATCCGGCGTAGTCGCTGACGATCCGGCCGTCGGGCACGCCGCGTCCGGCGAGGTAGGCGCGCATGGCGTCGGGTTCGTCGTACTCGACACGGCTGTTGTCGCCGGTGACGAGGACGACCTTGACCTTGCCCGCGCGGTAGAGCTCGGCGGCGGTGTCGAGCCGGTGCGCGAGGTACGGCGTGGGGCGGCCCTTCCACAGGCCGGCGCCGAAGACGACGGCGACGTCCTGGGCGGGCACGTCGGCGGCGGTGCGCAGCCGGCCGTCGGCGGCGGCGTGCATCCAGGTCGCCGGCGCGAGCGCGAGGACGGCCCCGAGCATCAGGGCCTGGACCGTGCGGCGGCGTGCCCGCGTGGTGCGGGGGAGCGCCCACCGGGCGGCCCGCCGGGGCCGGGTGGGTATGCGTACGCGTGGCATGGACGAACCTCCGTGGATCCCGCCTGCGCGGATCATGCCCGCGCCGTCACCCCGTTCGACGCAGAACGGGGCCCTTCGGTTCGTCGGAGCCGTACAGAACCGTGGCGAGGGTGATGCCGACCAGGGCCCCGAGGAGCTGGGCGCCGATGAAACCGGGCAGCGATCCGGGGGCGATGCCGGTGAAGGAGTCGCTGAAGGCCCGGCCCACTGTGGCCGCCGGGTTGGCGAAGGAGCCCGAGGAGGTGAACCAGATGGCGGCCCCGATGTAGGCGGCCACCGCGACCGGCGCGAGGGAGGGGCGGCCGATGCGGCGCAGGCCCTGGACGACCAGGACGAGCCCGGCGGTGGCCACCGTCTCGCCGAGCAGGAGCGGGGTGTCCGAACGCACCTGGGTCGCCCAGCCGCCCGGCGACCGCCCGAACATCGCCTCGGCGAGCAGCGCGCCGGCGACGGCCCCGGCGAGCTGGGCGGAGAGGTAGAGCCCGACCTCGCGCGCGTCGGGCGCCCCGTCCTCGCCACGGCGGGCCCACCACTCGGAGAGGGTGACGACGGGGTTGAAGTGGGCGCCGGAGAGGGGCCCGAGGAGCGCGATGAGGACGCCGAGCCCGACGGCGGAGGCGAGCGAGTTGGCCAGCAGCCGTACGGCGATGTCCTGGCTGAGGGAGTCGGCGCGGATACCGGAGCCGATGATGACGGCGACCAGGGCGGCGGTGCCCACGAGTTCGGCGGCGACGCGCCGGGGGAGCCCGGGGACGGGCGACGGGGACATTCTCATAGCGGAAAATATATTTCGCACTGTGGAAGCATGGAAAGGGGGAGGCGGGGTAGAGGTGCGGACCCGTACGATCCGCACATGATCAAGGAAGCCGTCCGCAACAACGCCGAGTGGTGCGAGGCGATGTGCCGTGCCCACGGCCGCCCCGGCACCTTCGGGCCCCGCGCCTGGACCAACGGCCGCCGCACGCCGCTGTATTACCCCGACGCCGTGACGCTCACCGAGGACGCCTCCGTACGCGATGTGCTCGACGGCATCGACCGGACCGCTCCCGGTGCCTCGGTCAAGGACGCCTTCGCCCGCCTCGACCTGGCGGGCGAGGGCTTCCGGCTCCTCTTCGAGGCCCGGTGGATCCACCGCCCGGCCGGCCTCCCCGTGCCCCCGGCCGAGGCGGCGTGGCGCCCGGTCCGCACCCCGGCGGAGCTCGCCGACTGGGCGGCCGCCTGGAGCGGCGGCGACCCGGACGAGGCGGCTCTCTTCCGGCCCGGACTGCTCGCCGACCCCGCCACCACGATCGTCGCCGGATACGGCACGGACCGGCGGATCGTCGGCGGCGCGGTGCTCAGCGACAGCGGCCCGGTGACCGGCGTCTCCAACCTCTTCGCCGTGGACGGCGCCGACCCGGCCGAGGCGTGGGCCGGCTGCCTCTCCCTCCTCGACGCCGCCCGGCCCGTCGTCGGCTACGAATCCGGTGACGATCTGCCCCCGGCCCTCTCCCTCGGCTTCCGGGAGACCGGCACCCTGCGCGTCTGGCTCGACGCCGGCGCCTGACACGGCGGCCGGGGCGCGGGTGAGGGCCGTGTAAACACCCGTGACGTCCGCGCAACGGGCAGGCAACGTGCCGGGGTCAGGATCGGTCCATGACGGAGCCCGACTGCACCTTCGACAGCACGGCCGAGCTGCTCGGCCGGATCACGGCCCGGCTCGGCGAACGGCTGAGCCGGGTGCATCCGGTCGGGCGCCCCGGCCGAATCATGGGCGAGGCCCCCGAGCACCCCGACGAAACGCCCCCGCCCATGACCGACCGAACCGCCCCCGCGCCGGGAACCGCCCCCGCGCCGGGGAACCCCCTGGCCGCCCCGGCCCTCGCCCTCGTGCCCGAAGGCGCCCTCACGCCCGAAGGCGTCCCCGCGGTCGACGGCACCTCCGCGCCCGAAGACACCCCTGCGCCCGAAGGCACGTCCGCACCGGCTCCAGCCCCCGCCCGCGCCTGCGCCCCCGCCCTCGTCCGTCCTTCCCGCCCCCCGGCCCCCGCCTTGGTCGCCGTCGGGCACGGCAGCCGCGACCCGAGGGCGCGCGAGACGCTCGCCCTGCTGCTCGACCGGGTCAGGGAGCTGCGTCCCTCGCTCGACGTCCGGCTCGCCCACGTCGAGCTGAACGCCCCGCTCCTCGCCGACACCCTCACCGCGCTCGGCGCGGAGGGCGGACGCGAGGCCGTGCTCGTCCCGCTCCTCTTCGGCCGCGGCTACCACGTGAAGCACGACCTGCCCGCCGCCGCCGGCGCCGCACCCGCCGTGCGCACCCGGATCGCCGCCCCCCTCGGCCCGCACCCGCTGCTCGTCGAGGCCCTCGCCGACCGGCTCGCCGAAGCGGGCTGGACCCCCGCCGACAGCGCCTCGCGCTCCGCCGCCGTCGTCCTCGCCGCCGCCGGCTCCCGCGACCCCGAATCCCTCGCCGGCATCCGCCGTACCGCCGCGCTCCTCGGCGAACGCCTCGGCGGAGTCCCCGTCGTCCCCGCCTACGCCTCCGCCGCCACCCCCACCGTCCCGGACGCCGTCCGCCTCCTCGCCGCCCGCGGCCGCCACCGGGTCGCCGTCGCCTCCTGCTTCACCGCCCCCGGCCTCTTCGCCACCCGCACCGCCGCCGCCGCGCCCTGGACGGCCGCCGCCCCCCTCGGCGCCCATCCCGCCCTCGCCCGGCTGGTCCTGCACCGCTACGACCGGGCCCTCGCCGCGCCCGCGCCCGCCGTCCTCGCCGCCCTCCCCTGGGAACTCGCCTCCGCCTGAGGGCATGGCTGTCGGTCCCGGCGGTTACCTTCGGTGCATGGAAGGCATCACGGACACCCCCGGCTACGACGACACCGCCACCGAACGCTGGGCCGGCGAGCCCGACAAACGGCCCGGACGCACCGCCTTCCAGCGGGACCGCGCACGCGTGCTGCACTCCAGTGCCCTGCGCCGCCTCGCCGGCAAGACTCAGGTCGTCACCCCCGGCACCCGCAGCCAGGCCTGGGACGCCAGCCCCCGCACGCGGCTCACCCACTCCCTGGAGTGCGCCCAGGTCGGCCGCGAGCTGGGCGCCGCCCTCGGCTGCGACCCCGACCTCGTCGAAGCCGCCTGCCTCTCCCACGACATGGGCCACCCGCCCTTCGGGCACAACGGCGAACAGGCCCTCAACGACTTCGCCAAGGACTGCGGCGGCTTCGAGGGCAACGCCCAGTCGCTCCGCCTGCTCACCCGCATCGAGCCCAAGCGGTTCGTCGAGACCGACGGCGGCGACGTCGTCAGCGTCGGCCTCAACCTCACCCGCGCCGCCCTCGACGCCGCCACCAAGTACCCCTGGGCGCGCGGCGGTCACCCCGACGACCCCCACTCGCCCAAGTTCGGCGTGTACGAGGACGACCTGCCCGTCTTCGAGTGGGCCCGGCAGGGCGCCCCCGCCCACCGCAAGTGCTTCGAGGCCCAGGTCATGGACTGGTCCGACGACGTGGCCTATTCCGTCCACGACTTCGAGGACGGCCTGCACGCCGGCCACATCGACCCGAACATGCTCTTCTCCGAACCCGAGCGCGCCGACATCTGGAGCGTCGCCATCGGGCGGTACGTCCCGTCCGACACCGACCCGCAGGAGCTCGCCGCCGCCCTCGACCGGCTCGTCGAGCAGGACTGGTGGCCGCACGGCTACGACGGATCGGCCGTCGCCCAGGCCCGCCTCAAGGACGCCACCAGCCAGCTCATCGGCCGCTTCTGCCTCGCCGCCGAGGGCGCCACCCGCGAGCGGTACGGCACCGGACGCCTCACCCGGTACGCCGCCGAACTGGTCGTCCCCCGCGAGGCCCGCCACGAATGCGCCGTCCTCAAGGCCGTCGCCGACCGGTACGTCATGCAGCGCGCCGAGCAGGAGGTCCTCCGCGCCGACCAGCGCGTCGTCCTCGCGGAACTCGCCGAGGGGCTCACCGCCCGCGCTCCCGAGGGCCTCGACCCGCAGTTCCGCGCCCTGTTCGACGCCGCCGCTGACGACCGCGCGCGCAAGCGGGTGATCGTCGACCAGATCTCCTCCCTGACCGACGCCTCCGCCCGCGCCCTCCACGCCCGCCTCCGCCCCCGCCCCGCCTGAGACCGCGCCCCGGGCGCCCCCGGGCCCGGCGCCCCACCGGCCGTTCGCCCCCTTCCGTCATCACCGTGCGTACGGGACGCTCGTCCGGGGGCCCGGGGCGGTACGGCTCGCCGAACGCCCGGAGGCGTAGCGTGGAACCGGTCGCAACGAGGAGGCATCAACGTGGTCGACGCAGATCAGACCTTCGTCATCGTCGGCGGAGGGCTCGCCGGAGCCAAGGCGGCACAGACGCTCCGGTCGGAGGGGTACAACGGCCGGGTCATCCTCATCGGCGACGAACGCGACCACCCCTACGAACGCCCACCGCTCTCCAAGGGCTATCTCACCGGCAAGGAGGAGCGGGACACCGTCTTCGTCCACGAACCCGCCTGGTACGCCGCGCACGACATCGAGCTCCACCTCGGCCAGCCGGTCACCGCCGTCGACCGCGAGGCCCGCACCGTACGCCTCGGCGACGGCACCACCATCGGCTACGACCGGCTCCTCCTCGCCACCGGCGCCGAGCCCCGCCGCCTCGACATCCCCGGCACCGCGCTCGCCGGCGTCCACCACCTGCGCCGGCTCGCCCACGCCGACCGGCTCCGCCAGGTCCTGGCCGCCCTCGGCCGCGACAACGGCCACCTGGTCATCGCCGGCGCCGGCTGGATCGGCCTGGAGGTCGCCGCCGCCGCCCGCGGCTACGGCGCCGAGGTCACCGTCGTCGAGTCCGAGCCCACCCCGCTCCACCACGTCCTCGGCCCCGAACTCGGCCAGCTCTTCGCCGACGTGCACGCCGAGCACGGCGTCCGCTTCCACTTCGGCGCCCGGCTCACCGAGATCGTCGGCCAGGACGGCATGGTCCTCGCCGTCCGCACCGACGACGGCGAGGAGCACCCCGCCCACGCCGTCCTCGCCGCCATCGGGGCGGCCCCCCGCACCGCCCTCGCCGAAGCCGCCGGCCTCGCCCTCGTCGACCGCGCCCACGGCGGCGGCATCGCCGTCGACGAGTCGCTGCGCACCTCCGACCCGGAGATCTTCGCGGCCGGCGACGTCGCCGCCGCCCACCACCCGCTGCTGCACACCCGGCTGCGCGTCGAGCACTGGGCCAACGCCCTCAACGGCGGCCCCGCCGCCGCCCGCGCCATGCTCGGCCGCCCGGTCTCCTACGACCGCGTCCCGTACTTCTTCTCCGACCAGTACGACCTGGGCATGGAGTACTCCGGCTGGGCCCCGCCCGGCTCGTACGACCAGGTCGTCCTCCGCGGCGACGCCGGCAAGCGGCAGTTCATCGCCTTCTGGCTGAAGGACCGCCGGGTCCTCGCCGGAATGAACGTGAATGTGTGGGACGTCACAGACGACATCCAGCGGCTCATCCGATCCGGCGCCCGGCTGGACCCGGACGCCCTCGCCGACCCCTCCGTGCCCCTGGAGAGCCTCGCCTGACCCGCCGCCCGCCCGCCGGCGGCGGCGCCGCCCGGGGGGGCGACCGCCCCGCCGGCGGCGGCGCCGCCCGGGGGGCGACCGCCCCGACCCGCCGTAGACTTCACGCGTGGCAGGCAGGATCAACGATGACGACGTGAAGGCGGTACGGGACGCGGTCCCGATCGACGCCGTCGTGTCCGAGTACCTCCAGCTGCGCAACGCCGGCGGCGGCAACCTCAAGGGGCTGTGCCCCTTCCACGACGAGAAGTCCCCCTCCTTCCAGGTCAGCCCGAGCAAGGGCCTGTTCCACTGCTTCGGCTGCCAGGAGGGCGGCGACACCATCGCCTTCGTGATGAAGATCGACCACCTCTCCTTCTCGGAGACGGTCGAGCGCCTCGCCGCCAAGGCCGGCATCACCCTGCGGTACGAAGAAGGCGGCTACAACCCCGGCCACCAGCGCGGCGAGCGGATCCGCCTGGTCGAGGCCCACCAGGCCGCCGCCCGGTTCTATGCCGATCAACTCGGCGGAGCCGAAGCCGAGATCGGCCGGAAGTTCCTCGCCGAGCGCGGCTTCGACCAGGCCGCCGCCGAACACTTCGGCGTCGGCTACTCCCCGGCCGGCTGGGACCACCTCACCCGCTTCCTGCGCGGCAAGGGCTTCTCCGACAAGGAGCTGATCCTCTCCGGACTCTCCCAGGACGGCCGCCGCGGCCCCATCGACCGCTTCCGCGGCCGCCTGATGTGGCCGATCCGCGACATCGGCGGCGAGGTCGTCGGCTTCGGCGCCCGCAAGCTGCGCGACGACGACAACGGCCCCAAGTACCTCAACACGCCCGAGACGCCGATCTACAAGAAGTCCCAGGTCCTCTACGGCATCGACCTGGCCAAGAAGGACATCGCCAAGGTCAGCCGGGCCGTCGTCGTCGAGGGCTACACCGACGTCATGGCCTGCCATCTCGCCGGCGTCACCACCGCCATCGCCACCTGCGGCACCGCCTTCGGCGGCGACCACATCAAGATCCTGCGCCGACTCCTGATGGACAACGGCTCGGCCCGCGTGATCTTCACTTTCGACGGCGACGCGGCCGGCCAGAAGGCCGCCCTGCGGGCCTTCGAGGACGACCAGAAGTTCGCCGCCGAGACCTACATCGCGATCGCCCCCGACGGCATGGACCCCTGCGATCTGCGCCTCGCCAAGGGCGACCAGGCCGTCTCCGACCTCGTCGAGCCCCGCACCCCGCTCTTCGAGTTCGCCCTGCGCCAGATCGTCAGCCGCTACGACCTGGAGACCCCGGCGGGCCGCGCCGCCGCCCTCGACGAGGCCGCCCCGATCGTCGCCCGCATCAAGAACGTCGCCTCCCAGCACGAGGTCGCCGTCCAGCTCGCCGGCATGCTCGGCATCCTCGACACCCAGTTCGTCGTCCGCCGCGTCGCCCAGATCGCCCGCTGGGCCCGGGACCGGGGCGGCCGCGGCCCGGCGCCCGCCCCCGGCACCCGCCAGGCCCCCTCCCCGATCCAGGCCCCCGCCGCCCAGGCAGGCCCGGCCCTCAACCTGCGCAGCCCCGCCCACCGCACCGAACGCGAGCTGCTCAAACTGGCCCTCCAGCGCCCCGAGCTGGTCTCCCCGGCCTTCGACGCGTACGGCGCCGACGAGTTCACCGCCCCGCCCTACGCCGCCGTGCGCCAGTGCATCCAGGACGCGGGCGGCGCCACCGGCGCCCCCGCCGACTACCTCGCCGCCGTCCGCGAGGCCGCGCCCGACGACACCGTCCGCGCCCTCGTCACCGAACTCGCCGTCGAGGCGATCTTCGCCAAGATCGTGGATGAGGCCTACGCCGGCGACCAGCTCGTCACGGTCCGGCTGCGCGCCGTCGACCGCCGCATCCGCGACATCCAGGGCACCCTCGCCCGCCTCGGCGCCCACGGCGACCCGGAGCGCCTCGCGGCCGTCCAGAACGAGCTGTGGATCCTCACCCAGTACGGCCGCTCGCTCCGCAACAACGGAGCCGCGGCCCTCTGAGGTGTCCGGCCGATCGCGCCGGGGCCGCGCCGCCCCACCGGCCTCCTCTGACGTTCGGTGACCCGTCGAACTCAAAAAGTCACCGCACGCCCCTCGTGGCGGTGATGTGTCGTACCCCACACTGGGGGCGGTGCCTGAGCCCCCGGAGCACCGGCAGCGATCACCTGGAGGTCGCCCCCGTGCAGACCCAGACCCTGTCCCCGACGGACGCCGTGTCCGAGGGGCGCCCGGCCGCCCCCCGCCCCGAGGCGTCGGAGACCTCCGAAGCGCCGGAGCCCTCCGAGCCGTCCGAGACCGCCGACTTCGCGGACGAGGCGCCCGAACCGGAGGCCACCCCCCGGCGGGCCGACGCCGGCGCCGGCGGGCCCTCCTCCGACCTGTTCCGCCAGTACCTGCGCGAGATAGGCCGCATACCCCTGCTCTCCGCGGCCGAGGAGGTCGAGCTGGCCCGCCGGGTCGAAGCCGGCCTCTTCGCCGAGGAGAGACTCGCCACCGCCGCCGACCTGGACTCCCAGCTCGCCCTCGACCTGGACCGGCTCGTCGTCCTGGGCCGGATGGCCAAGCGCCGGCTCATCGAGGCCAACCTGCGGCTCGTCGTCTCCGTCGCCAAGCGGTACGTCGGACGCGGCCTGACCATGCTCGACCTGGTCCAGGAGGGCAACCTGGGCCTCATCCGGGCCGTCGAGAAGTTCGACTACGCCCGCGGCTACAAATTCTCGACGTACGCCACCTGGTGGATCCGCCAGGCTATGTCCCGGGCCCTCGCCGACCAGGCCAGGACCATCCGCGTCCCCGTCCACGTCGTCGAACTGATCAACCGCGTCGTCCGCGTCCAGCGCCGGATGCTCCAGGAACGCGGCTACGAACCCACCCCCGAAGAGGTCGGCGCCCAGCTCGACCTGGCCCCCGAACGGGTCGGCGAAGTGCTGCGCCTCGCGCAGGAACCGGTCTCCCTGCACGCCCCGGTCGGCGAGGAGGACGACGTCGCCCTCGGCGACCTCATCGAGGACGGCGACGCCGCGTCCCCCGTCGAGTCCGCCGCCTTCCTCCTGCTCCGCGAGCACCTGGAGGCGGTCCTCTCCACCCTCGGCGAGCGGGAACGCAAGGTCGTCCAGCTCCGCTACGGCCTCGACGACGGCCGGCCCCGCACCCTGGAGGAGATAGGACGCCTCTTCGGCGTGACCCGCGAACGCATCCGCCAGATCGAGTCCAAGACCCTCGGCAAGCTGCGGGACCACGCCTTCGCCGACCAGCTCCGCGGCTACCTCGACTGAGAGGTGTTCCGAGAGCCCCGCCCGGCCGGGGGCGAGGCGTCCCGTGCCGCTCAGTCCACCTCGGCGACCGCCTGGGCGAACTGCGCGGCGTACAAGCGGGCGTAGGCGCCGGCCCCGGCCAGCAGCTCGGTGTGGGTGCCCTGTTCGACGATCGAGCCGTCCTCCATCACCAGGATCACGTCCGCGTCCCGGATGGTGGAGAGCCGGTGCGCGATGACGAAGCTCGTCCGCCCGTGGGCCAGCCGCGCCATCGCCTTCTGGATCAGGACCTCCGTACGGGTGTCCACGGAGCTGGTCGCCTCGTCCAGGACCAGGATCACCGGATCCGACAGGAACGCCCGCGCGATGGTGATCAACTGCTTCTCACCCGCGCTGACCCCGGCCCCGTCGTCGTCGATGACCGTGTCGTAACCGTCGGGGAGGGTCCGGATGAACCGGTCGGCATGGGCCGCCCGCGCCGCCTCCTCGATCCGTTCCCGGGTGACCTCGCCCGACGCGCCGTAGGCGATGTTGTCGGCGATGGTCCCGCCGAAGAGCCAGGTGTCCTGGAGGACCATGCCGATCCCGGAGCGCAGCTCGTCCCGGGACATGCGGGCCACGTCGACACCGTCGAGGGTGATCCGGCCGCCGGTCACTTCGTAGAACCGCATCAGCAGGTTCACCAGCGTCGTCTTCCCGGCGCCGGTCGGGCCGACGATCGCGACCGTCTGCCCCGGCTCCACCGTCAGCGACAGATCCTCGATCAGCGGCCTGTCCGGCTCGTAGCGGAAGGAGACCGACTCCAGGGCGACCTTCCCCTTCACTCCGGTGGGGTGCTCGCTCACCGGAGAGTCCGGCTCCTGCTCCTCCGCGTCGAGGAGCTCGAAGATCCGCTCGGCCGAGGCGACACCCGACTGCACCAGGTTCGCCATCGACGCCACCTGCGTCAGCGGCATCGAGAACTGCCGGGAGTACTGGATGAACGCCTGGACGTCGCCGATCGACAGCGTGCCCGACGCCACCCGCAGACCGCCGACGACGGCCACCAGGACGTAGTTGATGTTCGAGATGAAGAACATGACCGGCTGCATGACACCGCTGTTGAACTGCGCCTTGAACCCGGCCTCGTACAGCGCCTCGTTCTGCTCGCGGAAACCGGCCGCCGACTCGTCCTGCCGCCCGAAGACCTTCACCAGCGCGTGACCGCTGTACATCTCCTCCACATGGGCGTTGAGCGCGCCCGTGGACTTCCACTGCTGCACGAAGTGCGGCTGCGACCGCTTGCCGATCCGCGTCGCCACGACCACCGACACCGGCACCGTCACTAGCGCCACCAGGGCGAGCAGCGGGGAGATCCAGAACATCATCACCAGCACGCCGACGATGGTGAGCAGCGAGTTGATCAGCTGTCCCATGGACTGCTGGAGCGTCTGCGAGATGTTGTCGATGTCGTTGGTCGCCCGGCTGAGCACCTCACCGCGCTTGGCCTTGTCGAAGTACGACAGCGGCAGCCGCGCCAGCTTCGCCTGGACGTCCTCCCGCATCCGGTAGACCGTCCGGTTGATCACCTTGATCGACATCCGGGTGGAGACCAGCATCAGCAGCCCGGCCGCCACATAGACCGCCAGCACCCACAGCAGCACCGTGGAGACCGCCGCGAAGTCGATGCCCTGCCCGGGCGTGAAGTCGACCCCGGACAGCATGTCGGCCATTCCGCCGTCGCCCGCGGCCCGCAGCGCCTCGATCGCCTGCGCCTTGGTGGTGCCGTCGGTCGTCTGCCGTCCGACGACCCCCGCGAAGATCAGGTCGGTCGCCTTGCCGAGGATCAGCGGCCCGACCACCGAGCCCGCCACGCTCAGCACACCGGTAAGGAGCATCAGCCACAGCGCGCCCCGCTCGGGAGCCAAGGACTTCAGCAGCCGCTTGCCCGACCCCTTGAAGTCCATGGACCGCTGGTCGGGGCCGCCGCCGGCCATCATCCGTCCGCCTGGACCGGCCATCAGGCTGCCTCCGCCTCGGTCAGCTGGGAGAGCACGATCTCCCGGTACGTCTCATTGCCCGCCATCAGTTCGCGATGGCGTCCGGAGCCCACGACCCGACCCTCGTCGAGGACGACGATCCGGTCGGCGTCCCGGATGGTCGACACCCGCTGGGCGACGATCACGACGGTCGAGTCCGCCGTCTCCGCCGCCAGCGCGGCCCGCAGCAGGGCGTCCGTCTCGTAGTCGAGCGCCGAGAACGAGTCGTCGAAGAGGTAGATCTCCGGCCGCTGCACCAGCGTCCGCGCGATCGCGAGACGCTGCCGCTGTCCGCCGGACACATTGGTGCCGCCCTGCGCGATCGGCGCGTCGAGACCGGCGTCCAGCTGCCTCACGAACGCGGCCGCCTGCGCGACCTCCAGCGCGTGCCACAGCTCCTCGTCGGTCGCGTCGGGGTTCCCGTACCGCAGGTTGGTCGCGACCGTCCCCGAGAAGAGGTACGGCTTCTGCGGGACGAGACCGACCGTCCGCGCCATCAGCGCCGGGTCGAGCGTCCGGACGTCCACACCGTCGACGAGGACCTCGCCGCCCGTGACGTCGAAGAGCCGCGGCACCAGCCCGAGCAGCGTCGACTTCCCGCTGCCCGTCGAGCCGATGATCGCGGTCGTCTCGCCCGGACGGGCGACCAGCTCGACCTCCCGAAGCACCGACTCCTCGGCACCCGGATAGCGGAAGTCCGCGCTCCGCACCTCCAGGTGCCCCCGGCCGCGCAGCGCGCGCACCGGCTCGGCGGGCGGCACGACGCTGCTCTCGGTGGACAGCACCTCCTCGATGCGCTCGGCGCACACCTCGGCCCGCGGCACCATCATGAACATGAAGGTGGCCATCATCACGGCCATCACGATCTGCATCAGATAGGCCAGGAACGCGGTCAGCGCGCCGATCTGCATCCCGCCGCTGTCGATGCGGTGGGCACCGAACCAGACCACGGCGACGCTGGAGACGTTCACGACCGTCATCACGGTCGGGAACATCAGCGCCATCAGCCGTCCGGTCGCCATCGACACGTCGGTCAGCTCGGTGTTCGACCCCTTGAACCGCTCGCGCTCGTAGCCGTCCTTCACGAACGCCCGGATCACGCGGTTGCCGGTGATCTGCTCGCGCAGCACCCGGTTCACCGTGTCCAGCCGCTCCTGCATGGTCCGGAAGAGGGGCCGCATCCGCTTCACGATGAGCGACACCGCGATCCCGAGGACCGGCACCACGGCCAGCAGCACCGCCGACAGCGGTACGTCCTGCCCCAGCGCCATGACGATGCCGCCGACGCACATGATGGGCGCGGAGACCATCAGCGTGAACCCCATCAGGACCAGCATCTGGACCTGCTGGACGTCATTGGTGGTACGGGTGATCAGCGAGGGCGCGCCGAACTGCCCGACCTCCCGGGCGGAGAACGACTGCACCCGCTCGAAGACCGCCGCGCGCACGTCACGGCCGAGGGCGGAGGCGGTCCGTGCTCCGTAGTAGACCGCTCCGATGTTGCAGACGACCTGCAGCACGGAGACCGCGATCATCAGCGCGCCGAAGCGCAGGATGTAGCCGGTGTCCCCGTCGACGACACCGTTGTCGATGATGTCGGCGTTGAGGGTCGGCAGGTAGAGCGAGGCGGAGGTCTGCAGCAGCTGCAGGAACACCAGCAGGGCGATGGGTTTCTTGTACGGTCGGAGGTGGGTCCGGAGAAGTCTTATGAGCACGGCTTCTACTATCGCCCGTGCCCCCGGGACGTGACGACTCGTTTTGGCGCGTGTTCAGGCGCCGAAGGCCCCCGGGTGGATCTGGTCCCGGGTCGCGGCGTACTGCTGGCGTACCGCCTGGCCCACCGCCAGCTCCTCGCCCGGCTCGAAGACCTGGGCCGCGGCGCCCTGCCAGGCGGGGGGAGCGGAGGGCGAGAGGGTTCCGTGGGCCACCCCGAGGGCCCACGCGGCCTGACGGGCCGCGCCGAGCGCGGTGTAGTCCGCCGGCTGGGGGACGACCACCTGGGCGCCGAAGACCGCGGGCGCCAGCGCCTGGACGGCGGGCAGTTCGGCCGCCGCGCCGAGCAGGAAGACCCGGCGCACCTCCACGCCCCGCCCGCGCAGCACGTCCATGGCGTCGGCGAGCGAGCAGAGCATGCCCTCGAAGGCGGCCCGCGCGAAGTGCTCGGGCTTCATCGACTCCCGGCGCAGACCGCTCAGGGTGCCCGCGGTGTGCGGGAGCCGGGGGGTGCGCTCGCCCTCCAGATAGGGGAGCAGGACGAGACCGGAGGCGCCGGGCGTGGACTTCAGGGCGAGCGCCGACAGCTCCTCCAGGCTCTCCACGCCGAGCATCTCGGCGCTGCCGCGCAGCGCCCGTACCGCGTTGGAGACGTGCACGACGGGCAGGTGCATGCCGGTCGCGTCGGCGAAGGAGGTGATCATTCCGTGCGGGTCGGCGAGCGCCTGGTGGTGGACGGCCATCACGGAGCCGGAGGCGCCGAGGGAGACGACCGCGTCCCCGGTGCGGACGCCGAGCCCGAAGGCGGCGGCCATGGTCTCGCCCGTGCCGGCGGAGATCAGCAGCCCCTCGGGGGTGGTTCCGGCGGCCTCGGCGGGGCCGAGCACCTCGGGCAGCACCGCCTGGTGGCCGAGGGCCAGCTCGACGAGGTCGGGGCGGTAGGAGCCGGTGGCGGCGGACCAGTAGCCGGTCGCCGAGGCGGCGCCCCGGTCGGTCGTACGCCGGAGGGGCCGGCCGAGCAGCTGCCAGACCAGCCAGTCGTGCGGCTGGAGGACCATCGCGACCCGCCGGGCGTTCTCCGGCTCGGTGCGGGCCAGCCAGCGGAGCTTGGCGACGGGCAGACCGGCCTGCGGGACGGAGCCGACGGCCTCGGCCCACGCCTGCCGTCCGCCGAAGGCCTCGACGAGATCGGCGGCGGCCACCTGGGCCCGCCGGTCGTTGCCGACCAGCGCGGCGCGCACCAGGCCGCCCTGCGCGTCGAGCGGGACGAGCCCGTGCTGCTGGGCGGAGACGCCGATCGCCTGGACGCCTTCGAGCAGCCCGCCGGCCGCGGCCTCGCCGAGCGAGAGCAGCCAGCTCTGCGGGTCGACGTCGGCGGCCTTCGGCTCACCCGGGTGCGGGGCATGGCCCTGCCGCAGCACGGCACCCGTGTCCGCGTCGCAGACGACGATGCGGGTGAACTCAGCAGAACTGTCCAGACCGGCGACTATCCCCATACGGGAGATTCTGCCGCACGCGGCGGGGCGGGGGGAGCGAGCGGGGGCGGCACGCCCGTCCGGGCGGCCCGCCCCCGCGCCCTCAGGTGTTGCTGGTGCCCCAGTCGTCATCGGTCCCGGAGCCCCTGACCTGCCCGTTGTGTCCGCGCAGGGCGTGCACCCGGTCGGTGACCGAGGGGGGCAACTTGTCCCCGACCTTGTCGCTCACCACGTGCATCGCCTTGCCCGCGACCTCACGCCCGGTCTGGGCGGCGGACTCGGCGGCGTTGCGCACGGCCGGGTTCCGCGAGAGGTCCCGCGCGGACTTCTTCAACTGTTCGTAGCGCTCGCGCCCGGCTCGTGTGCCGATGACGTAACCGAGGGCCACTCCCACGACGAACGTCAGCTTGTACCGCACGGCGGCACCACCCTTCCCTGGAGCTTCGCTGATGCCTCACTGGTGCCCGCGACGGGGCGCGGCATACCGATTGGCGGAGCACCCCCCTGATTGCGCTAATGTATGTGTCGCAGCGAACGAGCGCCGCTCGGAGACACCCGAGGTGGGTACGTTCGGTGCAACCGCAGCAATCCCCTGTAGCTCAATTGGCAGAGCAGCCGGCTGTTAACCGGCAGGTTACTGGTTCGAGTCCAGTCGGGGGAGCGCGATCCCCTGTAGCTCAATTGGCAGAGCATTCGGCTGTTAACCGGAGGGTTGCTGGTTCGAGTCCAGCCGGGGGAGCAGAGAGGAAGAGGACCCTTCGGGGTCCTTTTTCTTGTCTCCGGGAACCGCGCCGCTCCGACGGAAGTCCTCATGGTCGTGCGTTGCCGACCATCCACAGCGAGAGATCGTATGAGCGGCTATGCTGCGGCAGACGGCGCGCACACATGTACGCGCCACACGCTCCGGGGCGGTAGCTCAGCCGGTTAGAGCAGCGGACTCATAATCCGTCGGCCGTGGGTTCGAGTCCCACCCGCCCCACCGGGACACGCCGCAGGTTCACCCGTTTGACCTGCTGCGACAGGAAGGCCCTCTCCGTGGAGAGGGCCTTTTCCGCGTCTCCGGGGCCGTCCGCTCGCCCCCTGCCCGCCCGGGCGGGGCGGGGAGTTCGAGTCGAACAGCTCTCCGGTTCAGGGGGTGCGCACGAGCCGAGCGGGGAGGCGCGCGGAAGGGGCGCTCGCGCATCCCGACGCCCCCCGCCGCACCTCGTTCCACCCTGTGGTGCGGGGCGACCACTACTCGATGACGAGGTCCACCGCGATGTTGCCGCGGGTCGCCTTGGAGTACGGGCAGAACGCGTGGGTCTTCTCCAGGAGCTCGCGGCCGGGCTCGCCCTGGAGATGGTCGGGGAACTCGGCGCGCATGACGACCGCGAGGCCGAAGCCGTTGTCCGCCTCGTCCTTGCCGATGGAGACCTCGGCGGTGACCGAGACGTCCGCGATGTCGATCTTCTCCTGGCGGGCGATCACACCCATGGCGCTGGCGAAGCAGGCCGCGTAGCCGGCGGCGAAGAGCTGCTCCGGGTTGGTGCCCTGGCCGTTGCCGCCGAGGGCCTGGGGGTGCGCGAGGGGGAGGTCGATGTGGCCGTCGGAGCTGATGGCGCGGCCCTCGCGGCCGTTGGCGGTGGCGACAGCGGTGTAGATCGCGTTCATGGGGTCCTCGTTTCCGTTCGGTGGGGTGTGCAGCGACTGTAGCGCGCAATTCAGTTGTGCACAACTCAATCGTTCGTGAGGGGTGTCCCGTACCCTGGAGCCATGGAGACGCTCGACTCGACCCCGGACGCGGACTTCCTCCGGCTCGACCACCAGATCTGCTTCTCGCTGCACGCCGCGACCCGCGCCTTCAACGGCGTCTACCGCGGCGCGCTCAAGGACCTCGGGGTCACCTACCCCCAGTACCTCGTCCTGCTGGTGCTCTGGGAGCACGGGGAGCTGCCGGTCAAGCGGATCGGCGAGCACCTGCGCCTCGACTCGGGGACCCTCTCGCCGCTGCTCAAGCGGCTGGAGGCGGCCGGCTTCGTCGAGCGCCGGCGCAGCGCCGAGGACGAGCGCTCGGTCACCGCCCGGGTCACCGAGGCCGGGGCCGCGCTGCGGGAGAAGGCCCTCGGTGTGCCCCGGCGCATCGCCTCCGCGACCGGGATGTCGCTGGAGGAGATCCGCGGACTGCGCGACCAGCTCACGGCGCTCGCCGCCCGCCTCGACGCCGTCGACCCGACGGACCTCCTGTAAGGACCCGTATCCCCGCCCGTCCCTATACTCCCTCCATGCCCTCCGTCACCCTCCGCCGCGCCACCGCCGACGATTCCAAGCGGCTCACCCGCCTCGTCCGCACCTCGCGCGCCTACCGCGACGGCTACGCCGCCATGGTCGACGGCTATGTCGTCGGAGGGTCGTACATCGAGCACCACCCCGTCTTCGTCGCCGTCGACGACCGGCAGCGGATCGTCGGGTTCTACGCCCTCCTCCTCGACGAGGCCGAGCTCGATCTCGCCTTCGTCGCCGACGAGGCGCAGGGCCTCGGCATCGGGCGGATGCTGATGGAGCACATGACCGCGCAGGCCGGCGCCGCCGGGCTCGCCTCCGTGCGGGTGGTCGCGCACCCGCCCGCCGAGGACTTCTACCTCCGTACCGGCGCCCGCCGCACCGGCACGGTCCCGCCCGCCGGCTCGATCCACTGGGCCCGCCCCGAGCTGCGCTACGACGTCGCGTGAGCGCCACCGGGCAGGAGGACCGCCGCCGGGTCCTCGCGGACCTCACCCCGCTGCGTACCTCCGTGCACTACCGCCGCCTCTGGTTCGGCAACACCATCTCCTGGGTCGGCCAGGGCATGACCGCCCTCGCGGTCTCGCTCCAGGTCTACGAGATCACCCGCTCGCCGTTCTCCGTCGGACTCGTGGGCCTCTGCTCCCTCGTCCCGCTGGTCGTCTTCGGGCTGTACGGCGGCGCCGTCGCCGACACCGTCGACCGCCGCAGGCTCGGCCTGTTCAGCGCCACCGGCTCCGCCGCGCTCTCCGCCGCGCTCGCCACCGCCGCCTTCGCCGGCTTCCACGACGTCCTCTTCCTGTACGCCGTCGTCGCCCTGCAGTCCGTCTGCGCCGCGCTCAACTCGCCCGCCCGCACCTCGATGATCCCCCGGCTCCTGCCGCCCGATCAGCTGCGCGCGGCCAACGCGCTCAACTCCATGACGATGACGTTCGGCACGCTCGTCGGCCCGAGCCTCGGCGGTCTCCTCGTCGGCGTCGGCGGCTTCCAGACCGCGTACCTCGTCGACGCCGTCGCCTTCTCCGCCGCCCTCTACGCGATGTGGCGGCTGCCTCCCATGCTCCCCGAACGGACCGGCGCCAAGCGGGCCTCCGTCCTCGACGGGCTGCGCTTCCTCGCCACCCGCCCCAATCTGCGGATGACGTTCTTCTCCGACTTCTGCGCGATGATCCTCGCCCACCCCCGCGCGCTGTTCCCCGTCGTCGCCGTCCTCTGGTACGACGGCGACGCCCGCACCACCGGCCTGCTCGCCGCCGCCCCCGCGGCCGGCGCGCTCCTCGGCGGCGTCCTCTCCGGCTGGCAGGGCCGCATCCACCACCACGGCCAGGCCATCCTGCTCGCCGTCGCCTGCTGGGGCACCGCCATCGCCGTCTTCGGACTCACCCGGAACCTCTGGCTCGGGCTGCTCCTCCTCGCCCTCGCCGGATACTCCGACACCGTCTCCATGATCTTCCGCAACACGATGATGCAGGTCGCCGCCCCGGACGAGATGCGCGGCCGGCTCCAGGGCGTCTTCATCGTCGTCGTGGCGGGCGGGCCGCGGCTCGGCGACTTCCTCGCCGGGTCGGTCGCCGACCTTACCTCACCCGCCGTCGCGATCACCGGTGGGGGTATCGCCTGCGTTCTCGCGGTTGCCGTGCTTGCCCTGTACGGGCGGGGATTCCGCCGGTATGACGCCCGCAATCCCACGGCCTGACCTGGCGGTTGACCGCCACGGCGCATAGTCGCCAGGCGGCTCGGGGCCCAACCACCGCCGTACGCCCGAGACTCGTCGCACCACCCGGAACCACCCCTTCCCCCGGGTGTGCGAGGAGTTGCGTCGATGACCAGATCATCCGCCAGAGGGAGAGCGGGGCTGCTCGCCGCCGGCCTCTCCCTCGTGATGCTCTCGGCCGGGCAGACCGCCGCCGCCGGGAACGCCGCCGCCCCCGTGCCGGACACCTTCGCCCCCTCCCGCGGCGGCAGCACCACCGTCACCCTCGTCACCGGCGACCGCGTCACCGTCACCGACCTCGGCGCCGGCGAGAAGACGGTCACCGTCGAACGCGCCAAGGGCGCCACCGGGGCCGTCCGCAGCCGGATCACCGACGGCCGGGTCACCGTCGTCCCCGACGAGGCCCGCCCCTACCTCGACTCCGGCGTCCTCGACCCGCGGCTCTTCGACGTCAGCGGCCTCGTCGAACAGGGCGTCACCGACGCCCTTCCGCTGATCGTCACGTACGGCAAGGGCGCCCGCGCGGCCACCCCGCGCGGCACCGAGACCGTCCGCGCCCTGCCCAGCATCGGCGGCGCCGCGGTCGAGGCGAAGGACCCGGCCGCTTTCTGGCGCGGCTTCACCGGCCCCGGCGCCCGCTCCGCCGGCCTCGGCAGGGTCTGGCTCGACGGACGGGTCGAGGCGGCCATGGCCGATTCCAACGCCCAGATCGGCACCGCCCGGGCCTGGGACGCCGGCTACACCGGCAAGGGCGTCAAGGTCGCGGTCCTCGACACCGGCGCCGACCTGACCCACCCCGACCTCGTCGGCCGGGTCGCCGAGTCCGCCTCCTTCATCGAGGGCCAGGAGGTCGCCGACCGCGACGGCCACGGCACCCACGTCACCTCCACCGTCGGCGGCAGCGGCGCCGGTTCGGACGGCAAGGAGAAGGGCGTCGCCCCCGGCGCGACCCTCGCCGTCGGCAAGGTCCTCAGCGACGAGGGCTCCGGCACCGAGTCGCAGATCATCGCCGGCATGGAGTGGGCCGCCCGGGACATCGACGCCAAGGTCGTCTCGATGAGCCTCGGTTCGCCCGAGCCGAGCGACGGCACCGACCCGATGGCCCAGGCCGTCGACGCGCTCTCCGCCGAGACCGGCGCGCTCTTCGTCATCGCCGCCGGCAACAGCGGCGCCCCCGGCTCCATCGGCTCGCCCGGCGCCGCCGGCTCCGCGCTCACCATCGGCGCCGTCGACTCCGCCGACGCCCCGGCCTCCTTCACCAGCCAGGGCCCCCGCCACGGCGACCAGGCCCTCAAGCCCGACCTCTCCGCGCCCGGCGTGGAGATCCTCGCCGCCCGCTCCCAACTCGCCGAGGGCAGCGGCCTCTACACCGCCATGAGCGGGACGTCGATGGCCACCCCGCACGTCGCGGGCGTCGCCGCCCTGCTCGCCGAGCAGCACCCCGACTGGACCGGCGCGCAGCTCAAGAACGCCCTGATGTCCTCGTCGAAGCCGCTCGCCGACTCCCCGTACGCCCTCGGCGCCGGCCGGGTCGACGTCGGCGCCGCCGTCGCCGCGCAGGTCACCGCGACCGGCTCCGCCGACCTCGGCTTCGTCTCCTGGCCGTACGAGGAGAACGAGCCGGTCACCCGCACCGTCACCTACACCAACCACACCGCCTCACCGGTCGAGTTGAGCCTCGCCGTCGAGGGCGTCCCGGCGGGCGTCGCCACCCTCGCCGACACCACGCTCACCGTGCCCGCCCACGGCACCGCGGCGACCACCGTCACCGGCGACGGCACCAAGGCCCCCGTCGGCCAGTCCTTCGGCCGGATCACCGCCTCCGCCGGCGAAGCGATCCTCGCGCACACCGCGGTCGGCATGGTCAAGGAGGGGGAGCGCCACACCCTCACCGTCCACGTCAAGGACCGCGCGGGCGCCCCGGCCCCCGCCCACCTGGGCGTCCAGCGGCTCGCCGAGGGCCACGACCCGTTCCCGGAGACGGTCGGCGAGTCCGGCACGCTTCGGCTGCGCCTGCAGCCCGGCACGTACACCGTCGACACCTTCCTCGACGTCCGGGGCAGCAAGGGCGAGGACTCCCTCGGCCTCGGCTTCCTCACCGAGCCGGAGATCGTCCTCGACCGGGACCGCGAGATCACCCTCGACGGACGGCGGTTGCGCGAGATCCGAGCCGAGGTCGAGCAGCGGACCGAGACCCGCCAGCTCCTCATGGAGTTCGACCGGGACGCGGGCGGTGTCTCCTACGGCGGGGCCGTCCAGGTGCCGCCGAAGTACGACTCCATCTTCGCCGCCCCCACCCGCAAGCCCGCCACCGGCACCTTCGAGTACCGCACGGTGTGGCGGCTCGGCAAGCCGCTCCTGGAGGCGAGCACCGACGGGCAGCGGCTCTCCGACGCCACCCCGCAGGCCGGATCCGCCCTCCTCGAAGGCCGCCACCGCCTCGGCGTCGTCGACGCGGGCACCGGCACCGCCGCCGAGTACGCCGGGAGGAACGCCCGCGGCAAGGCCGTCCTCGTCCGCCGCGCGCCCGGCGCCGACACCGCGCGGATGGCGCAGGACGCGCAGGACGCGGGCGTCGCGGCGCTCTTCGTCACCGACGACGAGCCCGGCCGGCTGATGTCCTGGTTCGGCACGGAGGACTACCAGGACCGGCCGCTGCCCGTCTCCACCGTCAACTCCGCCGACGCCGCACGGCTCGCGCAGGCGGCGAAGCGCGGCACGCGCGTCGACCTGACCGGCACCCGCTACACCCCGTTCACCTACGACCTCTCCGAGGGGCACCCGGGCGCGATCGGCACGGACCTCGTCTTCCGGCCCGGCAGGCACGAACTGGCCACCGTCCGCTCCTCCTTCCACATGCCCACGGGCCGCAAGGAGCTCGGCGGCGAGTTCCGCTACTCGATCACCGACACCTTCCCGATCGGCTTCGGGTTCAAGGAGTGGATCGCCTTCCCGGTGGAGCGCACCGAGTACGTCTCCACCGGCACCGGGCAGGGCTGGCACGAGTCGGTCGACCTGGGGGACGCGCTGGAGCAGCGCGGCGGCGTCAACTCCTACCGGGGCGGCAGCCACCGGACCCTCGACTGGTTCGCGCCGGTCTGGCACCCCTGGCTCGGCACCGGGCTCGGCTGGGGCCAGGAGCGCACCGGGAACTCCCTGAGCTTCAACACCCCCGGCTGGGGCGACTCCGGCCCCGACCACACCGGCTTCGGCAACGTGTGGAGCGACGACTCGATGACCCAGTTCACCGAGGTGTACGTCGACGGCGTACGCGTCGATCGCAAGACCAGCTCCGCCGCGTACGCCTGGGACGCCCCCGCCGAGGAGGCGGAGTACAAGGTCGTCACCGACACCACGCTCGACCCGGCGCGCTGGCGGCTCTCCACGCGCGGCCACGCCGAGTGGACCTTCCGCTCCGCTGAGACCCCGGCCGACCGGAGGACGTACCTGCCGCTGATCAACCTCGGCTTCGACGTGGACACCGATCTGAAGGGCGACGTGCGCGCCGGGCAGCGGCTGCCGGTGCGGATCTTCGCCGAGTACGTCGAGGGCGCGGCGGACACCGGCCGGATCGGCGGCGGGACGCTGGAGGTCTCGTACGACGAGGGCACGACCTGGTCGAAGGTCGCGCTGAAGCCCTCGGTGCGGGGCGGCTGGGCCGGTGACGTGCGGGTCCCGCACGCGGCGGCGTCCGTGTCGCTGCGCGCCGGCGCGAGCGACGACCGCGGCGGCTCGGTGAAGCAGGAGATCATCCGGGCGGTGGGGGTGAGGTAGACCGACCCACCGATCCGGAAGGGCCCGGTACGGCGCGCCGCCGTACCGGGCCCTTCCGTGACGGGACGTCAGGCGCCACGGGGCGTCCGGCGCCGCCGAGCGTCAGTCGTCCCCGAGCGTCAGTCGTCCCCGAGCGTCAGGCGTCGCCGATCGTCAGTCGTCGCCGGGGGTGACGATTCCGCGCACCACGCCCAGGTCCACGAGGTCCTGGGGGCGCAGGCGCAGTTGGTCGGCGGTGGCGGGGGTCCGGTCGGGCGGCCGTTTGAGGATCGCCGCGGCGAGTTCGGGCGCGATGACGGAGAAGTAGCTGTCGGGCGTGGCCCAGGTCGAACCGGCGGCGGCCAGGGCGAGCGCCCCGCCGGAGCCGCCCTCGCCGATCAGGAGCGAGGTCACCGGCACCCGGGCTCCGGCGATCGCGGCGAACGCCTCCGCGATGGCCGGCCCCGCGCCCGCCCGCTCCGCCTCCGCGTCGTTGGCCGCGCCCGGGGTGTCGATCAGGGTCAGCACGGGGAACCCCAGCCGGTCGGCGAGGCGGACGAGACGGGCCGCCGTCCGGAACCCCGCGGGCCGGGTCGCGGAGCCGTCCTGCGCGGCGTACGCCACGACCCGCCCGGCGCGGAGTCCGAAACCGCACTCCATCCCGGGGTCCACCCCGCCGGCCCGATCGCCGCGCACGGTCGCCCGCTCGTCGAAGTAGGCGTCCAGATAGGCCCCGGCCCGCGGCCGGCGCGGATCGCGGGCCCGGCCGACGGCGACCCATCCCGTCCCGGGCGGGCCGACCGCCACCAGCGCGCGGGGGACCGGCGCGGGCTCCGGCGCGGGACCGGGCGCGCCGCTCAGCAGGCGTACCCACCGGGCCAGGGTCTCCCGCAGCTCCCGCGGCGGGACGACCGCGTCCACATGACCGCTGCTCCACTGGCCCTCGGCGGTGGTGGCCGCCGGGTCGGCGTCCGGCGGGCGGACCCGGGAGCCCGCGAAGGCCACCTGGGCGGCGGGAAGCGCGAGGACGACGTCCGCCCCCGCGCCGACGGTGGCCCAGCCGCCGCCCGTGGACGGGTCGCGGAGCACCGCCACATGGGGGACGCCGGAGGCGCGCAGCCGGACCGTCGCCGCCGCGACCCGCTGGAGCTGGGTGAGGGCGACCATGCCCTCCTGCATCCGGCTGCCGCCGGTCGCGACCAGCGACACCATGGGGACCCGCCGCTCCCGCGCCAGGTCGTAGGCGGCGACCAGCCGGTCACCGGCAGCCCGCCCGAGCGATCCGCCCAGGAAGCCGAACTCGAAGGCCACCAGGACGACGGGCCGGCCCCCGACCGTCGCCGTGCCGTGGAGGACGGACTCCTCCTCGCCGGTCCGCTCGCGGGCCCGCGCCCGCGCGGAGCCGTAACCCGCCCAGCCGAGCGGCCCGTCCGGCCCGGCGGCCGGAGCGGCTCCCACTCCCGAGGCTCCCGGGCCGGCCGCCGCCGCGAAGTCGTCCGTCACCAGCGCGATCACCTCGCGCGCCGTCGGTCGCTCACGCATCGGGCGTCGCCGCCCCCGGCAGCGCCTTCTTCAGGACCTTGCCCATGTCGTTGCGCGGAAGGGCCGGCAGGAAGCGCACCGTCCGTGGGCGTTTGTGCGGGGCGAGGAGCGCCGCCACGTGCGCGGTCAGGTCGGCGGCCGCCGGGGGCCCGTCCGGGTCGGCGGGGACGATCCAGGCCACGATCCGTTCGCCCAGGTCCGCGTCCGGTTCGCCGGTCACCGCCGCCTCGCGGACCTCCGGGTGGTCGAGGAGCGCGTTCTCGATCTCGCCCGCGCCGATCTTGTAGCCGCCGCTCTTGATCAGGTCGGTCGCCTTGCGGCCCACGATCCGTAGGGAACCGTCCGCGTCCCGGACCGCCATGTCGCCGGTACGGAACCACTCCCCGTCGAACGCGGCCGCCGTCGCGTCGGGCCGATTGAGGTACGCGCTGAAGAGGTTCGGGCCGCGGACCTGGATCTCGCCGACGCTCTCCCCGTCGGACGCCCCGATCTCCTTCCCGTCCTCCTCCACCAGCCGCAGGTCCACGCCCCGCAGCGGCAGGCCCACCGAGCCGGGCCGCGGGCCGGAGCCGACGCGCACGCTCGTCAGCATGAGCGTCTCGGTCATCCCGTACCGCTCGACGACCTGACGGCCCGTCGCCGCCGTGAGCCGCTCGTGGTCGTGGAGGGGGAGCGCCGCCGAGCCCGACACCAGCAGCCGCGCCCCCGCCAGGGCCCGTACCAGGGCCGGGTCGGAGCCGACCGCGTCCGCGAGCCGGTGGTACATCGTCGGCACCCCGAACAGCATCGTGCCGCCCGCACCCAGCTCCCGCGCTACGCCCTCGACGGAGAAGCCGCCGAGGTGGCGCACCGACCCGCCGCGCCGCAGCGGGCCGAGGATCCCCAGGATCAGCCCGTGGACGTGGAAGAGCGGCAGCGCGTGGACGAGCACGTCGTCCGCCGTCCACGCCCACGCCTCCTCCAGGGCGTCCAGGGAGGCGGCGATCGCGCGGTGGGAGAGGACCACGCCCTTGGGCGGGCCGGTGGTGCCGGAGGTGTAGACGATCAGGGCGGGCGCCTCGGAGTCGTCCGGCACGCCGCCGTGGGCGAAGGCCGCCGGGACCGGGCCGAGGTGGGCGGCCTGCGTCTCGACGTCGATGCGGGGCAGTTCGGCGAACGCCGCCGGCAGGACGTCCTCCGGCCCCGCCAGGACCATGCTCGGAGCGCTGTCGCCGAGGATGTGCGCCAGCTCCCGCTCCCCGGTGCGCGGGTTGACCGGGATCGCCGGTATGCCGGCCAGCAGCGCGGCGACCACGGCGACCGTCGTCCGGGCGGTGGGCGTGGCCCAGACCGCGACGCGTCCCGCGCCCCCGATCCGTGCGGCCAGGGCCCCGGCGGCCCCGGCCAGTTCCCCGTAGGTCAGGGCGTCCGCGCCGAAGCGGAGTGCGGGCCGGTCCGGGTCGGCCCACAGGGCCGGGAAGAGCGCGCTCAACGGTCGTCCTCCTCGCGTAGGGGATGCGAGAGGCATTCTTCTCCGGTATCAGGAGGGGCGCGCTGCGACCTTGCTCACCTCCGGGGAGCCGCTGTCCTCCCCGGTGGGGCGGATCGTCCGCATCCGGCCGTACGCGTAGACGCAGCCCGCGAGCGCCAGGTCGGAGAGGAGCATGAAGCCGATGGAGTACGAGTCCTTGGCGCTGTAGATCGCGCCCATCACCAGCGGCGGCACGAAGCCGCCGAGTCCGCCCATCGCGCCGACGATGCCGGTGACGCTGCCGACCTGTGGCTGGGGGGTGACCTGGGAGACCAGCGCGAAGACCGATCCGCTGGCGGTGCCGAGCCCGGCGGCCATGCACAGCAGGGCGATCGTGCCGCCCGGATCCAGCGCCGGGTCGAACGCCTGGACGATCGCGAGGAGGGCGACGAAGCCGAGCGCGCCCGCGGTGACGAGGGCCGGGTGGACCCGGTCGGAGAGCCAGCCGCCGATCGGCCGGAAGACGACCGTCACCAGGGCGAACCCGGCCGCCTTGGTACCGGCGTCGGTCGGGTCGAGCGCGTACCAGGTCTTCAGGTACGTGGGGAGGTAGACGCCGAACGCGACGATCCCACCGAAGCCGATCGCGTACAGCGCCGACAGCTCCCACGTCACCCGCAGCCGCCCCGCCTTGCCCAGCCGGGCGCCGAGGGAGGCGGTGGGGACCGGCCGGTCGGGGCGGTCGGTGATGAGGAGGAACGCGAGGACGGCGTAGGCGGCGAGGGCGACCGCGACGACCAGGAACGGCAGGTCCTCGCCGTGCTCGGCGATGCGCGGGGTGAAGTAACCGGAGAGCGCCACCCCGCCCATGCCCATGCCGAAGACGCCGAGGGCGAACCCCCGCTTGGCCGGCGGGAACCAGGAGTTGACGAGCGGGATGCCGATGGCGAACGTCGTGCCGCCAAGACCGAGGAGGAAACCGACGGCGAGCATCGCGCCGTACGAGTGCTTCGCCGGGATCAGCAGCAGCACGGGCACGATGGTGAACGCCGAGACGAGCGGGAACATCACCTTCGCGCCGTACTTGTCGGTGAGCGCGCCGACCGGGATCCGGCCGAGCGAGCCGACCAGCACGGGGACGGCGACCAGCAGCGACTGCTGGAAGGAGCTCAGGGCGAGCCGGTCGCCGTACCAGCTGCCGAGCGGGGCGATCAGGTCCCACGCCCAGAAGGTGAGCGTGAAACCGAGGGTGGCCAGCGCCAGGTTGCGGTAGGCGGCCGGGGAGGGCTTCGCGTCGGTGTCCACCCCACCAGTCAAGGTCGGCTCCCTGCGCGGGTCGCGCGGAACTGCGCCGTCCGGGGGGCGGTCGGGGAGGGGCGGGAAGCCTAAGGCCGGGCGGCCGGGGGAGGGGCGGGGAAGCCTAGGGCCGGGCGGGACTTCACGGACAGGACCTAGGGCGGTGGGGCCGGGGGAGGGGCCGGGCGCCGGGTCACGGCCAGGTCACCGTCGTCGGCGGTTCCGCGTCGTCCGTCACCGTCAGCCGCGGTCCGTCCGGCGGCGCCGACACCCCGACCGTGATCGCGGTGACGCCCGGACGGCGGTGGGCCGCCGCAAGCGCCCCGCGCAGGGCGGCGAGGAGCCGGTCCGCGTCCGCCTCGCCGATGAGGGTGTCGACGGCCCCCGAGAAGTGGACCGAGGGCGGGAACCCCAACAGGACGGCCGCGCCGCCCGTCTCCCGCAGCACCCGCCCCCGGAAGGAGGTCGGCGCGTCCGCCGGGGGCTGCTGGAGCGCGAAGATGGCCGTCCGCACCTCCTGGATCGTGGAGTCCAGCTCGTCCACCGCCCGCCCGAGCAGCGTGTTCTCGGCGGAGGACTCCGCCGCCCGCCGCCGGGTCGACTCCAGCATCATCTCGGTGGCGAAGAGCCGCTGGACGACGAGGTCGTGCAGGTCGCGTGCGATCCGGTCGCGGTCCTCGTACACCGCCAGCCGTTCCCTGTTGTGCCGCGCGTCCGCGAGGACCAGCGCCAGCGCCGCCTGGGAGGCGAACTGCGAGGCCAGCAGCCGGTCCACCGCCGTGTACGGCCGCCCCCCGCGCCGCCGGGGCAGGGCGAGGGTGCCGATGAGCTGCCCGCCGCTCTGCAGCGGCAGCATCATCGAGGGGCCGTACCGCGACCGTACGTGCGTCGTCATCCGCGGATCGGTCGCCGAGTCCTCCACGAACACCGGCTCGCCGCCGAGCAGCTGCGCGAGGACGTCGGACCCCGGCGCGATCGTCGTCCCGACCAGATCACCGGGGTCGCCGACCGTCGAGGCCGCCACGATCTCCATGCCGCCCTCCTCGGTCGGCTGCAGGACGACCCCGGCGGAGGCGTCCGCGAGCAGCCGCGCCTGCTCGGCGACCGTCCGCAGCGCGCCTTCGGCCGGCTCGCCGGTGAGCAGGGCCGTCGTCACCGCCGCCGCGCCCTCGATCCAGCGTTCGCGCTGCCGGGCGGTCTCGTACAGCCGGGCGTTGCCGATCGCGATCCCCGCCTGCGAGGCGAGGACCCGCAGCAGCGCCAGGTCCTCGTCGGTGAAGGGGCCGCCCCGCTTCTCGGTCAGGTAGAGATCGCCGAACACCTCGGTGTGCACCCGGATCGGGGCACCGAGGAAGGAACGCATCGCGGGGTGCCCCTCCGGGACCCCACTGGAGCGCGGATGGCTCGTCAGATCGTCGAGCCGCAGCGGCCGCGGGTCCTCCAGCAGCAGGCCGATGACGCCGGAGTGGCCGTCGGGGAGGCGGCCGATGCGCTCCCGCTCGGCCTCCGTCAGCCCGGTCGTGAACAACTCGGTGACCCGGTGGCGCTCGGGGTCGACCACCCCGAGCGCACCGTAGCGCGCCCCCGTCAGCTCGGCCGCGGAGTCCACGATGTGCTGGAGCGTGGCCCGCAGTTCGAGGTCGCTGCCGACGCTGAGGACCGCTTCCAGCAGGGCCGGCAGGCGGGGGGCCGGTTCGGCCGGTTCGTCCGCGTCCATGATCGGCATGGGTTCATTGTCGTACGGGCGAGAGGAGACGGGCGGCCGGGTCGGTCACTCCACGCCCGCCTCGACCAGCGGGTCCGCGTCCAGGACCATGGGCTGGATCTTGCCCTCCAGCATCGCGCCGAGCCCGAGGATCGCGCACACGTCGGGCCGCTCGGCGATGTGCACCGGCATGCCCGTCGCCTCGCGCAGCATCTCGTCGAGGCCGGGGAGCAGCGCGCTGCCGCCGACCATCATGATGCCGCGCTCGGCGAGGTCGGCCACCAGGTCGGGCGGGCACTCGCGCAGGATCTTGCCGATGCCGTCGAGGACGGCGGTCAGCGGGGTGTGGATGGCGTCCCGCACGGCGGCGGTGTCGACCGTCACCGAGCGGGCCAGGCCGGTGGCCACGTCCCGTCCGTGGATCTCGGTGGAGGTCGGGCCCTGGAGGGTCAGGCCGTTGCCCCGGAGGGCGAGCTGCAGCGGCCGGACGGACTGGCTCGGCAGCATCAGCTCGTGCTGGTGGCGCAGGTGCTGGATGACGGCGTGGTCGATCGCGTCGCCGCCGACCGGGATGCGCTGGGCCGTCACGATCGAGCCCAGCGAGAGCACCGCGACCTGGGTGGTCGCCGCGCCGCACACCATGATCATGGTGGCGGTGGGCTGCTCGACGGGGAGCCCGCACCCCACGGCCGCAGCGATCAGCGTGTCGACCAGCTCCACCCGGCGCGCCCCCAGGCCGACCAGGGTCTCCACGGCCGCGCGCTGGGCGAGCGGGTCGCTGTCGTGCGGGGTGCAGGCGGCGGCGCGCAGCCGGGGCTTGCGGCGCAGCTGGCGGCGGAGCTTCTCGCCGAGGAGGTGGCGCAGCATCCGCTGGGCCATGTCGATGTCGACGACGGTGCCGCCGGAGACGGGCCGTACGACCCGGATGTAGTCGGGTGTGCGGCCGGTCATCTTCTCGGCCAGCGCGCCGACGGCGATCAGCGCGCCGGTACGGGTGTTCACGGCGGCGACGCTGGGCTCGTCGACGACGAGGCCGGCGCCCTTGACGAAGACCCGGGTACGGGCCGCCCCCAGGTCGACGGCGACATGGCAACGGCGCAGCTGGTCAAGGCTGACGGTCACGGCAGATCCTCCGGAGTGCGGTGCTGGCACGGGGCGAGGTGCTACGCGATGGTGCTTCGGCGTCCTGTTCGCATCGTGCGTTTCCGGCGGGCCCGGCGCGCGCTGGGCTGCGCCGCCCGGGGGTGTGCGGCCGCTCGAGGGGGTGTCGTGTCGCTCGGACCGGGTCGGGGAGCGGCGTCCGTGCCGTGGATCGCGAGGGGCAGGTCAGAGGAGGCGTTGCAGCAGGCCCCAGGTGAACTCGGCGGACCGCGGTGAGCCGTCGGGCAGGGTGAAGTCGAGCCGCAGCCGCGTGGGGGCGCTGCCGTCGCGGACCCGGGCGGGCGGGAAGGCGTTCCCGACCTCGCCCAGGGTGCAGCCCCACGGGCGCAGATCGGCCTCCGTACGCAGCTCGGGGGAGGGCGCGCCAGGCGCGCGGACCAGGCCCCGGCCCCACACCTCCGGCGTGCGGCGGCCGAGCGGGCCGGCCATGACCTCCCAGCGCAGCTCGGGCCAGAGCGGCAGCCGCCACCGCAGGATCTCGGAGGAGTACTCCCCGACGACCCGGCGGGACTCCGGTTCGCCGAGGGCCGAGCGGTAGCGGTGGAGTTCGGCTGCTCCGCGCCGGGCGTGGGCCCAGGCCTGCCAGCGCCGGTTGGCCTCGCGCATCTCGGTCCGGCTCGCGCCGAGGGCGAGCCGCGCTTCCTCGGCCAGGTCCGGCTGGTGGTCGGCCATCCGGCGCAGCAGGACGAGCTGGAACTCGCGCGGTCCGAAGGGCCCGGTCGGTGCGGACGGCTGCATGTGCCCATCCTGCCCGAAGCGGGAGATTGGTGACGGCACGCCGTGGACCTGGGGTTTCCACACAAGATCCTCACGTCCATGGCTACCTGCGTGGTGCGGGGTGCGCATAGCCTGCGGGCGCCATGGACTACTGCCACCGGTGCCGACGGCATCTCAACGGCGCCCTCGCCTGTGCCGGGTGCGGGACCCCCGTCGAGGAGCTGCGGTACGACACTCCCCGCGCCCCCGAGCAGCGCGCCACCGGGTACGCGCCCGACGCCGGACAGCCCCTCCCGGGGCGCGCGGCCGGGGCTCCCTACGGCGCGGCCGGGTACGGGACCGGTGCCGAGGCCGCGTACGGCGCGGCCGGGTACGCGCCCGAGGATCCGTACCGCGCCGCCGAGTCGCCGTACCGCCCTGCCGAGGCGCCGTACGGGACCGCCGAGGCGTCGTACCGGACCGTCGAGCCGCAGCCGGGTGCCGCCGAGTCGCCGGACCGTGTCGCCGAGCCTGCCCCCGAGGGGGAGCACGTCTACGAACTGGACGTGGTCGAGCCGCCACGCCCCGGGCCCTCGGGCCGTCGGGGCGCGCGCCGGGGTGCCGGGGCGGCTCCCGGCGCGCCCGGGCGGGGCGCCTCGCGCAAGGGCCGGCGGGCGCGCGGCCGCAAGGGGCGCAACGTCCTGGTGGGCACCCTCGGGATCGTCCTGGCGGCGGGAACGCTGAGCCTGGCGAAGCTGGCCCTGGAGCCGCCCGGTGAGGGCGGCGCCGCCGTCGCCGTGGAGGAGGAAGACGTCGTCGAGGCCTCGCTGCCTCCGCTGCCCTCGCGGAGCGCGGACCCCTCGGACGGGCCGAGCGCGGTCGACGTGCCCGCCTCGGTCTCCGCGACGGCTTCGCGGGAGCCGTCCCCGGACGGTTCGTCCGGCGGCTACTCCGGTGGCGCCTCGGGAGGTTCCGGCGGTTCCGGTGGCGACGGCGCGGGCGCCGGGGGCTCGGGCGGCGACACGCAGGGCTCCGGCGGGGACCCGGCGGGACCGCCGGGCGACGCCCCGCCGTCCGCCCCGCCGTCCGCGTCACCCCCGGCGGGGGAGCCCTCTCCGGGGGAGAGCACGCCCACCCCCGGCACCACGCCGACCGGGCCTCCGGGACCCGGCGCGCCGACGACGCCCGCTCCGCCTCCACCGCCCCCGGCTCCCAGCAAGACGACCTGCGTCCTCTTCTGGTGCTGGTGAAGGGCGGCCCGGTGTCCGTGCGGACGGGCCGCTCGCGCCCCTGACGGCCGCCGACCGGCCCGGCCGCGTCCGGCCGCGGGCCTACTCCGCTTCCTGGCCCAGCATCCGCTTCAGCAGGTCCCGCAGCAGGGTGCGCTCGACCTCGGTGAGCTGTCCGAGCGGCTCGCGGGCGAAGTCCAGCGAGTCCCGGAGCCTGCCCGCCGTCTCCAGCCCCGCCGGGGTGGGCGCCGCGAGCTTGACCCGGCGGTCGGCCGGGTCGGGGCGCCGCTCCACCAGGCCGCGCGTCTCCAGCCGGTCGACGATCCCGGTGACGTTCGACGGCTCGCACCTGAGCTTCTGCGCGATCTTGCGCATCGGCACGGGCTCCATGGAGAGCAGCCCGAGGACCCGGGCCTGCGCCCCGGTGAGGGAGTGCTGCGCGGCCGCCTGCTCGTACTCCGCGTAGTACCGCGAGACGACCGCGCCGATCAGTTCGACGACTTCGCGGGTCACGGGATCTGTGGGTGAGGCCATGGGGTTCATCGTACCCAGATACTTGACAACATGAAATATCCAGGAGCATGGTTGTTTGAGGTTGTGAAGTATCCACAGCCTGAAGTTTTCTCGATGTGAAGCTTTCCCAGGAGGCCGTGCAGATGTCCGTACTTCCCGCGTCCAGCCGTGAGTGGCACCTCGTCGCCCGCCCGCACGGCTGGCCCACCCCCGCCGACTTCGCCCTCCGCGAGGCGCCCGTCAGTGCGCCCGGCGAAGGCCGCGTCCTCGTGCGCAACCTGCACTTCTCCGTCGACCCGTACATGCGCGGCCGGATGAACGACGTGAAGTCGTACATTCCCCCGTTCCGGCTCGACAAGCCCATGGACGGCGGCGCGGTCGGCGAGGTCATCGCCTCGAACGCCGAGGGCTTCGCCGTCGGCGACCACGTCCTGCACGGTCTCGGCTGGCGCGAGTACGCCGACGTCCCGGCCGAGCACGCCACCAAGGTCGACCCGGACCTCGCCCCCCTCTCCAGCTACCTCGGCGTGCTCGGCATGACCGGCCTGACGGCCTACGCCGGCCTCTTCGAGGTCGCCTCCTTCAAGGAGGGCGACGCCGTCTTCGTCTCCGGCGCGGCCGGCGCCGTCGGCAGCCAGGTCGGCCAGATGGCCAGGCTCCGGGGCGCCTCCCGGGTCATCGGCTCCGCCGGCTCGGACGAGAAGGTCAAGCTCTTGGTCGAGGAGTACGGCTTCGACGCCGCCTTCAACTACAAGAACGGCCCGGTCAAGCAGCAGCTCCGCGAGGCCGCTCCCGACGGCATCGACGTCTACTTCGACAACGTCGGCGGGGACCACCTCGAAGCCGCGATCTCCTCGCTCAACGTGCACGGCCGCGCCACCATCTGCGGCATGATCGCGCAGTACAACGACACCGAGCCGGTGCCGGGACCGCGCAACATGGCCATGATCATCGGCAAGCGGCTGCGCCTCCAGGGCGTCCTCGTCGGCGACCACTACGACCTGCAGGAACAGTTCGTGCGAGAGGTCGGCGGCTGGCTGCGCTCCGGCGAGCTGAAGTACCGCGAGACCTTCGTCGAGGGCATCGAGAACGGCACGGAGGCCTTCCTCGGTCTGCTCCGCGGCGACAACACCGGGAAGATGATCGTTTCGGTGACCGGCTAGTCTCTCCTCAGCCGTCGCGATCGTGGGCGCGAGTCGCGGCGAACCAGCAGAAGGAAGAGACAGATGTCCATCCAGCAGTCCGACGTCCTGTACACCGCCGTCGCCACCGCCGAGAACGGGCGCGACGGCCGTGTCGCCACCGACGACGGTCAGCTCGACGTCGTCGTCAACCCGCCGAAGGCCATGGGCGGCTCCGGCGCCGGCACCAACCCCGAGCAGCTCTTCGCCGCCGGTTACAGCGCCTGCTTCCAGGGTGCGCTGGGCGTCGTGGCCCGCAACGAGAAGGCCGACATATCGGGTTCGACGGTCACCGCCGAGGTCGGCATCGGCAAGAACGACGACGGCTTCGGCATCATCGTCAAGATCTCGGCGACCATCCCGAACGTGGACGCGGAGACCGCGAAGAGCCTTCTCGAGAAGGCCCACCAGGTCTGCCCGTACTCCAAGGCCACCCGCGGCAACATCACGGTCGAGCTGGCCGTCTGAGTTGCGCGTAAGCTGGTGAGAGGCCGCACCCCGACCGACCGGGGTGCGGCCTCTTCTCTTCGCCGTGGACCGGACGTCAAGGAAGCCGCGGGCGCGCGCCCGATAGGGTGATCGGCATGCGTGATTTCGGGGCCGGATTCGGTTATCTGCTGCAAGGTCAGAAGTGGGTCGGCCGGCACGGGCGATGGCTCGGGTTCGGCCTGCTGCCGGGGCTCGTCACCCTCGTGCTGTACGTCGGCGCCCTCATCGGTCTCGGCTACGGCGCCGACGGCCTGGCGGCCTGGGCCACCCCGTTCGCCGACGACTGGACCTCGCCCTGGCAGGGACTCGTCCGCGGCTTCCTCACCGCCCTCGTCTTCGTCTTCGGGCTCTTCCTCGCGGTCATCACCTTCACCGCGGTGACGCTCCTGGTCGGCCAGCCGTTCTACGAGTCGCTCTCCGAGCAGGTCGACCGCACCGAGGGCGGTGACGTCCCCGAGTCCGGCCTGCCGCTCTGGCGCGAGCTGTGGATCTCGGCGCGCGACAGTGTGCGGATCCTGCTCCGGGTCGCGCTCTACGGCGTGCTGCTCTTCGCCGCCGGCTTCATCCCGGTGCTGGGCCAGACGGTGGTGCCGGTCCTCGGCTTCTGCGTCTCCGGCTTCTTCCTCGCCCACGAGCTGACGTCGGTCGCCCTCCAGCGCCGGAACGTCGAGCAGAAGGAGCGGCTGCGGATGCTGCGCGGGCGCCGGATGCTGACGCTGGGCTTCGGCGTTCCGCTGACGCTCTCGTTCCTCGTCCCCTTCCTCGCGGTGTTCCTGATGCCCGGCGCGGTCGCCGGGGCCACCCTGATGGCCCGTGAACTGACCGGGGAGGCGGCCCGCGACGACGAGGGCGACGCCGTCCCGGCGCCCGGGAACCCCTCCACCGCGGGCGGTAAGGAGACGCAGCACCTGCGCCGCTGAGCCCCCGAGCCGCTGTACGCCTCAGGAGACGCAGCACCTGCGCCGCTGAACGCCCCCCGCGCCCCCGCGAGCCGCCGTACGCCTCCCGCGCAGGGCCGCCGCCCCACCGGCCTGGCGCGCCGCCGCTCAGCCGCGGCTCCTCATCGAGCCCCGGCCTCGTGATCCCCGACCGCGACGAGGACGTACCCCGGGTCGGCCGTCCCCGCGTCCGCGGTCCGCTCGCCGTCCGGCCCCCAGGCACCGCTCGCGCCTCCGCACTCGCCCGCTTCGCTCCGGCCCAGGACGTTCGCCAGCACCACGTGGAGCCCGAAGTCCCGGGCGCGTACGGGATAGACCTTCTCGAAGGAGTCGTTGTCGAGGGTGAGGACCGAACTGGCGAGATAGACCCGGCAGCCGTCGGCGGCGGCCCGCTCGGCGAGCTCCGGGAAGCGGTTGTCGTAGCAGGTGGCCAGGGCGAACCGGACGCCGTCGAGGACGAACCGGCCGTCCCGGTCGCCCGCCGAGAAGACCTCCCGCTCGACCCCGTACAGCCACCGCTTGTCGTAGCGGGTGAGCAGGCCGCCGTCGGGGCCGAGGACGAGCGAGGTGACCCCGGGCCGCCCCTCGGGCGTCCGCACCGGGCCGTTGACGACGGCGGCCGCCGCCACGGAACGGCAGGCTTCCCGCAGCGGCGCCAGGCGCTCGTCGTCCTCGGCGAGCCGGAGCCCCGGGTCGCGGTGGACGAGCGTCGGCTCGTACCCGGTCAGCGCCAGCTCGGGGAAGACGACGAGCCGCGCGCCGTCGGCGCCGGCCGACCGGATCAGCGCCGCCATGGTCCGGACGTTGGCCTCGATGTCCCCGGGGGCCGGGGTGAACTGCGCCGCTGCGATGATCATGTGCCCATCATCCCCGCCGTCCCGGCCCCGGCGGAACCCTTCAGGAGGAGCCGGCGGCCACCGCGAGGATCGCCCGCACCTGCGCGATGATGGCGAGCCGTTCGCGGTCGAACTCGGGGTCGGTGACCGCGCCCGTCGCCGGGTCCGTGTTGCCCGCGCCGAACCGGAGGACAGGGGTGTGGACATGGCCGCCGGGCAGCGTGGACAGGCCGAGCCGGTCGCGGAGCAGGGTGGCGCGGTAGGCGATCTCGTTGGAGAGGTAGTCGCCGCCGCCCCCGGCCCGGGCGGTGGAGCCGGCCGTCGGCCCCTCCGGGCGGGTCACCGGGGCCGTCGCCCCGGCGGGGATCTCGGTCACCGTCGTGTTGTCGTAGACCGGGAAGGGCCCGGTGCCCGCGGCGACGATCGCGCGGTACGGGAGGGTGGTCGTCGTCCACTGCGGCCGGCCGGCCGGGTCGGTGACCGGAACCGTCTCCGTACGGGAGAGGTTCTCGTTGTCCGGGAAGCCGCCCCGCCAGGCGCCGTTGAACCGTTCGAGGTCGAAGCGGCCGACCCGGCCCTGGCTCACGGTGGTGAAGAGGTCCACGTGCGGCAGCCGGTCGCGCAGGGTCCGCTCGACCGTGCCGTCGGTGAAGTCCGCCCAGCGGACCGGGAAGACGGCCGTCTCGACCCGGGCGAGCCCGCCGTCCGCCGTGCGGATCCAGGTGCCGTCCAGGGCCAGCGCGGTCGCCCCTGACGGGTTGCCGATGCGGACGTCCCGGTCGAGCGTGAAGGGGTCGAAGCCGGTCAGCAGGACCTTCTTGAAGCCCTTGCCGGCGGGGTGGAGGATCGAGTCCTGGCCGCGCGAGGAGCGTTCGAGGCGGTCGAGGAGCCGGGTCCGCGCGGTGTCGTCGAGGGCGAACCCCGGGCTCCAGGAGCGCAGTTCGCGGGTCATGCCGAGCCGCGCCCAGTACAGCGGCCGGTCGTCGTCCCGGCTGAGGTCCCCTCGCACCGGCCCCCGGCCCTGGGCGCGGTCGACCGCGCGCCGCCACAGACGCGCGCCCTCCCGGTCGACGGTCCGCTCGGCCTCGCGGTGGGAGCCGGCGGCCGCCAGGGCGCGGCCGAAGCCGGCCGCCACGGTGTCGAAGCCGCTGCGGCGCAGGATCTCCTGGGGCACCGCCCGGTCCAGCCTGGCCTCCTCGACCGTGCCGGCCCGGACGCCGTCCCCGGCACCGACGGCGGCCCCGCCGCCCGCGCCGCCGCTCGGGACGGCCGAGGCCGGTGGTGGGACGAGGGCGAGGGCGGTGGCGACGAGGGCGAGTCCGAGCGGGGCGGTGCGTATCCGGGGCACGGTCGAGCCTTCCTTACGGGGCCGGTGGCGGGCCCGGGAAGTATCCCGCCCCACCCGCAACTCCCGCTACGGCGCATCCGCTTGCCCCGGCCGCCCCACGCGCCGGGCGTCCGGAAACAGCCCGCCCGGCCGCCCCGGTGTCCCCCTCCCGGCCGTCAGGCCCCGTCCGTCTCCCCGTCCCCGCGCAGCAGCGTCAGGAAGTCGCGGAAGGCCCCCGGCATGTCCACCGAGCCCGGGTCGAGCAGCCACTGGTACTGGAGGCCGTCCATCACCGCCGTGAGCAGCGGCGCGGCGCGCTCCGGGGTCAGGCCGCCGGGCAGCCGCTCGCCGAACTCCAGGCGCAGGACCTTCGCCATCTCCCCGCGGACCTGGGCGTACCGCTCGGTGAAGAACTCCCGCGCCGGGTGGCCGTCGGTCACGCTCTCGCCGAGCAGGGCGGAGAAGGTCTGCACGATCCCGGGGCGCATCGCGTTGTACTCCACCAGCGAGTCGAGCAGGTCGATCCGCCAGCCCTCGCGGTCCCGGCCGCCGCTGGTGTCCCACCGGTCGCGCTCCTCCAGGACCGCGACGAGCAGGGCCTCCTTCGTCGGGAAGTAGTGCAGCAGCCCCTGCTGGGTCAGGCCGACCCGCTCGGCGACGGAGCCCAGCGAGGCGCCGCGGTAGCCGCGCTCCGCGATCACCTCGAGGGCCGCCCGCACGATGTCCGCGCGCCGCTCCTCGCTCCTGGCCCGCACCATCGCCCGGCCCCTTCCTCGTCGGGGGTCCGCCACGGACGTGGGCGGACGTCCTGTCCGAGAGGACCGTACGCCATCCGAAGATAACGAAGGCATAACGTAACCTACCGCTCTACAGGTAACCGGGCCACCATGGCTGCCACACCACTCGACGAGGAGGAACGCCGTGGCAGAGATCAGTGCGGAGACCGGTGCGGGTACGGGCGCGGACGCGGCCCGTGAGCGGGCCGTCGAGGCAGCGCTCGCCCGGCTCGACCTGGACACCAAGGCCCGGCTGCTCGCCGGGCAGGACATGTGGTCGCTCCCGGCCCTGCCCGAGATCGGGCTCGCCTCCCTGGTCATGTCCGACGGGCCGGTCGGCGTCCGCGGGGTCCGCTGGACGGCCGACGACCCGTCGGTCGCGCTGCCGTCCCCGACGGCGCTGGCCGCCTCCTGGGACCCCTCCCTCGCCCGCCGCGCCGGCCGTCTCCTCGCCCAGGAGGCCCGCCGCAAGGGCGTCCACGTCGTCCTCGCCCCCACGGTGAACCTGCACCGCACCCCGCTCGGGGGCCGTCACTTCGAGGCGTACAGCGAGGACCCGTACCTCACCGGCGAGATCGGCACCGGCTATGTGCGGGGCGTGCAGGACGGCGGCGTCGGCACCACGGTCAAGCACTTCGTCGCCAACGACGCCGAGACCGACCGCTTCACCGTCGACAACAGGATCGCCCCCCGCCCGCTGCGGGAGCTCTACCTCGCCCCCTTCGAGGCCATCGTCACCCACGCCCGCCCCTGGGGCATCATGACCGCGTACAACCAGGTCAACGGCGTCACGATGACCGAGCACCACCAGCTCGTGAACGAGGTCCTGCGCGGCGAGTGGGGCTTCGACGGCTGCAACGTCTCCGACTGGATGGCCGCCCGCTCCACCCGGGGCGACATCGAGGGCGGCCTGGACGTCGCCATGCCAGGACCCACCACCGTCTACGGCGAGGCGCTCGCCGCCGCCGTCCGCGCCGGCGAGGTCGAGGAGACGGCCGTCGACGCGGCCGTCCGCAACGTCCTGCGGCTCGCCGCCCGGGTCGGCGCCCTGGAGGGCGCCCCGCCGGCCGTCACCGAGACCCCCGAGACCGTCGACGGCGACGCGCTGGCCCGGGAGATCGCCCACCGCGGATTCGTCCTCGTCCGCAACGAGAACGGCGCCCTCCCGGTCGCCGCCGGCCGTACCGTCGCCCTCTCCGGCGCCGCCGCCCGCGACGCCCGGATCCTCGGCGGCGGCTCCGCCCAGGTCTTCCCCGCGCACACCGTCTCCCCGCTGGACGGCCTCACCGCGGCCCTCCCCGAGGGCGCCCTCACCTTCTCCGTCGGCGCCGACCCGAGCGACGAACTCGTCCCCGCCGGGCAGGGGTTCACCCTCCGTGCCGTCTGCCGTGACGCCGCCGGCGCCGTCCTCGGCGAGGGCAGCCTGCCCAACGGCCAGGTGCAGTGGATCGGCGACGACCTCCCGGCCGGCGTCACCCACGAGGCCCTCGCCTCCATCGAGGTCGTCGGCACGTTCACCCCGCGGGAGAGCGGCGCCCACTCCTTCGGCACCCGCGGCCTCGGCGCCTTCACCCTCACCGTCGCCGGCGAGACCGTCTTCGACGGCGTCCAGGCGATGGGACCGGAGACCGACCCCTTCGAGGCGTTCTTCGGCGCCCCCGTCGAACGCGCCTCGATCCCGCTCACCGCGGGCGAGAGCGTCGAGGTGTCGCTCCGCCACGTCCTCGACAAGGAGTTCGCCGCCCCGCTGCCGGCCGTGATGTTCTCCTTCGTCCACCTCGCGCCGCGCCGCGACCCCGACGAACTGATCGCCGAAGCCGTCGAGGCCGCCCGCGCCGCCGACACCGCCGTCGTGGTCGTCGCCACCACCGAACGCGTCGAGTCCGAGGGCTTCGACCGCAAGGACCTCGCCCTCCCCGGCCGCCAGGACGACCTCGTACGGGCCGTCGCCGCCGCCAACCCCCGCACGGTCGTCGTCGTCAACGCCGGCTCCCCGGTCGAGATGCCCTGGCGCGACGAGGTCGCCGCCGTCCTCCTCGGCTGGTTCCCCGGACAGGAGGGGGGCGCCGCGCTCGCCGACGTCCTGACCGGCGCCGCCGAGCCCGGCGGCCGCCTGCCCACCACCTGGCCCGTCGCCCTCGCCGACGTCCCGGTCACCGCCACCACCCCGACCGACGGCGCCCTCTCCTACGACGAGGACGTCTTCATCGGCTACCGCGCCTGGGACAAGGCGGGCGCCGTCCCCGCGTACGCCTTCGGCCACGGCCTGGGCTACACCACCTGGACGTACGACGCACTGGACGTGACCCCGGACAGCGCCACCGTCCGCCTCACCAACACCGGCACCCGCGCCGGTCGCGAGGTCGTCCAGATCTACCTCGCGCCGACCGCGGACACCGTCGAGCGGCCGGCCCGCTGGCTCGCCGGATTCGGATGCGCGGAGGCGGAGCCCGGGGCGTCCGTGGAGGTCGAGATCCCGCTGCCCCGCCGCGCCTTCGAGATCTGGGACGAGGAGAAGCACGCCTGGTCCCTCGTCCCCGGCACCTACGAGGTCAGGGCCGCGCACTCGCTGGCGGACACCCGCCGGACGGCCGTCCTGGACGCCTGACCGGCCGCCGGACCGGCCGTCAGCGGCCCACCCGGACCGGCCGTCGCCGACGGCCGGAACCCCCGAAGACGAGCCCCGGGGCGGACCCTGACATCCGCCCCGGGGCTTGCCCGCGCCTCTGCCGGGACCCGCGCCGCCGGGATCAGCGCGTCGAGAAGAGGTAACCCGTCTCGGAGGCGTACAGCTCGCCCGGACGCAGCACCGAGGACGGGAACGCGGGCCGGTTCGGCGAGTCCGGGAACCGCTGGGTCTCCAGCGCGATCCCGGTGTGCGCCTCCGACGCGTAGACCTGGAGCCCCGGTTCGCTCGTCACCACCGTCACCACCCGCCCGGTCACCGGGGAGTACAGCTCGCACGCGTCCGCGGCGCCCGTGTCGAGCACGAAGTTGTCGTCGATGCCGACGCCGGCCGGCCGCGGCGTACGGAAGTCGAGCCGGGTGCCGCCCACCGGGGTGATCTCCCCGGTCGGCACCCCCGTCCCGTCCATCGGAGTGAAGTGCCCGGCCGACACCCGCAGTTCGTGCGCGCCGCCCAGGTCCCAGTACGCGTGGTTCGTCAGCGCCACCACCGTCGGGGCGTCCGTCCGCGCGCGGTAGGAGATCCGCAGCCCGTCCTCGTCGAGCGCGTACGTGACGGAGACGTCCAGACGGCCCGGGAAGCCCTCCTCGCCGTCCGGGCTCACCCGCGACAGCCTGACGCCGCCCTCGACCTCCTCCGCGTCCCACACGTGCTTGTCGAAGCCGCGCTCGCCGCCGTGCAGGCTGTGCGGGCCGCCGTTGCGGGCCAGCCGGTGCGTCCGGCCGTCCAGGGTGAAGGCCCCGCCCGCGATCCGGTTGGCGTAACGCCCCACCAGAGCGCCGAAGTACGGCTCCGGGCGCTTCAGATAGCCGCCCAGGTCCGGGAAGCCGAGGACCGCTTCGCCCGGTGTGCCGTCCCGGTCCGGCGTCAGGACCGACTGCACGATGCCGCCGTAGGTCAGCACCCGCACCCGCACGGCGTCCCGCTCCAGCGTCCAGCGCCGCACGTCCGTACCGTCGACCGAACCGAAGGGCTCACTCGTGATCCTCATGATCCGGACCCTACGCGGGGGGCTCGACCGCCGTCACCTGCCGGTGGGCGATCTCCGCGAGCCGCGCCTGTCCGTCCCGGCTCGGATGGAACCAGTCCCAGGGGCTGAGCTGCGCCCCGCCGAAGGGGAACGCGAAGACCGCCCCGCCGTCGTACCGGCAGCGCACGTCCTTCGCGCAGACCTCCTTCAAGGCGGTGTTGTACGCCGCCACCCGGTCGGCCACCAGCGTGCGGCGCCGCTCGGCCGCCGGCGACGCGTCCAGCGGGTCGGCCAGCATGGAGGCGCAGATCCCCAGCTTCCACACCTCGCGGCCCATGGCGCTGACCCGCCCGGTCGCCCACAGCCGCCGCAGGTCCGGCACGCTCGTCACGTACACCTGCGCCTTCGGCGCGTCCGCGCGCAGGGCGGCCAGCGACGAGGCGAAGGAGGTCCGGAACTCCTCGACCGGCGTCATCAGTTCCGTCCGGTCGCGGCAGGCGTCGTTGGCGCCCATCATCACCGTCACCAGCTCCGGCCGCGCGGCGGCGGCCTGCTCCATCTGCCCCGGCAGCTCGGCCATCCGCGCCCCGGTCCGCGCCAGGTTCCAGCTGTGCCCGGCCACTCGTTCGGGGCCGAGCAGCCGCAGCGCGAGGCTGTTGACGGCGGCGTCCGTGCCGGTCGCCCAGGAGGCCTCGGGGCAGTCCGCCAGGACCGTACAGGCGTCGAAGGCGCGGGTGATGGAGTCGCCGACGGCGGCGAGGGAGGCGGGGGTGGGGTCCCAGACGAACGCCGGTTTCGGCCGGGGCCGGGGCTTCGCCGAGGAGTCCGGCGCGGCTTCGCTCCCCGCGGTGTCACAGCCCGTCAGCACGCCCCCGCACAGCAGGAACCCGGCCGCGGCGGCGACCGCGGTACGAAAACGATGTCGGCCGCGCATGGCCCGATCCCTCCTGCGGCTTCCGTTCGGCGTCCTGGCGGGTGAAAGCTTGGTGTCCAGCCGCCCTCGGACCGACCGTACGTCACCCCAAGGGCGGTGCGGCACGGTAGCTTTTCCCCCGTCGAACCAGCGGCACCCGTGCCGACCGGCTCCGGTAAATTACATCACGTCACATACTGTCCCTTTTTCGGGGGTTTGCGAAGTTTCTCCCCCAATGCTGTTTACTGAGGCCGCTGGGAAAGGCGAACCTCGTCCCACACTGGAGGTCCCGGTGACGACACGTGGAGTCCTGTACGTTCACTCCGCACCGCGCGCGCTGTGCCCGCACGTCGAATGGGCGGTGGCGGGCGTCCTCGGTGTGAGAGTCCAGCTCGACTGGATCCGCCAGCCGGCGTCCCCCGGCACCTGGAGAGCCGAGTTCTCCTGGCAGGGCCAGACCGGCACCGCCTCCAAACTCGCCTCCGCGCTGCGCGGCTGGCAGATGCTCCGCTTCGAGGTCACCGCGGAGCCCTGCGCCACGGCCGAGGGCGAACGCTACAGCGCCACCCCCGCGCTGGGCATCTTCCACGCCGTCACCGGCATGCACGGTGACATCCTCATCCCCGAGGACCGCCTGCGCGCCGCCCTGGCCCGCTCGGCGCAGGGCGAGACCCAGCTGGAGGCGGAGATCGCCAAGCTGCTCGGCAAGCCCTGGGACGACGAGCTGGAGCCCTTCCGCTACGCGGGCGAGGGCGCCCCGGTCCGCTGGCTCCACCAGGTCGTCTGACCCCCGGCTCGCGGCGGATCCGCACCGCCCCCGTACCGGCACGCGAAAGGCCCGCCCCCTTCCGGGGACGGGCCTCCCGCGCGGGATGTACCGGTCAGACCGTGCGGAACGCCAGGACCACGTTGTGGCCGCCGAAGCCGAACGAGTTGTTGATCGCGGCGATCGTGCCCTGCGGCAGGTCGCGCGGCTCGTCGCGGACGATGTCGGCGTCGACGCTCTCGTCCAGGTCGTCGACGTTGATCGTCGGCGGGGCGACGCGGTGGTGCAGCGCCAGGACCGTCGCGACGGTCTCGATGCCGCCCGCGCCACCCAGCAGGTGACCCGTCATCGACTTCGTCGCGGAGATCGCGACATGGTCCAGGTCGTCGCCCAGGACCTGGCGCAGCGCCTTGATCTCGGCGACATCGCCCTGCGGCGTCGACGTGGCGTGCGCGTTGAGGTGGACCACCTCGGACGGCTTCAGGTCCGTCGACTCCAGGAGGTTGCGCATCGCGGCGGCGATGCCCCGGCCGGTCGGCTCCGGCTGCGCGATGTGGTGGCTGTCGGCCGACAGGCCCTGCCCCAGCACCTCGCAGTAGATCCGCGCGCCGCGCGCCTTCGCGTGCTCTTCGGACTCGAGGATCACCACGCCCGCGCCCTCGCCGAGGACGAAGCCGTCCCGGGCGGTGTCGTACGGACGCGAGGCCTTCGCCGGCTCGTCGTTGTTCTTGGACATCGCCATCATGTTGGCGAAGGCCGCGATCGGGAGCGGGTGGATCGCCGCCTCCGTGCCGCCGGCCACGACCACGTCGGCCCGGCCGGTACGGATCATCTCGACGGCGTAGCCGATCGCCTCGGCGCCCGACGCGCACGCGGAGACCGGAGTGTGCACGCCCGCCTGGGCGTTCACCTCCAGACCGACGTTGGCGGAGGGGCCGTTCGGCATCAGCATGGGAACGGTGTGCGGGGAGACGCGGCGGACGCCCTTCTCCTTCAGCACGTCGTACTGGTCGAGCAGAGTCGTGACACCGCCGATGCCGGAGGCGATGACGGAGCCGAGCCGCTCGGGCGCGATCTTCTCGTCCTCACCGGCCGGGGCGGTGTAGCCCGCGTCGGCCCACGCCTCGCGGGCCGCGATCAGCGCGAACTGCGCCGAGCGGTCCAGCTTGCGGGCCAGCGGGCGGGGCAGGACCTCGCCCGGGTCGACCGCGGCGGGCGCGGCGATCTTCACGGGCAGTTCGGCGAAGCGGTCGCCCTCGAGGGGCTTGACGCCGGAGCGTCCCGCGATCAGACCTTCCCAGGTCGATGCGGAGTCGCCACCCAGCGGTGTGGTTGCGCCGAGACCGGTGACGACCACGGTGCGATTGGTCGAGTTCACAGGAATTCTTTCTCCACGTGTTGATGGTCGAATGACGGCGCCACCGCCGGGTGGCATACCGAGTCAGCAGGGGCCGAATCAGCCCTGGTGCTTCAGGATGTAGTCGGTCGCGTCGCCGACCGTCTTCAGGTTCTTGACGTCCTCGTCCGGGATCTTGACGTCGAAGCGCTCTTCGGCGGCCACAACGACCTCGACCATGGACAGCGAGTCGACGTCCAGGTCGTCGGTGAAGGACTTGTCCAGCTGGACGTCCTCGGCCGGGATGCCGGCGATCTCGTTCACGATCTCGGCGAGACCTTCGACGATCTCTTCCTGGGTGAAGGCCATGTTGGCGCTCCTTCTGTGATTGCTTCGGTAAAAGGGCTTCCGGAAGATCCGGTGTGCCTAGGGGAGGGTAACGACCGTCGCGGCGTAGACGAGACCCGCCCCGAAGCCGATGACGAGCGCGGTGTCGCCGCTCTTCGCCTTCCCGGTCGCCAGGAGCCGCTCCATCGCGAGCGGAATCGAGGCGGCCGAGGTGTTGCCGGTGGTCTCGACGTCACGGGCGACCGTCACGTGCTCCGGCAGCTTCAGTGTCTTCACCATCGAGTCGATGATCCGCATGTTCGCCTGGTGCGGGATGAAGACGTCCAGTTCGTCCGCCGTGATGCCGGCGGCGTCCAGGGCCTGCTGGGCGACCTTCGCCATCTCGAAGACGGCCCAGCGGAAGACCGCCTGACCCTCCTGCGTGATGGCGGGGAACTTGATCTCGCCCTGCTCGTTGAGGGGCAGCTTCGAGACGTCGCCGACGTGGAACTCGTTCCACGGCACGGTCTGCTTGATGGTCTCGGACTTGTCGCCCTCCGAACCCCAGACCGAGGGGCCGATGTGCGGCTCGTCCGAGGGGCCGACCACGACCGCGCCGGCGCCGTCGCCGAAGAGGAAGGCCGTCGCGCGGTCCTCCAGGTCGGTCAGGTCGCTCAGCCGCTCGACGCCGATCACGAGGACGTACTCCGCCGAGCCCTCGACGATCATGCCCTTGGCGAGCGTCAGGCCGTAGCCGAAGCCCGCGCAGCCGGCGGAGATGTCGAACGCGGCCGGCTTGCCGGCGCCGATCCTGTCGGCGATCTCGGTGGCCACGGCCGGGGTCTGCTTGAAGTGGGAGACCGTCGAGACGATCACCGCGCCGATCTGCTCCGGGTCGATCCCGGCGTCGGCGATGGCCTTGCCCGAGGCCTCCACCGACATCGCGGCGACGGTCTCCTCGGGGGAGGCCCAGTGGCGGGTGGAGATACCGGAGCGCGAGCGGATCCACTCGTCGGACGAGTCGATCTTCTCGAGGATCACCTCGTTGGGCACGACCCGGGTGGGGCGGTAGCCGCCGACACCCAGGATCCGCGCGTACGGGGCGCCCTTGCTGGGCTTGATCTTCGACATGCTTCTCGGCTCCTTCTCAGGCTGCGCTTGCAGTCTCGGCGATCAGCGTGCGGGCCGCGTCGAGGTCGTCGGGCGTCTTCAGGGCCACCGTGCGGACACCCGGCAGCGCGCGCTTGGCGAGACCGGTCAGCGTGCCGCCGGGGCACACCTCGATCAGCGCCGTGGCGCCCAGGGCCTGGAAGGTCTCCATGCACAGGTCCCAGCGGACCGGGTTGGCGACCTGGCCGACGAGACGCGCGATGATCTCGGCGCCCTCGGTGACCATCCGGCCGTCCTTGTTCGAGACGTACCGCACGGAGGGAGCGGAGACGGTCAGTTCCCGTGCCGCGGCCTCCAGCTTCTCGACCGCGGGAGCCATGTGGTGCGTGTGGAACGCGCCGGCGACCTGGAGCGGGACGACCCGGCGGACGCCCTCGGGCTTGTCCTCGGCGAGCGCCGCCAGCTGCTCCAGGGTGCCGGCGGCCACGATCTGGCCGGCGCCGTTGACGTTGGCCGGGGTCAGGCCGAGCTTCTCGAGGTGGGGAACGGTCACCTCGGGGTCGCCGCCGAGCAGCGCGGACATACCGGTCCGGGTGATCGCGGCGGCCTCGGCCATCGCCAGCCCGCGCGTCCGTACGAGACGCAGGGCGGCGGTGTCGTCGAGGACGCCGGCGAACGCGGCGGCGGTGAACTCGCCGACGCTGTGGCCGGCGACGGCGCCGGCCGCGTCAGCGGCGGACGTCCCCGCGCCGAGCGCGGCGGCGGAGAGCAGGCCGGCCGCGACGAGCAGCGGCTGGGCCACGGCGGTGTCACGGATCTCGTCCGCGTCGGCCTTCGTGCCGTAGTGGGCGAGGTCGAGTCCGATGGCCTCGGACCAGGCGTCGACGCGGTCGGCGGCGCCGGGCAGTTCGAGCCAGGGGGTCAGGAAGCCGGGCGTCTGAGCGCCTTGGCCGGGAGCGACGAGTACGAGCACCCTCACACTCTCTCTTGTGGACGGTCTCGGGCGCCCGTGGGGACAGGGACGAAGAACCGTCGGGGGAATTGTTGGTGTTCGACAAAAGTCTAGGACTGCGTATCGGCGTCGGCCAAGCGTCCCAGGATGAGCGCGATCCGCAGGGTGAAGGCGGAACGGACATCGGAGGGTGACCAACCGGTGACGTCGGTCACACGTCGAAGCCGGTAGCGCACGGTGTTGGGGTGGACGAAGAGCATCCTGGCGGCGCCTTCCAGACTGCTCGCCTGCTCCAGATAGACGCTCAGCGTTTCCAGCAGCGCCGACCCGGCTTCCTCCAGCGGTCTGTAGATCTCCTCCACCAACTGGTCGCGGGCCGAGGGGTCCGAGGCGATCGCGCGCTCCGGAAGGAGATCGTCCGCCAGGACCGGCCGCGGGGCGTCCTGCCACGCCGAACAGGCCTTGAGCCCGGCGGCGGCGGCCTGCGCGGACCGGGTCGCGGCGAGCAGGTCGGGGACGACGGGGCCCGCGACGACCGGCCCGGCGGCGTACGGGCCGATCAGGGCCTTGGCGACGTGGAGGGGGTTGTCGTTGCCGCCGGCGATGACCACGAGGCGGTCGCCGAGGACACCGGTGAGGACCTGGAGCTTGGCGTGCCGGGCGGCGCGGCGGATCGCCTCGACGGTCAGCTCGCTGTCGCCGTCGGGGGCGGTGCCGAGGACGACGCAGACGTGGTCGGGGGAGTTCCAGCCGAGGGCGGCGGCGCGGGAGACGGCGCCCTCGTCGGCCTCGCCGGAGAGCACCGCGTTGACGACCAGGGATTCCAGCCGGGCGTCCCACGCGCCGCGTGCCTCGGCGGCCTGGGCGTAGACCTGGGCGGTCGCGAAGGCGATCTCACGGGCGTAGACGAGCAGCGCCTCACGGAGGACGGACTCGTCGCCGGGGGCGGCGACCTCCTCGATCGCGGTCTCCATCACCTCGATCGTGGTGCGCACCATCTCGACGGTCTGCCGCAGCGTGATGGCACGGGTCAGCTCGCGGGGCGCGGTGCCGAAGACGTCGGTGGAGATCGCCTGCGGGGTCTCGGGGTGCCGGAACCACTCGGTGAACGCGGCGATGCCGGCCTGGGCGACCAGACCGATCCACGACCGGTTCTCGGGCGGCATCGCCCGGTACCACGGTAGCGTCTCGTCCATGCGCGCGATGGCGTTGGCGGCGAGCCGCCCGGAGGACTGTTCGAGGCGCTTGAGGGTCGCGGGATGCGGATGAGCGGCGTTCGTGGGTTCAGGCACGGACCAAGGGTGCCTTATCGGGCCGACCGCGTGCGGGGTCGGGCTACCGTCTGGGGCGTGATGACGATTCAGCGCGCCGGGGCGCGTTACCACGGGGGCGATCCGGACGCCGGGATCGACACCCGTCACGCCTTCTCCTTCGGGGCGCACTACGACCCGGACAACATCCGCTTCGGCGCGCTCCTCGCCTGCAACGAGGAGCGTCTCGCGCCCGGCGCAGGGTTCGCGGAGCATCCGCACAGCCACACCGAGATCGTCACCTGGGTCGTGGAGGGCGAGCTGACCCACCACGACTCGGCCGGGCACACCACCGTCGTCCGCGCCGGCGACGTCCAGCGGCTCAGCTCCGCCGGGGGCGTACGGCACGAGGAACGCAACGACGCCGACGTGCCTCTGGTCTTCGTCCAGATGTGGCTCGCCCCTCTGGAGCCGGGCGGCGACCCGTCGTACGAGATCGTCCGGGGCATCGCCGACTCGACGCCGTACGCCCTCCCGCGGGCTGCCGCCATGCTGCACGTCCGGCGCCTGGAGGCGGGCGAACGGACCGCCGTGCCCGACGCCGGCCTCGTGTACGCGCACGTGGTCCGGGGCGCGGTGCGCCTCGCAGGGGAGGAGCTGGCCGCCGGGGACGCGGCCCGCCTCACCGGTACCCGGGACCTCGCGCTCCTCGCGACGGCCGACGCGGAGGTCCTGCTCTGGGAGATGCGCGCCGACTGACCACCGGCCGGGGGCGCGCCGGGGGCCCGCCTCCGCCAGGCCGCGCGCCGGAGCGCGACCCCGCCGAGCCCGCCGGAGCGCGACCCCGCTGAGCCCCCGCCGTCGCACGGCCCCGCTCGTCGCACGGCCCGGCTCGTCGCGCGGCGCGCCTCAGGCGAGTGCGCTCTTCGCCTTCCACTGCTCCCAGCTCGTGTTCCACGCGCCGTAGCCGTTCCCCTCCGCGACCGTCCCCTTCGTGTCCGCGCCCCGGATCTCGAAGGGATCCCCCGCCCGGACCTGGCCGTAGAACCACGCCGCGTCGCCGTCGCTCATGCCGATGCAGCCGGAACTCCTGTTGGCGCGGCCGAAGTGCGCCGCGTTCCACGGGGCGGCGTGCGCGTACATCCCCGACCAGGTCAGCCGCATCGAGAAGTCGACCATCTTGTCGTAGGCGTCGCCGAGGCCGACCGTCTCGGAGTTCATGTTGATCGTGCCCTCCTTCGCCATCAGCACCGCCGTCCCGCGCCAGGACCGCTTGTCGCCACCGGGCGTCCCGCCCGACACGGGAATCGTGCGCAGCGGACGCCCGTCCCTCTCCAGCACCAGCTTCTTGCGGTCCAGGTCGACTTTCACCACCTGCGCCGCGCCCGCGACCGTGAACCCGGTGCGGTAGTCGCGCACGAACCAGCCCCCGCCCGAGTCCGTGCCGTTCAGCGTCGCGTCGAGGGTGATCTTGGTGCCCGGCTTCCAGTACTCCTTCGGCCGCCAGTCCACCCGGTCGTTGCCCGACCAGTCCTTCAGCCAGCCCCACGACCCGACGGTGCCGTTCGACGTGGTGACCTTGAGCTGCCGTTCCACCTCCGCCTTGTGCGTCACCGGCCGGTCGAAGACGATCGACAGCGGCTGCCCGACACCGACCGTCGTGTCCTTCCCGGGCGCCAGCGTCACCTTGTTGACCCGCGTCGCCTCGGGCGTGGTGAACGTCGACCGGGTCGTCGTCTCCTTCCCGCCCGCCGTGCGGGCCGTCGCCTCCACGCGGTACGAGGTGCCCGGCGCCGCCTTCCGGTCCGAGACCCAGGACGCCCCGCCGGCGCCGGTACGGCCCGCCAGCACGCCGCCGTCCGCGTCGACGACCTTCACCACCGTCAGCGCCCCGCCCGTCGCGGTGACGGTCACGGTCCGCCCGGCCGCCGGGCTCACGACGGTCACCTTCGCCGGGTTCTCGGCCGGCTTCGCGTCCTCCGCCGCCCGGGGCGCGCTCGCCGCACCCGCCGAACAGGCGGCCAGCGAGCCGCAGAGGGCCACGGCCGCGAGCAGCGGACGTATGCGAGCGCGGGAACGGGTACGTGCGGGCATCACGGAGGCCTCCGGAAAACGTGTGGGATGCCCGGACTGTAGGCCGCCGAGAGGCCGCGGAGAACGGCCCGGACCCCGTGTGACAAGGGCTGGGGCGGAACGGTCATCGTCCCGTCACACACGACGCGCGGCACGGTCAAGGACGGCTGTGAGCATCCTGTGCGCCCCCCGACCGAGGGGGCGGAACAAGGAGGCTTCCGTTGTGTCAGCTCTGCTCGTGACGGCCGCGCCCCACCCCACCACGCGCGTACAGCCCCTCACCGCCGAGGAGTACCGCGCCTTCCTCACCAGGAGCGGCGCCGGCGCCGGCTTCCTCCAGCTTCCCTCCTGGGCCGGGGTGAAGGACGGCTGGAGCCACCGGCTCCTCGGCTGGGGTCCCGAGAACGGACACCTCACCGGAGTCGCCCTCGTCCTGCTGCGCACCTTCCCCGGCACCCGCAAGTCCTTCGCCTACCTCCCCGAAGGGCCCGTCGCCGACTGGTCCGACCCCGACATCGACGGCTGGCTCACCCCGCTGCTCGGGCACCTGAAGGCCGCCGGCGCCTTCGCCGTACGCATCGGGCCCTCGCCCGACTTCCGCCGCTGGAACGCCGCCACCCTGAAGGCCCACACCGGGCCGGGCCGCCGCCTGGCCGACGTCCTCGCCGACGAGGTCGACCCGCTCGGCACCGCCGTCGCCGAACGGCTCCGTTCCCGCGGCTGGCGCCGCTGCGGCGGGGACTCCACCCAGGACTCCGACGGCGCCGACGCCCAGCCCCGGCTCGTCTACCGCGTGCCGCTGGCCGGCCGCACCTCCGACGACCTGTGGAACGGCCTCAACCAGGAGTGGCGGCGCAACATCCGCAAGGCCCGCGCCCGCGGTGTGGAGGTCGTCGTCGGCTCCGCCGCCGACCTGCCGGACTTCTACCGGCTGCTGCGGATCACCGAGGAGCGCGACGGCTTCCGGCTCGGCCGCTCGCTCGCGTACTACGAGCGTCAGTACGCGGTCCTCAACGCCGAGGAAACGGGCCGGATGAAGCTGTACCTCGCCCGCCACGAGGGGGAGACCCTCGCCGCCCACACCATGATCACCGTCGGGAAGCGGGTCTGGTACCAGACGGGCGCCTCCGCCGACCACCGGCGCGAGGTCCGCCCCTCCAACGCCCTGCAGTGGCGGATGCTGCTCGACGCCCACGCGCTCGGCGCCGACGTCTACGACATGCGCGGGGTACCCTCCACCCTTGATCCGGACGTCCGCGCCCACGGTCTGCTGCGCTGGAAGCTCGGCACGGGCGGACAGGCCGTCGAGACGCTGGGGGAGTGGGAGACACCGTTGGCCGGCACGACCAATCACACGCTGTACCGGGCCTTCCAGGCCTATCTGGCCCGCCGATGACGCCTTCGGCCTCCCTCGCTCCCGAACCCGCGCCGGGCCCCGGCCCGGCGCCCGGGGCCGGGCCCGGCGGGGCCGTGCGCGTCTCCGTGCCCGGCCCGGCGTCCGCGCCCGCCACCGAGGCCGTCCCCGGCCCCGCCGCGCGACGGACGTCCGTGCTGCGCAGCGGGGCGCTGATGGCCGGCGGGTCGCTGGTCTCCCGCGCCACCGGATTCGTCCGCTCCGCCGTCGTCGCGGCGGCGCTCGGCATCGGCCCGATCGCCGACGGGTACGCGGTCGGCAACTCCGTCCCCACCATTGTCTACATGCTGCTCCTCGGCGGGGCCCTCAACGCCGTCTTCGTCCCCGAGCTCGTCAAGGCGGCCAAGGAGCACGAGGACGGCGGGGTCGCCTACACCGACCGGCTGCTCACCCTCTGCGTCCTGGGCCTGCTGCTCCTCACGGCGGGCGCCGTGCTCGCCGCGCCGGCGATCGTCGACCTCTACACCGACTACACCGGCGAGCGGCTGTCGACGACGGTCGCCTTCGCGCGGTACTGCCTGCCGCAGATCTTCTTCCTGGGACTCTTCACCCTCCTCGGGCAGGTCCTGAACGCGCGCGGCCGGTTCGGCGCGATGATGTGGACCCCCGTCCTCAACAACATCGTCGTCATCGCCGTGTTCGGCCTCTACCTGGCCACGGTGGCGACCGGCGGCGGGACCCTCACCGCCGGCGAGACGGCCCTGCTCGGCTGGGGCACGACGGCGGGGATCGCGCTCCAGGCCCTCGCGCTGGTGCCCTCCCTGCGCGCGGCCGGCTTCCGCTGGCGTCCCCGCTTCGACTGGCGGGGCAGCGGACTCACCGCGCCGCTGCGGTCGGCCGGCTGGCTGGTGCTCCTCGTCCTCACCAACCAGGCGGCCTACTGGGTGACCACCCGGCTCGCCACGGCGGCCGGCCTGCGGGCGGCCGACCTCGGCATCGACGGGGGCGTCGGCTTCGCCGCGTACAACAACGCCTATCTGCTGTGGGCCGTGCCGCACGGCATCGTGACCGTCTCCCTGATGACCGCCCTGCTGCCCCGGATGAGCGGCGCGGCGGCCGACGGCGACCTGGCGGGGGTGCGGCGGGACGTCTCGTACGCGCTGCGGACGAGCACGGCGGCGGTCGTCCCGGCGGCGTGCGCGCTGTTCGCGCTGGCGGTGCCGGTGATGGGCCTCGTCTTCGAGTACGGCAGGACCGACGCCGAGGACATCCGGCGGATGTCCTGGATCCTGACGGCCTTCGCGCCGGGCCTGATCGCCCTGTCCGGCCAGTACGTCTGCACCCGCGCCTTCTACGCGCTGCGCGACACCCGCACCCCGTTCCTGCTGAACCTGGCGATCGCCGGCCTCAACGCGGGCCTGTCCTGGACCGCCTACGTCGTCCTCCCCGCCTCCTGGGCGGTGGCGGGCATGGCGGCGGCGTACTCGCTGGCGCTCTGGGCGGGCTGGGCGCTCACCGCGTACGTCCTGCACCGGCGCCTGACGCGCGGCGCGGACCGGGCGTCGGCGGGGGCTCCCGCGACGCCCGCCCCCGAAGGCACGGACGGCGCCGGTCGCGCCGGGGCGGCGGGCGCGCTCGGACGGCTCCTGCTCGCCGCCGTCCCCGCGACCGGCCTCGGGCTGTTCCTCGCCGACGCGACCGCCCCCGCCGGCCCGCCGGCGGCCGCGGCCGCCGGCGCGGCGGGCATCCTCGGCGTCTTCGCGCTGCTGGCCCGCCCGCTCCGGCTCACGGAGGTGCGGGCCCTGCTGACCGGCGCCACCGCCCGCCTTCGCACCCTCACCCGCCGCACCTGACCCGGTGGGGGCCCCGCCCGCCCCGCCGCCCCTGCCCCGCCGCACCGGACCCGGCCGGGCGCCGCCCCCGGCCCCGCGAGGACCGGCCGGGGCACCGCGGCCCCGGCACCCGGCCCCGATCGTCCGCCCGACACCTTGGGATACTCGACCTCATGCCCCGCGTGCTCCTCATAGAAGACGACCCCTCCGTCCGCGAAGGGGTCGAGCTCGGCCTGCGCCGCCGGGGCCACGAGGTGCGGACCGCCGCCACCGGAGAGGCGGGGCTCGCCGCGCTCGGGGAGTTCCGGCCGGATCTGCTCCTCCTCGACCTGATGCTCCCCGGCATGAACGGGGTCCAGGTCTGCCGCCGGGTCCGGGAGACCAGCCAGCTCCCGATCATCATGCTCACCGCCCGCGGCGACGACTTCGACGTCGTCATCGGGCTGGAGGCCGGCGCCGACGACTACATCGTCAAGCCCGCCCGTACCGAAGTCATCGAAGCCCGCATACGCGCCGTCCTGCGGCGGATCGAGGAGCCCGGCGCGGGCCGGCCCGCCGTCGAGTTCCACGGCGAACTCGCCGTCGACCGCGCCGGACTCACCGTCGCCAAGAACGGCGAACGCCTCGCCCTCGCCCCCTCCGAGCTGAAGCTCCTCCTCCACCTGACCGCCGCCCCCGAGCAGGTCTTCAGCCGCCAGCAGCTCCTCGAACACGTCTGGGAGCACAGCTACCACGGCGACGCCCGCCTGGTCGACGCCTGCGTCCGCCGGCTGCGCACCAAGATCGAGGACCCCGCCGGAGCCCCCCGCTACATCCAGACCCTGCGCGGCTTCGGCTACCGCTTCGGCCCGCTGTGAGCGCCCGCCGCGCCCAGCGCCGCCGCCCCTTCGGCCTGCGCACCCGGCTCGTCCTCGCCTTCCTCCTCGTCGCCGCCGTCGGCTGCGGCACCACCGCCGCGCTGACCTACCGCGCCGCCCGCAACGCCGTCCTCGAACAGGCCCAGGACACCGCGGTGTCCGCCTTCCGCGAGCGCGTCCAGGTCCTCAACGTCTCGCTGCCGATCGAGAAGGAATCCCTCCGCTACGACCTCCAGCAGATCGCCCGCCAGGGCAAGCCGCGCCCCTGGCGGGTCTACGCCGAGTACGGCTCCCTCCGCGTCTCCTCCGCCGACCGCCCCGCCTCCACCGTCATCACCCCCGAACTGCGCTCCCGCGCCCGGGCCTCGGCCCACGGCTCCTTCCAGCGGGTCGTCAAGGACGGCCGGCCCTATCTGACCGTCGCCGTCCCCGCCGTCTTCCGGGCGCACACCCCGGCCAAAGCCGTCCACCGCACCGGCCTCGTGCTCTACGCCGTCATGGACCTCGACGTCGAGGAGGCCAACGTCGAGGCGATGGTCCTCGCCGCCCGCGACGGCGCCCTGCCCGCGCTCGCCGTCGCGCTCATCCCCGCCCTGCTCGCCGCCCGCAGCGTGCTCCGGCCGGTACGGGAGCTGCGGCGGGCGGCCGACTCCATGGGCCGCGGCGAACTCGACACCCGGATCCACGCCAAGGGCAGCGACGAACTCGCCGACCTCGCACGGACCTTCAACACCTCCGCCGCTGCCCTGGAACGCTCCGTCGTCGAGCTCCGCGAAGCCGAGGCCCGCGCCCGGCGCTTCGCCTCCGACGTCTCCCACGAGCTGCGCACCCCGCTCGCCGGGATGCTCGCCGTCACCGAACTCCTCGACGAGGACGCGGCCACCCTCGACAGCGACACCGCCCGGGCGGTACGGCTCATCAGCGCCGAGACCGGCAAGCTGGCCGTCCTCGTGGAGGACCTGATGGAGATCTCCCGGTTCGACGCCCGCGCCGCGGAGCTGCACGTGGACGAGGTGGACGCGGCCGACAGCGTGCGCAAGTCCCTGCAGCGCCGGCACTGGACCGACCCGGAGGCCGTCCGCGCCGACCTGCCCGCCGGGGTGCGGGCCCGGCTCGACCCGCGCCGCTTCGACGTCGTCGTCGCCAACCTCGTCGGCAACGCGCTGCGGCACGGCGAGGCGCCGGTGAAGGTGAGCCTGCGGGCCGAGGGCGACTGGCTGGTGATCGAGGTCGCCGACCGGGGCCCCGGCATCGCCGACGAGGTCCTGCCGCACGTCTTCGACCGCTTCTTCAAGGCGGACCAGGCCCGTACGCGCTCCGCCGGCAGCGGACTCGGCCTCGCCATCACCCTGGAGAACGTCCGGCTGCACGGCGGCACCGTCACGGCCGCCAACCATCCCGACGGCGGCGCCGTCTTCACGGTGAGGATCCCGCGGTGAGGCGCCGGACCGGGCTGGGACGCCTGCCGCACGCCCTCGGCGTCCTCCTCGCGGGCGCCCTCGCGCTGACCGGCTGCGGCATCCAGCAGAGCGACGTGGTGGAGGCCGGCGGGCCGGCCACCATCGCCGTCGCCCCCGGCGAGGGCAACCGGATGCTGCTGTTCTACGTCGACGCCGACGGCAGGCTGACCCCGGCCGCCCGCTCGCTGCCCCCGCTCTTCGGAGACGACTACCGGCTCGCGCAGGGCCAGGTCCCGCCCACGTACCCGCGCGGCATGGGCATCGCCGCCCGCCCGGCACTCTCCGCGCTGCTCCGCGGCCCGACGGCCGCCGAGCGCGCCGCCGGCCTGTCGACCCGGCTGCCCCAGCCCGGACGGAAGTGGACCGACGACAAGCGCGGCCCCCTGGTGAACGTGGAACCCGGCGAGGACGGGGAGCCCACGCTGCGGGTCAGCGTCGACTTCCCGCTGGGCGACCTGGACGGCACGGCCGCCCGCCAGCTCGTGTGCACGGCCGCCTACGCGGAGGAGACCGACGGCCGGATTCCCGTCGTCCTGTCCGGCCCGGGCAGCACCCGCCCCGCCGAACGCTGCGACGACTTCGAGGTCGGCACCCCGTCCCAGCCGGAACCGGACACCCCGGGGGAGACCACCGGGACCACCCCGGCCGACCGGCGGGGAAGCGAAACCGCCCCGGGTTCGGCACCCCCGGCCCCGAGCCGTCCCCGTCCTGACCCCTAGGGCGTGTTTCGAAAGTCCCGTCTGGCCGGGAACGCCTGGCACGCACGCTCGCTGCGTTGTCGGTCGTCGGCGCAGCCCGCTGCGCTCTCCTCCCTCCGCCTTGCGATCGCACGCACCAGACGCCCCC
>NZ_JBIBHT010000006.1:0-527962 GCF_042957155.1 Streptomyces sp. NPDC008121 | reverse complement strand
TCGCAAGGCGGAGGGAGGAGAGCGCAGCGGGCTGCGCCGACGACCGACAACGCAGCGAGCGTGCGTGCCAGGCGTCCCCGGCCAGACGGGACTTTCGAAACACGCCCTAGTGGACGGCGGCATGACGAAGACCACGTGAGGCGTGGAGACGCCTCGCGCGGTCTTCGTGTACTGCCGGGGGCCCCGGGGAGCCGGCCGGGGCCGTGGAAGGCTCCGTAAGGCTGCCACCCGGGCGCGCGCCGCGGCCCCCGCCCCGGTGCTGACGGGGCGGGGGCCGGGGCGGATCAGACCTGGAGGGCCTTGATCGCGGTCGGCGCGTGGCCGGGCTCGGTCGCGAGCTCCTCGAACTCGGTGACGTCGCTCATGTCGACCGTCTTGCTCATCGCGATGTTGGTGACGCGCTCCAGGATCGCCTCGACGACGACCGGGACCTGGTGCTCGACGGCCAGCTTCTTGGCCTGCTCGAACGCCTCGCCCAGCTTCTCCGGGTCGGTGACGCGGATCGCCTTGACGCCCAGGCCCTCGGCGACCTTGACGTGGTCGACGCCGTAGACGCCGAGCTCCGGGGTGTTGATGTTCTCGAACTCGAGGTTGACCTCGAAGTTGATGCCGAGACCGCCCTGCGCCTGACGGATCAGACCCAGGTAGGCGTTGTTCACCAGGACGTGGACGTAGGGGACCTTATGCTGGGCGGCGACCGCCAGCTCCTCGATCATGAACTGGAAGTCGTAGTCGCCGGAGAGGGCGACGATCGGGGTCTCCGGGTCCGCGGTGGCGGCACCGATGGCGGCCGGGATGGTCCAGCCGAGCGGGCCCGCCTGGCCGCAGTTGATCCAGTGGCGCGGCCTGTAGACGTGCAGGAACTGCGCGGCGGCGATCTGGGAGAGGCCGATGGTGGTGACGTACCGGGTGTCGGGGCCGAACGCCCGGTTCATCTCCTCGTAGACGCGCTGCGGCTTGATCGGGACGTTCTCGAAGTGCGTACGGCGCTGCAGCGTCGCCTTGCGCTCCTGCGCGGAGGCGGCCCAGGCACCGAAGTCCGGGAGCTTGCCCGCGGCCTTCCACTCCTTGGCGATCTCGACGAAGAGCTCCAGGGCGACCTTGGCGTCGGAGGCGATGCCGAAGTCCGGGGCGAAGATCTTGCCGAGCTGGGTCGGCTCGATGTCGACGTGGACGAACTTCCGGCCCTTGGTGTAGGCCTCCATGTTGTAACCGGTGTGGCGGTTGGCCCAGCGGTTGCCGATGCCGAGGACGAAGTCCGACTCGAGGAACGTCGCGTTGCCGTAGCGGTGCGCGGTCTGCACACCGACCATGCCGGCGGCCAGCTCGTGGTCGTCCGGGATGGTGCCCCAGCCCATGAGGGTGGAGATGACGGGGATGTTGGTGAGCTCGGCGAACTCGACCAGCAGGTCGGAGGCGTCGGCGTTGATGATGCCGCCACCGGCGACGATCAGCGGACGCTCGGACTCCAGCAGGAAGCCCAGGGCCTTCTCGGCCTGCGCGCGGGTCGCGGACGGCTTGTAGACCGGCAGCGGCTGGTACGTCTCCGGGTCGAACTCGATCTCGGTCAGCTGGACGTCGATCGGCAGGTCGATGAGGACCGGGCCGGGACGGCCGGAGCGCATCAGGTGGAAGGCCTGCTGGAAGACGCCGGGGACCTGGGCGGCCTCCAGGACCGTGGTGGCGGCCTTGGTGACCGGCTTGGCGATCGACGCGATGTCGACGGCCTGGAAGTCCTCCTTGTGGAGCTTCGAGACCGGGGCCTGGCCGGTGATGCACAGGATCGGGATCGAGTCGGCGATCGCGGAGTACAGACCGGTGATCATGTCGGTGCCGGCGGGGCCGGACGTACCGATGCAGACGCCGATGTTGCCGGCCTTGGCGCGGGTGTAGCCCTCGGCCATGTGCGAGGCGCCTTCGACGTGGCGGGCGAGGGTGTGGCTCACGCCGCCGACGTTCTTGAGCTCGCGGTAGAAGGGGTTGATCGCCGCGCCGGGCACGCCGAACGCGTTGGTGACGCCTTCGCGCTTGAGGATCTCAACGGCCGCTGCGGCGGCGGTCATACGGGGCATGGGAGGGCTCCTGCTTCGGCCAGGCGGATCCGGGCTCCTCGTCTCGACGAGCTCGTTTCCGTATTGCGGAAGTAATGTTCTGCTATACGGAAGCAATGTAGGTCGAGGGGCCGAGAGCCGTCAAGGGAGCAGCAGGGGACGATGGCCGAACTCCCTCCCCTCGGCGGCCGGATTGGTGGACGATGGGGTCGGGACGACAGGGGGTTCGGTGTGGGTCTGGGTGAATCGGTACCGGTGCGCTGCCCGGCATGCCTCCGTACGCAGAGTTACGCGCCACCGGTCTTCCCGTGCGCCTGCGGTGCTCCGGTCGTGCCGCCGGTCGTCGAAGGGGCGACGGCGGAGCCGGTGACGCACCGCAACTGGACGGACGAGTGGGTCCTGGTGCGCTGCGGGGCCTGCGGCCGCGAGGACGAATGGCCCCATCCGGAGCTGGGCTGCACCTGCGGCACGGTGCTGCGGGTCCCGGTCCACCCCCCGCACGGCGACGGGCCCGATGCGGCGCACGGCTTCGGCGCCGACGGGCCGGATCCGGCGGACACCCGGACCACGGGTCCGCGGCCCGATCCCGAGGCCGCCGCGGGGCCCGAGCGGCAGGCCGCGGGCCACGGGGACGCCGCGAGCGGCGCCGCGGACGCCGGGCGGGGCGGGGTGGCCGCCGCGGTGGGCGCGGGCGGCGAGGTCCTGCTCGGCGGAGGAGCCCCGGCGGACCGCAGGGGCGAGGGCCGGGACGGGGCCGCCGTGCCGCCGGCGCAGGAAGCGCCCCTGTGGGAGAGCACCGGTCAGGGCCGGGGCCGTCGGTCCGTGCCGATCGTGGCCGAGGGGAGGGGCGCGTTCCGGCCCGTCACGATCCGCACCGCGCGCGACGCCGTCGCCGCGGCGGCCGGATATCTGCGGTGGCTGGGATTCCGGGACGTCGTGCAGCCCGAGGAACGGTCCGCCTCCGGCGCCGATCTCCGCGCGCCGGGCCTCGTCGCCCAGGTCGACCCGAGCACCCGGCCGGCCACGCTCCGCGCCGTCGAGTGCCTCTGGCTGAACGGCCTCAGCAACGCCGCCGTCAGTGTCTTCTTCTCCCTCGCGGGCTACACCCCCGAGGCCCGCGCCCGCGCGGACGGCCTGGGAGTCCCCCTCTTCGTCCTCGACCTGACGGGCACCCCGCAGGCGGTGAACACCCACGCCGAGGAGCTGATCACCGCCACGGCCCGCTGACCGAAGGCGGGCGGACCGACCGTGGGCGGACGCGGGGACCGCGGCCGGCCGGGGAAGGTCAGCCCGGGAAGGCCAGCCGGTAGGTCGCCGCCTTCATCGCCGAGGCCACCGCGTCCGTGATCGGGCCCGTGTGCGCGGGGACGGGACGGGGCCGGCAGGGGTGGCGGACGGCGTGCAAGAGCTCCGTGACGACCTCGTCGCGCCACGCCTCGCGCCGCGGCCCCTCGGCCGCCGGGCCCTCGTCCCGCTCCCGGACGGCCGCGGGCCGGTACTCCCGTACCGGCACCACGCCCAGCATCCGGCGCCGCACCGGCACCAGCAGCCCCCGGGTCAGCAGCTCGGCGCGGGTCACGTCGAGGAGCTCGGCGCCCAGGCGTTCCACCCAGGCCCGGGGGCCGCGGGCGCGCTCCGCGAACAGCAGGCGCTCCAGCGCCAGGTCCACCGCCCGGTCGGGACAGCGCTCCGCGCGGCAGACGAGGATCCCGTCGGGCGCCACGGTGATCCTCCCCGTCAGGGCCAGTTCGTGCAGCGCCGCGCCGGCCGTGCCGTAGCCCAGCTCCGTCCTCCGCAGCGGCGACCGCAACGCGCGGTCGCGGCTCGCCCTCAGCACCAGCTCCGCCGGCAGCGACCGCACCGTCGCTCAGACCCCGAGCCGCTGCTTGACGTCGGCGAAGAACGGGATGTGGCGGTAGTCCCCCGCCTCCTCGTCGTACTCGGTGTACCGGTTGGTGAACTCCAGGAGCCCGGACTTCACCTCGGCCACCGACGCACTGTGGATCCGCCGCTCCACGGCCTGGATCTCCCCGAGGAAACTCGCCAGGACCGCGGGCAGCTCCGGACGGAGGTGGATGCGCTCGTCCCGCAGCTCGATCCCGCCGTGTGCCGAGAGGTAGTTGAAGAGCAACTGCGAGGCGACGGCGTCGTAGTTGGGCCGCGGTATGCCCTCGACGGCGTACCGCAGCAGCCGCTCGGCGAGGATGTACTCGTACGCGCGCCGCGCCTCCTCCGCCGGGAGTTCGCGGTCCTCCAGGCACACCAGCATGGAGGAGACGTCGACCCGCAGCTCCTCCAGGCCGGCGAGGGGCTTCAGCTTCTTCGCGTGCAGATAGTCCGGGATCGGCATGTCGCCCTGCCGGTGGTGGAATTCGTGCAGCCGCACCCACCACGAGGAGGCCGCCTCGACCAGCTCGTCGTCGGCCCCCTGGATGAGCGGGAAACTGCCCGGTGCCATCACTTCGTCGATCATCTTCCGCGTGATGCGGTTGTGCCGTTCGACGAATTTGTCGATGAAATAGAAAATGAGGTCGTCGGGGTCCTGACGGCCGTCGATGTGGTTCTCCGGGAAGAGCGCGACGACCACCCGGGAATTGAATCCGTCCGTACACGCGGTGATGTTCACCGGCATGGTGTTGCTGCCGTAGCGGCGGGCCAGATGGGGATGGGTCGGCAGCGGCTCATAGGTGAGGTAGTCAAGGGAGAGACGCGGGAAATAAGAGGCGTTGAAGAGCGAGAAGAGATGCCGATCACGTTCGGTGTTGATGTGCTCCTTGGTCCGGCGCAGCCGGAGCTCCCGCTGCCCCTCGCCGTTCTCGCCGAAGTCCTCGCGCAGGTCCTCGCCCAGGTTCTCGCGCAGGTCGTCCATGAAGGCCCGGGCCGCCGGCTGGTCGCGGACGTGCTCGGAGGCCTCCAGCCGGCGCAGCAGCTCGGCGAGGAAGACGGGGCCGGTGACATCCGCTCCGGGGACGAGCTCCCGGCGTATCTCGTTGACCTCGTCGATGACCAGCTTGATCTCGTTCGACACCGCTACCACCGCTACCGCCTCGCCTTCGTCGTGGGATGGTCCTGCCGTTTCCAGTACTCGAGGCCGCCGAGCATCTCCTTGACCCGGAAACCGGCCGCCGCGAGCTTCGCGGCGGCCCTGGAGCCCGCGTTGCAGGCGGGGCCCCAGCCGTAGGTGACGTAGACCGGCTCGGGGTCGAGCCCGCTCAGGACGGCGTCGGTCAGTTCGGCGTGCGGCAGGCCGAGGGCGCCGGGCAGGCACTCCTCCTCGAACGCGGCCTTCGACCGGGCGTCGACCAGGACGAAGCCCGGCACTCCGGCGGCGAGGTCGTGGTGGACGTCGTAGGGGTCGGTCTCGCAGGCCAGCCGGGCATGGAGGAAATAGCCGAGCGCCGCTTCCGGGGAGGCGGCGGGAATTCCCAGGACGCGCGATCCGGGAATTCCGGGGCGCGAAGGCCCGGAACCGGGTTCCGGGGAGGGGCCGGGGCCGGCGCCGGGAACCCCTGAGGCGGGGTTCCCGCGCGCCGACTCGTCGTCACCGCTCGGGTCCGTAGGGGGCTGTGTTCTCTGTGGTGTCGTCATCCGCGTTCTCGTTCTCCGCAATCCAGCTCTCGATGAGGAATCTGCCGATGGAGTCCGGCCGGTAGCCGTGGCCGGCCTCGATGTGCGCGCGCAGTTCGGTGGGGGTGAACCAGCGGGTCTCGACGACCTCCTCGCCGTCCGCGACCGACTCGTCCGAGACCGCCTCGGCCCGGAACGCCACCATCAGCCCGGCCGGGAACGGCCAGGCCTGCGAGCCCTGGTAGACGACGTCCTTGACCACCACACCGGCCTCTTCGAAGACCTCGCGGCGGACGGCGTCCTCCAGGCTCTCGCCGATCTCGACGAAACCGGCGAGGGTGGAGAAGGCCTCCGGCCCGGAGCCCGCGTGCCGGCCGAGGAGGCAGCGCCGGGGCTCACCGGCCCGCTCCACCAGGACGATCACCGCCGGCTCGATCCGGGGGAAGAGGAGCTTGCCGCAGTCCCGGCAGACCCGCAGGTGACCTCCGTCGCGGCTCTCCGCCCGTCCGCCGCAGGCCCCGCAGAACCGCTGGCCCCGCGCCCAGTGCGTGATGCCCCGGGCGTACGCGAGGAGACCCGCCTGCGCCGTGTCGATGGACGACACCAGGGCGCGTACGTCCTGCGCGGCGTCCGCCCCCGCGAGGGTGAGCGCCTCCTCCCGGGGAAGGCCGGACAGGTCGGCCGCGAGGATCGCGGTCTCGCCGTCAAGACCCAGGAACACCGGCTCCGGGACCGCGTCGAGGAGCGCGCGGGCCTCCCCCGCCCCGAGGGTCACCGGCGCGCCGTCCCGCACGAGGCACTGGTCCTGCCAGAGCGGGACGACCCGGGTGCCGGGGCGGGCGGCGAGGCCCGTGATCCACGCGGCGTCGGTGCGTCGGCCGCCGGCCCGGTCGAGGTCGAGCCCGGTGTAGTGCACGGAGGTTCTCCTGTCGTTCCTCGCCCGGCGCGGGGCCGGAGCGGGGGGCGGGTGGCTCACCCCTGGCCGCCCGCCGGGGCGGAACCCCCCGCCGTGGCGGGATCCGGCTCGGGGGCGCGCTCCCCGAGGGAGGCGCCGAGCGCGGCGAAGGCGGCGGCCAGATCGTCCGGACAGTCGTCCAGGAGGCCGGCGACAGCCTCCCACACCACCCGCGACGCCCGGACGAGGAGATGATCCTGAGGGGGCGTCAGGAAGTACTGGAACTGGAGCATCTCCAACGGGGCGGCGATCTGGACCAGGACGTGGTCCGGGGTCTCGATCAGCCATCCGTCGAACCGGTCCGATTCGACAATGTTTTCCACCGCGGAACGGACCGGTGCGATGTCGACGGGTTCGGGGCGTCGTCTGCGGAGCACGCTCAGTCCTCGTACCGGATGGGCTCGTAGGAGGCGAGCCGTTCGAAGTCGCGGTAGAGGGCTTCGTAGTCGTGGTTGCGGACCAGGAACATGCCGCCGTTGTCGATGAGGGAGGCGCCCTGCTTGATCTCCTCGCCGACGCGGACCTTCCACCTCATCTCGACCTCGCTCTCCACGTCCGGGTCCACCAGCTCGGCGACGATCCCCGGCCGCTTGGGCATGACGGCGTCGAAGCAGTACATCTGCTCCTGGTCCCAGGGGTGGCTCGGCAGGCCCGCCTCGATCTCGAAGGCCAGGTTGAGCAGCGCGATCGCGTAGTTCTGCTGCATGGCGGCGAGTCCGGCAAGTCCCTTGAAACGGGCGCCGACCTCCAGGAAGACCAGCTCGTCGTCCTTGGTGTGGAACAGCTCCAGGTGGCTCGCCCCGTCGAGCTTGCCGAGCGCGTCGAGGACCGTCTCGGCGAACTCGATCATGCGCGGGACGCGCGGGTCGGAGTCGATGAGGTTGATGTCGGCGTTGACCCGGCCGCGCTGCACCTCGGTGGAGTTGACCAGGTACTCCGTCACCCCGCCGAAGACGGTCCGGCCGTCCTGGACGACGAGGTTGACGCTGTACATGGTGCCGTCGATGTGCTCCTCGTACTCGTAGCTGCGGCCGAGGTCGCGCGGGAGGGCGTGGAACTCCTCCGCCGTGAAGACCTTGTACACGCCGTCGGCGGAGGCGGCGTCGACCGGCTTGAGGACGAACGGCATGCCGACGTCCGCGACGATGCGGTCCAGGCAGGCGGCCGGGTCGTCCTGGAAGGCCTGCTGGTCGAAGCGCCCGAAGCGGGGCACGCGCAGCCCGGTTCCGGCCAGCTTCTCCTTCATCAGGCACTTGTCGCGGTACGGCAGGAGCTGCTCGTAGGTCGGCCCGGCGAGGCCGAACTCCTCGCGCAGTTCGGCCGTCAGCAGCAGGTTGCGCTCGTCGAAGCAGTGCAGGGTGAGTTCGCCGGGCCCGGCCCCGGCGGCCAGCTCCCGGACGATGGCCCGGGTGGCGGCCGGGTCGACGATCGAGGACTCGGTGTACGACGGGTCCTCCAGGCCGCACGGGACGACGTGGATCCGGTGGAAGTAGGCCCGCTCGGCGTCCGAGACGTTGGCGCTGTCCTGCTCGGAGAAGATGCCGACGAAGTGGACCTTCTCCGGCTCCACCAGCAGGTCGTGGCGGAAGACTCCGAAGCCACGCGTCGATATCACTGCGACTGTCCTCATGCGGTTTCTCCGATCGACTTCGTGGTGTGCTGCGCTCGCCGTTCCAGCACCAGCAGCAGCGGGATCGCCAGCAGGCTCAGCCCCAGCAGGAAGAGCATCGGCAGGACCTCGCCCCTGGCGAGCAGGAACGTGAGCAGACCTGGCGCGGCGACCTCGCCGACGGTCCAGGACAACTGGTAGGTGGCCAGATAGCGGCCACGGATGTGCGCGGGTGCCATCGACACGCTGAGCGTCTCGACGGCGGGGAAGGCGATGACCTCGGCGAGGGTGAAGACGACCATCGCCAGGAAGAGCCCCACGTAGGTGACGGCGTCGGGGGTCGTGTAGAGGACGGCGAACAGGCCGAAGGCGGCCGCGTTGAGCACCGCCGCCAGCATGATGACCCGGGTCATCCGGGACCCCTCGGTCCGTTTGGAGACGAGAGTCTGGGTGAGCGAGACCTGGACCGCGTTGACCACGATGAGGGTGCCGGCGGTCCAGGCGGGCAGCTCCAGGGCGTCGACGATGTAGATCGCGAGGAGCACCTTGATCAGCATCTGGCCGAAGACCAGGGTGGCGTTGACGCCGATGAGGAGGGTGTACGAGACGTCCCGCAGGACCGTCGCGTAACCGGCCTTGACCTGCTGCACCTGCTCCGCGACGTCGGCGCCGGTGGCCGGTGCGGCGGGCTCCTGCCGGGCCGGCCGCCACGAGAACAGCAGGGTCGCGGCCAGGACGTAGCTGACCGCGTTGCCGACCACGATGGCGTGCAGGGCGGTCCCCTCGCCCAGGGTGAAGGCGAAGGCGGCGAGCGCGCCACCGATGCCCATCGCCGTGTTGCGCAGGGCCGTCATGAAGCCGAACCAGCTGGTGCGCCGGTCCTCCGGCGAGGCCAGCACCACCAGACCGCTGCTGGAGGTCCAGTAGGTGGTGTGGCCGACCTGCACCAGGAAGACGACGAGGATGATCTGCCACACGGAGTGGGCCATGAGGAAGCCGAGGTATCCGGCGACCGAGACGAGGTTGCCCCAAGCGGCGGTCCGGCGGGCGCTGAACCGGTCGATCAGCGGCCCCACGACGATCGAGGCGGGCAGGGCGATCAGCCGCGCGACGGTCATCGCGGCGCCGATGGCCGTGACGGAGACCGAGGTCGTCCTGGCGAAGTACACCAGGGTGAACGCCATGATCAGCCCGGTGCCGAGGCTGTCGATGAGGCTGGCGGAGACGAACCTTCCGTTTCCCTTCAGGCGCGGTACGCCGAGCCTCTGCCAGACCGTCTCGGGTGCGAGGGTGGTTGCCACTGTCCCGGCTCTCTCTCGTTGACTCGTGGGGGCGGCGTCGGGCTCAGCCCGCGGCGGGACGGGTGACGACCCGCACCCGGCCGATGAGCGCGTCGATGCGCTCGATGGCGGCCGCGGTGGTGTCGGCGGTGACCAGGACCTGCACGTGGCGGCCGAAGTTGTCGCTCATCGGCTCGATCACGTCGCCGGGGGCCACGTGGACGTCGACACCGAACACCCCGGGCTCGGCGCGCAGTTCCTCCACCCCTTCGACGCCCTCGACGATGCCGGGCTCGCCGTTGACCCACTTGGTGGCGGCGCCGAGGACGGGCTCCGGGCGGGCGGTGAGGGCGGGCAGGACGCGGGTCGGCCAGCCGGAGGCGTACCGCTCGATGTCGAAGCCGTGGGTGACGGACATGAAGTCCAGGAGCCGGTCGCCGGCGACCCGGTCGTGGCCCTCGATGATCCGCGGGCCCTTCGAGGAGAGCCTGATCTCGGTGTGGCCGACACCGTCCTTCAGTCCCATGGCCGTGAGGAAGCCGACGACGTGGTCCTCGATGACGGTCTCGTCCTCGGCGCTCAGGATCGCCGGGAGGGCGTGGCCCATCTCGACGCAGCCGTCGGCGAACTTGTCGGTGATCGAGACGACGATGTGCCGGCCGTCGAAGGAGAAGCTCTCGACGCTGTACTCGACGCCGTCGATGTACTCCTCGGCGATGAAGCGGTCGACGGGGTAGAAGGTGGCCATCGGCAGGTCGTCGCGGCCGCGCAGGCCGGTCAGCTCCGCCCACGCCTCGTCCGCCTCCTCCGGACCGTGGATGACCGCGATGCCCCGGCTGGCGGTGCCGTCCAGCGGCTTGACGATGACCGGGAAGCCGTACCGTCCGGCGAAGTCGCGCACGTCGTCGGCGGAGGCGACCTCGGCGCAGCCCACCGACTCGAAGCCGGTGCTGTGCAGCCACTCGCGCATCCGCAGCTTGTCGTGGAAGCGCCGCGCCACCTCGTAGGAGGTGCCGTCGAAGCCCAGCATGTCGTTGATCCGCCCGGCCAGTTCGGTGGCCTGCTCCACCAGGGTCATGACCGCGGTGAAGCCGTACGCCTCGTGGGCGGCGCGGACGAGGGGGCGGGTCACCTCCCAGTCGAGGTAGTCCACCAGCAGCAGCACGTCGGCGACCTCGGCCTGGCCGGGGAGCAGGCGCTCCTTGTGCTGGAGGAAGACGATCCGCAGGCCGAGCTCCTTGGCCTTGCGCAGGGCTTCCAGCCGTCCGCCGATGATCAGGATGGTGGCGGGGGTGTCGCCGCCGTCGGGGGTACGGGAGGGGGTGTCGGTGTCCACGTGGGCCGCTCCTTCGCTCGTCGTCATGAGGCCGCGGCCACCGGGGCGCGTCCGTCGGTCGCGGGGCGCCTGCGGGCGCCTTCCGCCTCGTCGTAGAGGGCCTCGACGATGATCTCCAGGCCCCGCAGCAGGCTGCTGTCCTCCGCGATCAGCGGCGGCAGGATCTTGACGACCTCGCTGTCGCGGCCGCAGGTCTCCACGATCAGTCCGTGTTCGAAGCAGCGGCGGGAGACCTTGGCGCCGGAGATGTTGGTGCCGCTGAGGTCGATGCCCTGGATGAGGCCGCGGCCCCGCAGCAGGGCGCCGAAGCGGGTGCCGACCTCGCGCCGCAGGAGGTCGGTGACCAGCTCGCCCTTGCGGCGCACCTCGGCGCCGAAGGCCGGGTCGGCGCCGTCCGCCCAGTGGGCGCGCAGGGCGGCGGTGGCCGCGACGAAGGCGAGCTGGTTGCCGCGGAAGGTGCCGTTGTGCTGGCCCGGCTTCCAGATGTCGTACTCGGGCTTGAGCAGCAGCAGCGCCATCGGCAGGCCGTAGCCGCTGATCGACTTGGAGAGGGTGATCAGGTCGGGGGCGATGCCGGCCTCTTCGAAGGAGAAGAACGAGCCGGTACGGCCGCAGCCGACCTGGATGTCGTCGACGACGAGGAGCACCCGGTGGGTGTCGCACCAGCGGCGCAGCCCGGTGAGGAACGCGTCGGGGGCGACGTACACCCCGCCCTCGCACTGGACGGTCTCCAGGAGCACGGCGGCCGGCTTCTCGACGCCGGAGCTGGGGTCGCCCACCAGCCGGTCGAGGAGGTCCAGGCTGTCGAACGGGCCCATCGGGGAGTCCGGGTAGGGCACGTGGGTGACCCCGGAGAGGGTGGGGCGCAGGCCCTGCTTGTAGAAGTCGGAGCCGACCGCGGCGAGCGCGCCGGTGCTCATGCCGTGGAAACCGCCGCCGAAGGCGATCACGTTGGTCCGCCCGGTGACCAGGCGGGCGACCTTGAGGGCGGCCTCGACCGCGTTGGTCCCCGACGGGCTGCAGAACTGCACCTTGTGGTCGAGGCCGCGCGGCCTCAGCACGAGGTCCCGGAAGGTCTCGAGGAAGTCCTGCTTGACGGTGGTCGCCAGGTCGAGGCCGTGGGTCAGGCCGTCGCGCTCCATGTGGTCGATGAGGGCCCGCTTGGCGAACTCCGGGTTGTGGCCGTAGTTCAGGGCGCCGGCCCCGGCGAGGAAGTCGAGGTAGCGGGTTCCGTCCGCGCTGACCAGGAACTCCCGGCTGGCGGTCTCGAAGGTGGCGGGGAAGGACCGCGCGTAGGAGCGGACCGCCGATTCACGGTCCTCGTACACCTCGGCCAGGCCTGGGCCCTGGTTCATGGTTCCCTCTCTGTCGGGTGCGGGGGCGGTCACGACTGCGGTCCGGCGGGCGCGGGCAGCTCCCGGCCGATGTGCTCGGAGAAGGCGACGGTGTTGTGCGGGTTGTCGCCGAGCCGTACGCCGTTGACGACGACCTCCTGGCGGGCGGCGAGGCCGCGCCGGTGCGCCTCGGCGGCCGTGGGGGCGGTGACGATGAACATGCCGACGGCGTCGAGCTGGTCGGCGCGGCCGCTGAGCCGCTCCCCCGGGCTCTTGGTGGCGCGGGCGGCGATGCTGTCGGCGGGGAACTCGATGGTGCGGAACTCGGTGGTGCCCGGCGGGGGCAGGACCACCATCTCGACCGCGTACCGGGGCGGCCGGGCGGTGAAGCCGAGGTCCGGGGCGATGCCGCAGCCGACGTCGACGAGGACGCTCGCGTAGTCGAGTCCGTACGCCTCTCCGATGGACACCGGGGAGGCGAAGCCGGCGGCGCGCGGGTTGAAGTCGATGAGTTCGGCGGTGCCGTCGTCGGCGACCATGAACTCCAGGTGGGTGGGCCCGTGGTGGAAGCCCAGGCACTCGTGGACCGCGCGCGACTTCTCCACCAGCTCGGCGAGGCGCGGGTGGTGGTAGGGGGTCTGCATGCCCTGCTCGACGACCGGGTCGGCGGCGAGGACGTACCGTCCGGTGAGGGTGACGAAGCCGACCTCGCCGCGGTGCACCACGGATTCGACGGAGAGGAGTTCGCCCTCGGCCTTCTCCTCCAGGACGAAGCCGCCGTGGGCCCGGATGTAGTCGCGCATCAGGGGGTTGACGACGTCGGCGGTGCGGACCCGCTCGGCCGTGTCGCGCAGTTCGGCGAGGGTGGAGACCTCGAAGCAGAGCGCGCTGCCGGTGCCGTTGGCGGGCTTCAGGACGGCCGCCCGGGAGAACTCCCAGTTCTCCCAGGCCAGCGCCTCGTCGAGCGGGACTCCGCGCAGCGCGGAGAGGCCCGCGTCGTGCAGCGTGGCGCGCACCCGGGTCTTGTCGAGGATGCGCAGCAGGGTCGCCGGGTCGGTCGTCGGGAGGCCGGCGAGCTGCCGCAGGGCGGCCTGGTGGGGCAGGGTCGGCTCGAACATGCTGTGCGTGCCGACGATGTCGTACCGGTCGGCCAGGTCCTTCAGGACGGCGTCGAGCGCCGGGGTGTCGGTCCACGAGGCGATGGTGACGCGCTCGTCGACGAGGCCGTCCGGGACGGTGAAGGGGCCGGCCGCGCACAGGGGGTTGTGGTTGAGGGCGACGATGTCGAAGCCTCGCGCCTTGGCCTCCTGCGCGGTGTAGAGCATGGCGTTCATCAGCTCGAAGAGGACGAACGCTTTTCTGCGGGGCATGGCGTTCTCACTTCCCTGTGGGGACGGCGTCGGCGTGCGGCGCGGTGGCCGCGGCCGGTTCGGCCCCGATGTCGGTGCGGTAGCGCATGCCGGGGAAGGAGATGCGCTGGATGCGGTCGTAGGCCCTGCGCCGGGCCTGCTCGGGCGTCCGCCCGGCGCCGACGACGTGGACGACGCGGCCGCCGGTGGTCCGCGGCACGCCGGCGGTGTCGCGGCGCACGTTGGCGCAGAAGACGACCGTCTCGGCGGGGCCGTCGGCCGGGCGGGGCTCGGCGGGCCCGTCGGACCGGTCCAGGCCGTGGACCGGCTGGCCGGTGGCGAAGGCGCCGAAGGGCCAGCCGACCAGGGCCTGCGGGTCGGCCTGGTCCAGGCAGCCCTGGACCAGGGCGACGGAGCAGCGGGCGAGGCCGTCGGTGTCGAGCCGGTGCCGGGCGAGGTCGCGGGCGAGGACGGCGCGGCACAGCTCGGTGAAGTCGCTGCGGACGCCCGGCAGGACGACCTGGGCCTCGGAGTCGCCGAACCGGGCGTTGATCTCGATGACGACCGGGCCGCGGGGGGTGAGCATGGCGCCGATGTAGACGAAGCCGGTGAAGTCGAGCCCCTCCGCCCGCAGTCCGCGCACCAGCGGGTCGACGAGCGTGGCGCGCAGCTCCTCGCACAGCGCGGGACTGTCGTACGGGTGCGGGGCCACGGACCCCATGCCGTCGCAGTTCTTGCCGGCGTCGGCCTCCAGGGTGCGCTTGTAGTCCATGGCGGTCGGGAAGACGAGGGCGCTGTCGCCGTCGAGGAGGGCGAACACCGAGATCTCGCGGCCGGTGAGGCGTTCCTCGACGACGAGCCGCAGCCCGGGGCCGTCGCCGGCGTCGGCGGCGCGCGCGGCCTCCGCCTCGAACCGGTCGATCGCCGCGAGGGCCTCGCCCGGGGTGTCGCAGACCACCGATCCGTCGCCGTCCGGGGTGAGCCCGTCGGTCTTGACGACACAGTGGTACGGCCGCGAGGCGACGTACTCCCTCGCCTTCGCCGCGTCCGTGAACACCTCGAACTCAGCGACGGGGATGCCGTGGTCGCGGCAGAACTCCTTGCCGCGGGTCTTGCTGGACTCCAGGGCGGCGGCGGCCGCGGTGGGCCCGATGACCCGGTGGCCGGCCCGGCGCAGCTCGTCGACGTACCCCTGGGACAGGGCGTCGATGTTGGAGACGAAGACGAACTCGACGGGGTGCGCGGCCAGGTAGTCGAGGGCCGTGCGGGGATCGTCGAGCCTGATCGAGCCGGCGGGCAGGATGCGCGGGTGGTCGACGACGTCGCAGCCGGGGCCGTAGTGGACGGTCACGTGCGGGTCGGTGCGGGTGAACAGGTCGCAGATCGCGTGGCCGCGTCCGGTGCCGTCGACGACGAGCACGGAGTGGGGTCCGGAGGTCATCGGGTCACCCCGTCCTGGTGGTGGTGAGTGGTGCGGACGGTGTGGCGGTGACCCAGTCGCGGACGCTGTTGCCGACGTACACGTGGGTGAGCAGGCCGCCCCACGCCTCGAAGTAGCGTTCGGCGTTGCCGGTCGCCAGGTCCTCGTTGCGGATCCAGGAGGAGTTCGCCCAGTCGACCTTCGGGCGGACGTGGTGGAGGTCGTGCTGGACGGTGTCGCCGACGAGTATCCACGTCCGGTACGGCGCGTAGAGCAGCACCATGCGCAGCCACCAGCCGGTCCAGGCGCCGCAGCGGGCGAGCGGTCCGGCGCCGGTGGTGTCCGGGACGGGCGCGCCGCAGAAGCGGCCGAAGGTGAGCTGGTCGCGCTGGGCCTTGGTGAGCCGCTCGGCGTTGTCGTACAGCCACCAGCGGTGCTCGCTGAGGGTGTAGAGCAGGGTCTGGTTCTGGAAGAAGAAGGTGGCCGGGAGGAACCAGAAGAGCAGCCAGGGGAGCCACCAGCCGGTGAACCAGAGGAAGGCGGCGGTGCCGGCGAGGTAGGTGTACGCCATCACCATGCGGTAGAGCGGCGACCGGGCGAGGAAGTTGGCGCGGATCCGGCTGGAGAGGAAACCCCAGTGGTGCGCCGGGGACAGGACGGCCTTGAGCAGGTAGCGCCGGAACTCCCGCCGGGTCATGCCGGGCCGGGCGCCGGTGCTCTGCAGGTAGACGGTGTCGCCGTCCTTGAGGGAGCAGGGGAAGGCGTGGTGGGTGAGGTGCTCCTGGCGGTTCCCGTCGTACGGCGGGCGCCACAGCAGGGTGGTGATGATCTCGCTGACGACGCGGTTCCCGGCGGTGGAGCCGGTGAACATCTTGTGCAGCGTCTGGTGGACGACGACCACGTCGAGGCGGCGCATGCCGCCGGCGGTGGTGGGCCAGGAGAGCAGCACCAGCGGGACGAGGACGTACCACGGGCAGGTCAGCGCGTAGACGCCGAGGGCGATGCCGAAGGCGGTCTGCACGGCCCCGGCGATCAGGGCCAGGGTCGGCCGCCAGAGCACCCGCGGCCGGGCACCGGCCAGGGGCACTCCGGTCACCCAGGTCAGGAAGGGCTGCACGGCGCGCGGCAGGCCGCGCATCGTCTCACGCGGCTGTGTCGACCGGCCGGGGCGCACGCCGTCGCCGGCGCGCGGGGTCTCGGTGCGGTGGGACGGCATCGGCTCACGGGAGGGCACCGACGGCTCCTCGGTGGACGGCCGCATCGGTTCAGCCGGCACTTCGGGGGTCCCGGACGCCACCGAAGAGGGTGTCGTTGGTCTCGTGCGTCAGCGACTTGGTCAGGTCCTCGGAGCTGGCCAGCGTCATGTTGACGATGGTGCGGCGGCCCTCGCCGCGGATGGGGTGCACGCGGTGCATCGTGGTGTTGGTCTTGACGACGTACGCGTCGCCCGCCTCCAGCGCGTACGAACGGACCTGACTGCTGATCAGGGCGCCGTAGACGTCCGGGTTCTCCTTGTCCCAGGAGGTGTGGGGGACGGCCTGGACGAATCCGCCCTCGGTGTAGTGCGGGGCTTCGAGGACCAGGATGATGCCGTAGGTGTAGTCGTCCCAGTGCCAGCCGTGGGTGTCACCGGACCTGCCGAGGCGGCTGATGACGTAGTGCTCGCCGGCGTACGGGCAGGAGTGCACCTGCTCGCCGACGATGTCGGAGACGAATCCGAGAAGTTCGGACGAGAAGTAGAAGGCGTCGATCAGCGGGCCTTCGTCCTTGATCACCGGCTGCCCGACCGTGGTCATGCTGCGCGGCGTGTTGTCGGTGATCTCGAAGACGAGGTCGTGGTTCACCCCGTACCTGTCCATGATGGAGCAGGCCTCGTCCTTGATCGGCGCGAAGAGTTCGGGCGGACAGAGCTGCCGGAGCGGGACGATGTGTTCCGAGGCGAACTGCTCGCGCAGCGCGGCCTTCCGGTCGGCGTCGAACGTCTCCGTGATATAGCGGCCGAGCAGTCCGTTCACCTCGGCTGCCGTGACGCGCAGCGTGCTTCCCTCAGCGGTCTCAGCGGTCATCTGATGTCCCTCGTGGTGTGGTGGTGCGGTGCGGAGCTCTGCGGGCTGAATTGCGGCTCGGAACGCGCGGCGGAGTTCCGGGGGTTCACAGCGCGGCGTCGGCCGGCCGCCGGAACTCCAGCGCGTGGACCGAGAACCGCTCTCCTTCGAATTCGGCGCTGCCGATCGCCCGCTGGGCCTCGAGAATGCCGAGCATGGTCTCCTTGTGCTCCGCGTAGGCCAGCAGCGGAATGTCCATCTCGCACACTTCGAGCGTGCGCCACTCGTAGCCGCGCATCTCGAGATCGGCGATGGTGCGCGGGACGTCGGCGAGCGAGGAGTGCGCCATGATCAGCCGGCCGCCAGGGGCGAGGAGGTCGTCCATGCGGGCGACGACGGCGTCGTACAGCGCGCGGCCGTTCCGGCCGGCGACCAGGGCGGTCTCGAGGCCGTTGTCGGTGGCGTAGCTCGGGTCGTGCGGCAGGTGCGGCGGGTTGGTGACGACCAGGTCGAACTTGGTGGCGGGGGTGTACTGCGCCAGGTCGGCCGTCACGCAGGAGAGGCGCCCGGTGTCCAGGCCGTTGAGCTCGACGTTGGACCGGGTCTCGGGCGCCGAGGCGGCGTTGATGTCCAGCGCGGTCACGTGCGCGGCGCCGGCGGCGAGCAGCGCGACGGTGTAGAGGCCGGAACCGCAGCCGACGTCGAGCGCGCGGACGCCTTCGAGGTCCAGGGCGTGCTCACCGTCGAGCGCGGCGACCAAGCTGAGGCCGCAGTCGGTGGGGAACAGCACCTCGGAAGGGTCGTCGACGCCGATGCGCAGCTTCCTGCCGCGGAACTCGAAGACGCCGTAGGACGGCCGCGCGGCCCAGAGGGATCCGTTCTCGCCGCTGGGCAGGACGCGCTTCCTGGTGAGGACCTTAGTGGGGGCGTGGGTCATCGCAGCCGGGACCTTTCGACTCGTGTACGGCGGACAGCCGGAATTCACCCGTGTCCGATAAAAGTCCGGACCAAGGCAGGCGATTTCCAGCCAGGCAAAATGATCGTCAGTAAAGGGTCGGGAAAAGGTGATGCGGAATGGGCCTCAAAAGGGCATGGGCATGACACATCTCAGGCATGTGACGGAGTGCGGAAAAAGGACGCACTAGGCACGCCGGACGTGATATGGGTTCGCAACCGCAGAGGATGGGCCGTCTACCGGGACGACCGTCAGAACACCGCCGACTGGCTCGCTACAGGGGCCCCGACGCAGATCAGGGGGGCCCGGCGGGGGCGGGAAAGGTGCGTGAAGGACTGTACGGGTGGGGGGAACGCCACGAGCGCAAACCCACCCGTTTTCGGGTGTTCATACAACGTACTGCCTCCGGCTGGCGGGTGACCGTATTCGGACCTGCGAGGAAGGGGTGATCCTCTGCAGGGAGTCGAGCAGTATTTCAGGCCGTGCGGCCGGGCATGGTGTGCGCGGCATCCGACAAGCTAATGATCGGGAATGCCGTCCGTCAACCTTTCGCGATCGGCCAATTACGCTACTCGAAAGTTGTGCGGTGCTTGGAATAAATGATTCCGAGCTCAGAAAGGGTGGATACCACCCCACAAACGGGCGTTACGGGCCATGGAATCCGGCCATGCGCCGCGTGACGATCAAGCTTCTCGTGGGCACAACTCCCTTGGGGGGTGGGCGTGATGCCGATCGAGATGTGGTGGTTCCTCGCCGCGGCCTGCGGCCAACTGGTCGCGGCGGCGGTTCTGTTGCGAAACCGCAGCCCGCGGGGGGTGGAGCTGTCTCCGCAGGCGCTCGCCCTCCTGCGGGGCGGACGGCGGGCCGCCGTCACCGTGGCCCTCGTCGCCCTGCACCAGCGGGGAGCCGTGGCCGCCGGGCGCAAGGGCACCATTCGCGCCAACGGCGGCCCGGGACAGACCCGCGACCCGATACAGCTCGGAGTGCACCGCTCACTTCAACGCGCTCTGGACATAAGGGCGTTGGCGGCCCGCCCGGCCGCGCGCCGGGCCGTCGACGCGCTGTGGGGCGAGCTGGGGCGCGCCGGTCTCGTACGGCCTCCGGGGCGCGCGCCGCTCGTGCGGGCCCTGCTCGGCTGCGTACCGCTCACGCTGGCGGCGGGGCTGCTGACCGCCATGCCGTCCGGCGGCGGGCTCGTCCTGGCCCTCGCCCTGGTGGCCGTCCCGCTGGCGGGGGCGGCGGTGCTCCTCCGGCTGCCGCCGACCTCGCGCGCCGCGCACCGGCTCCTGGCGGGGCTCCGCGAGCGGCACCCGCTGCCGGCGGACCGCGCCGAGGTCTCGGACGGGGAGCTGGTCCAGCTGTACGTCGCGCTGTACGGCGACCCCGCCCTCGCCCTGTTCCTGCCCCGGTTCTCCCGCGACGGCGGTCTGCTGGCCCGCGACACCCGTTGAGGCCGCGCGCCATACTCGTCGTATGCGCATCCGAGCGGCCACACCGACCGACCTCCCCGTGCTCCAGGACATCGAACGGGCCGCGGGCGAGCCCTTCCGCTCCCTCGGCATGGCGGCCATCGCCGACGACGAACCGCTCTCCCTGGACGTCCTGGACACCTACCGGCGGGCCGGCCGCGCCTGGGTGGCGGCCGACGCGGCCGACCTCCCGATCGGCTATCTGCTCACGGACCCGGTCGACGGGGCGGCCCACATCGAACAGGTCTCGGTGCACCCGGCCGCCGCCCGCCGCGGCATCGGACGCTCGCTCATCGAGCACCTGGCCGCGGGCGCGGGGCGGCGGGGGCTGACCGCGCTGACGCTGACGACCTTCAGCGAGGTGCCGTGGAACGCGCCGTACTACACCCGCCTCGGCTTCCGCGCCCTCACCGACGCGGACCCGGCGCTCACCGCCGGCCTGCGGGCCATCCAACGGGCCGAGGCGGCGCACGGCCTGGCGACCTGGCCGCGGGTGTGCATGCGCCGGGAGCTGGCCGGGGACGGCGCTCCCGGCCTCCGGCCGGGCGGGTGACGAGGGGGGCGCGCGGCGGCGCTCCCGGCCTCCGGCCGGGCGGGAGACGAGAGGCGCGCGCGGCGGGGCGGATGCCGACGGCCCCGGGGACGGGTGCCCGGCTGGGGGCCGGGTGAGCGCTTCCGCTCCCCGGACCCTGGTCGGGCGCGGCGCGGCGCGGCGGATCAGCGCGCGCCGCCCCCGCCCTCACCCCCGTACCGCCGTCGCAGCTCCACCTTCCGTACCTTCCCGCTCACGGTCATCGGGAATTCCGCGAGGATCTCCACCCGGCGCGGGATCTTGTAGTGCGCAAGCCGGTCGCGGCAGAAGGCCGTGACGTCCTCCAGGGTCGGCGGGTCGGCCGGGTCGCGCGGGATCACGCAGGCGAGGATCTCCTCGCCGTACCGCTCGTCGGGCACGCCGACGACCTGGACGTCGGCGATCTTCTCGTGGCCGTAGAGGAACTCCTCGATCTCGCGCGGGTAGACGTTCTCCCCGCCCCGGATGATCATGTCCTTGATGCGGCCGACGATCCTGACGTACCCGTCCTCCCGCATCTCCGCGAGGTCCCCGGTGTGCATCCAGCGGCCCGGGTCGATCGCCTCGGCGGTCTTCTCCGGCTCGTCCCAGTAACCCAGCATCACGCTGTACCCCCGGGTGCACAGCTCGCCCGCCGTCCCGCGCTCCACCGTCAGGCCCGTGGCCGGGTCGACGATCTTCACCTCGACGTGCGGCATGACCCGGCCGACCGTACCCGTCCGCCGCTCCAGGTCGTCGTCGCGGCGGGTCTGGGTCGAGACGGGAGAGGTCTCGGTCATCCCGTAACAGATCGACACCTCCGCCATGTTCATCTCCGCGACGACCCGCTTCATCACCTCCACCGGGCAGGGGGAACCCGCCATGATCCCGGTGCGCAGCGTAGAGAGGTCGTACGCCCCGAAGTCGGGGAGGTTCAGCTCCGCGATGAACATCGTCGGCACGCCGTACAGCGAGGTGCACCGCTCCTCCTCGACCGCGCGGAGGGTGGCCGCGGGGTCGAAGGAAGGGGCGGGGATGACCAGGCAGGCGCCGTGCGAGGTGGCCGCGAGATTCCCCATCACCATGCCGAAACAGTGGTAGAAGGGAACGGGCACGCAGACGCGGTCGTGCTCGGTGTAGGCGATCATCTCCCCGACGGAAAACCCGTTGTTGAGGATGTTGTGGTGGGAGAGGGTGGCCCCCTTGGGGAAGCCCGTCGTACCGGAGGTGTACTGGATGTTGACCGGCTCGTCGCAGGAGAGCTCGGCCGGCCGGCGGCCCCCCGCGGGACGGGCGAGCAGCGCGTCCCAGCTCGGATCGCCGAAGTAGACGGCCTCGCGCAGTTCCGGACACTCCGCGCGGACCTCCTCGACCATCGCGCGGTAGTCGCTCGTCTTGTGGCGCAGCGAGGCGAAGAGCAGCGAGACGCCGGCCTGCCGCAGGACGTACGCCAACTCGTGCGCACGGTAGGCGGGGTTGATGTTCACCATGATCGCGCCGATGCGGGCGGTCGCGTACTGCACGAGCACCCACTCGGCGCGGTTCACCGCCCAGATCCCCACCCGGTCGCCCTTCGCGACCCCGCTGCCGAGCAGCGCGTCGGCCAACCGCTCGACGTCCGCACCGAGTTGCGCGTACGTCCAGCGGCGCCCGGCGGGGACGTCGACCAGCGCCTCGCGCTCCGGCCAGGTCGCGACGGCCCGGTCGAGGTTCGCCCCGATCGTGTCCCCGAGGAGCGGGGTGGTGCTCGCCCCGTGGGCGTACGACAGCGTCATGCGAGGTCCCCTTCCGCGTACTCCGTGCCCTCGCCCTTCGCGGTGCGCTCGCGCAGCTCGATCCGCCGGATCTTGCCCGACACGGTCTTCGGCAACTCGGCGAACTCGATGCGCCGCACCCGCTTGTACGGCGCCAGCACCGCGCGGGAGTGCGCGAAGAGCACCTTCGCGGTCTCGGCATCCGGTGCCCAGCCCTCCGCGAGGACCACGTACGCCTTCGGGACGGCGAGCCGCAGCGGGTCGGGCGCCGGGACGACGGCGGCCTCGGCGACCGCCTCGTGCTCCAGGAGTGCGCTCTCCAGCTCGAACGGGCTGATCTTGTAGTCACTGGCCTTGAACACGTCGTCGGCCCGGCCGATGTAGGTGATGTACCCCTCGGCGTCGCGGGAACCGATGTCCCCGGTGCGGTAGTAGCCCCCGGCCATCGCCTCGGCCGTCCGCTCGGGGTCGCCGTGGTAGCCGGTCATCAGGCCCACCGGGTCGTTGGAGAGATCGAGGCAGATCTCGCCCTCGTCGACGTCCGCGCGCCCGCTGACGGGGTCGACGAGGGTGACCCGGAAGCCGGGGCTCGGCCGGCCCATGGAGCCCTCCTTGAGCCGCTGGCCCGGGCTGTTGGAGACCTGGACGGCGGTCTCCGTCTGGCCGAACCCGTCCCGGATGGTGACGCCCCAGGCCCGGCGTACGGACTCGATGACCTCCGGGTTGAGCGGCTCGCCCGCGGCGACGACCTCGCGCGGAGGGCGCTTCAGCTGCGTGAGATCGGCCTGGATCAGCATCCGCCAGACCGTCGGCGGGGCGCAGAAGCTGGTCACCCCGTTCCGCTCCATCTCGGCGAGCAGCCGGGCCGGGTCGAAGCGGGTGTAGTTGTGGAGGAAGACGGTGGCCTCGGCGTTCCACGGCGCGAAGAGGTTCGACCAGGCGTGCTTGGCCCAGCCGGGCGAGGAGATGTTCAGATGCACGTCGCCGGGCTTCAGTCCGATCCAGAACATGGTGGCGAGGTGGCCGACGGGATACGAGGTGTGGGTGTGCTCGACGAGCTTGGGGCGGGCGGTCGTACCGGAGGTGAAGTACAGCATCAGCGGGTCGTCCGCGCGGGTGACCCCGTCCGGTTCGAAGCGTTCGGACGCGCCGTACGCCTTCTCGTAGCCGGCCCAGCCCGCGCGCTCGCCTCCGACGACGATCCGGGTGTACTCCCCCGGTACGTCGTCGAACTTGTCCGTGTCCTCGGCGCGCACGATCACATGCCGGGCGCGGCCGCGCTCGACCCGGTCGCGCAGATCGGCCGGGCCGAGCAGCGGGGTCGCGGGGATGACGACGGCGCGGAGCTTCATGGCGGCGAGCGCGGTCTCCCACAGCTCCGCCTGGTTGCCGAGCATGACGATGATCCGGTCTCCGGCACGCACGCCCTGTCCGCGCAGCCAGTTGGCGGCCCGGGCGGAACGGGCGGACATCTCGGCGAAGCTCAGCCGCGTCTCGGAACCGTCCTCCTCGACGAGGTGCAGCGCGGTCCTGTCGTTGCCGGCCGCGATGACGTCGAACCAGTCGAGGGCCCAGTTGAAACGCTCGGGGCGGGGCCAGGCGAAGCCCTCGTACGCCGTGGCGTAGTCCTCGCGGTGCTCCAGCAGGAAGTCCCGGGCGGCCCGGAACCTCTCCGTCGCGCTGGTGGCCGTCATGTGTCCTCCTCGTTGCGGGACCGGTCAGGGACATCGTGTAATCGGTGACCCAGGTCTCACTACCCCCGTTCGGGGGTGAAGGAGAGGTTCCGTGAGCGAGCGGACTCGGCGGACGCACGAGGGGGAGATGCGCGCGGCGCTGCTGCGACTGCGCCGGACCACCGGGCTGCAGGTGGTCTTCGGCGGGCTGCTCCACGACGGCCGCCGGTTGCGGATCGCGGACGTGGACGGCGCCGTGACGCCGGTCCTGCACGGTCTGTCGATCACGACGGGCAGCGGCCTGGGCGGGAGGTGCCTGGCCCTGTCGCGGCCGTGCGCGGTCACGGACTACGCCTCCGCCCGGCACATCACGCACGAGTACGACGGGCCGGTGGCGGCGGAGGGGCTGCGGTCGGTGGTCGCCGTGCCCGTCGTCGTACGGCGGAAGGTGCGGGGGGTGCTGTACGGGGCGCTGCGTGATGCGCTGCCGATCGGCGACCGCGTCTTCGACGCGGCGGTGGCGGCGGCCCGGGACGTGGAACAGGCGCTGGCGGTAAGGGACGAGGCCCGGATCGGGCCCGTGCGCCTGCCGGGGGCGGGCGCGGCGCCGGGGTCTGGGGCGGTCGCGGGGGCGTCGTGGGAGGAGGTGCGGCAGGCGGAGGAGGAGCTGCGGGGGCTGGCGCTCCTGGTCGGCGATCCGGAGCTGCGGGCGCGGCTGCTCGCGGTCTGCGGACGCCTGGAGACGGCGTCGGCCGGACCGGGCCCGCGGACGGCGGCGCACGGGGTCGACCGGCCGCCGGGGGTGACGCTGACGCCGCGCGAGACGGAGGTCCTGGCGACGGTGGCCTCGGGGGCGACCAACGCGGTGGCCGCGTCGCGGCTCGGCCTGCGTCCGGAGACGGTGAAGGGGTACCTCCGCTCGGCCATGCGGAAGCTGGGGGCGCACACCCGGCTGGAGGCGGTGGTGACGGCCCGTCGGGCGGGGCTGCTGCCGTGGGACGGACCGTGACCGCCCCGGGGGACGAGGCACACCCGGCTCCACGCGGCGGCGTACGGCGGCTGCACGGCGGCTGCACGGCGGACGGCTCTACGCGTGGACGCCTAGAGGGCGACGGCGCCGAACCGGATCTCGTACGGCAGTCCCTCGCGCGCCATCACGCCGAGCACGCGCTCGGCCTCCGCGGTCAGGTCGTCCCGCTGGGCCTTGCCGGGGCGGCCGAAGGGCTCGATGGTCATCGTCGTGCGCTCCTTGGACTCCTCCAGGCGCCACAGCCCGGCGAGGAAACCGTCGAGGAGGAAGACGCAGTACGCCTGATTCCCCTTCCAGGTGCGGTCCTTCGCCTCGGCGGGCACGAGCCGGGAGCGGTCGGCGTGGGAGAGCAGCACATTGTCGAACTCGGGGAGGAAGCGCGGCGGGGCCGGGACGTCCTCGTCGGGGCGGGGGGCGTCGGGCACGTCGAAGAGCTCGACGCCGCGCTCGTCGCGGAAGGTGAGGAGCCGGGGGCGCAGGCGCTCGAAGGCGTCACGGAGCCGGGTGAGGCCGGACCAGGTCTGCATGTCCTTGACGGAGGCGGGTCCGAAGGCGGCGAGGTAGCGCAGGACGGTCGCGTCGGGGGCGGGTGCGGGCTCGGCGGCGCGGCCGAGCCACGTCTCGGCGGTGGTCAGACACACCTGTCCGCTGCGGCGCCACAGGCCGCGCGGGGTGACCTGCACCAGCGGCAGCAGACAGCGGGCGGCGGTCCCGAGGGACTGCGGGTCGGCGTGCGGCCACTCCACGAGGAGCGCCTCCCGGATCTCCTTCGGGGTCCGGGGCCGCTCCTCGACGAGCTCGCGGGCGAGGACGGCGAGCCGGTCGAGGTCGACGCCGTCGAGACCCTTGCGGAAGAGGGTGAGCTCGCGGTCGCGGGCGGCCTGCACGAGGGGCCGGAGGGTGAACACGTCCTCGGCGGTGTGGGTGTGGATGGTGGACCGCATGGTGACGATCCGGGCGACCTTCCGCTCCTCCATCAGCGCGGAGAGCGCCTCGGGCCGGAAGCCGGCGAGACGGGCGGCGAGTGCGTAGTAGGGCGGCTTGATGTTCTGCGCCTGCAGCCCGAGAAGGTGCGAGACGGCGTCCTCGGCGGACAGCGCGGTACGGCTCAGCAGCGACTGCCGCGCGAGCGTGGCGCGCCCGAGGGCACGGGCGGTGAGGACCGGGGCGTTCGTCGTGGAGGCCATGGTGGGAACGGTACGGCGACTTGAGGACAGTTTTGGTCCGCAAGGGCCGGAGGAGGGGCAGTTTTCCACCGCGGGAGGGGGCTTGATGCGGCAGCGGGGGTGGTGCTGCCGGCGAGAGCGCGCGGCGGTGGTCTTGTACGGCGGTGGCGCTGGCTCGCCTCCGCCCCGGCGTGAGGCGCCCCGTATATCCTGCCGACGTCCCCGGGGGGCCGAGGACCTCGACCTCGACCGCGCGATCCCGCCGCCTCGACCTCGACCTCGACCTCGACCTCGACCTCGAAGGGTGGACCCACGATGCCGGAACGTCGCCCCCGCGCAGCCTGGCGGCGTCAGCCGGAGCCGCCGGCCGACACCACTCCGGCGCCGCCGGCCGATCCCGATGAGGGGTCGGCAGCCCGCTCGAGCGTGGTGCAGGGGGCGCTGTACCGCGAAGGTCACCGGGTCTCCTCCCCCGGCTCGCTCGCCGAGATCTTCCGCCAGCTCCGCAAGCACCCGGACGGCATGGCGTGGATCGGCCTGCACCGTCCGACGGAGGCCGAACTCCACTCGCTGGCAGCCGAGTTCGACCTGCACGAGCTGGCGATCGAGGATGCCCTGGAGGCTCACCAGCGCCCCAAGCTGGAGCGCTACGGCGACACCCTCTTCGTCGTCCTGCGCGCGGCGCGCTACCTCGACGCCCAAGAGGAGGTCGACTTCGGCGAGCTGCACGTCTTCGTCGGCCGGGACTTCGTGATCACGGTCCGCCACGGCGCCGCCCCGGACCTCTCGGCGGTGCGCCACCGCATGGAGGAGAACCCCGAACTCCTGGCGCTCGGGCCGGAGGCGGTGCTGTACGCGATCCTCGACGCGGTGGTCGACGGCTACGCCCCGGTGGTGGAGGGCGTCCAGAACGACATCGACGAGATCGAGACCGAGGTCTTCGGCGGGGACCCCGCGGTCTCCCGCCGCATCTACGAACTCTCCCGCGAAATGGTCGAGTTCCAACGCGCGACCCGCCCCCTGGTGGGCATGCTGCACGCCCTGATGGCCGGCTTCGCCAAATACGGCACGGACGAGGAACTCCAGCGCTACCTCCGCGACGTCGCCGACCACGTCACCCACACCAGCGAACGCGTGGACGGCTTCCGCCAGGCCCTGACGGAGATCCTCACGGTCAACGCGACGCTGGTCACCCAACAACAGAACGCGGAGATGCGCGCCCTGGCGGAAGCCGGCTTCGAGCAGAACGAGGAGATCAAGAAGATCTCGGCTTGGGCGGCCATCCTCTTCGCACCCACACTCGTGGGAACCATTTACGGCATGAACTTCGAAACCATGCCGGAACTCCAGTGGGCAGCCGGCTACCCCTTCGCGATTCTCCTGATGGCCGTGGTCTGCACGAGCCTGTACGTCATCTTCAAGAGGCGGGACTGGCTGTAGCGGCCCCCGGATCGCCTGACCAACTCCACGAATGCGAATGCCCGAGAAGGGCTGTCCCCTGTCCCTGGGGAGAATCCGGGGAGAATGCGCGGCGCTGGGGCGCGGGCTGGCGGAACACTGGGGCGCGCTCAAGTACACCCAGGCCCTGGCCCACGGTCGCAATTCCTTCCTTGGCCGCACCGACGAGGGCCACCGCATCGCGGACCACTACAAGTCGCTGCAGTCCGGCGAGCTCGGCATCGGCTTCGCGCTCACGCTCACCGAGCACATGCTGGGCAGCCGCTTCCCCGACCACTCGGTGACGATCGTCCCCGCCGACACGGCGTTACGCGCGGGCTGGGCCCTCACCACCAGGGACAAGGGCGAGAAGGTGAAGTACCGCTACCGCCCCCAGAACTTTGCCGAGGTATGGCGGCCGGAAGAGCCGTCCCTCGTCATCCCCCTCGCATGCAAGGGCAACCACAGCGACGCCGCCACCTCCGCCGGGCAGCTGGCCTCCGCCTCGGCCCACGCCGAAGCAGTCCACATCGGAGCGTGGAACGAGACCCCCGGCCTGCTGTTCAGCACGCAGCTCCCGACGGACGGCGGCACGATGACCGTCCACGCACTCCAGGCACTCGGCAGCGGAGGCCGGCTGTCCCCGGCGGAAGGCCGTGAGCCGAACCTGAACGCCCCACCGTTCCAGGCGAACGTGAGGAATCCGTACGGGGCTGCCACGTGCAGGCGAAGGACTACGCCTGGTTCCAGGAGTCACTGGCCCACACCACGGCGGCCGGGCTCATGGCCTTCACGGGATCCGGCCACGCCGCCGCCCGGCACCTGACCGACCGGCAGGGCCGCAAACGGTTCACCGGCCTCGAGCACGCGGCCAGCTCAGAGCGATGCCGCGACTCCGAGGCTTCCGGCGCCGATGGCTCCCTTCAGCACCTGGGCGATCTCCTCGGGCTTGAGGTCGATGCCGTCGAGCCCCTCCAGGGTCAGCGGGACCTCCTCCAGCGCGTACTCGCCCCGGCCTTCGGCACTCAACTCGGGGCCGGTGCGGTCGTCGAAGGACCAGGTCGCGATGCGGGCGAGGTAGAAGAGCTGGCGCTCGTCGTCGGTCTCGATCGTGTGGAGGAGGCGGACGATGTCGGCCTTCCCCGCGATCTCCTCGTGGATCTCCCGGTTGAGGGCGGCCTCCCGGGACTCGTCGCTGGGCTCGACACCTCCGCCGGGCAGGACCCAGTACTCGGGGATGCCGGGCCTGGTGCGGCGGATGACCAGCATCGTGTCGTCGGCGGTGACGAGGACGGCGCGGACTCGTTCGATCATTTCGGTTCGTCTCCTTGCTTGTTGACGGTCTCAGTGGACCAGCCAGCCGCCGTCGACGTGGACGGACTGCCCCGTGGTGAACGAGGCGGAGGGGCCCACGAGGAACGCCACCAGGCCGGCGACGTCCCCGGGCCGGCCACGGCGCGGGACGCACTGCCGCTTGATCTGGTCCTCGGGCCGCGCACGGTGCCGGGCGGGGAGGGTGTTCTCGGCCTCGACCTGGATGGCTCCGGGCATGACCGTGTTGACTCCGCCCTGAACCGTCCGCGAGCCCCGCGCTCAGCGCCGACGACACCTGGAGATCGCCGCCCCCAGGCTTGCGCTGCCCACAGGCCTGGGGGCGGTCAGCCGTTCGTGGCCCAGGTCGACTGACCAGGCCTCCGGGCCGTCCTAGCTGAACGCGATGACCTGCTCAGCGTCACCGCGACTGAGGCGGGCATGGGCCGTTGGCTCCCCTTGGACGAGCGGAACCCCAGCCAGGACCAAACCACGATCCCGCCCTGGCGAGCCGAGGCGGACCCCGCCGTCCTCGACACGTTCGGACACCACATGGACCTGGGCGACCTCGGCGGCATGTACTTCTTCGTGTGCCACACCTGCCCGGGCACCCCCTACACCCACCGTTACGACTGCTGAACCCAGCCCGAACGGTCGATGAGGGGTGGCGCAGCATCTCCTGTGCTACCCGTTGTCGCGACCAGGTCTGCCCAGTCTCCCCCGACCTCTGACAGACGGCAGTCGTCCAACAACCCGGCTCGTAGAGCGTCGATGTCCGATCCCCTGGCTAGCCTGTCCCTGTGACGCTCACCGATGACCGGCAGTTCCCCGCCGTGCTGGCCGCTGCCATGGCCGTTCGATTCGACTACGCCGACGGGAAGACCGGGGTCGACTTCGAGCCGTTCCCGGCTTTCCTGTCCGCTGCCGAGACCACCGAGTGGTTCCAAGCATGGACCGGGAACAGCGAACTGGACGGCAGCGACTTCCGCGTGTTCGGACAGGACGGCACCGGCGGGTACGCGGCATTCTGGGTCATCCGCCCCGGCCGGCTCCTGGCCGAGCAGCCCGTTGTCTTCCTTGGGTCCGAGGGAGAGACGGGAGTCGTCGCCCGCGACCTGGGTGACTTCCTGTGGCTCCTGGCCGACGGCTTCGGCCCCTGGGAGGCCGCCACCTCGTACGAGCCGGACTGGAAGGCGCGCCCCAATCCGGAGTTGGCAGCCATCGCCGAAGGATGCGCACCACACCAGCGCCGGCCAGCGGCAGCCGTGATCGAGCTGGCGGCCCAGGAGTTCCCCGACTTCGACGACGCCATCATGGAACTCTGCCGCTGAACCAGCACCGTCTCGTGCACAACCGGTCGGGCGACGGTCACCGGGACCGCCCCCTCATGCGGGCCTACACCGGACTCACGCGCACCTGCCACCGGTGACATGGCCGCGGACCTGCTCGCCGTGCGCCGGACCGCGGGCCACAGACCGAGGAGGCGTGCGCACCACGGAGCCGCAGGCCGGAGCGCCGCAGGCATCCGCCACGTCGGTGTCGTCGGCGGCGTCCCGCCCCGTGCGGTCTGCGGTCAGGCCGCCCGCGGGGTGCTGGGGGCGGGTGGGGTGGTGAGGTCTTCGGTGAGGGTCGCCTGGTAGGCGGTGATGCGGGCCGCGCGGTTGGCGGTGAGGGCTCCGATCAGGCGGCCCTGGCGGTAGTAGGCGATGTCGAGGCGCCGGGCGGCCGGGTCGAGTTCGCGGACCTCGTGGTGGTCGGCGTAGCGGGGAAGTCCCACCGCGCGGAAGCGGACGCCGTACTGGGTGGACCAGAAGGAGGGGACCGGCCGATAGGTGGCGGGCGCGGTCGGGTGGAGCAGGGTGTGGGCGGCGGCCCGGGCCTGCTCGATGGCGTGGCTCCAGTGGCCGAGGGCGAGGGGCTCGGGTGCGTGGGGGTGGGGGAAGCGGGTGACGTCGCCGGCGGCGACGATACGGGAGTGGGCGCGGCCGTCGGCGCCTAGGACGCGGGTGTGGGCGTCGGCGAGAAGGCCGTGGTCGAGGGCGAGGCCGGAGTCCTCCAGCCAGCCGGTGTGCGGGACGGCGCCGAGCGCGAGGAGGGCGGTGTCGGCGGCCAGTTGCCAGGAGTCGTCCAGGGTGGCGCCGGTGACGCGGGGCTCGCCGTGGAGGGCGGTGACGGTGGTGCGGGTGAGGATCTCGACGCCGGCGTCGTGGTGGAGGCGGGTGAGGAAGCCGGCCGCGTCGGCGCCGATCGCGGCCTGCAGGGGCAGCGGTTCGGGGGCGACGAGGGTGACCTCGTGGCCGAGCGCGCGGGCCACCGAGGCGACCTCGCAACCGATGAACCCCCCGCCGGCGATCAGGAGCCGTCGGCGGGTCGCCGCGAGGTCGTCCTTCAGGGCGCGGGCGTCGGCGAGGGTGCGCAGCGTGTGGACGCCGGTGGGTGTCGGGGCGGGCCAGGGGCGGGCGCCGGCGCCGGTGGCGATGACCACTCCGTCGTACGGGACGGTGGAGCCGTCGGCGAGGTGGACCGCGCGGCCGTCGGTGTCGAGGTGGACGGCCGGGGAGCCGTAGCGTTCGGTGACGCCCAGCTCGGCGGGGGCGTCCAGGGTGAGGTCCTCGGCGGTGGTGTGGCCGGTGAGGAAGTCCTTGGACAGCGGCGGCCGGTCGTAGGGCGGCTGCTCCTCGGCGCCGACGAGGGTGAGGGGGCCGTGGTGGCCGGCGGCGCGCAGCGCTCGGACGGCGTGCAGGCCGGCGAGGGAGGCGCCGACGACGACGATCTTCTCGGGGTGGGCGGGCATGGCTATCCCTCGAGGCGGATGGCGCGGACGGGGCAGGCGGCGGCGGCCTTGACGACGGCGTCGCGCTGAGCTTCGCCGGGTTCGGCCGTGTAGAGGAGGTAGTCCTCGTCGTCGAAGGAGAACACCTCGGGGGCGGCGAAGACGCACTGACCGTGGCTTTCGCACAGGGTCATGTCGACGGTGATCTTCAGGGTCATGCGGAGGCTCCTTCGAGGGGCTGGGGCGCCGGGGGGTTGAAGCGCGAGTACTGGGGGGCGGTCCAGCGCAGCGGGGAGGCGTGGTCGCTCTGTACGGCGTGTTCGACGGTGAATTCGACGATGCGCTGGGCGCCGGGGACGGCGGCGGCGTGGCCGGGGTCCCAGTCGACGGTGGCGGTGCCGGTGAGCTGCAGGAGGGTGCCGGTGGACCAGTCGGGCAGCAGGAGGCCGGCCCGGGGGTTGACCTCGAGGTTGCCGAGCGTGCCGAACATGGCGTTGCCGACGTAGTCGGGCCAGCGCAGGCGGGTGGGGCTCAGGGCCTGGAGGAAGCCGGGGTGGCCGCCGCGGTGGGAGGCGTCGGCGTTGCCGTCGCGGTCGGCGGTGGCGATGAAGAAGGTGTCGGTCCGCGCCACGAAGGCCAGCTGCCCGGGGGTGAGTTCGGTGCCGTGCCGGCGGGTCGGGTCGGGCGCGTCGGCGGTGGGCGCGGTGGTGGGCGTGCGTTTCTGGATGTACTTGGGGCAGTTGGCGTACACCTGGTCGAGGTCGACGTGCAGGCCGGTGCCGTGGGGGCTCGCCGTGCCGTTCATCCGCATGCGGCGTCGGGTGGCGGGTTCGATGGCGATCATGCCGAGGCGGGCGGGGCGGGTGAGCGCCGGGTGCAGGGGGTCACCGGCCGGCGGGGCGGCGTCGACGGTCAGGGAGGCCGGCCCGGTGGCGGTGAGGAACCCCGGGGCGCCGGTGAGCAGGGAGGCCCACAGGGCGCCGTGGTCGTCCGCGGCGCCGATGACGAGCATCGGCTGCTGGGCGAGGAAGTCGACGGCGATGTCGGGGATCTCGCTCTTGATGGCCCCGGAGGAGAACCCGGCGTGGTCGAGCAGGCCCGCTCGCTCCTGCACGCTGCGTTCGCCGTGGTGGTAGACGCCCATGTCCGGCTCCTTCCGAGGCGGTGACGCGGGGAGGTGTCGCGGATCCCCGCTGGGGGGTCCTGAGAGGGGGGTTGGGGGGCGGGCTGCCAGGGCGTGGCAGCCCGCGGTCCCTGTTCCTAGAAGAAGCCGCAGGTCGGCGCGGCACCGGTCGGGGCGGGGGCGCTCTCGGCGCCGGAGGGGGCGTAGATCTCCAGGCGGATGCCGTCGGGGTCGGCGAAGAAGATGCCGCCGGAGCCGGCGCCCTCGCCGTGGGAGACGACGCCGTCGTGGGCGAAGTCGGCGCCCAGCTCGCGCAGGACCGCCTCGGCCGCCTTGACGTCCTCGATGGAGTCCACCTGGAAGGAGAGGTGGTGCAGGCCGGCGGCCCCACCGGAGAAGGACTCCTGGCTCTGCTGCCACAGGGTGAGCATCAGCCGGCCGTCGCGGGCCAGGAAGGCCCAGCGCTGGCTGTCGTCCTTGCCCTCGGCCAGGATCTCGAAGCCGAAGACCCGGATGTAGAAGGGGAGCGACTTCTCCAGGTTCGTGACGTTCAGGCCGACGTGGCCGGTCTGCAGGGGCTTGTCGGCGATGGACTGCGTCATGGGAGGGCCTTCTCTCGATAGGTGACGGCGCCGGGCCGTTCCCGGCTAACCGTTGATGTGAACTTTAGTGGTTGAATCGAAGCGGAGTCAACCGGTGAAATGCTTTTCAGTGGTTAGAATCTGGCCATGTGGTCAGATGCACCGACGACACGAAAGGGCAGCCTCATGCGTACGAACCCGGCCCGCGGACCTGCCGCGGACCCGCGCCCCCTGATCGGGGAGCCCCTGCCGCTCGACCTGCTCAACACCCGCTGGATAGACGACGGAACCCTGCACGACCTGCTGCGATACCCCGACGGCCTGGCCATCTGGCTGCACTCCGCCGACCTGGGCGAGCAGGTCCCCGCCACGGAGGAGACCCTCCACGCCCTGCTGGCCACCCGCACCGCGCTGGCCTCGCTGGTGGACAGCGGAGCCGGCGGACAGGCCGCCGCCGAAGACCTGAATGAGACCCTCCGCCACGGGCGAATCCGGCGCCTCCTGGACGAGGACGGCCCCCGCTCGGTCGTCGAGACCGACTCCCCCGGCTGGCTCGCCGCCTGGACGGCTGCCGAGGTCTACCTCCAGCTCCTCGACGAGAACCCGGAGCGCATCCGCAAGTGCGCCAACCCCGAGTGCGTCCTGCACTTCTACGACGTCTCGAAGAACGGCGGCCGCCGCTGGTGCTCGATGGTCGGATGCGGTAACCGCGCCAAGGCCCACCGGCACTACTCCCGCCGCAAGCAGGCCACCGACGGCTGACGGGACGGGGCGGTCGACGGCCCGTCGACCGCCCCACCGCGCACGGCACCACAGGCGCGGGCGCCCACCGCATGCGAGGCGTCCCACCGCATGCGAGGCGCGCCCCACCGCAGACCGAAGGCGGGCACCGGCTCGTTCCCGGGCCGGTGCCCGCCCCTCTGTCCGCCCCGCTCACCCCACGGGCGCGGCGAACTCCCGCCCCGGCACCTGCTCCTTGAGCGCGGCCCGGCGCACCTTGCCGGACGCGGTACGGGGCAGGGCGCCGGCGAACTCCAGGACGCGCACCCGTTTCTCCGGCGGCAGCTCGGCGTCGAGCGCCTCGAAGAGGAGGGCGGCGGTTCGCGGGCCGGCCTCGACGCCCGCGGCCGGCACCACGAAGGCCTTGGGCACCCACATACCCACCGGGTCGGGCACCGGCACCACCGCGGCGTCGGCGACGTCCGGCCGCCGCAGCAGGACCTGCTCCAGCTCCAGCGGGGAGATGCGGTGGTCGAACGACTTGAACATGTCGTCCGCCCGGCTGAGGTAGGCCAGGCTGCCGTCCGCGTGACGCACCGCGAGGTCGCCGGTGCGGTACAGACCGCCGGCGAACGCGCGGGCGGTGCGCTCGGGATCGCCGGTGTAGCCGCTCATCACGCCGGCCGGACGCGGGTCGAGACCGAGGCACAGCTCGCCCGGCGTGCCGTCGGCGGTCTCCGCGCCGGTCTCGGGGTCGAGCAGCACGACGTCGTAACCGGGCAGCGGGCGGCCCATCCGGCCCGGGACGGCCCGGGCGCCCGGGGTGGTCCCGATCTGCGCGGTGGTCTCGGTCTGGCCGAATCCGTCCCGCAGTTCGATCCCCCACCGCCCGCGCACCGCCGCGATCAGCTCGGCGTCCAGCGGCTCCCCGGCCGAGACCGCCTCGCGCAGCCCGGGCGGCGCCTCGCCGAGACCGGCCGCCAGCAGGCCCCGCCACACCGTGGGCGGAGCGCAGAAGGTGGTGGGCCTGCGGGTGCGCAGCACGTCCAGGATCCGTGGCGGGGTGGCGTCCTCCGCCGGCAGGGCCAGGACGGTGGCCTCCGCGTTGAAGGGCACGAAGAACGAGCTCCAGGCGTGCTTGGCCCACCCGGGCAGGGAGATGTTGAGGTGCAGGTCCCCCGGGGTGACGCCGTTCCAGTACATGCCCGACAGGTGGCCCACGGGGTAGCTGGTGTGGGTGTGCTCCACCATCTTGGGCGCGGAGGTGGTGCCGGAGGTGAAGTAGCGGAAGAGCGGGGCGCCCGCGTCGGTCGGACCGTCGGGGGTGAACCCGGCGGGCGCCGCGCGGGAATCGTCGTAGTCGAGCCAGCCGTCGACGGCTCCGCCGACGCTGATCGCGGTCCATCCGCCCACCGGGCCGAAGCGGTCGGTGACGGAGGCCTCGGCCAGGACGTGCCGGACCCGTCCGCGGGTGATGCGGTCGGCGAGTTCGGCCGGGGTGGCGGTGGTGTACGTGGGAATGACGACGGCGCCGAGTTTGATCGCCGCGAGCATCGCCTCCCACACCGCCTCCCGGTTGGCCAGGGCCAGCAGGATCGCCTCGCCGCGGCGTACGCCCTTCCCGCGCAGCCAGTTGGCGACCTGGTCGGAGCGGGCGGCGAGCTGTGCGTAGGTGAGGATCCGGTCGCCCGCCGGGCCGCCGGGGCCGATCAGGTGCAGGGCGGGTCGGTCGTTGTCGCGGGCGACGACGTCGAACCAGTCCAAAGCCCAGTTGAACCGGGTCAGTTCCGGCCAGGCGAACGCGGCGCGGGCGGCGTCCAGGTCGAGGCGGTGCGCCAGGAGCGTGTCACGGGCGTGCCGGAAGGCCGCGGTGGCGGGCGAGTCGGCAGGACGCACGTGGGGGGCAGCGTCCGCGGCGCCGGGGAGCGCCCCGGGCAGGGTGGCGGGCGAGGGGGCGGAGAGGGTCATGAGGTGCTCCGGGCCTGGCCGGCGGCGGCGAGCGGCCGCTGGTCGGTGGTCGGGTCGAGGAGGGCGAGCGCGAGGGCGTCGGCGTCCCGGTAGAAGAGGGTGCGGCCGGTGCCGGGACGGCTGGAGCCGACCTGCGTGAACCAGCGGGTGTGCTCGGTGGGGATGCCGAGCGCGAACAGGCCCGGCCGGGCCGCTCCTTCGGCGTCGCGCACGTGGTACGGCGCCGGGGTGACGTCCAGGCCGCCGGTCTCGTGCCCGCTGTCGGGGCCGTGGATGGTGAAGGGACGCACCAGGCGGTCCGCGAGGAGCTGCCGGGTCAGCGGCGAGGTGTCGCGCTGGAGGTCCGGGGTGGGGATCCGTGCGTCGATGAGGACCGTGGCCCGCCGGACCGAGCCGGCGACCTGCGCGGACGACACCGAGAAGGCGGCGGCGGCCTCGTCGGTGGTGAAGACGGTGCCCGGGCCCGCGACCTCGACGACGCCCTGGGTGATCAGCGCGTAGAGCTGCTCGACCCTCTCCAGCGGCGGGCCGGCCGACAGCAGGGCGTTCATCGGCAGGAACCCCCGCTCGAAGTCGCCGGTGTGCGAGGCGGGCAGCAGGCCGCCGAAGTCGACCGCCTCCCGGACGATGTTGCGGATGTCGCGCAGTACGTCGAGGGCGGCCTTGAGGGGGCCGTCCGCGTTGCCGAGCCGGGCCTGGTCCAGGTCCCGGCGCATGACCTCCAGCAGGACGCCGCGGAAGTGATCCGGGTCGGTGAACGCGGCGTCATCGAAGGGGCGGGCCAGGCGCTTGAGGTCGAGCGGCTCCAGGTCTCCCAGCCCCGCCTCCCGCAGCAGCGCGGTCAGGTCGTGCCCGTGGTGCAGCGCGTCGGCCAGCGCGCGGGCGAACCCGGTGTCGGCGCCGGCGCCCGGACGGGTGCGCCGGGCGGTGGTGTAGTAGACGTAGGCCACTTCGGCGAGCAGCAGCGGCAGGACGTCCTCGGCGAAGTCGAGCTGCCCGCTGCCGGTGGTGGCCGCACGCGCGGCGCGGGCCGCGGTCAGCGCCGCCGAGGTGAGGAAGCGCGGCCGGTGGCTGTGGTCGGCCGGCTTCTGGTTGCGGCCTCGGGCCGGGATCGGCAGCCCGCTGCGGGACCCGGCGACGATGTGGGGCTCGCGGCCGCTGGGGACGTACGCGTACGTGCCGTCGGCGGCCGCCTTGAACACCCCGCCCCGCCCCACGGTCAGCGAGAGCATCACGTCGTAGAAGGACAGGCCGAGGCCGCGGATGGCGACCGTGCTGCCCGCCGGGATGGTCTCCTCCCCCAGCGGCATGTCCGCGGCCGAGTCCCCGCGGAGGTAGTGGACGCCGTCGTGGCGGGCGGCGAAGTGCTCCATGGCCGCGTCGAAGGGGTCCGCGGCGTTCCGCGGGTGGCCCGTCGTCAGCGCCACGCGGTCGACCGCGAGCGGGCCGGCGGCGTCGTCCAGGTCCAGCAGGAAGCCGCCGTCGGGCCGCGGCCGCACGGCCGTCACGGTCGCCTTGCGGGCGACGAGTTCGACGCCCGGCGGAAGCGCGGCGACGATGGAGCGGTAGACGGCCTTGAGGTAGTTCCCGTACTGCGCCCGGGATGCGTAGTCGTTGGGTCCGCAGGGCACCTCCCCCTCGGCGGCGGTGGCCGCGAGCCACTGGCCGAGGGACGGGCCGGCGCCGGGGCGGGCGGGGCCGTCGTCGGCGTCGCCGGAGTACATGGTGATCTGGCTGACGACGGTGTTCATCGTGAACCAGGGATCCTGGTCGGTGCGCCAGACCCGTCCGGCGCCTATCTCGGCGTTGTCGACGAGATGGATGCGCACGGGGCGGCGAGGACCCCGCCCGCCCAGGCCGTCACGGGGCGACGTGGCCACCCCGTGCGCCGAGGGGGCCGGATGGTCCTGCCGGCCCCCGTGTTCCTGGTGGTCCTGGACGAGGCGGCAGGCCAGGCGCTCGAGGACGGACAGTCCGCGGGGGCCGCTGCCGATGACGGCGATGTCGAGGGGGGCGGGGCTGGAGAACACGGGCAGTCCTTGAGGTCGCTGGTTCGGGCGGGCCGGGCATGCCGGGCGTACGGCGGAAGTCACGGGCGGTACGGGCGTACGGGCGTGCGGGCGTGCGGGCGTGCGGCGGGACCGTGCGGGCGGTACGGCCCCGGCCCTGCGGCAGAGAGTTCAGGGGAGAGGTTCAGGCGGTACGGGAGTCGAGCGCCGGGACGGCCGGGACGGCGCCGGTCAGCGCGGCCTGGTCGTAGGAGTCCTGGACGTGGCCGAGCATCCTCAGCAGGTCCTCCGCGCGGACACCGGTGTGGGCGCCGCCGCTGACGGCGGTCACGGGCATGGACCCGGCCCGCAGCCACTGCAGGCTGCCCCGGGCGTCGATGAAGCTGCGGGCGCGCTGGGCGTTGTCGGCGTGCAGGCAGTAGGGGACGTCCAGGACGCCGCGCTCGAAGGCGCGGACGAATCCCTGGCCGACGTCGGGATGGAGCTCCAGGACGGCCTCCACCAGGGCGCGGGCTTCGGCGAGGACGCCGAACTCGCCGTCCGGGGCGTCCGCGGGCGGCGCGTGGGCTGCGGCGCGGGCGGCTTCCTCCAGCGCGGTGATGTTGTCGGCGATCGTGGGGATGCGGTGCGCCTCGGCGGGTGTCTTGACGATCATCCGCTCGGTGCCGGTGGCCGCGGCCAGCCGGGCGCTGTCGCGCAGCAGCTCCAGGGCCCCTTCGACGGTCCGCGGGAAGACGCCCATGTAGCTGTAGAGGACGACGTGCCAGTCGATGCCGCCGAGGTGTTCCGCGGCCAGGGTGCGCAGCGCGTGGAGGGCCTCGATGTCCTGGGCGCGGCTGGTCTGCTGGGCGTAGCTCAGGGAGACGCTGCCCAGACCGCGCTGCCGGAAGAAGATGCCCTCCAGGACGGACAGGGCCACCAGCAGGCTCGGCGGGCAGAGCTGACCGAGCATGCACCCGCCGAAGCTCTCCAGATGGGTGCCGGGGCGGGAGGCCAGCAGGTCGCAGCTGCGGGCCCAGTTGTCGACCGACTCGGCCAGCGGCGTACGGCTGTAGGGCAGGCAGTAGGAGACGGGGCCGCCCTCGGTGGCGTCCAGGCCGGCGTCCAGCAGCGCCTGGATGATGTCGTACGGCCGGGCCGAACCGTGGCGGATCTGGACGGCGAAGCCGTCCCCGGCCGGGGCGACGGCGTCGACCAGGCGGCGGGTCACGGCAGAGCCGTGGGCGACGATCGGATAGCCGTTGAGGTCGCGGCCGCCGGCGAGGGCGCGGCGGGCCGACTCGTGGTCCCCGACCCGGGTGTAGCTGTCCAGGGTGATGGTGCCCACGACCCGGGCGCGGGCCTTCTTCACCGCGGCCAGGCCCCGGCCCATCTCCTCGACGGTGGCCATGCCCATCCGGGGCTGGACCACCAGGACCCCTTCGCCGCGGGCCCGCGTGACGGCGGAGGCGAACGCGCCGAGCCGCGACGACGCGGCGGACCGCTGCGGACCGGACGACGGTGACGCGCCGGCCGGGAGCCGGGAGTCGTCGGACCGGACGGAACCGTCCGGCCGGGACGGGCCGTCGGGCCGAGCCGAGCCGGTGGGCCGCGCGTTCACCGCGCACCAGCCGCTTCGAGCGGGGCGGCGGCTCCGGCGAGGTAGTGGCGGAAGGGGGCGATGCCCGCGGCGTCCTCGAAGACGGCGTCGAACCCCGCCTCCATCAGGGCGGCGCTGTGGGACTCGCCCTCGCCGCCGCGGATGCCGAGCTTGCCTCCGATGACGACCTTCAGGTCGGTGAGGTCGGGCTGCTCGCGCAGGCGGCGGATGAGCCGGCTGCCGTCCAGCGCCCCGTGGCCGTTGACGCTGGAGACCACGACCATGTCCGGCCGCAGCCGGCGGCATTCGGCGATCAGCAGCTCGTCGGGCACACACGCGCCGATGTTGGTGACCTGGTGGCCGAGGTCTTCCAGGAGCAACTGGAGGAAGACCAGGTTCCAGGTGTGGGAGTCGGAGGAGACGCTGGAGACCAGGACGCGCGAGCCGGAGCGGGCCGGAGCGGTCGTCGGGAGGGGTGCGGGCACAGACATCTGGGGTTCTTTCCGGTGGCGTGGGCGGTCGGGAGAGGAAGGAGACGGGGCCGGACGGCCAGGGCGTGGAGTACGCGGCCCCGTCCCTTCCGGTCACACGGCGGCGGTCACGCCGACGGGGCGGATCTCCTTGCCCGGCGTCCGGGCCTCGGCCGGCCGGGTGCGGATGGCCAGGACGGTGCAGCCGGTGCGGCTGGACATCTGGTGCTCGGTGCCCGGGCCTTCGACGATCAGGTCGCCCTTGACATAGGAAGGTCCGTCGCTGTGGTCGAGTACTCCGTCAAGTACGAGCATCAGCTCGTAGCCGAGGTGCTCGTGGAAGTCGCCGTGGGCGCCGGGCGGGAAGCGCAGCAGCAGGCCGACGGAGTCTTCCTTCTTCTCCTGGTCGGGGGCCCACAGAACGGCGTGCTCCACGCTGACTCGGCCCGGCTCGCTCCAGGTGGTCCATTCCAGCTCGTTCAGGTCGAACCCGCTGCGGAACACGTTCTGGACGTAGAGGACGTTTTCCATGATCTCCCTCATGCTCTCCTCCGATGCGGCTGAAATCCGGCCGCTCGAAAAGGCTATGAGAGAAACATCCGTGCGATTCGAATGTTTTCGATAGGAGATATCGGGGTAACAGATGGATCTCTGACCGGACTTACCGTCCGAGACCCGGACAGCACAAAGGGCACGACCCCTGGGAGAAATCGACTGAAGCGATTTCCGGGGCCGTGCCGCAGGTGTTTCCCGGTTGTTTTCCCGGTTGTTTTCCCGGTGTCGCGGCGTACGGCTTCGCGGTGTCGCGGCGTACGGCTTCGCGGCGTGGACGGCGAGGCGGCGGGCGGTGGTACGACCCGGCCGGTGGTACGACGCGGCCGGCGGCCTGGCGGGGCCGGCGGCCCGGACGCCCTAGGAGGCGATCTGGTGCAAGGGCCGGTTGTCCGTCTGCTGGTTGAGGACCGTCAACGACGTGACGGCGGCCATGCGGTCGGTGCCGGCGGCGGGTAAGGGCAGGCGGCGCAGGAGCTCCAGGACCGAGCGGGCGGCCTGGCTCAGGTGCTCGGGCTGGGCGTAGAGGACCCGTACGTCCAGTTCGCAGGAGGGGAGGGTCGGGATGACCGCGAGGTGCTGGGCGGCCAGGGAGGGTTCGGGCGGGAGCATCGCCACGCCGTAGCCGGAGCGGGCCAGTTCGCGCACTCCCCCGACCGAACCGGCCTCGATGACGGGCGCGTCGATGCCGTAGCGGTCGCGCAGGGCGGCCAGGAGGGGCCGGTGGCAGGTGCACTCGGCGTTGATGGTCAGGACGCGGACGCTGCGCAGGGCGTGGGCGAGGTCGTCGGCGGCCGCCAGGGACGGCGAACCGACGGGGACCAGCGGCAACGGCGGAAGCTTCTCCGCGGTCAGCTCCGCCGGCAGGGCCGGGGCCCCCTCGTCCAGGGCCACCAGGGCGAGCGGCAGTTCACCGCGCAGGACCGCCTCGGCGACGTTCAGGAAGCTGGTGGCGCGCGGGGAGACCTGCACCTTGGGATAGCGGTAGCGGGTCTCGCGGATGAGGTGGCCGACCCGCTGCTCCATGAGGAGCGCGTCGGCGCCCAGCGGCACCCGGCCTTCGGCCTCGGCTCCGGGGTGCAGCGCCCCGGACAGCTCGTTCACGGTCTGGAAAATGCGTTCGGTGTATTCTTTCACGATCTCACCGTGCGGAGTGAGCCGGACACCGTGCGGAAGTCTTCTGAACAGTGGATAACCGAGTTTCGTTTCGAGGGCCTTGATGTGACTCGTGACGCTGGATTGGGCATATCCAAGGTTGCGAGCCGCTTTCGAGACGTTGCCCTGCTGGGCGACTTCTCTGAATGTTCGCAGGTGGTGAAAGGCGAGATCCAATACCATTGCTGTCCCCAAGAGTGAGAGATCTTGCGTCGGAATGCGCCGCGCGCGGTCCGGTCGACCGCAACGGGCGCAGTTCGTCTGACTGTTCTGCGAGAACGCTCCTCCGGGCCGTGCCGGTTCTCTTACCGCTCGCCCCCGAGCACCAGCACGCCGTACCCTGCCGCTAAGCGTTGCCCTAACGCATCGCTGCGGATACCCCCGTTAGTCATGGGATCCTGACATGCCGTCGCGTCGCTCGGCAAGTCGTCCCCGCATCAACGACGTCGAAGGAACCTGGATGTCCCCCCACCCTCCGCTCGCACCCCACTCACCCGCCGAAGGCCCGCCCTTGCTGGGCGAACCCCTGGCCCTGGAGTTCATCAACACCCATTACGCGGTGCGCGGTTGCCTGCGTGACGGGCTGGCCGGAACCCGCGAACTCGCCTGGTGGCTATGGGCGTGTCGCGAGCGGTTCGCGACCGCGCCGAGCGAGGGGGACCTGGCGCGGATCGCCCCCTCGGACGTGGCGTGTTTCCAGCAGCTGCGCGACGCCGCACGGAGTCTGATCGAGGCCCAGGTCCTCGGGCAGGCACCCGACCCGCGGGACGTCGCCCAGCTCAACCGGGCCGGTGGGCTCGGGCGTTCGTGGCCGGTCCTGATATGGGAGCCCGGCTGCCGGCCCCAGTCCGTCCTCACGGGCGGGGGCGGTCCGCTCTTGGAATGCCAGGCCGAACTCGCCCACGAGGTCGTCCGCCTGATGACCTCCCCCCACCTCGAGGTCAAGCCCTGCCTCGCCCCGGGCTGCGTCCTGTACTTCGAACGCACTCCGCCCCGGCGCGCATGGTGCTCGCCCGGCTGCGGCAACCGCGCCCGCGCCGCGCGCCACTACAGCCGTCACCACCGCGGCCCCGCCCCGTCCGACCGCCCCTGACCCGGCCCTCACCCCACCCTCGTCTCTAACGGCCCTTGCCGAACGAGCCGTTATGAGCGGCTGACGTGCTGGTATCGGATTCCGGTATATCAGCCATCTGAGACGTGATCAGGAAGGGCCGTCGCGCGGCTCTAACGTCGTCACCACCGGACCGGAAGGCCGCCGAGCCGCCGGAACCGCCCCCCACCACCCGGGATCAGGCCCCGCTCAAGGGCGCCCGGGAACGCCAGGACCCGCACACCCGGGGCCACCGCGTCGGTGGTGATGACCCGCCGTCAGACAGACAAGGACCCTTGATGCTCTCCACACGTCCGAGCCGCCGCCGTCTCGCCAAGGCCGCCATCGCCGGCCTCGTGCTCGCCGCCGCCGTCTCCACCACCCCGGCTGGCGCGGCCTCCTTGGACACGGACACGGGCGCGCGTGCGACCCCCGACCGCGTCCTGTACTGGAACAACGCCATCCTCGACGCCTTCCGCAAGGTCGGCGGCACGCCGGGTCCGCTCACCCGCGGTGGCGCGATCATGAACATCGCCATCTACGACGCGGTCAACTCCATCAGCACGGTCGGCAAGCCGTACCTCACCAAGGACGCCTCCGCCGCGGGCCGGTACGGAGCGGTCGACTCGGCGGTCGACCACGCCGCCTACACCGCGCTGAAGAGCTCCTTCCCCACCGTGGACTTCACCCAGGCGTTCAACACCGCCCGCGCCCTGCCCGACCGGGGCACCGCCGCCGAGCGTCAGCTGGGCAGCCAGCTCGGTGTCAAGACCGCCAACGCGATCATCGCGCACCGCACCAACGACGGCTCGGTCAACACCACGCCGTACGTCGTCACCACCGGCCCCGGCCACTGGATCCCCGCCCCGAACAAGCCCGTCGGCGCCCCCAACTGGGGCAAGGTCAAGCCGTTCGCGCTCACCAGCGGATCGCAGCTGCGTCCGGCCAAGCCGGCCGGGTTCACCACGCCGGAGCAGATGCTCAAGAGCCCGGAGTACGCCGCCCAGGTCAACGAGGTCAAGGCCGTCGGCGGGAAGAATTCCACCGTCCGCACCGCCGACCAGACCCAGATCGCGCACTACTGGGCCAACGACGTCGACGGCACCTACAAGCCCGTCGGCCAGCAGTACGACCACACGATCGCTATCTACAAGAAGTACCGCCCCTACGGCGGCTCCTTCGACTCCGCCAAGCTGTTCGCGAAGCTGTCGGTCTCCCTCGCCGACGCCGCCATCGCGATCTGGGACTCCAAGTTCGACACCGACTGGGACCTGTGGCGGCCCCAGCACGCCATCAACTTCGCCGACCAGGTCCCGAACCCGGACCTCACGGCCGACCCGGCCTGGCAGCCGCTGGAGAGCGACCTCGCGGGCAACAGCTTCAGCCCCAACTTCCCCACCTACGTCTCCGGCCACTCCGGCATAGCCGCGGCGTGGGCGGGCGCGCTGAAGAACCACTTCGGCCGTGACGACCTCGCCTTCAGCGCCGGCACGGACGACCCCTTCGCCCAGGGCGTCACCCGCTCGTTCCCGTCCTTCTCCGCCGCCGCGAAGGAGAAGGCCGACAGCCGGAAGTACATCGGCGTGCACTTCGAGTGGGACAACGCCGCCGCGCTGACCCTCGGCTACCAGGTCGCCTCCAAGGCCACCGCTCGCTTCTGACCCGCACCACCCCGTTCCACGGTGTGCCGGAGCCGCCTTGCCCGACAGGCGGCCCCGGCACACCGCCGTACCCCGGCACCGCCGCCGTACTCCGGCACCGCCGCCGTACCCCGGCACCCTCCGCACCACCCCGCCTCCGCCGCCCCTCCGATCGACAGGAGCAGGTCCCATGTCCGACACCGCCGCCCACGCGGCCCCCGCGACGACCCCCGATCCACCCGCCGCGGCGGCCCCCACTCCCGCGCCCGCGACACCGGCACCCGGGCCGGCGACGGCACCCGCGGGCGGCCGCTTCGCCAGCAAGGCGCCGGCCCGCCCGGCCCCTCGGACGATCCTCGTCTCCACCGTGGCCGCCGCCGTCGCCCTGACCGCGGTCGTCCTGGCCGGCACCCTCATCGACCAGCCCATGCTCGTCCCCCCGCTCGCCGCCAGCGCCGCCCTCGTCTTCGGCGCCCCGGCGCTCCCCCTCTCCCAGCCCCGCAGCGTGATCGGCGGGCAGCTCGTCTCCGCCCTGACCGGTTTCGCCACCCTCGCCGTGGCCGGCTCCTCCACCTGGGCCGCCGCCCTCGCCGGCGGACTCGCGCTCGGCGCCATGATGGCCGCTCGTACGCCCCACTCCCCCGCCGCCGCCACGGCCGTCATCGTCGTGGTCACCCAGCCCCCCACGTGGCTCTTCCTCGTGCTCCTCGCCTTCGCCACGGTGATCATCACCGCCATCGGACTCGTCCGCTCCGCCCTCGAACGCACCACCCCCCGCTATCCCCTCTACTGGTGGTGACCACCCCATGACCAGCCGGTACGCCCAACTCCTCTTCACCCCCGCCGTCCAGCACCACCAGACCGCCGCCGGAAGCGCCCGCGGCTACCAGCGCATGGCCCGGGCCGAGGGGCCCGAGCCCGACCGGCTGGGCCCGGACGAAGAGCACTTCATCGCCGAGCGCGACAGCTTCTACATCGCCTCCGTCAACACCGGCGACTGGCCCTACGTCCAGCACCGCGGCGGGCCCCCCGGCTTCCTCCACCCCGTGGACGCCCGGACGCTGGCGTACGCCGACTACCGCGGAAACCGCCAATACATCACCAACGGCAACCTCGACGACAACCCCCGCGTGGCCCTGATCCTCACGGACTACCCGAACCGGACCCGCCTCAAGATCCTCGGCCACGCCGCCATCGCCTCCCCCGCGGCCCACCCCGAGCTCACCCGGCGCCTCAGCCGCCCGGCCACCCCCACGCACCCCCACCCGCCCATCGTCGAACGCCTCGTCCTCATCACCATCGAGGCCTTCGACTGGAACTGCCCGCAGCACATCACCCCCCGCTACACCACCGCCGAACTGCACGAGGCCCTGCAGCCCCTGCGCGCCCACCTCCAGGAGCTCCAGCGCGACAACGAGGCCCTCCGCCGGCTCCTCACCGATCACGGCATCCCCCACCCGGCCCCGCCCGAATGAGCGGGGCCGGGTGGACGCGTCAGGTCCTGCGGGCGTGCAGGACGTGGGCGCCCAGCGCCAGCGGGCTGTGGCCGAGGAGGTCGAGGCCCTCGGCGGCGAGCAGCCGGGCGTAGTGCTCGGCCGTCCGCTCGCGGCCTCCGGTGTTGCACATCATGTGGAGGTCCCAGGCGGTGGCGAGCGAGGGGGTGGCGTCGGCCGGCAGGAGCCGTTCGACGACGAGGAGGTCGGCGTGCGGGGGCATGGCGTCGGCGCAGTGGCGCAGGATGCTCCGGCAGCGGTCGTCGTCCCAGTCGTGCAGGACGCGGGAGAGGAGGTAGACGTCGCCGCCCTTCGGGACGTCCGCGAAGTCGCCCGCCCGGTAGGAGCACCGCCCGCCGGCGTCGGTGGCGGCCAGCCGGGCGCGCGCCGCGTCGAGGACGTGCGGACGTTCGAGAAGGATGCCGCGCAGGGTGGGGTGGGCGGTGAGGACCCGGCCGAGGAGTTCTCCGGTACCGCCGGCGATGTCGACGACGGTGCGGGGGCGGCCGGGGGCGGTGGCGGCGGCGGTGAGGACCGGGTGCGCGGGGAGGGGGTCGAACATGGCGGCGCTGGACGCCATGGACCGGTCGAACAGGGCCGCGAGTTCGGGGTCGCGGGCGAAGTGGTCGAAGTGGTTCTCGCCGTGGAGGTGCTCGAAGCCGGGCTCTCCGCTGCGCACGGTGTGGGTCAGGTGCGCGAAGGACTCGTAGAAGGGGCCGCCGTACATCAGCGCCAGGGGCCGCATCGAGCCCGGGGCGTCCGCGTCCAGGAGGGCGCCGACATCGGTGAGGCGGAAGCCGTCGGGGCCTTCGACGACCACGCCCAGCATGGCGAGGTACCGCAGCAGGGTCGCCAGGCTGTCGGGGTCGGCGCCGACGGACCGGGCCAGCTCCGCGGTGGAGGCGCCGGGGTGGCGGTGCATGGCCTCCGGCAGCCGGAGCCGCGCGCACGCCGCCAGGGCCTGGGTGGTCCAGGCGCCGGTCAGCAGCCACAGCAGCGCTTCCGCCGGCCGCGGCGCGCCGGGCCGGCGCGGGCGGTCCGCCGGGACGAGCGGACGGCCGAGGTGCTCGGCCAGGACGTCCCGGTGGTCCCCGCCCGCGTACAGCTCGACGCGCCGGTACGGCGTCTTCGTACCGTCCGGGGCGGTGAAGTAGAAGACCGTGCCGTTCTCGTGCGGGTTGTAGCCGCCTCCGTCGGCGGCCGCGCCGTGGCGCGCGAAGCTCGCCAACAGCCCGCGCAGCACCAGGGGGTCGGGCCGCTCGACGTCGAAGGCGAGGTGTGCCTCGTGGTCCAGGCGGCGTTCCTCCTCGACGATCGCGGACAGGCCCGAGCCGGCCGGCACCGTCAGGGCGAACACCTCGACCGTCCGGTGCTCCCCGGCGGGGCCGTGGACCACCGGACGGAGAATCCTTACGTCAAGATCCTCGGGGCTGCGCCGGTGGCGGGCGGCGAGGCGTTCGCGTACGACGACACTGGGCCGCGCCGGGGCCTCGGCGGAGAGTCCGCAGGCCGCCAGGCCGGCCCGGAGCGCGGGCTCGTCGGGCGGGAACACGAGCACGGCGGCGTGGGCGAAGCGGCACCGGTCCGTCAGCGCCCGCAGTTCGGGGCCGTCGAGGCCGGGCAGGACACGGGAGAGCAGGTCGGAGGTGCCCTGCTCCCGGACGAATCCGGCCGTCGCGCGCAGCCGCTCCGCATCCTCGTCCGCGTGCGTGTGCGCCGTCGTCGTCGTCGTGGATGCGGGCATGGTGAAGCGATGTTCGGAGTGCATTCCCTGTCCGTGGGTGAAGGAGGAAGTCCGGGCCGGGCCCGGTACGGGGACGAAGACGCGGCGGAGGAGGACGCGCGAGGGCCGCGGAGGAAAGAGGGCCGGGGGGAAGAGGGGGCCGGTCAGACGCCGACGTAGTTCTCGGCGAACCAGTCCTGGTGGGCGCGTGAGGTGCGCAGCGAGGCGATACGGGAGTGGCGCAACCGCTCCTGGAAGAGGGAGCCACCGTCGGGCCCGGGGGCGTCGTGCAGGAGGCGGATCATCCAGTGGGAGAACTCCTGCGCCCGCCAGATGTGGGCCAGGCACCGCTCCGAGTACGCGTCGAGGGGCTCGGGGTCGCCGTGCGCGAGGGCCGCCGTCAGCGCCCGGGCCAGGATCTCCGCCTCCAGCACCGCCAGGTTCGCGCCCTTCGCGGCGGACGGGCTGATCAGGGCGGCGGCGTCGCCCACCAGGAACAGCGAGCCGTGGCGCAGCGGTTCGAGCACGTCGGACGCGAGGTCGACGACGGCCCGCTGGACGATCCGCCCGCGCCGCAGGGGTCCGTACGCGTGCGCGCGCATACGCAGGTCGAGTTCGTCCCAGACGCGGTCGTCGCCCCAGGCGTCGTCCCGCGTCCCGCGCGCGCACTGGAGGTAGTAGCGGGTGATCTCGGCGGAGCGGGCCATGTGCCCGGCGAATCCGCGCGGGTGGGTGGCGTAGCCGACGGCGTCCAGGCTCGGCGGCGCCTCGGCGAGCAGGCCGAGCCAGGAGACGCCGTGGTCGCGGTGGTGGCGGTGGACCGCCCCGGGCGGGAGCGCGCGCCGACCCGCGCCGTGGCGGCCGTCGCAGGCGGCGACGTACCGTCCCCGCCACCGTCCGGGGCGCCCGTCCCGCTCCCGTACGGTCACGGCGGGCGTGGGACCGTCGGCGTCGGCCACGGCGACCGCCTCGGTGTCGAAGCGGATCCGTCCCCCGGCGTCGACGAACCGGTCCAGCAGGTCGGCGACCAGCTCGTGCTGCGGATACACGGTGTGCGGCTCGCCCCGGCCGAGCTGCCGGTAGTCCAGGCGGAAGCGGCCCTCCTCGGTGCGGAACTCGCAGACGCCGTGCTCCTGCCCGTGGCGGCGCAGGCCCCCGTCCAGGCCGTGGCGTTCCAGGATCCGTACGGTGTTCGCGGCGAGGAAGCCGGCCCGGGCCCGGTTTCGGACGTGGTCGCGGGCGGCGCGTTCCAGCACGACGCAGTCGATGCCGGCGCGGAGTAAGAGATTGCCGAGGACCAGGCCCGCCGGGCCGGCCCCCAGGATCACCACATCGGCCGAGTCCTGGGGAATCCCGGCGTATTGACTCTCTGTCACAACGGTGGATCTTAGGCATGGAGAAATGGGGCGACACACAGATGTCACCCGAACGCACCACATGACGCGAAAAGGATTCTTCCGTCATCGGAGCACCGGCACCGTGCTCGGCGACCGGGCCGTCCGCGCAGGCGGGGGCCGCCCCGGGGCCCCTCTCCGGCCGGCAGGCCGCTTCTGCCCTCTTTACGCCCGCGCAGACGGCCGGGTCGCGATGATCCATGTCACTGTCGTGGGACCTTCAGTACGCCACGACGCAGCCCTTAGCGTGGCCGAAACGAGCCGGACTCGACGCGTACGGGGCCGCCCCCGGGCACCTCGTACGCGCAGAGGCGTCGGCGACCCGCTGCTCGTCACCGGCACGGTGAAGGGATCATGATGTTCCGCAAGGTACTGGTGGCCAATCGCGGCGAGATCGCGATTCGCGCCTTCCGCGCAGGCTACGAACTGGGGGCGCGCACGGTCGCCGTCTTCCCCCATGAGGACCGCAACTCCCTGCACCGGCTGAAGGCCGACGAGGCCTACGAGATCGGCGAGCCCGGGCATCCGGTCCGGGCCTACCTCTCCGTGGAGGAGATCGTCCGGGCGGCCCGGCAGGCCGGCGCCGACGCCGTCTATCCGGGGTACGGATTCCTGTCCGAGAACCCGGAGCTGGCACGCGCCTGCGAGGAGGCGGGCATCACGTTCGTCGGCCCCGGCGTGCAGACCCTGGAGCTGACCGGGAACAAGGCGCGGGCCGTGGCCGCCGCCCGGGAGGCGGGCGTCCCCGTGCTCGGTTCCTCGGCGCCCTCCACGGACGTGGACGAGCTGGTGGCCGCCGCCGACGGCATCGGCTTCCCGGTGTTCGTGAAGGCCGTCGCGGGCGGCGGCGGCCGCGGCATGCGGCGGGTCGAGGACCCGGCGACGCTGCGCGAGTCCATCGAGGCGGCGGCCCGCGAGGCCGAGTCCGCCTTCGGCGACGCGACGGTCTTCCTGGAGAAGGCCGTGGTCGACCCGCGCCACATCGAGGTGCAGATCCTCGCCGACGGCGAGGGCAACGTCATCCACCTGTACGAGCGCGACTGCTCGCTGCAGCGGCGCCACCAGAAGGTCATCGAACTGGCGCCCGCCCCGAACCTCGACCCGGAGGTGCGGCAGCGCATCTGCGACGACGCCGTGAAGTTCGCCCGCCGGATCGGCTACCGCAACGCCGGCACCGTGGAGTTCCTCCTCGACCGCGAAGGCAACCACGTCTTCATCGAGATGAATCCGCGCATCCAGGTCGAGCACACGGTGACCGAGGAGGTCACCGACATCGACCTGGTGCGGTCGCAGCTGCGCATCGCCGCCGGCGAGACCCTCGCCGACCTCGGCCTGACGCAGGAGTCCGTCGTCCCGCGCGGCGCCGCCCTGCAGTGCCGGATCACCACCGAGGACCCGGCCAACGGCTTCCGCCCGGACACCGGCATGATCAGCGCGTACCGCTCCCCCGGCGGCTCCGGCATCCGCCTCGACGGCGGCACGACCCACGCCGGTACGGAGGTCAGCGCCCACTTCGACTCGATGCTGGTCAAACTGACCTGCCGGGGCCGGGACTTCGGGACCGCCGTCGACCGGGCGCGGCGCGCGGTCGCCGAGTTCCGCATCCGGGGCGTGTCCACGAACATCCCCTTCCTGCAGGCCGTGCTGGACGACCCGGACTTCCAGGCGGGGAACGTCACCACGGCCTTCATCGAGGAGCGGCCGCATCTGCTCACCGCGCGCCACTCCGCCGACCGCGGCACGAAGCTGCTCACCTATCTCGCCGACGTCACCGTGAACAAGCCGCACGGCCCGCGGCCGGAGCTGATCTCCCCGGCCGGCAAGCTGCCGGCGCTGCCCGCGGGCGAGCCGGCCGCCGGCTCCCGGCAGCGGCTCCTCGCGCTCGGCCCGGAGGGCTTCGCGCGGAGCCTGCGCGCCTCGTCGACGATCGGGGTCACCGACACCACCTTCCGCGACGCCCACCAGTCGCTCCTCGCCACCCGGGTCCGGACCAAGGACCTGCTGGCCGTCGCCCCCACGGTGGCGCACACCCTGCCGCAGCTGCTGTCCCTGGAGTGCTGGGGCGGCGCCACCTACGACGTCGCGCTGCGCTTCCTCGCGGAGGACCCGTGGGAGCGGCTCGCCGCCCTGCGCGAGGCCGTGCCGAACATCTGCCTGCAGATGCTGCTGCGGGGCCGCAACACCGTGGGATACACCCCCTACCCGACCGAGGTGACCGACGCGTTCGTGGAGGAGGCGGCCGCCACCGGCATCGACATCTTCCGGATCTTCGACGCGCTCAACGACGTCGACCAGATGCGCCCCGCCATCGACGCCGTACGGGCGACGGGGACGGCGGTGGCCGAGGTCGCGCTCTGCTACACCGCCGACCTCTCCGACCCGGCGGAGAAGCTGTACACGCTGGACTACTACCTGCGGCTGGCCGAGCGGATCGTCGCCGCGGGGGCGCACGTGCTGGCGGTCAAGGACATGGCGGGCCTGCTGCGCGCGCCCGCGGCGGCCACCCTGGTCTCCGCGCTGCGCCGCGAGTTCGACCTGCCGGTGCACCTGCACACGCACGACACCGCGGGCGGCCAGCTCGCCACGTACCTCGCGGCGATCCAGGCGGGGGCGGACGCGGTGGACGGCGCGGTGGCCTCTATGGCGGGGACGACCTCCCAGCCGTCGCTGTCGGCGATCGTCGCCGCGACCGACCACTCCGACCGGCCCACCGGTCTCGACCTCCAGGCGGTCGGCGACCTGGAGCCGTACTGGGAGAGCGTCCGCAAGGTCTACGCCCCCTTCGAGGCGGGCCTGGACTCGCCGACCGGGCGCGTCTACCACCACGAGATCCCCGGCGGGCAGCTCTCCAACCTGCGCACCCAGGCCGTCGCGCTCGGCCTCGGCGACCGTTTCGAGGACGTCGAGTCGACGTACGCCGCCGCGGACCGGATGCTGGGCCGGCTGGTGAAGGTCACGCCGTCGTCGAAGGTGGTGGGCGACCTCGCGCTGCATCTGGTGGGCTCCGGGGTGGCGCCCGCGGAGTTCGAGGCGGCGCCGAACCGCTTCGACATCCCCGACTCGGTCGTCGGCTTCCTCCACGGCGAGCTGGGCACGCCTCCGGGCGGCTGGCCGGAGCCGTTCCGCAGCAAGGCGCTGGAGGGCCGCGCCGGCCCCAAGCCGATGCGGGAGCTGACCGCGGAGGACCGCGCGGGCCTGGCGGAGGACCGGCGCGGGACGCTGAACCGGCTGCTGTTCCCGGGCCCGACGAAGGCGTTCGAGGCACACCGGCAGGCGTACGGCGACACGAGCGTGCTCGACAGCAAGGACTTCTTCTACGGGCTGCGCCCCGGGAAGGAGTACACCGTCGACTTCGGGCCCGGGGTGCGGCTGCTCATCGAACTGGAGGCGATCGGCGAGGCCGACGAACGCGGCATGCGGACCGTCCTGTCGACCCTGAACGGCCAACTCCGCCCGATCCAGGTCCGCGACGAGGCGGCGGCCGCCGACCTCCCGGTGACCGAGAAGGCCGACCGGTCGGACCCGGGCCATGTCGCGGCGCCGTTCGCGGGCGTGGTGACGCTGGCGGTCGCGGAGGGCGACGAGGTCGAGGCGGGGGCGACGGTGGCGACCATCGAGGCGATGAAGATGGAGGCCTCGATCACCGCCCCGAAGAACGGCCGGGTGTCCCGCCTGGCCATCAGCCGGATCCAGCAGGTGGAAGGCGGTGACCTGCTCGTCGTGATCGGGTGAGGGGGGTGGGGCGGTCGCCGGGAGGCGGCCGCCGTCGCCTCTCCTCGATCCGGGGTGCGAGAGCGGCGCAGGGGGCCGGGCTCGGAAGCCTTGTCCATACGGCTGGCACCCGTTCACGCGGGGCGTGTTCCGGATGGAGGGAAGGGTCCGGTGATTCCTAGCCTTGGATCATGAGTTCTCGTCGTTTACGGATATCAACCGCTCTACTGGCGTTGGCCGCCGTGTCGTCGCTCCTCACCGCGGGTGCCTCGGCCGCGCCGCGGCCCTCCGGCGGCGCGTGGCCGGTGCAGCGTGACGCCGACGCCCTGCGCGATGCCGGGGTCACCGGAGTGACGGTCCGCCTGGAGACCCCGCGCGGTACCGTCACGGCCGGCTCGGGGGTCAGGGACCTGGTCACTCGTCGCCCGGTCCCGGAGGACGGCTACCTGCGGCTGGGCAGTACCACCAAGACGTTCGTCGCCACCGTGGTGCTGCAGCTGGTGGGCGAAGGCCGGGTCTCCCTCGACCAGACGGTGGAGGAGCTGCTTCCCGGGGTCGTCGCCGGAGCCGGGAACGACGGCCGGACCATCACCGTCCGCGACCTGCTGGGGCACACCAGCGGCCTGTCCGACTACGTCGCCGACGTCTTCCCCGAGCAGACCGCCCGGACCTACTTCGCCCACCGGTGGCGCGCCTACGCGCCCGAGGACCTGGTCGCCCTGGCCGTGCGTCACGAGCCCGCCTTCCCGGCCGGCCACGGCTGGGCGTACTCCAACACGAACTACGTCCTCGCCGGAATGATCATCGAGAAGGTCACCGGCCGCACCTGGGACCGCGAAGTCCACGACCGCATCCTGCGCCCCCTGGGCCTGACGCACACCGATACCCCCGGCACCCGGCCCTTCCTGCCGCGACCATACGCGTCGGACTACCAGCAGTTCACCGCGGACGGCCCGATGCTCGACACCACGATCCCCTACCGTCCCTTCGACAGCGGGGCCGACGGCTCGATGACCGGCACGGCCCGCGACCTCAACCGCTTCTTCAAAGCCCTGGTCGACGGCCGGCTGCTGAAGCCCGCCGAACAGGCCGCGATGCGGACGATGGTCCCGGTGCCGGAAGGCAGCGGCCACCCGGCCGGGACCCAGGACGGCCTGGGCCTGTTCTTCACCCCCCTGTCCTGCGGTGGCGGATACCTCGGGCACGGGGGGAGCGGCTTCGGATACGTCCTGCGCGCGGCGACCACCACGGACGGCCGACGCACGATCACGGTCTCGGCCCACAGCCGCCCCGCGGACCCCCGGACCGCGGCCCGCCAGGAGGACGCCCTGCGCACCCTCGTCGACAACGCCCTCTGCCACCCCGCCTGATCCGGCCGCACGGCGTGGGCACGAGTGCCCGGCTCATCCGCCCCACGCGGCGAGGGCACGGGCGAGCGCCTCGCCGCGCCTGGGCCCCATCCGTCACCCTCGGCGGCTCCAGGGCATCCGGGACCACGGGAGTGCCAAGTCGTCCTGGTGGGCCACCTCGTGAGGGGTGAGGGTCGTCAGGGGGGACGCCTCCCGGTGGCGGGTGAAGACCGTGTCGACGTAGCGGTGGCCCGTGTCGGGGGCGAGGAAGAGGATCGTCCGGTCGGGGGTGCGGGTGTGTTCGTGGCGGGCGGCGAGGTAGGCGGCTCCGGTGGAGAGGCCCGCGAAGACCGCGTGGCGGCGCAGGAGGTCGACGCTGCCGGCGAGGGCCGCGTCGAAGGAGATCCAGTGGAGGGTGTCGTACAGCGCGTGGGAGACGTTCCCGAAGGGGATGGAGCTGCCGATGCCCGCGATGATGATCTCGGGGTCGGCGATGTGCTCGGCGCCGAAGGTGACGCTGCCGTAGGGCTGGACGCCGACCAGTTCCACATCGGTCGGGGCGCCGTCGGGGGCCTCGCGGAGGTAGCGGGCGAGGGCGCCGGTGGAGGCGCCCGAGCCGACGCCGCCGACGACGGTGAGCGCGTCCGCGCCCGTCGCCTCGCGGACCCGGTCGGCGATCGGGCGGTAGCCGAGGTAGTGGATGTCGTCGTGGTACTGCCGCATCCAGTGGTACTCGGGGTGCTCGGCCAGGATCTCGTGGATCCGTTCCACCCGGCGCTTCTGGTCGAGCTTGAGGTCGTCGCACGGCTCCATCCGCTCCAGCGTGGCGCCGAGGACCGCGAGTTGGACGCGCAGGGTGTGGTCCACCGTCGTCGACCCGACGATGTGGCAGCGCATGCCGTGCCGGTGGCAGGCCAGTGCGAGGGCGTAGGCGTAGATGCCGCTGGAGCTGTCGAGGAGGGTGTCGCCGCGCCGTACGACTCCGGTGTCGAGGAGGTGGCGGACCGCGGCGAGGGCGGAGACCACCTTCATCGTCTCAAAGCGCAGGCAGACGAGCCGGTCGTCGAGGCGTATCAGGTCCGGCCGGCCGATCGCCTCCGCGATGTGCTGGTCCATCGGGGACCTCCTGGGTCGTCGTGGTGGTGGTGAAGGTGCGGGTGGTGGGGATGCCGTGGGCGTCGAGGGCGCGCAGGCAGCTCCGTACGCGGTGCCGCCAGCCGCGGGCGGCGGGGTCGAACAGCACCCCCGCCACCGCGCCGCTGTGCGCGATCTGCACGCCCGCCGCCCCGGTCCGCCGGGCGATGACGGTCAGGGCGTCGAACTCGGGGTGGTGCAGGACCTGTTGGCCACGGTGGGCGCTGGCGGTGGCGACCTGACCGAGGAGTCGGACGTCGCCGGTCGCCACCGCGCGTCGCAGCAGCGCGCGGAGCCGTTCGAAGTCCCGTACGTCGGCGTCGGAGGCCTCCCGTACGGGCAGGGCGAGGGTGTCGACGGGCGCTCCCCCGCCGAGGGCGCAGCCCACGACGACCAGCGGCGGGAGGGCCGGACCGAGGACCTCCAGGACCCGTCCCTCGCGCTGGGCGAAGAGCACCGGGCGCCCGTCCAGCATCAGCGGGTCGCAGGCCAGCTCGGCGCGCACGGCGAGCCGGGCGACCGTGTCGGGGGTCAGGGTCAGCCCGTACGCGTCGGCGACCGCGCGCACGGTGGCGATCACGTCGCTGGTGGAGCTGCCCATGCCCAGGCCCACCGGTACGTCACCGGCCAGCCGCAACTCCCCGCCGCTGGGGGCGAGTCCGGTGCGGCGCGCGCACTCGGCGACCGCGAGGGCGGCGGCGTGCGCGGCCTTCGTCCGGCCGGAGGGGACGGCCGTCAGCGCGCCGGGCGGGGTGCCGGGCCGGCGGAGGAATGCGGCGCGGCTGCCCGGGCCGGCCAGGGGGAGGGTGACGAGGCCGGCGCACCGGCGTCCTTCGGCGTCACGGAAGACGCCCTGGAGGATCTCGCCGTGGTGGCAGGGCGCGTGCCCGGTGCCGGTGGTGAGGGCGGGGGCACCCAGGGCGGGGGTTCCCGGGGCGGAAGGTCCCAGTGGGGCTCCCGGGGCGGTGGGGGCGCTGGGGCTCATGCGCCGCGCCCCGTCCGGTAGCGGTACAGGACCGTCTCGTCGGCGCTGAACTGGGAGAAGGGGAACGGCTCCGCCGACAGGGCGGTCACCCCTGAGCCGAGGAAGGCACGGGCGACGGCGCTGCCGCTCTGCGCGTACACGATCAGCGGGACGCCCCGGGACCGGCAACGCTCCAGGATGGTGTCGAACGAGCCGTTGCCGAGGGTCATTCCGGTGGCGACGACGGCGTCGGCGCGGTCGAGCACCGCGTGCATGTCGTCGGTGACGGGGTCGCCCCACTGGGTGGTCTTGAGGTTGAAGTCGCAGAGCAGCGGTTCGCCGCCGCGCTCGCGGATGGCCGCGACCAGCGGGTTGACGACGCCGATCAGGCCGACCTCGGCGCCCGCCGGGAGGTCGAGCAGGCCCGCGATGGCCGCGTCCCGGGCCTTGGCGCGGACCTCCGGAGGACCTGCGGGGAGGGTGACGGGTTCGGCGTCGCCCGCCGCGGCGGCCACCCGGTGCGGGCGCGTCTCGGAGAGGTGGGCGTCGAGCGCGGCGATCCGCAACGGGCGGGGGGCCTCCCGCAGCAGGACGTCGAGCGGGGTGCCCGAGGCGTCCCGGCAGACGGCGGGGTCGATCTCCCCGGCCTCGAAGGCGCAGCCGCCGAACGAGCCGCCGACGCGGACCAGGACGTACTGGTTGAGGTACGTGATGTCGCCGCCGGCCAGCCGGGTGCCGTGGTGGATCCAGAACACGCTGGTCGCGACGGGCCGGGAAGCCGGCAGGCCGCTGCCGTCGCCCCGGGAGGGGGCGTCGGCCCGTTCGTGGTCTTCGCCGCCGGCGAGGACCTCTTCGATGAGCGCGTCGACGGATCCGGCGGAGGCGGGGGCCGGGGCGGAGGGGGTGGTCTGGGTCTGTGGCATGGGGTTCCTTGTCAGGGTGCGGGGTGCGGGGCGGGCAGGCGGGTGGCGAGGGGGCGTCGGTAGGTGACGGTCGGGTGTCCGTGGCCGTCCGTGGTGAGCGCGGCCTCCACTTCGAAGACCTCGGCGAGCCGTTCGGGCGTCAGGACGGCGGCCGGCGGCCCGGCGGCGACCAGCCGGCCGTGGTGCAGGAGCAGCAGCCGGTCGCAGTGGCGGGCGGCGAGCGAGAGGTCGTGCAGGGCCACCACGACCGTCTGCTCGGTGCCGGACAGCAGTTCCATCAACTCCAGCTGGTGCCGGACGTCGAGGTGGTTGGTCGGTTCGTCGAGGAGGAGGGCGTACGGCTGCTGGGCCAGCGCGCGGGCCAGGTGGGCGCGTTGGCGCTCACCGCCCGACAGTTCCTTCCAGGAGCGGCCGGCGAGGGCGGTGAGTCCGACGCGTTCCAGGGCGGCCGCGACGACCGCGCGGTCGGTGGCGTCGGGTCCGCGCCAGCGGTCCCGGAACGGAGTGCGCCCCAGGCCCACGACATCGGCGACCCGCAGGTCGTGGTCGGCGCCCGGCTCCTGCGCGACGAAGGCGACATGGCGGGCGATCCGGCGTGCGCTCCAGTCCCGTACGGACGCGCCGTCGTAGCGGACCGTCCCGGTGTCGGGGGTCCGGAGGCCCGCGAGACAGCGGAGCAGCGAGGACTTGCCCGAGCCGTTGGGGCCGAGGAGTCCGACCGTCTCGCCGGGCGCGATGTCGGCGCCGACCCCTCGTACGATCGGCGTTCCGGCGGCCGACCAGGTGAGTTCCTCCGCGGTGATCCTCACAGCGCGCCCCTCTTGCGCAGGACGAGGAGGAAGAGCGGCACGCCGAGGAGCGCGGTGATCACGCCGACGGGTACTTCCCGTGGCGCGAACGCCACCCGCGCCAGGGCGTCCGTCCACACCAGGAACACCGCGCCGGCGAGGGCGGCGTACGGCAGCAGGACGCGGTGGGTCGGCCCGACGAGGAACCGGACGCCGTGCGGGACGATCAGGCCGACGAATCCGATGGCACCGACGGTGGCGACCGCCACCGCGGTCAGCGCGGCGGTGACGACGAGCAGCAGCGTCCGCGTGCGCCGTACCCCGATGCCGAGGGAGGCGGCGGTGTCCGCGCCGAACGCGAGGCCGTCGAGGGCGTTCGCGCACAGCCACGCGGCCAGCAGTCCGACCGGGGTGACGACCGCGCAGACCAGTACCGCGTTCCAGCGGGCCGGCGCCATCGAGCCGAGGAGCCAGTGGGTGACGGCCCGGGTGGTGTCGGCGTCCGCCGAGGCCATCAGGATCAACGAGGTCAGCGCGGTGAAGAGCTGGCCGATCACGACGCCGGTGAGGACGATGCGGACCGAGTCCGGGCCCCGGCGCCGCAGCAGGAACAGCAGCAACGCGAACGAGAGCAGCGCGCCGGCGAGGGCGCCGCCGGTGACCCCGAGCGTGCTCGCGCCCACGCCGAGGACGACCACGGCGACGGCCCCGGTCGACGCGCCGGAGGAGACGCCGAGCAGGTACGGGTCGGCGAGGGCGTTGCGCGTGACCGCCTGGAGCACCGTGCCGCACACCGCGAGCGAGGCGCCGACCAGGGCGGCCATCAGGACGCGGGGCAGCCGCAGCTCCCAGATGAGCGAGTCGACGATCGGGGGCAGGGGTTCGACGTCGAGACCGAGACGGGTGCCGAAGACGCGGGCGAGGCCCTCCCATGGGACCTCGGCGGCGCCGACGCGCAGCGCGGCCGCCATGGATCCGGCCAGGACGGTGAGGGCGAGGAGCAGGAGGGCCCCGCGGCCGGCCGGGGACGAGGGGAGGGCGACGGACGAGAGGACCGGGGAGGTCCCCGGGGCCGCGGAGGATCGGCGGTCGGTACGGGCGAACCAGGGGGCCCGCCGGGTGGCCGGCCGTCCCGCCGGGAGCCCGTCCGCCGTGGGTCGGTCCCCCCGGGGCCCGTCCGGGGCGGGTCCGGCCTCGACGGCGGGATCCGTCGCCACGCGGCCGCGGGCCCGGGGGCTCAGCAGGTCAGCGGGCATGGCCGAGGTCCTTGATTCCCCGGGCGAGGAGTCCGAGGGCGTGGACGGAGCGCACGGACGGGTCCAGTTCGATGCCCGGGACCTCGATGATCCGGTCGTCACGGACCGCGGGCAGCCGGGAGATCACGGGGTGCCGGGTCATCGTGGCGCGCTTCTCGGCGGCGCTGTCGCCGGGTCGCCCGCGCTCGGACAGGTCGCCGATCACGATGATGTCGGGGTCGCGCTCGGCGACCTCCTCCCAGGTGACCTCCGGCCAGTCCTCCTCGACGTCGTCGAAGGCGTTCCTGGCGCCGACGATCCGGCTCATCTCGCTGGGCAGGCCGGTTCCGCCGGCGACGTACGGCATGCCGTTGAAGACGGAGTAGAGGTAGACGACGGTGGGCCGCTCCGCGCTCGCGGCCCCGGGGGCATGGGCGGCGGCCCCCCTGGCCCGGGCGACGGCCGCGCGCTGCTCGGCGGCCAGTGCGGCAGCCCGCTGGCGGACGCCGAAGACCGTGCCGAGGTTCTCGTAGTCGGAGAAGAGCAGGTCGAACGGGGTTCTGCCGGCGGGGTTGTGCTGGGGGCAGTCCACGGCGCTGACAAAGGTGGGGACCTTGAGGGCGCCGAGTTCCTCGCGGGTGCCGGCGCGGTCCTTGGTGAGGAGGTCCGCGGAGCCGGCGACCACGAAGTCCGGCGCGGCGGCGCGGAGTTGCTCACCGGTCGCGATCTTCGGGGCGATCACCGGGACCGACGCGTACGCCGTCCGGTACCGCGCGGGGATCTTGGTCTTGAGGTTGGCGGTGCCCGCCATCCGCTCCTGGAGGCCGAGTTCGAGCAGCGTCTCGGTGGAGGCTTGGTCGAGGGCGACGGCGCGCTGGGGAGGTTCGGCGAGGGAGAGGGGGCGCCCGCAGCTGGTGAGGGCGGCCGATCCGGCGGCGGGTGGCGCGACGGGGCCGGGGCGGGCGGTGGAGCAGCCGGCGGTGGCGAGGGCGAGAGCCAGGGCGAGGCCGAGGCGGGCGGGATGACGCATGGGTCTCTCCGGTGGGACGAGGGCGGGGTGGGTTGCGACGGGCCGGGGGCCGGGGGCGACGGGCGGGCAGGGGTGTGGCGGGGCAGCGGGGCACCGGGTGCGAGGGCGCCGCGTTCGAAGAGTACTGTAATGGCAATCATTTTCATTAACGACCCCGGGGGCGTCGTCGCGGACCTCGCCCCCCTCGCCGAGGAGCACCCCACATCGTGGTCACCCCATCCACCGCCACCGCGGCCAAGTCCCCTGACGTACCGCCGCGTTCGGTCCTGCGCGACCTCGCCTTCCTGCGCCTTTGGGCGGGCACCACCGCCTCCGGTCTCGCGACCTGGGCGCTGCCCTTCGTCCTCGGGCTCGCCGTCCTCCACCGCGATCTGGGCGCCACCGGGCTCGGCCTGGTCCTCGCCGCCCGCACCGCCGGGTTCCTCCTCGCGGTCGCCGTCGGCGGCGTGCTCGCCGACCGGCACGCGCGCCGCGCCGTCGTCTTCTGGTCCGCCCTCGCGGCGGCGGTCGCCTCGCCCCTCCTCGCGGCCGGCCTCGGGCACTCCCTCGTGCTGATGACGGCCGCCGCGGCGCTCGCGGGCGCCGGACAGGGCGCCTGCCGCCCGGCGTTCCAGGCGCTCACGGCCGAGACCGTCCAGCCGGAGCGCCGTCAGCAGGCGAACGCCGCCATGACGATGGCCGTCCGGTCCGCCACGCTCGCCGGGCCCGCGCTGACCGCACTGCTCGCGGCCTTCCTCGACGTCGCGTGGCTGCTGCTGGGCATCGGGCTGCTCTGGCTGGTCGCGGCGCTGGTCCCGGCGAGGGGAGGCAGGGGCACCGCCGGCAGCGCGACCACCGCGACCCCCGCCCCCACGACCCCGCGCCCGTCCGACCCCGCCCGACACACCGGGCCCCGCACCGGACCGGACGCCCCGCACCGCCCGGGCTTCCGTGCCGAGTTCGTCGAGGGCATACGCGAGGCCCGGCGCCACCCCTGGTTCCTCGCCGGTCTCGCCGCCCTGGTCGCCGTCATCGCCCTCGGCTACTCCGCCACCAGCGTCGCCCTCCCCCTGATCAGCCGGGACCGTTACGGCACCGAGTGGGTGCTCGCCGCGGCCATGACCGCGTACACCGTCGGCGCACTCGGCGGCGCCCTGTTCATCGCCCGCGTCCGACCGCGGTCCCAGGGCTGGGCCGCCTTCGCCGGCCTCGCGGCGTACGGCTTCGCCCCGCTCAGCCTGGTGCTGCCGGTCCACCCGGCGGTGGTGGTCGGCGCCTACGCCGTCGCGGGGATCGGCATCGAGCTGTTCAACGTGCCCTGGTTCACGGCCACGCAGCGCGAGGTCGCGCCGGACAAGCTGGCCCGGGTCTCCTCGCTGGACTTCCTCGTCTCCTACGGTCTGGCGCCGGTCGGTCTCGCCCTGATCGCGCCGGCCATCGGCCTCCTCGGCGTCACGCCGGTCCTCGCGGCGTGCGCCGCCGCCTGCTTCCTCGTCCCGGCCGCCGCGTGCCTGGTGCCCGGCGCACGGCACTTCGCGCGGCCGGCCCCGGAGACCACGGACTGACGCGTCGCGCAGGACGTAGGCTGGAGCGCGCAGCTGGTTCGCCCCGTCCGCCAGGCGGGAGGCGTCGTAAGAGGGAACCCGGTGGGAATCCGGGACTGCCCCGCAGCGGTGAGCGGGAACGACCGCCGTCATACGCACTGGACCCGGCAAGGGCCTGGGAAGCGACGGCCAGTAGGAGACCGCCGGTCGATCCGGTGGACACGCCCGCGAGTCCGAAGACCTGCCCGCTGCCCGCGCACCCGGCCTCCGGGCTCCCCGGCCCCGTGCGCGCGGATCCGACCCGCCGCGACTCGCGAAGGAGAGTTGACGTGGCCGACCACGCCGCCACCCTGCCGTCCCCCGTCCGCAAGACCCCGGCCGATTCCCGGGTGACCCTCGCCCACATCATGAGCGAGCACGACACGAACCTGTACGGGACCATCCACGGCGGGGTCGTGATGAAGCTCATCGACGACGCCGCCGCGGCGGCCGCCGGGCGCCACGCGGACGGTCCCGCCGTGACCGTGTCGGTCGACCGGATGACCTTCCTCGCCCCCGTCCGCTCCGGCGACCTGCTGAGCGTCCACGCCGAACTCGTCCGGGCCGGCCGCACGTCGATGACCGCCGAGGTCCGCGTCACCGCCGAACGCTGGAACGCCTCCGGCCCGACCGCCGAGGTCGCCACCGGCCGCCTCAGCTTCGTCGCCGTCGACGCCGACGGGCGCCCCCGCCCCGTACCGGCGCTCGACCTGCCCGATCCGGCCGGCGCCGACCGACCGGTGGGCGCCGGGTGACGGCCGGCTGACGGCGCTCCCGCTGCCCCGTTCATATAGAACGGATCCGCCCGGAGCTTCAAGAGCGTCCAGGAGAGGGCAAGGTCACAGCTGTGCGGACTGCTGCTCCTTTGTTCCCCTGACCTAGCATCCGAGCATGACAGTCCTTCCCGACGACGGGCTTGCCCTCGCCGCCGATTTCTCCGACGCGTCCCGTGAGCAGTGGCAGGGCCTGGTGGCCGGCGTCCTGCGCAAGTCGGGCAAGGACGTCGAAGGCGCGGCAGCCGAGGACGCCCTGTCCACCACGCTGGAGGACGGGCTTCGCGTCCGTCCGCTGTACGCGGCCGACGACGCCGCGCCCGAGGCCGGCTTCCCCGGGTTCGCCCCGTTCGTGCGGGGCGGCCGCCCCGAGGGCGGCACCCTCGGCGGCTGGGACGTACGGCAACGGCACACGGCCGCCGACTGCGCGGCGGTGCTGGGGGACCTGGAGAACGGCGTCACCTCGCTCTGGCTGGTCGTCGGCGACGGCGGCATCCCGACGGACGCGCTCGACACGGTCCTCGACGGCGTCTACCTCGACCTCGCGCCCGTCGCCCTCGACGCGGGCGACCGGACCGAGGACGCCGCGGCGGAGTTGCTGCGGCTGTACGAGCGCCGTGGCGTCGCCCCCGAGGCGGCGCGCGGCACCCTGGGCGCCGACCCCCTCGGCCTCGAAGCCCGTACGGGACGGTCGTCCGGCTTCGCACCGGTCGCCGCGCTCGCCCGGCGGTGCGCCGAGGAATACCCGGGGCTGCGGGCGCTGACCGTCGACGCCCTGCCGTACCACGAGGCCGGCGGTTCCGCCGCGGAGGAGCTCGGCTGCTCGCTGGCGACCGGCGTCGCCTATCTGCGGCAGCTGACCGACGCGGGCCTGGACATCGAGCAGGCCTGTGGCCAGCTGGAGTTCCGTTACGCCGCCACCGCCGACCAGTTCCTCACCATCGCGAAGCTGCGGGCGGCGCGCCGGCTGTGGGCCCGGGTCGCGGAGGCCTGCGGGGCAAGCGGCGCGGGCGGGCAGATCCAGCACGCGGTGACCTCGCCGGTGATGATGACCCGCCGTGACCCGTGGGTGAACATGCTGCGCACGACGGTGGCGACCCTGGCCGCCGGGGTGGGCGGGGCCGACGCGGTCACCGTGCTCCCCTTCGACCACGCGCTCGGGCTGCCGGACGCCTTTGCGCGCCGGATCGCCCGCAACACCTCGACCATCCTGATCGAGGAGTCGCACCTGTCCCGGGTGATCGACCCGGCGGGCGGCTCCTGGTACGTCGAGCGCCTCACGGACGAACTCGCCCACGCGGGCTGGGAGTTCTTCCGCACCCTCGAACGTGCGGGCGGGCAGGCGGCCGCGCTGCGGTCCGGCATGGTCCGGGACCGCCTCGCCGCGACCTGGTCCGCCCGGGGCGCGAAGCTCGCCACGCGCCGCGAACCGGTCACCGGCGTCAGCGAGTTCCCGCACCTGACCGAGAAGCCCGTCGTCCGCGAGCCCGCCCCCGCCCCGCCGTCCGGCGGGCTGCCCCGCGTCCGGCGCGACGACGCGTACGAGGAGCTGCGCGCCCGCTCCGACGCGCACCTCGCCGCGACGGGCGCCCGCCCCCGCGTCTTCCTCGCCACCCTCGGCCCCGCCGCCGCGCACACGGCGCGGGCCACGTTCGCCGCCAACTTCTTCCAGGCGGGCGGCATCGAGGCCGTCACGGAAGGCACCTTCGAGGAGAGCGGGGCGGCCGAGGTCTGCCTCTGCTCCAGCGACGCGCTCTACGAGGAGGGGGCCGCGGCGCTCGCCGGGGAGCTGCGGGCGGCGGGGGCCGGTCACGTGTTCCTCGCGGGCCGCCCCGGACCGTACCCGGACGCCGACACGTACGTCTTCGCCGGCTGTGACGCCGTCGCCGTGCTCTCCGCCACGCTCGACCGCATGGGAGTCTCCTGATGTCCATCCCCGATTTCTCCGCGATCGACCTGGGGACCCCGGCCGCGCACGGCAGCGCCGACGACTGGCGGACGGCGGTCAAGAAGGCGGCCGGCGGTGACGACCTGCTCTGGGAGACCCCGGAGGGCATCGCCGTCAAGCCGCTCTACACCGGTCGGGACCTGGAGGGCCTGGACTTCCTGGGCACCTACCCAGGCATGGCCCCGTACCTCCGCGGCCCGTACCCGACGATGTACGTCAACCAGCCCTGGACGATCCGGCAGTACGCGGGATTCTCCACCGCCGAGGAGTCCAACGCCTTCTACCGGCGCAACCTGGCGGCCGGGCAGAAGGGCCTGTCGGTCGCCTTCGACCTGCCGACCCACCGCGGCTACGACAGCGACCACCCGCGGGTGACCGGCGACGTCGGCATGGCGGGGGTGGCCATCGACTCGATCTACGACATGCGGCAGCTCTTCGACGGCATCCCGCTGGACAAGATGACCGTGTCGATGACGATGAACGGCGCCGTGCTGCCGGTGCTGGCGCTGTACATCGTGGCGGCCGAGGAGCAGGGCGTGCCGCCCGAGAAGCTGGCCGGGACCATCCAGAACGACATCCTCAAGGAGTTCATGGTCCGCAACACGTACATCTATCCGCCGAAGCCGTCGATGCGGATCATCTCCGACATCTTCGCCTTCACCTCGCAGCGGATGCCCCGCTACAACTCCATCTCGATCTCCGGCTACCACATCCAGGAGGCCGGGGCGACGGCCGACCTGGAGCTGGCGTACACGCTCGCCGACGGCGTGGAGTACATCCGGGCCGGGCGCGAGGCGGGGCTGGACGTGGACGCGTTCGCGCCGCGGCTCTCCTTCTTCTGGGCGATCGGCATGAACTTCTTCATGGAGATCGCCAAGATGCGGGCGGCCCGCCTGCTGTGGGCGAAGCTGGTGCGGGAGTTCGACCCCAAGAACGCCAAGTCGCTGTCGCTGCGCACCCATTCGCAGACCTCCGGCTGGTCGCTGACGGCGCAGGACGTCTTCAACAACGTGACGCGTACGTGTGTCGAGGCGATGGCGGCCACCCAGGGCCACACCCAGTCGCTGCACACCAACGCCCTCGACGAGGCACTGGCGCTGCCGACCGACTTCTCGGCGCGGATCGCCCGCAACACCCAGCTGCTGATCCAGCAGGAGTCGGGCACGACCCGGACGATCGACCCGTGGGGCGGCAGCGCCTACGTGGAGAAGCTGACGTACGACCTGGCGCGCCGGGCCTGGCAGCACATCCAGGAGGTGGAGGCGGCCGGCGGAATGGCGCAGGCCATCGACGCGGGCATCCCGAAGCTCCGTGTGGAGGAGGCCGCGGCCCGGACGCAGGCCCGGATCGACTCCGGACGCCAGCCGGTGATCGGCGTGAACAAGTACCGGGTGGAGACCGACGAGCAGATCGACGTGCTCAAGGTCGACAACTCCTCCGTGCGCTCCCAGCAGATCGCGAAGCTGCGGCGGCTGCGCGAGGAACGCGACGAGACGGCCTGCCGGGACGCGCTCGACGCGCTGACCCGGGCCGCCGGGGGCGAGGGCAACCTGCTCGAGCTCGCGGTGCGCGCGGCGCGCGCGAAGGCGACGGTCGGCGAGATCTCCGACGCCCTGGAGAAGGTGTACGGGCGGCACGCGAGCCAGATCCGTACGATCTCGGGTGTGTACCGCAACGAAGCCGGTGAGTCCCCGTCCGTCGAGCGCACCCGTGGCCTGGTGGACTCCTTCGCCGAGGCCGAGGGGCGCCGTCCGCGCATCCTGGTCGCCAAGATGGGTCAGGACGGCCACGACCGGGGCCAGAAGGTGATCGCCACCGCCTTCGCCGACCTGGGCTTCGACGTGGACGTCGGCCCGCTGTTCCAGACCCCGGGCGAGGTCGCGCGCCAGGCCGTGGAGGCGGACGTGCACATCGTGGGGGTGTCGTCGCTGGCGGCCGGTCACCTCACGCTCGTACCGGCGCTGCGGGAGGAACTCGCCGCGGAGGGGCGCGAGGACATCATGATCGTCGTCGGTGGGGTGATCCCGCCGCAGGACGTGCCGACGCTGCTGGAGATGGGCGCGGCGGCCGTGTTCCCGCCCGGGACGGTGATCCCGGACGCGGCGCACGACCTGGTGCGGCGGCTGTCGGCCGGCCTCGGGCACGACCTGTGATCGACGTCGACGCGTATGTGAAGGGTGTTCTCGACGGGAAGCGGGCGATCGTGGCCCGTGCCATCACGCTCGTCGAGTCCACCCGCCCCCAGCACCGCGCGCTGGCGCAGCGGTTGTTGACCGAGCTGCTGCCGCACAGTGGGAAGGCGCGGCGGATCGGGATCAGCGGTGTGCCGGGGGTCGGGAAGTCGACGTTCATCGACGCGTTCGGCACGATGCTGACCGGTCTGGGCCATCGGGTCGCCGTGCTCGCCGTCGATCCGTCGTCGAGCCGTACCGGGGGTTCGATCCTGGGCGACAAGACGCGGATGGAGCGGCTCGCCGTGGACCCGGCGGCCTTCGTCCGGCCCTCCCCCACCGCCGGGACGCTGGGCGGGGTCGCCAAGGCGACCCGTGAGTCGATCCTGGTGATGGAGGCGGCGGGGTACGACGTGGTGCTGGTGGAGACCGTCGGGGTGGGGCAGTCCGAGACCGCCGTCGCCAACATGGTCGACTCGTTCCTGCTGCTCACCCTCGCGCGGACGGGCGATCAGCTCCAGGGCATCAAGAAGGGCGTCCTGGAGCTGGCGGACGTCGTGGCGGTCAACAAGGCGGACGGCCCGCACGAGCGGGACGCGCGCGCGGCGGCCCGGGAACTGGCGGGGGCGCTGCGTCTGATGCAGGGCAGGGACGCGGCCTGGACTCCGCCCGTCCTCCACTGCAGCGCCCGCGAGTCGAGCGGTCTGGACACCGTCTGGGAACGCCTGGAACAGCATCGGGCGCTGCTCGACGGGACCGGCAGCCTCGCCGCCCGCCGCCGTGACCAGCAGGTCGACTGGACCTGGACGATGGTGAGGGACGAACTGCTCGGCCGTCTGCACGCCGATCCGTCCGTACGCGCGCTGGCGCCGGCTCTCGAGCAGCGGGTGCGCGCGGGCGAGTTGACGGCGACGCTGGCCGCCGAGCGCATCCTGCGGGTGTTCGAGGACGCGACCGGGGCGGCGGGGCGCGGGGCGGACGACGCCTGACCGCGCCGTGACCCCGGGCCGGGCGGTCCGGGGTCCGGGCGGTGGTCGGTCAGGCCCGGGCAGTGGTCGGTCAGGCCGGGGCGGTGGTCAGGCGGTCCAGGGCGCCCGCCTTGGCCTGGGCGACGAGGTCGGCGAACTGCTCCTCGCTCATCTGCACCTGCTGCCCGAAGTCGTCGGTGATGCGGACCCGCTTGTCGTCGGGCGCGTCGGCGTCCACGAAGAGCTGCGGGCAGCCGCAGTCGCACTTCCCGCAGAAGGTCGCGATCGGTTCCGGGCTCGTGTCGGGCATCTGGGGCACCTCGCCGGTCGGAGTCAGGGTCATTCCCGTAGAGAGGGATGCCCAGCCCCGGATCCGCGCCAAACCCCGGGCCCCGCGCGGCTCACAGCATGACGTGCTTGGCCTGGGTGTAGTCCAGGAGCCCGGCCAGGGAGAGGTCGCTGCCGTAGCCGGAGTGCTTGACGCCGCCGTGGGGCATCTCGGAGACGGTGGTGCCGTGGGTGTTCACCCACACGATGCCGGTGTGCAGGGCCCGCGTCGCGCGCATCGCGCGGGCGTGGTCGGCGGTCCAGACGCTCGCGGCCAGGCCGAAGCGGACGTCGTTGGCGAGCCGGAGGGCCTCGGCCTCGTCCCCGAACGGCTGGACGGTGACGACGGGGCCGAAGATCTCCTCCTGGACGATCTCGTCGTCCTGGCGCACTCCGGCGACGACGGTGGCTTCGTGGAAGAAGCCGGGGCCGGGCAGCGGCTGCCCGCCGGTGACGATCTCGGCGTGGGCCGGGAGCCGGTCGAGCAGGCCCCGTACCGAGGCGAGCTGGCGGGCGTTGTTGAGCGGGCCGAAGCCGGTGCCGTGCTTCCGCGTGGCGGCGGCGAAGGCCGTGAGGAAGGCGTCGTGCACCCGGCGGTCCACCAGGATCCGGGTGGGCGCGGTGCAGTCCTGGCCGGCGTTGTAGAAGGCGACCGCGGCGAGGGCGTCCGCGGTGGCGTCGACGTCCGTGTCGGCGTGGACGACGACCGGGGCGTTGCCGCCGAGTTCGAGGTGGACGCGCTTGAGGCCGGCCGCGGCGGCGGCCGCGATCTCCTGTCCCGCGCGGACGCTGCCGGTGACCGCGATCAGGGCGACGTCCTGGTGGGTGGTCAGGGCGCGGCCGGTGTCGCGGTCGCCGCAGACGACGTTGAGGACGCCGGGCGGCAGGTGCCCGGCCGCGATCCGGGCCAGGAGCGAGGCCGAGGAGGGCGTGGTGTCGGCGGGCTTGAGGACGGTCGTGTTGCCGGCGGCGATCGCCGGGGCGATCTTCCACGCCGCCATCATCAGGGGGTAGTTCCAGGGGGTGATCTGGGCGCAGACGCCGACCGGTTCGCGGCGCAGCAGCGAGGTGCGGCCCTCGGTGTACTCGGCCGCGGCGGCGCCCGGCAGGTTGCGGGCGGCGCCGGCGAAGAAGCGGACGGCGTCGACGACGGCGGGCAGTTCGTCGGCGAGGAAGCGGTCCGGCGGCTTGCCGGTGTCGCGGGTCTCGGCGGCGGCCAGGGCGTCGGCGTGCGCTTCGAGGGCGTCGGCGATGCCGAGCAGGGCCCGCTGCCGGGTGGCGGGGGTGGTCGTGGACCAGTGCGGGTAGGCCGCGGCGGCCGCCGCGCAGGCGGCGTCGGTGTCGGCCGGGCCGGAGCGCGGGGCGTGGCCGTGGACGAGGCCGGTGGCCGGGTCGACGAGTTCCGTCGTCGCGCCCGAGGCGGCCGGGCGGTCCGCTCCCCCGATGTGGTTGGTGACCGGGTCAGCCATGGCGCAGCACCTCCCGGGCCGCGGCGCGTCCGGTGCGTACGGCTCCTTCCATGTAGCCCGCCACCCACTGGTCGGATCCGCAGACGTAGAAGGGCGGTTCGTGGGTGCCGTGCCGGGGGCCGACGGCCATGACGTCGCCGGGGGCCCACTGGGTGACGTACCCCTGCGTCCACGGGTCGGTGCCCCACAGCCGGAGGTGGGTGGCGAGCGGGCGGTGGGCCTCGTCGCCGTAGAGGCGGGCGATGTCGGCGAGGAGTTCGGGGGCGCGCAGGGCGTCGGGGGTGCCGAGCAGGACTCCGTAGCGTTCGGGCGGGACGAGGGCGGAGAGGATGCCCTCGCTCTGCGGCCAGGTGCTGCCGACGACCCCTTCGCATTCGGAGAGGCCGCTGCGGCCCTGGGCGCGCCAGAACGGCTTGTCGTACACGGCGACGAACTTGGCGGCGAGCGCGTGGCGTTGGCGGTGCAGCGAGGCGAGGCGCCCGTCGGAGACGCCGGTGACGCGGACCGAGCGGAACGGGCCGGCGGGCAGGGCGCTGACGACGGCGCCGGCGGTGAGGGTCTCCCCGCCGGCCAGGCGTACGGAGCAGCCGCCGGGCCGTCGTACGGCGACCGCGTCCACGGGCGTGCCGGTGCGGACCCGGGCGCCGAGGGCGTCGGCCAGGCGGAGGGCGACGGTGGCCGAGCCCTCGGCCACCCGCAGGCCCTCCCACGCCTCGTAGTCGTAGGGGACGGGGCCGGGTACGGCGGCGTGCTTGCGCAGGGCGGCGAGCAGGGAGGTGCGTTCGCAGGAGCCGTCGGCGAGGGCGAGTTGGCCGATCTCCCAGAGGCGTACGACGGCCGGGGTCGCCCCTTCCGAGCGCAGCCAGTCGCCGACGGAGAGCCGGTCGAGGGCGGTGGCGTCGGGGTGGGACCACGGGTCGTCCGGGTCGACGGTCCGGGCGAGCGCGGCGAAGGCGGCGGCGGTCGTGGCGTGGCGGGTCTCGTCGCCGGGGCCGAACCAGGGGGGCGGGTCGTCGTCGGAGACGGACTCGGGCGTGGCGCGGGTGAGGGCTCCGGGCTCGGCGACGTAGCTGGGGACGAGGGTGAGGCCCAGTTCGGCGACGAGGCCGGTGTAGGCGGTGTGGGCCCGGCCCACCACCTCGCCGCCGAGCTGGACCGGGCGGCCGTCGGGGAGCGCGGTCTGCTCGACGCGGCCGCCGACCCGGTCGCGGGCCTCGACGACGAGGACGTCGGCTCCGGCCCGGGCCAGGTCACGTGCGGCGGCGAGCCCGGCGAGTCCGGCGCCGAGCACGATGACGTCGTGGTTCATGGAGGGGTGTTCCTTCGGTCGGGCCGCCCGTACGTATGCGGACGTACGGACGTACGGGCGGACAGGCGGGCGGGCGGGTCAGTCGAGGACCAGGCAGTGCTCGGGCTTCCAGGCGATCTCGACCCGCTCGCCGCCGCACCACCGGTCCTCCATGCGGGAGCGGTAGGTGTTCTGCTCCAGGACGGACACGGTGACGCCGGGGGCCAGTTCGATGAGGTACGTGGTCGTGGGCCCGGAGTAGACGGTCTCGCGGACGACGCCGGCGACCTTGGCCATGTCGGGTTCGAAGTCGGAGAGCCAGATCTTCTCGGGGCGGATGGAGAGGCTGACCCGGCTGCCGTCGGGGACGCCGGGCCGGAGGCCGACGGGCAGGGCCGCGCCCCCGTCGAGGACGACGCGGCCGGTGCGGTAGGTGCCGGGGACGAGGTTGGAGGTGCCCATGAAGGAGGCGGTGAAGGTGCTCGTCGGGCGCTCGTACACGTCCTCGGGCGTGCCGCACTGCTCGACGCGTCCCTCGTTCATGACGGCGACGCGGTCCGACATGGTCAGGGCCTCGTCCTGGTCGTGGGTGACGAAGACGAAGGTGATGCCGACCTCGCGCTGGATCTGCTTGAGCTCGACCTGCATCCGGCGGCGGAGCTTGAGATCGAGGGCCGCCAGGGGCTCGTCGAGCAGCAGCACCTGGGGGCGGTTGACCAGGGCCCGGGCCAGGGCCACGCGCTGGCGCTGGCCGCCGGAGAGCGTGGGCGGCTTGCGGCCGGCCAGCCCGCCGAGCTGCACGAGATCGAGCATCTCGGCCACCCGGGAGCGGATCTCCGCGCGGCCGACCCCCTTGCGTTTGAGGCCGAAGGCGACGTTGTCGGCGAGCGAGAGGTGGTCGAAGAGGGCGTAGCTCTGGAAGACGGTGTTGACGTTGCGCTTGTCGGGCGGGAGGCCGGTGACGTCCTCGCCGTCGAGCAGGACGCCGCCTTCGGTGGGGTCGGCGAAACCGCCGATCATCCGCAGCAGGGTGGTCTTGCCGCAGCCGGAGGGCCCGAGAAGGGAGAAGAACTCCCCCGGTGCGATGTCCAGGGTGATGCCCTGGACGGCGTAGGTGCCGGCGGCGTACCGCTTGCCGATCCGGTCGAGCCGGACGGCGGGGCGGGGGGACGGCCCCGGGTCCGGGGACGACTGCGCGGGCGGGTCCGCCCGCGGGTCCGGTGTCGGGGGCGACTGCGGGTCCGGTGTCGGGTCCGCCTGCGGGTGCGGGGGCGGCTGGTGGTCCGGCTGCGGCTGCGGGGACGGGTGGGGCATGGGGTCACTTCCCGGAGAGCAGATCGAGGCCGCCGCGGCGGCCGAAGAGGCGCGGGATGGCCAGGGCGAGGGCGATGAGCCCGATGGATCCGGCGAGCATCAGGGTGCCGACGGCGTTGATGGTGGGCAGGACGCCGAACCGGATCGCCGAGTAGATGCGGACGGACAGCGGCTGCGGGTCGACGCCGGTGGTGAAGTACGCGAGGACGAAGTCGTCGAAGACCAGGGCGAAGATCAGCACCGCGGACGCGAGGATGCTGGGGAGCAGCGCGGGCAGGGTCACCAGGCGCAGGGCCTGCCGCCGGGTGGCGCCGAGGTCCATCGCGGCCTCTTCGACCTCGGGGTTCAGCGCCGCGATGCGGGAGCGGAGGATCACCGTCACGTAGGAGATGGAGAAGGTGATCTCGGCGAGCATCACGGTCGTGGTGGACAGGGTGATGCCGAGCCCCTTGAAGAGGAGCATGGCCGCGACGCCGGTGACGATCTCCGGCGTGATCAGCGGGACGAGCATGACCAGGCCGGCGAAGGCGCCGAGGCGGCTCCGGCCGCGGACGAGCCCCAGGGCCAGGGCCACGCCGAGGACCAGCGAGCCGGCCATGGCGACCAGGGACACCTCCAGGCTCATGCCGAGCGATTCGAGGAGGACGTCGTCGCGGAGGAAGGCCCCGTACCAGCGGAGGCTGAGTCCGTCGAGGACGGTGAGGGACTTCGCCGAGTTGAAGGAGAAGAGGACGACGACGGCGACGGGGAGGTAGAGCAGCGCGAAGAAGACGACGGTGACGGCGATCGCGAAGCGCGGCGGGCGCTCCGCGCCGCGGCGGCGCCGGCGGGGCGGCCCGGACGGCACGGTGGGGGCGGGCCCGTGGGGCCGGGCGGCGGGCGGACCGTCCTCGCGGGGCGGGCGGTGCGCGGCGGGGCGGAGGGTCATCGGGCGGCCTCCGCCTCGTCCTTGCGGGTGCGCCGCAGATAGCCGAGCAGGCCGAGGAACAGGACCGCCATCAGCAGCATGGTGAGGGCCGAGCCGAGCGGCCAGTTCTGGCCCTGGAAGAACTTGTCCTGGATCAGGTTGCCGATCATGATCTGGTCGGGTCCTCCCATGAGCTGGGCGCTGACGAAGTCGCCCATGGCGGGCAGGAAGACGAGGACGCAGCCGGCCGCCGCGCCCTGCCGGGTGGCGGGGACGGTGACGAAGAGGAAGGTGCGCAGCGGGCCGCCGTAGAGGTCGCGTCCGGCCTCGATCAGCGAGAGGTCCATCCGCTCCATGGCCGCGTACAGCGGGATGATCATGAAGACGACGAAGCCGTAGACGAGTCCGGCGACGACGCCCGTGCCCGTCTGCAGGATCTTGGTGTCCCCGTCGGCGAGGCCGGTCGCGCGCAGTGCCCGGAGCAGCGGCCCGTCGTCGGAGAGGACGACCGACCAGCCGTACATCCGCACCAGGTAGTTGGCGAAGAAGGGCACCACGATCGCGGCGACCAGCAGGTTCTTGAAGCGTCCGCCGCGCAGCGCGATGGTGTAGGCGACCGGGTAGGCCACGGCGAGGCAGATCACGCAGGTGATCAGGGCGTAGCCGAGGGAGCGGAGCAGGACGGTGCGGTACGCCGGATCGGCCAGGGCGGCGATGTTGCCGAAGTCGAGCCCGAAGCGCGGATTGCCGAGCGGGTCGGTGGTGCCGAGCGCCAGGGTGGCCACGAGCAGCAGGGAGGCGACGAGGAAGCCGGTCATCCAGAGGGTGCCGGGGAGCATGAGCCAGGTCCACAGGCGCGTCTGCGCCCGGGAGCCGGGGTGGTGGTGGGGGCGTCGTGCCATGTCAGCCCGCCTTCACAGCGGTCCAGGCGGCGTCGCGGGCCTTCTCGGCCTCGGCGGTGCCGTTACGGAAGAAGAGGTCGGCCTTCAGATCGGCCGCGGTCACCAGACAGTCGGGGAACGGTTCCACGAGCGCGGCGTAGGTGTCCTCGCTGCCGCGGACCGGCATGGGGTAGCCGATGTACTCGATGTTCCGCCGTACGTTCTCCGGGCGGAGCATGTAGTCGATGAAGAGCATCGCGGTGCCGGGGTGCCGGGCGTCGACGGGGATGGCGTAGCAGTCGGAGTTGACGGGGGCGCCCTCGCGGGCCGTTTCGAAGCCGAAGACCCGGGGGTCCTTCGCCTGGGCGAGCATGGCGGCCATGTCACCGCTCCAGGCCTGCGTCATGTCGGCGTTGCCGTTGAGCAGGTTGTTGTAGCTGTCGCTGGAGAAGCCGCGCAGCCGGGGGCGGAGGGAGCGCAGCGTGTCGGTGACCTCGTCGAGTTCCGCGCGCTCGCCCGTGGTGAGGTCGTGGCCGAGCTTGAGCGCGCCCAGGCCGAGCACCTCGTCGCGGTCGTCGAGGACGAAGACCCTGCCCCGGGCACGGTCGTTCCACAGGTCGTCCCAGGAGCCGGTGAGATCGCCGAGGCGGTCCCTGCGCCAGCCGATGCCGGTCTTGTACATGGTGAAGGGGACGGTGTGCGCGGAGCCGGGGTCGTACCACGGGTCGGCGAAGTAGTCGTAAGCGCCGAAGACCGCCTCGGCGTTCCTCAGCCGGGAGTGGTCGATGCGCCGCAGCCGGCCGCCGGCGGTGAGGCGCTCGGCCCATTTCGCGGTGGGGAAGATGATGTCGTAGCGGTTGCCGGCGTTGAGCTTGGCGGTCATTCCCTCCATGGAGTCGAAGTTGGACTGGACGACCTTGACGCCGTACTCCTTCTCGAAGCCCGCGAAGACGGCCGGGTCGACGAAGTCGGCCCAGTTGAAGTAGACGAGGTCGCCGTCGACCTCGACGTCGATCGGGGCCTCCGCGGCGGCGCGGGCGGCCGCGTCGTCGACGGGGGCGAATCCGCAGCCGGCCGCCGTGAGTCCGAGGGCGGCGGAGGCTCCGACGCCGGTGCCGGCGCGGAGGAACGCCCTTCGGGAGAGCGGGGGCCGGGGGCGGAACGAGCGGGGTGACGGGGGCTGTGCCTCGGGGGACATCGGTGTCCTCTCCGTAGGGCCGCAGGGGGACGGCGGGGGACGAACGGTGCGCGGCGTGGCGCGTTCGGCTACGGGCGGGGGCGGTTCACCCCTCCGCGGCGACGGGACCGGCCGGGGCCGGCCAGGTCGACGGGGTCAGCGGGTTCGACGGGGTCAGCGGGTTCGACGGGACCGGGGGGATCGGCCGGATCGACGGGGCAGCCGGGTCGGCCGGGTCGGCCGGGTCGGCCGGGTCTGCCGGGTCTGGCCCGTCCGCCGGGGGGCCGGCGCGGCCCACCCGTACGGCCCCCCGGGCCGGGCATACGGTTCACCGCTCCGCGGCGGCCAGGTCGGCGCGGATGCGGCCGGCGAACCAGCCGACCGCCGACTCGCGGCGGGAGAGGGGCCCGGGGTGGAACCCGGGGGTGGAGAGCCCCTTCTGCACGCGGGCCACCAGCTCGGCGTCCTCGTCGTTGGTGATCCAGCCGATGTGCATGTTGAGGCGGCGGGCGAGCCGGGTGCGCGGCCCCGTCCCGCGGCGGGTGTAGAAGGCGCCGGGCACCGCCACCCGGTCGACCCCCGTCGGGATCGCGGTCCATGCCAGGACGTGGTCGGGATAGAAGTCGATGAGGGTGTTCGGGTAGATCACGGCGTACCGCCAGACCCGCCGGTCGTCCTCGCCGAGGCCGGGCATGGGCGCGGCGACACGCTGGTAGAGGCGTTCGGCCCAGTTGGAGGACGGCTTGTCGCGCAGGGGCGAGGCGAAGAGGGCGTAGGACTCCTCGATCTCGCAGGTGTAGCCCTGGTAGTCGAGCAGCCGCATCAGTCCGGGGTGGGCGACGGGGACGTGGTAGCCCTCCAGGTAGTTGTCGACCGCCACCTTCCAGTTGGCCTGCTGCACTTCGGCGCCGGCCAGGTCGTGGATACGGCCGCGGCCGACCGGGACCAGGTCGGCCCCGGCGTAGTGACCGACCGCCTCGGCGAGTCCGGCGCACTGCTCCGCGAGCGGTACGGCGTCGAGGTCCAGGGAGACGAAGACGAAGCCGAGGAAGGATTCCACCCGGGCCGGGAACAGCCCGAGGCGCGGCTTGTCGAGGCAGGGGATCTGCCGGGCCTCCGGGGCGCCGACCAGGCTGCCGTCGAGGCGGTACGTCCAGCCGTGGTACGGGCACCGGATCGCCTTCCCGGCCGGTTCCGGGGCCGTGACCAGCTGGGTTCCGCGGTGGCGGCACACGTTGAGGTGGGCGGCGAGACCGCCGTCCTCGGTGCGGACGACCAGGACCTCCCGGTCGGCGACCGTGGCGGCGAGCCTGGCGCCGGGCCCCGGCAGGTCGGACTCGTGGCAGACGAGTTGCCAGGAATGGGCGAAGACGTGCCGCATCTCGGCGGCGGCCACCTCGGGGTCGGTGTAGTGGCGGGCGGACAGCGCCGGGCCGGGGGCGTCACCGGGGGCGTCGCGGGGCGTGCCCCGGGCGGGCGGTTCGAGGGGGAGAGGGGTCTCGGGGGCTTTGGACTGCATCGGATGACTCCTCGGTGCCGGCGGTGCGGCGATCGGTGTCGGTGATCGATGTGTCGGTGGGTCCGTGATCCGTGCTCGGGTCGGAGATCGAGGTGTCGGTGGGTCCGTGATCCGTGCTCGGGTCGGTGAGCGGTGCGGGGGCCGCGATCGGTGAGCGGAGGCCGGTGCGGGGGCCGTGGACGGCGAGCGGAGGCCGGTGGGGAGGGCCGTGGACGGTGAGCGGAGGCCGGTTACGGAGGGCCGTGAGCGGTCGCCGGTCACCCGTGTCGAGCGGTGTCGGCGAGGGCGCGCGGCCCGGCGGCGGGCAGCCGATCGCGGCGGGCGCCGAGTCAGGCTGACCGATTGGACAGCAAGCCTGGTGGCTGAATTCCGTGGGGTCAAGACTTGTGGGCTGACCGATCGGTCAGCTAGCGTGAAACCACTCCCTGACCGATCGGTCAGCGTTCTTGCCGTCTGTCGCTGCTCCGGCGCTTTCGCGCATCCACCCTGCTCACAGGGGTGGAAGCAGCCCGCCTGGCCTCTCATCCGGCCGGCCTTCACGCTCCTCCCTCCCCCACTTCCCCGCCCCCTCCCCTTCCCCGGAGGCACGCATGAGCGGTCGTCGCCGTCTGGACTGGCTCGGACTCACTCCCGAACCGGAACGGGAACTGCCTGCCGCGGTCGCCGCCCTGCGCACCCCGTCCCGGCACGCCCCCGGCGTCTCCACCGAACGGACGGGCGCCGAACGGCGCCGCGTGGAACGGCTGATCCTGCGCGGCAGCCGCCACAGTTGGCTGCGCTACCTCGCCGAGGTCACCGCCCTGGTCACCGCCGTGGCCGACGGGTCACGGCCGGGCGACCACACGGCCGCGCTCCTCGCCGGCGAGGTCGTCCTCGACCACCACCGCATGCTCATCGGCCTCCCAGGCGCCGAGTACGACCACACGGCGAGGGAACGCACCGCGCTCGAGAACGCCGTACGGGCCCTGCGGGACCGCCGGGAAGGGCGGAGACCGCCGGCCCCGGCCGAGGGGCCACCGCCGTCCGCTCCGAGCGGGCAGACCCCACCGCACCCTCCGTACGAGCAACCGAGCCGCCGGACCCCACCGCACCCTCCGTACGAGCAACCGAGCCGCCAGACCCCACCGGCCCCTCCGCCCCACCCGCTACCCCTGCCCTCACCCACCCCCCGAACCTCTCGGGCCCCTCGGCCCCCCGGCCGGAAAGGAGGCAGCCGATGACCACGATCCGATTCCCGTCCGGGCCCACGCCCGGTTCCGTCCTCGGAGCGGCACCGGACCGCGCGGAGTCCGCCGAGGCGTACCGCGCCACCGGCGGCTACGCCGGCCCCGCCGATCCCGCCCACGGCGCGGCCGCCGCTCCGCCGCTCCCCGCCGAGCTGCTGGACCACCTCGCCGCGTCCGGTCTGCGCGGTCGCGGCGGAGCCGGGTTCCCCGTCGCCGTCAAACTGCGGGCCGTCCGCGACCGCGCGGGCGCCCCGGTCGTGGTGGCCAACGGCGAGGAGGGGGAGCCGGGTTCGGTCAAGGACCGCTGGCTGCTGCGGGCCCGCCCGCACCTGGTCCTGGACGGCCTCGCCCACGCCGCCTCGATCACCGGCGCCGTCCGCGGCTACGTCTACCTCTCGGACCCGGAGGCGGCCGTCCGCGTCCGCCGCGCCCTCGCCGAACGCCCGCCGCCCCTGCCCGTCGAGGTCGTCGAGACCGGCCACAGCTATGTCGCGGGCGAGGAGACCGCGGTCATCCGCAGGATCGACGGCGGCCCCGCACTGCCGCTCGCCAAGCCGCCCCGCCCCTTCGAGCGGGGTGTCGGCGGCGCGCCGACCCTCGTCTCCAACGTCGAGACGCTCGCCCGGATCGCCCTCACCGCCGCACGGCCCGACCTGCGCGAACGGATCGCCCGCACCACGCTGGTGACGCTCTCCGGCGACCGCGCCGAACCGGTGCTCGCCGAGGTGCCGTACGGCGTCCCGCTGCGCACCCTGGCGGCGGCGTACGGCGCCCCGGACGCGGCGGGGGCGCTGATGGGCGGGCTGTTCGGGGGCCTCGTCGACCGCGGCGCCCTGGACCTGCCCCTCGAACCGGGCGCGCTCGCCGCGGCGGGCACCGCGCTGGGCTGCGGGGCGATCCGCTTCCTCGCCTCCGACGCCTGCCCCGTGTCCGCCGCCGCCGACGCGCTGCGGCACCTCGCGGCGGAGAGCGCCCGGCAGTGCGGCGTCTGCGTGTCCGGCACCGGGGCGATCCGCGACGCCGTCGACGCCCTCGCCGCGGGCTCGGCGGACGCGGACACCCTCACCAAGTTGGACCGGTGGTCGCGGGGCCTGCTCGGGCGCGGCGCGTGCGGTCTGCTCGACGCCGCCGCCGGGACCGCCGGCAGCCTGCTGCGCGCCTTCCCCGGCCTCTCCGAGGCCCACCTCCGCACCCCGTGCCCGGACTGCGCCGCCACCCCGCCGGGGGACGCCGGCCGCCGCCTCGCCGTGGCCGTACCCCGGGTCGCCGACGGCACCCCGGCCCGTACCCCGCTGCCCGCCCTGAAGGGAACACCGTGAAACTCCTGCTGGACTCCACCCGCTGCCAGGGCTACGGACTGTGCCAGGAACACGCGCCCGAGCTCGTCGAACTCGACGAGTGGGGTTACGCGCGGGTCCTCGCCGTCGCCGTCCCGCCCGACGCGGAGGACGCGGCGCGCGCCTGCGCCGAGAGCTGCCCCAACTCCGCCCTCCGACTGGAGAAGTGACATGGGACGCGACCTGACCGCGCTCTTCGACCCCCGCTCCGTCGCGGTGGTCGGCGCCAGCGACGACCCCGCGAAGTACGGCCACGCGGTGGCCTCCCAGGCGCTGCGGGCCCCCGCCCACCGGCGGCCCGTCCATCTGGTGAACCGGCGCGGCGGCACCGTCCTCGGCCGGACGGCGGCACCCTCGCTTGCGGCCGTCGGCGAACCCGTCGAGCTGGTCGTCATCGCCGTCCCCGGCGCCGGTTTCGAGGCCGCCGTCGACGACGCGCTGGCCTGCGGGGCGAAGGCGATCGTCGCCATCACGGCGGGCTTCGCGGAGTCCGGGCCCGCCGGGCTGGCCCGGCAGCGGGCGATCGCCGCGCGGGTACGGGACGCCGGAGCGGTCCTCGTCGGACCCAACTGTCTGGGCGTCGCCGACAACACGACGGAGCTGTACCTCGCCTCGGACCGCTTCGAACCCGGCGGCGTCGCGCTGCTGAGCCAGAGCGGCAACCTCGCCCTCGAACTCCAGCTCCGCGGCGCCCCGCACGGCCTGGGCTTCTCCCGGTTCGTCTCGCTCGGCAACCAGGCCGACGTCACCCTCGTCGACCTCGTCGAGGACTGCGCCGCGCACCCGGCCACCTCGACGATCGCGGTGTACGCCGAGGACTTCGGCGACGGCCGGGCCTTCGCGCGGGCCGCCGCGGCGGCGGGCAAGCCGGTGGTGCTGCTCACCGCGGGCCGGGGCGCCGCCTCCGCCCGGAGCGCCCAGTCGCACACCGGCGCGCTCACCACCTCGGCCGACGTGGTGGCGGCCGCGTGCCGTGACGCGGGCGTCGAACTCGTCCGTACGCCACGGGAGATGACGGTCGTACTGGCCGCGCTGAACGCCGGTCCGCGGCGCGCGGGCGGCCGACGGACCGCCGTCTTCACCGACGGCGGCGGCCACGGAGCCGTCGCCGCCGACGCGGCCGAGGACGCGGGCCTCGCCGTACCGGAACTCACCGGCGCCACACAGGACCGGCTCCGGACCGTCCTCTGGGAACAGTCCGCCGTCGGCAACCCCGTCGACCTCGCGGGCATGGGCGAGCAGCGCCCCCACTCGTACGCCGACACCGTCGCCGGCCTGCTCGCCGCCGAGGAGGTCGACGCGATCCTGATGACCGGCTACTTCGGCGGCTACGCGGCCGCCGAGGGCGGCCTGGGCACCCCCTGCGCCCCGCCCCCGGACGCCTCCCCGCCGGCGGCGGGCGACGGAGCCCCCGACGCCTTGGGACCCACCAGCCCCGCCGGCCCCGCGGGCCCCACCGACTCCACCGATCCCACCGATCCCTCCGCTTCCGTCGCGGGACAGGCCCGTTCCGCCCCGGCCGGGGGTTCCGTGCTCGCGGACGGGGAGGTGGCCGCCGCCAAGGAGATCGCCGTGCGGGTCGGGGCCGGCGGGAAGCCGTTCGTCGTGCAGTCGATGTATCCGGGATCGCCGAGCTGCCGGGTGCTGGTGGAGGCCGGGGTGCCGGTGTTCTCCGCCAGTGAGGACGCCGCGCGGGCGCTGGCCGCGATGACCGGGCGTGCGGGGGGTGACGGCCTGGGGGTGACCTCGGTGCCGCCCGCCGAGGCTCCGCCAGGAGACCTGGGCTATCACGGTGTCCGTACGCTCCTCGACGCCGCCGGTGTGCCGTTCCCCGCCGCGCGGGAGATCACCGACGAGGCCGGGCTCCTCGCCGCGGCCGACGCCTTCCCGGGGCCGTACGTGCTGAAGGCCCTGCACCTCCTGCACAAGTCCGACGCGGGCGGCGTGGCGCTGCGGCTGGCCGACCGGGACGCGCTCCTCGCCGCGTACCGCGAGATGCACGACCGGCTGGGCGCCCCCTCGTACTCGGTCGAGGCGATGGCCGATCTCACCGACGGCGTCGAGCTGATCGTGGGCGTGCACCGCGACCCCCGCTTCGGGCCGGTGGCCATGGTGGGGCTCGGCGGTGTGCTCACCGAGACCCTGCGCGATGTCGCCTTCGCCCTCGCGCCCGTGCCGGCCCGGCGGGCCAGGACCCTGCTGCACGGTCTGCGGAGCGCCGCGCTGCTGGCCGGTGTGCGCGGCAGGCCGGCCGTGGACGTCGCCGCCGCGGCGGCCGTGATCGAGCGGATCACCACCATCGCCGCCGCGCACCCGGAGATCGCCGAACTGGAGGTCAATCCCCTGCTGGTGCGCCCGGACGGCGCCCTGGCCCTGGACGCCCGGGCCGTCTCCGCCTGACCACCGCATCCTCCCGACCGCCCCACCCTCACCTCTCTCCCCCTCACCCCCTCCCCCTTTCCCCCTCCCCCTCACTCCTCGATCGACCGTGCCCCGGAGGACACATGGACTTCCGCTACACCCCCGAGCAGACCGCGCTCAAGGACCGGGCCGCCGCCTACGCCCGGCTCCTGATGACGTACGAGGACCAGTCGGAGGAGGCGGGCGGCCCGCTGCCCGCCGACACCGTGCGCGAACTGACCCGCGCCGCGATCGACGCGGGCGTCTACGCGATCAACATGCCCGCCGAGTGGGGCGGTGCCGGGCTCTCCCTCCTCGACCAGGTCATCGTCGAGGAGGAGTTCGGCAAGGTCACCAACTGCCTCTGGGACATCCCCTGGCGTCCCGCCAACGTCCTCGCGTACGGCACCGAGGCCCAGCGGGAGAAGTACCTCCTGCCCGTCGTCCGGGGCGAGCGGTTCGACGCGTTCGCGGTGACCGAACCCGGCGCGGGCTCGGACCCCGGTTCCGGCACCAGCACCGCGACCCGTACCGAAGGCGGCTGGCTGCTCAACGGCGAGAAGTGGTTCGTGACCTGCGGCGACATCGCCGACTTCCTGCTCGTACAGGCCGACGCGGGCCCGGAGCGGGCCGCGACCCTGTTCTTCGTGGACAAGGCGGCGCCGGGCGTGGCGATGACCCGGGTCCCCCGTTTCATGCACTCCGCGGTGAACGGGCACCCCGAGTTCACCTTCACCGACGTCTTCGTCCCCGACGAGGACGTGCTCGGCGGCGTCGGCAACGGCTACGAGCTGACCAAGGAGTGGTTCACCGACGAACGCCTGATGATCGCCGCCCGGACCGTCGGCGCCGCCGAGCGGGCCCTGGAGCTGGCCCGCGACTGGGCCGTCGAACGGCGCCAGTTCGGCTCCCCCATCGCCGACTTCCAGCTGATCCAGGGCATGCTCGCCGACTGCGCCGTCGACATCGCCGTCAACCGCGCCTACACCCACCAGGTCGCCTGGGAGGCCGACCGGCCGGAGACCGACCGCAAGACCCTCCACGCCAAGGCGTCGACGGCGAAGCTCGCGGCCAGCGAGGCCGCCGGGCGGGTGATCGACCGGTGCGTCCAGATCTTCGGCGGCCGCGGCTACGACCGTACGTACCCCGTCGAGCGGATGTACCGCGAGCTGCGCGTCGACCGCATCTGGGAGGGCACCTCCGAGATCCAGCGCCTGATCATCGCCAACGAGCTGATCAAGCGCGGCACGCGGGCGCTCGCGCTGCCCACCACCGTCTGAAGCCCGCTGCCCACCACCGTCTGAAGCCCCTTCCCACCCCGACCCCGGAGGAGTCACCGGCATGGACTTCCGTCTCACCGCCCGTCAGCAGGAGCTCAAGGCCTCGGCGCGCGCGCTCACCGAGTTCATCACGGCGTACGAACTGGACTGCGAGGAGAACAACGGCCTGCCCCCGCTCGCCCACACCGCGATCCGCGACGCCGTCCTCGACAGCGGCCTGCAGGCCGTCAACATGCCCGAGGAGTGGGGCGGCGCCGGCCTCACCGTCCTGGAGCAGGTGACGGTCCAGGCGGAGCTGGGGCGGCTCACCGGCGCCCTGTGGGACATGGTCTGGCGCCCCGCCAACGCCCTGTCGTTCTGCACCCCGGAACAGCGCGAGCGGTACCTCGTCCCGGTGATCAAGGGGCAGCGCCGTGACTGCTACGCGGTGAGCGAGCCCGAGGCCGGGTCGGACCCGCAGAGTCTGCGGACCACGGCGACGCGGACCACCGGCGGCTGGGTGCTGAACGGCGAGAAGTGGTTCGTCACCGTCGGCGACCACGCCGACTTCATGATCGTGCTCGCCCTCGCGGGGGACGCCGGGGACGAGCGGGCGCCGACCCTCTTCCTGGTGGACAAGGACACGCCGGGCGTCGAGATGACCCGGGTGCCGCGCTGGACGCACACCTTCGTCTACGAACACCCCGAGTTCACCTTCACCGACGTGCACGTCGCCGACGACGCCGTCCTCGGCGAGGTCGGCAACGGCTACGACATCACCCGGGCCTGGTTCAGCGAGGAACGGCTGATGATCGCCGCCCGGACGATCGGCGCGGCGGAGCGGGCCCTGGAGCTGGCCCGCGACTGGGCCGTCGAACGGCGCCAGTTCGGCTCCCCCATCGCCGACTACCAGTTGATCCAGGGCATGCTCGCCGACTGCGCCGTCGACATCGCCGTCAACCGCGCCTACACCCACCAGGTTGCCTGGGAGGTCGACGACGGTACGGCCGACCGGAAGACCCTGCACGCCAAGGCGGCCATCGCCAAGCTGTCGGCGAGCGAGGCGGCCGGGCGGGTGGTCGACCGGTGCGTGCAGATCTTCGGCGGCCGCGGCTACGACCGTACGTACCCGGTCGAACGCCTCTACCGCGAGCTGCGCGTCGACCGCATCTGGGAGGGCACCTCCGAGATCCAGCGCCTGATCGTCGCGGGCGAACTCGTCAAGCGCGGCACGGGCGTCCTGCGGATGCCGTCCGCCGTCTGACCGGTCGAGGACCGGGGAGGGAGGACCGATGACGGACGTCGAGCGCGTCGGGGTCGTGGGCTGCGGTCTGATGGGATCGGGGATCGCCGAGGTCTGCGCCCGCGCGGGCCGGGACGTCGTGGTGGTGGAGACGGACCGGGCGGCCGCGGACGCCGGCCTGCGGCGGATCACCCGCTCGCTGGCCCGAGCCGTGGACGCCGGGCGGCTCACCGTCGCCGAACGGGACGCCGCGGCCGGACGGATCACGATGGCCACCGACCTGGCGGCGCTGGCCGACCGGGACCTCGTCGTCGAGGCGGTGGCCGAGGAGGAACAGGCGAAGCGGGAGGTCTTCGCCCGGCTCGACGCGACCGTGGAGCGACGGGACGCCGTGCTGGCCTCGAACACCTCCGCCATCCCGGTCGCCCGGCTTGCGGCCGCCACCTCGCGGCCGGAGCAGGTGGTCGGTCTGCACTTCTTCAACCCCGTCCCGGTCCTCCCCCTGGTCGAGCTGGTGCCCTCCCTGCTCACCGCCGAGCGGACCGCCCGCCGGGCGTCGGACTTCGCCGCCGACGTGCTGGGCAAACAGGTGGTCCGCGCCCGGGACCGGGCCGGGTTCGTCGTGAACGCGCTGCTCGTGCCGTATCTGCTGGCGGCGGTACGGATGGCGGACTCCGGGGCCGCGTCGCCCGAGGACATCGACCGGGCGATGACGCTGGGCTGCGCCCATCCGCTGGGGCCCCTGGCCCTGGCCGACCTGATCGGCCTGGACACGGTCGAGGCCATCGCGCGGTCGATGTACGCGGAGTACGGGGAGCCGTTGTACGCCCCGCCGCCGCTGCTCGCCCGGATGGTGGAGGCGGGCCTGCTCGGCCGCAAGGCGGGCCGGGGCTTCCACACCTATGGCGGAACGGGGGTCGCGATGCGCGAGGATGAGGGTCCGGCGGTCCCGGCGCGGGCGGCTGCGACGGCGGCGGTCCCGGCGGCGGCCGCCCCGCGGCCGGTGGCCGCGGCGTCCAGGGCCCGTCCGCCGGGCCATCCGCCCTTCGGGCACCGACACGGGGAGCAGCCGACGTGACCAAGGCCGAGCGCGCACTCGAGACACGCGAGCGGATCCTCATGGCCGCCTGCGAGGTGATCGCCGACATCGGTTTCGAGAACATCAGCATGCGCAAGGTGGCCGAACACGCCGGCGTCTCCAAGGCTCTGCTGCACTATCACTTCGACACGCGCGAGAAGCTCTTCGCCGAGGCGATGACGCACTCCTTCGCCCAGACGGGCCGGGACACCGAGGGCGACTCCGACGCGGCCCCGGCGGCGGTCGCGCTGGCCCGCATCCTGCGCAGCATGCTGCCGACGGACGCGGAGCTCCGCCAGGACTGGAAGCTCTGGCAGGAGCTGTGGGTGCGCGCCCAGCGCGACACGGCGGCCCGCCACCTCGCCGTGGACCTGTACGACCAGCTGCACGCGTGGGTGGGCGGGGCCGTCCGGCGGGGCGTCGAGACCGGCGAGTTCAAGGAGTGCGACGTCGCCGCGGTCAGCGATCTGGTCCTGGCGCTCAGTGACGGGCTCGGCATCCGGCTGATGCTGGACGATCCCCGGGTCGACCTCGCCTCGGCCAGGGCGACGATCTGGCGGGCCATCGCGCCCACGCTGGGGATCGGGCCCGATGTCCCGGACGTCTGACGTTTCCCTGGCATCCGTCCGCCCGGTGTACGCCGTTCGCCTTTTCCGGCCCTTCCTCGAGTCTTCTTCCGGCCGTTCCATGACAGTCTTCGGGCGGGGCGGGGCAATATCTGTGACCGCCGGGTGAGATATGGAATCGAGGCGCGGTGAGGATTTCTCACCGCGCCTCTCACGTGGAATTACTCACCGCGCAAGGGCGATCTCGCCATGCTAGTGTCGGTGTCAGTTGCAGTTGTGGTTCCCAAAACCCAAGCGCCCCGACGGTGGTCTTCCGCCGCGGGGAACGCTTTTGTATTTCCGGTCTTTTTCCGGGCGGGGCAATCATCGCGGCGACGCGGAGTCCGCACAGTGCGCACTCCGGGCACTGCCCCGAAGGAGAATTGACATGGCATCTGGCACCGTGAAGTGGTTCAACGCGGAAAAGGGCTTCGGCTTCATCGAGCAGGACGGCGGCGGCCCCGACGTCTTCGCCCACTACTCGAACATCGCCGCCCAGGGCTTCCGTGAGCTGCAGGAAGGCCAGAAGGTGAACTTCGACATCGCGCAGGGCCAGAAGGGCCCGACGGCCGAGAACATCGTTCCCGCCTGACGCTCGCACGTCGTACGAGCTGGGGCCCGCACCTTGGGGTGCGGGCCCCAGCTCGTTGCATTCAAGGGTGCCGCCGCTCGGCAGGCGCCCCGTACGGCGGACGTACCGCCCGGCTCCGGACGCACACCCTCTCGGGTCTCCGTTCCGGCAGCCCCCTCCGACGCACGGCCCCGTCCGCGTATTCCGCGACGGTCCCGACGTTTCTCCTGTTGGCTCGTTCTCGCGATTCTCTGTGCGGCTCATCTGCCGCGGGAATTCCTTGATACGTGCCGCATCAAGGAAGGTTCCACATGAACCGCACACGCACGAACAACCGCACGAGCAACCGCGCCGTCAACCACGCGGGCGGCCGGATGAACGACCGCGCGAACGACCGTGGCACCGCCGGCGGCAAGGACCGGTCGAACGACCGCTTCTCCCGCAGCCGCCCGGCCGGGTCCAGCCGGCGTTCGGCACCCGTGCAAGGTGAGTTCGCCCTCCCCCGGACGATCACCCCGGCCCTGCCCGCCGTCGAGGCGTTCGCCGACCTCGACATGCCGGGGCAGCTGCTCGCCGCGCTCACCGCGGAGGGCGTGACCGTTCCGTTCCCCATCCAGGGCGCGACCCTGCCGAACACCCTCGCGGGTCGTGACGCCCTGGGCCGCGGACGCACCGGCTCGGGCAAGACCCTGGCCTTCGGCCTCGCCCTGCTGGCCCGTACGGCGGGACAGCGCGCCGAGCCCCGGCAGCCGCTCGCGCTGATCCTGGTCCCCACCCGCGAGCTGGCGCAGCAGGTGACCGACGCGCTCACCCCGTACGCCCGCTCCCTCAGGCTGCGGATGGCCACGGTGGTCGGCGGCATGTCGATCGGCCGGCAGGCCGGCGCGCTGCGCAGCGGCGCCGAAGTGGTCGTCGCCACCCCGGGACGGCTGAAGGACCTCATCGACCGCGGCGACTGCCGGCTGAACCAGGTCGCCATCACCGTCCTCGACGAGGCCGACCAGATGGCCGACATGGGCTTCATGCCGCAGGTCACCGCGCTCCTCGACCAGGTGCGTCCGGAGGGGCAGCGGATGCTGTTCTCGGCCACCCTCGACCGCAACGTCGACCTGCTGGTCCGCCGGTACCTCACCGACCCGGTGGTGCACTCCGTGGACCCCTCGGCCGGCGCGGTCACAACGATGGAGCACCACGTGCTGCACGTCCACAGCGCCGACAAGCAGGCCACCACGACCGAGATCGCGGCCCGTGACGGCCGCGTGATCATGTTCCTCGACACCAAGCACGCCGTCGACCGGCTGACCAAGGAGCTGCTGGGCAGCGGGGTCCGGGCCGCGGCGCTGCACGGTGGCAAGTCGCAGCCGCAGCGCACCCGTACGCTCGCGCAGTTCAAGACCGGGCACGTCACCGTGCTCGTCGCCACGAACGTCGCCGCCCGCGGGATCCATGTCGACAATCTCGACCTCGTCGTCAACGTCGACCCGCCGACGGACCACAAGGACTACCTGCACCGCGGCGGCCGTACCGCCCGTGCGGGCGAGTCCGGCAGTGTCGTCACCCTCGTCACGCCCGCCCAGCGCCGGGGGATGGCGCGGCTGATGTCGGACGCGGGGATCCGCCCGCGGATCACCGAGGTCCGCTCCGGCGAGGACGCGCTGCACCGCATCACGGGCGCGCAGGCACCCTCGGGCATCCCGGTCGTCATCACGGCGCCGGTGTCCGAGCGCCCCCAGCGGACCGCCTCGGGCCGCCCGCGCCGCTCCCGCCCCTCCTCCTCCGCCCGCCGCACCGCCCAGCGTCGACAGGCCCTCGACTCGGCGGCGTAGGCAGGCTCGGGCGGGCGTCGATGGCCGCCCGCAGGTACGACCCCCGGGCGCCCCGCCCCGCTTCTCTCCGCAGGAGGCCTTTTGTGACACCGGTTCAGACGCGGCTCCACCCCACGGCGCACCCGGCGCCCTTCCGCACCGGGACGGTGCTCGACGCCATGAGCGAGGCCGGGCCGCAGGTCGACGACGGCATGACCGTCGAGGTCGCGCTGTCCGTCATGGCCAGTGCGCGCGCCGGGCACCTGCTCGTGCGCGACGACGACGGGCGGTGCACCGGGCTGTTGACCGAGGCGCAGCTCACCGCCGTACGGGAGGGCTCCGCGTACTCGGACCGGGTCCGGCTCCGCGAGATCACCGGCGACAGCGGGCCCTTCACCTCACCGTTCACGCCGATGGCCGAGGCCGAGCACGCGATGCGCCGCCGCCGGGTCGGGGCGTCGCCGGTCGTGGACGAGCACGGCTGCGCCCTGGGCGTGCTCACCCTCTCCCCCTGAACCTCCCCCCTCGGCCCGTCGGGCCGTCTCCCTTTTCACCTGTGAGGCCCCATGCGCTGCGTCATCGCCCGTTTCCCGTTCGATCTGACGAAGAACGACGTCCTGAACGCCATGAAGGGCATCAAGCCCGAGCCGGTCACCGGCGAGTCCGTGACGATCGGCCGTCGTACCTTCCCCGTCAAGCAGGTGGGTGAGGTCATCACCCGCCAGGACCGCCGCGACTTCAGCGCCGGTGAGGTCGTGCGGGCCATGACGCTCCTCGGCTTCACCTGCCGCCTCCGCCCCGAGGCGGCTCCCGCGCCGCTCGGCAGTGCGGTGGAGCGAGCGTCCGTACTGCTCGGCACGCCGGCCGCCCTCTGAGGCGCCCGGCAGGCATACGAGGAGGGCCCGACCGGCGCGCGCCGGTCGGGCCCTCCTCGTATGCCGCCACCTCGTGCCCTCGGGTCACGGCGGTGGCGGCGACGCGTACGGCCGGCGGGCGGGGACGCCCGCGCGGGCCGCGTCAGTGGTCGGAGTAGCGGAAGTCACCCACCGTCCACGCGCTGACCTCCTCGATCAGGACGCGGTACATCCCGCCCGTCTCCGGGATCCCCACGGTGCCCTGGAGGATCCTGGCGACGTGGAAGTGCAGATAGCGGGGCGGGCCGCCCGTCTCCTCGGACGTACTGAAGATCCGGGAGAACTCGCCCAGACGTTCCGAGTCCGTCAGGACCTCCGAGACACGCTGCCTCCACACGGCTTCGGGAGCCAGTCGACCGGTGATGACCGTGCCACCCGTGACCACGGTCAGGGACATCTGATTGCTCTGCCCGGACTCCACCATCGCGGCGATGTCAACGAGCAACTCGTCAGGCTTCGACATGAAAGCCGATTCTATTCGTGGCCACGCCCGGCGGCGTGCGGCCGGGGTGCCTTCCGTCCCTCCCCGGGGCGAGACAGGGCCGAAAACACAGGTCGGCGCGGCACCGGGGCGGAGAGATGGTGTTGAATTCCTCGGGGCGCTGGTGCCGTGCGGCATCGGGGCCCCGCGACGTGTTCCCGATGAAGAGGTGCAGATGACAGCGGATGACGCGCTCGGCGGCCGGCTGGACGACGACGACTACCCCGCCTACACGATGGGCCGGGCGGCGGAGATGCTCGGCACCACCCCCGGCTTCCTCCGCGCCCTCGGCGAGGCGCGGCTGATCACCCCGCTGCGCTCCGAGGGCGGCCACCGGCGCTACTCCCGCTACCAGCTGCGGGTCGCGGCACGGGCCAGGGAACTCGTCGACCAGGGGACCCCGATCGAGGCCGCGTGCCGCATCGTCATCCTCGAGGACCAGCTCGAGGAGGCCCAGCGCATCAACGCCGAGTACCGCCGCGCCGCCGCCCGGGCGGACGGGGCCGCGGACGGCGACGAGAGCGAGGGAGCACGGGACGCACGCTCCGACTGAGCCGTCGGGGCACCCCGGCGTTGCGTCGGTGATCTTGCCCGGGCAGCATGGCCCGACGACGGGACACCGCGGCCGCACGGGAGGCCCGGCGGCCGGGCAGGGAGGGGCGGGCAATGATCAGGCTGTCGGACGGACCCATGACCTGGGTGGCGACGGGGGACAGCATCACCCAGGCCGTCCTGCACACGCACGGCGCCCGCGGCTGGGTCGAGCACCTCCACGAGCGGGTCCGCTGGCAGCTGGGCCGGCTCACCGACACCGTGGTGAACACCGGCGTCTCCGGATGGAGCGCGGTCGACGTGCTGGCCCTCCACGACCGCCTCGTCGGCCGGTTCGCGCCCGATGTGCTGTCGGTGTCCCTCGGCACCAACGACTGCCTCGCCGGGGAGGAGGGCCTGCCGGTGTTCCACGACGCGATGCGCCGGATCATCGCCGGGGTGGGTCCCGCGACGCAGATCGTCCTCCACACGCCCGCGGTGATCGGCTTCTCGGGCCGGGAGCGCCGCGCCGCGCTTCCCGCCTACTGCCGGGCCGTCCGGGAGATCGCCGAGGAGACCGGCGCGCTGCTCGTGGACCACGAGGCGTACTGGCGGGAGCACCACGGCGACGCGGACCCCATCGCCTGGCTCGACGACGCGGCCCACCCCAACGCGGCCGGCCACCTGCGGATGGCGAACCACACCTTGCGCACACTGGGCCTGGGGGAGCTGGACGCCCTCTAGGGCGTGTTTCGAAAGTAGCGTCGTCCGCGCACTTCCCGGGGCCGCCCTGGCGAGGGCGGGTGGCGGCCACCGACCCCGCGATCGGTGGGAAGGTGCCGCGGCGCACCTCCCCGTGTCCCCCGGGCCCGGTCGGGGTTTGAGCCCGGGGAGGGGGCGGTGGGCCGCGGCACCGGTCAGGTGGGGACGCCCGGTTCGGGGTCCAGGGTGGGCTCGTCGTCGAGGGCGGGGACCATGGCCGGGCCCTCCGGGCGGCCGGGGTGGACGCCGCAGGCCAGTGCGGTGGCCTGGCGGAGCGTCTCCGTCAGGTTCTCCCAGTCGAGGGCCGGGCGGGCGGGGGTACGGCTGGAGATGAGGGAAACGTTCCAGCGCATCTTCGGCACCCCGGGCAGCGGCCGCAGGCCCGTCACCCCGCGGGGCGAGGAGACCAGCGCCAGGGGGAGCATGGCGCAGCCGAGGCCCGACTGGGCGGCGGCGCGGACGCCCGCCATGGAGCCGAGTTCGTGGATCTCCGGCGGTCCCTCCGAGCGCAGCCGGAGGAACTCGGGCAGCCAGCGCTGCGAGGGACAGTCGGGGTCGGCGATGACCACCTGACGGGCGGCCGACCGTCGGTTCCCCCGGCCGGTGACGGGTACGAACTCGACTTCCTGGAGCCGTACTTCGGTGAGGTCGTCGGAGCGGTCGGTCCGCAGCTGGTCGGCGAGCATGGCCTCGGGGTCGACCGCGTCGACCACCGTGAGGACCAGGGCGCCGTCGATCGCGCCGGAGCGGAAGGCCTCGTGGATCTCGGACGTGCCCATGACCCGCAGGGCGAGCTGGACGCCGGAGAGCAGCCGCCGGCCGATGTGGGTGACGCGGGCGAGCTGCTGCCCGTACGCCAGGGCCGGGACGATGCCGACCGTCATGCGCGGCGGGGTGACGGCGGGGCGGCGCAGGGCCACCTCCATCTCCCCCACCAGGGTGAGTATCTGCCGCGCGTACTCGCCCATGACCGTTCCGGTGCGGGTGAGCCGCACGCCGTTGGGCAGCCGTTCGAAGACGGGTTCCCCCACCTGCCTCTCCAGCGCGCGCATCTGCGCGGTGACGCTCGACTGCGAGTACCCGAGGCGACGGGCCGCCTGGGTGAAGGACCCGGTCAGGGTCACCTCGCGGAAGGTCCGGAGTGTTCTTGCGTCGATATCCACGTGTACTCCCCCACGCCGCCCCCCGGCGGCAGTCCCTCGCACCGGTCGGGCGGTCACGCCATCCGGTCCGTCGCACACTCGGTCAGTCACACATGCCACAGGGGTGCCGGGCGCCCCTTCGCGCCCGGCACCCCTGCCTCGGCCGCGAAGACTCTACTCGGCGATCTGGGCCTGGACCAACGGAAAGTCCAGATCCGGTTGCGCAACGTGATTGAAGAAGTTGGACAGCACATTGAGCGCGATGTGGCCGACGATCTCGGCGAGTTCGGCGTCGGTGACGCCGGCGGCCCGCGCGTCGGCGAGGGCCGCGTCGGTGACCCGGCCGCCGGTGTCGATGATGTCCCCGGCGATCCGCAGCACCTGGTCCATGTGCGGGTCACCGGCGTCGCCGCCATGGCGGGTGGCGAGCAGCTCCTGCTCGCTCAGGCCGACCTTGCCGCCGCGCAGGGTGTGCGCGGAGACGCAGTACGTGCAGTCGTTGCGCTGGGCGATGTAGAGGGCGAGCTGCTCCCGCTGGCGGGCGCTGAAGGAGCCGCCGACCAGGGCCTCGCGCATGGCGAGGTAACCGCGCAGCGCGGCCGGGCCGTTGGCCATGGAGGCGTAGAGGTTCGGCAGCTTGCCGAGCTGCTTGAGGGTGCCCTCGAGCAGCTCGCGCTGCTCCTCGTTGGCGGTGTCGACGGTCAGTTGGGGCAGGCGGGGCATGGAGCTCTCCTAGCGCAGGACCAAGACGGAACTGATCGGTACCATCGGAACGGTACCGATCAGTGCCGTCTTCCGCAATGGTGTGCGACTCTGCGCGGTACTGAGTGGTACCGTTTCGTATGGCGACGAACGCGAAAGAACGGCTCCTCAGCGCGGCGGAGCGTCTGTTCTACGAAGAAGGGATCCGGGCCGTCGGGATCGAGCGGATCCTGTCCGAATCCGGTGTGGGCCGCGCGTCGTTCTACCGCCACTTCCCCAGCAAGGACGACGTGGTCGTGGAGGTGCTCCGACGCCGCGACGGCATGTGGCGCGGGTGGCTCGCGGGACGGATCGAGGCCAGCGAACGCCCGCCGCGCGAGCTGCCGCTGGCCCTCTTCGACGGCCTGGCCGAGCGCTTCGCGGCGGCCGAGTTCCGGGGGTGCGCCTTCATCAACACCATGGTCGAGGCGGCGGACCCGGAGAGTCCGGCGCACCTGGTGGCGGCCGAGCACAAGGAGAAGGTCATCGCCGTCCTGGACGGCCTGCTCGTCGACGGCGGCTACGCGGACCACCGGACGCTCGCCCGCCAGCTCGCCCTCCTCGGCGACGGCGCCATCGTGACGGCGCTCCGCGAGGGCACCACGGACGCGGCGGTACGCGCCCGGTCCGTGGCCGAAATCCTCCTGCGCACCGCCACGCGCGACCCGTCCGTCGACCGGGAGCCCGCGACGACGGCCTGAGACGGAAAGCCGACCGGAAACCGCCCCCGCGAACGAGGGAGCGGTGGACAGCGGTCCGCGGACGGGCCCGGCCGGCCCGCGGGGGCGGACCGATCCCGGAGGTGGGGTGAGGTCCGGCCCGCCCCGGGGGACCCGGCGCCGGCCGGGGGTACTCAGTCGCCCACGTCGAGGGCCGTCAGGGCCGTCCGGCGGAGCTTGCCCGAGCGGGTGCGGGGGAGTTCGGGGACGAAGCGCACGCCCCGGGGGACGAAGACCGGCGCGAGGCGGGTGCGCGCCAGGGCCAGCAGCTCCTCCTCCACACGGGCCACACCGGCCTCCTCCCCATCGCCTTCGCCCGCCCTGGCCGCCCCCGCCCCCGCCGTGAGCTGGACGACGGCGTACGGAGCCAGGCCGCCGGCCGGGTCCGGGCAGGGGATGACCGCCGCGTCCGCGACCGCCGGATGCCGGCGCAGCACCGCCTCGATCTCCATCGGGGAGATCCGGTGGCCGTGCGACTTGAAGACCTCGTCCAGCCGCCCCAGCAACCGCAGGGACCCGTCCGCACACCACTCGCCCCGGTCGCCCGTGCGGTAGTACCCGTCGGCGAAGACCGCCTCCGTACGGTCCGGGCGGTCCGCGTACCCCCGCATCAGACCCGGCGGACGCTCCGTCAGGTCCACGCACACCTCCCCCGCCTCCGCCTCGGCGCCCGTCTCCGGGTCGCGCAGCACGATGCGGTAGCCGGGCAGCGGGTGGCCCAGCGGGGAGAGCGCCGCGGGGGTGCCCGGGGCGCGGCCGATCAGCGCGGTGGCCTCGGTCTGGCCGTAGCCGTCCCGGACCCTGACCCCCCAGGCCTGCTCGACGGCGTCCGCGACCTCGGCCGTCAGCGGCTCGCCGGCCGCCGTCGCCTCCCTCAGCCGGGGGGCGGCCGGGCCACCGGAGACGTACGGCAGCATCGCCCGCCAGGCGCTCGGCGGCGCGCAGAGGCTTTCCACGCCGTGGTCGGCGAGCACGCCGGGCAGGACGGCGGGCGGAAGGCCGCCGTCCGGGGGCGCGAGGACCGTCGCCCCCGCCGTCCAGGGGACGAAGAGGCTGGACCAGGAGTGCTTGGCCCAGCCGGGCGCCGAGAGGTTCAGATGCCGGTCGCCGGGGCGCAGCCCGCTCCAGTAGAGGCTGGAGAGGTGGCCGACGCCGTAGCCGGCGTGGCTGTGCTCCACGAGCTTGGGCAGCGAGGTGGTGCCCGAGGTGAAGTAGCAGAACGACGGGTCGGCGGCCCGGGTCGGGCCCGGGGGCAGGAAGGGCCGCCGGGCGGCCGGTCCGGTGTCCGGGTACGGCACCCAGCCCCGCTCCCCGGGCGGGGTGCCGTACGCGATCCGCAGCCCGGGGACCGGGGAGCCGGACAGGAGGGGTGCGAGCGCGGACGTGCAGATCACGTGCCGGATGCCGCCCCGGCCGATCCGGTCCGCGGCCTCGTCCCGGGTGAGGTCCTGGTAGCCGGGGACCACGACCGCGCCGAGCTTCACACAGCCGAGGAGCGTCTCCCAGAGCTCCACCCTGGTGCCGAGCAGCACCAGCACCCGGTCGCCCGCGGCGACCCCCAGCTCCCCGAGGGCCACGGCCAACGTGTCGGACCGCGCGGACAGTTCGGCGAAGGAGACCCGCTCGGCGACGGCGACCCGGCCGTCGCCGGGGTCCGGCGGGCCCAGGATCTCCAGGGCCGGCCGGTGGTTGTCCGCGGCGAGGACGTCGAACCATTCCAGCGCCCAGTTGAAGTGCTCGGCGCGCGGCCACCGGAAGGCCGCTCGGGCCGCCTCCCGGTCGCCGCGCAGCCGCAGCAGCAGATCACGGGCGGCGCGGTACTCCTCGTGCGCGGCCGTCCACCGGTGCTCGCGGTACGCCTCCTCGGCCTCCGCCCCGCCGGGCCCGTACGGGTTCACGAGGCCGCTCCGAGCAGCGCGGCGGCGATCGTGTCGGCGTCCCGGGTGAACGACCCCCACGGGCCCGGCCGGCCGCTGCCGACCTGGGTGAACCAGCGGGTGTGCTCGCTGGGGATGCCGATCACATGGGTGGCGGTGTCCACCGAGCCGTCCGCCCGGACCGGGTGGAAGGGGGCGTCCGTGCAGTCGATCCCACCGGTGACGAACGCGTCGTCGGCTTCCGGGGCGTTGACGAAGCGGCGGATGGCCCCGTCGGCGAGCAGCCCCCGGATCAGCGGATCACGGTCCGCGCCGATGTCGGTGCTCGGCACCCGGGCGTCGACCAGCACGTCGAGGGCCACCCAGGAGTTCTCCACCTGCGCGGACTCGACGGTGAAGCGTCCCGTCCCGGCGTCGGCGCCGAACCGGGCGCCGGGGCCGACCGGTTCGAGGACGCCGGCCGCGAGCAGCGCCAGGAACTGCTCCGAGCGCACCTGCGGCGGGCCGGTGGACACCATGGCGGCGACCGGGCCGAACTCCTCCAGGAACCAGCGGTGCGAGGCGGGGGTCAGACCGCCGAAGTCGACGACGGTCCTGATCGTCTGCCGTACGTCGCGGAGCACGTCCGCGGCCGCCTTCAGCGGCCCGTCCGCGTTGCCCAGCCGGGCCTCGGCGAGGTCCGCGCGCAACCACTCGGTGAGCACCTTGTGGAACTCCGCCGGGGAGCCGAAGCGGCGCCCGGCGAAGGGGCGGGCGAGCGTGTCGAGCCGGTGCAGCGGCCGGCGGTCGATGTCGTACGCGGAGGCCTGATCCCGCAGCAGGCGGAGGTCCGGCGGTTCGCGCCGGTCCAGCGCCCGCTCCGCGCGGTCGGTGAACCGCGCCGCCGCCTCGGCCCCGTGGGCCTGCCGGACGCGGCCGGCGAGCAGCACCAGATTCACCTCGGCCAGCAGCCAGGGCAGGACGTCCGCCGCGAAGTCGAGCGGACCGCCCGCCCTCAGCTCGGCCATCCGCTCGGCCGTGAACAGCCGCGCGCGGTAACGGTGGGAGGGATCCTTCTGGTTGGCCCCCCGGGTCAGCAGCGGGACCCCGCCGCGGGAAGCGGCAAGGATCCGGGGCTCCTTGCCGCTGGGCAGATACAGCAGGCCGTCCTGTCCCTCGGCGAAGGTGCCGCCGCGCCCCAGGGTCAGCTCGGTGACGATGTCGTAGAAGGTCAGGCCCATGCCGAGGACGCCGACCGACGCGCCGGCCGGGATGTCGGCGAGCGGCATCTCGCCGGCGGAGCCCCCGAGGACGTACCGCAGCGGGCGGGCGGGGGTGGAGTGCGTACGGGCGAACCGCTGCCACTCCCGCTGCCCCGCGTCGGGCTCGTTGACCGGGTGTCCGGTGGCGAGGACGAGCCGGTCCACGCTCAGCACGTCCCCGCTGTCGAGTCTCAGCCGGTGCGGGCCGTCCCCGGTCCGGTCGGCGCAGAGCACCCGGGCCGGGACGCGGCGCACGGTCAGGGGCGGCGGCAGGGTGGCCTCGATGCGCTCCATCACGTACGCGAGGTAGCGGCCGTAGACGACCCGGGGGGCGTAGCCCTCGGGCTCGGCGTGAGCGGGGTCGTCCCGCGCCCACCACTCGCCGAGGGTGGGTCCGGCGCCCGGCCGGTGCGGCCCGTCGTCGGCGGGCCCGGAGAACATGGTGACCTCCTGGGCCGGGGTGTTCATCAGGAACCACGGCGACTGGTCCGTGCGCCAGATCCGACCGGCCCCCGCCTCGTACGGATCCACCGCGTGGACCTCCACCGGCCGGGCCGGCGGGTCCGCGGCGCAGCGGGCGGCGAGCCGCTCCAGTACGGACAGGCCGCGCGGGCCCATGCCGGCGAAGGCGATCCGCAGCGGCTCGGCCGGCTCCCCCGCGCCGCCGGGGGCGGGGGCCGTGAGGCGCGAGGGCTCCGGCGGCGGGTCGGTCTCGGCGGCCTGGTCGTGTTCCCTGGCGACCCGGCCGAGCATGCCGGAGAGCTGGCGGGAGGTCATCGGGATGGTCCTTCGGCTGGTGGTGAGCAGCGGCAGGGAGCCCAGGTCGGTCCACTGGAGCCGGCCGTCCGGCGCGAGCGTGGAGCGTGCCTCCCCCCGGTTGTCCGGGTGGAGGCAGAACGGCACGTCGAGCAGGCCGCGGTCGAAGGCCTTGAGCAGGGCGATGCCGAGGTCGTCGGAGAGCGAGAGCACGGTCGTGACGAGGGTGCGGGCCTCGGTCAGGATCTCCTCGGTGTCGGTGGCGCCCGGCTCCGGCCGCCGGCCGCGGGCGCGGGCCTCGCGTGCGGCGTCGGCGGCGGTGCGCAGCGCCGTCAGGTTCTCCTCGACGGTGGGGATGCGGTGCGCCTCGGTCTCGGTCTTCACGATCAGGCGCTGCGCCCCGCCCCGGACGGCGAGTTCGGCGCTGCGGCGCAGGAGCAGGCGGGCGCCGGGCACGGTCCGTGGGTAGACGCCCATGTAGGTGTAGAGGACGATGTGCCGGTCCACCGCCGCCGGCAGGAACTCGTCGGCGAGCATCCGCAGGGCGGTGAGGGCGCCGGCGTCCTGGCCGGCGTGGGTCTGCTGGGCGTAGCTGAGGGAGACGCTGCGCGCGCCGTTCGCGGCGAAGAAGAGGCACTCCAGGACGGAGATCGCGACGAGCAGCGAGGGCGGGCAGAGCTGGCCGAGCATGCAGCCGCCGAAGGATTCCAGGTGGGCGCGGCGGCCGTGGTCGCGGCTCTCCTCGGTGAGGTACTGGACGGAGTCACGCCAGGCGGCGACGGACTCGGCGAGCGGGGTGCGGCCGTAGGGCAGGCAGTAGGAGGCGGGCCCGCCCTCGGTGGCGGAGAGGCCGGCCGCGGTCATGGTGCGGAAGATGGCCATGGGGTCGGCGGAGCCGTGTCTGACCTGGACGGGGGTGCGTCGGCCCGCCGCGGCGGCGACCCGGGCGCTGGTCTGCGGCCCGTGGCTGACGATGGGGAAGCCGTTCAGGGGCCGGCCGGCGCGGAGCGCGGCGGTGGCGGCGGCGTGGTCGCCGACCCGGGTGTAGCTGTCGATGGTGAGGGTGGCGACGGTCCGTTCGGGCAGCCCGGCGACGGCGGCGACTCCGGCGGCCATCTCCTGCGGCGAGAGCATGCCCATGCGGGGCTGGACGACGAGTTCGCCGGCGGCGGCCGCCTCCTGGACGAAGGTTCCGAGGTCGCCGGGGGCCGCGGCGTGTCGGGGCTGCGGGGGCTGGGCGGGATGGGTCACGCCGCGGCCCGCCCGGTACACGAGCCTCTCAGCTCGCTGAGGTGGTGGAGCAGGGCGGTCGGTGCCGTGCCGTCGGCGTACACCGCGTCGTAGCCGGCTTCGAGCAGCTCGGCGGTGCGCTCCTCGGCGCCCTGCGGGGAGATGCCGAGCAGCCCCCCGATGACCATGGGGATGGCGCGGGTCTCGCGGTCGGAGCGCAGGGCGCGGGCGGCGCGCAGTCCGTCCTGGTGGCCGTGGCCGTTGACCGAGCTGACGACGACGAGGTCGGGGGTCGTCATCCGGGCGGTGTCGACGAGGAGCTGGTCGGGGACGCAGGGCCCGAGGTTGAGGACGGAGTGCCCGTGCTCCTCCAGGAAGAGCTGGAGGTGGACGAGGTTCCAGGTGTGCGCGTCGGAGGATCCGGTGGTGAGCAGGACCCGACGGGAGGTCTCCGGGCTGCGCAAAGGGTGCGGCCTTGCGGAAGGGGTCATGGCTTCTCTCTCACGTGACGGGCTACGCGCGTCGCCGCGCACAGCACGGGTGCGGTACGGGGGCGGTACGGGTACGGGTACGGGACAGCTGCGGGGCGGGTACCGGGTGCGTACGGCGAAGGTGCGTACGGGACAGGTGCGTACGGGCGCGGTACGGGTGCGCGGGACCCGGCCCGGTCGGAACCGATGGGCGCCGGCGACCGGGCGGCCCGGGGCCGGGCGGCCGCGGGCAGGCCGGGTCCGGCCCGGCGGGTGTTCCGCCGGGCCGGCTCCGGGGCGGGGTCAGGCTCCCGCGCCCACCGAGGTGGTGATCTCGCCGGACTCCGGCGTGCGGGGCGCGGCGGGGCGGGCACGGACGGCGAGGACCGTGCAGCCTTCCGCGCTGGACATCTGGTGGCGGGTGCCGGGCTCCTCCACCACCAGGTCGCCGCGGTGGAAGCGGCGCCCGTCGCTGTGGTCGAGCGTCCCGTCGAGGACGAGCATCAGCTCGTGGCCCAGGTGCTCGTGGAAGTCGCCGTGCGCGCCGGGCGGGAAGCGCAGCAGCAGGGAGGCGGAGTCCTCGTCCTCGTCGGGGTCGGGACCCCACAGCACGACGTACTCCACGCCTACCCGGCCGGGTTCGGTCCACGGCACCCAGGGCAGGTCGGTCTGGTCGAAGCCGCTGCGGAGGACGTTCCGCATCACGGTGACGTCAGGCACGGGAGGTGGCCTCCGAGGTGACGGGCGCGCGTCCGGGCGCGCGCTGGGCGAAGAGGGACGGGATGCCGTCGGGGCCCCACGGCAGCGGGCCGTTGACGATGGGGGCGCCGATGAGGGAGCCGAACTCCCGCCAGGCGCCGTCGTAGTTGCGCACCCCACGGCGGCCGAGCAGCTCGTGGAGGACGAACCAGCTGTGGGCCGAGCGCCAGCCGACGCGACAGTAGAGGACGGTGGTGCCCTCCTCCCCCACCCCGGCGTAGACGCGCTCCAGCTCCTCGTCGGAGCGGAAGGTGCCGTCGGGGCCGACGGCGCTGTGCCACGGGATGTGCTCCGCCGAGAGCGCGTGCCCGCAGCGGACGCCGACGTCCTCGGGAACGCCCGGCGGGGTGTTGCTGCGCCCGACGTACTCCTCCAGGGAGCGGACGTCGAGCAGCCGGTGGCGGCCGATGTGGTCGAGCAGGTCCTCGCGGCGGGCGCGGACGGACTCGTCGGGCCGGGGGACGGGGTACGTCACCGGCGTCCGCTCGGGCGCCTCGTGGGTGAGCCGGCCGCCGACGGCCTCCCAGCGGGCGCGCCCGCCGTCCAGGAGGCGGAGCTCGCGGTGGCCGTAGAGCCGGAACTGCCAGTACCCGGCGGCGGCCCACCAGTTGTTGTTGCCGCTGTAGAAGACCACGGTGTGGTCCTCGGAGATCCCGTGCCGGCCGAGGAGGGCGGCGAAGGCCTCGGGGCCGATGACGTCCCGGCGTACGGCGTCCTGCAGGTCGCCGCTCCAGTCGAGGCGTACGGCGCCGGGGATCCGGCCTTCCTGGCTGCCTCCGTCGGTGATCTCGACGAGGACGAGGTCGTCGCCGGCGGTGCCTGCGGAGAGGTGCTCGTCGATCCGGTCGGTGGTGACCAGAAGCCTGTCACGGTTCATCGGCGCTCCGTTGAGGGAAGGGACGACGCGGGAAAGGGGGCGGGGCCCGTCACCACCAGTACGTCGGGTACTTGCCGATCACCCCGGTCCGGGACGCGACCAGGCCCACGGCGACGAGCAGCACGCTGCCGACGGTCAGCAGGACGAGGAAGCGGACCGGCGCCGGGTCCTGGAGGACGGCGAGGACGGCGGTGGCGGCGGCCGGGGCGTGGACGGCCCGCAGGAGGAGCATCAGGCCGACGGTGAGACCGGCGGCCAGGCCGGCGACCCACAGGGAGTCGCCGAGCAGGGCGACGGCGACGAGCCCGAGGGCTCCGGAGCCGACCTGGCCGAGGACGACGCCGCGGGGCTGGGCGGGGGGCAGCGCCGGCGTGCTGCAGATGATCATCGCGGTGGCGGCCAGCGGGGCGATCATCAGCAGGTGGCCGGTGGCCTCGCCGAGCGCCACCAGGATCAGCAGCGAGACGACGGTGGCCAGGGTGCCCAGGGCGGCCGGGCGGCCGCCGGGGAAGGGCGGGGCGCCGCCCGCCCAGCGGCTCGGCTTCGGCGGGGCGGCCGCGCCCGCGGCCGTCTGTGTCCGGTTGCTCACGGGGTTCTCTCCTTGCCGGGGCGGGCGGTCGTGCGACGGGGACGTGCGTCGGGCGGAGGGGCCGGTCAGCGGTGGGCGCCGGTGAAGTAGCGCCGGGCCTGGCGGTGGACGACCTTGCCGATCTTGTGGCCCATCTCGATGCCGGGTCCGTTGTCGAAGGACCAGTGCATGCCGCCGTACACGCGGGAGATGCCGGCCTGGGCGGCGGCCTCGGTGAAGGTGGGCCAGATGAGCACGACGTCGGTGTGCGGCGTGATGCCGGGCTCGACGGTGGAGGTGCCGGCCTTGAAGCGGTAGGAGTCGCCGAACCGGTCGGAGCCGGTGAAGCGGCGCAGGAACTCGGCGGCGGCGCCGGAGAAGGTGCTGTGCCCGGAGACGGTCGCCGGGAACGGCGGCACCGCCACGTACGCCTCCCAGTCGACGCCGTCCATGGTGACGGTGCCCTGGCCGGGGCCGCCCCAGGAGCGCAGCTGCTGCCCCCGGCGGTCGTACGGGATGAGGGTGGACGGCCGGGCGAAGTCGTACTGGAGTTTGACGGCCCAGGAGCCGATGGCCGCGTCGCACTCGGCCATGTTGAGGCCGAGGAAGAGCTTGGCGTCCTCGTCGACGTCGTAGCCGTCGCGGGCGGACACGAAGCGGCCCCACATCTGCTGGGCGCCGGGCGGGGTGACATCGTCGTTGAGCCAGAACTCGGCGATGCACTTCTGCTCGTCCGTCAGATGGGCGCTGATGTCGATGAGTTCCTCGATCGCCGCCGTCATCCGGACCGAGGGGTACGCGGGCGGGGCGGGGACCGTGAACTGGTCGGGGCGGCTGAGCGCGAACGGCTTCATCAGCGCGAACTGCGGGGTGAGGTACTTCTGGAGCTTGCCGCCGACGACCAGCGGGGTCCAGTGCTCGGCCGCGACGACCGTGGACGGGTCGAAGGCGCCGGCGGTCTGCGGCGGGTTCTTCGGCTGGTAGCCGGTGGTGTCGGCGTACGGGGGCGTGCCGAGCTGGTTGGCGCCGTCGCCGTGGCGGTAGGCGAGGACGGCCCTGGCCGTGCGGAGGCCTATCCAGGCAGGGGTGTTGCGGCGCGGATCGGTGAGTTCCGGGTCGTAGCCGAGGCTGCGCAGCATCGAGTCGATGGCGACCTTGTACTCGGGGAAGAAGTCGAGCAGGGCCAGGTGGGCGGCGTAGCTGATGGCCTCGTTCTTGTTGTCGAGCGTCCGCTCGGCGCGCGGGCGGCGCAGGGAGCCGCCGAAGCGGGTGCCGGAGGCGACCCGGTCGTAACAGGCCCAGGCGTCGTAGATGCAGTTGTGGACGACGGCCAGGACGCGGGCGTTGACCGTGGCGGGGCCGAAGCGGTTGCCGGCGGCCTGGTAGCGGCCCAGGATCGCGTCCATCGTGGCCTGGTTCCAGCGGATGACGACGCTGGGTTCGGCGCCGGCGCCCGGGGCGCGTCTGCCGGTGCGGGTCTCCGCCTCGAAGCTCATCGGGACCGCGCGGGCGGCGGGGGCCGCGAGAGCGAGGGCACCGGCCGTGGCGGCGGAGGCGGTGAGCACGCGGCGCCGCGTCAGCGGGGCGCGGACGGCGGTGGCGGTCGTCGGGTGGGCGTCGGGGCGGTGAGACATCCGTGGGATTCCTTCGCATCGTACCGAGAGCGGACGGACTCGGTCCGGGTCCGCGGTTCACACACGAACTCGAACAGTGCTCAGGCTGGCGAGATTTGATCGCGCAGGGCAACGGCCTATCGGCTTCTTCCATCGCAGGCATGCAAGGAAGCGATGGGCGTCGCGGTGGCCTCGGGAGGTGGCTAGCGTGGGGCCACGACACCGACGGGCCGACGGGCCGGCCGACGGGCGGCGCCGCACACCGCCCCGGGCCCCGCGCACCCGTCACCGAGCCCGTGCGAGGCGGCCCTCGCCCGGTGGGCCCCGCAGTCGGCGACGGCCGCCCACCGGCCGCTCCCGCGCTCCTCGGCACCTCCCCGCACGTCCCGGTCCGTACGTCGCCGCGCTCCTCGACAGCTCGTCGCACCCCTCCGCAGTCCGTCGCACTTCTCCGCACTTCCGCGCACCCCTCGGCGGTCCCGAGCGCTTCCGAGCCGCTCGCGGGCTCCCGCCGCACTTCGGCGGAATCCGACCGGTGCCCCGCTCTCCGGAGAGCCCTCCCGGAGCCCCCTCATCCCGCCTCGCATCGAGTCGACTTGGAGATGCCGCGCATGACCGTTTCCCCGCACCTCAGACCCGTCCGCAGGACGACCCCCGCCCCGGCGTCCACGCGACGTTTCGACCACCTCGCACCGCGCCTGCACCGGTACGGCCTCACGATGCTCCGGGCCGGCCTCGGCGGGGTCTTCGTGTGGTTCGGGGTGCTCAAGGTGATCGGACTCAGCCCGGCCGCCCGGCTCGTCGTCGACGTCATGCCGTTCGCGACCGGCGGATGGTTCGTCCCGGCGCTGGGCTGGGGCGAGGTCGCCCTGGGGGTCTGGCTCGTCTCCGGGCGGGCCCTGGGCGGCGCGCTCCCGGTCCTCGTGGCGCACCTGTGCGGCACGTTCGCCGTCCTCGTCCTCACCCCGCGGATGGCCTTCGAGCACGCCAATCCCCTGCTGCTGACCCTGGTCGGCGAGTTCGTCGTCAAGAACGTGGTGCTGCTGGCGGCCGCCGTCGTGGTGACGACCCGGCCGAGGAGCGGCCCCTGAGCCGGCCGCTCGCCTGCCCACCCGCACCCCTCTGACCTGGGGTTTTACGTTTCCCGCGGGCGCGCGGACACGCTGACACTGGCATCATGGCACTGAGTGTGTTTTGCTGAGGGTACTCAGTGCCATCAGCGTTGCCACAAGCGTCGCCGAACCGCGTCTTTAGGGGAGTTCCAGATCATGGGCAAGGACTTCGACCTGTATCGCCCGTCCGAAGAGCACGAGATGCTCCGGGAGACGGTCCGTGCGCTGGCGGAGGCGAAGATCGCGCCGTTCGCCGCGGCGGTGGACGAGGAGGGCCGGTTCCCCCAGGAGGCGCTGGACGCGCTGGTGGCGGCCGATCTGCACGCGGTGCACGTGCCGGAGACGTACGGCGGCGCGGGCGCGGACGCGCTGGCGACGGTGATCGTGATCGAGGAGGTGGCGCGGGCGTGCGGGTCGTCCTCGCTGATCCCGGCGGTCAACAAGCTCGGCTCGCTGCCGGTGGTGCTGTCCGGTTCGGAGGAGCTGAAGCACGCGTATCTGGGGCCGCTGGCCAAGGGGGACGCGATGTTCTCCTACGCCCTGTCGGAGCCGGACGCCGGTTCGGACGCGGCGGGGATGCGGACCCGCGCGGTCCGTGACGGCGAGGACTGGGTCCTCAACGGTGTGAAGCGGTGGATCACCAACGCGGGGGTGAGCGAGTACTACACGGTGATGGCGGTCACCGACCCCGACAAGCGGTCCAAGGGCATCTCGGCGTTCGTGGTGGAGAAGTCCGACGAGGGCGTCTCCTTCGGCGCGCCGGAGAAGAAGCTCGGCATCAAGGGCTCCCCGACCCGCGAGGTCTACCTCGACAACGTCCGGATCCCCGCGAGCCGGATGATCGGCGCCGAGGGCACCGGGTTCGCCACCGCGATGAAGACCCTGGACCACACCCGGATCACCATCGCCGCCCAGGCCCTCGGCATCGCCCAGGGCGCCCTGGACTACGCCAAGGGTTACGTCACCGAGCGCAAGCAGTTCGGCAAGCCGATCGCCGACTTCCAGGGCGTGCAGTTCATGCTCGCCGACATGGCCATGAAGCTGGAAGCCGCCCGCCAGCTCACCTACGCCGCCGCCGCCAAGTCCGAGCGCGTCGACGGCGACCTGACCTTCTTCGGCGCCGCGGCCAAGTGCTTCGCCTCCGACGTCGCCATGGAGGTCACCACCGACGCCGTCCAGCTCCTCGGCGGCTACGGCTACACCCGCGACTACCCCGTCGAACGCATGATGCGCGACGCCAAGATCACCCAGATCTACGAAGGCACCAACCAGATCCAGCGGATCGTCATGGCCCGCAACCTCCCGTAACCGCCTCCCACTTGACCGCTTGATCGTTTGAAAGGAGCCAGGCCGTGACCCTGAGGATCGCTGTCTGTGTGAAGTACGTACCCGACGCGACCGGCGACCGCGGCTTCGCCGACGACCTGACCGTCGACCGCGACGACGTCGACGGCCTGCTGTCGGAGCTGGACGAGTACGCGGTCGAGCAGGCGCTGCGGATCTCCGAGGAGTCCGACGACGCCGAGGTCACCGTCGTCACGGTCGGCCCCGACGACGCCAAGGACGCCCTGCGCAAGGCGCTGTCCATGGGCGCCGACAAGGCCGTCCACGTCAACGACGACGACATCCACGGCACGGACGTGATCGGCACCTCCGCGATCGTCGCCAAGGCGCTGGAGAAGACCGGCTTCGACCTGGTCCTGTGCGGCATGGCCTCCACCGACGGCACGATGGGCGTGCTGCCCGCGCTGCTCGCCGAGCGGCTCGGCCTGCCGCAGGTCACGCTCCTCTCCGAGGTCTCGGTGGCGGACGGTCTCGTGAAGGGCCGCCGCGACGGCGACGCCGCGACCGAGCTGCTGGAGGCCCCGCTGCCGGCCGTCGTCTCGGTCACCGACCAGTCCGGCGAGGCCCGTTACCCCTCCTTCAAGGGGATCATGGCCGCCAAGAAGAAGCCGGTCGAGGAGCTGGACCTGGACGACCTCGGCATCGACGCGGACGAGGTCGGCCTGGCCGGCTCCTGGACGCTCGTCGAGTCGGCCACGGCCCGCCCGCCCCGCACCGCGGGCACGATCGTCACGGACGAGGGCGACGGCGGCAAGCAGCTCGCCGCCTTCCTGTCCTCCCAGAAGTTTATCTGACCCACCGTCACTACCGTTCAGGAGCAAGGAATCATGGCTGAGATCCTGGTTCTCGTGGACCACGCCGACGGTGCGGTCCGCAAGCCGGCGCTCGAACTCCTCACGCTGGCCCGCCGGATCGGCGAGCCGACGGCCGTCGTGCTCGGCGCCGGCGAGGCGGCGGCCTCCGTCGCCGCCACCGCCGGGGAGTACGGCGCGGCCACCGTGTACGTCGCGGACGGCGCCGAGTTCGGCGAGCAGCTCGTCGTCCCGAAGGTCGACGCGCTCACCCAGATCGCCAAGGACAAGGGCGTCGCCGCCGTCCTGGTGACCTCCTCCGGCGAGGGCAAGGAGATCGCCGCGCGCGTGGCCCTGCGCCTCGGCTCGGGTCTGATCACCGACGCCGTGGAGCTGGAGGCCGGCGACGAGGGCCCGGTCGCCACCCAGTCCGTCTTCGCCGCCTCGTACCAGGTGAAGTCGCGGGTCTCGCACGGCGTGCCGGTCATCACCGTCAAGCCGAACTCGACCGCGCCCGAGGCCGCCCCGGCCGCCGGCACGGTCGAGGAGGTCACCGTCGCCTTCACCGGCAACGCCGCCCGGGTCGTCTCGCGCACCCCGCGCGTCTCCACCGGCCGCCCGGAGCTGACCGAGTCCGCCATCGTCGTCTCCGGCGGGCGCGGGGTCGGCGCGGCCGAGGGCTTCGGGGTCGTCGAGAAGCTGGCCGACTCGCTCGGCGCGGCGGTCGGCGCCTCCCGCGCGGCGGTCGACGCCGGCTGGTACCCGCACGCCAACCAGGTCGGCCAGACCGGCAAGCAGGTCTCGCCGCAGCTGTACATCGCGGCGGGCATCTCCGGCGCGATCCAGCACCGCGCCGGCATGCAGACCTCGAAGACGATCGTGGCCGTCAACAAGGACCCGGAGGCCCCGATCTTCGATCTGGTCGACTACGGCGTGGTCGGCGACCTGTTCGCCGTCCTGCCGCAGCTGACGGACGAGATCGGCGCCCGCTGAGGCGGCCGGTCCGTCGTCCAGGCCGGTCGGGGCCGAGGCGACGGACCGGCTCGGGTGACGGAGAAGGGCCGGATGGTGGCACTGGGTGCCACCATCCGGCCCTTCTCGTCGCCCGTCTCCCGGTTCGCCCCCGTCAGAGCCAGCCGTCGAGGGGGACCTCTTCGCAGAGGCGGACGACGGGGTGGGCGGCCTCCGTGCCGGCGGAGGAGAGCCGGACCCGCACCCCGGGGCGCACCGCGTGCGGCGGGCCGTCGACCCGGCAGCGGACGACGAAGCCCTCGGTCATGTGGACGGGCCAGAGGTCCGCCTGCGCGGCGGTGAATCCCCGGCGTACGGTGATCACGCCCTCGCCGTCACTGCGTTCGGGCGCCAGCTCGGTCGACCCGCAGGTCGGACAGAGCAGACGCTGGTACGTATGGGTGTGGCACCAGCGGCAGCGCTGGAAGTAGAGCTCGGCGTCTGCGCCCGATTCCTCGGTCCGGACGGCGCACCCGCTCCTCAGTCCCGTGTGGAACACGATGCCTTCTCCTTGCACTCGGCGGCTCGACCGTGCAGGGCAAAGATATGGCACTGAGTGCCATATAATAAAGACCTGAGTTCCCCTAATTGAAGATACTCAGAACCCTGTCGGGCGCAGGCCCTCGGCTCAGCTCTCGCCGATGCTCGACTCCACCTCACGGACCACCCGCCACATGGGGGTGGAGCGCTTGGTGATCACGACGACGACGTCCTCGGCCTCCTCGGCCGGGCCGGCCGGGGTGCCCTCCGGGCTCCAGGTGTCCCGGACGAACTCCAGGGCGCTGTCGACCTCCGCCAGCGGGTCCCCTTCGCCGCCCGAGCGCAGCCAGTGGCGCAGGGCGTGGTTGTGCGCGGCGACCACGGCCGCGGCGACCACGTTGGCGCGCAGGGTGCCGTCGCGCCGGCCGGCGAAGCGGGTGCGCAGATAGTCGCCGAGGGTCTTCTCGTACCGCCAGACGACCGAGAGTTCGTAGGTGCGCAGGCCCGTCACCTCGCGGGTGAGGCGGTAGCGCTGGACGGAGAACGTGGGGTTCTCGGCGTACATCCGCATGACCAGCCGGGCCGCGTCGCAGACCCGGACCAGCGGGTCGTCGCCGTCCTCGCTGGCGGCGAGGAAGGCGGTCATGTCGGCGAGGCACTGTTCGTGGTCCGGGAAGACCACGTCCTCCTTGGACGGGAAGTACCGGAAGAAGGACCGGCGGCCGACCCCGGCCGTCCGGACGATGTCGTCCACGGTCGTCTGTTCGTACCCCCGCTCCAGGAAGAGCTGGAAGGCCGCGGCGATGAGGGAGTCCCGCATGCCGGGCTTCGCGGAGCTGGTCGACGCTGTTCCCGTTCCCATGGCCCGAACCTAACACCCCGGGGACGCCGAAGCGGCACTTGGTGCCACGCGAAGGCGGCACCAAGTGCTACGAAGCGTCCGGGCGGGTCACGGCCCTCCGGGACGACGGGTCAGCGGGCCGCCATGCGCAGGGCACCGTCCATCCGGATCGTCTCGCCGTTGAGGTAGTCGTGCTCGGTGACCATGGTGACGAGCCGGGCGTACTCCTCGGGGCGGGCCAGGCGCTGCGGGAAGGTGACGCTCGCGCCGAGCCCGGCCCGGATCTCGTCGCTGAAGCCGGCCATCATCGGCGTGTCCACGATGCCGGGCGCGACGGTGACGACCCGGATGCCGAACTGCGCGAGGTCGCGGGCGGCGGTGACGGTCATTCCGGCGACCCCCGCCTTGGAGGCGGCGTAGGCGATCTGGCCGACCTGGCCCTCGAAGGCGGCGATGGAGGCGGTGTTGACGACGAGTCCGCGCTGGCCGTGCTCGTCCGCCTCCTGCCGGGCGATGACCTCGGCAGCGAGGCGCATGACGTTGAAGGTGCCCAGGAGGTTGACGTTCAGGACGGCGCGGAAGAGGTCGAGGTCGTGGGGGCCCTTGCGGCCCAGGATGCGGGCGGAGGGCGCGATGCCCGCGCAGTTGACGGCGAGCCGCAGCTCGGCGCCGTCGGCCTCGATCCGGGCGAGGGCCTCGCGGACGGGGCCCTCCTCGGTGACGTCGGCGGCGAGCAGGGTGACGCCGTCGGGCAGGGGGCCCGAGGCGGCGACGGCCTTGTCCAGGTCCAGGCCGTAGACGGTCGCGCCGCGCGCCGCGAGGGCGGCGGCGGTGGCGGCGCCGAGGCCCGAGGCCGCTCCGGTGACGAGCGCGGCGGATCCGGCGATGTCCATGATGCTCCTTGCGGGATGGGTCGTCAGACGGGGGTCAGCGGACGAGGGACCGGCTGATGACCAGCCGCTGGATCTGGTTGGTGCCTTCGAAGATCTGCATGATCTTGGCCTCGCGCATGTAGCGCTCTACCGGGAAGTCGCGGGTGTATCCGTACCCGCCCAGCACCTGCACGGCGTCGGTCGTCACCTTCATGGCGGCGTCGGTCGCGACCAGCTTCGCCGCGCTGGCCTGACGGCTGAACGGGCGGCCGAGGTCACGGCGGCGGGCCGCGTCCAGATAGGTCGCGCGGGCGGAGTCGACGGCGGCGGCCATGTCCGCCAGGAGGAAGCCGAGCCCCTGGTGGTCGACGATCTTCCGGCCGAAGGTGGTGCGCTCGTTGGCGTACGCGACGGCGGCGTCCAGGGCGGCCTGGGCGAGGCCGGTGGCGCAGGCGGCGATGCCCAGGCGCCCGGAGTCGAGGGCGCTGAAGGCGATCTGGAGCCCCTGCCCCTCCTCCCCGATGCGGCGGTCCGCGTCGACGAGCGCGCCGTCCCAGTGGGCGGAGGTGGTGGGCACGGCCTGGAGGCCCATCTTCCGTTCCGGCTTCCCGAAGGTCAGACCGTCGGTGGCGCCCGGGGCGAGGAAGCAGGAGATGCCGTGGCTGCCCGGGGCCGTACGGGCGAAGAGGGCGTAGAACCCGGCCTTGCCGCCGTGAGTGATCCACGCCTTGGTGCCGGTGATCCGGTACGCGTCCCCGCCGGGGCCGTCGGTGGTGCGCTCCGCCCTGCACGTCAGGGCGGCCGCGTCGGAGCCGGCCTGGGGCTCCGAGAGGCTGTAGCCGCCGACCAGCTCGCCTTCGAGCATCGCCGGCAGCCAGCGCTCCTTCTGCTCCGGGGTGCCGAAGGAGTGCAGCGGGTGGCAGGCGAGCGTGTGGACGCTGGTGGCGACGGCGACGGCCGCCCAGCGGGCCGCCAGCTCCTCCAGGACCTGGAGGTACACCTCGTAGGGCTGGCCTCCGCCGCCGAACTCCTCGGGGTACGCGAGGCCGAGCAGCCCGGCCTCCCCGAGGGTGGCGAAGAGACCTTCGGGATACGTCTCGGCGGCCTCGTGCTCGTCCACGCGGGGGGAGAGCTCCTTGTCGGCGATCTCCCGCGTGAGGGCGATGAGATCCGCGGCTTCGGGGGTGGGAAGCAGGCGGTCGACATCCATGGCGACTCCAGTGACACTCGGCACCACCGGGTAAGCGGTACTGGGGGTGGTACGGCAGTACCGGTTAGCGTAGCGCAGAAGGGTGTCGGCGTAACCCCCCGGAAGGACCGCCCGGCATACTGTTCGGGTGATCGAGACCTCAGCCGCCGGCGCGCCCAAGCTGACCGGCCGCGGCGCCGCCCGCCGGTCCGCCCTGTTCGAGGAGCTGGTGGCGCTCCTGGTCGGCGAGGGCTTCGCCCAGCTGACGCTCGACGACCTCGCCGCGCGGCTGCGCTGCTCGAAGCGCACCCTCTACGGCCTGGCGGACAGCAAGGAGCAGCTCGTCCGGGCGGCCGTCGTCCACTTCTTCCGGCGCGCGACCACCCGGGTGGAGTCGGTGCTCGCCGCCGAGACCGAGCCGGCCGAGCGGCTGGCCGCCTATCTGCGGGCGGTGGCCGCCGAACTGGCCCCGGTCTCCCCCCGGTTCTTCGACGACGTGGCCGCCTTCGAGCCGGCCGCGGAGGTGTACGAACGCAACACGCGCGCGGCGGCCGGGCGGGTGCAGCAGCTGATCGAGGAAGGCGTGCGCGCGGGCGTCTTCCGCGACGTCCACGTGACCTTCGCGGCCGATGTCATCGCCTCGGTGATGGTCCGCATCCAGCAGCGGCAGGTGGCGTCGGCGACGGGCCTCGCCGACGCGGAGGCGTACGAACAGCTCGCGGAGCTGCTGCTGAACGGCCTGACGCGGCCCGGCACGGCCTGACGAGGCCCCGCGGGAGCGCCTGCCTGGCGTTCCCGGCATGATTCACACGCAGGACACCCCCTAGAACTCGTCGTCGGTGTGCGGGAGGCGGTCGGTGCGCAGGGCAGCGTCCAGGGCGGCCGCCGCGCCCGGGGTGTGCTCCTCCACCAGGCCCGCGGCGACCAGGTCCGCGACGCGCGTCCCGCCGAGGTAGCAGGCGCCGAGGTCGCGTACGTCGAAGGAGAGGTCGACCGGGTCGCCGGTCGGCTCGTACCGTGCGCTCCGCCCGTCCACCGCGAGCCGGAAGCGGCCGGAGTTGGCCGGGACGCGGGCGTCGTGCACCTCGAGCACCAGCTCCGCGGCGGCGGCCCAGCTCCGCGCGGTCAGCGCCGCCCCGACGTCCACGAGCCGCACCCACAGGGCGGGGAACTGCCCGGTCACCCGCACCTGGTCGCGGTCGGCCGCGAAGAGCAGCAGGGGGTCGTCGAGCGGGCGGCCCCAGGCGCGGACGGTGCCGGTGAGGTCGACGGCGGCGAGGTACGTCCAGAGGGCGGCGGCGACGGCCGGGGTGTCGGCCTCCAGCTCGTCGACGCGGACCAGGCCGGGGGTCCGGGTGTCCTCGTTCTCGCCCTTGGTGCGGTAGACGGCGTAGCCCGCGAGGGGGTCGCCGAGGGCGACGATCCGGGGCGGGGACAGCTCGTCGTCCTCCTCGTCCTCGTCCGCGAGCCATTCGCCGCTCCAGCGCTCCTCGTCGCGGGCGACCCGTCCGGCGCGCAGGGCGCGGGTGGATGCGTAGTACGGGCCGACGGCGGCGGGCGCGTCCGCCGGGTCGACGAGGCGCAGCGGGCGTTCGTCGGGGGCGATGCGCAGGGCGAGGGGGCGCCGCGAGTCGATCTCGACGAGGGCGCCCTGGGTGGCGGGTCCGAAGCCGAACCGGCCGTAGATGGCGTCCTCCGAGGCCCACAGTGCGGCGATCGGCTCCCGGCGCTCGCCGCAGCGGCGGAAGAGCTCGCCGAGCATGGCCGAGAGCACGCCGCGCCGGCGGTGGGTGGGGGCGACGGAGACGAAGGTCAGGCCCGGACAGGGCAGGTCGCCGCCGGGCACGGAGAGGGTGAAGGGGTGGGCGGCGACGAAGCCGACCAGGGTCTCCCCGTCGTAGGCGCCGACGCGTGCGCAGGGCAGCATCAGTGCGCGGTGGTGCTTGCGCTTCGCCTCGTCGGGGCGTTCGTGGAAGACGAGGTACGCGAGGTCGAGGGCGCGGTCGAGATGGGCTTCGGGTACGTCACGAATCTCCATGATCCGGACCCTAACCGGCGGGGGTCGCACCGCCGCGCGTCCGCGTCTCGATCCCGACCCGGCCGGGACCGGCCCGTACCGTCGGGCTCCGGCCCGTACCGTCGTGCTGTGTCGTGGGGCCGGAGCGCCACAGTCGCCTACGCGACGGAGCCTATCCGTCCGGCGGGTGCGCGCGGCCCGTCGTGGTGGATGGGGGTGTGCGCGCCCGTGAGGGAGACGCCGCTGCCGCCGCGGCGGTTGGCGACGATCTCCGCGGCGATGGAGATCGCCGTCTCCTCGGGGGTGCGGGCGCCGAGGTCGAGGCCGATCGGCGAGCGCAGCCGGGCCAGTTCGATCTCGGTGACGCCGACCTCGCGCAGCCGCTTGTTGCGGTCCTCGTGGGTGCGGCGGGAGCCCATCGCGCCGACGTAGGCGACGGGAAGCTTCAGGGCTGCTTCGAGCAGCGGGACGTCGAACTTGGCGTCGTGGGTGAGGACGCACAGGACGGTGCGTCCGTCGGTCTCGCCGGCCTCGGCGGCGGCCTTGAGGTAGCGGTGGGGCCACTCGACGACGATCTCGTCGGCGTCGGGGAAACGGGCCGGGGTCGCGAAAACGGGTCGGGCGTCGCACACGGTGACGTGGTAGCCGAGGAACTTGCCGACCCTCACCAGCGCGGAGGCGAAGTCGATCGCGCCGAAGACGATCATGCGGGGGGCGGGGACGGAGGACTCGACCAGAAGGGTGAGGGGCTGCCCGCAGCGGCTGCCGTCCTCGCCGATCTCCACGGTGCCGGTCCGGCCGGCGTCCAGCAGGGCGAAGGCCTCGCCGGCCGCCGTGCGGTCCAGCTCGGGGTGGCCGCCGAGGGTGCCGTCGTACGACCCGTCGGGACGGACCAGCAGCGCCCGGCCCAGCAGGTCGGCGGGGCCGCCGACGATCCGGGCCAGGGCCGCGGCCTCGCCGGAGACGGCGGCCTGGAGGGCGGCGGGGAAGACCCCGCCGCGCACCGGGGTGACGAGGATATCGATGATGCCGCCGCAGGTCAGACCGACCGCGAAGGCGTCCTCGTCGCTGTATCCGAAGCGCTCGACGACGGTCCTGCCGTCCTCGAGGGCCTGTTGGCACAGCTCGTAGACCGCGCCCTCCACACATCCGCCCGAGACCGATCCGATCGCCGTGCCGTCCTGGTCGACGGCGAGCGCGGCGCCGGGCTGCCGGGGCGCGCTGCCGCCGACGGCCACCACGGTGGCGACGGCGAACTCGCGGCCCTGCTCGACCCACCGGTGCAGCTCTTCGGCGATGTCCAGCATCTCGAACTCCTCGATACGTGTGTGGAGGGCGGCGGTACGGGCGTCAGCTGACGCCCAGCCAGCTCTCGATCGGATGGATCGCGAAGTACACGATGAAGATCGCGGTCAGGCCCCACATGAAGGCGCCCACTTCGCGTGCCTTGCCCTGCGCCACCTTGATGACGGCGTAGGAGATGACACCGGCCGCGACACCCGTGGTGATGGTGTACGTGAACGGCATCAGGACCACGGTGAGGAACACCGGGATCGCGACGGAGCGGTCGCTCCAGTCGACGTGCTTGGCGTTCTGCATCATCATCGCGCCGATGACGACCAGGGCCGCGGAGGCGACCTCGGCGGGCACGATCGCGGTGACCGGGGTGAAGAAGAGGCAGGCCGCGAAGAAGGCGCCGGTGACGACGGAGGAGAGGCCGGTGCGGGCACCCTCGCCGACGCCGGTGGCGGACTCGACGAAGACCGTCTGACCGGAGCCGCCGACGCCGCCGCCGATGACACCGCCGGCGCCGTCGATGAAGAGCGCCTTGGACAGGCCGGGCATGCGGCCCTTGTCGTCGGCCAGGTTGGCCTCGGAGCCGACACCGATGATGGTGGCCATGGCGTCGAAGAAGCCGGCCAGCACCAGGGTGAAGACGATCATGGTGATCGTGATGTAACCGACGTCGCCCCAGCCGCTGAAGGAGACCTCGCCGATGAGCGAGAAGTCCGGGGCGGAGACGGCGCTGCCGTGGAGCTCGGGCGAGCCGGAGAACCAGGCTCCCGCGCCCTTCTCCGGGATGTCGGCGACGGCGTTGGCGATCAGGGCGAGGACCGTGCCGGCGACGATGCCGATGAGGATGGCGCCCGGGACGTTGCGGGCCTGCAGCGCGAAGATCAGCAGCAGGGTGACGGCGAAGATCAGGACCGGCCAGCCCTGGAGTTCACCGAGGGGGCCGAGCGTGACCGGGCCACCGCCGGGGGACGGGTTCTCGTGCACGAACCCGGCCTTGACGAAGCCGATGATCGCGATGAAGAGACCGATGCCGATGGTGATCGCGTGCTTGATCGCCAGCGGTATCGCGTTCATGATCATCTCGCGGAGGCCGGTGACCACCAGAAGGCAGATCACCACACCGTAGGCCACACACATGGCCATGGCCTGCGGCCAGGTCATCACCGCGATGACCTGCGAGGAGAGGACACCGGAGACGCTGAGACCGGCGGCCAGGGCAAGCGGGACCTTGCCCCAGAAGCCCATCAGGAGGGTCGTCACCGCGGCGGCGAGAGCCGTCGCCGTGATGAGCGCGGGCTGGCTGAGGACGTTGCCGTCCACATCCTTGCCGCCGAGGATCAGGGGGTTGAGCAGGAGAATGTACGCCATCGCCATGAAGGTGGTGACGCCGCCGCGGATCTCCGTCGCGACGGTGGATCCTCTCTCCGAGATGTGAAAGTACCGGTCGAGCCAAGAACGGCCGGAGGGGACGTTGGAGCCGGAGCCCGCGTCCTCCGAGGCGGTCTTGGGCTCCACAGACGACTGGGTCATGGGGCCTACTCCCAAGGTTCAAAGGGGCACCCGCATAAGACTGGGGAAGTCAGAGACGCTGCGGGATTTGGGATGCTGCGTGGGCTGCACGACCCGGGGGACGGCCCGAGACGAACGGGATGGTTCAGATCGATCTGGTGGTGCTGGGTACTGCCGGGGGTACTCCGGGCGGTACGGGCGGTGGAAGGTGTGACGTTCCCTGGAGGCACGCACCGCCCGGAGAGTCCTACAGGGTGCCGGTGAGCGCCTCGGGGCGGACCGGCGTCTTGTTGAGCTCCAGGCCCGTCGCGTTCCGGATCGCCGCGAGGACGGCCGGGGTGGACGACAGGGTCGGAGCCTCGCCGAGTCCCCGCAGGCCGTACGGCGCGTTGGGGTCGGCCAGTTCGAGTACGTCGACCGGAATGGTCGGCGTGTCGAGGATCGTCGGGATCAGGTAGTCCGTGAAGGAGGGGTTGCGCACCTTCGCGGTCTTCGGGTCCACGATGATCTCTTCCATCACCGCGACGCCCAGGCCCTGGGTGGTGCCACCCTGGATCTGGCCGACGACGGAGAGCATGTTGAGCGCCTTGCCGACGTCCTGGGCGGTGGCGAGCTCGATGACCTTGACCAGGCCCAGCTCGGTGTCCACCTCCACCACCGCGCGGTGCGCGGCGAAGGTGTACTGGACGTGGCCGTCGCCCTGGCCGGTGACCAGGTCGAACGGGACGGTCGGGCGGTGCCGGAACTCGTGCTCCTGGTCGATGGACTCGCCCTCGAGGACGTCCGCCAGGTCCGCGAGGACCTCGCCGCCGTCGGTGACGACCTTGCCGCCCTCCAGGAGCAGCTCGGCGGTGGCCCACGCCGGGTGGTACGAGCCGAACTTGCGGCGGCCGATCTCGAGGACGGACTCGCGCACCTTCTCGCAGGTGTTCTTCACCGCGCCACCGGTCATGTACGTCTGCCGGGAGGCGGACGTCGAACCGGCGGAGCCGACCTGGGTGTCGGCCGGGTGGATCGTCACCTGCGTGACGCCCAGCTCCGTGCGGGCGATCTGGGCGTGCACGGTGACACCGCCCTGACCGACCTCGGCCATCGCCGTGTGGACCATGGCGACCGGCTCGCCGTTGATGACCTCCAGCCGCACACGGGCGGTGGAGTAGTCGTCGAAGCCCTCGGAGAAGCCGACGTTCTTGATGCCGACGGCGTAGCCGACACCGCGGACGACACCCTCGCCGTGCGTGGTGTTGGACAGACCACCGGGAAGGGCGCGGACGTCCGCGTCCTCGCCGGCGGCGAGCCACTGCTGCTCCGGCGGCATGGGGCGGGCCTTGACCCGGCGCAGCAGCTCGGCGACCGGGGCCGGCGAGTCCACGACCTGGCCGGTCGGCATGATCGTGCCCTGCTCCATGGCGTTGAGCTGCCGCAGCTCCACCGGGTCCATGCCCAGCTTGGCCGCGAGCTTGTCCATCTGCGCCTCGTACGCGAAGCACGCCTGGACCGCGCCGAAGCCGCGCATCGCGCCGCAGGGCGGGTTGTTGGTGTAGAGCGCGACGGCCTCGATCTCGACGTCGTCGATCACGTACGGACCGGCGCCGAGGGAGGAGGCGTTGCCGACGACCGCCGGGGAGGCGGAGGCGTAGGCGCCGCCGTCCAGCACGATCCGCGCCTTCATGTGCGTGATCTTGCCGTCCTTGGTGGCACCGTGCTCGTACCAGAGCTTCGCCGGGTGGCGGTGCACGTGCCCGAAGAAGGACTCGAAGCGGTTGTAGACGATCTTGACGGGCTTGCCGGTGCGGAGCGCCAGGAGGCAGGCGTGGATCTGCATCGACAGGTCCTCGCGGCCGCCGAAGGCACCGCCGACGCCGGAGAGCGTCATCCGGACCTTCTCCTCGGGCAGGCCGAGGACCGGGGCGATCTGCTTGAGGTCCGAGTGCAGCCACTGGGTGGCGACGTACAGGTCGACACCGCCGTCCTCGCCGGGCACGGCGAGCCCGGACTCCGGGCCGAGGAAGGCCTGGTCCTGCATGCCGAAGACGTACTCGCCCTCGACGATCACGTCGGCACGCTTGCGCGCCTCCGCCACGTTGCCGCGGATGATCGGCTGGCGGTGCACGATGTTCGGGTGCGGGACGTGACCGGCGTGGTGGTCGTCGCGCCCCTCGTGGATCAGCGGCGCGTCCTCGGCGAGCGCGGAGGCCTCGTCGGTGACGACGGGCAGCTCCCGGTAGTCGATCTTGACCTTGGCGGCCGCCCGTCGGGCGGTCTCCGGGTGGTCGGCGGCGATCAGGGCCACCGGCTCGCCGTGGTGGCGTACCCGGCCGTGCGCCAGGACGGGGGTGTCCTGGATCTCCAGGCCGTAGTTCTTCACCTCGGTCGGCAGGTCGTCGTAGGTCAGGACGGCGTACACGCCGGACATCGCGAGGGCCTCGGAGACGTCGATGGAGACGATCTCGGCGTGCGCGACGGTCGAGCGGAGCGTCTGGCCCCAGAGCATGTCCTCGTGCCACATGTCCGAGGAGTACGCGAACTCACCGGTGACCTTGAGGGTGCCGTCCGGGCGGAGCGTGGACTCCCCGATGCCGCCCTTGGTGTGGCTCTGGGTGACGTTCGTCGGCGTACCGGCCGGAACCGTGCGGGTGTTCTGAGCCATGGTCAGACCGCCTCTCCCTGACGGGCGGCCGCCAGGCGGACCGCGTCGAGGATCTTCTCGTACCCCGTGCACCGGCACAGGTTGCCGGACAGGGCCTCACGGATGTCCTGGTCGGACGGGTCGCCCTGACGCTCCAGGAGCTCGTCGGCGGCGATCAGCAGACCGGGGGTGCAGAAACCGCACTGGACGGCGCCGGCGTCGATGAACGCCTGCTGGATCGGGCTCAGTTCGATGCCCTCACCGGTCTGCGAGTCCTGACCGGGCTTGGCCTCCCACTGCTTGGCGGAGTCCAGCGAGGTGCCGCAGGCGCCGGAGGCGCAGCCGCCGTGGGCCCCGTGCTCCTCGCGCTGCTTGGCGAAGTCGGCCAGGCCCTCGACCGTGACGACGTCGCGGCCCTCGACCTGTCCGGCGGCGACCAGACAGGAACAGACCGGCACCCCGTCGAGACGGACCGTGCACGAACCGCACTCGCCCTGCTCGCAGGCGTTCTTCGAGCCGGGCAGGCCCATCCGCTCACGCAGGACGTAGAGGAGGGACTCGCCCTCCCAGACGTCGTCGGCTTCCTGCGGACAACCGTTGACCGTGAAATTGACGCGCATGGTTATGCAGCTCCCTCAAGCGTGCGGCCGGTGCCGCGGTACTGCTCCCAGGTCCAGCCGAGCTGACGGCGGGCCATGATGCCGACGGCGTGGCGCCGGTACTTGGCGGTGCCGCGGACGTCGTCGATCGGGTTCGCGGCACCCGAGCACAGCTCGGCGAACTGCTTGGCGATCGACGGAGTGATGATCTTGCCGCTCTCCCAGAAGCCGCCCTCCTCCAGAGCCGCGTTCAGGAAGGCCTCGGCCTCCTTGGCGCGGATCGGGGTCGGCGCGGCCGAACCGATGCCGGTGCGCACGGTCCGGGTCTCCGGGTGCAGTGCCAGGCCGAAGGCGCAGACCGCGATGACCATCGCGTTGCGGGTGCCGACCTTGGAGTACTGCTGAGGGCCGTCCGCCTTCTTGATGTGGACGGTCTTGATGAGTTCGTCGGGCTCCAGCGCGTTGCGCTTCACACCCGTGTAGAACGCGTCGATCGGGATGAACCGGTTGCCGCGCACCGACTCCACCTCGACCTCGGCACCCGCGGCGAGCAGCGCCGGATGCGCGTCACCGGCCGGCGAGGCCGTGCCCAGGTTGCCGCCGACACCGCCGCGGTTACGGATCTGGGGGGAGGCGACCGTGTGCGAGGCGAGCGCCAGGCCGGGCAGCTCGGCCCGCAGGTGCTCCATGATCTGCGTGTACGGAACGGAGGCACCGAGGCGCACGTTCTCCTCGCCGACCTCCCACTCGCTCAGCAGCTCGATGCGGTTCAGGTCCAGGAGGTGCTGGGGACGCCGGTGGTCGAAGTTGATCTCGACCATGATGTCGGTGCCTCCCGCGATGGGCACGGCCGTGGGGTGCTCGGCCTTGGCGGCGAGCGCCTCCTCCCAGCTGGCGGGGCGAAGGAAGTCCATGGTGGCTCTCTTCTAGTGCTTCTAGTGATCGGGGGTCCGTCGTGCGGGCCCGGGATACGGCCGGCCCTCGACTTCGATTTCATGTTCATGTGCTGTTCACGCGATGTGTGGCCTAGTACACAAGCCCCGCAGGCTGGGGTGCAGTCACCGAAACCATGAAGGAGTTGGCTGGTGACCTTGTTCGTCTTGTAGATTCGAACGAAAGGCGGGGCTCGGCAACCTCGCCGTTTTCCCCTGGAAACGGTGGCGCCACGCCACCGACGACAACGCGACAGTTTTCGCGACGGACGACAAGGAACGGCGGAGACGAGATGCGGCTGCGCGCACTGCTGGAAACCGACGCGCTGGGGCTGCGCCTGCTCGGTGGTGACGAAGAGCTGGACCGCACGGTCCGCGGCGTGATGACCACGGACCTCAAGGACCCCAGCAGGTACCTGTCCGGCGGCGAGCTGGTCCTCACCGGCCTCGCCTGGCTCAGGGACCCCTCGGACGCGGAACCCTTCGTCCGCATCCTCGCCTCCGCCGGAGTCGCCGCCCTCGCGGCCGGCGAGGCCGAGCTCGGCGACATCCCGGACGATCTCGTACAGGCCTGTTTGCGCCACCGCCTGCCCCTCTTCGCGGTCAACGAGACCGTTGCGTTCGCAACGATCACGGAACACGTCGTTCGACAGGTCTCCGGCGAACGAGCAGGCGACCTCGCGGCCGTCGTCGACCGCCACCGACGCCTCATGACCTCCGGCCCCGCAGGCGGCGGCCCCGAAGTCGTCCTCGACCTCCTCGGCTCCGACCTGGACCTTCGCGCCTGGGTCCTCTCCCCCACCGGCCGCCAGATCGCCGGCGCAGGCGACCCCCTCGAAGCCGGCCTGGCCGCCACCCTCGCCGGAGAACACCTCGCCGCGACCCGCACCGGACGCCGCGGCCCACACCGCCTCACCCTCGGCGGAACCACCTACTCCCTGTTCCCGATCCGCAACACCGGCCGCGGAGCCGCCCCCGCCTCCCGCGACGTCCGCGAAACCGTGCTCTCCGACTGGCTCCTCGCCGTCGAAGCCGACGCCGGCGACTGGCCCGCCGCCCGCCTCGACCTCCTCCAAGGCGTCACCCAACTGATCGCCGTCGAACGCGACCGCCGCGACGCCGCCCGCACCGTACGCCGCCGGCTCGCCCAAGAAGTCCTCGAACTCGTCCAGACCGGCGCCGCCCCCGCCGAAATCGCCGCCCGGCTCCGCGTCGCCGCCCCCGTCCTCCTCCCCGGCCTCGGCAGCGCACCCCACTGGCAGGTCGTCGTCGCCCGCGTCGAATGGGACCAGGAAGGCACCCCCGGAACCGCCATCGACAGCGGCCCCGTCGCCCAAGCCCTCCTCGAAGAAATCCTCGTCGACCCCGCCACCGTCGGCGCCGACTCCGCCGACCGCATCGCCGTCGCCCACCACGGCGACGAAGCCATCGCCCTCGTCCCCCTGCCCGCAGGCCCCCTCCCCGACAGCGAGGACGAAAGCCCCACCCACGGCCTCGGCCTCCACGCCGACACCCTCCTCGCCGCCGTCCGCGGCCCCCTCACCTCCGGCCTCGCCGACGACGGCCGCCTCACCCTCGGCGTCAGCGCCGCCGTCCACTCCGCCGAAGGCCTCCGCGGCGCCCTCGAAGAATCCCGCCACGCCCGCCGCGTCGCCGCAGCCCGCCCCGGCCGCGTCTGCGCCGCCGGCCACCACGAGCTCGCCTCCCACGTCCTCCTGCTCCCCTTCGTCCCCGACGACGTCCGCCGCGCCTTCACCGCCCGCCTCCTCGACCCGCTGCGCGACTACGACCGCCGCCACCGCGCCGAACTCATCCCCACCCTGGAAGCCTTCCTCGACTGCGACGGCTCCTGGACACGCTGCGCCACCCGCCTCCACCTGCATGTGAACACCCTGCGCTACCGAGTCGGCCGGATCGAGCAACTCACCGGCCGGGACCTGTCGCGCCTGGAGGACAAGCTCGACTTCTTCCTCGCCCTCCGCATGAGCTGATTTTTTGAGGGCTCGGTTCGCCTCCGGGGCGCTTCGTGCGACTGTCGACAGTCGGACGTGCTCGCTCCCTCGTACCTCGGGACCTGCGCGCGACCTCCCTTTCGACAGCCGCGCGCCCCTTCGGCTCACTCGCCGAAGGCCCCAGGCCGGCCCGGGCAGGCTCACTCGCCGGAGGCGCGAGCCGGGCCCCGTGCTTCACCCGGTCGGGGCAACGCGGCCGGGGGAACCCATGGGCGGGCGAGATTCATCTTTTCGGGCGAGTCCGGGGGCGGCCGGAGGGGCGGGTTCCGGCGTCGCTCACCGGCGGCCGCCCCGGCCCTCCCCACGGGGCCGTCCGACAGGGCGCAGGTCGGCCGGATCAGGCGCCGATCCCGGGTACCGGACGTGTCCGTATACCGGTGCGCGCACGGCTCTTGTGAAATGATTCACTCGACCCCTTGGCCAGGCGCTCCCCTTCGTGCTGAGATGCGAGGCAACTCAACAGCTCAATGGCGCGCTCGGGGAGGGCAATGTGGCGGACACCGCCATGTCTGGTTCCGAAACAACGGATAGCGTCGAACCGTCCCTTGCCTACGGCAAGGAGACCCCAATGGAGACCGCCATATGGCGGCTGCGATCCCGCGGCTGCTGGACGGACGCGGCCGCCCTGCTCACTCCGCACGCCGCCGAACCCGCGGCGGCGCTCGAACGGGCCGCGCTGCTGATCGAACGCTGTCTCTACACCGAACAGGGCTGGGCCGACGCCGAGGAGGCCCTGCGGGCGGCCGAGGCGGTCGCCCAGAGCGACGAGGAACGAGGGGCCGCGGCATGCGAACGCGGCTACCTCGCCTACGCGTCGACGCTGCTCGGCGTACGGGACCGGGCCGACGAGGCCCGCGTGGCGCTCGGCCGGGCCGCCGCGCTGATCGGCCCCACCGCAGGCGGGCGCCCGCTGCTCGACCTGCGGCGCGGGCTCGTCGCCCAGAACCTCGGCGACTCCCCGCAGGCGGCCCGCGCCGCCTACCGCCGCGCCCACGCGGGCGCCGCCGACCGGGGTGACACCCTGCTGCTCTCCTCGACCTGGCGACACCTCGCCGGACTCGCCTTACGAGAAGGGGAGTTGGCCGAGGCACGACACGGCTTCGCCGAGTCGCTCCGGATCCGCGAGGAGCTGGGCTTCCTCGTCGGTACGGCCCCGGCCCTCACCGCCCTCGCGGACACCGAGACGGAACCGGAGGCACGCCGCCTCCGCGCCGAGGCGACCCGCCTCTTCCGGCTCCTGGGCGGCGTCCCGACCTGGCTGGCGGCCCAACTCGTCCCGCAGACCGCCGCCTGACGCGCCCCCACCGCACCGGCCGTGAGCGGCCGGTGCGGTGAAGGGCCCGGCACACGCGCTCACACCGCCGCGAGCTGAAGATCGATCCGTCCGATCAACTCGTCGCGCTGCCGCCGGAGTTCCTGCGGCGAGTAGTCGAGGGTGATGCGGTGCGCCTCGATCAGCGGGCCCAGCTCCGGCGGCGGCTCCACCACCCCCGAGAAGAGGGGCTCCGTCAGCGCCGCCGCCGACGGCTCCGCCGACGCACCGGCGGGAAGCGAGGCCGGGGTGGGCGGCAGATGTCCCGCCTGCCCGTGGAGCATGCGGGCGGACAGGATGGCCGCCTCCCACACCCGCATGCTCTCCAGCCGCACGTGCGAGGCCAGTTCGTCGCGCGCCGCGCACAGGTCGCTCCACGCCTCCTCGTGATCGCGCAGGGCCTCGCCGGCCCCCCGCACCAGCAGCCCGTACGCCGTACGCTCCTCGAGGAAGCCGCGCCGAGCCTCGGCCGCGCTGTCCGCGTACGGATTGTGCGCGACAACCTTCATCGCGACGGCGGTCAGGGCCAGGACCAGCATCAGCGCGGCCACCCAGCCCGGCGCGTACCGCGCCCCCTCGATGTCGCCCTCGCCGACCCCGGTCTCCCGCGCCCGCATCAGCGCCCACACCGTGACGACGAAGAGCACCGAGAGGAGGTAGAGCACGGGCAGCACGAGGGAGCCGACCAGCGCCCAGAATGGGTGGCGCCCGCTCAGCTCGTGCAGCCACTCCCGTATCCCGTGCAACGGCGCGGCGATCACGTGCCCGGAGAGCAGCAGGGCCAGGGCCAGGACCACCCCGGGCAGGAAGGAGACCGTCCGCTCGATCACCGAGACGGCCTCCGAACTGCTGGTGAGGTACTGGAACACCCGCATGAAGTACCACGCGTCGAAGACGGCCATCGCGGCGATCACCGGCCACCGCAACGCCCTGATCCACAGGTCGCGGCGCCGCCGGTCGCGCGCCCCGTCCCCGGCATGGCGTTTCTCGACGGCGTCGTGCGCCGCGCGGGCGGCCCGCAGCGAGGCGGCGGCCTCGAAGCGGGCGAGGGCGTGCAGGGTCTCCTCGGCCCGGGCGTGGGTGCCGATGGTCCGGGAGCGGGCGGCGGCGAGCTGTTCGCGGTTGTGGCCGACGATCTCGGCGACCTCGCGGGCCGCGCGCAGCAGCATCCGCATCTCGCCGTTGTCGAGGTTCTCAGGGGTGCGCTCCGGCCCCTGTTCGGCGCTCTTCACCAGGTGCCGGATGTCGCATCCGCAGCCGTGGTGGCAGGGGACGCCTCGGTGGTTCTCGGTCATCGGACGGTGTCCTTCTCTCCGGGTCGTGGCTCGGGGTGCGGCCCTGGTCGGACCGGCCGGTGGGGTCAGCGGCGGACGGTGACGGCGATCTCGACCCGCCGGTTGCAGGCCATCGCCGCGTGGTCCGGCTCGCCGTCGCGGTACTCGGGTGTGCAGCGGGGCCGGTCGTCGGAGTGGCCGCGGGCCGACTCCACCGCGATGCCGCGCGCGGTGAGGGCGGCGCGGACGGCCTCGGCGCGGTCCCGCGAGAGCCGCTTGCCGCGCTCCTCGGTGCCCCGCGAGTCGGTGTGCCCGGAGACGGCGACGGAGAGGGGCCCCAGCTCCCGGATCCGCTTCGCCGCGGCGTCCAGCGTGCCGCGCGCCTGCGGCGACAGGGCGGAGGTGTCGGTCGCGAAGAGCACCGAACCGGGGAGCGTGAGCGTGGTGACCCGCCCGGCGGGTCGCTCCGACACGGCGGGGAAGGTGACCGCGGGCTCCTCGGCCACCTGCCGCTCGGCGGCACGCTCCCCTGCCTTCCGGGTGCGTCCCGAGGCCTCCGTCCGGCAGTCGGAGGCGCCGGCCGCCCGGCACAGGCGCGTCCAGAGGGTCGTCAGCCAGGCGGTCTGCACGGACGTCGGCACGGGTCCGCCGGCCGTGAGACCGATGCCCACGAGCTGGACCTCGACTCCCCGCAGAGCGGGCAGTTCACCCGCCGAGCGGCAGCGCGCGACGATCGCGTCGATCTCCGCGGTCCCGTCGAACCCGGCCTGCCGAAGGTCGGCGCAGCCCGTGTTGGCCAGCCCGTCGGTCGCCACCAGGACGCGGCGGCGGCCCTCTCCGGGGCCGAGCTGGTCGACGGTCGCCGCCAGGGCGCCCAGCGGGTCCGTACGGCCCGACCGCGGTGCCCCGGCCGACGCCTGCCGGAGCCGCTCCACCAGACATCCGCGCCGGGCCCGGCGTTGGTCCTCCTTCGCTTCGTCGGTGCCCTCCGCGTGGGTGACGGAGGCCGCCTCGGCCTCCCAGTCGACGGTCGCGCGGGTGCCGTCGAAACCGGCTATGGAGAGGGTCCCGCCCTCAAGGCCCGCGAGGTCGAGCCTGCGGACCAGGGTCGCGGGCCAGTCCGGGACCGGGGCTCCCGGAGCGGTGCGGGCTCCGGGCCGGGCGGAGGAGCTCCGGTCGACCAGCACGGCGGTGCGCGCCGTGCCGCCGACGTCCTCGGCCGACGGGTCCAGCCAGGCGCAATGCCGGACCTTCGGGGCCTCGAAGGCCGCACAACCGCTGCCCGCCACGGCCGCGGAGAGCGCGAGGGCCCCGGCGAGGAGCCGGCCGGGCAGCGCGCGGGTCAAGAAGGACATGGTGCTCTCCCAAGTGAGTCGAATCCGCATTTATGACTGTTCTCGGCCGGGGCCGAGGCCGTTACTGGGAGTCCTCGACCACCTCGATGCCGGGAGGCTCCCCATGTCCCACTCCGCTGCCGCGTCCGGCGGCACCGCCGACGCTTCCGACAGCTCCGACGCCGGCCCCGCCGCGACGGGTTCGCGCTCCGCGGAGCGCACGGCGGCCGGTCTGCGCTCCGGTCTCGCCGTCTACACCTCGCTCCAGGCGTCGAACCAGTTCGCCGACGCCAAGGTCGGCATCCTGGGCGCCGTCCAGGCGGGTCTCGTGGCCGCGTCCGTACCGCAGGGTGCGGTGGTGCGCGAGGCGTGGACGCGTGGCGGTCCGGGGGCGTGGGTGGCCGCCGGGCTGCTCGTGCTGCACGTGGCGGCCTTCCTGCCGGCCGTGTACTGCGTCGCCCAGGCCCTCCGGCCCCGCCTCGCGCCGCCGCCCGCCCCGAACCGGTTCAGCCTGCCGTTACTGGCCTCGGCGGACGGCACTCCCCCGTCGCAGGACGACGAGGCGGAGCGGGCCGAGATCTGGCAGTTGATCCCGATCCTGGCCCGGGTCGGAATGGCCAAGCACCGGTACATCGCGCGGGGTGTCGTCTGGACGGGTCTGATGGCCCTGGCCGCCGGTCTCTCCTTCCTCGCCGGGCCGCTGCTGCTCTGACCGCAGGCGCCGCCGGGCGCCCGCCCGTCCCCCTGTTCAGCTCCGGGAACTCCGGGGCTGGGGAAGGGGCTCGGGCGGGCCGACGGCGGGACCGGGCTCCCCCGCCGGGACGAGTCCGAAGAGCCGCATGGCCCGGCCGAGCTGCCGTTCGTTGTCGGTGACGAACTCGAAGAGGTCGTGTGCCTGGTACTCCTTGCGCTGCCGTCCGACGAGCGTGATGAACTGGTCGAGCTGCTTCTGGCGCTCCCGGAACATGGCGCTGACCTCGGACGCGGCCTCCTCGGGCCGTTCGGCCAGGAGGACCGCCCACGGCGTCAGCCACGAGGCCGACTCGTCGTCGGGGCCGACGTCGACCAGGCCGCTCGCCAGGAAGGCCCGCCACTCCTCGGCGACCTCGCCCAAAAGCCGTACCCGCAGCGACGACTTGGCGTAGTCGTGCTCGATCTGCTGGAGCTCCAGGGCCGCCTTGCGCTGCTGGTCCACGATCTCCTGCGGCGGCCGGACGACGGTGCTCGTACGGCACGTCACGAGACCGCTGTCGAAGCATTCGCCCTCGCGCAGCGCCTCGTTGACCGCCTGCTCGGCGTCCTGCGCGTGGAATGGTTCGTAGTGCCGGGTGATCTCGCGGACGCGTTCGGCGAGCCGCTGCGGCAGGTCCGCCTGATAGCCGTCGACGGCGCGGCTGAGGGCGAGGGTGTCGAGGCGCCCTTCGGCGCACCAGTCGCAGCGGATCTCGATCCGGAAGTCGAACCCGCCTCCCTTGGAGGGGGTTTCGAAGGCGACCACGGATTCCCGGTGCACCTTGACGATCTCGGGCACGTCCACCGTCACGGGGGAGAAGACCGGTGCGTCGGGTTCCGCCCGGCGGCCGAAGAGGGAGCGCAGCCAGGAGATCGGGCCGCGGCGTGGTGTGCGGGTCATGTCGACCACCTTTCGGTCACGAGGGAGTTGAACTGGGCGGCCGCGTCGAAGCCGACTCCTTGGTGGCTCCACAGCCGGAGGAAGAACAGGAACCGCTCGCGCAGGCCGGCGGCCGAGCCGTCGTCGAGGAACAGCTCGGTGACGAACGCGACGAGCGTCGTGTCGAGTCCCGGCTCGTCCCCGGACCGCTCGATCCACGAGCGCAGGGAGTCCCAGCCCCGCTGCGGGACCCCGGGCCGGGGGCTGGACAGGGTGCCGCGCATCAGCCGGAGGAGATGGCCGTGCTGCACCGGGTCGGCGAGGAATCCGGTGACCGCGAGATCGCCCCTGAACCTGCTGAGCTGCTGCAGGCACGCGGCCGCCTCGCCCCGGAGCCCGGAGTGCGGTGACTCCGCCCAGGCGGCCAGCCGCTCGATCGTCTGCTCCCGCGCCCCCGCGGCGTAGATCTCCCGGACGGCGGACCGTACGCCTCTCAGGCTCGTTCCGGCGATCCTCTCCAGGCTGCCCAGCGCCTCCAGCGGGTACCGCGCGCCGATCGCGGTGCCGTACGCCACCTGGGCGCACGCCTGGCGGTCCCGCCGCCGGGACCAGTCGCGGAGCAGCCGCTGGACACGCGGAGCGAGCACGGGGTCGGCGGCGGCACGCTCCAGTGCCCAGGCGGCCGCGTGCCGGCGCCGGTCGGCGTGGTCCCCCTTCGCGGTCGCCCAGGGGACGAGCAGCTCCTCCAGGACGTAGTCCCAGTCGAAGCCGGCGAGCAGGCCGGCGGCCTGGGCGGCGGACACGCGGATGTCCTCCTCGCCCCGGACGACCAGGCTGTCCAGCCAGGCGAGCAGCGGGGCGCGGGCTCCGCCGTGTTCGAGGCACAGCGTCTCCAGCAGCGCCTCGCCGAGGCCGGGCCGGGCGATGCGCACCCGGCAGTCGGGGTGGCCCTCCTCGGCGGGCCCGCCCGAGCCGTCGATCCGCTCCACGACGGAGGTGTCGAGCCAGTCGGAGAGGCCTTCCTCGAAGAGCCGCATCTCCGGTTCGACCGAGGGCGAGCGCACGCCGTGGAGCAGCGCGGCGAGCTGGTGGGACTCCCGGCTCACCCGGCTCAGCCGCCCCCCGTCGAGCACGACACAGGCCAGCAGGAAGGCCCGGGCCCAGAGGGAGACCTCCTGCTTGCCGCCCTGGGGGCCGGCGCCCCGCACGGGGGCGCGGAGCAGTTCCTTGGCCTTGGCCCGTAGCTGTGCCTGGAAGCCCTGGGCGATGGTGTCGACGTCGTCGCCGTCGCGCTCGCACCGCTCCAGCCGCCGCGCGACCGCATGGATCTCGGTCAGGGTGGTGCGCCCGTTCAGTCCCGCCCGGACGCTGTCGTGCCGCAGCAGCTTCTCGCACGCGCCGGGGCGGTCGGTGAGCCGGACGGCCAGGTGCCGTGCCAGGGCCTCGAACCGCAGGCCCTCCGGGACGCGGTGTTCGACCACGTGCGCGTCGAGGCCGTCGACCGGCACCTGGTCGTCGACGACGACGACCAGCGGGCTGCGCCGGTAGGTCACCTCCTTGAGTCGGCTGAGCAGTTGGGGGCGGAGTTGGGACGCCCAGGGCCGGCCGTCGCCCTCGACGACGTGTCCCCGCCCCGCCTGGAGGTCGCCGCCCCGGCTCAGCAGCCGCTTCAGGTCCATCTCCGGGTCGAGGAGCACGACTTCGGCGTCCATCACCTCCTGCGCGGCGAGGAGCGCGGTGGTGTACCTCCCGGAGCCGGGCGCTCCGCGGAGCACGGCGACACCCTCCTTGAGGAGCAGTGCGGTGAGGGCGCGGTGGCTGTCGGGCTCCACGTACCGCTCGCGCAGCCGGTCGAGGTCCTCCTCGCGGATCCGGCCGTCGACGGGGTCGGCGTGCGGAGCGGAGGCGTAGTAGTGCTTGTTGATCGTCCCGGCCGCGTCGCCGGCGCCGAAGCCGACCGCTCCGCCGGCGACGCGTATGCCCTGGAGTCCCCGGCGGCGCAGACCGCGGATGTGGTCGGCGACCGCCGGGTCCTCCTCGGCGTACTGTTCCGCCTCCTCGGTGCCGTCCCGTGCGCCCGGCCGTTCCTCCGGCGGTTCGTCGTCGGCCGTGGTCACGGGCCCGCTGTCGGACGTGAGGTGCTCTGCCATGACGCCGCCCCGCTCACCGGTAGTAGTTCTTGTTGATCGTGCCGGTGGTCGCGTCACCGCTGCCGTAGTGGACGACCCCCTCGTTGCGCTCCACGACGTGGGTGGGGCCGGTCCGGGTCCCCTCCCCCGGCTTCGGTTCCGGGTCGGCGACCAGTTCCGCCAGCTCCTCCGGTCCGTGCTCGGGTACGTGGATCCAGCCGTAGCCGGTGAACTCCTTCTGCTTGACGTGCACTTTGTCGAAGGTCCGCGGGTCGAGGCCCTGGCCGCGGAGCCGGACGACGTCCTGGTAGAGACGGTCGGAGACGATCAGCGCGAGGTCCGTGGAGTCGATGCCCTCCAGGACCCGCTTGAGCTGGGCGGCGTTGAGGTAGCGGGCGAGGGCGACGGGGGCGGGGCCGGCGTAGCCGAGGGCGGCGGTGCGGGCGACGCCGGTGTCGACGGCGAGGCGCAGCCGCATCCGCTCCGCCGTGTCCCGGTTGGCGTTGCGGACCCCGAGCCGCTGGCTCAGGTGGCGGACGAAGTCGCCGAGGACGACCGACTCGGGCGTGTCGAGGGGAAGGACGGCGAACTCCTGGTCGCCCTGCGGCTGTCGCTCCCAGGTGGTCCGGTCGAGACCGCTGCGTTCGGCGGCCTCCTCCAGGAGGCGTACGAGGTCGGACTGGACGGTCTCCTGTCCGAGGGTGTCGAGCAGGCTGTACTTCTCCACGTCCGCCGCGAGGCAGAGGCGGCGCGGGATCGACTCCTGCGCGGGCAGGGGAAGAGAGGGCTGGTTGGTCACGGAGGGGCCACCTGACTGCCGTAGTGGGCGGGCTCGGGCGTCAACTGTGCACCGGGGTGCGCGAAACGCGGAGTGGGTCGTAGAAATACGGAATTGGGAGGTGGGAGGGGCCGGAAGGGCGCCGTCCACGGGCCTCGCGGGCCCTCGACCGGGAGGCCCGGGTGGCGCCCGGCGCGGGTCACGGGCGGGGTGGCGCGGCGAGACCCGGCGCGGGTCAGGTCCGGGAGCGGGCGTCCGGCAGGGACGGGGGCGCCCGGGTGGGCGGCGGGCGGGGGCGGGGGCTTCGGGGAAGGGGCGGCGGTCTTCGGGGGCGGGCCAGGCTTCGAGGGCGGGTCGGGGCCGGGCGGCTTCCGGTACGGGCGGTTTCCGGTTCGGGCGGCCTACGGCTGCGCCGTCAGCCCTGGTCCTCGTCCATGCGGGCGACCCGGCGGAGCCGGTCCAGGTCGAGCACGGTGGTGCGCCGGTAGCCCGTCGTGATCAGGTCGTCCCGGCGCAGTTCGGCGAGCGCCTTGTGGATCGTGACCTCCGCCGAGCCGGTCAGCGCGGCCAGCTCCGGCTGGGTGAGATCGACGCCGATCACGAGACCGCGGGGCACCCGGTGTCCGTACGAGGCCGCGAGTTCGGCCAGGACGCGGGCGAGGCGCACCTTGACCGGGAAGCCGCCGAACTCGACGCGGCGGCGGTTCGCCCAGCGCAGGCGCTGGGTGACGATCCCGGCGATGGCCAGGGCCGCCTGGGGGCGGGTGTCGAGGAAGAGACGGAGGTCCGACTCCCGGACGATGCTGGCCGCGATGTCGCCGCAGGCGGTGACCGTGGCGGACCTCGGCGCGTCGTCCATGGCGGCCATCTCGCCGACGATGTCACCGCCGACCCGGATCGCGAGCAGCGCCTCGTGCCCGTTGGCGAGGCGCGCGGTCACCTTGACGAAGCCGGAGCGCAGCAGGACCACATGGCGGGAGCGTTCTCCCTCGTGCATCAGGATCTCTTCCGGGACGTACCGGCAGCGGGTCCCGATGTTCAGCAGGTCGGCGCGCACGGCTTCCGGCAGCGCGCCGAGGAAACTCCCGGTCGGCCACCCTTCCCGGTCCCGCTGTTCGGATTGCGGTGTCACGGACATCCCCCTATCCCCCGGCCCCACTCCGGTCCGTCGGCGACCACTCGCCTCACCTGCTACAGAAGAGCAGGTAAGGAGGCGCGTGGGCAGAGTGTGCGCGGGCGGGTTTTGGGGCGCTCAGCGCGCACGGGGGCGCACATTCACCTCAGCGAGCGCCCCCGTGGGGCTCCAGACGGACCAGTGTCTCGTCCATGCCGACGACGACGCCGCCGTCCGGGGTGACCACGACGGCGCGGACGGGAGGGCCGGGGCGGAAGCGATGGAGGGCGCCGGTGTCGAGGTGGCGGAGTTCGACGAGGCCGTCGGCCCAGGCGACCGCGAGGACCGGGCCCCGGGGGGTCTCGGCCGCGTGGAGGGTGACGACCGGAGCGGCACGCTCCACGAGCGGGGCCGGGTGGGGGGCCGCGTCCTTCCCTGGCGTCCAGAGGCGGACGGTGCCGTCGGTGCCGCCGCTGCACACGAACGGCGTCTCCGTCTCGACGGCGGTGACGGCCGCGACGCGTCCGCTGTGCAGGGCGGCCTGGTGGATGCCGGTCAGCCCGAAGGCGTGCACGGAGCCCAGCCGGTCGCCGACCACCACCGAGCCGCCGATCACCGCGAGCGCGGTGCCGGGATGCCGGGTGAGGGTGGCGGTGACGGCCTGGGTGAGCCGCTCCAGGTACGGGGGGCGGGGCGCCTTTCCTCGTACGGTGTGCAGCCGGCCGCGCTCGTCGAGGAGGAGGACGGTCCCGTCGGCTGCGGGCGCGAGTGCCTTGACCCGGCTCGCGGGTCCGGCGTCGAGACGGCCCCCGGGGTGTGCGTCCCGGGCGTCGAGCAGCCGCACCGCACCCGCGGGGCCGGCGACCAGCAGCCGCTCCCCCACGGCGCCGAGCACGGTGACGGGCCCCGGCCAGGGCGGCGTCACGTCCCCGCGCACCCGGGTCCACCGCACCCGCCAGGCCGCTCGCCCGGCCAGTTCCGTGAGGGCGGGCCGGAGCCGGGGGTCCGCGCCGTCCCCGAGGGCGGCGAGCAGCACGAGGGCGCGGCCGGAGGGGGCCTGGTCCCGGCTGAGGGACTGGCCCGCGCGCAGCCAGGCGGACCGCAGGCCGCCCCGGTCGTCGTCGGGCTCCGCGAGATAGGCGCGGGTGACTTGGGCGGGATCGGCCGCGCAGACCGCCCGGGGGTCGTCGGCGTCGATCCGCGGCGGCCGCCGTCCCGCGACCGCGGCGGGGCCGGGCGATACGGCGGGGGGCGCGGCCGGGTCGGACAAGGTGGGCGGGTCGTCCTCGCCGAGGTCCACGACCGTGGCGCGGCCGCCGGCGGCCAGCCGGGTGTGGGCGGAGCTCCCGGCCGCGGTCTCGACCAGGAGCCGGACGCGCCCCAACGCGGCCATCTCGGCGAGGAGTTCGGCCAGGGCGTCCGGTTCGTCCGCCGCGTGCAGGTCGGTGAGGAGCAGGGCGGCACGGCGTACGTCGGTGGTGGCGAGGACCTGGACGAGTTCGCCGGGGGTGCGGGCGACCACGCCCAGCCGGTTGGCGATCGTCCAGGCCGTGCCGAGCACGCTCTGGCCGGCCAGGGAGACCAGTTCGCGGGCCGCGCGGCGGCGGCGGGCGGCGCCGGAGCGGGTGCCGTGGGCGGCGAGCCAGGCGAGCAGGGCGCTCTTGCCGCGGCCCGGCCCGCCGGTGACGAGGCACAGGCGGGGTGCGTCCGGGTCGGTGAGCCAGCCGAGCAGGGCCGCCGCCTCGGCCTCCCTGCCGGGGGCGGGGCGCTCCGCGCGCACGGGGCCGGTCACGGGCGTCCCTCCCCGGCCTCCGGCCGGGGTGTCCCCGATGACGGCGGGTACGGGACCGGGGACGGCATGGGACACCTCACGCCACCGACCTTAGTCGGTGGGGGCCGCGAGGTGGGGTCAGCCGCCGGATCCGGCGAAGTGCTCCCGTACGAGCGACCGTACGACGGTCAGGTCCTGGGCCACGAGCGCGTCGAGGAGGGCGGTGTGCTCGGCGGCATCCGCGACCAGGTCGGCGTGCCGGACGGCCGGGGCGCTCGTCAGGGGCCACTGGGAGCGGCGGTGGAGATCGTCGGCGACGGCGAGGAGCTGGGTGTTGCCCGCGAGGGCGAGGACGGCGCGGTGGAAGGCACGGTCCGCCTCCGCGTAGTGCGCGCGGTCGCCGCGCGCGGCTGCCGTCGAGGTGGCCTCGGCGAGCGGACGCAGCTCCGCCCAGCGGTCGGCGGGGACGGTGCGGGCCAGCCGCAGCATGACGGGCACCTCGATGAGCGCGCGGACCTCGGCGAGTTCGGCGAGTTCGCGGGGGGTGCGCTCGACGACCCGGAACCCCCTGTTCGGCACGACGTCGACGGCGCCCTCGGTGGCGAGCCGCTGCATCGCCTCGCGCACGGGGGTCGCCGAGACGCCGAAGCGTTCGGCGAGCACGGGCGCGGAGTAGACCTCGCCCGGCACCAGCTCCCCGCCGACGAGCGCGTCCCGCAACGCCTGCAGCACCTGCCCCCGCACGGAATGCCGCCGCACCCCGCCCCGCGGCCCGGGCACGGCCCCCGCCGCGGGCTCGGGTACGGAGGTGGCATGGCGCACGGGTGAGAGACCCGCCCCCGGCGCGGTCGAGGCGTCGGCCGTCGGCGCGGAGGCGGCACCCGGCGCCGGCCCGGACGGCAGTACGAAGGAGGCTTCGGGCCTGGTAGCGACCGGCGGCACGACCCCCGGTCCGGCCCCGTTGTCGGGCGTCCCTGCCCTGTTGTCCGGCGCTCCGGCCCCGTTGTCCGGCGTCGGGCGCGGGGCGAGGCGCGCGCCCGCGCCGCGGGCCGGGTCCGTGTTCTCGCCGAGGCGTGTCACCGGCGGCGGGGCGGGGTGGGTGCCGTACGCCGGGTCCGGGGTGCCCGCGGCGTCGCCGAACGGCGCGTACGGCTCACGCGCTCTGCCCTGCTCCACCCGGGTCCTCCTGCGGGATCGTGCCGGGCCCGGCTCGCGATGCCGGCGCCCCCTGTGCACGATAGGCGACGAGCGGACGCGCGGAGTCCGGAGGGCGTGCCCAGCAGAGGTGACGGGCAAACACCGATCGCATCGGGTAAGGTAAGGCTAACCTGCTAACGATCGCGATTCGGTGGTCCCCCATGGCCGTCCCCGCCCTGCTCCCCGCCCCCCTCACCTCACCCGTCGCGGCCTCGTACGCCCGCCTCGGCGAGGTGTTCAGCGGCCTGCGGATAGAAGAGCTGGGCCCGGACGACCGGATGCCGCGCGGCGACGGCTGGGTCGGCGCGGACGACCTCGCGGCCGGCGGCGCCGCCCTCGACGCGTTCCTCGCCTGGGACGACGCCCAGGTGCTGCGCGACTACGGCCGCCGTGCCAGGCCCGACGTGGTCGCCGGCTTCGGACTCCACCGGTACGCCTGGCCCGCCTGTCTCCTGGTCACCGCCCCCTGGTTCCTGCACCGCAGGGTGCCGCGCATGCCCGCCCGTAACGTCGCCTTCCAGCGCGCCGCCGGCCTGCTGGCGTTCCGGGTGGAGGAGTTCGCCTGCCTGCCCGGCGACCCCGCGGCCACGCTGCCCGGCGCCCGGGTCGTCGCCGACGAGGAGGCCCTGCGGGCCGAGGTCCGCGACGCGCTCGCCGAACACTTCGAGGAGCTGCTCGCCGGCTTCGGACCGCGGATGAGGCGCGGCAAGCGGGCGCTGTGGGGCATGGCCACCGACGAGATCGTCGAAGGGCTCTGGTACATCGCCTCCCTGATGGGCGAGGAGGCGCGGGCGATGGCGGAGCTGGAGCTGCTCCTGCCCGGCACCGCCAAGCCGTACGTCGGGACCGCGGGCTTCCGCGAACTGCCCGGCTCCGGCACGGCCGACACCCCGCCCGCCGCGACCCGGGACCGCGCCAGCTGCTGCTTCTTCTACACCCTGCGCCCCGAGGACACCTGTCTGACGTGCCCGCGCACCTGCGACGCCGAGCGGGTCCGCCGACTCGCCGCCGCCGCTTGACGTCCGACCGGCGGCTCCGCCGACTCGCCGGCACCGCCTGACGTCCGACCGGCGCTTACGCCACCCCCAGGGGTGGCGTCCGTCGAACACGTCCCCCCGCCCCCGCTCGCCCGTTCGACCAGATCGCACCTATTCGTATGCCGTGCGACCCCGTTGGCGTGCTCTTGCCGCGAAACCCCTTGAGGCCCCCGCGAGGTCGGCCAGTATGGGCGCCCGAAACGCCCTACTGCGATGCAAGGGACACCGCATGAGACTGACCGACATATCGCTGGACTGGCTGCTTCCGGGCGGCGTGATGGTGGCCGGAGTCCTGACGGCGGTGGCGGTGCTCGCGCGCGGCAAGCGCGCCGGTGACCAGGCCGCGGCCGAGGACTCCTGGGAACGCAGCGAGGAACGCCGCAGACGCAAGGAGGCGATCTACGGCACCGCCTCCTACGTCCTGCTCTTCTGCTGTGCGGCGGTCGCGGCCGCGCTCTCCTTCCATGGGCTCGTGGGCTTCGGCCGGCAGAACCTCAACCTCACCGGGGGCTGGGAGTACCTCGTCCCCTTCGGCCTCGACGGCGCGGCCATGTTCTGCTCGGTCCTCGCGGTCCGCGAGGCCAGCCACGGCGACGCGGCCCTCGGCTCGCGCCTCCTCGTCTGGACCTTCGCGGGTGCCGCAGCCTGGTTCAACTGGGTGCACGCACCCCGGGGTCTGGGGCACGCCGGCGCCCCGCAGTTCTTCGCCGGCATGTCCCTCTCGGCGGCCGTCCTCTTCGACCGGGCCCTCAAGCAGACCCGCCGGGCGGCGCTGCGGGAACAGGGCCTGGTGCCCCGCCCGCTGCCGCAGATCCGGATCGTACGGTGGCTGCGGGCGCCCAGGGAGACCTTCGGCGCCTGGTCGCTGATGCTCCTCGAAGGCGTACGGACGCTGGACGAGGCGGTCGACGAGGTCCGCGAGGACCGGCGGGAGAAGCAGCAGAACCGGCTCCGCAGGCGGGAGCAGGAGAAACTCGGCCGGGCCAGGCTCAAGGCGATCAACCGGCAGCACCGGGCCTTCGGGCGCGGACGCGGCGGCGGGCGCCAGGTCGAGGTCGCGGCCCTGAACTCCGGCGCGGGCTCCGCGACGCCGTCCGTGGGGCCGGCCGTCGCGGAGCCCGCCATAGCGGACCCCGGACAGCTGCCGCTTCGACCCCGGCCCTCCCTCCAGGCCGTCCAGGGCGTTGAGTCCCGGACGGTGGACCTCACCGCCGAGGACGACACCCAGACGCTCCCCCGGCTCGATTCCCTGGAACGCAAGCTCAAGGACCTCGAGCAGCAGTTCGGCTGAGCGTCGCTCCCTCCGAGAGACGAGAGAGAAGGACGAACGGAACGGCGGGGCCGCCCCTCAAGCGGCCCCGCCGTTCACGTGCTCCCGAGCCTCAGGCGGCGCCGCCGGTCACGCCGCGCCGCCGTTCAGTTCGAACCACACGACCTTGCCCGCCCCTTGCTCCTCGACGCCCCAGGAGTCGGCCAGGGCGTCGACCAGGACGAGCCCCCTGCCGTGCGTGCCCTCCTCGGCGGCCGGGGCGTGCGAGGCGGCGAGGCCGGGGACGAAGTCCCGGACCTCCACCCGCAGGCTCTCCGGGACGATCGTCGCGGTCACCACCGCGCCGTGCTCCGTGTGGATCAGCGCGTTGGTGACCAGCTCGCTCGTGAGCAGCTCCGCCACGTCGCAGGCGCCCGGCCCGCCCCACGCGCGCAGCATCGCGCGCAAGGCGTGTCGCACCTCCGGCACCGCGGTGAGATCCGCGCACCCCACCTTCCTCAGCAGTTGAGCCGGCTGTCTCGCCTCCCCGGCCATAACCCCCACCCACAGTCGTCGGACAGTCACGGGGATGCATGCCCCACGCGCCGTCCGGCATTCACGGTCGGGGGACGTTGCGCAGGTTCGATCGGGCCATCTGCAGCATGCGGCCGACACCGCCGTCGAGGACGATCTTGCCGGCGGAGAGGGCGAACCCGGTGACCATGTCGGCGCTGATCTTCGGCGGCATGGACAGCGCGTTGGGGTCGGTGACGACGTCGACGAGGGCGGGCCCCTTGTGCTTGAAGGCGTCCTTGAGCGCCCCGGCGAGCTGCTTCGGCTTCTCGACCCGTACGCCGTAGGCGCCGGCCGCGCGGGCGATGGCGGCGAAGTCCGGGTTGTGGTTGGCCGTTCCGTACGCGGGGAGGCCGGCCACCATCATCTCCAGCTCGACCATGCCCAGCGACGAGTTGTTGAACAGCACGACCTTCACGGGCAGGTCGTACTGCACGAGGGTGAGGAAGTCGCCCATCAGCATGGAGAAGCCGCCGTCGCCGGACATCGAGACGACCTGGCGTTTCCGGTCGACGAACTGGGCGCCGATGGCCTGCGGCAGCGCGTTCGCCATGGAGCCGTGGCTGAAGGAGCCGATGATGCGGCGGCGCCCGTTGGGCGAGAGGTAGCGGGCGGCCCAGACGTTGCACATGCCGGTGTCGACGGTGAAGACGGCGTCGTCGTCGGCGAGTTCGTCCAGGACCGAGGCCACGTACTCGGGGTGGATCGGGACGTGCTTCTCGACCTTGCGGGTGTAGGCCTTGACGACCCCTTCGAGCGCGTCGGCGTGCTTCTTCAGCATCTTGTCGAGAAAGCGCCGGTCCGTCTTGGGTCGCACGCGCGGGGTGACGCAGCGCAGGGTCTCGCGCACGTCCCCCCAGACGGCGAGGTCGAGCTTGGAGCGGCGGCCGAGCCGTTCGGGCCGCACGTCCACCTGGACGATCTTGACGTCGTCGGGCAGGAAGGCGTAGTACGGGAAGTCGGTGCCCAGCAGGATCAGCAGATCGCACTCGTGGGTGGCCTCGTAGGCGGCGCCGTAGCCGAGCAGCCCGCTCATGCCGACGTCGTACGGATTGTCGTACTGGATGAACTCCTTGCCGCGCAGGGCGTGGCCGACGGGCGACTTGACGCGCTCGGCGAACTGCATGACCTCGGCGTGGGCGCCGGCGGTGCCGCTGCCGCAGAAGAGCGTCACCCTGCGGGCTTCGTCGATGAGCCGTACCAGGGCGTCGATCTCGGTGTCCCCCGGGCGGACGGTGGGCCGGGTGGTGACGAGCGCGTGCTCCACCGCCTTCTCGGGGGCGGGAGCGGAGGCGATGTCGCCGGGCAGGGAGACGACGCTGACCCCGCTCTGGCCGACGGCGTGCTGGATGGCCGTCTGGAGCAGCCGGGGCATCTGCTTGGGGCTGGAGATCAGCTCGCTGTAGTGGCTGCACTCGGTGAACAGGCGGTCGGGGTGGGTCTCCTGGAAGAAGCTGAGGCCGATCTCGCTCGACGGGATGTGCGAGGCGAGGGCGAGGACGGGGGCCATCGAGCGGTGGGCGTCGTAGAGGCCGTTGATGAGGTGCAGGTTGCCCGGGCCGCAGGAGCCCGCGCAGGCGGCGAGGCGGCCGGTGATCTGCGCCTCGGCGCCCGCGGCGAACGCGGCGGTCTCCTCGTGCCGGACGTGGATCCAGTCGATGCCCGAGGTGCGGCGGACGGCGTCGACGACGGGGTTCAGGCTGTCGCCGACGACTCCGTACAGGCGTCGGACGCCGGCGCGGACGAGAAGGTCGACGAACTGTTCAGCGACGTTCTGTTTGGCCATGGGTCCATCAACACATGGGCCCGGTCGTTACGCCTCCCAGACGGCCGCGGCCGTACGGTCATCGGCGTAGCCCTTGACCCTCAGTTGGGTGTCGGCGAGGAAGGCGGCGAGGCCGGGCGGTTCGGGGGACGCCCAGCGGGCGGCGAGTTCCTTGGCGAGGGCGGGTTCGCCGCGCATCGCGTCGGCGAGGCCGTTCGACGCGAGGAGGAGGGTGTCGCCGGGGCGGGCCACGGAGGCGCGGAAGCGGAACGGTTCCGCCGGGGGCGGGGGCGGGCCCTCGGCGAGGGGGCCGCCGGGCGCGGTGGTGACGCCGAGCTTCATCGTGAGCCGGTCGCCGCCCTCCGCCTCGGCCGGCGGGTTCGGAGAAGCCGGAGCGCCCGGTGCGCGCGTGCCGCCCGCGGCGCTTCCGGCGGGCGGGGAGCCGAAGCCGACGACGGGCGCGCCGGTGAGGGTGGCCGGTTCGGGGACCAGCGGCTCGATGTCCTGCCAGGCTCCGTCGCGGAGCCGGAAGAGCCCGCCCCGGCCGATGCCGAAGAAGACCCGGGTGCGGCAGCCGGGGTCGGCGGAGAGGAGCAGACAGCGGAGGCTCGCGGTGTAGTCGTCGGGTTCCATGCCCAGCTCGGCGGCGCGGGCGCGGAGTCTGCCGTACGTCCGGTCGGTGAGCCGGTGGAGTCCGGACTTGAGGTCGCCGCGGCGGCCGGCCCGGATGTCCTCGGAGAGCCGGGCGTGGCTGCGGCCGACGGCCTCGCCGATCCAGCGGCAGGCGTCGGCGGCGGCGAGGTGGGAGCCGTCGGCGGCGCGGACGCCGCCGGCCACGGCGACGAGGACGAGGGCGGCCCCGTCCTGGCCGAAGCGGGCGGTGAGCAGGGTGTCGCGACGGGGTTCGCCGCGGTAGCGGGCGGAGTCGCCGCGGACGGAGGCGGCGCGCAGGGTGTACGCGCCGTACCGGGCGCCGTCGAGGACGGTGTCGGCGACCAGGTCGGCCAGCTCGCCGGGGCGGGCGGCGGGCAGGGCGGTCGGTTCCGGTTCGTAGGTGGGCGGCCGGCCGCCGATGTGTTCCGTACGGGGGCGGGGGGCCGGGACCTGCACGGTGGGGGCGTCCGGGGGTGGGGCCTGCGGGGCGGGGGGTGTCTGCGAGGCCGCCGGGAGAGGTGCCGGGGCCGGGGTCTTGGGCTCCGGCGGGGGTGGTAGGTCGGGCGGGGCGGACGGGAAGGTGCGCGGGGCGCCCGCGTCCGGGCCGAGCGGTTCCCACGGGGCCTTCTCCGGCCGGGGAGGCACGGTGTCCCGTCGTACGGCGGCGGGCATGGCCCGGGACGCGGAGTCGAAGCGGTCGTCGACGGTGTCACCCGTCGTGGTCGGCGCGGTGTCCGGCGCCGTGTCGTCGTACAGCTTGTCCCACCAGTGGTCCCCCTGCTGAGTCATGCCCCTAGTGTCCACCGCGGGGGCCGCGCGAAAACGGGACATCCCGAAAAGTGAACGAAAAAGAGGTCCGCCGGGCGACCCCACCCCCCACGGGAAGGACGCCCGGCGGACCGGCGTGATCAGCGCACGTCGTCAGCGCGGATCACGGTCTGGGTGACGGAGACGCCCTCGGCGTCCGTCGGTCCGGTCCTCCTCCGTCGTCGGAGGACGGGAGACCGGCCGGGGTGGGCGCGGCGGGCGGGTGGCCCGCGCGGCCCGTGGCGGTGAGGCCGATCCTCCGGCCGTCGGTCGGCGAGGGTGGTGAGGCCGTCCTCCGGCAGGTCGTACCGGGGGAAGAGAATCGGGATGTCTTGAGAGTAGACGTTTTCATCGGCCTGGGAAGTGCGTTCATCCCCTCTCCCCTCTCGATTCCGGTCCATAGGCAGGCGGAAGGGCCTCGCCCGGGGGCTGTCGGTGCTGCGGTGGCGCCACATTGGCAGACGTGCGGGTGGTGCAGGGATGATGGGCGAGGCGGGAATGCGCCGTGGCCGATTCCCGCCAGGGCACCAACGGAACGAATGCGTCCGCCGAACGTCCGGTGAAAGTGCGGGACGTCCGGCGGCGTCCGGTGAGGGGTGGGACAGCGATGCTGGGAGCGATAGGGCTCGACGAACGGCAGGAGTGCGCGTATCGCGCGCTGGTCGCGCTGGGGGCGGCGGAGGTGGCGGACCTGGCGCTCCGGCTCGCCCTGCCGGAGACGGACACCGAGCGGGCGCTGCGGCGCCTGGAGTCACAGGGCCTGGCCGCGCAGTCATCGGCGAAGACGGGCCGGTGGGTGGCGGCGCCGCCGGGGGTGGCGCTGGGTGCGCTGCTGACGCAGCAGCGGCACGAGCTGGAGCAGGCGGAGCTGGCGGCGAAGCTGCTGGCGGAGGAGTACCGCGCGGAGGCGACGGAACCGGCCGTGCACGATCTGGTCGAGGTGGTGACCGGAGCGAGCGCCGTCACGCACCGTTTCCTGCAGTTGCAGCTGGGGGCCGTGGAGGAGGTCTGCGCGCTGGTCACCGGGAAGCCGGTGGTGGTGAGCGGTCTGGAGAACGAGGCGGAGGAGCTGGCCGCCGGGCGGGGCGTGCGCTATCGGGTGGTGATCGAGCGGGAGGTCCTGACGCTGCCGTCGGGGCTGGTGGAGCTGACGGCGGCGCTCGGCCGCGAGGAGCAGATCCGGGTGGTGGACCGGGTCCCGACCAAGCTGGTGGTCGCCGACCGGACGCTGGCGATGGTGCCGCTGACGGGCCGGGGGGCGGAGCCGGCGGCGCTGATGGTCCACGCGAGCGGACTCCTGGAGTCCCTGATGGGCCTCTTCGAGTCGGTCTGGCGCGAGGCGCTGCCCCTGCGGCTCGGGGCGGGCGCGCACGTCCAGGAGACGGAGGTGCCCGGCCCTGACGTGACGGATCTGGAGATCCTGTCGCTGCTTCTGGCGGGGATGACGGACGCGAGCGTGGCGAAGCAGCTGGACCTGGGCCTGCGGACGGTGCAGCGCCGGGTGAAGGGCCTGATGGAGCTGACGGGTGTGACGACCCGGCTCCAGCTGGGCTGGCACGCGTACGAGAAGGGGTGGGTGGCCCGGGGCTAGGGCCGGGGCGAGTGAGCCGAAGGGGGCCGTCGGGGGAACACGGCCGAGCGCCGTCGCCCCCTCGGTGCCTATGGCGAGTGAGCCGAAGGGGCCGTCGGGGGAACGCGGCCGAGCGCGCGCAGCTCCCGAGGAACGAGGGAGCGAGCACGTACGGCCGCGTGAGTCCGACTCTCAGGCCCCGGAGGCGAACCGAGCCTCCAAAGAAAAAGGGGTGCGCCGCGAACTGCGCGGGGCCCGTCGGTCCTGCACGCTGGGCAGATGGGTGTGTGGCAGCTGTTGCTGGTGGCGATGGTGATGCTGCTGGGCCTGGTCGGGGTGCTGGCTCCCGGTGTGCCGGGGCCGTGGCTGGTCTGGGCGGCCATGCTCTGGTGGTCCCTGCACGAGAAGAGCGGCCTCGCGTGGATCCTGCTGGTCTCCGCCACGGCTCTGCTGCTGCTCACCCAGGTGGTCGTGTGGCAGTTGCCGCCGCGCCGGCTGCGGGGGGTCGGCATCACGCAGCGCATGGTGGTGTACGCCGGGGTGGGCGCGTTCCTCGGCTTCTTTCTGGTGCCCGTGCTCGGCGCGATCCCCGGCTTCGTCGGCGGGATCTACCTCTCGGAGCGCCTCCGTCTGGGCGGCCACGGCCAGGCGAAGGCGTCCACCCGCAGGGTGATGCGGGCGGCCGGGAGGAGCGTGCTGGTCGAGCTGTTCTCGTGCCTGCTGATCGTCGGGGCGTGGGTGGGCGCGGTCATCTGGGGCTAGGGCATGCCTGGAGGTAGTGGTGGGCGTAGGACCGCCAGGGGCGCCAGGCCTCCGCGTCGGGGGCGTCGGCCGGGGCCACGTCGGGGTCGCCGAGGGCGCGCATCCGGAGGAGGGCGGCGAGGGGCGCGGTGACGCCGGGGACCGTGAGGAGGGCCCGTTCGGCCTCGTCGCGGTCGGCGCCCGGGTCGAGGCGTACGGCCCCGGTGGCGAGCGCGGTCGCGAGCGGTCCGGCGACCGGGTGGGTGGTGAGGTCGGCGGGCTCGGGGAAGAGCCGGGTGAGGCCGCCGCAGGGGTGGTCCAGGACGGTTCCCCGTGTCCCGGCCAGCCTCGCGGCCTCGTCCGGGCCGAGCAGTGCGCGGAGGGCGAATTCGTCGGGGTCGGCCGCGCCGGGCGAGCGTACGCCGGGGCGTGCCGTCACCCGCGCGGCGAGCCGGTCGTCCGCGCCGAGCCGCTCGGCGACGGCGTATGGGTCGGCGTCCAGGTCGAGGAGGCGGCGCAGCCGCTGGACGGCGGTGGTCAGGTCGCGCAGGTCGGTGAGGTGGATCCGGGCCTCCAGCCAGGGGCCGGGGGACCGTTCGTCGACGGAGACGATGCCGGCGCCGTGCGGGAGGCGGAGGGTGCGGCGGTACGTACGGGCTCCGGGGTCGCCGAGGACCTCCTCGACGTGGGGCAGCGCCTCCTCGGCGAGCAGGTCGAAGACCTGGCGTGCGGCGTACGGGCCTCGGTGGGCGAGCCGGAGCGGGATCCCGGCGGCCCGCGCGGCGGCGCCGGGCGCGGTAGCGGGGCGGTCCGTGCCGCGGGTGCGGGCGGCGGTCGCGGTGCCTGTGCCGGATTCCGTGCGGAGTGCGGAGGGGGTCCGGGCGTAGATGGAGCGGATGGTGTCGTTGAACTGGCGGACGCTGGCGAATCCGGAGGCGAAGGCGATCTCGGTGATCGGCAGGCCGGTGGTCTGCAGGAGCAGCCGTGCGGTGTGCGCCCGCTGCGCGCGGGCGAGCGCGACGGGGCCGGCGCCCAGCTCGGCGGTGAGCTGGCGCTGGACCTGGCGGGCGCTGTAGCCGAGCCGGCCGGCGAGGCCGGGCACGCCTTCGCGGTCGACGACGCCGTCGCCGATCATGCGCATGGCGCGTCCGACGATGTCGGCGCGGACGTTCCACTCGGCGGAGCCGGGCACGGCGTCCGGCCGGCACCGTCGGCAGGCCCGGAAGCCGTGGCCCTGGGCGGCGGCCGCGGTGGGGAAGAACGTGACGTTCTTCCGCCGAGGGGTGACGGCGGGGCAGCTGGGCCGGCAGTAGATGCCGGTGGTCGTGACGGCGAAGAAGAACTCGCCGTCGAACCGCGCGTCCCGGCTGCTGACCGCCTCGTACCTGGTGTCCTCGTCCGTCACGCCCTCCAGTGTGCGGGACGGCGCCCTCCGCATCTGGCGGTTTTCGGACACGACGTCTCCCCGCCGCGCGGCCGTCCGGGGCCCTTCGCCGCCCGACCCGTACGGCCGCTCCCGGCGTCACCCGGCCCCGTCCGGTCCGCGCCGGCTACCGCGCCCGGCCGCGCTTGACCTCCATCGCGGCCCGGCCTTCCGCGCCCTTGCGCTTCCAGTCCTTGAGGATCTCGGCCCGGAGCCGGGCGTCGGTCTTCGCGACGATGCGCTGGTTCTCGCGCAGGAGCTTGCGGTAGCTGTCCAGCCGCCGGGCCGGCAGCGTGCCGTCCTCGACCGCCGCCGTCACCGCGCAGCCCGGCTCGGACTCGTGGGCGCAGTCGTGGAAGCGGCACTCCCCCGCGAGGTGCTCGATCTCGGAGAAGACCTGGCCGACGCCGGCCTCGGCGTCCCAGAGGCCGACTCCGCGCAGTCCCGGGGTGTCGATCAGGACGCCGCCCCCCGGCATCCGGAGCAGATTGCGCGTGGTGGTGGTGTGGCGACCCTTGCCGTCCACCTCGCGGGCCGCCTGGACGTCCATGACGTCCTCGCCGAGGAGGGTGTTGGCGAGCGTGGACTTGCCGGCGCCGGAGACGCCGAGCAGCACGCTCGTCCCGCCCGCCACGACCGCGGCGAGCACCTCCACTCCCTCGCCGGTGGTGGCGCTGACCGGGAGCACCTGCACGCCCGGCGCGGCGGTCTCGACGTCCTGGACGAGGTAGGAGAGCCCGACCGGGTCGGGCACGAGGTCGGCCTTGCTGAGCACGACGACGGGCTGGGCGCCCGACTCCCAGGCCAGGGCGAGGAAGCGCTCGATGCGGCCGAGGTCGAGCTCGACGGCGAGCGAGACGGTGATGATGGCGTGGTCGACGTTGGCCGCGAGGATCTGGCCCTCGGACCGCTTGGAGGACGTGGACCGCGCGAACGCCGTACGGCGCGGGAGGCACGCCCGTACGTAACGGGGGTGGCCGCCCTCGGGGTCGACGACCGCCCAGTCGCCGGTGCAGACGACCCGGAGCGGGTCGTGCGGGGTGACGAAGGCGGTGTCGGCCCGGACGGTGCCCTCGGCGGTGACGAGGTCGCACTGGCCTCGGTCGACGCGGACGACCCGGCCCGGCAGCAGCCCTTGGGCGACGTACGGTGCGGAGACTGCTTCCCAGCCCTCGTCCCAGCCGTAGGCGGAGAGCGGGTGCGCGGAAGGGGAGAGCGGTGCCTGGAAAGAGGCGAAAGACAAGGGGGGACCCTTCACAAGGGCGGCCCCGGCACGCGCCGTACGGGCGCGAGGTGGTGAAGAGGTCAGCCGGTGGCCACGGAGGTGGTGTGGACGAACTTCGGGATGCGGGCAGCGCCCATCGACTCGACAGCCATCGGTCACACCTCCTGGATCACACGGCACGATCACGCGGCACGGCACACGGGGCGGTGATCGGCACCCGGGTCCGGCCGGTCCCCGGTCTCCCGCGGACGAGCACACCTTAGACCGGCTCCGGCGGAGCGCGCGAGGTATTTTCGGGGCGCTCTTCCGGCCCCCGGCCGGGGCCCTGACCGGCATACTTCTCGGGGACCGGCGCCGGGGTGACGACGCGTCGGCCGGAGCGGGGGTGGGGCATGTCGGGGTCGGGGCGTCGGGTCCGGTCGCGCGGCGAGCTGATCCGGCAGCGGAGCCGGGCGCAGTTCGTGGGGCGTTCGGCGCAACTGTCGCTGTTCACGGACAACCTGGCGAAGGATCCGGAGTCGGAGACCGACCCGGCGGAGTTCCTCTTCCATGTGCGGGGTGTCGGCGGCGTGGGCAAGTCGTCCCTGCTGCGGCAGTGGCAGGAGGCGGCCCGCCGGGCGGGCGCGGTGACCGCGATCGTGGACGAGAACGATGTCCACGGCGTCCCGCAGGCGCTGACGGAGCTGGCCCGCCAGCTCGCCGAACAGGGCGGGCCGCTCAAGGAGTTCGACAAGGCCGCCGAGCAGCATCGCCGGGAGCAGGAGACGGCGGCCGCGGAGCCGCTGCAGGTGGACGGTCCCGGGGTCGCCGGGGCCGAGGCGTCGACATCGAGCCGGGTGGTGACCCAGGCCGCGTTGGGGGCGGCCTCGCTCATCCCCGGCGTCGGTGTGGTGACCGCCATGGCGAACCCCGACGTCGCCGCGCAGGGCCTCGACCGGCTGCGGGCGGGCGCCCGCTCGCGGGGGCGGCGGGTCCGGGGCGCCGACGCGACCGGACTGAGCAGGGCGTTCGTCTCCGAGCTGGGCCGGCTGTCGGCCCGCCACCCGTGGGTGGTGCTCTTCCTGGACACCTGGGAGCAGACCCGGCGCTTTCTGGACGGGTGGCTGCGGGATCTCCTCGACGACGGCTTCGGTCCGCTGCCGGTGGACGTGATCGTGGTGCTGGCCGGCCGGGACGAGCTGGCGGAGCGGGACTGGGCGCCGTTGCGGACGCTCGTGGCCGATGTGCCCCTCGAGGTGTTCACGGAGGCCGAGACGCGCACGCTCCTCGCGGCGCGGGGGGTGACGGAGCCGGAGGTCGTGGACGCGGTGTGGCAGTTGTCCATGGGGCTGCCGCTGCTGGTGGACCTGCTGGCGCTGGCCCGGCCGCGGGCGGCGGAGGACGTCGGCGCCGAGGTAATGGACGACGTGGTGGAGCGGTTCGTGCAGTGGATCACGGACCCGCGGCAGCGCGAGACGGTCCTGGCGTGCGCGTTGGCGACACAGCTCAACGAGGACGTGTTCGCCGCCGCGGCGCCCCCGGAGGCGGGGGACCTGTGGGGGTGGCTGTGCGAGCAGCCGTTCGTCAACGGGCGCGGTGACTTCAAGCAGTACCACGCCGTGGTGCGGGCGAGCATGGTCCGCCAGCAGCGCACCCACTCGCCGCGGCGGTGGACCGCCGCCCATCTGCGGCTCGCCGGGACGCACGCGGTCTGGCGCGAGGCGGCCGAGCGGGACCTGCCGGCGGGTCGGAGGCGGTGGAGCGATCCGCGGTGGCGCAGGCACCGTCTGGACGAGGTGTACCACCGCCTGTGCGCCCACCCGGCGGGCGAGCTGACGGCGGCGCTGGAAGAGGCGGTGCACGCGGCGGGGCGGAACGCGGAGGCGCTGGAGCAGTGGGTCGGCACGCTGGAGCAGGCGGCGCGCGACACCGCCGACCGCGAGCTGTTCGTCTGGGCGGACCGCCTGCGGGGCACCACCGCCGACGAGGAACCGCTGCTCGCCTGTCTGACCGCCCTGCTGACCCACGCCCGGCTGGGGGACGAGGCGCGGGCCTGGGCGTACACCTACCGCGGCCGGCATCTCTTCCTGGCGGCCCGGGAGGCGGAGGCGGTCGTGGCGCTGGACCGGGCCGTCGAGCTCGCCCCGGACAACGCCGTCGCCTGGGCGTACCGCGGGGACGCCCACAGTTGGCTCGACCATCCGGAGGAGGCGCTGCGCGATCTGACGACGGCGGTGACCCTGCGGCCGGAGGAGACCTGGATCCTCGCCCACCGCGGCGCGGCCCTGCGGGAGGCGGGCCGGTACGACGAGGCCGTCGCCGACCTGACCACGGCCCTGGCCCACGACCCCGCCGACGCGTGGGCGTTGACGCACCGGGGCGAGACGTATCGGCGGGCAGGCCGGTACGACGAGGCGATCGCCGATCTCACGGCCGCGGTCGACCGGGACCCCACCGACGCGTGGCCGGTCTCCGAGCGGGGTGAGACGTACCGGCGGGCGGGGCGGTACGACGAGGCCGTCGCCGATTTCACGACCGCGCTCGCCCTGGTCCCCGAACCGGTGCCGGTGCGGCTGGTGGCGCACCGAGGCCTGGCTCACCACCAGGCCGGGCGGTACGAGGAGGCGATCGCCGACCTGACCGCCGCCCTCGACCTGGATCCCGGCCACGCGTTCACGCTCGCCCAGCGCGGTGACGCGTTCCGTGAGGCCGGCCGGTACGACGAGTCGGTCGCGGACTACACCGCCGCGCTCGCCGTCGAACCCGACTACGCCTACGCGCTCGCCCAGCGGGGCGAGGCCCATCGGCTCGCGGAGCGGTACGACGAGGCGGTCGCCGACTTCACCGCCTCGCTCGCCCTCGACCCGGCCGACGCGTGGACGCTCGGCTCCCGGGGGCAGGCGCACCAGGGGGCCGGGCGCGCGGACCGCGCCGTCGCGGACCTGACCGCCGCGCTCGCCCTCGACCCGGCCCTCGACTGGGCCCTGGTCGCCCGGGCGCTGGCCCATCAGGAGGCGGAGCGGTACGAGGAGGCCGTCGCCGACCTCACGGCCGCGCTCGCGCTCGACCCGGCCGACGCGTGGGCCCTGGCACGGCGGGGCTTCATCCAGCGCCTGCGGGGGAGGTACGACGAGGCCGTCGCGGACCTGACCGCCGCGCTCGCGCTGGATCCCACGCTCGTCGACGCCCACGCCCAGCGGGGGGTGGCCTTCCGTCAGACGGAGCGGTACGACGAGTCGGTCGCCGACTTCACCAGCGCGCTCGCGCTGGTGCCGGACTTCGCGTGGGCCCTCGCGCAGCGCGGGGAGACGCGGCTGCACGCGGGGCGATTCGACGAGGCGGTCGCCGACTTCACCGCGGCGCTCGACCTCGACGGCTCCCTCGTCTGGGCCCTCGCGGAGCGGGGCGAGGCGCATCGCAACGCCGGCCGGTACGAGCGGGCCGTCGCCGACTTCACCGCCGCGCTCGACGCCGATCCCACGCTCGGCCTGGCGCTCGCGCAGCGGGGTGTCGCCCACCGGCAGGCGGGGAGGTACGCGGAGGCGGTCGCCGACTTCACGGCCGCGCTCGACGTCGAACCCGGTGAGCCGTGGCACCTCGCGCAGCGGGGCGTCGCCCACCGGGAGGCGGGCTCGCTCGCGCCGGCGCGCGAGGACATCGAAGCGGCCGTCGCCGCCCGCCCCGCCGACCTGGGGTACCTCTTCGAGAAGGCCGTGCTGGACACGCTGGAGTCGGGGGCCGCCGCGTGCGCGGAGCAGTGGCGGGAGCTGCTGGGCCGGCCCGTGGAGGGGCGGTGGGGCGACGCCACCCGCTTCTTCGGCCTGTTCCGCGTCCTCGTCCTCGAACCGGAGGGCGATCCGGCCGGCGCGGTGGAGGCGTTCCTCGCGGCGGGCCCCGACCACGACGCCGTCACGGACCTGCTCTGCTATCTGGCGGAACTCTCCGCGTCCGGCGACCGCCTGGGCGAGCGGGCTCGGGCCTGCCGCGCGCTCCTCCTGGCGCGGCGCCCGGCCCCGCCGGCCGGGCTTGCGGGCGGCGGCTGACCGCGCGGCCGGTGTCCGATTCGTACAAGACGGCTCCGGCCGGCCCTGCCTACGGTACGGACATGAACGCACCACGACTCGATGTCATCGGCCTGGTGGTCTCCGACATGGCCGCCTCGCTCGCCTTCTACCGCCGGCTCGGCCTCGATCTCCCCGCGGAGGCGGACACGCAGCCGCACGTGGAGGCCGTCCTGCCGGGCGGGATGCGGATCGCCTGGGACACGGAGGAGGTCATCCGCTCCTTCGACGCGGCCTGGAGCAGGCCGGAGGGCGGGGACAGGATCGGGCTCGCCTTCCGCTGCGACTCGCCGCGCGAGGTCGACGCGGTGTACGAGGCGCTGACCTCGGCCGGGTACCGCGGCCACCTCGAACCGTGGGACGCGGTCTGGGGACAGCGTTACGCGGTGGTCCTGGACCCGGACGGCTGCGGCGTCTCCCTCTTCGCCGCGGCGGGGGCGTAGGAGGAGACCCGCCCGGTGAGGCCGGAGAGGGTCATACCCGTCAGCGCCCTCGTCTCGCGGGCCAGGTGCGCCTGGTCGGCGCAGCCGGCGCGGAGGGCCGCCTCGGAGTACGGCAGCCCGGTCCGGGCCAGGGCGAGGGCGCGCTGGAGGCGGAGGATCCGGGCCAGGGTCTTGGGGCCGTAGCCGAACGCGTCGAGCGACCGCCGGTGCAGTTGCCGGGTGCCGAGCCCGACGGCCTCGGAGGTCTCGGCCACCGTCCGGCCCGCGTTCAGCCGCCGTACGACCTCGCGCAGCAGGGGGTCGGGGGCCGGGGCGTCGGCGGCCCGGCGCACTGCCAGTTCCTCCAGGGCGGCGGCGGGGTCGGGCGCGGCGGCGATCCGTTCGCCGAGCCGCCGGGCCCGGGCCTCGCCCCACAGTGCGCCGAGGGCGACCCGCCGGTCGCGCAGTTCGTTCGCCGGTACGCCGAGCAGCGCGGGCGCGTCGCCGGGCGCGAAGCGGATCCCGGCGTAGTGGGCGACGGTGCCCTCGGGGACGTACGCCCGGGTGTCGGGGCCCGCCACGAGGAGGCGGCCGTCGCACCAGAGCAGGTCCATGCAGCCGTCGGGCAGGACGGGGTGTTCCGCGCCGGGCCCGGGGCCGAGGACGCGGGTCCAGAGGACGGCTCCGTCGACCCGCGCCGGACGTTCTTCGTACACCCTTCCGAGGGTAGGCGCCCGCCCCGGCCGGCTCATCCCCGCGGTCTCCCGGCCGCTACTGATGCCCGGCCGGACGGCCGTCCGTCACTCCTTCTCCCAGCCGGAGTGCAGGCGCGACTTGACGTCGTCCGGGGGCAGGAAGCGCGACCAGCGTTCCGGGAACTCCGAGGGCATGTCCGGGTCGTCGTCGTCGACGTCCTCGGCCTCCGCGCGCAGGCGGGCGACGAGTTCGGCGGCCTGGGCGGCGCGGGCGCGTTCGCCGGCCTCGCGGGCGGCGGCGGTGGCGACCGAGGGCCAGACGCGGTCGATCGCCGCGTTCACGGCCGCGCCGACCAGGACGGCGAAGGCGGAGATGCCGATCCAGAGCAGCACGGCGATCGGGGCGGCGAGGGAGCCGTAGATGGTGGGCCCCTCGACCTGGCTGGTGAGGTAGATCCGCAGCAGGAAGCTGCCGAGCACCCACATGCCCAGGGCCACCAGCGCGCCGGGGATGTCCTCGATCCACGGCGAGCGGACGGGGACGGAGACGTGGTAGAGCGTGGTGAGGAAGGCGATGGAGAGCAGGATGACGGCCGGCCAGTACAGCACCGAGACGACTTCCGTGCCCCAGGGGATCAGTTCGACCACCCGGTCGGGGCCGACCACGGCCAGCGGCAGGACGACGGCGCCGATGAGCAGGGCCACGATGTAGAGCAGGAAGGCCAGGAGGCGGGTCTTCACGATGCCGCGGTGGCCGTCGAGCCCGTACATCACGGTGATCGTGTCGATGAAGACGTTCACGGCGCGCGAGCCGGACCACAGGGCGATGGCGAAGCCGATCGAGATCAGGTCGGGGCGTTTGCCCTGGGTGACGTCGTCCAGGACGGGTTTGGCGATCTCGCGGACGCCCCGGTCGGAGAGGACCGTCCGGGAGGCCCGCAGGATGTTCTCCTCGATGCTGGCGACCGTGTCGGTATTGGTCCAGTCGTCGGCGTAGCCGAGGAGCGCGATGAGGCCGAGGAGCAGCGGGGGCAGCGACAGCAGGGTGAAGAACGCGGCTTCCGCGGCGAGGCCGAGGATGCGGTACTCGATGCACGAGTTGACGGTGTCCTTCAGGAGCAGCCAGACCATCTTCCGCTTCGACACGTTGCGGTAGAGGACGCGCGCCCGGTGAAGCCTGGTCCCGGGCCGCCGCTCGGGTGTTTCCTTTGCTGCCTGCACCTCCTTACCGTATCGGCATGGCAGCCACCACCCACACCGTGACCAACCAGGCTCCGCCCCTGGTGGGATATGACGTCTTCTCCTCCGACCGGGCTCTGGCGGAGGCCGTGGAACGGCATCTGGCGCCGGACGTCCTCGCGGACGCGCGGGACGATCTGACGACGCTCGGCCGGTCGGCCGGGTCGGCTCAGGTGCAGGAGTGGGGGGCGCTCGCCAACGCCTTCCCGCCCCGGCTGCGGACGCACGACCGGTACGGGCACCGGGTCGACGAGGTCGACTTCCATCCCTCCTGGCACCGGCTCCTGGGGAAGTCGGTCAACGCGGGTTTGACGGCGGCGTGGGGCCGTCCGGGTGGTCACGTGCGCCGGGCGGCGGGGTTCGTGGTGCAGACGCAGGTCGAGGCGGGGCACGGCTGTCCGGTGTCGATGACGCACGCGGCGGTGCCGGCGCTGCGCGCGGATCCGGAGCTGGCCGCCGTCTGGGAGCCGCTGCTGACGTCGCTGGTGTACGAGGAGGAGCTGCGGCCGCCCCGGGAGAAGGACGGGGTGCTCTTCGGGATGGGGATGACGGAGAAGCAGGGCGGCAGCGACGTACGGGAGAACACGACGGCGGCCCGGCGGCTGGACGCGGACGGCGAGTACGTCCTGACCGGGCACAAGTGGTTCTGCTCGGCTCCGATGTCGGACGCGTTCCTGGTCCTCGCGCAGGCTCCGGAGGGGCTGACGTGCTTCCTGGTGCCGCGGGTCCTGGAGGACGGCTCGCGCAACGCGTTCGCGATCCAGCGCCTCAAGGACAAACTGGGCAACCGGTCGAACGCCTCCGCGGAGGTGGAGTTCGACGGGACGACGTGGGGGCGCCGGGTCGGGGAGGAGGGGCGCGGCATCCGGACGATCATCGGGATGGTGGCGGCGACCCGGTTGGACTGCGTGCTGGGGTCGGCGGGGCTGATGCGGCAGGCGGTGGCGCAGGCCGTGCACCACGCCGGGCACCGGCGGGCGTTCGGCGGGCTGCTGGTCGACAAGCCGCTGATGCGGAACGTGCTGGCGGATCTGGCGCTGGAGTCGGAGGCGGCGACGGTCCTCGGGATGCGGCTCGCGGCGGCGTACGACGCCGACACGGAGGCGGAGCGGGCGTTCGCGCGGATCGCGGTGCCGGTGGCGAAGTACTGGGTGACGAAGCGGTGCCTGCCGGTGGTGGCGGAGGCGCTGGAGTGTCTGGGCGGCAACGGCTACGTGGAGGAGTCGGGGCTGCCCCGGCTGCTGCGCGAATCGCCGCTCAACTCGATCTGGGAGGGCTCGGGCAATGTCCAGGCGCTCGATGTGCTGCGGGCGTTGCGCTCGGAGCCGCGGGCGCTGAACGCCTTCCTGACGGAGGTCGGGGCGGCGCGCGGCGCGGACCACCGTCTCGACGGGGCGATCAAGGGGATGCTGACCGAACTGGCCGATCTGGAGGGGGTCGAGGGCCGGGCACGGCGGCTGGTGGAGCGGATGGCCCTGGTGCTCCAGGGGTCGCTGCTCGTGCGGTGGGCGCCGGCGGAGGTGGCGGACGCGTTCTGCGCCTCGCGGCTCGGCGGTGACTGGGGATCGGCGTTCGGGACGCTGCCGTCGACCCTGGACCTGGGCGCGGTGGTGGAGCGGGCCCGCGTGGAGGTGGACGCCTGAGCACGGGGGCGCGCCGCGGGGCGGGAGAGCCGGGGGTGGTGCTGCGCCGACACGGCACCACCCTCGGCTGACACCACCCTCGTGGACGGAGCGTTCGGCTGCCAGAGTTGCAAAGGGTTGCAGGATTACCCGAACCGCCCGTCACCGGGGCGCGGCGGGCGGCACGATGGGCACTGGCCTCGCCCGTCGGCGGTTCCCTCGGCGGATCCGACACAGCACCGCGGGCGGCCGGGAGGGACCGATGAAGAACACGCGGCTCGACATGGGCCGGCTCGCCGCGATGGACGCCGCCCAGGCCGCCCGGCTGCTGCACCGCGTCCGCGAGGAGACCCTGGCCGGCCGGACGCCGCCGATCGCGCCCCGACCCGTCATCGACGCCTCCTGGCGGCGGATGTTCCGGCTGGGGCTCGACCCGGACCAGGGCACCAGCAGCGTGCTGCTCGGACGGGACGAGCTGGAGGAGCGGCGGCGCGCCACGGTCCTCGGCGAGGTGATGCGGACGCTGAGCACGGGACTGGCCGGGATCGCCGACGCCTCCCTGCAGATCATGGTGGTCACCGACGACCAGGGCCGGGTGCTGTGGCGGGAGGGCAACCTCGCGGTGATGCGGCAGGCCAACGGCATCTGCCTGGAGGAGGGCGCGGCCTGGACGGAGCACACCACCGGGACCAACGCGGTGGGGACGGCGCTCGCGATGCGCCGCCCCGTCCAGGTGCACTCGGCCGAGCACTACGTCCACGCGCTGCACTCCTGGACCTGCGCCGCCGCCCCGGTGCACGACCCGCGTGATCAGCGGCTGCTGGGGATCGTGGACGTGAGCGGTCCCGCGTCGAGTTTCCATCCGGCGACGCTGGCCCTGGTCGGCTCGGTGGCCCGGCTGGCCGAGGCGGAGATGCGCCAGCGTCATCTGCGCTCCATCGAGCGGCTGCGCTCGGTGGCCGCGCCGATCCTGTGCCGGGTCGGGGGGCGAGCCATCGCGGTGGACCGGCACGGCTGGACGGCGGCGGTGACCGGGATGGCGCCGGTGGACCGGATCGCGCTGCCGACGTCGTTCCGGGCCGGCCGGGTCTGGCTGCCGGCGCTCGGCGCGTGCGCGGTGGAGCCGCTGCCGGGCGGCTGGCTGCTACGGGTGGAGGAGGAGCGGGCGGCGGAGCCGGACCCGTCCCGGGCGCCGAGCAGGGTGGTGCTCGATCTGAGCCGGCCGCGCCGGTGGTCGGTGACGGTGTCGGGCGCGGCGGGGAGCTGGTCGCGGGAGCTGAGTCCGCGCCACGCGGAGCTGCTGTTCCTGCTCGCGCTGCACCGGGACGGGCGGACGGCGGCGGAGCTGGCCCAGGACGTGTTCGGGGACCGGACGAGGACGGTGACGGTGCGGGCGGAGATGTCCCGGGTCCGCCGCACCCTGGCGAGCGTGCTCGCCCACCGTCCGTACCGGTTCAGCGAGGAGGTCGACGTGGAGGTCGTCCGCCCGGCCGGGGCGGAGGACCTGCTCCCCCACTCCACGGCTCCGGCGATCCGCGCGGCCCGGGTGCCCGGGCCCCGGGGCGGGTAACGCACACAACGCCGGACCCCCATGGGAATCTCGCGCTCCGCATGATGCGATGGACGTATGAGCATCACTCTCACCACCTGGTCCCTCGAACAGACCTCGGCCCGTGACCTGCGTCCCGCCGCCCCGCCGGAGGGCGACGACGTGCGGATCGTGCGGGCCGAGGTGCCCTCCCCCGAGTTCGCCCGCTTCCTCTATACGGCGGTCGGCGGTGACATCAGCTGGAACGACCGGCTGCACCTGTCGTACAAGGAGTGGCAGGAGATCGTCGAGCGGCCGGGGTCCGAGATCTGGGTGGCGTACGAGAAGGGGACGCCGGCCGGGTACGTGGAGCTCGACCCGCAGGACGACGGGGTCGTGGAGATCCTCTATTTCGGTCTGATCCCTTCCTTCCGGGGGCGCCGGATCGGCGGCCATCTGCTGACCGAGGGCGTGCGGCGCGCGTGGGACCTGGCCGAGCGGTGGCCGGACCGGGAGCCGACCCGGCGGGTGTGGCTGCACACCTGTTCCCTGGACGGTCCGCACGCCATGGACAACTACCAGCGGCGCGGCTTCCGGCTTTTCGACACCACGGTGGAACAGGCCGAGGAGGCGCCGGTGCCCGGCCCCTGGCCCGGCGCCCACGGCTGAGCGGAACCGCCGTCCCCACCCTGAGCAGCACCCTTACGGAGTGACCCACGGCACACCGTCTCGCGATGCGGGACGGTGGTGTCCACATACCGGACGAAGCTGGACTGAGTCCAAAGGCCCGTGACACGCTTCCGTCATGTCTGGAACTGGAATTGCCTTGGTGAGTCGGCGGCACGTCGACCTAGGCCGCATGTCCAGCGCCATCTGTCCGGCGCGCTGAGAGAACCAGCACCGCCGCGATCGACTTTCTGCACGACCCTGCTGCGCACCGACGCGCCACCCTCTGACCTGAGCGCGAGTGTGCAGGTCAGAGCCGCCCTCCCGCAGTCCCGAAGGACAAAACGCCATGGCCGCCACCCCGGAAAACCCCACTCCCGTCGCCGCCCGCCGCAAGGCCGGGCGTCACCGTGGCGAGGGTCAGTGGGCCGCGGGGCACTTCACCCCGCTGAACGGCAATGAGCAGTTCAAGAAGGACGACGACGGTCTCAATGTGCGGACACGTATTGAGACGGTCTACTCCAAGCGCGGATTCGACTCCATCGACCCCAACGACCTGCGCGGCCGCATGCGCTGGTGGGGCCTCTACACCCAGCGCAAGCAGGGTCTGGACGGCACCAAGACCGGCGTCCTGGAGCCGGAGGAGCTGGACGACGAGTACTTCATGCTCCGGGTCCGCATCGACGGCGGCCGGCTGACCACCGAGCAGCTGCGGGTGATCGGCGAGATCTCGCAGGAGTTCGCGCGGGGCACCGCCGACATCACCGACCGCCAGAACGTGCAGTACCACTGGATCCGGATCGAGGACGTGCCCGAGATCTGGAACCGCCTCGAGGCGGTCGGGCTGTCCACGACCGAGGCCTGCGGCGACACCCCGCGCGTCATCCTCGGGTCGCCGGTCGCCGGCATCGCCGAGAACGAGATCGTCGACGGCACCCCCGCCATCGACGAGATCCACCGCCGGATCGTCGGCAACAAGGACTTCTCCAACCTCCCCCGCAAGTTCAAGTCGGCGGTCTCCGGCTCGCCGCTGCTCGACGTGGCGCACGAGATCAACGACATCGCCTTCGTCGGCGTGCACCACCCCGAGCACGGCCCCGGCTTCGACGTCTGGGTCGGCGGCGGCCTCTCCACCAACCCCAAGCTGGGCGTGCGCCTGGGCACCTGGGTCTCGCTCGACGAGGTCCCGGACGTCTACGAAGGCGTCATCTCCATCTTCCGCGACTACGGCTACCGCCGGCTGCGGAACCGCGCGCGGCTGAAGTTCCTGGTCGCGGACTGGGGCCCGGAGAAGTTCCGCCGCGTCCTGGAGGAGGAGTACCTCAAGCGCGCCCTCACCGACGGTCCGGCCCCGGCCGAGCCCGCCGGCCAGTGGCGCGACCACGTCGGTGTCCACCGGCAGAAGGACGGCCGGTTCTACGTCGGGTTCGCGCCGCGCGTCGGCCGGGTCGACGGCGCCACGCTCACCAAGATCGCCGGGATCGCCGAGGCACACGGCTCGGGCCGGCTGCGGACCACCGCCGAGCAGAAGATGATCGTCCTCGACGTCGAGGAGCCGCAGGTCGAGTCCCTCGTCTCCGCGCTGGAGTCGCTGGACCTGCGGGTCACGCCCTCACCGTTCCGGCGCGGCACGATGGCCTGCACCGGCATCGAGTTCTGCAAGCTCGCGATCGTCGAGACCAAGGCGCGCGGCTCCGCCCTGATCGACGAACTGGAGCGCCGCATCCCGGAGTTCGACGAGCCCCTCACCATCAACATCAACGGGTGCCCCAACGCCTGCGCCCGTATCCAGGTGGCGGACATCGGTCTCAAGGGGCAGCTGGTCCTGGACGACGACGGCAACCGGGTCGAGGGCTACCAGGTCCACCTCGGCGGCGCGCTCGGCCTGGAGGCCGGCTTCGGCCGCAAGGTCCGCGGCCTGAAGGTGACCTCCGCCGAGCTGCCCGACTACGTCGAGCGGGTCCTCAAGCGCTTCCAGGAGCAGCGCGAGGACGGCGAGCGCTTCGCCACCTGGGCGGCGCGCGCCTCGGAAGAGGCGCTGTCATGAGCGACGCACACGCGGCCGCCGGGCCGCAGCCGACGACGACGGCCGCCACCCCGCGCCGTGTGGGCGGAGCAGCGGAAAGGAGTGCGCTGTGAGCGAGCGAGCCGCGCCCTTCTACTGCCCGTACTGCGGCGACGAGGACCTGCGTCCGAACGAGCAGGGCCACGGCGCCTGGGAATGCCGGGCATGCGGTCGAGCCTTCCAGCTGAAGTTCCTGGGGCTCCTCGCTCCGGGCACTTCGAGCAACCCTGCTGGAAGGGACGAGATATGACGACGACTCAGGTCATCACCGAGGACACCGACCTCAAGGCGCTCGCCGAGCGGGCCGGACGCGATCTGGAGGACGCCTCCGCGCTGGAGATCCTCCAGTGGGCGACCGACACGTTCGGCAAGGGCTTCTGCGTCACCTCCTCCATGGAGGACGCCGTGGTCGCCCATCTCGCCTCGCGTGCCGCGCCGGGCGTGGACGTCGTCTTCCTCGACACCGGCTACCACTTCCCCGAGACCATCGGCACCCGTGACGCGGTCGAGGCCGTGATGGACGTCAACGTCATCACCCTGACCCCGCGTCAGACGGTGGCCGAGCAGGACGCGCAGTACGGCCCCCGGCTGCACGACCGCGACCCCGACCGGTGCTGCGCGCTGCGCAAGGTCAAGCCCCTCGAAGAGGGCCTGACCGCGTACCGCGCCTGGGCGACCGGTCTGCGCCGCGACGAGTCCCCGACCCGGGCGAACACCCCGGTCGTCGGCTGGGACGAGAAGCGCCGGAAGGTCAAGATCTCGCCCATCGCCCGTTGGACGCAGGACGACGTCGACGCGTACGTCGCCGAGCACGGCGTGCTCACCAACCCGCTGCTGATGGACGGTTACGCCTCCGTCGGCTGCGCCCCCTGCACCCGCCGCGTCGAGGAGGGCGAGGACGCCCGGGCCGGCCGCTGGGCCGGGCGCGCCAAGACGGAATGCGGACTGCACGGCTGATGACCACCATCCAGACCTCTTCCCAGGAGAACCACGTGACCGGTGCCACCATCTGGCTCACGGGCCTGCCGAGCGCCGGCAAGACCACCATCGCGTACGAACTGGCCGGCCGCCTGCGCGGCGAGGGCCACCGTGTCGAGGTGCTCGACGGCGACGAGATCCGCGAGTTCCTCTCGGCGGGCCTCGGCTTCACCCGCGAGGACCGGCACACCAACGTGCAGCGCATCGGCTTCGTCGCCGAGCTGCTCGCCTCGAACGGTGTGAAGGTCCTGGTCCCGGTCATCGCTCCCTACCAGGACAGCCGCGAGGCCGTCCGCAAGCGCCACCAGTCCGAGGGCACCCCCTACGTCGAGGTGCACGTCGCCACTCCGGTCGACGTGTGCTCCGTACGCGATGTGAAGGGGCTGTACGCCAAGCAGGCCGCCGGCGAGATCAGCGGCCTGACCGGGGTCGACGACCCGTACGACGAGCCGGCCGACCCCGATCTGCGGATCGAGTCCCAGAACCAGACCGTGCAGGAGTCGGCGGCGCAGCTCCACGCGCTGCTCACCGAGAGGGGTCTCGCATGACGACCGCCGTCACCATCGACGAAGCGACCGACAGCCCGTTCGCGCTGTCGCACCTGGACTCGCTCGAGTCCGAGGCCGTGCACATCTTCCGTGAGGTGGCGGGCGAGTTCGAGCGGCCGGTGATCCTCTTCTCCGGCGGCAAGGACTCGATCGTGATGCTGCACCTGGCGCTGAAGGCGTTCGCGCCGGCGCCGGTGCCGTTCACGCTGCTGCACGTCGACACCGGGCACAACTTCCCCGAGGTCATCGAGTACCGCGACCGGACGGTCGAGAAGCACGGGCTGCGGCTGCACGTCGCCTCCGTGCAGGAGTACATCGACGCCGGGAAGCTCCGCGAGCGTCCCGACGGGACGCGCAACCCGCTCCAGACGGTGCCGCTGACCGAGGCGATCCAGCAGCACCGTTTCGACGCGGTGTTCGGCGGCGGCCGCCGCGACGAGGAGAAGGCCCGCGCCAAGGAGCGGGTGTTCAGCCTCCGCGACGAGTTCTCCCAGTGGGACCCGCGCCGTCAGCGCCCCGAGCTGTGGCAGCTGTACAACGGCCGGCACGCGCCCGGCGAGCACGTCCGGGTCTTCCCGCTCTCCAACTGGACCGAGCTGGACGTCTGGCAGTACATCGCCCGCGAGGGCATCGAGCTGCCCGAGATCTACTTCGCCCACGAGCGCGAGGTCTTCGCCCGCAACGGCATGTGGCTGACGGCCGGCGACTGGGGCGGCCCCAAGGACACCGAGACGGTCGAGACGCGGCTCATCCGCTACCGCACCGTCGGTGACATGTCCTGCACGGGCGCCGTCGACTCCGACGCCACCACGCTGGACGCCGTGATCGCCGAGATCGCCGCCTCCCGTCTCACCGAGCGGGGCGCGACCCGCGCCGACGACAAGATGTCCGAGGCCGCGATGGAAGACCGCAAGCGCGAAGGGTACTTCTAGCCATGACGAGCACGAGCACCACCGAGCAGTTCGCCGACGTCTCGGCGACCACCCTGCTGCGCTTCGCCACCGCCGGCTCCGTCGACGACGGCAAGTCGACCCTGGTGGGCCGGCTCCTCCACGACTCCAAGTCGGTCCTCACCGACCAGCTGGAGGCCGTCGAGGCCGCGTCCCTCAAGCGCGGCCAGGAGGCGCCGGACCTCGCGCTGCTCACCGACGGGCTGCGGGCCGAGCGCGAGCAGGGCATCACCATCGACGTGGCCTACCGCTACTTCGCCACGGCGCGCCGCCGGTTCATCCTCGCCGACACCCCCGGGCACGTGCAGTACACCCGGAACATGGTGACCGGCGCCTCGACGGCCGAGCTGGCCGTGGTCCTGGTCGACGCCCGCAACGGTGTCGTCGAGCAGACCCGCCGGCACGCCGCCGTCGCCGCGCTGCTGCGGGTGCCGCACGTCGTCCTGGCCGTGAACAAGATGGACCTCGTCGACTACGCCGAGCCCGTCTTCGCCGCGATCGCCGAGGAGTTCACGACGTACGCCTCCGAGCTGGGCGTCCCGGAGATCACCGCGATCCCGATCTCGGCGCTGGCCGGCGACAACGTCGTGGAGCCGTCCGCGAACATGGACTGGTACGGCGGCCCCACCGTCCTCGAGCACCTGGAGACCGTGCCGGTCAGCCACGACCTCACGGCGTGCCACGCGCGCTTCCCCGTGCAGTACGTGATCCGCCCGCAGACCGCCGAACACCCCGACTACCGCGGCTACGCCGGTCAGATCGCGGCCGGCGCCTTCCGGGTCGGCGAGGAGATCACGGTCCTGCCCTCGGGCCGGACCTCCACGATCACCGGGATCGACGCGCTGGGCGAGTCCGTGGACATCGCCTGGGCCCCGCAGTCGGTCACCATCAGGCTCGCCGACGACATCGACATCTCGCGCGGCGACCTGCTGGCCCCGCACGGCGACGCCCCGGCCACCAGCCAGGACGTGGAGGCGACGGTCTGCCACGTGGCCGACCAGCCGCTCTCCGTCGGTCAGCGCGTGCTCCTGAAGCACACCACCCGCACGGTCAAGGCGATCGTCAAGGAGATCCCGTCCCGGCTGACCCTGGACGACCTCTCCCAGCACCCCGAGCCCGGGCAGCTCGTCGCCAACGACATCGGCCGGGTGAGGGTCCGTACCGCCGAGCCGCTCGCGCTGGACGCGTACGCCGACTCGCGGCGTACCGGATCGTTCCTGCTGATCGACCCCGCGGACGGCACCACGCTCGCCGCCGGCATGGCGGGCGAGTCCTTCGCCACCGCCAAGGCCCTTCCCGCGGCCGCCGCCGACGACGAGGGCTGGGACTTCTGACATGCGCCGGGACGTCTACGCCACCTTCGCCAAGGAGGGCGGCCGGGTGGGTTCCGGCGCCCTCGGCGCGGGCCGGGGAGGAGTCGGGCGATGTGCGTGCTGACGCCGGTGCGCCGCGTACGCGACGCCGTCCCGCTCCACCCCGCACGCCATAGACGACGAGAACTTCGAAGACCCTGAGGGGAACCTCCGTGCCTGCCTTCCGTACCACCTCGCGCCGCTCGCTCGCCGCCCTCGCGGCTCTGCCGCTGCTGATCGGCGCGCTCGCCTCGTGCGGCTACGGCTCCCAGGCCAAGGACGACCGGAAGAAGGTGGCCGCCGAGGGCGCGAAGCTCTCGGCCGACACGGTCCGCGTCGGGTACTTCCCGAACCTGACCCACGCCACGGCCCTGGTGGGCGACCAGGAGGGCATTCTCCAGAAGGAACTGGGCGGCACGCGGCTCGAGGCCTCCACCTTCAACGCCGGCCCCTCCGAGATCGAGGCGCTGAACGCCGACTCGATCGACATCGGCTTCATCGGCCCCTCCCCCGCGATCAACGGCTACACCAAGTCCCACGGCAAGAACCTGCGGATTGTCGGCGGCTCGGCCTCCGGCGGCGTGAAGCTCGTCGTCAACCCCGAGAAGATCAAGACCCTGGACGACCTCAAGGGCAAGAGGATCGCCACCCCGCAGCTCGGCAACACGCAGGACGTGGCCTTCCTCAACTGGATCTCCGAGAAGGGCTGGAAGGTCGACGCCCAGAGCGGCAAGGGCGACGTCTCCGTGGTCCGCACGGACAACAAGGTCACCCCCAACGCCTACACCTCAGGCTCCATCGACGGTGCCTGGGCCGCGGAGCCGACGGCGTCCAAGCTCGTCGCCGAGGGCGCGAAGGTGCTGCTCGACGAGTCGACGCTGTGGCCCGACGAGAAGTTCGTGATCACGAACATCATCGTGTCCCAGAAGTTCCTCACCGAGCACCCGGACGTGGTCGAGGCGGTCCTGCGCGGCTCGGTGAAGACCAACGCGTGGATCAACGCCAACCCGGACAAGGCCAAGGCGTCGGCGAACGCCAAGCTCGAGGACCTCACCGGCAAGCCGCTCGGCGCCGAGGTCATCGACGCCGCCTGGCCCTCGATCCGGTTCACCGACGATCCGCTGGCCGCGACGCTCCGGGCCCAGGCCGACCACGCGGTGAAGGCCGGACTCCTCAAGAAGCCCGACCTGAACGGCATCTACGACCTGAGGCCGCTCGACAAGGTCCTGAAGGCCGCGGGCCGGCCCGAGGTCGCCGACGCCGGTCTCGGCGTCAAGTAGCCCCCAACCAGCCGAGTTCCCAGGAGGTGACGACCATGGCCACGACCGCGACGCTCGCCAAGGCCGAGGACCGTGTGGCGGTGACCCATGCCGCACGGATCGAGCATGTATCGAAGTCCTTCGGCGGACCCGCGGGTCCGCAGCTCGTTCTCGACGACATCACGCTCGATGTCGCCCCGGGCGAGTTCGTCACCCTGCTGGGGGCCTCGGGCTGCGGCAAGTCCACGCTGCTCAACCTGGTCGCCGGACTCGACCGGCCGTCCGCGGGCTCCATCGAGACGCCCGGCGGCCGGCCCGCCCTGATGTTCCAGGAGCACGCCCTCTTCCCGTGGCTGACCGCGGGCAAGAACATCGAACTGGCGCTGCGGCTGCGCGGCGTCCCGAAGTCCGAACGCCGCCCGGAGGCGGAGCGCCTGCTCGAACTGGTACGGCTCCGCGGCTCGTACGGCAAGCGGGTCCACGAGCTGTCCGGCGGTATGCGCCAGCGCGTGGCCCTGGCCAGGGCGCTCGCCCAGGACAGCGACCTGCTGCTGATGGACGAGCCGTTCGCGGCGCTCGACGCCATCACCCGGGACGTGCTGCACGACGAGCTGACCCGGATCTGGCGCGAGACGAAGCTGTCGGTGCTGTTCGTGACCCACAACGTGCGCGAGGCCGTGCGGCTGGCCGAGCGGGTGGTCCTGCTGTCGTCCCGCCCCGGCCGGATCGCCCGGGAGTGGAGCATCGACATCCCGCAGCCGCGCCGCATCGAGGACGCCGCCGTGGCGGAGCTGTCCGTCGAGATCACCGAAGAACTGCGTGGGGAGATCCGCCGTCATGGCCAGCACTGACACGACCACCAAGGCCGACGATCTGGCCGGCCTGGAAGCGGGCCTCGACGCGCTCGACGCCGTGCAGGTGAACCGCACGCCGGTCCGCGAGGTCCTGCTGAAGAAGGTGCTGCCCCCGGTCCTCGCCGTCGCGCTGGTGCTGGTCGTCTGGCAGCTCCTGGTGACCGCCCAGGTCACGGACGAGTTCAAGCTCCCGCCGCCGTCCGCCGTCTGGGACAGCCTGTCCACGATGTGGCTGGAAGGCACGCTCCTCGACGTCCTGTGGACGAGCGTGTCCCGGGCCCTGCTCGGCTTCCTGATGGCGCTCGCCATCGGTACGCCGCTGGGTCTGCTGGTCGCCCGGGTGAAGTTCGTCCGGGCGGCGATCGGCCCGATCCTCTCCGGGCTCCAGTCGCTGCCCTCGGTCGCCTGGGTCGCCCCCGCGGTGCTCTGGATCGGCCTCAACGACCAGATGATGTACGCGGTGATCCTGCTCGGCGCGGTCCCCTCGATCGCCAACGGCCTGGTGGCCGGCGTCGACCAGGTGCCGCCGCTCTTCCTGCGGGCCGGGCAGACGCTCGGCGCGACCGGGCTGAGGGGCGCCTGGCACATCGTGATGCCGGCCGCGCTGCCCGGCTATCTGGCGGGGCTGAAGCAGGGATGGGCGTTCTCCTGGCGCTCCCTGATGGCCGCCGAGATCATCGCCTCCTCCCCGGAACTGGGCCTCGGCCTGGGCCAGTTGCTGGAGAACGGCCGCAACAACATCGACATGCCGGGGATCTTCCTCGCCATCATCCTGATCCTGGTCGTCGGCATCGCCATCGACCTGCTGATCTTCAGCCCGCTGGAGCGCTCGGTCCTGCGCAGCCGCGGTCTGCTGGCCCGGAGCTGACACCCATGAACCCCGTCCTGCTCGTCGTCGCCCACGGCAGCCGCGATCCGCGGCACGCCGCGACCGTGCACGCGCTGACGCGCCGCGTGCGGTCTCTGCGGCCGGGGCTGCGGGTGGAGACGGCGTTCCTGGACTTCAACCTCCCCTCGGTGCCCGGGATGCTCCAGACCCTGGCCGCCGAGGGGGTACGGGACGTGGTGGCGCTGCCGCTGCTGCTGACCCGGGCCTTCCACGCGAAGGCCGACATCCCCGCCGTCCTGCGCCAGGCGCCCGCCTCGCTGCGGATCCGGCAGGCGGAGGTCCTCGGACCGTCGCCGCTGCTGGTCTCGGCGGTGGAGCGACGGCTGTACGAGGCGGGCCTCGGGCCCGCCGACAAGAGCACGACCGGGGTCGTCCTGGCCTCGGCGGGCTCCTCAGACCCGGAGGCGATCGCAGTGATCGCAGAAACGGCGCGGGAGCTGCGGCGCACCGGTTGGTGCTCCGTGCGGCCTGCGTTCGCCTCCGCATCCCTTCCGAGGACCGAGGACGCGGTCCGCGCGATGCGCGCCGACGGTGTGCGCCGGGTGGCGGTGGCGCCGTACGTCATCGCGCCGGGCCGGCTCCCGGACCGCATCGCGGCGGGCGCGGCGGAGGCGGACGTCCTCGCCGGTGTCCTGGGTCCCTCGCCGGAGCTGGCGCGGCTGCTGACCGCCCGCTACGACGAGGCGCGGACCGCGGCCGCGCTGACGGCGGTCAGCTGAAGTCCAGGCCGCCGGTGCGGGGCCGCTTGAGCTCGAACAGGTCGGGGTGGCCGGCCAGCACGCGGAAGCTGTCGAACAGCTCGGCCGCCTTCTCGCCGCGCGGGACGGCCCGCAGGACGGGACCGAACCAGACCGTGCCGTCGAGGTGGAGCGTCGGCGTGCCGACGTAGCCGTCCACCTCCGGGTCCTTGCCGGCGTCGTGGCTGCGGCGGACCGCCTCGTCGTACCTCTCGTCGTGCGCGGCGGCGGCCAGCTCGGCCGGCAGCCCGGCCTCGGCGAGGGATTCGGCGATGACGGCGTCGAAGTCGGACTGCTTCTCGTTGTGGATGCGGGTGCCGTACGCGGTGTAGAGCGGGCGCAGGACCTCCTCGCCGTGCTTCTCCGCCGCCGCGACGGCGACCCGGACGGGGCCGATCGACTTGTCGACGAGTTCCCGGTACCAGTCGGGCAGGTCGTTGCCGACGTTGTGGAAGTACAGGCTCATCACCCGGAACCGCAGGTCGATGTCGCGGTGCCGCTCGACCTCCAGCATCCAGCGGGAGGCGATCCAGGCGAAGGGGCAGGCGGGGTCGAAGTAGAAGTCGACGGCGGTCCTGGGCTGCGTCTCGGTCGTCATGGAGCGTGAGCCTAGCCAACGGGCCCGCCGGAGCGGCGGGCCGGTCGCGACTCCGTCAACTGGGCCATTCGATCCGGCGTGGGTGCGGGCCGGGCGCTCCGCGTGAGCAGGAGGGCCGGGCGGGGTGCGGCGCTCAGGCGCGGGTCATCTCGACCAGTTTCACGACGGTGTTCCAGTTGCGGGTGGTGGCGACGATGCCCTTGGTGAGGCCGGGCCGGGACAGCGCCTCGGCGAGCTTGGACCTGCCGAGGCCGTCGGGCGCGTAGAGGTAGAGGACGCGGTCGCCGAGCCGGAACTCCTCGGGGAGGAAGGCGGCCTGGTCGATCCCGGCGAGCCGCTCGGGTGCGACGGGTGCGGAGAAGTAGGTGGCGTGGAGCTGTCTGCCCTCCAGCTCGGCGGCGGGGAACGGGCAGGCGTCGGCCACGGCCGCGAGGTACTCCGCGTCGCGCACCAGGCAGTCGACGTGGAAGCCGAAGTGCTGCTCGACGGCGGCTTCGAGGGACTGCCGGAGCGTCTCCTCGTCCTGGTCGTCGGCGTCGGTGGTGAAGACGGCGTTGCCGCTCTGCAGATAGGTCCGGACGTCCCGGTGGCCGAGCTCTTCGAGGAGCGAACGGAGCTGCGCCATGGGGACTTTGCGGTGGCCGCTCACGTTGATGCCGCGCAGCAGGGCGGCGTGGGTCGTCGTCATGGTCACACGATAGGACGGCCGTCGCGCCCCGTGGGGGAGGGCGCGGCGGCCGTCGGCCAGGCGAAGGGGGCCGCTACTCGACGATCTTGAGCAGCTTGTTGGCGGTGCCCTGGCTGGGGTTGGTGATCTTGTCGGCGGTGGCGCCGCCGACCAGGGCCTGGGCGACCTGGTCCGGGGTGGCGTCGGGGTGTCCGGCGAGGTAGACGGCGGCGGCACCGACCACGTGCGGGGTCGCCATCGAGGTGCCGGAGATGGTCTTCGTACCGGTGTCGCTGTCGTTCCAGGCCGAGGCGATGTCGGAGCCCGGGGCGTAGAGGTCCACGACCGCGCCGAAGTTGGAGAAGTCGGACTGCTCGTCGTTCTTGGTGGAGGAGGCCACCGTGAGGGCTTCCTGGACGCGGGAGGGGGAGCCCTGGCCGGCGTCGGAGGATTCGTTGCCGGCGGCGACGCCGAAGGTGACGCCGGCGGCGATGGCCTTCTTGACGGCCTCGTCGAGAGCCGGGTCGGCGCCGCCGCCCAGGCTCATGTTGGCGACGGAGGGGCCCTGGTGGTTCTCGGTGACCCAGTCGATGCCGGCGACGACCTGCTCGGTGGTGCCGGAGCCGTTGTCGTCGAGGACGCGGACGGCGACGATCTTCGCCTTCTTCGCGACGCCGTAGGTGGCGCCCGCGAGGGTGCCGGCCACGTGGGTGCCGTGGCCGTTGCCGTCCTGCGCGGTGTTGTCGTTGTCGATGGCGTCGAAGCCGTCGGCCGCGCGGCCCTCGAAGTCCTTGTGCGTGACGCGGACTCCGGTGTCGATGACGTACGCGGTGACGCCCTCGCCGGCCTTGTCGGGGTAGGTGTACTTCGCGTCCCCGGCGGTGTCGGCCTGGTCGACCCGGTCGAGGCCCCAGGAGGGCGGGTCGGCCTGGGTGGCGTTGATGGTGAACTTCTTGTTCTGCACGACCTTGGCGACGGCCGGGTCGGCGGCGAGGCGCTTGGCCTCGGTCTCCGACATGCCGTTGACCGAGAAGCCGTTGACGGCCGAGTCGTAGCTGCGGCGCAGGGTGCCGCCGTACTCCTCGGCGAGCTTCCCCTTGTCGGCGTTCTCGTCCAGCAGGACGACGTAGCTTCCGGCGACCGCGCCTTCGGCTCCGAGTCCGTGGACGGTTCCTTCGGCGGGCGCGGTGGCCGCGCCGGCGAACGGGGTGGTGAGGGCGGTGACTCCGGTCGCGGCCGCTATCGCGGTGGCGACGACGATGAGCTTCGTCCGGCGAACTCGCTTGTGTGTAGCCATGAAGAGGGGTCTCCTCGTCAGCATTTGTGGGGGGTTGGGCCACTGGAGCGAAACTCTCCGGTAGCTGTGCTCGAAACCCTGACCGATTGACGAGTGCAAATCAAAGGGCCTTCACACACCTATGACTTATTCAACAAGCTTTCTTAATAACAAATCACGCATACTCCCATGAAAGGGACCATGCGCAAGGCCCCCGGGGGTCCCGGGGGCCTTCATCACCGCTGTCCGTCAGTGGAGTTCGGCCTCGATGAGGTCCGCGGCCCGGGCCGTGCCGCCCTCCTTCGCCATCCGCTCCTGGCTCTCCTTGCCGCGCCGGGCCACCTCGGGATCCCCGGTCAGGGCCAGGACGGCCTCGCGCAGGCGCTCCGCCGTCGCCTCCTCCATCGGCAGGTGCCGGGCCACCCCGAGCGACTGGAGCATGTCGGCGTTGCCGAACTGGTCGACAGCCTGCGGCACCGCGACCATCGGGGTCGCCGTGGCCAGTCCCTCCTGGCTGCCGCCGGCGCCGGCGTGGGTGATGAACGCGTCCGCCTGCTTCAGGATGGCCAGTTGCGGCACCCAGGACCGGGCCTCGACGTGGGCGGGCAGCGGGCCGAGCTCCGCGGGGTCGACGAACTTCCCGATCTGCAGCACGACATGCCACTCGGGGAGGTCGGCGAAGGCCTCGGCGCAGGCGCGGTAGAAGTCCGGCTGTTTGGTGAAGGCGGAGCCCAGGGAGACCAGGAGCACCTTCTCCGCCCCGGCCGGCCGCTGCCACTCCCCCTGGTCCGCCCGCTCACCCTGGCAGGCCCCGACGAAGGTGAAGACGGACTCGTCGACCCGGTCGGCGTTCGGCTGGAGCGCGCGCGGGATGAGGACGAGGGCCCGGCGGGGGCGGGCGATGAGCCGGTCGGGGTGGGTCTCCACGCCGTGCTCGGTGAGCCAGGACGTGAACCGCGCGTAGTACGCCTTGCCCCGCTCGGAGGTCTTGAGCGCGGCGAACATGGGCTCGGCGACCTCTTCCTCGTACCCCTCCCAGGGAACGAGATTCGGCCAGAGTGCGACCGCCGGCACGCCCCAGCGGTGTGCGAGGACCGGCGCGGGGTACGCGGTGATGTCGTGCAGCACCAGGTCGGGCCGGTCGGCGTCGAAGGCGTCGGCGAGCTGGGGCAGCGCCTGGACGGCGTCGTCGAGGAACGGCTCGATGTTGTCGATCAGCTCCGTCCCCCAGGCCTCGGGGTCGTCGTCGGTGGGCAGGGTGGAGGTGTAGACGACGGGGGTGGCCCCGGTCGCGGCCACCTTCTCGGCGAAGGAGGCGGGGATGGCGTAGCTGACGCGGTGGCCACGGGCGACGAGTTCCCGGATCACCTCCAGGCTCGGATTCACATGTCCGTGTGCGGCGATGGAGAACATGGCGATATGGGCGCGCGGCGTGGTGGTCATGCCCGAACCGTACGCGAGACGAGACGTCTCGTCCAGTCATTTCAGTCGCGCTGGTAGCGGGCGAGCACCAGGTTGCCGTCCTCCTCCAGCCTTGCGCGCAGCTCGTCGGCGTCGATCGCCCCGCTGTAGTACTCCTGGAACGCCGGCGTCGCCACCTTGTCCTTCCACTCGGCGTAGCCCCGCACCGACTGCGCCGGCGCCGGCCGCAGCTGCCGGGCCACCGCCGCGCCGGTCGCCCAGCCGTCCTTCGCCGTGTGCAGGGAGGGGTCGGCGAGGGCCGCCGTGCCGGTGGGCAGCATCCAGTCGCCCCGCGCGAGGCGGACCATGTTCGCCGGCCGGAGGAAGAAGTCGAGGAAGAGCGCCGCCTCCTTCTTGTGGGGGCTCTCCTCGGCGATGGAGAGCGTCTGCGGGCTCACCCCCTGCGCGAGCCCGTCCTCCCCTGCCGGCGCGGGCAGCACGATCCACTCGAAGCCCTTCGGCGCCTGCTGGGTGATCTGCTGCCGGTACGAGAACCCCAGCGGGACCATCGCGTACTTGCCGCCGAAGAAGCCCGGCAGGGTGTCCGAGCCGCCCGAGCCGAGCGTGGAGCGCGAGGCGGTGCCGTCGACGTCGACCTGGTCGTGGATGGTGCCCGGCACGACGCCGTCGGCCTCGGTGAAGCGGACGGTGACCTTGCCGTCCGCGCCCCGGTGGAAGAGCTGCCCGCCGGCCGAGAGACCCAGGTTGAGACTGACGGAGACCGGCTCCTTGAGCGGCCAGGCGACCGCGTACCTCCCCTCGCCCATGCGCGCCGTCAGCTCCTTGGCGACCTGCCGGAACTCCGCCCAGCTCCACGGCCGCTCCGGGGTGGGGATGCGGACGCCGGAGGACTCCAGGATCTTCTTGTTCGCCATGATCATGCGCGGTTCCTGGAGGAACGGCACGCCGTAGACCCCCTTGCCGAAGGTCGTCGTCCGCCAGCTGTGCGCGGGGATGTCGGCGCGCAGCCGGGCGGGGAGGAGGCCGGTCAGATCGGCGAGGTAGCCGCCGTAGGCGAAGTCGGCCAGGTCGTCGGAGGCGTCGTGGATGATGTCGGGCGCTTCGCCTCCCTCGAAGGAGGTGAGGAGCTGGTCGTGGACGGAGTCCCAGCTGCCCTGGACGTAGTCGACCTGGATGTCGGGGTGGGCGGCGTTCCACTCCGCCACCAGCTCCTTGTTGGCGTCGACGGACTCCTGCTGCCAGGCGAGGGACTGGAACCGGAGCCGTACCTTCCCGTCCTCCCTCTCGCCGTCCCCGGCGCAGCCCGTGAGCAGCAGGGCCAGCACGGCGGTCACGGCCGTCACGGCGGTGAGCGAGCGGGGCGGGCGCATCAGGACTTCACCGCCCCGGTGAGCATGCCGCCGGTGATCCGTTTCTGGATGACCGCGAAGACGACGAGCGAGGGGAGGGTGGCGAGGAAGGCGGCCGCGGCCAGCGGGCCGAGGTCGGCGACGCCCTCGGCGCCGAGGAAATGGGTGAGGACGACCGGCAAGGTCTGCTTCTCCGGGGTCTTGAGCAGGACGAGCGCGAAGAAGAACTCGTTCCACGCGGTGATGAAGGCGAAGAGCGCGGTGGCGACGATGCCGGGGGCGAGCAGCGGGGCGGTGACCGAGACGAGGATCCGGAGCCTGCCCGCGCCGTCGACGGCGGCGGCCTCCTCCAGCTCGGCCGGGACGGCCCGGACGTACCCCACCAGCATCCACAGCGCGAACGGCAGCGACCAGACGACGTAGACCATGACCAGCCCGGCGAGGCTGTTGATCAGGTGGAGGTTCTTGAGGACGAGGAAGAGCGGGATGATCACGAGGACGAAGGGGAACGCCTGGCTGACCACGACCCAGCCGGTGGCGGCGGTGGTGAGCCGGCCCCGGTGCCGGGCCATGACATAGGCCATGGGGGTGGCGATGACGACGGCGATCAGGGCGGCGGAGAAGGCGGCGATCAGGCTGTTCCCGGCGGCCCGGAGCAGCGGCTGTTCGTCGAAGGCCTGCCGGAAGTTGGCGAGGGTGGGGTCCTCGGGGATCCAGGTGGGGTGGAGCGAGGCCAGCTCGGGGGCGGGCTTGAAGGCGGTGGAGATCAGCCAGAGGAACGGGAAGGCGAGGAAGACGAGATAGGCGAGAAGCGCGAGGTACTGTCCGGCCCGCGCGGGCTTGCCGGTACGGATGCTCACCGGTCCTGGTCCCCCTTCAGCCGTCCGACGAGATAGAGGGCGAGGAGCACGGAGATGACGGCGACCATCACGCAGCCCATCGCGGCGGCGTAGCCGAACTGTCCGTAGCGGAACGCCTCTTCGTACGCGAAGAGCATCGGCAGCCGGGTGCGGCCGCCGGGACCGCCGTTGGTCAGGACGTAGACCAGGGCGAAGGAGTTGAAGTTCCAGATGAAGTTGAGCGCCGTGATGGCGAGGGCGACGGGCCGCAGGGCGGGCCAGGTGACGGTACGGAAGCGGCGCCAGGCGCCCGCGCCGTCGAGGGCCGCGGCCTCGTGGAGTTCGTGCGGGGTGTTCTGGAGCCCGGCGAGCAGGGCGACCGTGGTCTGGGGCATCCCGGCCCAGACCCCGACGACGATCACGGCGGGCAGCGCGGTCGCGAGCCCGGTGAGCCAGTCGCGCCCCTCCCCGAGGCCCAGGTCGCGGATGGTCTCGTTGAGGATGCCCGCGTCGGGGTTGTAGACCAGCCGCCACATGATGCCGACGACGACCTCGGGCATGGCCCAGGGGATGATCGCGAGCGCTCGGGCGAGCCAGCGGAAGCGGAGGTTCTGGTTGAGGAGCAGCGCCAGACCGAGGGCGAGCAGGAACTGCGGGACGGTGACGCCGACGGCCCACACGAGGCCGATCCGGAACGAGTCCCAGAAGAGCGTGTCGTGCAGCAGGTCCCGGAAGTTGAGGGTGCCCACCCACTGGGTGGGCTGGGTGCGGCCGGACTGGGCGTCCGTGAAGGCGAGCGCGATGCCGTAGAGCAGCGGGCCGACGCTCAGGACCAGGATCGGGATCAGGGCCGGCAGCACCAGGAACCAGGCGCCGGGCCCCTGCCTCCGGTCCGGTCCCCGGCCGGCGGGCGCCGGTCGGCCGGACCGCTTCGGCGCGGTCACCACACTCACAGAGGAAACCCCTCGGAGGACGTCTACGGCATGTGCAACGTTGCAACGGGCCCCGTCATGCTCCTGACGGGCCGTGGGTTCGTCAAGGCAACCTGCGTCGATGGGAGACTTTGGCTGATTCGCACACGCATCGGAGAGAGACGGAGAGACGCATGGACGAGGCGCGGGCACGGGAGATCCTGGCCGCCGCGGGACTGCCGTCCCGGGAGTCGGAGGCGTCGCTGCTCGCGCTGGGCGAGAACGCGGTCTTCGCGGCGGGCGACCGGGCGGTCAAGATCGGCCGGGACGCCGAGCTGCTGCCCCGCGCCGAGCGGGAGCTGGCGCTCGCCGACTGGCTGGCGGAGGCGGACGTCCCGGCGGTACGGGCGGCGGAACCGAAGCCGCTCCTGGTGGACGGCCACCCGGTCACCCTCTGGCACCGGCTGCCCGAGGCCGTACGGCCCGCCGAGCCCCGGGACCTGGCCCCGCTGCTCCGCCGGATCCACGCCCTCGCGGAGCCCACGGAGTTCACCCTCCCCCGCCGTGAACTGCTCGGCGGGGTCGAGCGGTGGCTGCGGCTCGCCGGCGACGCGATCGACCCGGCCGACGCGGCCTTCCTGCGGGACCGCCGCGACTCCTTCGCCCCGGCGGCGGCCGCGCTCACCCCCCACCTCACCCCCGGCCCGATCCACGGCGACGCGCTGCCCCGCAACGTCCACGTCGGCCCCGACGGCCCCGTCCTGGTCGACCTGGAGACCTTCTCCTCCGACCTGCGCGAGCACGACCTGGTGGTCCTCGCCCTCTCCCGCGACCGCTACGGGCTCGACCCGGCGGCCTACGACGCGTTCACCGACGCCTACGGCTGGGACGTCCGCACCTGGGAGGGCTGCGCGGTCCTGCGCGGAGCCCGCGAGACGGCGAGCTGCGCATGGGTGGCCCAACACGCCCCGACGAACCCGAAGGCCCTGACCGAATTCGAACGCCGCGTCTCCTCCCTCCGCGACGACGACCCCGAGGTCCGGTGGTACCCGCTCTGATCCCTGGTCGATGCGGCCCGATGCGGCGTGGAATCCCGGTTGCGGAAGGTGATCCCGATGGTCATCCTCGTAGCGGCGATGCGCCGGCTCTCCCGCCCTGCGCTCCCGGTCACGGCATCGGCCGCGGAGCGGGCGTCGCCGACAACCACGGGGAGCAGTGTGCCGTCCTTCGTCTACCGCATCACCAAGTACGACCCCGCCGACCGCGACGAGCACGGCGGCTACATCGGCGCCGAGGACTCGACCAGCGACCACGGACCGGTCGAGGCCGCGTATCTGGAAGCAGTTGCCGCCTTCGCCGAGGACACCGGCGTCGACCGACTGGCCATTCGTGAGCCGGGGCTCCCCGGTCATGTTCACTTCGGTCGGGAACCGACGATCGATGGCTACGGCCTTGCCGGGCTTTTCCCGCCCGACCTCGCCGGATTCCACGACGGGGCGGAGGTGACCGTTCCTATCGGCCTGGAGCTGGTCAGGGGGATGCTCCGCGACCACGGTGCCTGGTGCCGTCTTGCGGTGGAGGACAGGTTCGACGTGCAGGTCGATTGGGATCAGTACGTCTACGTCAGCAGCGACAAGGCGTGCGAGCGCGCCATGGCCCGCACCCGGGCTCTCGGTCTCTTCCCCGAGCGGCTGCAAGCCTCGCCCTATGAGGGGGACTTCGACGAACCCGGCGTGCAGCGGCCTGCCGATGAGGACTTCTGGGCCCGTCTGCGCTGGTCCGTCGCCATGCGGCACGCGGTGCTGCTGGAGGAGGGGTACCTGCACAATGCCTCCCGCTGGCACCGCCTCACCGAGCACACTCTCGACGCGGTGCGCGGCCGACTCGCCCCCCGTGCCCAGTTGACCGTCTGGCCTGACCTCTCCACCGATGTCGACGCGGTCCTCGCATCGCTTCCCGACGAGGGTACGGTGGAATTCGTATGGGAAGACGAGGACGGGGTCCTCTCCAGCGCGCTGGCCGACGACTCCGAGTACCGGCAACTGGCCGCTCACGTGGCAGGCGCCCGCGCCGCCATGGCCCTGCCCTGGGCTCTCGACGAACGTCACCCGCTGTTCACCGCGGTCCTGCCCGACAGCGACGGCGTCCTGCGCGCGCGGTGGAGGACCGAGTCGACACCGAGCGACCGGAACTGGGCCTTCCTGAAGACGCTCCATCGTGGACAGATCTGCACGGGCACGGTCACGGAGATCGCCGACTTCGGCGTGACCTTCGTGGACATCGGCGGCTTCACCGCGATGATCAACATTCCCGAACTGTCCTGGCGCCCTTTCGAGCACCCCTCGGACATCGTCGCCATCGGCCAGGAGATCTCGGCCGAGATCCTCGATGTCGACCTGGTGCGCGAGCGCGTGGTGCTGTCCCTGAAGGCATTGCACAAGGACCCGATGCCATCGTTCGTACGGCAGGTCGGCCAGATCACGAACGGCGTCGTGACCAAACTCGTACCGTTCGGCGCCTTCGTCCGTATCGAGGACAGAGAGGACGGCCTCGAAGGCCTGGTGCACCTCACCGAGCTGGCCGACGGACACGCGGTGCGGCCCGAGGACGTGGTCCAGGTCGGAGACGCCCTCACGGTGAAAATAGTGGAGGTCGACCCTTCGCGGCGTCGGATCACTCTCTCCCACCGACAGGCGCTCGCCTCCGGAGAGCGCTGACCGGTGCGGACGCCGCCTCCCGGCACCGCCCCCAATGCGGAGCCGGGACCACCTCCAGGGCGACGCCGGCGCGTGCGCGCGCCCGTCAGTGCGGCGCCGGTGCCGGCTCCCGCAGGGGCCAGGACGGGTCGACGGTCGCGTCCGGGGTGCCCTTGCGGCGGAGGAAGGTCTGGAAGTCCTCCGCCCAGGCGCGGTACCAGTCGATCTGACGCTCATGCAGCTCGGCGGGGCTCAACGCGGCCACCGACGCGTGCCGGTCGGCTATCGCGATCGCGACCCGCACGGCGGCCAGGGCGTCGGCGGCCGCCTGGTGGGCCGCTTCCAGGACCACGCCGTACTCCCCGCAGACCGCTTCCAGCGTTCGCTTCCCCCGGCGGTACCGGTCGACGGCGCGGTCGATGGTGTACGGGTCGATGACCGGGCCGGTGGCGGCGCCGCCCAGTCGGTCGCCCAGCGAGGGCAGGCCGTGGCGGCGCAGTTCGGCGGAGAGCAGGGTCAGGTCGAAGGCCGCGTTGTACGCGACGACCGGGACGCCCCGCGCCCAGTACCCCGTCAGCGTCTCGGCGATCTCGTCCGCCACCTCGCGCACCGGGCGACCCTCGGCCGCCGCGCGCTCGCTGCTGATGCCGTGGATCGCCGAGGCCTGGGCCGGGATGCGGATCCCGGGGTCGGCCAGCCAGTCCCGCTGCCGCACCACCCGTCCGCCGTGGACGCCGACGACCGACGCCGTCACGATCCGCGCCTCCAGCGGTTCCGTCCCGGTCGTCTCCAGGTCGAAGCCGACCAGCGTTTCCCCGTGCCAAGCCATCGGGACCTCCTTACGTGATCTCCCCCGTGGTGCTGAACACCCTCGCACGCGCCACTGACAACGCCCCCGGTCCAGGCCGCGGAGCGCCCGGGAGCGCTCAGGAGACCGGACGGGAGTCGAGCCACACCGACTCGAACTCCTCCCGGTACGTCTCGAAAAGTCCGTTGTCGCCGTCCCGGCCGTCCTGGCGTCCGGAGCGCACCACGTTCCGCCCTCCCCCGCGCAGCACGAGGACCGGCGCCTCCATCCCCCGGGCGCGCCGGAGATAGGACTGGACGACGCCGACCCCGTCCGGCCCGTCGCCGTCGACGAGGTACGCGGTGAAGCGGGGGGTCTCGTCGAAGACGTGGATCTGGAAGGCCCCGGGGTCGCGCAGCTTGGAGCGGACCCGCCGCATGTGGAGGATGTTCATCTCGACCGAGCGGCTCAGCTCGCCCTTCTTCAGGCCGAGTTCGCGCTCGCGCCGCTTCACGGCGCTGCTGGCCGGGTTGAGGAAGAGGAGCCGTATGCGGCAGCCGGACTCGGCCAGGCGGACCAGCCGGCGACCGGAGAAGTTCTGCACGAGGAGGTTCAGGCCTATGCCGGTGGCGTCGAGGCGGCGGGCCCCGCCGAAGAGGTCCTCGGCCGGCAGCTGCCGCTGGAGCCGGACCCGGTCGGGGTGGACGGAGACGACGTCGGCGTACCGGTCGCCGACGAGGTCCTCGACCGCGTCGACGGGCAGCCGGTCGGCGGACGGCACGCCGGCCCCGCTCCCGAGGATCTCCAGGAGCCGGGCGGAGGCGCGCTCGGACTGGGCGAGCACGGTCAGCGACAGGGCCCGGTTGCGGGAGACGACGTTGCGCGTCACCTCCAGCTCGTCCAGGGCCAGTTCGACCTCGCGCCGGTCGTCGAAGTACGGCTCGAAGCAGGGCCAGTGCTGCACCATCAGCTCCCGCAGCTGCGGGAGCGTGAGGAAGCTGAGGACGTTGTCGTCGGCCGGGTCGAGGAGGTACCCCTTGCGCCGGGAGACCTCCCGGACGGCGACGGCCCGCTGCACCCACTCCTGGCCGGCCGGGCCGGCCGCGGCCACCACCCACTCCTCGCCGTGCGTGGGCTCGTACACGGGCCGCAGGACCGCCGCGACCACCGCGCGCAGGCGCTGCTCGACGAGATTCAGCCAGATATAGGCGCGCCCGGCGCGCTGGGCGCGGGTGCGCACCTCGCTCCACGCGTCGGCGTCCCAGTCCAGCTCCGCCCCGATCTCCATCGGCCTGGCGACGGTGACCGCTCCGGGCGGCCCTTCGCCGGGGTCGGGGGAGCTCCCCTCGTGACCCGCGTCACCTGGGGGCAGCTCCAGACCTCCCGAGCTCACCCGCGCACCGCCTTCTGCTCCTGGACGCCCGTCTGATCAGTCCGACAAGATCAAGGAAGGGTACTCCGGGAGCGGGAGGCGGTGCAGCAGGATCGTCAGGCTGCTCGCTCAACTCCCCTGTTGGGGAGTGCCGTTCTGGTTGGCGAGATCAGCCGGAGTGAGCGGATTCATAGCGGTTACGTCCCTGGGCGCGAGCTGGAATCCCTGCCAGTGGACGGGCATCGGCTGCTGGTCCTCGTCCCGGGCGATGTGGTGGAACCCGATGTTGACCCAGACGGCCGGGTCGGTCAGTGTCTCGCCGTTGACCCACTTGTCCACGCTGTCGGGGGCGTTGGGGCCGCAGTTCAGGATGTTGTTGCTGGCGAACTGCTCGCAGGCGCGGCTCTGGGTGAAGTAGATGTCGTGCCGGGTGAAGCCGCGGCCGGCGTGGGTGTTGGAGGGGCCGGGCACGATCTCGTACGAGCGGGCGTGGCCGTCCTTGTTCTTGCCGTTCGCGCTGACCACGCGCCACCAGCGCATGTTCTTCGCGTCCCCGGCGAGTTCCTTGGTGACGGGGGTGCGGGTGGTCTTCACGGTCGGGCCGCCGCCCTGCGGGCCCGGTGCGGTGACCTTGGAGTCGTACTGCTCGATCCTGTCCTTGACGCTGCCGTCGAGGCCGAAGTCGAGCCGCCAGAAGACGTTGTGGGCGTGGCTGGTGGCGTAGGAGCGGGCGCCCGGTCCGATGGGCCAGCCCTTGCCGTCGGTGGCGTTGTAGTCGAAGGGCGAGAGGCTGCCGGTGGCGCCGACGTTGGCGGCGATCGTGCCGTCGGAGGAGAACCGCCATTCGGTGATGTATTCGTACCAGGCGACCTTGTTCACGGTGTAGACGAGCAGGTCCTTGCCCTGGGTCTGCCAGACCTTGGTGCCCTGGTCGTTGGCCATGCGGTAGGCGTGGCCGCGGGCGCGGGTGGTGGTGCACAGGCCGTTGACCTTGCCGACCTCGGGCACCTTCACGCTGGTGAGGGTTCCGCCGGGGCACTCGGCGGGCTTCAGGTTCTGCAGGCCCCAGCCGAATCCGGCGCCGGTGAGGTCGTCGTACTCGGCGTTGCCGTCGTCGTACGGCACGTGGATCTGGGCGAGCTTGGCGCTGTTGAGCACGCGGATGGGCGTGCTCGCGCTCTTGGGCTGGTAGGTGACCTTGTCCAGGACGAGGCCGGAGTCGGTGTCGTAGCGCCAGCACATGCGCCAGGTGGTGCCGCCGTCGAGCTTCTGCTCGATGCGGTACGCGGCGGAGCAGTCGGGCCGGGGCGGGGTGGGCGCGGCGGTGGCGGCGGTCGCCGGTCCGGCGGCGGCCGTGGCGGTGGCGAGCAGACCGGCCGCGGCGAGCACGGCGCCGTGCCTGCGGGCACGCGCGAGCGATGGGGTGGACATGAGGACGAACTCCCTCGTACGGAAGTGCGGAAGGCGGACGGGCGCGCGAGTGGTCGATCCGCGCGGCGCCGTCCCCGGGCCGGGGGCGGGCGGGCCGACGGCGGCCGGCCCGCGCCGGGGCGCGGGGGCGGGTGGGACGGGTGGGACGGGTGGGTCGTGGCGTGGGGCCGGCCGGCGCGGGGCGCGGTCAGCCGACGCGGGTCACCGTCCTGGCGCTGAGGTCGACGATCAGGTTCCGGGTGTCGATCCAGGACCCGTTGTGGATCTTGGTGACGAGCCGGACGCACCGGTGCCCGCCGCAGGCGGTGAGCGGTGCGGGCACCTTCGCCTCGCGGTAGGGGCGGTAGACGTCGCCGTTGAACCAGAGCTGGTCGGCCGAGGTCAGGGGCTTGCCGGTGGCGTCCTTGTAGTCCTCGCGGACGCCCTTGCCGAGCGGGCTCTTCAGGATGAGCTCCAGGGCCTCGCGCAGCTCCTCGGGGTGGGCCGAGGGCTGGACGCCGCGCTGGGCGGCGGCGCTCTCGACCTTCCCGGTGCCGAGGTCGACGGTCCGGGTGATCAGCTCGTCGCGTTCGTAGTCGTAGAAGCGGACCTCCGCCCGGCGCGGCGCGGCGGGGTCGTCGGCCTCCTCGGGGCGCGGGTCGGCCAGCTCGGTGCCCAGGTGCTGCGGGCCCCGCGCCCCCTCGACGTCGCGCCGCGCGGCCCGGGCCGGCGGGGTCAGCGCCAGCGTCTCGGCCCGCTTCAGCTCGTCGTCGGTGAGCGGGTCGGTGCCCACCCCCTTCGTTCCCTCGGGCGGCGCGACGGCCAGGGTCGCGGGCTCCGGGGCGGCTCCGCCGTCGCCCGACGCGCCCTCCGCGGCCCCCGGTCCGCCGCCGCGCTCGCCGGCGATGCCGGCCCTCGGCGTGTCGTCGGCGCCCGCCGTTCCCGGCAGGGTGACCCCGACCATGACGGCGGTCCCCGTCACGGCCAGGGCCGTGCCCGCCACCACCTTCCCCAGATGGCGGCGCACTGATTCGTACACACTTCCCCCTCTGTTCCCCCACGTGCATGCGGTCACCCGGTAGGACGGGTCGAAGTCCTAGGAGGTTGCCCTTCTTTGCGGCAGGATTTGGCCGGAGTGCACCCCCACACCCGGATCAGAATGGAAGAGTCTTATCTATGCAGGTCTGGCCGGGACAGGCGTATCCCCTGGGCGCCACCTACGACGGCGCCGGAACGAACTTCGCGGTCTTCTCGGAGACCGCCGACAGAATCGAGCTGTGTCTGATCCATGACGACGGGTCGGAGACGGCCGTCGAGCTGCGCGAGACGGACGCCTTCGTACGTCACGCCTATCTGCCGGGCGTGATGCCCGGCCAGCGGTACGGATTCCGGGTCCACGGTCCGTACGCGCCGGAGCAGGGGCAGCGCTGCAACGCGGCGAAGCTGCTCCTCGACCCGTACGCCCGTGCGGTCTCGGGCTCCGTGGACTGGGGCGAGGCGGTGTACGGCTACCACTTCGGGCGGCCGGACTCGCGCAACGACCTCGACTCGGCGCCGCACACGATGACCTCGGTCGTGGTGAACCCGTACTTCGACTGGGGCGACGACCGGCGCCCGAGGACCGACTACCACCGCACGGTGATCTACGAAGCCCATGTGAAGGGCCTGACGATGCTCCATCCGGAGCTTCCGGAGGAGCTGCGCGGCACGTACGCGGGCCTCGCACACCCGTCGGTCATCGGGCACCTGAAGGAACTGGGCGTCACGGCGCTGGAGCTGATGCCGGTCCACCAGTTCGTCAACGACCACCGGCTGGTGGACTCGGGCCTGGCGAACTACTGGGGCTACAACACCATCGGCTTCTTCGCCCCGCACAACGCCTACGCCTCCTGGGGCGACCGGGGCCAGCAGGTCCTGGAGTTCAAGTCGGCGGTCAAGGCGCTGCACCAGGCCGGGATCGAGGTCATCCTCGACGTGGTCTACAACCACACCGCGGAGGGCAATCACCTGGGCCCGACGCTCTCCTTCCGGGGCCTGGACAACCCCTCGTACTACCGTCTCGTGGACGACGCGCCCGAGCACTACTTCGACACCACCGGTACCGGGAACTCGCTGCTCATGCGGTCCCCGCACGTACTCCAGATGATCATGGACTCGCTGCGGTACTGGGTCACGGAGATGCACGTCGACGGCTTCCGCTTCGACCTGGCGGCCACCCTGGCCCGCCAGTTCCACGAGGTGGACCGGCTGTCGTCCTTCTTCGACCTGGTGCAGCAGGACCCGGTGGTCAGCCAGGTGAAGCTGATCGCCGAGCCCTGGGACGTGGGCGAGGGCGGCTACCAGGTCGGCAATTTCCCGCCGCTGTGGACCGAGTGGAACGGGAAGTACCGCGACTGCGTACGGGACCTGTGGCGCGGCGAGCCGCGCACGCTCGCCGAGTTCGCGTCCCGGCTCACCGGCTCGTCCGATCTGTACCAGGACGACGGCCGGCGTCCGCTCGCCTCGGTGAACTTCGTGACCTGCCACGACGGCTTCACGCTGCGCGACCTCGTGTCGTACGACGGGAAGCACAACGAGGCGAACGGCGAGGGCAACCGGGACGGGGAGAGCCACAACCGGTCCTGGAACTGCGGCGCCGAGGGCGACACGGACGACATCGGCATCAGGGAGCTGCGCCTCCGCCAGATGCGCAACTTCCTCGCGACGCTGATGCTGTCGCAGGGCGTGCCGATGCTCAGCCACGGCGACGAGTTCGGGCGGACGCAGGGCGGCAACAACAACGCCTACTGCCAGGACAACGAAGTGTCGTGGGTGCGCTGGCCTGAGCCGGGGGCCGAGGAGGAGGGCACCCTGCTGGAGTTCACCCGGGCGATGGTGCGGCTGCGGCGGGACCATCCGGTCTTCCGGCGCCGCCGCTTCTTCCACGGGCGGCCGGTGGAGGGCACGCACGACGAGCTGACCGACATCGCGTGGTTCACGCCGACGGGCGAGGAGATGACCGCGCGGGACTGGCAGGCGGCGCACGCGCAGGCGCTGACGGTCTTCCTGAACGGCAACGCCATCTCGGAGCCGGGTACGCAGGGCGAGCGGATCGCCGACGACTCCTTCCTGCTGATGTTCAACGCCTCCTCGCAGGAGCTGGAGTTCGAGGTCCCGGTCAATCACGGCCAGACCTGGCGGGTCGTGGTCGACACCTCCCATCCGGAAGGCATCCCGCCACAGGAGGGGCCCAAGGTGGCGGCGGGCGAACGGGTGACCCTGGCGCCGCTCAGCCTGACGGTCCTGTGCCGCCCGGCGTGACCGGGCGACGGGCCTGACGGTCGGGGCCGAAGGCGAGGCGGGGGCGGCGCGGGAGGCCGCCCCCGCCTCGCTGTGCGGCGACGGCCAGCCGGCCGGTCGGGAGGGGCTGGTGCCGCCCGCCGCGTTCCCGGGAGCCGGCGGGGCGTCAGGAGGCCGCCGGCGAGGATGGGACGCGGGTGCGGACCGTCCAGGACAAGGCCGCGCAGAGCACGGCGGCGAGGACGGCCACGACGAACGCCGCCGGGGCCCCGTGGCCCTCCGCGAGCCGGCCCGAGAGGGCGAGGGCGAGGGCCTGGCCCCCGACGACGCCGCTCGTCAGGAAGGCCATGGACTCGGCGAGCCGGGCGGCCGGCACGGTCCGCTCGGTCAGGGCGAAGACGGTGATCAGGTGCGGCGCGTACGCCGCTCCGAGGACGATCACGACCGCGTAGAGCGCGCCGAGCGAGTCCACGAAGAGCAGGGGGACCGAGAGCAGGACGAGCCCGGCGGTGGAGACGCGCCAGCGGGTCGCCGGTCCGATCCGGGCCGGAACGGCCGCCATCGACAGACCCACGGCGGCGCTCATCACCCCCATCGCGGCATAGACGAGCCCGGCCTGGGCCGGCGCGCCCAGCTGCTCGGTGAGCGCGGTGATCCCCGCCTGCGAGGCCCCGAACATCGCGCCCTGGAGCACCATCGTGACCCGAAGGGCGTACGCCGCCCCCGGCAACCGCCTCCGTTGGGCGACGGCCGTACGGGTGGTGGTGCGGGTCCTGGTCGTACGGGTCGTGGTCGCACGGGTCCCGGTCGTACGGGAGGCGCCCCCGGCCGCCGCCCTTTCCTCCGCCGCCGGTCCCGCGGGCGCGGGGGCCTTCGCCGGGCCCGCCTCGGCCGTCCGCGCCGACGGGTGGAGGGCGAAGGCCGTGCCGCAGGTCGCCAGCAGGGCGGCGGCGAGCAGCAGCGCCGCCGCCGGGTGCGCCAGGGCCGCGGCGACACCGACCAGCGCCGGGCCGAGCACGAAGGAGACCTCGTCGAGGGTGCCCTCGAAGGACAGCACCGTCCCCACCGCCCGGTCGTCCGCGCCGCCGCGCCGCACCAGGGCCACCGAGCGGGTCCGGGCCAGCGGTCCGACCTGCGGGACGCTCGCCCCGGCGAGCGCGCCGAGCAGCATCAGCCAGCCGGTCCCGGCCCGCCCCAGCGCCGCGACGACCAGGGCGGTCACCAGGACCGCGTTGGCGAGGGAGGCCGCGAGCACGACTCCCCGCTGTCCGCGCCGGTCCGCGAGCCGGCCGATGACCGGGCCCGCGACCGTCTGCCCGGCCGCGAGCGCCCCGCCCGCCAGCCCCGCCGTCGTCAGCGAACCGCTCGTCTCGGCGACCAGGAGGAGACTGCCGAGCTGGCACATCGCCGTCGGCAGCCGGCCGAGGAACGAGACGACCGGCAGGGCCGGTCCGAGCAGGGACAGCATGGGGCGATACATCCGGAACATCGCGCGAACGTAACGCGATACACCCGAACGGGCGCATGGGGTGATGACACAGAAGCCGCCCAACGGGGTACGTACGTTCGCATGACGCCCTCGACCACGCCCACCGCCACCTACCGGCTGCAGCTCCAGCCGGAGTTCCCGTTCGCGGCCGCCGAGCGTGCCGTCCCCCATCTGGCCGGCCTCGGGGTCTCGCACGTCCACCTCTCGCCGATCCTCGAGGCCGTGCCCGGCTCCACGCACGGCTACGACGTCACCGACCACCGCGCCGTCCGGGCCGAACTCGGCGGCGAGGACGGCCTGCGCGCCCTCGCGGCGACCGCCCGCGCCCACGGTCTCGGTCTCGTCGTCGACCTGGTGCCCAACCACATGGCCGCCGACCCCCGGTACAACCACGCCCTGCGCGAGGTGCTCCGCGAGGGGCCCGACTCGCCGTACGCCCGCTGGTTCGACATCGACTGGGAGGCGGAGGACGGCCGCCTCCTGCTGCCCGTGCTGCCGGCGCGGCTCTCCGAGGTCCGGGAGCGGATGCGGGTCGAGGACGGCGTCCTGCGCCTCGACGAGCAGGAGTTCCCGCTCCGCGCGGGCACCGAGGAGCTGCCGCTCACCGAACTGCTCGACGCCCAGTGGTACCGCCTGGCCTGGTGGCGGCTGGCCCGCACGGAGCTGAACTACCGCCGCTTCTTCACCATTTCGGATCTCATCGGGGTCCGCGTCGAGGACCCCGAGGTCTTCGACGCGACCCACGCCACGATCGTGCGGCTGGTACGGGACGGGGTGGTCGACGGCCTGCGGATCGACCACCCCGACGGACTCGCCGACCCCCAGGGCTATCTGGAGCGGCTGCGGGAGGCGACGGACGGCCGGTGCTGGACGGTGGTCGAGAAGATCCTCACCGGCACGGAGCCGCTGCCGGTCGACTGGCCCGTCGCGGGTACCACCGGATACGACGCCCTGCGGTATGTGGACGGGGTGTTCGTGGACCCGGTCGGTGCCGACGAACTCCTCGATGTGTACCGCGAGTTCGCGGGGCGTGCCGGGGACCGGGGCGGCTGCTGGGAGGCGACCGCGCGCCGGGCCGCGTACGAGGTCGTGACGCACGAACTGGCCGCGGAGACCTCGGCCCTGACCCGGATCGCCGGCCGCGTCTGCGCGGCGGACCCGGAGCTGCGCGACCACGCGCCCTGGGCGCTGCAGACCGCGATCCGCGAGCTCCTCGTCCGGGTGCCGGTGTACCGCACGTACCGGACCGGCGGCGAGCAGGTCCTCACCGAGGAGGCCGCCCGGGGCGCCAAGGCCGCGTTCGCCGTAGCGGAGGAGTCCGAGGCGGTGGACACCGTACGGGCGTTGGCGCTGGGGCGGTTGGGCGACGGCCCGGCGCACCGCGCGTTCCGGGCGCGGTTCGCGCAGACCTCGTCGGCGCTGCGCGCCAAGTCGGTGGAGGACACGGCCTTCTATCGCTACACCCCGCTCCTGTCGGCGAACGAGGTCGGCGGCGACCCCGGCCGCCCGGCGGTCACGCCCGAGGAGTTCCACGCGTACTGCCTGCGTCTTGCCCGGGACTGGCCGGCCACGGGCACGGTGCTGACGACCCACGACACCAAGCGGAGCGCGGACGTGCGGGCGGGGATCTCGGTGCTCGCGCAGTGCCCCACGGTGTGGGCGGCGCTCCTCGAAGAGGTGGCGGGGGTGCCGGCGCCCGACCCGCACCTCGCGTGGACGGCCTGGCAGACCGCGTTCGGCTTCGGCACGGCGGACGCGGACCGGCTCGGTCCCGCGGTGCTGAAGTCCGTACGGGAGGCGGGCCTGCACACCAGCTGGACGGAGCCGGATCCGGTCTACGAACGGGCGGTGACCGACTTCGTGGCGGCGGGCCCGGGCCGTATCCCGCTCCGCTCGGCGTCGGAGGCGGCGTTCGCGTTGGAGCCGCACATCCGGGCGCAGCTGCTGGGCGCGGCGCTGGTGCAGCTCACGATGCCGGGGGTGCCGGAGCTGTACCAGGGGACGGAGCGGGAGTACCGCGCCCTGGTCGACCCGGACAACCGGCAGCCGTTCGCGGTCGGCGAGGACGACGACAAGGCGGCGGTGGTGCGGGCGGCGCTGCGGGTGCGGCGGGAGCGGCCCGACGTCTTCGGCGCCCGGGAAAGCTATCTCCCTCTGGCCGCGTCCGGTCCGGCGGCCGCACACTGCCTGGCCTTCGCCCGCGCGGGCGAGGTGGTGACGGCCGTGACGCGGCTGCCCCTGCGGCTCGCGGAGGCGGGCGGCTGGCAGGACACCGAGCTGGTACTTCCGGAAGGCCGGTGGACCGATCTGCTGGACGGGGTACGGGAGTTCACGGGTGGCCCGGACTCGGAGGTCAAGCTGGCGGAACTCTTCGACGCGCGTCCGGTGGCACTGCTCGGCCGCCTGCCGGAGTGACCCGGGCCGGGGGGCGCGTCCGTCGCCGGGCGCGCCCCCCGGTCGGGCGACGGTCAGCCTCGGGGGCGGACGAAGAGGTTGGCGGGGCCGCGGGTGATCAGGCCCGTCTGCTCGGGGCGGTATCCGTCGGCGATCCGGATCGCGGGCATGGCCTCGAAGAGGGCGCGCAGGGCGTACTCGGCCTCGAAACGGGCCAGGAGGACGGCGGGGCAGGCGCCGTGGCCGTAGGTGAGCTGGCCGGGGTCGTCGCGGAACGGGTCATAGCGGTCGGGCGCCCGGAACCGTTCGGGGTCCCGTCCGGCGGAGCCGACCAGCAGGGCCACGGGCGCGCCCTCGGGGAGGGTGCCGCCGCTCACCCGCACCGGGGCGCTGGTGCGGCGCACGGCGATCTGCACGGGCGGGTCGCGGCGCAGCGATTCGGTCCAGGCGCGGGCGATCAGGTCGGACGGCGCGTCGCGGAGGGCGGCCACCAGATCGGGGTCGAGGAGGACGTTGGCGAGGAAGGAGGCCAGGGCCTTCTCGCGTACCGCGATCTGCGCGCTGCACTGCCCGGCGAGCGCGGAGGCGGCGCGTCCGCGCACCAGGCGCATCATGTCGCGGTAGGGCACGCCGGTGGCGGCGGCGACGGTGCCGGCGGGCAGCCAGTGGCAGTAGTCGGCGACCAGGTCCACGCGGGGCCGGTCGGCGAGGCGCCGGGCGAGCAGGCGGGCGGTGCGCGCGGCGACGGCCCGCAACTCCGCCTCGTCGACGTCGACGTGGCTCCGGGCGCAGGGCGGGTCCCCGGGGCGGTGGCCGTGGGTGAACCGCGCGTCGGTGAGCGCGCAGGCCACGTCGGCGAACCGGCTGAGCACCCAGGCCCGCAGCAGCGGGTCGAAGGTGAGCGGGAACTCCTTCCGCAGCACGCGGTGCACCCGGTGCGGGTCCCGGCCGGCGCCGGGCGCCATCGGACTGGGCGCCACGGTCCGGGCGAGGGCGGCCCGTCCGCCTTCCGCCGGTCGCTTCACGGCGGCGGGCGCCATCCTGGGCACCTCGGCCCAGCTGTCCCGGGGTATGTCCGGTTTCGGCGTGTCGCGCATCGCGTTGTCCCTGGGTATGTCCGGCTTCGACCTGTCGCGCATCGCGCCCCCTGTCGTTTCCGCTCCACCAGCCCACGACGACCGGCACCCGCGACCGCCCGTCTCCCCACCTCACCACCGCCCCCTGCCCGCCGCGTCCGCTACTCGGCCGAACGGGTGAGGGTGCGGAGGAGGAGGCTGCGCCTCAGGCCCGCGGGCCGGGCGCCGCGGCCAGGGGCGCGAGGCGCGCGTGCCGGGGAGGGGCGCGGGGGCGGGCGCGGGGGCGGGGGCGGGGGCGGGGGCGGGCCGCGCGTTCGGATCGCCGAGGACCGCCGAGGCGTACGCGGGCGGGTTCGCGCCCCGTGACCGCCGCGGGCGGGTTGCCGTCACCGACCGCGGACGGGCCGCCTCACCGGCGGCGGACAGGGCCGCCGGCACCTGTCACGAGGAGGCCCGAGAACCCTCCCCCGCAATCCCCGCCCGCGCGGCCGTCGTTCAGCGGAGGGAGAGACGGAAGGACATCTGGCCGAAGGCCACCGCGTCGCCCGCGCGGACCACCACCGCACCCGTCACCCGGCGCCCGTTGACGGTCGTGCCGTTCGTCGAGCCGAGGTCGCGGAGGACCCAGAGGCCATCCTGCAGGGAGAGTTCGGCGTGGGCGCGGGAGACCGTCTCGTGGCTGAGGCGCAGGCCGTTCACCGGGTCGCGGCCGATGCGGAGCGGGTGGGGGCCCGGGGCCGGCAGGAGCAGCTTCGGCAGCCGCTCGGCCTGCCACGCGCGCCCGACCCTCGCCGTGAACGCGGACATCTTCTCGACCGCGCCCACCACGCGCCGCGTCCAGCGCGACTCCGTCTGCAGATCGGCGGTCAGCAGGGCGAGTTCGTCGGGACGGCGCGCGGCGAGCGCGCGCTCCATCCGGAAGAGGAAGGTGTCGTGCGAGAGCCGGCCCTGCGCGGCACCCTCCCGGAGCAGCACCAGCGCACGGTCCCGCTCGGCGTCGGAGAGCCGCGCGGAGTGCGTGGGGAACTCGAAAGGCGTCGTCACACGTGTGATTGTCGGGCCGAAGAGCCCGGAGTGTCCAGAAGCGCTCCGGACAACAAAGCCGTACCGCCCCGCACAAGATCGCTGTTACGGTCTGCGCACTCGACTCCCAGGGGGAACCCGGACGTGACCACGTCTTCTCTGCCGACGCCCGACGCCGCGTCACCCACGGCCGCCGGCCCGACGGGCACCGCCGACGGCCTCACCCTGCGCCCGCTCTCCGGCCCCGGCGAACTCGCCCTCTTCCGGCGTCTCGCCTACGTCCTCGACCACGAGCTCGAGGACGACCTCGCCACCGGTCGCCGGATCCCCGAGTGGATGTGGGTGGCGCTGCGCGGCGACCGGGTGCTCGGCCGGATCGCCTGGTGGACCCACGAGCGGGGCGGCGCGCCGCTCGCCCTCGACTTCTTCGACCTCGATCCCGCCGTGCCCGCCGACGAGCGCGCCGAGATCGGGCTGCGCCTGGTCGAGACGGCGACCGCCGCCGTCGTACCGGCCGGGACCCCCCGCCCCGAGTACGGCCGGTTCCTGCCGCCCGACTGGCGCGAGGTCCCCGAGACCCGCGACCGGCTCGGGGCACTCTTCGGCGTCCTGGAGCGCGCCGGTGCCCGCCCGCTGGTCGAGCGGCTGCGCCTGGAGTGGCGCCCGGGCACCGCCGTACCGGAGCCGAAGGGCCGTCTGGCGTTCCGGCCGGTGCGGGACCGCGAGGAGCTCGTCGCGCTGATGACGCCGGTGCTCGAGGGCACGCTCGACGCGCACGGCCAGGCCGATCTGGCGTCCGGCCTGTCGCCGCGCGAGGCGGCGGAGAAGCACTACGCCGAGGAGTTCGCGCACTACACCTCGCCCCGGGAGTGGTGGCAGGTCGCCCGGCTCCCGGAGACCGGCGAGCCGGTGGGCTTCGTGATCCCGGCGCGGAACAACTACCACCACACCATCGCCTACATCGGCGTCCTCCCCGCCCACCGCGGCCACGGCCACATCGACGACATCCTCGCCGAGGGCACCCGGATCCTGGCCGGCGAGAACGTGCCGCGCATCCGCGCCGCGACCGATCTCGCGAACGTACCGATGGCGAAAGCGTTCGCCCGGGCGGGTTATGTCACCTTCGAGCGGGCGATCAACTACGTGTGGGACGCGCCGGGCGGTACCGACTCCTGACTGCCAGGATGGACCTCGGTACGCGCGGTCAGTCGTAGGTCCGTCGACGAGGGGATCGGCCAGTGCTGTTCGAGGTGTGGGCTCCGCAGGCCCGTGAACGGGTGACGCTGGAACTGAACGGTGCCGAGCACCCGATGGAACGGGATGCCGAGCGCGACGGCTGGTGGACGGCCGTCGCGCCGGCCGCCGACGGCGACCGCTACGGCTACGCCCTGGACGACGGCCCCCTCCTGCCCGACCCCCGCTCCCGCCGCCAGCCCGACGGACCCGACGGCCACAGCGCGGTCGTGGACCACGACGCGTACACCTGGCGCCATGCCGCGCCGCGCCTGCGGCTGCGCTCCGCGATCCTGTACGAGCTGCACGTCGGGACCTTCACCCCCGAGGGCACCCTGGACGCGGCGGCGGCGCGGCTCGGGGAGCTGGCCGGGCTCGGCATCACCCATGTGGAGCTGATGCCGCTCTGTCCTTTCCCGGGGACGTGGGGCTGGGGGTACGACGGTGTCTCGCCGTGGGCGGTCCACGAGCCGTACGGCGGGCCCGAGGCCCTCAAGCGCTTCGTGGACGCGGCCCACGGGCTCGGTATGGGCGTGATCCTGGACGTGGTCCACAACCACCTGGGACCGTCCGGGAACCATCTGCCCGCCTTCGGTCCGTACTTCACGGACACCCACCACACGCCGTGGGGCGCCGCGGTCAACCTGGACGCGCCCGGCTCGGACGAGGTCCGCGCGTATCTGATCGGCAGCGCCCTCGCCTGGCTGCGGGACTACCGGATCGACGGCCTCCGCCTCGACGCGGTGCACGCGCTCGCCGACACCCGGGCGCGGACCTTCCTGGAGGAGCTCTCGGAGGCCGTGGACGAGCTGGCGAAGGAGCAGGGCCGCCAGCACTTCCTGATCGCCGAGTCGGACCTGGCCGATCCGCGGACCACCACCCCGCGCACCATGGGCGGGCTCGGGATCCACGCCCAGTGGAACGACGACTTCCACCACGCCCTGCACACGGCGCTGACCGGCGAGTCCCAGGGGTACTACGCCGACTTCGCGCGCGCACCGCTGGCCGCGCTCGCCAAGACCCTGACGCACGTCTTCTTCCACGACGGTACGTTCTCCACGTTCCGCCGCCGCTGCCACGGGCGGCCCGTGGACCGGGCCCGTACGCCCGCGCAGCGGTTCCTCGGCTACGCCCAGACCCACGACCAGATCGGGAACCGGGCGACCGGCGACCGGCTCTCGGCGACCCTCTCCCCCGGGCTGCTGGCCTGCGCGGCGACGCTCGTCCTCACCGGCCCTTCGGTGCCGATGCTCTTCATGGGCGAGGAGTGGGGGGCGGGCACGCCCTGGCAGTACTTCACCGACCACACCGATCCGGAGCTGGCAGAGGCGGTACGGCGGGGGAGGCGGCGGGAGTTCGCGGAGCACGGCTGGGCGGAGGAGGACATCCCGGACCCGCAGGACCCCGCGACCCGGGACCGGTCGGTCCTGGACCGCACGGAGCGCGAACGGGCCCCGCACAACCGGCTCCTGGCCTGGCACCGGGAGCTGATCGCCCTGCGCCGCACCCTCCCCGACCTCACCGACCCGGACCTCGCGGCGGTCCGGGTGGCCTATGACGAGGGAGGGCGTTGGCTGGCGTTCCGGCGCGGGGTGCTGCGGATCGCGGTCAACCTGGGGAAGGAGACCGCGCAGATCCCGTTGGGCTCGAACGGCCGGGACCGGATCGTGACGGCCTGGGAACCGGTCGAGGCGCCGGGACGGGACGGGGCGCTGCTGCTGCCGGCCGAGTCGGCGGTGATCCTGACCGACGGCTGAGGCGTACGGCCGGCGCGGCTATCCGGCGGGCTGGGCCGAGGCGTACGTCATCGTGAAGGTGACGACACAGGCCGCGTCGTCGTCGTCCTGCTTGGGGGTGGAGAGGCGGAAGGTGGTGCTCTCGCCGGGCTTGAGCATCCTGGGCGTCACCGTCAAGGACGCTTTGGCCTCGCAGACCGAATCGTCTGCCGAGAGTTCGTCGTAGTCCTCGAAGTCGTAGGCGAACTGCACCTTTTCGTAGCTGTCGACGTTGTCGAGCCACTGATTCTGCGGGGCTCCGTGTGCGCAGTCGAAGTCGCGTGTCGGGTGCCCGTAGCCCTCCGCCCTGCAGAGCCAGGCCTCCGCGAAGTCGTACGTGTCCGAGTTGCGCACGTTCTTGGGGCTGCAGCTCTCGGAGGACCAGCCGGACTCTCCGGAAGAGGACCAGATGAGACCGGTGGGCGAGGGGTAGCTGACCGCACACTTGCCGAGCTGCCAGACGACCGGTCCGCTTTTCTCCGGGGTCGCGGAGGCATACCCGTACATCTCCACATCGGGGTTGTCGGGCCCGTCCCCGTCGCTGATGCCGTTCACTTCCACGGACTCGACGGAGAAGGTCACCGCCACGTTCCGGGGGTCGATGGCGATGGGCGGCGGTCCGGACGCGGAGGCGGCGGGAGCGATCGTGAGCGACGCACCCGCGAGCGCGACGAGTGAGGTGCCGACGCTCAGCGCTCTCCTCAACTGCGTAAGGGATTCCACGAGTTCCTCGATTCAGTCGTCAGATTTTTCGACTTCGGCCGGCATCGGGGCCGTGCGAGGAGATTAGTGTCGGTGCCGCCCTTTCCTCGAGAGCAGCACCTACTCAACAAAGCGGGAGACTCCGCACCGGAATTGAGTAGCGGGCACTCTACGACGCGCGGCGCTCCCCCCCATAGCCTTCCTTCACCTTTCCGCGAAGATTCGACCAAAGGGGACGCAATGTCACATGCGACGAGGAAGCGCGTCGGGATCGCTTCACTGGCCACGTTCGCCGCCTTCTGCACCGGCTTGGTCTCGCCGGCCGCCGCGGCGGTCCCTCCGATCAAGATTCCCCTGACCTATGACGTCACCGTGACGTTCGAGGACATCACCTTTCCGGGTATCGGCGACTGCCTCGGAGGCGGAAGCGAGGGAAGCTGGGACGAGGTGGCGGCCTGCAACACCGCCGACATGAACGGATCCCTGAGCGTCCGGAACATGACTCATCCGCTGACCGGGAACGACTACCCCTTCCTCACCATGCACGACGCTCTCGACAAGTCCTATCCCGTCTACCAAGGGCAGCGGTACGACATCGAGAAGTTCCAGTTCTGCTCGTCGTCGTCTTCCATCGAGTGCATGAGCCGGGGCGGGAACGGCACCCGCGACCGTGTCTTTCTCACCGCGGTCACCGGAGACGTCATCAAGATCGAGTCGAAGCTGATCGACGAGGACTGGCCCAGCTCCGATGATCAGATCTGCTTCGCTTCGAAGGAGTTCACCCTGCGGGACGGCATGATGCGGTACACCCCGTACACCCTGCATCAGGACTGGAATGGTTCCGCGTCCTGCAATCTGCGGGTGCACGTCTCGGTGCAGCCTCGTTCGTGAGACCGACCCGGCCACGCACCACGTTCCCTGAGACGACAGGGCCCACGGAGAGCCGCCCGGCCGCCCCTCCCGGATTCGATCCGGGAGGGGCGGCCGGGCGGACGGCTTTCCCGGCGGGTCAGAGCGCCGCGGGATAGGGAACCCAGTAGTGCCGGAGATAGACGTCGTCCTCCACCTCGGTATTGAGGACGACGGCGGTGACGGAGGTGCTGCGCCCGCCGTCCCACGCGAGCGAGGCGAGCGTGCAGTGTTCCACTTCCAGCCCGTCCTCGTCACTGGAGTCCGGGATGGCGATGTTTCCCCAGTAGGGTGCGACCTGCTGATCGCGGGCGTTCGAGAGGTCGTAGGAATAGATCCTCTTGGCGCCGTTGAAGGCGTAGTCGGTCGCGAGGAAGATGTTGCCGTTCCCGGAGATTCCGCCGCCCTGGACGTTGTGCAGCTTCGAGGGGAGCAGGACCTGCTTCTTCAGGGTCCCGTCGACGGGCGAGAACGCGTTGAGCCAGTTGACCTGCAGCGCCGGGTCCGTCGTGTCCGGGGGACCGTAGGCCGAGCTGTAGAGCAGTCGGTCGATCGGGTTGTAGGCGACCCACGGGGCTTTGTGCTTCTGAGGGGACCGCGATCCCGCCGTACGTCCGGACAGCTTCAGCGTGGTCAGCGAATTCAGCGCGGAGGTCATGGTCCAGACGTAACACGGCTCTCCGCCGTCCCGTTCGACGGGAACGTAGAGCAGCTTGCGCACCGGGTCGAAGGTGGGCGCACCGATGTGCAGGTAGTCGGCCGGCGCCGCGTTGCTGGCCACCACGGTGCGGAAGTCCATGGAGAGCTTGTAGACCCGGCGGTCCCGCGAGCTGTTCGAGACGGCGTACCAGTACTGGCCGTCCGTGCAGATGCCGTTGCACTGCTGTGTCCACCACGCCTGATGGGAGGTCGACGTGGCGTGTTCCCATTGCGTGATGCGCGGATTGGTCGACACGGCCGCTGCCGGGGTCGCCATCGCCGTGGCGAGAGGGGCCGCGGCGGCTGTCGCGGCGGCCGCCTTGAGGACCGCTCTGCGATTCATTGTCATTTCCTGCTCCAGAGGTGCGCGGGGGGTCGGGTTCGCATCACTACGAGGCGGTCACGGGGTAGTGGTCGGAATACCTGTTGTACGAGATGTCATCCAGTTCCCAAAACGGGGATGTCACGCGCAGGGCGGAATTTCCGTAGCTCGCGGGGTGCGCGTGCCGGTTGTCGTAGAACACGTAGTCGAGCCACTCGCGGGGCGCGTTCGGGTACCTCAGCCGGGCGACCGCGTTGGTGTGCGGATCGCTGGTGTAGGGGTGGCCGGAGTAGGTCGGGGGAACGGCGTGGAGCCCCTGGACCAGGGCCGGGTATTCGGATCGATGCCGGTCGACGTTCATGTCGCCCGCGTAGATGACGCGCTCGTTCGCGGGAACTCGCAGGGAGTCGACGAAGGCCGTGATCTCGCCCAGCTGGCGCTTGCGGACCTGTGCCGCCTCGCCGGTGTCACAGCCGTCGTCGTCCGCCTGGAGATGGGTCCCGATGACATGCACGGGTGAGCCCGGCGTGCCGAGCTTCGCGTAGGCCAACCCCTTTTCCGCCATGGTGTCGGCCCCACAGCTCGCGTCGAAGATGTACTGGATCTTGCGCAGCATGGGCCACTTGCTCACGATGGCCACTCCCCCGTCCTCGTACGGGAGCGAGGAGTAGTTCCCCGCGGTCGCGTTCCACCCGTCACGCGACCTGCCGATCACCGGCGTGCGATGGGGGTAGCCCTCCAGATGCTGGAAGAGAAGGTCGCTCGCCGTGTCGTCGAAGAGTTCCTGGAAGACGACGACATCGTTTCCCTTCACATACGGCGCCTTGCCTATGAGCTCCCCGCGTACGTCCTGAGCAAGGCCGTCCGAGACGAAGGAGGGAAGCAGCATGGTGTTGGAGGTGACGACCTTGAACGGCTGGAAAGCCGTCGCGGCCGGGCTTTCCGTGGCGCTTGCGCCCGGAGCGGCCGCAATGGTTCCGGAGAGCAGCGCGGCAATCGCGATGCCCATCGCACGCATTCTCATCATTTCCCCTGAGTGGTCGGATGTCCCGAATGGAGACCGACGTTAGTCACGCGTACCGGCGAAAACGTGAGGGTTGAGTACTCAATTCCTCGCCAGGGGCGTGGCCGCCCGGACCCGGTGCAGGTGGACGAGGACGTCGTACGCCGTGCCGAGGGCGAGCTCCGGCAGCGGATCCGGGGTGAACACCTGCCCGGCGTCGTACACCGGACGTGCGCCGGCCAACCAGGCGCGCGCCGGGGCTCGTACGGTCCGGAGGTCGACGTAGAAATCCCGGTACCGCACCCGGTCCAGGGTGTGCTCGTTCATGCCCGGCGTGGCCGGGGGCACGCTGACGGGCGTCCACGCGGCGCCGCCGGACGCGTCCTTGACCAGGAAGGTGCCGCCGGCGAAGGTGAACCCGATCGCGGCGTAGCGCCTCCCCAGACGCTCACGCAAGGCCACGCCCTGCGTGCGCGCGTACGTGACGGGATCGGTGGCCCGGTACCCCACATGGGCGTTGTGCGCGGACAGCAGGATCCTGCCCTTGGTGCGCTCCTTCCACCACAGCACGTTGTCCGCCATGGCCTGATCGCGCAGCCGTTGAGCCGGGGGAACGGTGGCGGGATCGGCGAGGTCGATCGTGGCGAAGGCGAAGGTCTGGGCGATGTTCCTGGCGTGCTGCACGGTCCACGCGTACGGGTCGTCCGGGCTGTGCCGCCGCCCGGCCACGAGGTCCAGTGCTTCCTGCGCGAGCGCGGCGTTCCGCCTGCGTTCCTCGACGGGCTTGTGCAGGTAGCCGTAGAAGTCGTCGAACGGGCGCAGCCCCGCGTACAGGTCGACCAGCCTCGTCAGGATCCGCGGCGCCGCTGTCCGTACGGAGGAGACGACGCGTTCGAAGATCCGGTCGCCGAGCTTCGGCCCTCCCAGGTCGTCGCCCATGAAGTGCACCGTGCGGTCCGGGTGGCGCTGGTTGTGGCCGCGCATCCAGGCGATGAGGCTGACGAACTCCTGACGCGCCCACGGGGTCCCCGCGAGGGCATCGAGCACGATCTCCCGGGCCCCGCCCGGGCCGCCTTGCACGTACTCGTCGATGAGCAGGCCCGCCGGCCAGCTCATCTCGAGGGCGAAGGTCGTGAAGCCCCGCTCCTCGACCAGGTACCGGAAGACGCGTTCCTTCATCGCGAAGAATTCGTGGGAGCCGTGCGTGGCCTCGCCGAGTCCGACGACCTCCGCGTCGCCGATCATGGCGCCCAGGGCGTGCAGATCGGCGGTCCCCACCCCGGGGTCCGTGGAGCGCAGAGGGTGCGCCGCTCGCTCCAGCGCGTCGACGAGGCCGTCGGCCCCGGCGCCGCCGGGGGCAGGCCCGCGTGGTGCGGCGGTGGCCTCCGGCATCAGGAGTCCGGAGGCGGAAGCCGCCATGAGGGCCAGCAGGTGCCGCCGGCGGGGTTCTTTTCGCAGGGACATCGCGTCTCCTTCGCAGAGGGGTGGTGGGTGGCGCGGTCCCCTCCCTCCCGGCGGGATGACCGCGACGGGAGGGAGGGGACCGAGGACCGCAGGCCGGGTGTCGGTCACCGAAGGCCCGGAAGCTCCGTCGTTCAGAGCGCGTAGGAGCAGGTGTACGCAACCTGGAACACGTGCTGACCCACGGCCGGCGTGGGGATGTTCTGGGCCTGCGGGCCGCCCTCGTGGCACTCGTAGCCGGGGAATCCGTTGGAGTACACGGGTCCGTAGAGAGGGTTGGTGTTGTGCGCCCAGGTCCAGGCGCTCGTCATGAACCAGTCGTTGTGGGTGATGAAGGCGTCGATGTACGCGGCGTCCTTCTGGTCGGCGAATCCGTAGACGGATACCTGGAAGTCCCCCTTGGGGTCGCCGGACCGCTGCTCGGCGAGCCTCTTGGCCTCACCCATGAGCTTCTGGAAGCTGTTCTCCAGGGAGGGGCCGAAGGGGCTGTCCGGGTAGCCGTGCGTGAACCGGCCCACATCGGTGAAGTTGCCGGTGGCGGGGTCCTCCAGAGCGATACCGGCACCCATGGGTCCGGGCTGGCAACGCATCGCGTCGTCGTGGGTCATCGCGCACGCGATCTCGTTGCCCCGTCGAGCGCCGTACTTGGTGCGGAGCTGCTCGCGGAAGTCCTTCCACTGCTCCGTCGTCTCGGCGATCGACGCCTCGACCGCGCGTACGAAGTTGGACCTTCCGTCGACGGTGGTCTGGCCGCGCACGCTGACGGGGTGGCCGATGAAGGTGCTGGGAGGCGGGGCTATCTCACCCCGGTCCTTCTCCAGGTATTCGTGCTGGGTCCGCCCCTTGAGGCCCATGGGGGTCGCGGCGGCGCAGTAGTTGTTGGCCGAGGCGGGAACGCACCCCATGGTGAGGTCGTTCGGTATCTCGGCCGCGGTGGGAGCGGTTCCCAGCATGTTGAACAGGCCGGACGGCGCGTGCAGGCCCAGGCCGGGAGGGTTCGTCACACTGAACTCGGGCTCCGCCTTGTCCGTGTAGTTGCTGCGGAGATAGAAGTCGTGTATCCCTGCGAGCTCCTGGCCGAATCCCTTGATGAGCTGGCACTTCCTGGTCTGCGTGGTCCAGGAGAAGCACGGGCCGGTCGTCGCGTCGACCTTGTAGCGGCTGTCGACGAAGACACCCCCGGCGGTGATGGCGTCGTTGAACTTCTTCTTCAGGTCGCCGATGCACGAGAGGAGTCCGGCACTCGTGGCAGCGCGCGTGTTCGGGTAGAACGGGTCGGCGGCGACGAAGTCCGCGTCGCGGCAACCGGCCGCGGTGTCGTGCTCGGCCGTGCCCACCGCGCCGGGGCTCCCCCCGAAGCCGGCGAGCATTTTCAGGGAGTCGGGTTCGAAGCAGTCGTTGGCCTCGGTGATTCCGCCGTCGCCGCAGGAGAGGGCGCGCCGGGTGATCGCCTCTCGCTCCGACTTCTCCTCGACGCCGTTCAGGATGCCGGCCTCGATGTAGGCCTTCAGATTGTTGGCGTAGCTCTGCCACATCTGCTTGACGGCACCGGACTGGATGGATCCCGCCGCCTCGGCGGTGAAGGGCCCCCAGCCCTCGACATTGAGCCGGATGTCCTGGTCCGACGTCTTCGAGAAACTGAACCGGATCTTGCGATCCGGGCCCTCGGCATGTCCCGGGAGCGAGGTGAACTGGAAGGTGGTCGCCGTGCGGTCGGTGACGGCCAGGGGGTTGAGGAACGGCCCGGTCGGCAGATTGCACTTGTACGGCGGTTCGTGCTTCGGAGGGAGCTGCGCGAACTGGCCGCAGTCGACCTCGAAGGGAAACGTGTCGACGAACTTGGACGCGGCTCCGGCCATGACGGACTCGGGCGAGTAGAAGAAACTGGTCCCCAGCGAGTAGCTGTACTCGTAGGACAGCGGTGAGTCCACCCAGGCCTGCGCCTGCTGCTGCGGCGTGAGAAGGAGGGCCGCCGTCAGCATGGCCAGCATTCCCCCCGCTCGTGCCTTCGTCGTTCTTCGCATAGGGCTCTTCCTTCGTTATCTCTGCGTTGCGCGCGGATGGGGGCCCAGGGGGTTCGCGAACCGCCCTGACGCCTCATCAATTTGAGCACCCGTCGGCTGCCGCCCTGTGAGCAATCGCTGCTCAACAGGGCCGTTCAGCAAGGCCGGGCGGCGCACCGCGGACGACTATCCGGCGATCTCCCCGTCCACCGATTCCGGTTTGCGCAGCAGGACGTAGCCGTCCTCCTCGGCGACCTTCTCGTACCGTCTCGCCCGGTATTTCTGGATCTCGGCGGCCTCGTTCTCGCCGCTTGTCGGCCATCCCTGCGGCGTGGCCGTGTCCACCACGACCCAGTCGGGGTCGGGGCGATTGCGCGGCCATCCGATGACCATGACGACACAGCGTTTGGTGAGCTGCGGGACCAGGCGGTTGGAGGCGACCACCGTGGAACCGTCCGGGATCTCGGCGAGAATCCTGTGCGCGGTGTCGACCCGCGCGCTCGGCCCCCACAGATCGCCCGTGGCGAGCTTCGAGAACGGAAAGAACGGGACGGTGCAGAGTGTCACCAGCGAGCAGATCAGGAGGCCCCTGGCGACCGGCTTCGGCAGGCCTGCGGCACGGTACTTCTCCAGCCCGTGGACGAACGCCCCGAACATGACGGGCATGAGAACGGCGCTGTAGTGAAACTGCGGTCCCCAGTGGAAGGCGTTCGACGACGCGAAGCGCCAAGCCAGGGTGGGAACCGCCAGCAGCACGAGGGGAGAACGGAGGGCGAGGAACGCGGTCGGCGCCAGGAGCAGGGCCAGCGTCGCCATCTTGATCGCCGGCGTGACCAGCCCCAGCGTGTAGCGGAAGAGCAGTTCGAGCCGATCGCCGTCCTCTCCGTCCGAGACGCTCGCGTAGTAGGTGAAGACGCCGCCCGGGTTGAAGGCGGGGATGACGAGGAACATCGCGACCAGGGAGCCGGCCAGTCCGCAGAGCGCCACCGTGATCCCCAGGCGACGCGAGCCGCGCCACGCGATGTAGGCGCCGACGGCTCCCACGGTCAGGCCGAGGTCCTCCTTCACCAGAACCAGGGGACTCGCCCACAGGGCGGCCGCGTGCCACCGTTCGTTGCCCAGCGCCGTCACCGCGCAGGACATCAGCGGGACGGCGAAGCAGATCTCGTGGAAGTCGAATCCGACTGCTTGCGCTATGCCCCAGGAGGCTCCGTAGCCCAGCCCGGTGACGAGCGCGCCCCGCCTCGCCGCCACCTCCCATCCCCACAGCGCGAGGGGAACGGCGGCCACGGCGAGCAGAGCCGCTTGAGCGAGGAGAAGGGTCTCCGGCGTGGGCCACAACCGGTAGAAGGGGGCCAGGGTGGCGAGAATCGGGGAGAAGTGATCACCGAGCAGCGGGAAAGCGTGGGCTTTGAGCTCGGAGGTGGGGAGCCGGCCCTGTGCATAGGCGCTGATCCCCTGCTCGAATATCCCGAGATCGTAGCCGGTGGTGAGCATGCGCGCGTGCAGCCGCAAGGAGAGGGTCGCGTAGAGCGAGAAGCACGCCAAGGCGATCATCCATGCGATGCCCCGCCCTCCTGGGGTCGGTGTTCTCGTGACCGCGAGAGCGTGGCAGGTCCTACGCGCGGCATTCCGCAGGGCGCCGATGGATTCCATAAGGGGTCTTTCAGCTTTGCCGCTTCTCCTCGTCCCGTCGGGGTGCGAGTGGGTGCGGCGGTGGAACGGTCCTGACGTCGAAACGTAACGTCATGGATCAGCGGGGGCATGAGTACCGGATACTCACGCCGGCGCCGAGTGCGTTCCTGCTGCGGAATGCGACGCGGGGTATGCCCGCCGGTACGCGAGGGAACGGCCCCCTCGCCTTCGCCCTATGAACCCTGTTCGTCGATCATGCGCCGCAGCGCACGCCGGTTGGTCACGCCGAGCTTTCGATACACGCGGTAAAGGTGGTTGTCGACCGTGCGCACGGAAAGGACGAGCTGTTCCGCGATCTCTTTGTTGGAGAATCCGGCCGAGGCCTGCAGCGCGATTTCCCTTTCTCTCCGGCTCAGCGGGATGAGCTCGTCCATCATGTGCAGGAGGTGGGTCGGCATGCCGTCGTATCCTCTGCCCGACTCGGCGCAGCGCCGGTGCGCCGCCGCCGCGAGCCGGGGCTCACCACGCCGGCGGTAGGCCCGGGAGGCGCTTGCCCAGGCTTCGGACGCGTACAGGGCGGCGAAATTCTTCTCGAAGGCGTGCGCACACGCGGACAGCGCGTCGGGGTCCCGGAGAGCGGCGGCCTCGGCGAAGTCGATACGGATCCTGTCGAGTACGCCTTGCACCTCGGCGGTCCACGCCCCCATGAAGCGGGCTGCGTGCTCCGCGCGGTCGATTCTCGCCAGCGCGTGGAGGACGTCCGCCAACTCTCCGTACGCACAGGACGCGAGGGCCGTCTCTCCGGCCGTGTCCAGGATCCGGACCGCCGTGTCGACGCGCCCCTTGTGCATCTCGAACAGGGCGCGCGCGACCTGGACTTCGACGCGGGGGACCTCATCACCCGCGACCGTCTCCAGCCGTTCCGCCGCCGTCCGGATCAGCTCGTCGTCGCCGTCGTGCAGGGCGGAGCAGAGGGCGCCGGCCGCGGCGACCTGGCGGACGATGGAGAGGTCGTCCTCGCAGGCGGTGACGAACAGCCGATAGGCGTCTCGCACCTGTCCGCGGTCGAACAGGAGGCGCGCCAGGAAGAGCCCGGCGCGGTTCGCCATCACCCCGTTCCTCCGGTCGGCGGCCTCGCGTATCAGAGCGCGCAGTTCCTGCTCGCCCTGGACCGCTTCGCCGGCGAGGGCACGGGCGTAGGAGGTCAGCACGCGCAGGTTGAGCGCGTCGTAGTCCTGTACGTCCACGGTGTGCATCGCCTCGGCGGCCCGCACGAGCCGCGGTTCGAGGTCCACGCAGTCCAGGGGGCGTCCCATGCTCAACAGGGCGACCAGCGCGGCCGATCCGGCCATGGCCACGCAGGTCGGATCGTCGCTGCCGACCATCTCCTGGACGCTGTGCAGGGACTCGCCGGGCCTGCCGGCCAGCATGCCGGCGATGGCGTCGTCGATGTCCCGCGCGCTTCCGGAAGGTTCCGGACCGGTGGACCGCGGCCCGTCGTGCTTCTCTCCGCGCGCCGTGCCGCGTACGAGGTGGATGCGCTCGAGGGCCTTCAGCGCTTCGGCTCGATGGGCGGCGGTCCCGATCTCGGCCACGGTGGCGAAGAGGGACTCGGCTCGCTCCCGGTGCCCGCAGTGGGTCAGGATCCTCGCCAGCATCAGCCCGATCTCCGGAGTCCGGTGCTGCTTCCAGGCGCTGTCGGCCAAGCGGTACGCGGCCTGCCAGTCGTTGTTCCACCAGGCCTTCCTGCACACGTCGACGACGGCGGCCTCGGGCACGCGTTCCCCCAGCTCCAGGCGCCATTCCACGATGTGCGGGGCGGACGCTTCGCGCGTCACCGGGTGACCGTCGAGCAGACCGGTGAGAAGCCTCAGGATCCTGCGCCGACGCAGGACGGGAAGCTCCTGCAGGACGGCTGCGGACAGGATGCGGTCGGAGACGCTCAGCCGGACGTCCGGCCTGTCGTCCGCGGCGATCAGCCCCCGGGATTCGAGGCGTTCCCACACGGATGCTTGGGCCACCTCGGTCGCGACCTCGAGAGGGAATGTGCGCGCCACGCAGAGCACGTCGAGGGCCCACCGCTCCGCGTCGGTCAGGTGCTGCAGGGCCGGTTGCATCAGGGCGGCCAGGCGCGTCGAGTGGAAGCCGTCGTCGCTCTCCACCCACACGCCGGAACGCTCGGCGAGAGCTCCTTCTTCGAGCGCGGATGCCAGGAGCTCGCGCAGGGCCACCAGGTTGCCGTCGGCGAGCATCGAGAAGCGGGCGGAGGTCACCGGAGCCATCGGCTTTCCCAGCATGGCCTCCACGACCTGCGCCGCCTCGTCGCTCCCCAACGGATCGACCGCGATCCGGGCGAGCCATCCTTCCTTCCACAGGGCCGTGACCGCCTCGCTGCACGGCCTCGACTCGCACGACACGATCACGAGTTTCGCCGCTCCGCGACGAGCCGACTGCAGAATCACCGCCGCCGAATGATCGTCCAGGTGATGTGCGTCGTCGACGCAGATCAGCACGGGACCGAGCCGCTGTGCGTCGGCCAGTGCCGTGACCGCTTCGGCGACCGAGGCCGGGGCCTTCATGCCGAGGTCGCTCATGGCGGACACGAGTCCCGCGAGCGGCAGGCGGCCGTTGGCGAAATCCGCTTGTACGTGGAGAACGAGCTGGCCGCGCTCCCGGGCGCCCTCGACCAGGTGCCGCAGCAGACGGGTCTTGCCCACGCCCGCCCGGCCCGCCAGGACCGCGCCGCCCCATGTCGAGCCGCGCAGGGTCGATCCGACGGACTGGATGACCTGCTGCCGGCCCACCAACGGGGGGTGCGAGAGAAGCGACGGCTGCTGGAGGAAGTCGCCCTCTGACCAGAGCGCCTGGCCATCGCGCGAAGCGTTCACAACGTTCTCCCGGGCCGGATTCGGTTCCCTCACGCCGCGGAGCATCGTTGCCGAGCGTGTGCCCACGCGGATGAACTGTCTGGAATCTTGCTGTCTCCATTACATGCCACCGCGGTACCGGAGACATCAGGGACACCCCCTAGATCCCCGGCCGACCCCCCTAGGCGGCAGGGCGTGACGGGGCGGCGACCGGGGTCCTCAGCCGTTTCCTGCCGATGACGGCGATGATCCCCGCGAGGACCGCGGAGGCCGGCGGGACGAGGAGGGCGGCACGCGCTCCGGACTGGTCGACCGTCCAGCCTCCTACGGCGACCCCGAAGGCCAGGCCCATGTTGAGGCCCGAGGTGGCCCACGTCAGCCCTTCGGTCAGGGACGCGTCCGGCACGAGGTGCTCCACCAGGGTCATGCTGGTGATGAGCACGGGTGCGGTGGCGAGACCGGCGACGAACATCGCCGCCGTCAGCACGCCGAGCGACGAGGAGAGCGGAAGAGGCACCAGCAGCACCGGCATGGCGCACACGCAGACGAGGAACCTCCGGTCGAGGGGACGGTCCCACGCGACGGCCCCGAAGAGCAGACCCGCGAGGCATCCACCGGCCGCGTTGACCGCCAGGACGTAGCTGGCCGCGCCTCGGCTCCCCTGGGCTTCCGCGAATCCCACGACGGCGACCTCGAAGGATCCGAAGATCGCCCCGACGGCGACGAGGACCGCCACGAGCACCGTCAGCGCGGGGATCCGCAGGGCCGAGCGCGTGTTCCCGCGTCTCTTCCTGACGGCGGGCTCGGTGCTCCGCTGGGCGAGGAAGGCCAGCGTGCCGAGGAGCGCCAGCCCGCCCGCGGCGAGGACTCCCGCGCCGGGAAAGAAGGAGGACGCCAGCGTCACGGCCAGCAGCGGCCCGACGATGTAGACGACCTCATCGGCTACCGACTCGAAGGAGTACGCGGTCTGCAGGGCCTCCCCGTCGGTGAGGGCGTCGGCCCATCGCGCCCGCACCAGGGAGCCGATGCTCGGCATGAGCCCCGCCGTGAACGCGCAGACGAAGAGCGGCCAGGCGGGGAACGCGGAATCCGAGAGGACCAGGAGGAGGACGAGGGCCGCGGTCGAGAGGAGCAGGGCCGGCAAGGCGACCGCCCGCTGCCCTTTCCGGTCGATGGCGCGGGCCACCAGGGGGCCGAGGAGCGCCGTGGCACACGCGTACGTGGCGGCGACCGCGCCTGCCACGCCGTAGGAGTCCCGCGTCTCGGACAGCATGACGACGATGCCGATGCCGATCATGGACATGGGCAGGCGGGCCAGGAAGCCGGCGGCGGAGAATCCTCGGGTACCCGGCTCGCCGAAGATCTGTCGGTACTGGGAGAACACCGCACCTCCGAGCGGATTCACGCAACATGTCTCGGTCTTGCGCCCCGGAACCGGCCCCTTAGGGGGCGGGTTCCGGGGCGAGGGCGGCGTCCAGCATCCGGCGGGCGACGGAGACCAGGGCCCTCGCATCGGGCGCCGGCCGCACCGACGCCATCGCGCCCACGAGGTAGTCGTGCAGGATGCCTTCCGTCCACGCCACGAGGAGCGTGGCGGCCGACTCCGGGTCGCGCGCGCCCAGTTCGGCCAGGATCACGGCCGCCCGTGCGCGCCCCCTGCGGCCGGCGTCGGCGAGGCTGCCCTGCAGCGAGGGCTGCCTCGCCGCCTCGATGGTGAGTTCGATGCGGGCCAGTTGCCGTTCACGGCCGGTGGTCAGCCACCGGTGGAGCATGACCGCCAGCGCCTCCGCCGCCTGGCCTCGATCCGCCGGCGTCCACTCCGCGTCGCCCACGTCCAGGAGATCGAGCTGGAGCAGGCGCTCGTAGCAGGCGGTGATCAACGCGGTCCGGTTGCGGAAGTAGTACGACGTACTGCCGGCCGGCAGGTCCGCGGCCGCGTCGACGGCGCGATGGGTCAGTCCGCGCAGGCCCGCCCGCGCGACCGTGGTGATCGCGGCGTCCGCGATCAGGGTTCTGCGGTCTCTGGTGTCCACGTGGCGACTCTACATCTGTAGTGCTACGGTGAAACCGACTCTACACCTGTAGAGCCGAGAGGGGAAAGGCAATGAATCGTCGACGAGCGATCGTGGTGGGCGCCGGCATCGGCGGACTGACCACGGCGCTGGCCCTCCACAGGAAGGGCTGGGACGTCCTGGTCCTGGAGCGCGCGCCCGCACAGCCGGCGACCGGCGCGGGCATCGTCCTCGCTCCGAACGCCCTCCGCGCGCTGCGCGCCATCGGCTTCGACCCCGCGGCCGCGGCCGGCAGTGCGGTGCCGGCGGCCATGGGCATGCGCAAACCCAACGGCTCCTGGTTGCGCCGGGCGGACACGGACGCGCTGACCGCCCGCTACGGATCGCCTCCGCTGGCCGTGCACCGTGCCGCGCTGGTGGCCGGACTCGCCGACGAACTCCCCCCGGGAGCGCTGCTGTACGGCACGGCGGTCACCGAGGTGCGTGCGACGGCGTCCGGCCTCCCCTGCGTCGTGACCGACGCGGGAGAAGTCGTCGCCGACGTCGTCATCGCCGCCGACGGCATCCACAGCTCCCTGCGCAAGCGGTACTTCCCGCACCATGCCGGTCTCCACTACAGCGGAGAGACCGCCTGGCGGTCCGTCGTCTCCGGCGAGGGCCTGCCCGGCCTCACCACCTCGGAGACCTGGGGCCGGGGCGAGCGCTTCGGCATCGTTCCCCTCGCGGACGGCCGTGTGTACGTCTTCGCGACGGCCTTCCTGCCGGAGGGCACCCGGCCCGCCGCACCCCTCGGCTTCCTGTGGGACAGGTTCCACGCGTGGCACAGCCCCATCCCCGAACTCCTGCGGCGCGTCGACGGCGAACGCCTGCTGCAGCACGACCTGTACGACCTCGCGGAGCCGCTCCCGCGACTCCACCACGGGCGCCTCGCCTGGATCGGCGACGCGGCGCACGCCATGACGCCCAACCTCGGCCAGGGCGGGTGCCAGGCGATCGAGGACGCGGTCGCGGTCGGTCGCCGACTCGACGAGGCCGGCGCCGACGGGGTCGAGGAGGCGCTGGTCGCGTACTCTGCCGATCGGCTCGCGCGGACGAACGACATCCGGCTCCGCTCCCGGCGGGCCGGCGTCGTGGCCGGCCTGCGGAACCCCGTCGCGGCAGCCGCCCGCGACCTGGCCCTCCGCCTCGTGCCGACCGGTGTCTCCCTGCGGGCACTGGACGATCTGTACGTCGAGGTGCCCGCCTGCGCACCCGGATGACCGGGGGTTCGGCGTGGAGCCACGTATCCGGGACCGTGACCAGGAGATCGCGGTTCTCGAAGCGGCCGTGCGGTCCGCCGCCTCGGGTGAGGGACGGTTCCTCCTCCTGCACGGGCCCGCGGGCATCGGGAAGTCGCGTCTCCTGGGCGAGGGCCGGGAGAGGGGCCGGGCGCGAGGCCTGCGCGTCCTGTCCGGCCGCGCTTCGCGGTGGGAGCAGGAGAACGGCTTCGGCCTCGCCGGGCAGATCGTCGGGCGCGTGGTTCCCACCGGCGAGCGTCACGACGCGTCCTTCCCCGCGCTCGACAGGCTCCACCAGGCGGTCGTGGAGAGGTGCGAGCGGTCCCCCCTGCTCCTCGCGTTGGACGACCTGCAGTGGGCGGACGAGGCCTCGCTGCGGTTCCTCGCCTATCTGCTGCCCCGGATGCGGTCTCTTCCCCTCCTGGTGATCGCCGGGGCCCGGCCGCCGACGGACGCTTCATCAGGATCATCCGGAGCGTTCGTCGATCAACTCGCCGCCGACGACGGTGTCACGCTGTTGCGGCCGCGGCCGCTGAGCGCGGCGTCCTCCCTGGGGCTGGCCGACGAGATCACCGGCACCCCTCTCCCCGGCGGACTCGCGGACTCCGTCCACCGCCTGTCCGGCGGCAATCCCCTCCTCGTCCGCGAGCTGGCCAGGACCCTGCTCCAGCGGCGGATCGACCCCTCCGTCGCGGACGCGGACGCGCTCGCCGCGATCGCCGTGGACATCCTTGGCGGGCACCTTCGCAGCCTGCTCGGAGCGATGCACGAGGACGCGGCGGAGCTGGCCCGGGCGATGGCGACGCTGGGGGAAGGCGCCGCGCCGCACGAGGCGGCTTCGCTGGCCCACCAGTCCGTCGAGGTGGCGACGCGTCAGCTCTCGGCCCTGCGTGCCGCCGGAATCCTGCGGGACGACGGCTCGCTCGGTTTCGCGCACCCCCTCGCCGTAGCCGCCCTCCGAGACGTGACGGGGACCGCCCGGCTCACCGCGTTGCACGGCACGGCCGCGGAGATCCTGCACCGGTGCCACGCGGAGAACGACCGCGTCGCGTCCCACCTGGTCCGCTCCTTCCCTCTCGGCGCGCAGTGGGCGGCAGGAGCGCTGGAGAACGCGGCCCGGGACGCCGTGCACGAGGGGAAACCCGCCGCGGCCCTCGCGTTCGCCAGCCGGAGGCTCCAGGAGCCCTTCGCCACGCCGGACGACCGGGTGCGGGCGCTCGTCCTCGCGGGCGAGATCGCGCAACTGGTGGACCACCGCACCGCGGTCACGTATCTGCGGGCGGCCCTCGACGAAACCGGCTGCGCCGGGTGCGAAGCCGCCCTCTCCTCCCTGCTGGGGCGCTCCCTCTTCGCGCTGGGCCGGCCGGCCGAGGCGCTGACCCCGCACACCCGTACCGACCCCGACCCGGGCCCGGTACGCAGAAACGGAAGCGGATACGGAACCACCCCGGAGACCTCGGACTCGACACTGATCAACTTCTCTCGTCCGGCGCCCCGGTCACCCCGCCCGACGGGCGGATGCCGCCACGCGTCCGCCCGCCCCCGCACAGCGGGAGACCAGGCCAAGAACACCTTCCTCGTCCACGCCTGGCACACCGGAATCAGTCAGGACGCCACCGCGTCGGCGTGCGCGGCGGCCGTGTCCGAAGCGCTCGACACCGGAATGCTGCTGGACGCGTCCACGACCCCGGAAGCCGTGGCGGACGCCTGCTGGGTACTCGCCGCCGCCGACGACAGGCGCGCCGAGACGCTCCTGGACGAGCGCATGGACCGGGAATGGCGCCAAGGATCCGATACGGGCATGGCCGTCCTGCAGACGGTCCGGTCGCTCACCCTGCTCCGTCGAGGGGTGCTGGCCGAGGCGGAGGAGTGCCTGCGGGCGGCCATGGAGCGGATCGACGCCTCGCACGCGGAGGTCCTGCGTCCCCTCGCGGCGGCCTTCCTGGCCGAGTGCCTGCGGGAGCAGGGCCGCGGGGAAGAGGCGCGGTCGGCGCTCGACCGGGTCCACACCGCCGGGCCTCGGCACCGCGCGGGACAGGAGGACTGGCTGATGGTGAGCCGGGCCGAGCTCCTTCTCGCGGAGGGCGAGGGGCGGCGAGGATCCGAACTCCTGCGCGCGTGTGGGGCCCGCGCCTCCACCCGGGGCTGGACGAACCCCGCGTTCCTGTCCTGGCGAGCACCTCTGGCCCAGGCGCTGCACACCTTGGGGCGGATCCCGGAGGCACGGGCCCTGGCCTTCGAGGAAGTGGCTCTCGCCTCCCACTGGGGCGGCCCCCGGTCCCTCGGCCGCGCCCAGCGCGTCGCCGGCACCCTGGTCGCCGGAGACGAAGGGTTCGGGCTGCTGCAGGACGCCGTCGCCACCCTCGGCGGGTCCTCGGCGCGCCTCGAATACGCCAAGGCGCTGACCGCCCTGGGGTGTTGTCTCGGCGAGCGGTCGTCGCTTCCCGAGGCGTCCACGGCGATGTCCCGGGCGCTGGACATCGCCCTCACCTGCCACGCCACGACGCTCGCCGACCGGATCCGGCACGAGCTGGGGAGGATCGCGGCCCGCGCGGGCTCGGCACCGCCCACGGGTCTCGCGGCGCTCACCCCGAGCGAGCGGAGGGTCGCCGAACTCGCCGGCCGGGGAAGCATCAATCGCGAGATCGCCGCGGCTCTCTTCATCGCCCCCAAGACGGTGGAAGTGCACCTGACGAACATCTACCGAAAGCTGGCGGTGCGGAACCGCGGGGAGATGGCCCGGAAGTTGCGGCCCGAACGCGGGTGACGACGGCCCGGCCGTGCTCACGGGGCACGAACCGCTCAGCGCCTGTCCTTGTCCGGCCCCTGCGCGATGAGTCGTTCGAGCAGCTCCTGGAAGTCGTCGCCGACGACGATGCGCAGGTCGCCGTCCTCGGCATCCCGCTCGCTGAGCTGGGTGAGGGTGCCGTCGCGCCACCAGAAGACGTACGGGCTGATGGAGCCCGGGGTGTCCTCGTAGCCGGAGGCGGCGAAGGAGGCCATCGCGCCGAGCGCGGCGACGATGGTGGTGTCGCGGATGGGGTGGAAGGCGAGCTGGTGCCGGAACGGCAGCGCGACCAGCGCCCCGTGCTCGGTCAGCGGGCGGCCGGTGACGCGGCGGACGACGGCGTCCAGGTCGAGGACCCGGCTCGCGGTGTAGAAGGAGTCGCCGAGCACGACCTCGAAGCACATGCCGTCGGCGTCCCGGACCGTCTCGTGCCCCTCGACCGGAAGGTCGCGCAGGTTGTCCAGCGCCCGGTCACGGAGCCGCTGGACGTCGCCGAGGGGTTCCAGGGCCTCGTCGGTGAGCAGCATGACGCTCTCCGGCAGGTCGAGGGCGAGGATCTCGTACAGTCCCGGCGCGACGGTCCTGGCGTAGCCGAAGGCCCCCGGGTCGATGCCGTCGCCGCTGACCACCCGGGGGTAGAGCTGGGCGCGGATCTGCTCGGGCGGGAGGGTGTCGAGGGCGGAGGGCCCGTCCATGGTGCGCAGGACGAGGCGGACGTGGCGACGGACGAGCTCCGGCCAGACGCGCGGCCCCCGCCGGTCGTTGTGGCAGACCGCCGCCAGGTTGCCGAGGCCGAACTGCCGGCCGCTGTCGTCGCTCACCAGGTCGGCGTAGACGGTGACTTCGAGTCCGAGTTCGGCGAACGCCTCGCGGACCTGGCCGCGGAAGAGCGTGCCCTCGCGTGCGGAGAAGTAGGAGAACTCGGGGTCCCTGGGGGCGTCCTCGCCGTCCCGCCGGGGTCCTCGCCGGAACAAACCCACGTGCGCCGCCTTCCGTTGCCCTGCGGTCCGTGCCGTCCTGATCAGCCTAGAGGGTGGTGTGTGGATCAGGAGGGCTTGCGACGGGCCGCTTCCGGCCCGACTCGGCGGCCCCCCGCACGGGTTCGGCGCGCCGCCGCCGACCGGGGCACCGGGGCGCGGAGCCGGGCGCGGAGCCGGGCGCCTCAGGCCGGCCGCACCACGAGGTGCGCCCGGTCTCGCCCCCGCGCCACGAGCCGGGCGTTGGCCTCGTCGGATTCCCGCACCCACCGTTCGGCCTCGGCCGGTTCCTTGCCGAACCGGACGTGGCGCCGGATCAGCCGGGACACCCGGCTCCCGTCGTCCGGCTCAAGGAACCACGCCTCGTCGAGGAGCGGCAGGACCGCCGCCCACGGCCCCTCGTCGTGCAGGAGGTAGTTCCCCTCCGTGATGACGAGCGGTACGTCGGGGGCGACCGGGATCGCGCCGGCGACGGGCTCCTCCAGCGAACGGTCGAAGGCGGGGGCGTAGACGACGGTGCCGGGCTCCGGGGCGCGCAGCCGGGCCAGCAGCGCGGCGTACCCGGCGGCGTCGAACGTGTCCGGCGCCCCCTTGCGCCCCGCCCGCCCCAGCCGGGTCAGCTCGGCCTGGGCCAGGTGGAAGCCGTCCATGGGCACCAGCGCGGCGAGCCCGTCGAGTCCGGCGACCAGCTCCTCGGCGAGGGTGGACTTGCCGGCGCCCGGGGCTCCGGCGAGGCCCAGGATCCTCCGGCGGCCGGGGACGGCGAGGCGCCGGGCACGGGCGGTGAGGTCGGCGAGCTGCTGAGCGTCCATGCCGGGCATTGTCGCACCGGCTGGCGACCCCGGGGTCATACGTATAACGTAGAGACATGTCCTCCCTCGCCCTCGTCACCCTGCTCGTCCGCGACTACGACGAAGCCCTCGCCTTCTACACCGAGGCCCTCGGCTTCGACCTCGTCGAGGACACCGACCGCGGGAACGGCAAGCGCTGGATCGTCGTGCGCCCGGCGGGCGGCCCCGCCGGTACGGGCCTGCTGCTGGCCCGCGCGGCGGACGACGGCCAGGCCGCCCGGGTGGGCGACCAGACCGGCGGCCGGGTCGGCTTCTTCCTGCACACCGACGACTTCGCGCGCGACCTCGCCCGGATGACGGCGGCGGGCGTGCGCTTCCTTGAGGAGCCTCGCCACGAGCCGTACGGCTCCGTCGCCGTCTTCGAGGACCTGTACGGCAACCGCTGGGACCTCCTCCAGCCCGCCTCCTGAAGCCGGCCCCGCACCCGGCGGCGCGGCGTCAGCCGAGGTCGAGTTCGGCGCGGACCGTCTTGCCGACCGGGACACGGTCCAGGACCTCCCAGCGCGAGGCCAGCGCCTCCACGATCACCAGCCCCCGCCCGGACTCGCCCAGCGGCACCGGCCCGGCGAGGCCGCCGGGCTCCGGCGGCCTGCGCTCCGTGCGCGTGTCCGACACGTCGACGCGGAGCAGCCGCCCGGTCGTGTACGCGAGCGTCAGCTCGAAGTCCCGCCCCGGGACCCGCCCGTGCGTGACCGCGTTGGCGGCCAGCTCGGCGACGAGGAGCGCGGCCGTGTCGGACGCGGTCGCGCCGTGGGGAACGCCCCAGCGGTCGAGCTGGTGCAGGGCGAGGTGCCGGGCGAGCCGGGCGCCGCGCGGGGTGGAGCTGAAGCGCTGGGTGAACACACGTACGGTGACGGGTTCTTCGCGGGTCACGGGAGACGTCATGTGATCAATGTGGCCAGGTCAGGGCCGTGTTGCCAGGTCAGCCACCCGTACGCTGAGTGAGCGTACGGGTTCGGAGGGTGGACAGTACCGGTAACCGCGCGTGAGCATGGGCGGGTTGACGTGTGGGGCGCGGGAGGTGGGTGCGGAATGACGGACGGGATTCCGGGCGGCGGGGAGCCGGAGACGTCGGACAGCCTGAAGACGTTCGGGGAGGTGGTCAAGACCTTCCGCAAACGGGCGCGGCTGACCCAGGAGGAGTTCGCCCCCCGGGTGCGGTACTCGGTCCCGACGGTGGCCTCGATCGAACAGGGGCGCCGGTTTCCGCGCCAGGACTTCGTGGAGCGGGCGGAGGAGGTGCTGGACGCGTTCGGGGTGATCCGGGCGGCGGCGAGGCATCTGGCACGGCAGCCGGGGATCGCGAGCTGGTTCCGCCAGTGGGCGAAGCTGGAGGCGGAGGCGCTGACGCTGTACACGTACGAGAACCGGCTGGTGCCGGGGCTGTTGCAGACGGCGCCGTACGCGCGGGAGCTGTTCAGGGAGCAGCGCCCGCCGCTGGGAGACGACGAGATCGAGACGCGCCTAGCGGCCCGACTCGAACGCAAACGACTCCTGACCGAGCGGCCGAACACGGCATACAGCTTCATCATGGATCAGCACGTCCTGGAACGGCCGACGGGCGGGGCGCAGGTTATGCGGGAGCAGATCGACCACATCCTCGAACTCGACGTGCGGCGCAACATCGAGATCCAGATCATGCCGAGGACGCGGGGTCATCATGCGGGCCTCGGCGGCCCCATGCAGCTCCTCGAAACCCCGGACAACAGGTGGTTCGCGTACTGCGAGGGGCAGGAAAGCGGCCAGTTCATCGCCGACCCCAAAGTGGTCAGCATCCTTCAGATGCGATATGCCAGGATGCGCTCACAGGCTCTTACCCTGGAAGACTCCCGGAGCCTGTTGCGGCAGATGCGAGGAGCGGTATGAGCATCACAGAACTGTCCTGGTTCAAGAGCAGCTACAGCAGTAGCGGCAGCGGCGACTGTGTCGAAGTAGCCCTCTCCTGGCACAAGTCCAGTTACAGCAGCAGCGGCGACGGCGACTGCGTCGAGGTTGCCGCTTCCTGGCACAAGTCCAGCTACAGCAGTGGTGACGGCGACGACTGCGTCGAGGTCGCCGCCTGCCCCACCACCGTCCACGTCCGGGATTCCAAGAACCCCCAGGGCCCCCGGCTCGCCCTCGCCCCCGCCGCGTGGGCCGCGTTCGTCGAGCACGCGACCCACGCCTGATCCCCGGGGCGGGAGGTCAGCGCCTGCCCCGCCGCGAGCGGCCCTGCGCGTGGCGGATGTCGGTGACCTGCCCGGAACCGTCCCCCGCGAAGGGCCGGCTGCGCGGCTCCAGGTGCTTCAGCTGCGCCCGCCACGGGCCGTCCGCCATCTCCAGCTGGACGAGGACCGGGCCCTCCGGCAGGGGTACCGTCTCGCGCCGCTTGCCGATCTCGTTGACGACGTTCTCACCGTTAGGCAGGGCGGTGGAGTCGTGGTGCCCCGCCAGTTCGAAGAGGTAGACGATGAGGTTGTCGTCACCCCGGTAGCGCAGGACGAGATCGGCCGTCCCTCCCGTGTGCAGCAGGACGTCAGGACCTCGGCCCTCCAACTGCTGCTCCGACAGGTGCGCGGCCGCCGCCAGTGGCAGTACGCGCAGCTCCCAGGGCCCGTCGGCCCTCAGCCGCAACCGTAGGCGGCCGCTGTCGGGGACGTGGGCCAGCACGCGGCCCCGGTAGTCCTCCTCGGTGCTGTTGACGAGGTTGTCGCCCTCCTTGTTGAACCGGGTGAGGGGCCACAGGCCCGTGTACCCGTCCCCGCGGACGGCGAGATCGACGATGACCGGCCCCGGCGGCAGCGCGTCCACCGTGATCACGTCGTTGTCCCGGCCGGTCTGCGCGTACGGCTCGAAGACAGCACCGTACGTCCACGTGGTCGGCGCGGGAGCCGGGGCCGGCACGGCAGCGGGAGCCGGTACGGGAGGTGGACCCGGGACCTGGAAGGGAACCGCGGGCGGGACCGGCGCCTGCGCCGGGGCGTGGACCGGAGGCGGGACCTGAGCCTGGACCGGAACCGGAGCCTGGAACGGCGGCTGCGCCGGAACCTGCGCCGGAGGCGGAACCTGGAACGGAACCGCCGACGGCACGGGCGGCGGCGGGGCAGGTGCCTGGGCCGGAACGGGGGCCGGAACGGGGGCCGGGGCGGTGTCCGCCACGTCGACGCCGTGGTCCGTGGCCAGGCCGGCGAGGCCTTGGACGTAGCCCTGCCCCACGGCACGGAACTTCCAGCCGCCCGCCCGCCGGTACAGCTCCGCCAGCACCATCGCGGTCTCCCCGCCCGCGTCGGACACGTCGTACCGCGCGACCGACGTGCCGTCCGGCGCGTACGCCTCCACCGACAGCCCGTGCACGTCCCGCATCGCGCCGCCCTCCGTCGATCCGACGACGAGGACGCGGGCGATGTCCCCCTCCACGGCCGTGAGGTCGGTCTCCAGCCATATCGTGCCGCTCTCCTCCCCGAGCAGCCGCACGGCGCCGGACGGATGGACCGGCGCGCCGTGGAAGACGACATCCCCGTCGCCCCTGACCCGGCCCCGCTCGGTGAGCAGCAGCGCCATGACGTCCACCCCGCTCCGCACGGCGATGCGCAGCGGCACCGACGGGACGAAGGCGTTGGCCCCCTTGATCATCATTTCCCCTCCCCAGGACGATCTCTGATGGATCATCGGGAATCCTCGGCCCTCCCCCGCCCCGCGGGCAAGCGCCCCTCGGCGCCTCCTCCGCACGTCGATCTAGGATGGCCACCGGCACGACCGAACTGCTGGATCCGCGGGGGGAGAACGACATGGAAGCCGAGCTGGTGGCGCTGGCCTCTTCGGGGGCGACGACGTTGGTCGCACTGATGGTGACGGACGGCTGGGAGCGCGCGCGGGAACGGTTCGGCAGCCTGCTCCGGAGGTCGAGCGCCGCGGCCGAGGCGGAGTTGGACGCCTCGCGCGCCCGGGTCCTCGCCGATCCCGGCGGCGCGCACGAGAGCGCCAGGCAGCAGTGGCGGACGGAACTCCGGGCGGTGCTCGCGGAGCACCCGGAGTCCGTCGGCGAACTCCGGGCGATCCTCGGGGAGTTCCCGCAGGAGGGCGAGAAGGCCCCGGTGCGCACCGAGATCCACGGCGGGGAGTTCCACGGGCCCATGCACCTGGGCAGCGGCACCCAGATCAACCACTTCGGCCCGCGCTAGGCCGGACCGGACCCGCGCGCATGCCGTCCGAAGAGCGGAGGCCCGCCGTCAGCGTCCACGGCGGGCAGTTCCACGGCCCCCTGCACCTGGGCGACGGCCCCCAGATCAACGTCCACCACACCCCGCGCCGCCCGCTGACCACGACCGTGGTCGTCGTCGCCGTACTGGCCGTGACGGCCGGGCTGTTCTGGTTCGGCCGTCAGCTGTACACGTCCAGCCCGGGCTACCGCATGGCGGCCGAGGAACGGCTCCTCACGGAACTCGTCCCCGGGCGGGGCTACTACCGGATCCAGCAGGCCCTCGGCACCGAGCCGGACCATTCCGTCGCTCTCCCCTCGGGGAACCGGCTGCACCAGTACGAGCGCGAGTGGGAGACCGTCCAGGTGGTCGAGGGCGCGTCCGGAACGGCGCTCTCGGTGGGGGTGTACACGAAGGATCCGGAATTCCGCCCGGCGCTGGTCCTGGGCGGCCGCGACCTGCGGCTCAACGCGACCACGGTGGCGGAGGCCGTCTCCCCCTTCCTGCCCGCCGCGGCCCTCGGGTACTGCGGCGCGCACAAGGGCGGCTATCTGGAGGGGTACTACCCGATGCCGAACGCGTACGGCACCCGCAACGTCGTCGTCGGCGTGAGCAACGCGCAGAGCGCGGCCATCGACACGTCCCGTGTCTGCGCGGCGCTGGCGGCCGCGCCGTGCGCCATCCCGGAGTCGAAGTACGACAACGTGCTGTCGGCGGCCTACGCCGGGTGCCTTCTGCGGTCACGGGACTTCCGGACCGCGCGGGAGGGCATCACCGTGACCGCGCTCGTCCACACGGCCCCGGGCGCGGCCGTCGTCCCCGATATGCTCCATCCGCCCGATGTGGTGGCCGGCGGCGCCCTGTCGAGCGGGACCGCCGGCTGACGCGTACCGGCGGGGGCTCAGCCGGCGTCGGGCTCCGCGGTCAGGCGCAGGGAGATGGAGTTGATGCAGTAGCGCTGGTCCGTCGGGGTCGGGTAACCCTCGCCCTCGAAGACGTGGCCCAGGTGGGAGCCGCAGCGGGAGCAGCGGACCTCGGTGCGGAGCATGCCGTGGGAGCGGTCCTCGATCAGCTCGACGGCGTCGGAGTCCTTAGGGTCGTAGAAGGACGGCCAGCCGCAGTGCGACGCGAACTTCTCCGTCGAGGTGAACAGCTCCGCACCGCAGGCGCGGCAGGAGTAGACGCCCTTGGTCGTGGTGTCGGTGTACTCGCCCCGGAAGGCCGGCTCGGTGCCCGCCTGGCGGAGCACCTGGTACTCCGCCGGGGTCAGCTCCGCGCGCCACTGCTCGTCCGGCTTCTCGACGTCGTACGACATCGGCTCACTCCCTCTGTTACTTCGCCAGGTGGGCGAGGATCAGCGGGCCCAGGTCCGTCACGTCGCCCGCGCCCATGGTCAGAACGAGATCGCCGGGCTTCGCCATTCCCGCGATCGCCTCGGGGACGGCGCCCTTGTCGTGGACGGCCGTGACGTCGGCGCCGGCGGCGCGGGCCGCGGTGATGATCAGCTCGCTGGTGACGCCCGGGATGGGGTCCTCGCGGGCCGGGTAGATGTCGAGGACGACCGAGGCGTCGGCGAGGGCGAGGGCGTCGCCCATCTCCGTGCCCAGCTCCTGGGTGCGGGAGAAGAGGTGCGGCTGGAAGACGACCAGCAGGCGGGCGGCCCCGGCGGCGCCGCGCATGGCCTCCAGGTCGGCGGTCATCTCGGTGGGGTGGTGGGCGTACGAGTCGATGACCTGGACGCCGGCCGCCTCGCCCTTGAGCTGGAGGCGACGGCCGACTCCCGTGTAGGCGGTGAGTGCCTGGGCCAGCTCGGCGGGGTCGATGCCGACGCGGGCGCCGGCGGCGAGGGCCGCGGCGGCGTTGTGGGCGTAGTGGCGGCCCGGGACGGAGACGGTGAAGGTGTGTGTGACGCCGTCCATGACGACGACGACCTCGCTGGTCATGCCGTTCGGGACGATCGAGCGGATCCACACGTCGGAGGTCTCGGACTCGCCGACGGTGACCACGTGCAGGTCCCGGTTGCCGGAGACCCGCGCGGCCAGCTCGCGGGCGCCGGGGTGCTCGCCGACGACCAGGGTGCCGCCGGGGCGGATCTTGGCGGTGAAGGCCTGGAAGGACTCGTAGATCTCGTCCATGGAGGCGTAGTTCGCGTGGTGGTCCAGCTCGACGTTGAGGACGATGGCGACCTCGGGGTCGTACTTCTGGAAGCTGCGGTCGCTCTCGTCGGCCTCAGCGACGAAGACCGCGCCGGCGCCGTGGCGGGCGTTGGTGCCGGGCCCGGCGAGGTCGCCGCCGATGGCGTACGACGGGTCGAGGCCCAGCTCGGTCAGGGCGACGGCCAGCATGGAGGTGGTCGTCGTCTTGCCGTGCGTCCCGGCGACGGCGACGGCGCGCAGGCCGTCCATGAGGGAGGCGAGGGCGTCGGAGCGGTGGACGACCGGGATGCCCAGCTCGGCGGCGCGGACCAGCTCCGGGTTGTCGGCGCGGATGGCGCTGGAGACGACGACGGCGGAGGAGTCGTCGGCGAGGTGGGCGGCGGCGTGCCCGATGTGCACGGTGACGCCGAGGGCGCGCAGCGCCTCGGCGGTCGCGGACTCCTTGGAGTCGCTGCCGGCGACCTTCGCGCCGCGCTGGGCGAGGATCTTCGCGATGCCCGACATTCCGGCACCGCCGATGCCGATGAAGTGCGGCCGCTCCATGGTGGCAGGGACGACGGCGGCGGCAGGGATGGCGGATGCCATGCGGATCTCTCCCCGGAGTGCGGCGTACAGGAGGTCCCAGCCTAGTGGCTCCCGGCCCGCCCTCCGGGCGCCGCACGCGGCGGGCGGGGAGCCGGGGCGGGCTGCCGGGGGCGGGAGGCGGCGCGGGCGGGCTTGCGTGCGGGAGGGGCGGGCCCCACCGGGCGCCCCTCCCCCGCGCGGGCCCCCGCCTACTCCTTCCCGGGCTCCTGCGGCTCCTCGCTGTGCGCGAACAGCTTCAGGACCGGGACGCCCACCTTGTGGCGGGCCCGGGACGCCCAGTCGCGGTGGAAGAACTCCTCCACGTAGTGCGGCGCGGTCAGGACGATCACCTCGTCGGCGCCGGACTCGTCGACCACGGTCTTCATCCTGTCGAGCGGATGGTCCTCGACGACCTGGCCGACGGCGCCGCAGCCGGCGTCGCGGAGGGCCTGGAGGGAGTGTTCCAGGGCCGCCTCCGCCGGGCGTCTGGCCTCCTTGCCCTCCGGTTCCTCGCCCTCCCGGGTCGCTTCCTTCAGCTCGCCCATCGCGACGTCGTCGATGGCACGCAGCAGGACATCGGCCTGGTCACCGCGCGGCTGCATCAGCACGATGAAGGAGACCTCCTCGTCGCCGTGCAGGGTGGTGACGAACTCCACGTCGACCGACGTCAGGGGCTTCTCGATCATCAAAACGCTTGTGAACACCTCAGGAGCCCTTCTGCGGAAACCATCCTTCCCCGTGCCCACACGGGGTCTGCGAGAGTAAGTGTGCCCAGCGGACGCTAACCGGAACGGCAAATTCCGCTCCATGTCAGATCCGACGGTAGCGGGTGAAAAGGAACCCGGCCTCCTCCAGGACCGACGCCATGGCGAAGCGCTTCGGCACGGCCACCGGGGGCCCTCCGGCGATCCGCTGGGCGTCCCCCGCCGTCATCGTCGGGGAGACCGTCAGACACAGCTCGTCGAGGACGCCGGCCGCCACGAACTGGCCGAGCAGCCGCGGGCCGCCCTCGGTCAGCTGCCGCCGCAGGCCCCGCTCGGCCAGCGCGGCCACGGCTCGCGCCGGGTCCACCCCGGGACCATCCCCCGCGACCACCACCTCCGCGCCCGCCTTCCCGGCCTCGCTCACCCGCCCGGGGTCCGCCGCCGCCCCGGTCAGGACGAGGGTCGGAACCAGCGGGCCGGTGAAGAGCGGGAGCGAGAAGTCCAGGTCCAGGGAGGCGCTGACCACCGCGATCACCGGCGCGGGGCCCTGCCCGGCGGCGGCCCGGCGGCCCGCGAAGGCCTCCCGCGCCCGGGCGGGGCGGTACCCCTCCAGCCGTACCGTCTCCGCCCCCACGACGATCACGTCCGCGAGGCCCCGGAGGGTGCCGAAGATCCGCATGTCGGTGTCGGAGGAGAGCGGCTGGGAGCGGCCGTCGTGCTGTCCGGCGCCGTCGAGGGAGGAGACCATGTTGGCGCGCAGCCACGCGCCGTCACCCTCCGGATACGGGTAGGCGTCGGCCAGCTCGTCGAGGGACCACTCCCGGTCCCCGGCCGCCGCATCGGCTGCTGTCATGTCCGTCACAGGGAACAGGCGTCGCATCCCCGCAGTCTGACACGGCCCTTAGAGTGGGGAACTGTGTCGACCCGTGCCATTACCGAAGCGGCTTCCACGGAAGCGGCCCCCCTCTCGCTCTGCGCCCGAGAGCCGCATGTCCCCGCCGACCGGCTCGTGGCGGAGATGGTGCCGCCCCCGCGGTTCGACTCGGTGCGCTTCGACACGTACATCCCGGACCCGAACCAGCCGAGCCAGACCGAGGCGGTCGAGGTGCTGAGCACCTTCGCCGAGGGGCTCGGCGGCGCGCACGCGAGTGGCGCCGGCAAGCGGCAGCCGGTCCTCGCCCGTCTGTTCGCGAAGAAGCCCGCGGTCCCCACCGGCCCGCGCGGCGTCTATCTCGACGGCGGTTACGGCGTCGGCAAGACGCACCTGCTCGCCTCCCTCTGGCACGCCACCCCCGCCGAGCCCGCGCTCAAGGCGTTCGGCACCTTCGTCGAGCTGACCAATCTGGTCGGCGCGCTCGGCTTCCAGCAGACCGTGAAGACCCTCAGCGGACACCGGCTGCTGTGCATCGACGAGTTCGAACTGGACGACCCGGGCGACACCGTCCTCGTCTCCTCCCTGCTTAGCAGGCTCGTCGAGGAGGGTGTCGCGCTGGCCGCCACCTCCAACACCCTGCCGGGCAAGCTCGGCGAGGGCCGGTTCGCCGCCGCCGACTTCCTGCGCGAGATCCAGGGCCTGTCCGCCCACTTCCGCCCGCTGCGGATCGACGGCGAGGACTACCGCCACCGCGGACTGCCCGAGGCCCCCGCTCCGTACGCCGAGGAGCAGGTCGTCAGGGCGGCGTACGCCACCCCGGGCGCCTCCCTCGACGACTTCCCCCATCTCCTCGACCACCTGGCCAAGGTGCACCCCAGTCGCTACGGCGCCCTGACGGACGACGTGACCGCGGTCTGCCTCACCGAGGTGACCCCGGTCCCGGACCAGTCCACCGCGCTGCGGCTCGTGGTCCTCGCCGACCGGCTGTACGACCGCGAGGTCCCGGTGCTCGCCTCCGGGCTCCCCTTCGACCGGCTGTTCAGTGAAGAGATGTTGAAGGGCGGGTACCGGAAGAAGTACTTCCGGGCGATCTCCCGGCTCACGGCGCTGGCACGCGACGCAAAGGGTCTGGTGGAGCAGTAGGTTGGGGGCCATACCCGATCGAAAGGGATTCACCATGGCCACCGTCCGTCACGCCCACACCGTCTGGAAGGGCGACCTCCTCAAGGGCGAGGGCGTCGTCACCCTCGACTCCTCCGGCCTCGGCTCGTACGACGTCTCCTGGCCGGCGCGCTCCGAGGAGCCCAACGGCAAGACGAGCCCGGAAGAGCTGATCGCCGCCGCGCACTCCTCCTGCTTCTCCATGGCGTTCTCCAACGGCCTCGCCAAGGCCGGCAACCCGCCGACCCGGCTGGAGACCAAGGCCGACGTCACCTTCCAGCCGGGCGAGGGCATCACGGGCATCCACCTGACCGTGCGCGGCGAGGTCCCCGGCCTGGACGCGGACCAGTTCCAGTCCCTCGCCGAGGACGCCAAGAAGAACTGCCCGGTCAGCCAGGCGCTCACCGGCACGACGATCACGCTCACCGCCGAACTGGCCTGATCCACCGGCCTTCCGGGCCACCGACGGCCGGAGCCGCGCGCTCATCTGATCGGCTGTCACCCGAGGTAACCGTGGGCCCGCATGGTTCACGTGTCACCACCACGCGTGGTACACACATGCGGGTCACACACACCTGTCCGCCAACAGAGTGGGTTGCCTCATGAGCGTGTCCGCAACACGACGTCAGATCCTGTCCCGTACCGGCGCGTCCGTCGCCGGGATCGCCTTCGCCGGCGCCTTCGGCGAACTCTTCGCCGGCAGCGCGGCCGCGAGCAGCGGCAGCGGGTACGGCCCGCTCGTCCCCGACCCGGCCGGACTGCTCGACCTCCCGAAGGGCTTCCGCTACAAGGTCCTCTCCCGCGAGGGCGACCCCCTCCGCTCGGGCGAGGGCCCGGTCCCCAGCAATCCCGACGGCATGGGCGCCTTCGCCGGACGGCGCGGACGGACCCATCTCGTACGCAACCACGAGAACCGGACCACGGGCCGCGTCGGCGTCCCGACCGTGAAAGGGCTGACCTACGACCCCGCCGCCAAGGGGGGCTGTACGGCGCTGGAGCTGGACGGCCGGAACGAGGTCCTCGGCGAGCGCGTCGCGATCGCGGGCACCGCAGTCAACTGCGCGGGCGGCCCGACCCCCTGGGGCACCTGGCTCACCTGCGAGGAGACCGAGGAGAAGGCGGGCACCGCCGGCTACACCAAGGACCACGGCTTCATCTTCGAGGTCGACGGCGCCGACCCGCACCGCACCGGGGCCGTCCCGCTCACCGCGATGGGCCGCTTCCAGCACGAGGCGATCGCCGTCGACCCGCGCAGCGGGATCGTCTACGAGACGGAGGACGCCTTCCAGCACCCCTTCGGCCTCTTCTACCGCTTCCTGCCCCGCAAGCCGCTCGGCGGCACCGGCTCGCTGCGCGCGGGCGGCGCGCTGCAGGCCATGCGGGTGCCGGGGGTCCCGGACCTGTCCGTGATCCAGGAGACGGGCGCGTCCTTCGACGGCGTCGAGTGGGTCCCCGTACCGGATCCGCAGGCGGAGCGGACCCCGATCCGCCTCCAGGACTTCGGCCCGCGGGGCATCACGCACGCGCAGAAGCTGGAGGGGTGCTATTGGGGCGGGCGGGCGGTCTACTTCGTCTCCAGCTTCGCCCGCGCGGCGGACGGCTCGGGGGCCACCCACTTCGGCCAGGTCTGGAAGTACGAGCCGCACCTGCGCCGGCTCACCCTCGTCGTCGTCTTCGGTCCGAGCACGGACATCCGGCTGCCGGGCGAGTCCCCGGACAACATCTGCCTGGCGCCCGGCGGCGGACTGATGGTCTGCGAGGACGGCGACGGCGCGCAGCACGTCTACGGGCTCAGCCGGAAGGGCCGGCTGTACGCGGTGGCGCGCGGGGCGAACAACATCGGGACGCCGGAGGCGCCCGAGTGGGGCGAGTTCGCGGGCGTGACGTTCTCGCCTGACCGCCGGACGATGTACGTGAACTGCTACACGCCGGGGACGACGTTCGCGGTGCGGGGTCCGTGGTGCTGAGGCGGCCGGGAGGCTGATCCGGCGGTGGCGGCGGTGGCGCTGAGGCGGCCGGGAGGCTGATCCGGCCGCCGACCGAGTGCCGGTGGCGGCCACCGAGCGAATCATCAGATAATTTCCGTGAGTGACCATTTCTGTACGAAGAATGTCGGCACTCGCCCTCTTGAGTACCGTTCTTGTCGGCTGCGCCGGGGGAACCACCGACACCCCGCCCCCCACCCGCCCGACCGTCCGCGCCGACGCGGGCGGCCCGGGCGGGGCGGGCGGCCCGGGTGGGGTGGGCGGCCCGGGTGCCGCCAAGAGCCCCGGTACCGCCGCACCGGGACCGGCGGCGCCCGCGCGCACGGCACCGCCGACGATGGCGCCCGGTCCCGGCGGCCTCACGCCGGTCTACACGCACCGCACCGCCCGCGGCACCGAGAAGGTCGTCGCGCTCACCTTCGACGCCGACATGACGGCGGACCAGGGGCCGCGCGCGGCGGCCGGGGAACGGTTCGACAACCCGCGCCTGATCGAGACCCTGCGCCGGCTGCGGGTGGACTCCACGGTCTTCATGACGGGCCGCTGGGCGGAGGAGTACCCCGACCAGGCCCGCTCGATCGGCAACGACCCGCTCTTCGAGATCGCCAACCACTCCTACAGCCACCACGCCTTCGCGACCCCCTGCTACGGCCTGCCGACGGTGGCGCGGACGGACATGGCCGCCGACGTCCAGCGGGCCTTCGACGCCTTCCGGGACGCGGGCGCGAGCAACGTCGTGCCGTACTTCCGCTTCCCCGGCGGCTGCTACGACGACGCCGCGCTGCGCGCCCTCGGCCCCGCCCGGGTGACGGCGGTGCAGTGGGACGTGGTCAGCGGCGACGCCTTCGCGAAGGACGGCGACGCGGTGGCCCAGCAGGTCCTGGACGGCGTGAAACCGGGCTCACTGGTGGTCATGCACTGCACGCGCAGCGCCGCCCCCGTCACGGAACAGGCGATCCGCCGGATCGTCCCGGAACTGCGCGCCCGGGGCTACCGCTTCGTGAAGGTCTCCGAACTGATGGCCCCCACCCGCTGACGCGCCTCAGGGCCGCGTCATCAGATCCAGCACGATCGAACCGCCCTCGGTCGCCTTCCGCCACGGGTACTCGCACACCATCCACTCCACCTCGACGGGCTCCTCGGCGACGGTGCGCGCCGGGAAGGGCTTGCACTTGCCGAAGTTGGCGTACTTCGGGCAGTCGCCGTCGGGCTTGCGGAACTGATGGGCCTGCCAGGCGAGGGTGCCGGCGAGCTTCTCGTCGGGATGGGTGGGGAGGTACTGGTTGCCGAAGAAGGATCCGATCATGCCGCCGGCGAGCGCCATGGCCAGCAGCACACCGACCGCGGTGAACCGGCGCGCCTCGGTGCTCGCGCCCTTGGCCGTGGGCTTGGCCTCGGAACCGTCCTCGGTCTCGGTCTCGGCATCCGCTGAGCGCAGGCGCTTCACGAGGGGCGCGAGCCGCTGCGCTGCGAGCACGCAGGCCAGGACGGTCAGTGCGGTCAGCGTGACCTGGATCTGCATGATGGTGCGCGGGAAGAGCTGCACCTGCTGGTCGGCCTCCATGTGGCCCGCCAGCCAGAAGCGGATGAGCCACGCGCTGGCGAAGCAGGCGAGCGGGGCGACGACCACGGCCTTGCGCAGGCCGAGCGCCACGGCGAAGCCGAGGCCGACCAGGACGACGACCGCGTACATATGCAGGCCGGCGAACTCCCCGAAGCCCGGGTACTCCCCCGGCTCGTCCCAGGCCCGGCTGCTCAGCGGCGTGGTCCCGATGTACCCGGGTTCGGTGAGCGTGTAGCCCGAGCACCACTGGTCACGCGTGCTCGTCGCGCCCAACAGGACCCGCAGGTAGACGCCCGCCACCAACAGGAAGCCGAGCAGCGAGCTGCCGAGGAAGGCGAGACCGCGCAGCCGGCCGGTCCGCCACGGGTAGAAGAACAGGACGGCGACGAGCACGCCGGGCAGCGACCACAGGTGCCAGCCGGAGTAGACGAGGAAGAGCAGCCCGAAGAGCAGCCCGAGGAAACCGCCGCGCAGGACGGTCCCGCGGGTGGTGAATTGCGGCGAGGCGCGCAGCCACAGCAGCAGCTTCGCGATCAGCGGCACGATCAGGACGAGGACGAGGGGGCTGTACGGCTTGTGCGGCAGCGTCTGCTGCAGGGCGGGCAGGAGGCCGAGCGCGAGCGCGGGCAGCGGAGTGACGCTCATCCGCCAGAACAGATAGGCGGCGGGTCCGGTGAGCGCCACGAGAGCGATGAACACCCACTTGAACGCCAGCGCGGGTTCACCGTCGAAGAGCCCGGCCTTGGCGAGGTAGCCGATGGAGTACGGCACCCCCGGCGGATAGAACGCGTCCATCGCCCCGGTGTGCAGCACCTCCTCCGCCCATCCGAGGATGCGGTTGTTGTCCCCGTACGGCCCGTTCAGCGGCCACGGCGTCCCACGCAGTGCGAAAACCTGAGCGGCCCCGAGGAAGCCGGTGCTCAACCCCGCGACGGCGGCGGCACCGAGCCGCACCGACAGCTTCCGCACCCGCTCGCCCGCCCGAACGGTCGCCCAGCCCACGGCGGCGAGGACGGCCAGGACGAGTAGCGCGAACCACAACTGCAGGTTCGACAGCCCACTGACCTGCCCCACCCGCGTGACGGGACTGTTGTCGACCCCCAGCCCCAGGTACGTGAACCCGAGCGCGGCTGCCACACCGACCGCTATCTCGCCGAAGGCGGGCGCCCAGCGCCTGGCCTTCGGCCCCATGAGGTTCCGGGGACCACGCCGGGACGGCGCACGTGTCACGGCCGGAGCCGGAGCCGGAGCGGCCGTCTCCGGGGGCAGATCTGTCTTCAACTGTGTCTCCAGAATGCGCGGCCGGGCATGGTGCGCCCGGCCGCCGTGAAAGTTTCGGCGTGTGAGCGGGTCAGCCGTTCCGCCGCGGCGGCAGGTGGACGGCTCGGCCCTGCGGGCGCCCGCTCCCGGTACGGCTCGCGTCACGCAGGGGAATGACCGAGGAGACGATCGACGCAGGCGAAACGTTCATTGCTCGGTCGCTCCCGTGCGGAAAGTGTGAAGGCCCAGGACAGATTAAGGCACCGGAGGCGCGCGGCGGCAGCGCGGGAAGGCCCGGGGGGCGGGGCCCCGGCAGGAACGGGCTCTTCCGTCAGCCGGAGCAGGCGGTGCGTTGGGCCTCGTGCCAGGTGCAGACCGGGCAGAGCGTGATGCCCTTCGTCGACTCCGGGTGCTCGGTCGGCTTTCCGCACAGGACGCAGTCGGCGTACGGCTCCTCGACCGCCGGCGGCGTAGCGGTGGACGGGTGCTCGGCCGGGTCCTTGTCCATGGAATCGAGGGTACTCACTCGCGCCACGCCGTCGCCCGGCACGCCAGGGTCACCGTCGCCGCCGTGAGGGTCACGGCGCCGGCCAGGGGGAGCCAGGGGAGGGGGACGGTCGGGGTGGCGGAGGCGGTGACCAGGGAGGTGATGGTGTGGGCCGCCGGGGAGCCGGTGGTGACCAGGGCGAGCAGGGAGCCGAGGACCAGGGCGGCGAGGGAGAGGCCGCGGGCGTGGAGGAAGGGGCGGGAGGTGAGGGTGCCGACGGCCGCGCCGGTCAGTACGCAGACGGCCGTGGCGAGGAGCCCGGCGGCGCCCGCCGCCACGGGGTCGACCCGGCGCAGGTCGCTCGTCGCCGTCACCGCGAGGGCCGCGACCGCGCCGACCGCCCCCGCGCAGCCCACGGCGGCCAGGATCGCCGCGACGTGGGCCCGTTGGCGGCCCGCCGCGGCCGCCACCACCCCGCGCGCGGCGGCCGGTTCCTGGCTCAGGCAGATCCGTACCACCCAGGCGGTCACCGGCAGCAGTCCGGCCACGGCGTAACCGAGGGCGCCCAGCACGGGTTCTCCGGCGCGGAGGCCCACGACGAGGAAGACGCCATAGAGGAGGAGCGGGGCGAGCCAGCGCTGGGAGCGCAGGAGCAGGGCCGTGTGGTAGCGGACCAGTGCGGTCATACCCGTACGCCTTCGGTATTGAGGTGGTGGACGTGCCAGGCGGGGCGGGCGGTGAGCAGCGTGCGCAGCACCGCGTCGGAGTGGGCCGCGTCGACGGTCAGAGCCGTGGTCCCGTCCGGGCCGGGGGCGGACGCGGGCCGGCCCGGGAGCCCGTCGGGCAGCGCTCCCCCGCCGGAGACCACGATGCGCACCCGGACCCCGCCGGCAGAGGCCGGTCCCGGGAGCGCCCCGGAGGCGGCAGCCCCGGAGGCCGCGGTGCCGCTGGCCGCGACCGAGGCCGGGTGGACCCGGCCCTTCGCCACCGCGTACACCGCGTCGGCCTCCCCCACCAGTCTCCGCGGGTCGTGGTCGACGAAGACCACCGCCGCCCCGGCGGCGAGCCGGCCGCGGACCGCGTGGTCGAGTTCCCGGCGGGCCGCCGCATCCAGGCCGGTCCACGCCTCGTCCAGGACCAGCAGCTCCGGGCCCGCGAGGAGGGCCTGGGCGACGGCGACCTTCTGGCTGCTGCCCTTGGAGAGTGCGGCGAGCGGGGTGTCGGCGAAGTCGCTCCCGCCGAAGCGTTCCAGCCACTCCCCCGCCCGCGCCTCCGCCTCCGCCCCGCCGAGGCCCTGGACGCGGCCGAGGTGGCGGAGATAGCCGCGCGCGGTGAACGGCAGTGCGGCAGGGAAGCGTTCGGGGACGTACGCCGTGCGGGCGGGGCGGCCCGTGATCCGCCCCTCGGAGGGCGCGTCGATCCCCGCGATCAGCCGCAGCAGGGTGGACTTGCCGGAGCCGTTGCCCCCGGTGACCCGCACCAGGGCGCCGGCGGGCAGCGTGAGGTCGGCGCCGCGCAGCACCCACGAGCCGCGCAGGCCGTAGCGGCGGCCCACCCCCGCCAAGCGCGTGGGGGACACGGTCAGTTGGCCGACGCCTTCTGCGGGGTCAGCTCGCTCGGCCGGACGATGACGAAGCCCTCGCCCTCCAGCTTGAGCTGGACCGCCTCGCCCGAGCCGCCGCGCATCATCGAGCCGAAGGACTGCGAGCGGTGCAGGGAGGGGTGCAGGCGCTCGCTCCAGCCGACGACGGCGTCGGTGTCGACGAAGACCGGCAGCTGCGGGGAGACCGGGATGACGATCGGGGTGCCGTCGCAGACCAGGGCGATCTTGCCGTGACCGGAGAAGACGCTGTTGAAGAGGCCGCCGCCGGTCATGCCGGCACCCTTCACGGTTTTGATCTCGTACGAGAGGGTGGGGTCGAAGCAGAGGACGTTGCGGCCGTTCACGGTGAGCGCGTCGTGCTGCTCGATCTCGACGATGAAGCAGTTCTGCGCCTCGTGCGCGAACCAGGCCTCGCCCTGCCCGCGCACGGCCATCAGCGCCAGCCCCTCGCCCGTGACGGCGCGCTTGAGCATGCCGCCGAGGCCCTGGCCCTTGCGCTCGAACTGGAGGTCCCCGCGGAAGGCGATCATCGAGCCCTGGCGGGCGTGCATCTCGCCCTGGACGGTGTACTTCACGGACTTCGCGTTCTGGAGGGTCATCCCCGGAAACGTCGCGGCGTCGGCAAGGTGTTCGCCGGTGAACAGATCACTTTTCATGCTCGCATCCTGACCCGGAACCGGTCGTTCCTACAAGAATCGCCCGTCGCGGGCGGGGGGCGGCCGCGATGGCAGACTTGCCGGGTGAGCAGCAACGAGACCGATCCCCGCGACGACAAGCCCCAGTTCGTCCTGCCCCTCGTCGTCCGGGTGGAGCGCGCCGAACCCCCCGCCCGTACCGACGCCCTGCAGACGGCGGCCCGCGCCGTGCTGACGATCCTCACCGACGCACGCGCGCACGGCGACGGGGAGTGGGCGCGGGTCATGACCGAATGGCAGGACGCCCGGATCCGGAAGGTCGTGCGCCGGGCGCGCGGCGCGGAGTGGCGCCGGGCGGCCGCCCTGCCCGGCATCACCGTCCACGGAGAGACCGCGGAGGTGCGGGTCTTCCCGCCGGTCCCGCTGGACGGCTGGCCCAAGGAGCTGGTCAAGCTCCAGGTCTCCGGCACCGACCTGGAGGACCCGGCCGAGCCCGGCGACATACCGGCCGGGGCCGCGCGGCTGTGGCTCAATCCCGGCCTCGAGATGTCCGCGGGGAAGGCGATGGCGCAGGCCGGGCACGGGGCGCAGCTCCTCTGGTGGGCGATGCCGGAGCCGGACCGGGAGGCCTGGCGCGAGGCCGGCTTCCCGCTGGCGGTGCGGACGGCGGACCCGGCGCGCTGGGCTGCGCTGACGACGAGCGGCCTGCCGGTGGTACGGGACGCCGGATTCACGGAGATCGCTCCCGGTTCGTGCACGGTGGTGTCCGACTTCCCGGCCGCGGGTCGGCTCCTCGGCTGAACGCACCTCCCTCCCCGTGCGTATCTCCTCATATCGCCAAGGAGGTTGAACCGCTGCCCGTGAGGCGGTTCAGTCTGCGGTACCACGAACGTACGGGAGACACCTTGTCGCTACGCGTCAACGGGACGGCACTCATCATCGCGGCGCTCGTCGCCACGGTCGGCGCGCTCGCCTTCCCCGTCTGGTCCTATGCCGACCGCTCCGGCACCGGAGAGGCCAATCTCAACGCCTCGTCCGTGGCCACCCAGTGGGGGCCGCTCTCCGCCACCGACCGGGACTTCCTGGTGAAGGTGCGGCTGGCCGGCCTCTGGGAGCTACCGGCCGGACAGCAGGCCATCGAGCGCGCCCCCAGCAAGGCGATGGTGGAGTGCGGCGACCACCTCGTCGTCGGCCACACCGACCTGGACCGGCGGGCGCGGACCGTGGCGGCGCAGTTGGGCGTGGAGCTGCCCAACCAGCCCACCGACCAGCAGCAGGGCTGGCTGCGCGAGCTGACGGCGTCGCGCGGGGAGGAGTACGAGCGAAAGTTCGCGAACCTGCTCCGCAACGCGCACGGCAAGGTCTTCGCGCTGATCGCCGAGGTCCGGCACACCACCCGCAACACCCTGATACGCCAGCTGGCGAGTGACGCGAACCAGACGGTCCTCGACCACATCACCATGCTGGAGGCGACCGGGATGGTCGACTTCGACGCGCTGGCGAACGAGGCCGCCGGGCGCAAGACGTCGAGCCCGACGGGGCCGCCCGCGGTGCCGTCGCCCGGCGTGCCGACGCCGGTGGTCCCGTCGGGGACGGACCAGTCGTTCACCTCCCGGCCGGTGCCGGACGGGGGGATCGTCACCCCGCACTCCTAGGGCATGTCCGGATAGCGGCGCCATCGGGGCCCGATACGCCGGAACCTCAAATCAACCTCTGAACGTCCCTCCGGCTGGATTCGAACGGATCCGGCGGGGCCATCACACCGGGGACTGAAGGAGGGGGACATGACGGAACTCGGCATCGGCATCGGCTGGCGGCCCGAGATCGCGGACGCGGTGGAGGCGCTGCCCGGCGTCGACTGGGTGGAGGTCGTCGCGGAGAACCTCTGCGCCGGCCACCTCCCCGACTCCCTGACCCGGCTGCGCTCGCGGGGGGTCACGGTCGTCCCGCACGGGGTGTCGCTGGGCATCGGCGGCGCGGACCGTCCGGACGCCGGGCGGCTCGCGGAGCTGGCGGCGAAGGCGACGGCGCTGGGGGCGCCCCTGGTGACGGAGCACATCGCGTTCGTCCGGGCCGGGGGCCCGCTGACCGCGACCTCCGTCCTGGAGGCGGGGCACCTGCTGCCGGCCCCCCGCACCTGGGACGCGCTCGACGTGCTCTGCGAGAACGTCCGGATCGCGCAGGACGCCCTGCCGGTGCCGCTGGCCCTGGAGAACATCGCGGCGCTGATCTCGTGGCCCGGCGAGGAGCTGACGGAGGGGCAGTTCCTCGCGGAGCTGGTGGAGCGTACGGGGGTACGGCTCCTCATCGACGTCGCCAATCTCCACACCAACCACGTCAACCGCGGCGAGGACCCGTCGAAGGCCCTCTCCGAGCTGCCGGTCGAGGCGATCGCGTACGTGCACGTCGCCGGCGGCCTCGAGCGCGACGGCGTCTGGCACGACACCCACGCCCATCCGGTAACCGCCCCCGTCCTCGCGATCCTGTCCGACCTGGCCTCCCGGGTCGCCCCGCCGGGAGTCCTGCTGGAGCGGGACGACCACTTCCCGGCGCGGGCGGAGCTGGCGGCGGAGCTGACCTCGATCCGCGAGACCGTGGCCGCGGGGCGCCGACGGGGAGCCCAGGAGCAGGCCGGGCAGGAGACCCGCGCGGAGGGCCCGCTGCTCATCGGCGCGGGCGCCCGGGTCTCGGGCGGCCCGATGCCGGTGCCGCCGGCCGCCCCCGGTACCGGGACGCGTACGGACGCGGATACGGACTCCGGTACGCGTCTAACGGGTACGGACGGGGATACGGATTCCGGTACGGGGACGCGTACGCACGCGGATACGGACTCCGGTCCGCGCCGTGCGGGTACGGCTGCGCGCTCGGCCGCCGCCGGTACCGGCGCCGCCCGGGAGCGGCTCGCCCTCGACCAGGCCGCGGTGCTCTCCGCGCTGGTCGCCGGGACGCCCGCCCCCGAGGGCTTCGACTCGCGCCGGCTGGGGGTGCAGAGCCGCGCGCTGTCGGCCAAGCGGGCCGATGTCGTCGCCAAGGTCGCCCCCGAGCTCCCGGAGATCCTGGGCACGGGCTTCCGGCCCGCGTTCCTGGCGTACGCCAGGTCCCGCCCCATGACCGGCGGTTACCGCCGAGACGCGCTCGACTTCGTCGAGCATCTGCTCGTCGCCGGACGCCCCGAAGACCCCGATGCCCGACACCGGCTCACCCAGTGGTGGCAGGACCGTTCCGGTTCCCGCCCGCCGGGCCCGGTCACCCGCCTGGCCCGGGCCGCCCGCGCCGCGCTCGTACGAAGGTGAGAGACCGATGAACACGATCGCCGTCCTCTACTACCTGGCCGCCGCGGCGGCCGTGGTCACCCTGATCGTCATGACCTCCCGCACCCGCTCCGGCAACGGCGGGCAGATCCACGACCGTCACGAGGCCGCCTTCCTCAACGGCGGCCCCGCCAGGGTCGTCGACGCGGCCCTCGCCGCCCTCCACGCCGACGGCCGGATCGCCGTCGGCGGCCCGGGCATCGTCTCCGTGCTGCGCCCCGCCCCCCGCGACCACGTCGAGCGCGCCCTCCTCCAGGAGCACGCGGCCGCCCCGCACGGCGCCCTGCACCATCTGCGTCTGATGACCATGAGCCACCCGGCCGTCCAGGAGATCGGCGACGGACTGGCGGCGCGCGGACTGATCGTGGCGCCCCGGGTGCGCCGCACCGCGATCCGCTGGAGCGTGACCGTCGGCATCGTCTCCTTGGCCATGGTGCCCGTTTCGCTGATCCTCACGATCGCCGAATTCGCCGGCACGGACAGCGAGGAGATGTACGTCCCCTTCTTCCTCAAGGTGCTGCCCGCCCTGGTCGGCGCCGGGATCACCGCCGCCGTCTGCGGAGCGATCGCCTCCCGGCGGGTTCCCCCGGCGGGCCGCGGCGCCGTCCTCGCGTACGGACAGGCCCACGGACACATCGCCGACGCCGGGCAGCTGGTCGCCCTGCACGGACTGCGCGCCCTGCCGGACCCGCTGCTGCGGGAGCAGTTGCTGACCGCGGCCCGGATCCGGGTCCCCCGCGCCTCCACCCGCCGGACCCACCACAGCCACTCGTCCACGGCCGACTCGTCCGCCGCTCTGGTCACCGTGTGGTGCGCCGCCAGCACGGGCGGCGGCAGCGGCGGGGGCGGCTGCGGCACGGGCGGAGGGGGCGGCGGAGGCTGCTCGGGCGGATCGTGCTCCGGAGGCGGCGGCGGGGGTGGCGGCGGCTGCTCCGGTTCCAGCGGAAGTTCGTGCTCCAGTTCGAGTTCCAGCGGGAGTTCGTGCTCCAGCGGCGGCAGTTCGAGCTGCGGCGGCGGCTCCAGCAGCTGACCGCACCCCTGCCCCTCCCTCGCGCCCCGGCCGTCCGACGGCCGGGGCGCGCGGTCGCCCGAGGGGGCGCGCCGGGGGCATCCGGGGCGACACCCGCCGACGGTCCTTTACTTCCCGCGCCGGCCCGCCAACGATCCCTGTGTTCCGCATGCGCGCGTGCCCGCGCGCGCCCGGGCACGAAGACGCGCGGGCGAGCATCGGGCACGGCCGCACGCACGCATCCGGGGACGTCCCGCTTGCCCGCACGCGCACGAAGGTAGGGCCGATGAGAACGCTCGCACGGTACGGAGCCCTCGGATCGCTGGTCCTCACGTCCCTGGTCCTCGCCTCCCAGACCGCGGTGCCCGCCGCACCCGCCGGAGCCCTGGACACTGCGGCCGCCGCACCGGCCGGACCCCTGGGCACCCCGCCCGCCGCACCGGCCGGAGCCACGGACACCTGGCCCGCCGAGGCCCGCGGCCTGCTCGCGGCCGCCTCCCGCGCCGCCGCCGAGGGCATCGACTGGGGCGCCTGCCCGGCGGCCGAGAGGCTCCCCGCCTCCGTGCGCTGCGGCACCGTCCGCGTCCCCCTCGACTACGCCGACCCCGACGGCCCCCGGATCGGACTCACCGTCAGCCGGACCGGGGCCTCCGGTCCGGCCTCCGGCCGCCAGGGCGCGCTGGTCTACAACCCGGGCGGCCCCGGCGCCTCCTCGACGTCCTTCCCGCTGGTCGCCGGGCTCCCCGTGTGGAAGCGGATCTCCGCCGCGTACGACCTGGTCGGCTACGCCCCGCGCGGGGTGACGGGCAGCTCCGCGCCGGTGTCCTGCCAGGATCCCGCCGACCGCGTCAAGGGCCCCACCCCGGCGCCCTCCCAGCCGTCGGAGGTCTACAAGCAGGAGCGGATCGCCCGCGCGAAGACGTACGCCCAGGGCTGTGCGCGGCGCACCGGCGCCGGTCTGCGGCACTACCACTCGCTCAACAACGCCCGCGACCTGGACGTGTTGCGCGCCGCGCTGGGCGAGCCCCGGCTGACGTTCATGGGCGCCTCGTACGGCACGTACTTCGGCGCGCTGTACGCGACGCTCTTCCCGGAGCGGGTGCGCCGGATGGTCTTCGACGCACCGGTGAACCCCGATCCCCGGCAGGTCTGGTACGCCAACAACCTCGACCAGTCCCTGGCGTTCGAGCGCCGGTGGGCCGACTTCCGCGGCTGGGTGGCCAAGCACCACGGGACGTACGGCCTGGGATCCACGGCGGAGGCGGTGCTGGCGAGCTACGAGAAGGTGCGCGTCGCGCTCGCGGCCCGCCCGGCGGGCGGGAAGGTGGGCCCGGGGCAGCTGCACGCGGCGATGATCCAGGTCGGCTACCACGACGGCTACTGGCCCCCGCGGGCCGCCGCGCTGGCACGGTTCCTGAAGGGCGACCCGAAGCCCCTGATCGAGCAGGCCGCGCCGGCGGAGGGGCCGGTGCGCGAAGGCGACCCGGATCCCGGCAACGGCAGGGCCGTCTACACGGCGGTCGAGTGCAACGACGCCCCCTGGCCGGAGGACTTCGCCGTGTGGGACCGGGACAACACCCGGCTCGCGAAGCTCGCCCCGTTCGAGACCTGGGACAACGCCTGGATGAACCTGCCGTGCGCCTACTGGACGGCGCCGCGCCGGACGCCGGTGGACGTCCGGACCGGGGCGGGCGTGCTGCCGCCGGTGCTCATCCTGGCGGCCGAGCGGGACGCGGCCACGCCGTATGAAGGGGCCCTGGAGCTGCAGCGCAGGCTGTGGGGGGCGGCGCTCGTGACCGAGCGGGACGCGGGGACGCACGGAATCGGCGGCGGGCCGAACAGCTGCGTGAACCGGCATCTGGAGACGTATCTGCTCACCGGCGAGGTGCCGGGCGCGACGGCGGCGCGGGCCGGGGCACCGGGAGGGGCCGGGACGCCGGCCGGGGGAAGGACGCCGGTGCGGCGCGCGTCGTGCGCGCCGCACCCGGAGCCGGACCCGGTGTCGCTGGAACGGCGGTCGGAGCTCCGTCCGCCGTCTGATCTTCCGGGTCGAGGGGTGGCGGCCCGGCTGGGCGCCGGGTCGTCACCAGGTCGGTAGGACCGGCCGTCAGGCCAGGCCCGCCACCAGCTCGGCGACGCTCTTGCGACGGCCGGTGTAGAACGGGACCTCCTCGCGGACGTGCATCCGCGCCTCGGAGGCCCGCAGGTGGCGCATGAGGTCGACGATCCGGTACAGCTCGTCGGCCTCGAAGGCGAGCAGCCATTCGTAGTCGCCGAGCGAGAAGGAGGCGACCGTGTTGGCACGGACGTCGGGGAAGCCGCGGGCCATCTTGCCGTGGTCCGCGAGCATCCGGCGACGGTCCTCGTCCGGCAGCAGGTACCAGTCGTAGGAGCGCACGAAGGGGTAGACGCTGACGTAGTCGCGGGGCATCTCGTCGGCCAGGAAGGCCGGGATGTGCGACTTGTTGAACTCGGCGGGGCGGTGCAGCGCCATGTTGGACCAGACCGGCTCCAGGGCGCGGCCGAGCCGGGTGCGGCGGAAGAGGTTGTACGCCTCCTGGAGCTCGTCGCTCGTCTCGGCGTGCCACCAGATCATCACGTCGGCGTCGGCGCGCAGACCGGAGAGGTCGTACGTGCCGCGGACGGTGATGTCCTTGGCGGCGAGCTGGTCGAAGAGCTCCTGGACCTCGTCGGCGAAGCCGGCGCGGTTCTCGGGCAGGACGTCGCGCAGCTTGAACACGGACCACAGGGTGTAGCGGATGACCTCGTTGAGGTCCTTCGCCTTCTTACCGGCGTTCGGGATCTTTTCGGGCGCACTCATACGCCTATTCTCGCCCGTCACGGACAGTGCCCCGCACCAGGGTCGGTGGTTTGCGACGTGGCGATGATCTCCCCGGCCGTTTCCCCGGCGTACGCCCGGCCTCCGGCCCCGGCCGTCACCCCGCCCGCCCGGCGGAGGCGTCGGCGAGGAGTTCGTCGGCCGCGCGGTGGGCGGAGGCGATGCAGGCGGGGATGCCGACCCCGTCGTACGCGGCCCCGGCGAGGCGCAGCCCGGGCAGTGCGGCGACGGCCTCGCGGGCGCGGGCGACGCGGTCGAGGTGGCCGACGGGGTACTGCGGCAGGCCGTCGATCCAGCGGGTGACGGTGGTGGCGACGGGCCGGGCGGCCAGGCCGGTCGCGGCGGCCAGGTCCTTCGCGGAGGCCGCGACGAGGTCGGCGTCGTCGCGGTGGACCTGCTCCTCCTCGCCGTAGCGGCCGACGGAGGTGCGCAGGACGAAGAGGTCGGGGGCGGCGTCGGCGACCCACTGCCACTTCCGGGCGGAGAAGGTGGAGGCCTTGATGGTGTGGCCGTCGACCGGGGGCACGAGGAAGCCGGAGCCGGGCAGGGCGGCGCGGAGGTCGCTCCGCCGGAAGGCGAAGGTGACCAGCGCCATCGAGGCGTACTCGACGGTGTCGAGCTGCGCGGCGGCGGCCGGTGCCTCGTCGGCGAGGAGGGCGGCGGCGGCCCAGGTGGGCGTGGCGAGGACGACCGCGTCGGCGTGGTGCACCCGGTCGCCGGCGACGATCCGCCACCGCGTGCCGGGGGTCCCGCCGTCGGCTGCGGCCGCGAGCCGGGCGGCGGCGGAGGCGGAGGCCACGGCGGCACCGGCCACGGTGGCGGAGGCCAGGCCCGCGGCGGCGGACAGGCCTGCCGTGGCGGCGGCGTAAGGGTGTCCGGCCCCGGGGTGCGCGTCGGACTCCTCGGCCGTGACGCGGCGGAGTTCGGTCACCGGGGCGTGGGTCAGGATCTCTCCGCCGGCCGCGCGGATCGCGTCCGCCACGGCTGCGGGCAGGGTGCCGATGCCGCCTTGGATGCCCGCGAAGACCGAGCCGCCGAGTCCGGTGGCCGCTCCGGCCGCGTCGGCCGGGGTGGCGGCGCCGGCCTGCTGGACGGCGCGGACGGCGGCGGAGAGGGTGGGGTGGGTACGGGCGGCCTCGAAGAGCGCGGGCACGGCGGCCCGCAGGGAGATGCGGTAGGCGTCTCCGGCGTAGACGCCGCCGAGGAGCGGCTCGACGAGTCGGTCGACGACCTCGTGGCCCATCCGTTCGGAGACGTACGCGCCGATGGCGATGTCGTCGCCGATCTCGGTGGGCGGCAGGTCGAGATCCCGCCCGACGGCGCGGACGCCCGCGTCGGAGAGGAGCCCGGCGACGGCCGCGCCGCCGGACGGGACGCCCATGACGTGCCCCTTGGGCATGGGGATCAGCTCGCCGCGCGACCATACGGACGCGGTGGTGGTGGCCGGCGCCGTGAGCCGGTCGCCGAGGCCGACGGCGGTCGCGAGCGCGACCGCCTCGGGGCGCCGGGCGAGCAGCGATTCGGCGCCGAGGTCGACGGGGGCGCCGGCGATCTCCCCGGCGAGGAGCTTGCCGCCGACGCGGTCGCCGCCTTCGAGGAGGGTGACGCGCACGCCCGCCGTGGCCAGGCGGTGCGCGGCGGCGAGTCCCGCGATGCCGCCTCCCACGACGACGACGTGCCCCAGCGACCTGCCCGTGGTGTCCGCGTTCATGGGTCCACTCTCTCAAACGAGGCCGCCGAGCCGTTCCGAGGCCGGAACGTGACCACTTCGCTACCGGTGGAGGGCAACCCGCTCCCCCCTCCCGAACGTCGAACGATCGACATTCACCACCACCCTGGGGGGATCCGGATGCGTGCAGCACGCATGACGGCCGTGGCGCTGCTGACGGCCTCGCTGGCCCTGACCGGCTGCGCCGCGTCGGACGGCGCCGGCGACGAGAAGAGCGTGAGCGGCGCCGAGGAGGCCGGCCGGGCGCCGGGCCCCGAGGGTGCCGCCGACAGCGACAACGCCTCGGGCGAGGACCGGGCCGGGGCGACGCAGGAGGGGCAGCGGGGGGCGGAGGCCCGCAAGCCCGCCGCCGCGCCCCGGCAGCACGTCATCCGTACCGCCGAACTGGCCGTGGAGGTCGGGGACGCGACGAAGGCGCTGGCCACCGCCCGGCGGGTCACCGAGGCCGCGGGCGGCCACGTCGCCAACGAGTCGACGGAGCGGGCCGACGACACGCACACCACCTCGCGGGTGGTGCTGCGGGTGCCGCAGGAGCGTTACGAGTCGGTCCTGCGGGAGCTGGCGGGCACCGGCAGGCTCCTCTCGCGGACCGCGGACGCCAAGGACGTCACCGAGCAGGTGGTCGACGTCGAGAGCCGGATCGCCACCCAGCGGGCGAGCGTGGCACGGGTGCGCGCGCTGATGGACCGGGCGACGCAGCTGAGCGAGGTGGTGACCCTGGAAGGGGAGCTGAGCCGCCGTCAGGCCGATCTGGAGTCGCTGCTGGCCCAGCAGGCGTCGCTGAAGGACCGGACGACACTGGCGACCGTCACCCTCTCCCTCACCGAGAAGGGGACGGAGCGGCCGTCCGAGGGCGAGGACCGGCCCGGCTTCCTCGACGCGCTCGCCGGCGGCTGGGGCGCGCTGGTGACCGCGCTTGCCTGGGTGCTGGTCGTGCTGGCGGCGCTGGCGCCGTGGCTGGCGGTGGCGGCGGTCCTGTACGCGGTGTGGCGGTGGCTGGTCCGGCCGCGGCTGCCCCGGCGTCCCGCCCCGCAGCTGCCCCCGCGTCCCTTCCCCGCGCCGGGAGCCCGCCCGTCGGAGGCGGCGCCGGGAGCGGGCCCGTCCGCGGCGGCGCCCGCGCAGCGGGAGGACTGAACGGCCGCTGCGACGTAGCGTGTTCGTATGAGTGAACGACTGGTGGTCATCGGTGGGGACGCGGCGGGGATGTCCGCCGCTTCGCAGGCACGCAGGCTCCGCAAGCCCGAGGAGCTGGAGATCGTCGCCTTCGAGCGGGGGCGTTTCGCCTCGTACTCCGCCTGCGGCATCCCGTACTGGGTCGGCGGGGACGTCGACGCGCGCGACGAGCTGATCGCCCGCACCCCCGAGGAGCACCAGGCGCGGGACATCGATCTGCGGATGCGCACCGAGGCGACCGAACTGGACCTGGCGGGGCAGCGCGTGCGCACCCGGGACCTGGAGTCGGGCGCCGAGACGTGGACCGGCTTCGACAAGCTGGTGATCGCGACCGGCGCCCGCCCGGTCCGGCCCCGGCTGCCGGGGATCGACGCGCGGGGCGTGCACGGCGTGCAGACGCTGGACGACGGGCAGGCGCTGCTCGACTCCCTGGAGCGGACGCGGGGCCGCCGGGCGGTCGTCGTGGGCGCGGGGTACATCGGCGTGGAGATGGCCGAGGCGCTGCTGAAGCGCGGTTACGAGGTGACCGTCCTCAACCGCGGCGAGCAGCCGATGTCCACGCTGGACCCGGACATGGGCCGCCTGGTGCACCGGGCGATGGACGGGCTCGGCATCACGACGGTCGTCTCGTCGGCGGTCACCGAGGTCCTCACCGGCGCGGACGGGCGGGTCCGCGCGGTGGCGACGGAGGACGCCGAGTACCCGGCGGACGTGGTGGTCCTGGGCATGGGCGTGGAGCCGGAGACGACGCTGGCGCGGGCGGCCGGCCTGCCGACGGGGACGTACGACGGGCTGCTCACGGACCTCGCGATGCGGGTGCGGGGCCACGAGAACGTGTGGGCGGGCGGCGACTGCGTCGAGGTGCTCGACCTCGTGTCGGGCCGTGAGCGCCACATCGCCCTGGGGACGCACGCCAACAAGCACGGCCAGGTCATCGGCGCGAACGTGGGCGGCGACTACGCCACCTTCCCCGGCGTGGTGGGGACGGCGGTGTCGAAGGTGTGCGAGCTGGAGATCGCGCGGACGGGCCTGCGCGAGAAGGACGCCCGCGCGGTGGGGCTGCGGTACGTGACGGTGACGGTGGAGTCGACCAGCCGGGCGGGCTACTACCCCGGGGCGGCCCCGATGACGGTGAAGATGCTGGCCGAGCGCCGCACGGGCCGGCTCCTCGGGGTGCAGATCGTGGGCCGTGAGGGGGCGGGGAAGCGGGTGGACGTCGCGGCGGTGGCGCTGACGGCCGGGATGACGGTGGAACGGATGACGGCCCTGGACCTCGGCTACGCCCCGCCCTTCTCGCCGGTATGGGATCCGGTCCTGGTCGCGGCACGGAAGGCGCAGGCGGCGGTCCGCGCGGCGGGCTAGGTCGTGTCCCCGCGGCGATGCCCGTCGCCCCCGTGGGGTGACGGGCATCGGCCTGCCGAGCGCGGTGCCGCCGGGGGCGGTACGCGGTGTCAGACGGCGGTGTGCGTGTGGACGTACTCCACCAGGCGGGTCAGCGCGTCCGGGTCGGTGGTCGGCAGCACGCCGTGGCCCAGGTTGAAGACGTGGCCCTCCAGGCCCTTCGCGGCGGCCAGGACCTCGTCCGTCTTGGCCTCCACGGCCTCGCGCGTCGAGAAGAGCACGGCGGGGTCCAGGTTGCCCTGGAGCGCCTTGCCGGGGCCGACGCGGCGGACGGCCTCGTCCAGCGGGACGCGCCAGTCGACGCCGACGACGTCCGCGCCCGCCTCGCCCATGAGGCCGAGGAGTTCGCCCGTGCCGACACCGAAGTGGATGCGCGGCACGCCGTAGGAGGCGACGGAGTCGAAGACCTTCGTGGACGCGGGCATCACCGATCGGCGGTAGTCGGCCGGGGCGAGGGCGCCCACCCAGGAGTCGAAGAGCTGGACGGCGGAGGCGCCGGCCTCGATCTGGACCTTGAGGAAGGCCGAGGTGATCTCGGCGAGGCGGTCGAGCAGATCGGCCCACAGCTGCGGGTCGCCGTACATCAGCGCCTTGGTGTGCTCGTGGTTGCGGGACGGGCCGCCCTCCACGAGGTAGCTCGCGAGGGTGAACGGCGCGCCGGCGAATCCGATCAGAGGGGTGGATCCCAGCTCGGCGGTGAGCATGCCGATGGCCTCGGTGACGTACGCGACGTCCTCGGGGGTCAGGTCGCGCAGCCGGGCCAGGTCGGCGCGGGTGCGGATCGGTTCGGCGACGACCGGGCCGACGCCGGGCTTGATGTCGAGGTCGATGCCGATGGCCTTGAGCGGGACGACGATGTCGCTGAAGTAGATCGCCGCGTCGACCTTGTGGCGCCGTACGGGCTGCAGCGTGATCTCGGTGACCAGCTCGGGCCGCATGCAGGACTCGAGCATCGGGATGCCCTCGCGGACCTTCAGGTACTCGGGCAGCGAGCGCCCCGCCTGCCGCATGAACCAGACCGGCGTGTGCGGCACCGGCTCACGCCGGCACGCCTTCATGAACGCGGAGTCGTACGTCTGCGGCTGCTGCTTCGTCTGCTGGCCCGTGGGGGCGTCGTTGGCACTCACGCCCAGAATCTTCGCATGTGCGCGGAAGCCGCTCGCCCGGGCCGGGTGTCCCTCCCTGCGCGGGGGCCCCGTTCCGCCTACTCTTCCCGGCATGGCTGCGGCTCAGGGACATTTTTCCGATCATTCCGAAGGCGACGAGGAGACGGACGGGACGGCGGGCACCACGGAGACGAATCCCGTGCCGCCCGCGTTCCGGCGGGCGGTGGAGGCGCTGCGTTCGGCCCGGCTGCGGCCGGAGATCGAGATGGATCCGACCCGGCCTCCGCAGCGGCTCGCGCCGTACGCGTACGCGCTGGAGGCGGCCGTCGTCGACGGCGAGGACGACCTGGCCGACGGCCGGCTGGTCCTCCTGCACGACCCGGCCGGGCACGACACCTGGAAGGGCACCTTCCGGCTGGTGACGCTGGTACGGGCGGAGCTGGAGCCGGAGATGGCCGCGGACCCGTTGCTGCCGGAGGTGTGCTGGTCCTGGCTGACCGGCGCGATGGAGGCGCGGGGCCTGCTGTTCGCGGAGGCGAGCGGCACCGTGACGATGGCCGGTTCCCACTATTTCGGGGGACTCGCGGACCGCCGTCCCGCGACCCAGATCGAGATCCGGGCGTCCTGGACACCGCAGGAAGGACTCGGCGGGGTCCCGGACACGGGCTCGCACCTGGCCGCCTGGTGCGATCTGCTCTGCCAGATCGCGGGCCTCCCGCCGTCCTCGCCCGACCAGACGGAGGGCACCGCCCCGGGCGCGGGCGTCGTCTCCCTGCCCCAGCGCCGGGGCCCGCAGCAGGCTTAGGGCGTGTGCCGGAGGTCCCGTCCGGAGGGTCCGCAGCGGGGTCCGCGGGCGGCTTCGGGACAGCCCCCGGGTGAGGATCACTCGTAGGATGATCGATCACCCGTCCGAATTGCCCGAATTGTTACTCACCAAATCGTGATCATTCCCTAAAGGCGGGCGCCCCAGCTGCCGAAGAGGTCATTGACCCCTTCACCGCTCGGGTCGCCCCCGGCTTCTTCCCCGAGCCGGCTCCGTCCCGCATCTCCCCAGGAGGCCGTGTGTCCGTTCTCCTCGAGCAGCCCGCAAGCCTGGTCGCCTACCGCCCGAACAAGCCGACCGCGATGGTCGTCGTGGCCGACCCGCGCGTCCGCTCCACCGTCACCCGCCACCTGTGGGCCCTTGGAGTACGCGACGTCATCGAGGCGTCCTCCATCGCGGAGGCCCGCCCCCGCGTGGGAAGCCCCCGCGACATCTGCGTGGCCGACGTCCACCTTCCCGACGGCAGCGGCCTCACGCTGCTGTCCGAAACCCGCGCCGCGGGGTGGCCCAACGGCCTCGCCCTCTCCGCGGCCGACGACATCGGCGCCGTGCGCAACGCCCTGGCCGGCGGCGTCAAGGGCTATGTCGTCACCGGTACGCGTACGAACATCGGGCATCCCACCCGCCCCGGCGCCGCCCCCATCGGCGCCGCGGCAGCCCGCCTCGGCCACCGCCGCCCCCCGGGTGCCCCGAGCCACCCGGGCGGCTACCGCGAGCTCTCCGGCCGTGAGGTCGAAGTTCTCCGTCTGGTCGCCGAGGGACAGTCGAACAAGGCCATCGGCGTCTCGATGGGCCTGTCCGCACTGACCGTCAAGAGCCACCTCGCCCGGATCGCCCGCAAGCTGGGCACCGGGGACCGGGCCGGCATGGTCGCGGTGGCGCTGCGCACCGGGATCATCCACTGACCCGGGCGGCCCCCTGAACGGCTGACAGAAGATCGGCGCCTGTCGACGGAACGTTCCGTCGGCAGGCGCTTGCCGTTCGCAGATACCCTTGACAGGTGACCGACGCCCAAGAGACCGCAGCAGACACCGCACTGCGAACCACCGGGGGCGCCCCTCCGGACGACGACGTCCCTGCGAACGGGCTGCCGACCCCCTTGCTGGAGCCCCGCGAGGGCATCCCGCCCGTCGTGGCGACCGACGAGGCCCTCGCCGAGGTGATCGCCGCCTTCGCGGCCGGCCGCGGCCCCGTCGCCGTCGACGCCGAGCGCGCCTCCGGCTACCGCTACGGCCAGCGGGCCTATCTCGTCCAGCTGCGCCGCGAGGGCGCGGGCAGCGCCCTCATCGACCCGGTCGGCTGCCCCGATCTATCGGGCCTCGGCGAGGCGCTCACCGGGACCGAGTGGATCCTGCACGCGGCGACCCAGGACCTCCCCTGCCTGCGCGACATAGGCATGGTGCCGACGCGGCTCTTCGACACCGAGCTGGCCGGCCGGCTCGCCGGCTTCCCCCGGGTCGGCCTCGGTGCGATGGTCGAGTCCGTCCTCGGCTACGCCCTGGAGAAGGGCCACTCCGCGGTGGACTGGTCCACCCGCCCGCTGCCCGAGCCCTGGCTCCGGTACGCCGCGCTGGACGTCGAGCTCCTCGTCGACCTGCGTGACGCACTGGAGAAGGAGCTGGACCGGCAGGGCAAGCTCGAGTGGGCCCTGCAGGAGTTCGACGCGATCGCCGCGGCCCCGCCCGCGCCGCCGCGCAAGGACCCCTGGCGGCGCACCTCCGGCATGCACAAGGTGCGGCGCCGTCGCCAGATGGCCGTGGTCCGCGAGCTGTGGACGGCCCGGGACCGGATCGCCCAGCGGCGGGACGTCTCGCCGGGCAAGGTGCTGAGCGACGCGGCGATCGTCGAGGCGGCGCTGGCCGTCCCGGCGACCGTGGCCGCCCTGTCGGCGCTGCCCGGCTTCGGCCACCGGATGGGCCGCCGTCAGCTGGAGCAGTGGCAGGCGGCCGTGGACCGCGCCAAGGCGCTCCCCGACACCGAACTCCCCCAGCCCGGCCAGCCGCTCACGGGCCCGCCCCCGCCGCGCGCCTGGGCCGACAAGGACCCGGTGGCGGCCGCCCGCCTCTCGGCGGCCCGCGCCTCGGTCTCGGCCCTCGCCGAGGAGCTGAACCTCCCGCAGGAGAACCTGATCACCCCGGACACGGTCCGGCGCGTGTGCTGGGAGCCGCCGGCCCCGCCGACCGCCGAGGCGGTCGCCGAGGCCCTGACCGGCTACGGCGCCCGGCCCTGGCAGGTGGAGCTGGTGACCCCACTCCTGGCCGCCGCGCTGTCGACGACCGCGTGACAGCCCGTACTCCGTGACGGAGAGAGCCCTCGGCGCGCCGCGCCGGGGGCTCTCCCGTTCGGCTTTCCGGGTGTGACCTTCGCCGCTCCGCCCCCAGGGGCTGGGCAGCCTGGTTACCCGCAAGTAGCATGGGGTCAGCAAGCGCGCGCTTAGGCGTGCGCCGCAGCAGTGCAGTGCCATCCCGCACCTGGAGGAGAGCCATCGTGCCTCGTACCGTCAGGGACGTCGTCTTCGTCGACGGCGTCCGCACCCCGTTCGGCAAGGCGGGCCCGAAGGGCATCTACCACGAGACCCGCGCCGACGACCTCGTCGTGAAGGCCATCCGGGAGCTGCTGCGCCGCAACCCCGGCCTCGACCCCGCGAAGATCGACGAGGTGGCCATCGCCGCGACGACGCAGATCGGTGACCAGGGTCTGACCCTCGGCCGCACCGCCGGCATCCTCGCCGGGCTGCCGCAGTCCGTCCCGGGCTACTCCATCGACCGCATGTGCGCCGGTGCCCTCACCGCCGTCACCTCGGTCGCCGGCTCCATCGCCTTCGGCGCGTACGACGCCGTCATCGCCGGCGGTGTCGAGCACATGGGCCGCCACCCCATGGGCGAGGGCGTCGACCCGAACCCGCGCTTCGTCAGCGAGAAGCTGGTCGACGAGTCCGCCCTGTTCATGGGCATGACCGCCGAGAACCTGCACGACCGCTACCCGAGCATCACCAAGCAGCGCGCCGACGAGTACGCCGTGCGTTCGCAGGAGAAGGCCGCCAAGGCGTACGCCGACGGCAAGATCCAGCAGGACCTGGTGCCGATCTCGGTCCGCCGCACCAACGCCGAGGCCGGCGAGACCGGCTGGGGCCTGGTCACCGCCGACGAGCCGATGCGCCCGGGCACCACCCTGGAGTCGCTGGCCAACCTGAAGACGCCGTTCCGCGTCCACGGCAACGTCACCGCCGGTAACGCCGCCGGTCTCAACGACGGCGCCACCGCCTCGATCATCGCCTCCGAGGACTTCGCCCGCGAGAACGGTCTCCCGGTGAAGATGCGCCTCGTCTCGTACGCCTTCGCCGGCGTCGAGCCCGAGGTCATGGGCTACGGCCCGATCCCGGCGACCGAGAAGGCGCTGGCCCAGGCCGGTCTCTCGATCGAGGACATCGACCTCTTCGAGGTCAACGAGGCCTTCGCGGTCCAGGTCCTGGCGTTCCTGGAGCACTACGGCATCGCCGACGACGACGCCCGCGTCAACCAGTACGGCGGCGCGATCGCCTACGGCCACCCGCTCGCCTCCTCCGGCGTCCGTCTGATGACGCAGCTGGCCCGCCAGTTCGAGGAGAACCCGCAGGTCCGTTACGGCCTCAACACGATGTGCGTCGGCTTCGGCATGGGCGCCACGGTCATCTGGGAAAACCCCCACTGGGAGGGCAAGTGAGCACCACCGCCGAGCTTTTGAAGGGCGCCGCGGAGCTCTTCCCCGACGAGGTCGTCACCAGCGCCCACGTACGGCACTTCGACCTGCCCGCGGGTGCGGGCCGGTTCGCGCTGATCACGCTGGACAACGGCTTCGACCACACCAAGCCGACCACCTTCGGCCCCCAGTCGCTGGCGAACCTGAACACCGCCATCGACCAGGTCGAGAAGGAGGCGTCCGAGGGCTCCATCGTCGGCGTCGGCCTCACCGGCAAGCCGTTCATCTTCGCGGTCGGCGCCGACCTCAAGGGCGTCGAGCTGCTGAAGCGGCACGAGGACGCGCTCGCCATCGGCAAGGGCGGCCACGACGTCTTCAAGCGTCTGTCGTCGCTCGCCGTACCGACCTTCGCGTACTACAACGGCGCCGCGATGGGCGGCGGTGTCGAGGCCGGTCTGCACTGCACCTACCGCACCGTCTCCAAGGCCCTGCCGGCCTTCTCGCTGCCCGAGGTCTTCCTCGGTCTGGTCCCCGGCTGGGGCGGCTGCGCGCTCCTGCCGAACCTGATCGGCGCCGACAAGGCCGTCTCGGTCATCATCGAGAACTCGCTGAACCAGAACCGTCAGCTCAAGGGCAAGCAGGTCTTCGAGCTCGGCATCGCTGACGCGATCTTCGAGGGCGCCGACTTCCTGGAGCAGTCGCTGATCTGGACGGCCTCCGTCCTCAACGGGTCGGTCACCGTGGAGCGTCCCGAGATCGACCGCGGCGAGGCGTGGGACCAGGCCATCGCCAAGGGCCGGTTCATCGCCGACTCCAAGGTGCACGGCGCCGCCCCGGCCGCGTACCGCGCCCTCGACATCATCGAGGCGGCCAAGGACGGCGACCTGCAGAAGGGCTTCGACGCCGAGGACACGGCCCTGGCCGACCTCATCATGGGCGGCGAGCTGCGCTCCGGCATCTACGCCTTCAACCTGGTGCAGAAGCGCGCCAAGCGGCCGGCCGGTGCCCCGGACAAGTCGCTGGCCCGCCCGGTCACCAAGGTCGGTGTCGTCGGCGCCGGTCTGATGGCCTCCCAGCTCGCCCTGCTCTTCCTGCGCCGCCTGGAGGTGCCGGTCGTCCTGACCGACATCGACCAGGAGCGCGTCGACAAGGGTGTGGGCTACGTCCACGCCGAGATCGAGAAGCTGCTCGGCAAGGGCCGCATCAACCAGGACAAGGCCAACCGTCTCAAGGGCCTGGTCTCCGGTGTCCTGGACAAGGCCGAGGGCTTCGCGGACGCGGACTTCATCATCGAGGCCGTGTTCGAGGAGATGTCCGTCAAGCAGAAGGTGTTCGCGGAGGTCGAGGCGGTCGCCCCGGCGCACGCGATCCTCGCCACCAACACCTCCTCGCTGTCGGTCTCCGAGATGGCCTCCAAGCTCCGGCACCCGGAGCGCGTGGTCGGCTTCCACTTCTTCAACCCGGTCGCGATCCTCCCGCTCCTGGAGATCGTGCGCGGCGAGCAGACGGACGACGCCTCGCTCGCCACCGCCTTCGGCGTGGCGAAGAAGCTGAAGAAGACCGCGGTCCTCACCAAGGACGCCCCGGCGTTCGTCGTGAACCGCATCCTGACCCGCTTCATGGGCGAGATCCAGAACGTCATCGACGAGGGCACCCCCGTCGAGACGGCGGAGAAGGCCATCGAGCCCCTCGGCCTGCCGATGTCGCCGCTGGTCCTCCTGGAGCTGGTCGGCCCGGCCATCGGTCTGCACGTCTCCGAGACCCTGAACCGCGCCTTCCCGGACCGCTTCACCGTCTCCCCGAACCTGGCGGCCGTCGTCAAGGCCGGCAAGCGCGGCTTCTACGTCTACGACTCCGGCAAGCCGGAGCTGGACCCCGAGGTCGCCGCCCTCCTCGAGCAGGGCGACACCGTCCTGACCGAGGAGCAGGTCCGCGACCGCGTCCTGGACGCGGTGGCGCAGGAGATCGGCCTGATGCTGGAGGAGGGTGTCGTCGCCGAGGCGCAGGACATCGACCTCTGCCTCATCACCGGCGCGGGCTGGCCCTTCCACCTGGGCGGCATCACGCCGTACCTGGACCGTGAGGGCGTCTCCGAGCGGGTGAACGGCAAGCCGTTCCTGGCGCAGGGCGTGGCGAGCGTCCCGGCGTAACCCGAGGGCGCGCCGACGCGAACCGGCGGCCCCGGCACCCCTCGCGGTGCCGGGGCCGCCGCTCGTGCGCCCGGACGCTTCCGAGCCCCGGGCGCGTCCGGGCGGACGTCCGTATACCCGTACGGGGAACGGGAGTCGCACGGCTGTCTATAGTGCGAACCCATGACGGAGAACTCGACCTCGCCCCAGGGGCGCGCCACCCGGCGCAGACCCCGCACGCGCGGGCAGCGCGTGCGCCGCGCGCTGCTCTGGACCCTGCTGATCGTCGTGGTGGGCACGGCCGCCGCCGGGTACTGGGGCTACTCCAGCATCGACGGCAACATCAAGGGCGTCGACCTCGACAAGGCGCTCGGTGACGACCGCCCGCCGCGGCTGCCGACCGCCGGGCAGAACCTGCTGGTGCTCGGCTCGGACTCGCGTGCCGGTGCCAACGCGGCGCTGGACGGCGGCAAGGTCGCCGGTGCCCGCTCGGACACCGCGCTGGTGGTGCACATACCCGAGGGCCGGACCCGGGCCACCGCGATCAGCATCCCGCGCGACACGCTCGTCACCCGGCCCGCCTGCCGGGACACCGGCGGCGGCACGGCCCCGTCGGCGCAGCGGGTGATGTTCAACTCCGTGTACGCGCAGTACGGCCCGGCCTGTGTCGTGAAGACGGTCGAGAAGATGTCCGGCGTCCGGCTCGACCACTACATGGAGATCGACTTCGCCGGCTTCAAGGACCTGGTGGACGCGATAGGCGGGGTCACCGTCGACCTCGACGAGCCGATCCAGAACGGGCCCGGCGGCCTCGACCTCGCGGCCGGTCCGCAGCGGCTGGACGGCGAGCAGTCGCTCGCGTTCGTCCGGACCCGGTACGGCGTCAAGGACGGCAGCGACCTCGGCCGGATCGGGAACCAGCAGAAGTTCCTGACGGCCCTGCTCGCCGAGGTGAAGAAGCAGGACCTGCTGGGCAGCCCGACCAAGTCGTTCCGGATCGCCGACTCGGCGACCAAGGCGCTCACCACCGACTCCGAACTGGCCTCGCTGACCGCGCTGAGCGAGTTCGCCCGCTCGATGAACGGCGTCGACCCGGGCAGCATGGAGACGATCATGCTGCCGGTGGCGTACGACAAGAAGGACCCGAACCGGGTTGTCGCGGCCGAGCCGAACGCGTCCCGGCTGTGGAAGGCGATCCGCGAGGACGCGCCGATCCCCGCCTCGGCGAAGAAGTCCCCCGCGACCGGCGGCTGACATCCTGGCGTCATGGACCGTACGGAACCGCCCCTGCTCATCGTCGACGGCGCCAACGTGGTCGGGTCGGTGCCCGACGGGTGGTGGCGGGACCGGCGCGGCGCCGCCGAGCGGCTGCGCGACCGGCTCGTGAACGGCCCGGTGCCCGAGGGCGGGCCCTTCGAGGTCGTCCTGGTCGTGGAGGGCGCGGCGCGGGGCGTGGAGTCGGTCCCGGGCGTACGGGTCGAGGAGGCGCCCGGGAGCGGTGACGACCTGATCGTCGAGCTGGCCGGGAACGCCGGCGGCCGGCCGTGTGTGGTGGTCACGGCCGACCGGGAGCTGCGGCGACGGGTGGGCGAGCACGGGGCCCGTTGCGTGGGCCCTCGCGCCGTCCGTCAGTAGGTCGCCCCGGGCCCCGCCTTGCCCAGGCGGCTGTGGCCACGTCCGTACAGGAAGTAGACGACGACGCCGATCGCCATCCAGACGGCGAAGCGGAACCAGGTCTCGCCCGGCAGGTTGAGCATCAGCCAGAACGAGGCGGCGATGGACAGGATGGGCAGCACCGGCACCCACGGGGTGCGGAAGGCGCGGGGCAGGTCGGGGCGGCTGCGGCGCAGCACCATCACGCCGACGGCCACGACGACGAAGGCGAACAGGGTGCCGATGTTCACCAGGGTCGCCAGCTCGTTGATGCTGGTGAAGCCGGCGACGATCGCGATGATCACACCCAGCAGGATCGTCGGCCGGTACGGCGTCCGGAAGCGGGGGTGCGTGACGGAGAAGAAGCGCGGCAGGAGGCCGTCGCGGCTCATCGCGAAGAACACCCTGGTCTGGCCGAGGAGCAGGATGAGGCAGACCGTGGTGAGGCCGACGGCGGCGCCGAAGCTGATGACGCCGGCGTAGAAGGGGTGCCCGGTGGCCTTGAAGGCGTCCGCGAGCGGGGCGCTGACCGAGAGTTCGGAGTAGTGCTGCATGCCGGTCACGACGAGGGCGACGGCGACGTAGAGCACGGTGCAGATGAGGAGCGAGCCGAGGATGCCGCGGGGCATGTCCCGCTGCGGGAGCTTGGTCTCCTCGGCGGCGGTGGCCACCACGTCGAAGCCGATGAAGGCGAAGAAGACGACGGACGCGGCGGTGAAGATGCCCATGACGCCGAAGTTGCTCGGCTCGTAGCCGAAGATCGTCTGCACCAGCGGGGCGTCCCAGCCCGAGCCGGCGGGCGGGGTCACCGAGGGCGGGATGAACGGCGAGTAGTTGTCGCCGACGATGAAGAACAGACCGGCGACGATCACGATCATGACCACGGTCACCTTGATGGCGACGACGAGCGCGGTGATCCGGGCGGAGAGCTTCATGCCGATGACCAGGATCACGGTCAGGACGAGGACCAGCAGGAAGGCCAGGATGTCGAAGGTGCCGCCCGCCGCGTCGGGGCCTTCGAGTGCCGCCGGTAGGTGCCAGCCGATGTTGTCCATCAGGGACCGGACGTAGCCCGACCAGCCGACGGCGACCACCGCCGTACCGAGGGCGAACTCCAGGACGAGGTCCCAGCCGATGATCCAGGCGGGCAGTTCGCCGATGGAGGCGTACGCGAAGGTGTACGCGGATCCGGCGACCGGGACCGTCGAGGCGAACTCGGCGTAGCACAGGGCCGCGAGCGCGCAGACGATGCCGGCGGCGACGAAGGCCAGGGCGGTCGCCGGGCCCGCGTTCTCCTTGGCCACCTTGCCGGTGAGCACGAAGATGCCGGTGCCGATGATGACCCCGACGCCGAAGACGGTCAGGTCCCAGGCGGAGAGTGATTTCTTGAGTGCGTGCTCGGGCTCTTCCGTGTCGCGGATCGACTGCTCGACCGTCTTGGTCCGGAACATGCCGGTGCTCGCCTGGGGCGGCTTCTGGTCCGTGCTCACCGTCGTACCTCCGTGCCGTCGGTCACAGACCCATGATCGAGACGGCAGGGGGGTGGCGCGCGCCGACGGAACCGGTTTCACACGAAAGGACCGGTCGGCCACCCCGTGGGGTGGTCCGACCGGCCCAATGCGGTCACGCTCCGTCGCCGGTGCCGGGCGTCCCCGCCGGGCGCCGGAGACGGCCCGCGGGTGCCGGCCGCGGGCGGGGCGGGGGTGTCAGTCGCGGGCGGGCTCCACGGCCCGCTCGCTGTCCTCGTAGCGGCCGTCGAGGCGCGAGACCAGGCCGGTGACCTGACGGGCGATGTCCGGCGCGGTCAGCCCGATCTCGGCCATGACCTCCTTGCGGGAGGCGTGGTCGAGGAAGCGCGGCGGGATGCCGAAGTCGCGCAGCGGGACGTCCACGCCTGCGTCGCGCAGGGCCTGCGCGACGGCCGAGCCGACTCCGCCGACGCGGCTGTTGTCCTCGACCGTGACGACGACGCGGTGCTGCTCGGCGAGCGGGGCGAGCGCCTCGTCGACGGGCTTGACCCAGCGCGGGTCGACGACGGTGGTGGTGATGCCCTGGGCGTCGAGCAGGTCCGCGATCTCCAGGCACATCGGCGCGAGCGCGCCGACGGAGACCAGGAGGACGTCGGGCGTGTCGGCGCCGGACTCGCGCAGCACGTCCATGCCGCCGACGCGGCGCAGGGCCGGGACGGCGGGGCCGACGGCGCCCTTGGAGAAGCGGACGACGGTCGGGGCGTCGGTGACCTCCACGGCCTCGCGGAGCTGGGCGCGGACCTGGTCGGCGTCGCGCGGCGCGGCGAGCCGCAGGCCGGGCACGACCTGGAGGATCGACATGTCCCACATGCCGTTGTGCGAGGCGCCGTCGGTGCCGGTGACGCCGGCCCGGTCCAGGACGAAGGTGACGCCGCACTTGTGCAGGGCCACGTCCATCAGGACCTGGTCGAAGGCGCGGTTGAGGAAGGTGGCGTAGACCGCGAAGACGGGGTGCAGGCCGCCGGTGGCGAGGCCGGCCGCGGAGACCGCGGCGTGCTGCTCGGCGATGCCGACGTCGTACACCCGCTCCGGGAACGCCTTGGCGAACTTGTCGAGCCCGACGGGCTGGAGCATGGCCGCGGTGATCGCGACGATGTCCTCGCGCTCCTTGCCGAGCTCGACCATCTCCTGGGCGAAGACGCCCGTCCAGTCGGCGCCGGAGGAGGCGATCGGCAGGCCGGTGTCCGGGTGGATCTTGCCGACGGCGTGGAAGCGGTCGGCCTCGTCCTGGAGGGCCGGCTGGTAGCCGCGGCCCTTCTCGGTGAGGCAGTGGACGATCACCGGGCCGCCGAAGCGCTTGGCGCGCGTCAGGGCCGACTCCAGGGCCTCGATGTCATGGCCGTCGATGGGGCCGACGTACTTCAGGCCGAGGTCCTCGAACATGCCCTGGGGGGCGATGAAGTCCTTCAGGCCCTTCTTGGCGCCGTGCAGGGTTTCGTAGAGCGGCTTCCCGACGACGGGCGTGCGCTCCAGGATGTCCTTGCCGCGGGCCAGGAAACGCTCGTAACCGTCGGTGGTGCGGAGCGTGGCCAGGTGGTTGGCGAGGCCGCCGATCGTCGGGGCGTAGGACCGCTCGTTGTCGTTGACGACGATGACGAGCGGGCGGTCCTTGGCCGCGGCGATGTTGTTCAGCGCCTCCCAGGCCATGCCGCCCGTCAGGGCCCCGTCGCCGATCACGGCGACGACGTGGTCGTCCTTCTTCAGGACCTCGTTGGCCTTGGCCAGGCCGTCGGCCCAGCCGAGGACCGTCGAGGCGTGCGAGTTCTCGATGACGTCGTGCTCGGACTCGGCCTGCGAGGGGTAGCCGGAGAGGCCGCCCTTCATCTTGAGCTTGGAGAAGTCCTGGCGGCCGGTGAGCAGCTTGTGGACGTAGCTCTGGTGGCCGGTGTCGAAGAGGACCTTGTCCTTCGGGGAGTCGAAGACGCGGTGCAGGGCGATGGTCAGCTCGACCACGCCCAGGTTGGGCCCGAGATGACCGCCGGTCTTGGAGACGGCGTCCACGAGAAACGTCCGGATCTCCTCTGCCAGCTGCTCCAGCTGTTCCGGGGAGAGCCGGTCCAGATCGCGCGGTCCCCTGATACGGGTCAGCAGAGCCACCCGTGCCTCCTTGCGTTTGAGCTGGTCGAGCTTGCCGATTTGTCGAGTCTAATGTTCCGCCCGGCGGCGTCGTCATCGGGCGGCGTTTCCGCGTCACCCGGGTGGCCGACACGCCGCGGGGCGCGCGGGCGTTCACAGTCCTGGACGCAGCAGTGCCCGGCGCCGGTTCTCCGGCGCCGGGCACTGTGGTGAGCGTTACGCGCGTCCCGCGGTCTTCTGGGTGCGCCGGGAGACCGAGTCGATCACGACGGCGGCGAGGAGCACCGCGCCGGTGATCATGTACTGGATCTCGTTGGCCATGCCGATCATGTTCAGGCCCTGCTGGATCGACTGGATGACGATCATGCCAAGGAGCGCCGACCAGACCTTGCCCCGGCCGCCGAAGAGGCTGGTGCCGCCGATGACGGCGGCCGCGATGACCAGCATCAGCGTGTTGCCGCTGCCGAGGCTCTTGGTGGCGCCGCCGGAGAGGCTGGCCACGAAGAGGCCGCCGAAGGCGGCGAGCATGCCGGAGAGGCCGAAGACGACGATCCGGATCCGGTCGACGTTGATGCCGGCGCGGCGGGCCGCCTCGGCGTTGCCGCCGACCGCGAAGACCTTGCGGCCGAAGAGGGTGCGGCGGGCGACGAAGTCGGCGATCACCAGTACGGCGAGGAAGAGGACGAGGGCCAGCGGCAGGCCGCGGGCGCCCTCGGGCTCGTTCAGGACGTAGGCGACGACGAAGCAGAGGACCGCCACGATCGCCGTGCGGAGCACGATCTCGCTGGAGGGGCGGGACGGCAGTGCGGCGGCCTTGCGGCGCTTGGCGTCGAGGAGCAGCGAGCCGGCGTAGGCGAGGACCGCCGCCAGGGCGAGGCCGTAGGCGGCCGCCTTGTCCTCGAAGTAGTACGCGGTGAGGTTCTCCACGATGGAACCGGAGGGGGCGTTGATCGAGCCCTCCTTGCCCATCAGCCAGATCTGCAGACCGCTCCAGCCGAGGAAGCCGGCGAGGGTGACCACGAAGGCCGGGACGCCGATCTTCGCGAAGAAGAAGCCGTGGAGCAGACCGATGAGCAGACCGGCGATGACGGCGATGACGACCGACAGCAGGTCGTTCACGCCGTTGGTGACGTTGAGCACGGCCCAGACGGCCGCGCCGACGCCGGCGACCGAGCCCATCGACAGGTCGATCTCGCCCAGGATGAGGACGAAGACGATGCCGACGGCCATGATGCCGAGGCCGGAGGAGTAGACGGCGATGTTCGCGACGGAGCTCGCGGAGAGGAAGTTGCCGTTCTGGACCTGGAAGACGATCGCGATGACGATCAGGCCGAGGACGACGGGGAGGGAGCCCAGCTCACCACCGCGGATCTTGCGGTTGAACTCGGTCCAGTAGCCCTTGAGGCCCTCTTCGCGGACCAGCAGGCGCGGGTCGACGGCGGGTATCGGGGCGGCGGAGCCGGCCGCGGGGCCCGTGGCCCCTGCGGGGGTCTCGGGGGTCCGGGGCTTGGGGGTCTTGGCGAGGTCGCTCACTTCGCGTCCTCCTTCGTGGCCTGGCGCGCCTGGCGACGGGTCACGGCGTTGTCCGTGGCGCCCGTGATGGCCGCGATGATCGTCTCGTGGCTGGTCTCGGCGACCGGGAAGTCGCCGTTGTTGCGGCCGAGGCGCAGGACCGCGACGCGGTCCGCGACGGCGCGCACGTCGGCCATGTTGTGGCTGATGAGGATGACGCCGTGGCCGCGCTCGCGCAGCCGCTCCACGAGGTCGAGCACCTGTGCGGTCTGCTCGACGCCGAGGGCGGCGGTGGGCTCGTCCAGGATGACGATCTTGGGGTCGCCGATCAGGGCGCGGGCGATGGCGACGACCTGCCGCTGACCGCCGGAGAGCGCCGCGACGGGGATGCGGACCGACGGGATGCGGATGGACAGCGTGTCCAGGAGCTCCTTGGCGCGCTTCTCCATGGCGATCTCGTCGAGGACGGACGCGGAACGCAGCTCGCTGCCGAGGAAGAGGTTGGCGACGACGTCGAGGTTGTCGCAGAGCGCCAGGTCCTGGTAGACGGTGGCGACTCCGAGGTTCTGGGCGTCGTGCGGCTTGGTGATCTGGACGGGCCGGCCGTCCCACTCGATGGTGCCCTCGTCGATCGGGTGGACACCCGAGATCGTCTTGACGAGGGTCGACTTGCCGGCGCCGTTGTCGCCCACCAGGGCGACGACCTCTCCGGCATGGATCTCCAGTTCGACATCGGTGAGCACCTGGACGGCGCCGAACCGCTTGGAGACTCCGCGCAACGCCAGCACGGGCGTAGCGGACACGTGAATCATCTCCTTCGCCGCCTGACCGGCGGGGATGGTGGTACAGGGGGGAGCACAGAGGGGGCTGTGGAGAAGTCCGGCGCCCCGCCCCCGCTTGCGGGGCGTGGAACGGGGCGGGGTGCGCCGGACCGGACCGGGGCCGTTCGGAGGGGGTGGGTGGAGTCCGAAGGGCGGTACCGGCAGCGGGTGTTACTTGATGCCCGCCGCGTCGCAGGCGGCCTTGTACTCGCCGGCGCAGAGCGCCGCGGCCTCGTAGACACCGTCGGCGATGATCGTCGAGCCGATGTTCTCCTTGGTCACGACCTGCGCGTCGTACAGCTTCGCCGGGATGTCCTTGAACTCACCGGTCAGGCTGGTGACCTTGGTGGGGACCAGGTCGTCGATCTTCTCGCCCTTGAGCAGGCGGACCGCGATCTCGGCGGTGGTCTCGGCCTCGGGCTTGATCTGCTTGTAGATCGTGAAGGACTGGTCGCCCTTCAGGATGCGCTGCAGACCGGCGAGCTCGGCGTCCTGGCCGCCGACCGGGACCTTGATGCCCTGCTTGGAGAGGGCGGTGATGATGCCGCCGGCCATGCCGTCGTTGGCCGAGTAGACGCCCTGGAAGCCGCTCTTGCCCAGGGAGTCGATGGCGGCGCCCATCTTCTTGTTGGCCTCGTCCGGGGACCAGTCCGGGATGTCCTGCTCGTAGACGACCTTCTTGACGGCCGTGTCGAGGACGCTGTGGGCGCCCTTCTTGAACAGCGGGGCGTTGGGGTCGGTCGGCGAGCCGTTGATCATGACAACGTTGGCTTCCTTGGCCTGCGCGCCGAGCGCCTTGACCAGGCCCTCGCCCTGCAGGCGGCCGATCTTCTCGTTGTCGTACGAGACGTAGGCGGAGATCGGGCCCTCGGCCAGGCGGTCGTACGCGACGACCTTGACGCCCTTCTTCTCGGCCTGCTGCACCCAGGACTTGGTGGCCTTGTAGTCGACCGAGTCCAGGATGATGACCTTCACGCCCTGCGTGACGAGCGCGTCGAACTGCTTCTTCTGCGTCTCGGTGTCCTGCGCGGCGTTGTTGTACTTGACCTCGCAGTCCGAGCAGAGAGCCTTGATCTTCGCCTCGATGATCGGGCGGTCGAAGGTCTCGTAACGCGTGGTCTTGTTCTCCGGAAGCAGCAGACCGATGGTCTTGCCGTCGCCGCCGCTCCCGTTACCCGAGTCGCTGTCGCCCGCCTTGCCACAGGCGGCGACGGAGAGGGCCATGGAAACCGCGGCCGTGCCTATGACGACGCGGCGCGTCAATGCGTTCATGTGGGTTTGCCTCCCTGACGAGGCCGCGACATTGCGGCCGAGGTGGCTGGAAGTCAACTCGGCCGCACGGTCGACGTCAAGGAGTAAATCCTTAACGAGATGACAACGGTGCCATCCGTTATCTAAGTGAAGGCAGGCGTCGAGGCCGGCGCGGCGGCGGGGAGGGCGCTCTCCAACAGGGTCGAATCGCCCATTTCGTTCAGCGCGAGAGCCAGCGCGCCGAGCACCTCGGCGCGGCCGCCGAGGGCCCCGGGGGCCAGGGAGAGCTGGCGGGCGGCGCTGGGGATCGCGTACCGCGAGACGGAGTCCCGGATGGGCGCCAGGACCAGCTCCCCGGCCTCCGCGAGATCGCCGCCGAGGACCACCCGGCTGGGGTTGAGCAGGTTGCACAAGTTGGCGATACCGCTGCCGATGTGGCGGCCCACGTCGGCGATCACACGGCGGCAGCCGGGGTCCCCCTCGCGCGCCAGCTGGACGACCCGCTCCATGGTCAGATCGGGGCCGTGGCCGGGCTGGAGCAGCGGCAGGACGTAGCGGGCGGCCGCGAAGGTCTCCAGGCAGCCGCGATTGCCGCAGCGGCAGACCGGGCCCGACTCGTCGAGGGTGATGTGCCCGATCTCGCCGGCCGTGCCGCCGGGGCCGCGGTAGACGCGCCCGTCGATCACGAGCCCGGCGCCGACGCCGCTGGCGACCTTGATGTACGCCAGGTCCCTGACCCCGCGGCCGCTCCCCCAGACCAGCTCGCCGAGCGCGCCGAGGTTGGCGTCGTTGTCGACGTACACGGGCACGCCGAGGCGGCCGGAGAGCTCGTCGGCGGGGTTGATGCCGGTCCACCCCGGAAGGATGGAGGTCGAGCCCAGGGTGCCGGAGGAGACGTCGATGGGGCCCGGCACGCCGAGGCCCACGCCGACGATCTTGTCCTGGCCGATGCCGGTGGCCGCGATCAGCCGTTTGACCAGCGTCTCCGCCCGGTCGAAGCCCTCCGCGGAGGAGGCGTCGACGTCGAGCGGCTCGGACTCCTCGGCGAGGACCTGGTGGGCCAGGTTGCCGACGGCGACCCGCAGGTGGGTGTGGCCGAAGTCGACGCCGATGACGATGCCCGCGTCGCCGGAGAGCGAGACGCTGCGGGCGCGGCGGCCGCCGGCGGAGGTGGGGGTGACCTCGACGGTCCCGCCGTCCTTCAACTCCCGCACGATGTTGGAGACCGTCGCGGCCGACAGACCGGTCGCACGGGCGATCTCCGCCTGCGTGAGCGAGCCCGCCATGCGGACCGCGCGCACGACCCGTTCGAGATTGGCCCTGTGCAGAGATGTCTGCGACCCCGGAGTCTCCATCGACTCATCCACTCCCGCCTGCAGGGGCCGCGCCCGCCAGGCCCCGGCCTCTTCTCCAACTTGTGAACTCTAAGATGAGCTGTTCGGGGTGTTCCCCGTCAAGACCTTGAGCGGGGCGAGGCTCGGATGAGCTAACGCGCCCCCGGGGGCGGACATGCGCGAGGCCCCGGAGAGGGGCGTCCCTCCGGGGCCTCGTGCCCGCGCGGGCGGGGTGGATCGTTATTTGAGCGTGGCCGAGGTGAGACCGGCCTGGACCTGCCGCTGGAAGGACAGGTACACCACCAGCATCGGGATCATGGCGATCGTCACGCCGGCGAAGAGGACCGGCAGGTCGGAGGCGTATCCCTGCTGCTGCTGGAGCTGGATCAGCCCCTGGGTGAGGACGTATCGCTCGGGGTCGTCACCGCTCTGCGGCTGCATCAGCACGGTCGGCAGGACGAACTGGTTCCACTGCCCGAGCGTGTTGAAGATGCCGACGCTGAGCAGGCCCGGCTTGGCCATCGGGAGCATCACCTGGAAGAAGGCCCGGGTGTGCGAGGCCCCGTCCAGGATCGCCGCCTCGAAGACGGCCGTGGGCAGCGTCCGGAAGAACGCGTGCATGAAGAAGACGGTGAAGGGCATCGAGTACGCGATGTAGACGAGGATGAGCCCGTGGTACGTGTTCAGCATCCCGAGCAGCTTCACCATGAAGAAGAGCGGGACGAGGGCGAGGAACACGGGGAACATCGCCCCGGCGACGAAGAAGTAGTAGACGAGCCGGTTGCCCCAGAACTGGTAGCGGGCCAGGACGTAGGCGGCCATCGAGCCGAACAGCATCGTCAGGGGCACCGAGAACGCCAGGACGACGACCGTGTTCACGAAGTAGTCGCCGATGCCCTTCTCCCAGGCGCGGGAGAAGACGTCCAGCGACCAGTTGCTCGGCCAGCCGAAGGCGGAGCCGGCGATCTGGGAGTCGGTCTTGAAGGAGCTGAGCACCAGCCACAGCAGCGGCAGGACGATCAGCAGGGCCCACAGGGCGAGGAAGCCGTGGGAGAAGACGTTCAGGACGACGCCCTCGCTGCGGGGGCCCCGGGGGCCGTCGCCCCGGCCGCCCGCCGCGCGCTGCCGGGGCAGCGTGCCGTCCTTGGAGACGGTGTCTTGGGTGGGTGCACTCATCGTTGGCTCTCCCGCTCAGAACTCGAGGCGCTCGCGGCGGGTGGCGCGCAGCGTGACCACGGACACGATCAGGGTCAGCAGCAGCATGATCACGCCCATGGCGCAGGCGTAGCCGCTCTTTCCGTAGTAGAGGAAGTTCCGCATCATCACCGTCGACATCGTCTCGCTGGCGTGGTCGGGGCCGCCGCCGAACTCGCCCGAGGTCATGGTGGAGACGAGGACGAACATGTCCATCGCGACGATGCCGAGATAGACCCAGGCCGTCTGCACCGAGTCCCACAGCAGCGGGAGCGTGATGCGGAAGAAGGACTGGGTGCGCGTGGCCCCGTCGATGAGCGCGGCCTCGTAGACGTCCCGCGGGATGGACTGCATGGCGGCCGAGAACAGCACCAGGTAGAAGCCCACCCCGTGCCAGACGACGATCGCCATCAGCGCCCAGAGGACGAAGTTCGGCTCGTTGAGCCATTCGACGGGGGTGGCCTCGTCGATCAGTCCGAGCTTCAGGAGGAAGCCGTTGAGCATGCCGCCGGTGTCGCTGCGGTAGACGGCTCCGAAGAGCACCGCGAGGATCGCCAGGGACAGGACCTGCGGAAAGAAGTAGACGATCTTGTAGAACTTGGCTCCGGCGACGCCCGAGACACCGCCGGCCCGGCTCCGCCCGCCCGCGTTCACCATGAAGGCGAAGAAGAGGGCGAGCAGAATGGTGATCACCGGGATGAACACCAGGAACAGGATGTTGTGCCAGATGGCCCCCAGAAAGATGTCGTCCTCGAACAGCGCGACGTAATTGTCGAGCCCGACGAACGAGAAGGTCTGCGATTGGCCCTTCCAGTCGGTCAGCGAGTAGCCGAACGTCTGGATGTACGGCCAGATGACGAAGACCAGATAGAGCGCCACGGGTATGAGGAGAAATCCCGCGACGAACCGGTGCTGCCCTTTGCGCATGGCGTTCCTGCCCCTGGTGTCCCCGGCGATGTACGGCAGTGGAAGCGTGGTCAGTCGCGGCGGTTGTTCTTGGCCGCCGGGTCCTTGGCGGCCTTGTCCACCGCCGCCTGGGCGCGCTTGAGCCATTCCGCGGGCTGGATGCGCTTCGCCATCAGCTCGTTGGAGGCGTTCTGGATGGCGGTGTCCATCTCGCTGTACCACTCGGTGTAGAGGTAGCGGAAGGTGTGGGTGCCGGCCTTCTTGGACACCTCGACCGTCGACTGCGTGCCCGGCCGCAGCTTGACGCTCGGGTCCACACCGTCCTGGAGGATGGTGAGGGAGTTGGCCTCCTTGGCGAAGAGCGTCGACCACTCCTTGGAGAGCATCATCCGCATGAACTCCTTGGCCTCGGCGAGGTTCTTGGCCTTGGACGGGATGATGAAGGGCTCGCCGGAGCCGGCGCGGATCGCCTCGTACGGCATGACGGAACCGGGCAGCAGCGGCATCGGCATGAACTTCATGTCGAAGTCGGCCGGCGTCTGCTTCAGCTGCTCGTTCTCCAGCCACGAACCGCTGGTGATGAACACGGCCTTGTACTGGTTCCAGCGGGTCTGCGACTCGGTGTGGGTCAGGCCGTTGGTGCCGGGCATCAGATAGCCCTTCTCCACGACCTCGTAGATCGCCTCGACGGCCTCCTTGGCGGCGGCGGAGCCGACGAACGCCTTGGGGTCGAGGTTGTCGATCGCCTTCATGGCCTCCAGACCGCCCTTCTTGGCGATCAGGTCCATGATGGCGACGTTGATGTAGTACGGGAACTTGCCCTGGTGGGCGAGGCCGCCGATGCCCTGGGCGGTGGCGTCCTTGCAGATGGCCAGGAACTCGTCCCAGGTCTTCGGCTCCTTCCAGCCCTTCTCGCGGAAGAGCTTGCCGGAGTACCACAGGCCCCACACCGTGTAGATGTAGTTGAGCGCGACGACCTTGCCCTCCTGCAGGCCCGGGTCGAGCGTGCCGGGAATGAGCGTGTCGCGGACCTTCTTGGCGGGGTCGTCGACCGAAGGCGCGTCGAGGACCTCGGCGAGGTCGAGCAGCTGGCCGTTCTTGTACAGCACGTCGATCTTGATCTTCTGGGCGCCGGAGTCGTCGACGATGTCCGGCGGGTTGCCGGCGTTGAAGCGCGGCTGGAGCTTGCCCGTGATCTCCTGCGTGCCGGTGTGGGTGGCAGTGACGCCCCACTTCTTGTCGAAGCTCGCCTCCCACGCCTTGGCGTAGTCGTCGCCGTAGCCGCCCTTGAAGACGACGACGTCGATCTTGCCGCCCTTGGCCACCCCGAACGGGTTGTCCTTGGACACCTTCCCCTTCGGCTTGTTCTCTTCCGTGCTGCCACCACCGCCGGAGGCGCAGGCGGACAGGAAGCTCATCGTCGGCACGGAGATCAGACCGAGAGCGGCGGAGCGCTTGATCAGATCGCGTCGGCCGAGGCCCTCGTGGGTGTGCGCGGAGGTGGATCCCATGCTCAAGTCCTCGCCTTCATTCAGGACTCAGGCGGTGTACCGGTCGCCCGTACTGCTCGCCTCAGGCGAAGGGCCCCGCCACCGCATTCGAATGCAGCTTGGGTCGTGCGCCGACAGGTATAGTCCATTTCCCGTCAACTGAGCAAGATCGAAAGCCGGTTTGGACGGCAGTCTTTCCCTAGTTGAGACCTCGGGGATATCCGCGCCGCATCTGCACCGGTTTCTCCCTCGCGTTGTCGCGAACACCCTTGACACACCCCGTCACTTGGACCCCTACTGGAGCCTGCGCGTTTCGATTGACAACGTTGTCTAAAACGAGCGGCGGGAGTGACGACACCGAATGCAGGCCCCACTTCACACCGGACCGAGCCCACGGCACACCCACGGGAACACGTTCAGGGAGACGCTCAGGGACAGGTCCGGGCCGCCGTCTCCGCCCCGCTTCGGGCGCGGACGGCGGCCCGGGACGCGGCGCGCACAGGCCGCCGCCCTCCTCGCGGCCGCCGCACTCCTGGCGACCGCCGCACCCTCCCCCGCCTACGCCGCCCCGTCCCGACCCGGGCCCTTCGAGCGGGAGTTCACCACCTCCTTCGAGGCGGACGAGACCCAGCCGACCTGGCGGAACACCGTCGAGGTGGGCCGGGACGGCACGGAGCGGGCCTCCGGCGTCGACGGCGGCTTCGCCAGTGGCATCCCCGGCAACGTCACCGACAAGGTGACCGGGCTGCGCGCCAGCGGCGAGAACGCGGCCGGGGGCGAGACCAAGGAGAACCTGGTCGACCTCCAGCCCGGCACGAAATGGCTGGTCTTCGAGCCCACGGCCTGGATCGAGTTCGACCTCGACGCACCGGTGAAGGTCGTGACGTACGCGCTGACCTCGGCGAACGACGCGGCCGAGCGCGACCCGCGCGACTGGACCCTGAAGGGCTCCGCCGACGGCAAGGAGTGGAAGGTCCTCGACACCCGGGAGGGCCAGGCCTTCGCCAAACGCTTCGAGACGAAGACGTACGACTTCACCGGGGACACGGCCTACGCCCACTACCGGCTGGAGGTCACCCGGAACGGTGGCGCGGGCCTGACCCAGCTCGCCGACGTTCAGTTCTCGAACGGGGACACCTCCGCCCCCGTCCCGCCCGAGATGCGCAGCCACGTGGACCGCGGCCCCGGCGGCTCCCCCACGGCCAAGGCCAACGCCGGTTTCACGGGCACGCGGGCGCTGCGCTACGCCGGTACGCACAAGGCGGCCGGACGGGCGTACTCGTACAACAAGGTCTTCGACGTGAACACGGCCGTCGGCCGGGACACCGAGCTGTCGTACCGGATCTTCCCGTCGCTGGCCGAGACCGACCTCGACTACCCCGCCACCCACGTCTCCGTGGACCTGGCCTTCACCGACGGCACCTATCTCAGCGGGCTGCGCGCCACCGACACGCACGGCGGCGCGCTCACCCCGCAGGGCCAGGCCGCCGCCAAGCGGCTCTACGTCAACCAGTGGAACCAGGTGAACGCGGCGATCGGGACGGTCGCGGCCGGCAAGACCGTGGACCGGATCCTGGTGGCGTACGACTCCCCGGCGGGGCCGTCGAAGTTCCAGGGCTGGATCGACGACATCACCGTGCGGCCCGAGGCGCCGGAGAAGCGCCCGGCGCGGCTCTCCGACTACGCCTCGACCACCCGCGGCACCCACTCCTCCGGCGCGTTCTCCCGGGGCAACACCTTCCCCGCCACCGCCGTCCCGCACGGCTTCAACTTCTGGACGCCGGTGACCAACGCGGCCTCCAAGAGCTGGCTGTACGAGTACGCGCGCGGGAACAACGCCGACAACCTCCCCACCGTCCAGGCGTTCGCCGCCAGCCACGAGCCGAGCCCGTGGATGGGCGACCGGCAGACCTTTCAGGTGATGCCGTCCGCGGCCGCCGGCACTCCGGAGAGCGACCGGGTCAAGCGGGGTCTCGCCTTCCGCCACGAGAAGGAGACGGCCCGGCCGCACTACTACGGCGTCACGTTCGAGAACGGTCTCAAGGCCGAGATGGCGCCGACCGATCACGCGGCCGCGATGCGCTTCACCTATCCCGGTGACGACGCGAGCGTCGTCTTCGACAACGTCACCGAGGAGGGCGGCCTCACCCTCGACGCCGCGACCGGCTCCTTCACCGGCTACTCCGACGTGAAGAGCGGCCTGTCGGCCGGCGCGACCCGGATGTTCGTGTACGGCGTCTTCGACGCGCCGGTCACCGCCTCCGCCGCGCAGGGCGTGAAGGGCCACTTCCGCTTCGACGCGGGCGCGGACCGGACGGTGACGCTGCGGCTGGCCACCTCTCTGATCTCCGTCGACCAGGCGAAGGCGAACCTCGCCGACGAGATCCCGGCCGGCACCCGCTTCGAGCGGGTGAAGGACCGGGCGCAGGACGCCTGGGACGCGATCCTGAACCGGGTGGAGGTCGAGGGCGCCACCCACGACCAGCTCGTCACCCTCTACTCCAGCCTGTACCGCCTCTACCTCTACCCGAACTCCGGTTTCGAGAAGGTCGACGGCAAGCACCGGTACGCCAGCCCCTTCTCCCCCATGACCGGTCCGGACACCCCCACCCGCACCGGCGCGAAGATCGTCGACGGGAAGGTGTACGTCAACAACGGCTTCTGGGACACCTACCGCACGACCTGGCCCGCCTACTCCTTCCTCACCCCGAGGAAGGCCGGCGAACTGGTCGACGGATTCGTCCAGCAGTACAAGGACGGCGGCTGGATCTCCCGCTGGTCCTCCCCCGGCTACGCCGACCTGATGACCGGCACCTCCTCCGACGTGGCGTTCGCCGACGCCTTCGTCAAGGGCGTGGACTTCGACGCGAAGGCGGCGTACGAGGCCGCGCTGAAGAACGCGACCGTCGTCCCGCCGAGCCGTGGCGTCGGCCGCAAGGGCATGGAGACCTCCCCGTTCCTGGGCTACGCCTCGACCGAGACGCACGAGGGTCTCTCCTGGTCCCTCGAGGGCTACCTCAACGACTACGGCATCGCGAGGATGGCCGAGGCGCTGTACAAGAAGACCGGCCAGAAGCGGTACCAGGAGGAGGCCGCGTACTTCCTCTCCCGCGCCCGGAAGTACGTCTCGCTCTTCGACGCGAAGGCCGGCTTCTTCCAGGGCCGCGACCTGGCCGGCGCGTGGCGGGTGCCCTCCGCGGAGTACGACCCGAGGATCTGGGGCCACGACTACACCGAGACGAACGGCTGGGGCTACGCCTTCACCGCCCCGCAGGACTCGCGCGGTCTGGCGAACCTGTACGGCGGCCGCTCGGGGCTCGGGGCGAAGCTGGACACCTACTTCTCCACCCCGGAGACGGCGAGCCCCGAGTTCGTCGGCTCGTACGGCAGCGTCATCCACGAGATGACCGAGGCGCGTGACGTCCGGATGGGGATGTACGGCCACTCCAACCAGGTCGCCCACCACGTCCCGTACATGTACAACGCGGCCGGGACCCCGTGGAAGACGCAGGAGAAGGTGCGCGAGGTGCTGTCCCGGCTCTACACCGGCAGCGAGATCGGCCAGGGCTACCACGGCGACGAGGACAACGGCGAGCAGTCCGCCTGGTACCTCTTCTCCTCGCTCGGCTTCTATCCACTGGTGATGGGCAGCGGGGAGTACGCGATCGGCTCGCCGCTGTTCAAGAAGGTGACGCTCCGTCTCGACAACGGCCGCACGCTGGTCGTCGAGGCACCGCGCAACAGCGCGCGGAACCTCTACGTCCAAGGGGTGCGGGTGAACGGTCAGCGGTGGAACTCCACCGCGCTGCCGCACGCCCTGCTGTCCCGGGGCGGCACGCTGACGTTCGACATGGGTCCAAAGCCGTCGGCCTGGGGCACGGGCGCGAACGCCGGCCCGGTCTCGATCACCCGGGACGACCGGGTGCCCGTCCCGCGCACGGACGCGATCGCCGGGGCCGGTCCGCTCTTCGACGACACCTCCGCCACGGCCGGCCCGGTCGCCTCGGTGGAGCTGCCGGTGGCGAAGCCGGTCCGGGCGGTGCAGTACACGCTCACCTCGTCCGCACGGGCCGAGGCGCCGGCCGGCTGGGTCCTGCAGGGCTCGGCGGACGGCGTGACCTGGAAGGACCTGGACCGGCGGACGGGCCAGTCCTTCACCTGGGACCGCCAGACCCGGGCCTTCTCGGTCGCCACGCCGGGGACGTACGGGAAGTACCGCCTGGTGACGGCCGGCGGGGGCGGGACGCTGGCGGAGGTGGAGCTGCTGTCCTAGGACGGTCCCGGGCCGGGCTGCGGACCGGTCGGGCCGGACTTCAGGCCGGGCTTCGGGCCCTCGTACTCCCGGTCGTGCGCGGGCGCGGCCGGGAGTTCGCGGTCCAGGGCCTCGCGGTAGCGGACGCAGCCGCGGAGGAAGCGGGGCCAGGGCGGGACCGCCACGTCGGGCTCGACGCGCTCGGGCAGCAGCCCCCACAACTGCGGGTGATGCCAGCAGAGGTCGTGCCCCGAGCTGTCCCGGTGGGCGCGGATCGCGGCGCGCAGCCGCCGCGCCTCGGCGACGAGCGCCTCCCGGTCGAGCCGGTCCAGATCGCCGTCCGGGTCGCCGTCCGGGCGGGGGCCGGCGGTGCCGTCGTGGCCGTGGTCGTCGTCCATGGCGCGCAGGATAGGGCTCCGGAACGACGCGGACCGGCCGCCACCCCGTGCGGGGTGGCGGCCGGTCCGTCGTGCCGGTGACCGGGTGGGTCAGCCGCGGATCAGGTTCCGGAGCACGTACTGCATGATGCCGCCGTTGCGGTAGTAGTCCGCCTCGCCGGGGGTGTCGATCCGGACGACCGCGTCGAACTCGACACCGGTGTCCGTGGTGACCTTGACCGTGCGCGGGGTGGTGCCGTTGTTCAGCTCCTCGACACCGGTGAAGGAGAAGGTCTCCTCACCGGTCAGGCCGAGGGAGGCCGCCGAGGCGCCCTCCGGGAACTGGAGCGGAAGGACGCCCATGCCGATGAGGTTCGAGCGGTGGATGCGCTCGTACGACTCGGCGATGACGGCCTTGACGCCGAGGAGCGCGGTGCCCTTGGCGGCCCAGTCGCGGGACGAGCCGGAGCCGTACTCCTTGCCCGCCAGGATCGCGAGCGGGGTGCCCTGCTCGATGTAGTTGCGGGAGGCGTCGTAGATGAAGGAGACGGGGGCGCCTTCCTTCGTGAAGTCGCGGGTGTAGCCGCCCTCGGTGCCCGGCGCGATCTGGTTGCGCAGGCGGATGTTGGCGAAGGTGCCGCGGATCATGACCTCGTGGTTGCCCCGGCGCGAGCCGTAGGAGTTGAAGTCACGACGCTCCACACCGTGCTCGGTGAGGTACTGGCCGGCCGGGGTGTCGGCCTTGATGGCACCGGCCGGGGAGATGTGGTCGGTGGTGACCGAGTCGCCCAGCTTGGCCAGGACGCGCGCGCCGACGATGTCGGAGACCGGGGTGGTCTCCATCGTCATGCCCTCGAAGTAAGGGGGCTTGCGGACGTAGGTGGACTCGGCGTCCCACTCGAAGGTGTTGCCGGTCGGGATCGGCAGCGCCTGCCACTGGGCGTCGCCTGCGAAGACGTCCTGGTAGGACTTGTTGAACATGTCCTCGCCGATCGCGTTGGCGACGACGTCGTTGACCTCGGCCTCGGAGGGCCAGATGTCCGCGAGGTAGACCGGCTTGCCCTCGGTGTCGATGCCGAGCGCGTCCTTGGTGATGTCCACCTTCATGGAACCCGCGAGGGCGTACGCGACGACCAGCGGCGGGGAGGCCAGGTAGTTCATCTTGACGTCGGGGTTGATCCGGCCCTCGAAGTTCCGGTTGCCGGAGAGGACCGAGGTGACCGCGAGGTCGTGCTCGTTGACGGCCTGGGAGACCTCCTCCGGCAGCGGGCCGGAGTTGCCGATGCAGGTGGTGCAGCCGTAGCCGACGAGGTTGAAGCCGACCTTGTCGAGGTACGGGGTCAGGCCCGCCTTGTCGAAGTAGTCGGTGACGACCTTCGAGCCCGGGGCGAGGGTGGTCTTGACCCACGGCTTGCGGGTCAGGCCCTTCTCGACGGCCTTCTTCGCGACGAGCGCGGCGGCGACCATCACGTACGGGTTCGAGGTGTTGGTGCAGGAGGTGATCGCGGCGACGGTGACGGCGCCGTGGTCGATCTCGTAGGTCGAGCCGTCGGGGGCCGTGACGGTGACCGGCTTCGACGGGGCGCCGTTCGGCGTGTTCGCCGGGGCGTCGGAGGCCGGGAAGGACTCCTTGCCCGCCTCGTCCACGTCGTCCACGTAGTTGCGGACGTCCTGGGCGAACTGCTGGGCGGCGTTGGCGAGGACGATGCGGTCCTGCGGGCGCTTCGGGCCGGCGATGGAGGGGACGACCGTGGAGAGGTCGAGCTCCAGCTTCTCGGAGAAGTCGGGCTCCGCGGCCGGGTCCAGCCAGAGGCCCTGCTCCTTGGCGTACGCCTCGACGAGCGCGACCTGCTGCTCGGAGCGGCCGGTGAGCTTGAGGTAGTTCAGGGTCTCGCCGTCGATCGGGAAGATCGCGGCGGTGGAGCCGAACTCGGGCGACATGTTGCCGATGGTGGCGCGGTTGGCGAGGGAGGTGGCGGCGACGCCCTCACCGTAGAACTCGACGAACTTGCCGACGACGCCGTGCTTGCGCAGCATCTCGGTGATCGTGAGGACGAGGTCGGTGGCGGTGGTGCCGGCCGGCAGCTCGCCGGTCAGCTTGAAGCCGACGACGCGCGGGATGAGCATGGAGACCGGCTGGCCGAGCATGGCGGCCTCGGCCTCGATGCCGCCGACGCCCCAGCCCAGCACGCCGAGGCCGTTGACCATGGTGGTGTGCGAGTCGGTACCGACGAGGGTGTCGGGGTACGCCTGGCCGTTGCGGACCATGACCGTGCGGGCCAGGTGCTCGATGTTCACTTGGTGGACGATGCCGGTGCCGGGCGGGACGACCTTGAAGTCGTCGAAGGCGGTCTGGCCCCAGCGCAGGAACTGGTAGCGCTCCTTGTTGCGGCCGTACTCCAGCTCGACGTTCTGGCCGAAGGCTTCCTTCGTGCCGAACTTGTCGGCGATGACGGAGTGGTCGATGACCAGCTCGGCCGGGGAGAGCGGGTTGACCTTCGCCGGGTCGCCGCCGAGCTCCTTGACGGCCTCGCGCATGGTGGCGAGGTCGACGACGCAGGGCACACCGGTGAAGTCCTGCATGATCACGCGGGCGGGCGTGAACTGGATCTCCTGGCTCGGCTGAGCCTGCGAGTCCCAACCGCCGAGCGCACGGATGTGGTCGGCGGTGATGTTCGCGCCGTCCTCGGTGCGGAGCAGGTTCTCCAGGAGCACCTTCAGGCTGTAGGGGAGGCGCGCGGAGCCCTCGACCTTGTCCAGCTTGAAGATCTCGTACGACTCGTCGCCCACGCGCAGCGTGCTGCGGGCGTCGAAGCTGTTCGCCGACACGACAGTCTCCTTCATCAATGTGCGCGTTCTGACCGCATCCTGCCGCGATGGCTCCTCGCCGATCCGCTAAGGTAAGACTTAGTTAGGTAACCCTTACCGGCTGGCGCGGCTGCGGTGCGTCTTTCGGCAGATATCTCGATGTCGAGATAACTCTAGTACATGACCGCCGCGCGGTCATGCCCGGCATGCCCCGGGGCATGCGCCCGGGACCCCGGACGGCGGCGGAGCGATTGCCGCATCATGGGGCCCACGCGACGATCGGACCATGTTCAGCGGCGCGCATGTGATTCTCTACACCCCGGACGCCGAGGCGGACCGCGCCTTCCTCCGCGACGTGCTCCGGTTCGACCACGTCGACGCGGGCGAGGGCTGGCTGGTCTTCCGGCTGCCGCCGGCCGAGGTCGCGGTGCACCCCTCCGCCGGCGAGCCGAAGCACGAGTTCTATCTGATGTGCGACGACATCACGGCCACGCTCACCACGCTCGAAGACCGCGGGACCGAGATCTCACGGCCCATCACCGACCAGGGGTGGGGGCTCCTCGCCGCCGTCCGGATGCCGAGCGGCGCCGAACTCCCGCTCTACGAACCGCGTCACCCCACTGCCCACGGTTCGTCACCCTGACGGCCCAGCCCCCCGCGAGCGTCATCTCATATCTGAGATAACGTGACGCCATGGCAGACGACTACCTCGTACGCATCGGCAAGCTCATCCGTGACGCCCGCCAGCACCGTGGCTGGACTCAGACGCAGCTCGCCGAGGCTTTGGCCACAAGCCAGAGCGCCGTCAACCGGATCGAACGCGGCAACCAGAACATCAGCCTTGAGATGATCGCCCGCATCGGCGAGGCGCTCGACAGCGAGATCGTCTCGCTGGGTTACTCCGGACCCATGCATCTGCGGGTCGTCGGACGGCGCCGGCTCTCCGGCGCCATCGACGTCAAGACGAGCAAGAACGCCTGTGTCGCACTGCTCTGCGCCTCGCTCCTCAACAAGGGCCGCACGGTCCTGCGCCGCGTCGCCCGCATCGAGGAGGTCTTCCGGCTCCTGGAGGTCCTCAACTCCATCGGCGTGCGCACCCGCTGGATCAACGAGGGCGTCGACCTGGAGATCGTGCCGCCGGCCGAGCTGGACATGGAGTCGATCGACGCCGAGGCCGCGATCCGCACCCGCTCGATCATCATGTTCCTCGGCCCGCTGCTGCACCGCCTCGACCGCTTCCGGCTGCCCTACGCCGGCGGCTGCGACCTCGGTACGCGCACGATCGAGCCGCACATGATCGCGCTGCGCCGCTTCGGCCTGGAGATCACCGCGACCGAGGGCCTCTACCACGCCCAGGTCGAGGCGTCCGTCTCGCCCGACCGCCCGATCGTGCTGACCGAGCGCGGCGACACGGTGACCGAGAACGCGCTGCTCGCCGCCGCGCGCCACGACGGTGTCACCGTCATCCGCAACGCCTCCTCCAACTACATGGTCCAGGACCTGTGCTTCTTCCTGGAGGCGCTGGGCGTACGGGTCGACGGCATCGGCTCCACCACGCTGACCGTGCACGGCGTCCCGCAGATCGACGTGGACGTCGACTACTCCCCCTCCGAGGACCCGGTCGAGGCGATGAGCCTGCTGGCCGCCGCCGTGGTCACGGAGTCGGAGCTGACGATCCGCCGGGTCCCGATCGAGTTCATGGAGATCGAGCTCGCGGTCCTGGAGGAGATGGGCCTGGACCACGACCGCACCCCCGAGTACGCCGCCGACAACGGCCGCACCCGGCTGGTCGACCTGACGGTCCGCCCCTCCAAGCTGGAGGCGCCGATCGACAAGATCCACCCGATGCCGTTCCCCGGCCTCAACATCGACAACGTGCCGTTCTTCGCGGCCATCGCGGCGACCGCGCAGGGCAAGACCCTGATCCACGACTGGGTCTACGACAACCGCGCGATCTACCTCACGGACCTCAACCGCCTCGGCGGCCGCCTCCAGCTCCTCGACCCCCACCGCGTCCTCGTCGAGGGCCCGACCCGCTGGCGCGCCGCGGAGATGATGTGCCCGCCGGCCCTGCGCCCGGCGGTGGTCGTCCTCCTGGCGATGATGGCGGCCGAGGGCACGTCGGTGCTGCGGAACGTCTACGTCATCAACCGGGGGTACGAGGAGCTGGCGGAGCGCCTGAACTCGGTGGGCGCGCAGATCGAGATCTTCCGGGACATCTGACGCGGCAGCACCGCCGCTGCCCCCCGTCGGCCAGTGTTCGTGCCGGCCGACGGGGGGCGCGGCGGTGTCCGTGGGACTCTCTGGCGGCTGTGTGGACCGCCTGAAGACGCTCACCGGCTCGGGATGGCCGTCAGCCCCGGCGCACGGTGCGCAGCACGGTGTCGCACAGGGCCATCGTGGCCGCGTTGTCGGCGGCCGAGGTGACCGGAGCGGTGCCGAGCCGCACGGTGTCGAGGAAGTGGCGCACCTCGCCGACGAAACCGCGGAGGTAGAGGTCCTGGTGGCCGCCGGAGGCCGGGGAGTTGACGGACCGGGTGGTCACGGTCTCCTCGCCCAGGGTCTGCCACGGCTCGGTGCCTCCGTCCCCTGCGGCGGTGGGGCGCGTGTGGTGGTGGGTGAGGGTGGTGAGGTTCTCGGCGCGGACGAAGCCGTGCTGTCCGGTGACGGTGAGCTCCTCCTGTTCGCGACTCCACGCGGGGACCCCGGCGAAGGTGAGGTTGCCGATGACACCGCTGCCGAAACGGAGGGTCAGCGTCATGCTGATGTCGGCGCCCCGGGAGTTGCTGAAGCCGGTGACGTCCGTGACCTCGCCGAACAGGCCTCGGACCAGGTCGACCACGTGGACGGCGCCGAACAGGAGATAGGTGTCGTCCCGCAGGGTGTCCGTCCAGGGGCTGAAGGCGAACAGCCCGTTGAAGGACAGCACCCGGCCGAAGGTCTCCTCGTCGGCGATGAGTTCGGCGACCTTGCGGTAGGCGGGGGCGTGCCGCTTCATGAAGCCGACCATCACCTGACGGTCGTACCGCTCGGCCGTGGCGGCGACCCGACGGGCCTCCTCCTCGTTCAGGCCGAGCGGCTTCTCCACGAAGACGTGGGCACCGGCGCGCAGGCAGTCCTCGGTGACCGCGGCCTGGTCCTCGGGCGCGACGCTGACGAACACGGCGTCCAGGGCGTCCTGGGCCAGCATCCGGCGGTGATCGCCGTGGCCGTGTTCGGCGCCGTGCAGGGCGGCGGCGGTCCGGGCCGCGCTCTCGTGGCGCGTGGCGATGCTGGTGAGGCGGGCGCCGGCCAGGTGGAGGGCGGGGTAGAGGTTGGCGCGGGCGTGGCGGCCGTGACCGACGAAGCCGAGGCGCAGGTCCTCGATGCGCGGTGCCATGAGGGACTCCAAGGGGTGGCGGGCGGGGTTCAGGCGGCTGCCGCGTAGCCGGGCAGGACCACGTCGCGGATGAGGGCGCTGCGCTCCTGGAAGGGGAGGAAGGCGCTCTTGACGGCGTTGACGGTGACCGCGCGCAGGTCGTCGAGTCCCCAGCCGGCCTCCGTGACCAGCAGGGACATCTCGCGGGTCATGGTGGTGCCGGAGACCAGGCGGTTGTCGGTGTTGAGGGTGACCCGGAAACCGAGGTCGCGCAGGGCGGTGATGGGGTGCTCGGCGATGGAGACGGCGGCGCCGGTCTGGAGGTTGGAGGTGGGGCACATCTCCAGGGCGACGCGCCGGTCGCGCACCCAGGCGGCGAGCGGCCCCGGGCGGCCGTCGGTGATGTCCTCCATGATGCGCACGCCGTGGCCGATGCGCTGGGCGCCGCAGACCTGGAGCGCCTGGTGGATGCTGGGCAGTCCGTGGGCCTCTCCGGCGTGGATGGTGAACGGCATGCTCGCGGCGCGCAGGTACTCGAAGGAGTCCAGGTGGTCGGCGGGCGGAAAGCCGTCCTCGGCTCCGGCGATGTCGAAGCCGACGACGCCGGCGTCGCGGAAGGCCACGGTGAGATCGGCGATCTCCCGGGTACGGCCGAACATGCGCATGCCGCACAGCAGGGTGCCGACCCGGACCGGGGTACCGGCCGCGGCCGCCTTGGCCATGCCGGCCGCCAGGCCCTCCTGGACCGTCTCGACGACCTGGGGCAGGGTCAGTCCGCCCCTGAGCATCAGCTCCGGCGCGTAGCGGACCTCGGCGTAGACGACACCGTCGTCGGCGAGGTCGAGCACGTACTCCTCGGCGGTGCGCAGCAGGCCTTCGCGGTGCTGCATGACGGCGAGGGTGTGTTCGAAGGTGGCGATGTAGCGGACCAGGTCGCCGGAGCCGGCGGCCTCGACGTACCAGGCGGCGAGGGCGTCCGGATCGGCGGTGGGCAGTCGGTGGCCGACGGACGCGGCGAGGTCCACGAGGGTGGCCGGGCGCAGAGCTCCGTCGAGGTGGTCGTGGAGGACGGCCTTGGGCAGTCGTCGGAGCGTCTCGGTGTCGAGGGCCGGAGGAGCGGCGGAGGTGCTCATGGTGCGGGTTCCTTGGTGAAGTCGTGCGGTCAGGCGGTCAGGCGGTGAGATGGCCGAGGAGGTCGGTGGCGATCTCGCGATCGACGTCGGCCGGTATCGGCTGGACGCCCGGGGTGAGCGGCAGAGTGGCGACGGCGGCGAGGCTGCGGGCCTGGAGGGTGAGGCCCAGGTCCATGGCCTGGATGGGGTTGCCCTTGGCGGCCGTCAGGTTGATCATCCGGGTGCCGGTCAGCACGGTGATCTCGCGGCCGTCCCGGAGCCGGTGCACGGCGCGTTCGTCGCCGGCCGAGCCGTAACGGGTGACCGAGGCCGTCCGTGCGGCGAGGGCGTCTGCGTCCAGTTCCCAGGGCTGGTGGCCGACACCGGCGATGATCGTCCCGTCGGCGAGCACGTCGAGGGCGTCCGGGCCGATGACGGCGGGATGTCCGGTCGCCAGGAAGAGCAGCCGGGTGCGCGGCAGCAGGGTGGCGAGGTCGCCGACCTGGTGGCCGTGCATCACCGCCTCCAGGGCCCGGTAAGGGTCGGTCTCGGCGACCGCGACCCTGGCCCCGAGCCGGGCCAGGGTGTTCGCCGTACCGAGGCCGCAGGGCCCGTAGCCGACCACCGTGGCGCGGGCGCCGGGCAGCATGAGGTTGGTGGCGTTCATGAAGCCCTGGACGACGCTCTGGCCGACCCCGTGCTCGTTCTCGACCAGGAGCTTCAGCCTGCTGTCGTTGATCACGACGACGGGGAACGGCGGCGGGGCCGGCAGGGCCCGGAGGCGCAGGCCGCCGGTGGTGGTCTCCTCGGTGCCGCCGATCAGGTGCGGCAGCCCGCCCCGGGCGAGGGCCGCGACGGTCAGGTCACCGCCGTTGTCGAGGATCAGGTGGGGGTCGCAGCCGAGGACGCGGTCGATGTTGCGGCGGTGCTCGGACAGGCCGTCGTCGCGCCGCCCGAACACGGTGGTGCCGACCGCGCGCAGGGCGTCGGCGGTGTCGTCCTGCGTGGTGCCGGGCGAGCCGGTGAGGGTCACCTCGGCGCCGGCCTCCCGGAGCAGTGCGACCAGGGCCGCGGTCTTCGGCTCGACGTGCAGGCACATCGCGATGCGCTTGCCGGCCAGGACGGCGGCGTGGCGTCGGACGGTCGAGGTGAGCAGGGGCATGTGACGCAGGGCCCAGTCGGTGCCTGCGTGCTGGAGACGGGGTGCGGCGGTGGCGGACATGTCACTCCTGGGATGGCGGGGGCGTGTACGGAGCAGCAGGACGCCGCCGCCCGGTTCCGTGGGGGCGAACCGGGGGCGGCGCCTGCGGTCCTCGGGGGTGTCTCGGCGATCCCGGCAGGATCACCAAGGCACCAAGGCACCCGCTAGGCGTACAGGTCGCAGCGGTAGGAGTGATCGCCGAAGGCCGGCAGGCGGCGGAGGCACCGGTGGGTGGCCGGGAGCGGACGGTTCACGGGTGGTCACCTCCGTGGGTGCGGGCTGGACGCGGTCGCGGCCGTGGGGCGTCGAGGGCCGGTCCGACGGGCTGCGAGCACCTGATGGCTAGCGAGGTTATACGTATTACGCGCGGTGGACAACCCTCCCCTGAGCGATCGCGCACAGCCGGAGGAAGTCGACATGCCGACGCATCACGAACCCGGGCGCGGACGGCCGGCCCGTCAGGTGGCGCCCTCCTGGGCGTCCGCGCGGGGTGGGTGGCTCCGGCCGAGGGGGACGGCGCCGACGAGGCGGGTGAGGACCGGGCCGAGGATGGCGAGGATGAAGACGTACGCCGTGACCAGCGGGCCGAGGAAGCCGTGGGCGGTGCCGACGAGGCCCACGATGACGAGGGAGAACTCGCCGCGGGCGATCAGCGCCGTCCCCGCCCGGAGCCGGCCGCGGCGCCCCACGCCGTCCCGGGCGGCGGCGTACCGGCCGGTGAGCACCTTGGTGACGCTGCTGACCGCGGCCAGCGCCAGCGCCGCGGGGAGGGCCGGGACCAGGTCGTCCGGGTCGACGGACAGGCCGATGGCCAGGAAGAACACCGCGGCGAAGAGGTCCCGGAGGGGGATCAGGACGGCCCGCGCGCGGGTCGCGGTCTCCCCGGTGAGGGTGAGGCCGACGAGGAAGGCGCCGACGGCCGCCGAGGCGTGGACGAGTTCGGCCAGGGCCGCCACGATCAGGGTCAGGCCGAGCACGCGGAGCATGAGCTGTTCGGCGTCCGGGTGGGCGAGCAGTCTGCCGAGGTGGTGCCCCCAGCGGTACGAGACGGTGGCGGCCGCCAGGACGGCGCCGACCGCCGCGAGGGTGCTCAGGACCGCCTGCCACCACTGGCCGCCGGAGGCGAGGACGGCGAGCACCGGCAGATAGAGGGCCATGACGCAGTCCTCCATGACGAGGACCGACAGCACGGCCGGGGTCTCCCGGTTGCCGAGGCGCCGCAGGTCCGCCAGGAGGCGGGCGACGATGCCGGAGGAGGAGATGTAGGTGGCCCCGGCCAGGGCGAGCACCCCGACGCCGTCGAGGCCGAGCAGCAGGCCGGCCACCGCGCCGGGCGCGGCGTTCAGGACGAGGTCGACCAGGGCGGACGGCACGCGCTTGCGCATGCCGACGGCGAACTCCGGTAGCGAGAACTCCAGGCCCAGCGCAAGCAGGAGCAGGACCACCCCGATGGCGGCCCCCGCCTCGACGAACGGACCTGCGGCGGGCACGGGGGCGATGCCCCCTTCGCCGATCGCGAGACCCGCGAGCAGGTAGAGGGGGATCGGCGAGAGGGTCAGGCGGCGCGCCAGGGTGCCGAGCAGGCTCAGCGCGGCGAGGATGACGCCGAGCTCCAGCAGCAGGGCGACCGAGGTGTGCACGGTCAGCCCCGGATGATCTGTTCCACGCCCGCGATGCCCTCGTGGGTGCCGATCACCACGAGGACGTCCCCGCCCCGCAGGATCTCCTGCGGGGCCGGTGAGGGCAGCACGATCCCCTGCCGGACCACGGCGACGACGGACGCGCCGGTCAGGGTCCGCGCCCGGGTGTCGCCCAGCGGACGGCCGTCGAAGCGGCTTCCGGCACGGACCCCGACCTGCCCGGACCGCAGCCCGGGCGCCTCCTCGGCCAGCCCGGCGTACCGTTCCGCGATCCGCGGCGCCCCGAGGATCTCGGCGATGGTGTCGGCCTCCTCCCCGGTGAGCTCGAGGACGGAGCGGCCCTCGTCGGGATCGTCCCGGTCGTAGACGATCAGCTCGTACTCGCCGGTCCGGCGGGCCACGACGCCGATGCGCTCGCCCTGGTGGTTGGTGAACTCGTAGCGCAGGCCGAGGCCGGGCAGGAGTACCTCGGTGACGTCCATCCCCCCATCCTCGGGCGGGGAGCGGGGCGCGGCACGCGCGGCGACGCCACCCGGGTCGGATCGCACGCCGGGTGCGATGCGACCGGGTGACGGCGGGTGACGGGGGGCGCTTTGTGGCCGGGTGATCGGCGGGTGGGGCGGCGGCCGGGTGACGCATTGCCATGGAGGCCAGGTGACGAGGGCGGGCCCCCGGCCGGTCAGCCGACGCCCGGTGGGCCCACCCCGCCCTTGAGGCGTTCGAGGTCCGAGGGCCGGACCTGGATCGCGACCAGGGCGACCACCGCGGCGACGATCGCGAAGGCGGCCGCGACGATGAAGGCCAGGGAGACGCCGGAGGTCAGGACCTCGTCACTCCACGGCGGCGGCAGCTGGCCCGTTCTCGCGAACTGCGCCTTCTCCAGCGGGTCGGCCTGCGAGAGGTAGGCCAGCCGCTGCTTCTCCGCCTCGTTGCGACTGGCCGTGCCGAAGACGGTCACCAGGATCGAGAGGCCGAGCGAACCGCCCACCTGCTGGGTGGCGTTGAGCAGTCCGGACGCGGCGCCGGACTCCGCCGGCCGCACGTTGGAGAGCGCCATCAGGGTCAGCGAGACGAAGAGCATGCCCATACCGAGGCTGAAGATGAGCATGGGCCCCAGGATGCTGCCCAGATAGGTGGAGTGGACGTCGGTGAGCGTCAGCCAGGACAGCCCGGCCGCGGCGAGGAGCGAGCCGACGACCATGAAGGGTTTCGGCCCGTACCTCGGCAGAAGCTGCGAGGCGAGCCCCGCCCCGACCGCGATCACCGCGCTGACCGGCAGGAACGCCAGGCCGGCCTGCAAGGGGGTGAAGCCGAGGACGTTCTGCACGAAGAGGGTCAGGAAGAAGAACATGCCGAACATCGCTGCGGCCAGGCAGAGCATGATGGCGTACGTGCCCGCACGGTTGCGGTCGGCGAACATGTGCAGCGGCGTGATCGGCTGCCGGGACCGCCGCTCGACCAGGATGAAGACGACCAGCAGGACGACGGCCAGGCCGAAGGAGCCGAGAGTGAGGGGATCTCGCCAGCCCTCCTGGGCGGCGCGGATGAACCCGTAGACCAACGCCACCATGCCGAGGGTGGCGGTGAGTGCGCCGGTGAGGTCGAAGTGGCCGGAGTGGCGCTCGGACTCCTTGATGAAGCGGGGCGCCGCGACGGCGATGAGCACGGCGATCGGGACGTTCACGAAGAAGACCCAGCGCCAGTCGAGCCATTCGACCAGGACGCCGCCGGCGAGCAGACCGATCGCGCCACCGCCCGCGGACACGGCCGCGAACACGCCGAACGCCCGGTTGCGTTCCGGGCCTTCGGTGAAGGTGGTGGAGATCAGCGCCAGTGAGGTCGGCGAGGCGATCGCGCCGCCGACGCCCTGCAGCGCACGGGCGGCGAGGAGTTGCCAGGAGTTCTGGGCGAGACCGCCGAGCAGCGAGGCGAGTCCGAAGAGGAGGACGCCGAAGATGAAGACCCGGCGCCTGCCGAGGATGTCACCGACCCGCCCGCCGAGCAGGAGCAGGCCTCCGAAGGTCAGGGTGTACGCGTTGACCACCCAGGACAGGCTCGTCGTGGAGAACTCGAGCGAGCTCTGGATGTGCGGCAGCGCGATGTTCACGATCGTGATGTCGAGGACGACCATCAGCTGACAGGAGGCGATGACGAGAAGCGCGATCCCGTTGCCGCCGCCCCGGCGCTGGGAGGCGGCGGTCTGTGCTGGCGTCGTCGGCTTGGGGGTACTCATGGCGCATCGCGCCCTCGCGTGGTGGGATCCGTAGGCCGGTCGACCCACCATTCGACCGTAAGCCCGCCTCCGGCGAGTGACCAGTTGATCAAGCGCGGGAGCCGTCCGGGGGGCGGGCGGGCGTCCGGCCGCCCCCACCGCAGGAGTTCGGCGCCCGCGGCGCCGCCGCCTAGGGCAGGACGGCGAAGCCGTCCAGCTCCACCAGCGCCTGCTCGTCCCACAGCCGTACGACCCCGACGACGGCCATCGCGGGGAAGTCGCGCCCGGCCAACCGCCGCCAGATGCGCCCGAGTTCGTGCGCGTGGCGGCGGTAGTCGGCGACATCGGTGGCGTAGACGGTGACGCGTGCGAGGTCGGCCGGTGAGCCGCCGGCGTGCCGGAGGGCGGTGAGGAGGTTGGTGAGCGCGGTCTCGAACTGCTCGGGCAGGGCCTCCCCCACCACCTTGCCGTCGCGGTCGAGGCTGGTTTGCCCGGCGAGGAAGACCAGGCGGGAGCCTGTGGCGGTGACGGCGTGGGAGAAGCCGGTGGGCGGGGACAGCTCGGCGGGATTGTGCCGGTGGAGGGGCGTCATCGGTCCAGCTCCTTCATCGTCGGGGCGCGGCGCGGTTCCCAGAGTCGACCGAGAGCCGCACGGCTCCCGGATCGTCGCGGGCGGCGAGGTTCCCGATCTCGGCCGAGGGCCGCACGGCTCCCGGGCCGTCGCGGGCGGCGCGGTTTCCTCGTCACCCGTACAGCTCCTTGGCGATGATCGTGCGCTGGACCTCGGAGGCCCCTTCGTAGATGCGTGGCGCACGCACCTCGCGGTAGAGGTGTTCGAGCAGGTGGCCGCGTTGCAGCGCGCGGGCGCCGTGGAGCTGGACGGCGGCGTCGACGACGTACTGGGCGGTCTCCGTGGCGAGGAGTTTCGCCATCGCCGCGCGCTTGGGGACGTCCGTAGCGCCCGCGTCGTACGCCGCCGCGGCCGCGTAGACGAGCAGCCGCGCGGCTTCGGTACGGGTGGCCATCTCGGCGACCTGATGGGCGACCGCCTGGAGGTCGCGCAGGACGCCCCCGAAGGCGGTGCGGCCCGCGGTGTGGGCGAGGGTGGCGTCCAGGGCCGCCTGGGCCATGCCGACGGCGAAGGCGCCCACGCTGGGGCGGAAGCGGTTGAGGGTGTTCATGGCGACCCGGAAGCCGCGGTCGACCTCGCCGAGGACGTCGTCCGGGCCGACGGGGACGCCGTCGAAGACCAGGGTGCCGATGGCGTGCGGGGAGAGCATGTCCAGAGGGCTGCCGGTGAGGCCCGGCCGGTCGGCGGGGACGAGGAAGGCGGTGACCCCGCGGGAACCGGCACCCGCGGTGGTCCGGGCGAAGACGGTGGCGAAGTCGGCCTCGGGGGCGTTGGAGATCCAGCGCTTCTCGCCGTGCAGGAGCCAGCCGCCGGAGCCGTCGGGACGGGCTTCGAGGGCGAGCGCGGCGGCGTCGGAACCGGCGTCGGGCTCGGAGAGCGCGAAGGCGGCGACGGCCCGGCCCGCGGTGACCTCCGGGAGCCAGCGGTCGCGCTGCGCCGGGGTGCCGGCGGCGGCGACCGGGTGGGCGCCGAGCCCCTGGAGGGCGAGCGCGGTCTCGGCCTCGGTGCACGCGTGGGCGAGGGACTCACGGAGCAGGCACAGCTCGAGGGCCCCGGCCTCGAAGAGGCGGGCGAGGAGACCGAGTTCGCCGAGCGCGGCGACGAGGGGGCGGTTGACGCGGCCGGGTTCGCCCTTCTCGGCGAGGGGGCGCAGGCGTTCGGCCGCGAGGGTGCGGAGCTCCGCACACCGGGCGGTTTGTGCGGGATCGAGCGAGAATGCGGACATTCGGACTCCTGCCTCCGTCGTCACCGTCACCGTCGTCAGTCACCTTCACTGTCACGCTCGTCGAGGTCTGCGGATCACTTCTATCGCGCACCGTTGACTGTCGTCACCATCACGATACGCTCGTTGGGCGACCCCACCACGACAAGGGGACGAACTCATGGAGCTGACCGGTTCGGTCCACCACGACACCTTCGCGCGCGACCATCTGCCGCCCGCCGGGCAGTGGCCGCGGTTGCTGTTCGATCTTCCCGAGCTGCGCTACCCCGAGCGGCTCAACTGCGGGGCGGAACTGCTCGACCGCACGGTGGAACGATTCGGCACGGAAAGGCCCGCCTTCCGGGACGGATCTGGCCTTGTCTGGACATATGGACAACTCCAGGAGCGGGTGAACCGGATCGCCCACGTCCTCACCTCCGTTCGGGGCGTACGGCCCGGCGACCGCGTGCTGCTGCGCGGCCCCACCACCCCCTGGCTGGCCGCATGCTGGCTGGCGGTGATGAAGGCGGGCGGGGTCGCGGTCACCGTCCTGGCCCAGCAGCGCGCCCGCGAACTGGCCGTGATGTGCGAGATGGCGCGCTGTACCCACGCGCTGTGCGACATCCGGTCGGTCGACGAGCTGGTGAAGGCCGAGGTCCCCGGCCTGCGCGTCACCACGTACGGCGCGGACTCCCCTGACGACCTGCTCTCCCTCTCCCTCGCCCAGCCCACCGCCTACGAAGCCGTGGACACCGCGGCCGACGACGTGGCCCTGATCGCCTTCACCTCGGGGACGACCGGACGGCCCAAGGGGTGCATGCACTTCCACCGGGACGTGCTGGCCGTCGCGGACACGTTCTCCGCCCACGTCCTGCGGCCGCTCCCGGACGACGTCTTCGCCGGCTCCCCGCCCCTCGGCTTCACGTTCGGCCTGGGCGGTCTGGTGGTGTTCCCCCTGCGCGCCGGGGCGAGCGCCCTGCTCCTGGAACAGGCCGGCCCCGCGCAGCTCCTCGCGGCCGTCGCCGAGCACCGGGTGTCGGTGCTGTTCACGGCACCGACCGCGTACCGGCTGATGCTGGACGAACTGAACGGCCACGACGGCCCTGACGGCCAGGACGGCCGCAAGAGCGACGAGCCCGACGTCGATGGCAACCACGAGCCCGACAGCGCCGGCCACGACAGCGACGCCCTCCGCGTCGACGGGGACGGCCAAGGCGGCCAAGGCGGCAACGTGGTCGACCACCACCCCGCGACCGAGAAGGGCCGGAGCGCGCTCACCGCGTCCCTGCGCCGTTGCGTCTCGGCGGGCGAGAACCTGCCGGCCGCGACCTGGCAGGCGTGGTACGAGCGGACCGGCCTCAAGCTCATCAACGGCATCGGGGCCACCGAACTGCTCCACATCTTCATCTCCGCCGCGGACGGCGACATCCGCCCGGGCACCACCGGCCGGCCCGTCCCCGGCTGGCAGGCGCGGGTGGTGGACCACACCGGCGCCGAGGTCCCCGACGGCGAGGAGGGCCTGCTCGCGGTGCGCGGCCCCGTCGGCTGCCGGTATCTGGCCGACCCCCGGCAGGGCGAGTACGTCCGCGACGGGTGGAACATCACCGGCGACACCTACGTCCGGGACGAGGACGGCTACTTCCGGTACGTGGCCCGCGCCGACGACATGATCATCTCGGCGGGCTTCAACATCGCGGGCCCCCAGGTAGAGGAAGCCCTCCTCGCCCACCCCGACGTGGTGGAGGCGGCGGTGGTGGGCCGTCCGGACGAGCTGCGCGGCCAGATCGTCGTCGCGTACACGGTCGTGCGCCAGGGGGTGCCGCGCGACGCGGAGACGGCGACCGCGCTGCGCACCTTCGTACGGGCCCGCCTGGTGCCGTACAAGAGCCCCCGGAAGATCGTCTTCCTGGACGCCCTGCCCCGTACGGCGACCGGGAAGCTCCAGCGCTTCCGACTCCGCACCGACGACACCGGGGGCGAGGCCGGCCCGGCGGCGGGACCCGAGCCCGGCCCGATCGGCAGGACACCCCTAGAGTGATCACGTGGTCGAGCAGCACACCCCCCGTTCCCTGATCGTCTCGCTCTACGGCGCGTACGGCCGCGGCCTGGCGCGCGACGGGTCGCCGGTGCCCGTGGCCGAGCTGATCCGCCTCCTCGCGGCGCTGGGCGTCGACGCGCCCTCGGTGCGGTCGTCGGTGTCGCGGCTGAAGCGCCGGGGCCTGCTGCTGCCGCGACGAACGGCGGACGGGGCCGCCGGTTACGCCCTCTCCGACGACGCCCGCCAGCTCCTGGCCGACGGCGACCGCCGGATCTACTCGCGTACCGAACCGAAACTGTCAGAGGGCTGGGTCCTCGCCGTCTTCTCGGTCCCCGAGTCCGAGCGCCACAAGCGCCATCTGCTGCGGTCGCGCCTGGCCCGGCTGGGATTCGGCACGGCGGCTCCCGGCGTCTGGATCGCCCCGGCGCGGCTCCACGAGGAGACCCGGCACACCCTGGAGCGGCTGGAGCTCTCTGCGTACGTCGACCTCTTCCGCGGCGAGCACCTGGGCTACGCCGCGACGGCGGAGGCGGTGGCCCGCTGGTGGGACCTGCCCTCGATCGCCGCGCTGCACGAGGAGTTCCTGGCCGCCCACGAACCGGTGCTGCGCGCCTGGCGGGCCGCTCCGGGGACGGCGGAGGACGCCTACCGGGACTATCTCCTCGCCCTCGACTCCTGGCGCCGCCTCCCGTACGCCGACCCCGTCCTGCCCTCCGAACTGCTGCCCTCCGACTGGCCCGGCGGCCGCTCGGCGGAGGTGTTCGCGGAGCTGCACGAGAGGCTGCGCGACGCCGGCGAGGCATTCGTCCAGGGGGTTTCCGTCGACGCGGGGTGACGGCCGGCCGCCGGGGAGGCGGCCGTGAGGATCCGGTCGCCGTCCGTCGGTCAGGGGCCGGTTGCCGTCCGTCGGTCGGGGGCCGGTCGCCGTCCGTCGGTCAGGGGCCGAGGTGCAGGGCGAGACGCGGCTTGGGCGCGTCGGTGCGGCCCGTGGGCGGTGTGCGGCTGCCCGCGCGGTACGGGTCGGGCCACGGTGCCCCGGGTCCGCGGTAGTCCTGTTCGGCCGCCGCGTGCAGGGTCCAGTGCGGGTCGTAGAGGTGCGGGCGGGCCAGCGCGCACAGGTCGGCGCGGCCCGCGAGCAGCAGGGAGTTGACGTCGTCCCAGGAGGAGATCGCGCCGACGGCGATGACCGGGACGGAGACGGCGCCGCGGATCCGGTCGGCGTACGGGGTCTGGTACGAGCGTCCGTACTCGGGGCGTTCGTCGGGGACGACCTGGCCGGTGGAGACGTCGATGGCGTCGGCGCCGTGGGCGGCGAAGGCGCGGGCCATGCCGATCGCGTCCTCGTCGGTCGTGCCGCCGTCCGCCCAGTCGGTGGCCGAGATCCGGACCGTCATCGGCCGCTCGTCGGGCCATACCTCCCGTACCGCGTCGAAGACTTCGAGGGGGAAGCGCAGCCGGTTCTCGAGCGGTCCGCCGTAGGCGTCGTCCCTGCGGTTGGTCAGCGGGGAGAGGAAGCCGGAGAGCAGATAGCCGTGGGCGCAGTGCAGTTCGAGCAGGTCGAAGTCGCAGCGGGCCGCGCGGCGGGCCGCCTCCGTGAACTCCCGCCGTACGGCTGCCCTCCCGGCCCGGTCCAGCGCGTGCGGGATCTGGTTGACGCCGGGGCGGTACGGGAGCGGGGAGGCGGCCGTGAGGGGCCAGTTGCCGTCCGGGAGCGGCTGGTCGATGCCCTCCCACATCCGGCGGGTGGAGCCCTTGCGTCCGGAATGGCCGAGCTGGACGCCGATCGCGGTGCCGGGTGATCTGGTGTGCACGAACGAGGTGACGCGGCTCCACGCCTCGGCCTGCTCGTCCGTCCAGAGACCGGTGCAGCCGGGCGTGATCCGGCCCTCGGGGCTCACGCAGACCATCTCGGTCATCACGAGCCCGGCGCCGCCGAGGGCCCTGGCCCCCAGGTGGACGAGGTGGAAGTCGTCGGGGACGCCGTCCTCGGCGACGTACATGTCCATCGGGGAGACGACGACACGGTTGCGGAGGGTCAGTCCGCGCAGCCGGAAGGGGGTGAACATCGGCGGGGTGCCGGGCGGGCAGCCGAAGGAGCGCTCGACCGCGTCGGTGAAGGCGGGGTCACGCAGCCGCAGGTTGTCGTGGGTGACGCGACGGCTGCGGGTGAGGAGGTTGAACGCGAACTGCCGGGGCGGCTGGTCGAGGTACCGCTCGACCTCCTCGAACCAGCGCAGGCTGGCGGCCGCAGCGCGCTGGGTGGACTCCACGACCGGCCGGCGCTCGGTCTCGTAGGCGGCGAGCGCCTCGGCGAGGGTGGGCTGTTCCTCGACGCAGGCGGCGAGCGCGAGGGCGTCCTCGACGGCGAGCTTGGTGCCGGAGCCGATCGAGAAGTGGGCGGTGTGGGCGGCGTCGCCGAGCAGCACGATCGGGCCGTGCGACCAGCGTTCGTTGACGACCGTACGGAACGCGGTCCAGACGGAGTTGTTGGAGCGCAGGGGGCGGCCGCCGAGGGTGTCGGCGAAGAACTTGGCGCAGCGGGCGATGGACTCCGTATCGTCCAGTTCGTCGAAACCGGCCGCCTGCCAGACCTCTTCGCGCATCTCGATGATGACGGTGGAGGCGCCGGGCGCGGGGGCGTCCATTCCGGCGGAGGCGGAGGCGGGGGCGGGGGTGCCGGTGTCGGTGTCGGTGTCGGTGTCGGGGGAGGCTGGGCCGGGCGTGGGGCGGGAGTAGGGGTAGCCGTGGAGCTGCATCACGCCGTGTTCGGTCTCGGCGATCTCGAAGCGGAAGGCGTCGAAGGCGAAGTCGGCGGCGAGCCAGATGTAGCGGCATCGGTGGGTGGTGAGCCGGGGACGGAAGACGTCGGCGTGGGCCTCGCGGGTCGCGCTGTGGACGCCGTCGGCCGCCACGACCAGGTCGTGGGTGCCGGCCAGCTCGGCGGCGGGCGGGGCGGGGGTGCGGAAGCGGAGCCGTACGCCGAGTTCGGTGCAGCGGGCGTGCAGGATCTCCAGGAGGCGGCGCCGGCCGAGGGCGGCGAAGCCGTGACCGGTGGAGGTGAGCAGGTGCCCGCGGTGGGCGATGTCGATGTCGTCCCACCGGACGAACTCGTCCTGCAGCGCCCGGTGGACGGCGGGGTCGGCGTGCTCGATGCCGCCGAGGGTCTCGTCGGAGAGGACGACGCCGAAGCCGAAGGTGTCGTCGGGAGCGCCCCGCTCCCAGACGGTGACCTCCCGCTCCGGGTCGAGCCGCTTGAGCAGCACGGCGGCGTAGAGCCCACCGGGCCCGCCCCCGATGACGGCGACCCGGAGGGGGCGGCGGGGCGCCTCCGGCGGGGCGGGCGAGAGCGCTGGGTCTGTCGCGTCCGGCCGGGCCGTGGCGTCTGTGGCGGCCTGCGGCCGCGCGCGAGTCGGAGCGTACGCGGGAGTCGGAGCGCGCTCGGAAGTCGGACGGTCCGCGGGAGTCGGAGCGTGCGGGTCCGCCATGTCAGCGGCCCTGCCACTTCGGGGGCCGCTTCTCCGTGAAGGCCGCGTGGAACTCCGCGTAGTCCTCCCCGTTCATGAGCAGCGCCTGCGTGGCGGCGTCGAGTTCGACGGAGGCGGCGAGGGGCATGTCCAGCTCGGCCGTCAGGAGCGCCTTCGTCTGCGCGTAGGCGAGGGCGGGGCCGTCGGCGAGGCGCCGGGCGAGCTCGGCGGCCCGGGCATCGACGCCGCCTTCCTCGGTGAGTTCGCTGAGCAGGCCGATGCGTTCCGCCTCGGGGGCCCGGACGGGCTCGCCGAGCATCAGCAGCCGGGTGGCGTGCCCGAGTCCGACGACCCGCGGCAGCAGGTACGCGGCCCCCATGTCGCCGCCCGAGAGGCCGACCCGGGTGAAGAGGAAGGCGAAGCGGGCGCTGGGGTCGGCGATACGGAAGTCGGCGGCGAGGGCGAGGACCGCGCCCGCCCCTGCGGCGACGCCGTGGACGGCGGCGATCACCGGGAACGGGCACTCGCGGATCGCGCGCACGACCTGACCGGTCATCCGGTTGAAGTCGAGCAGCTGGGCCGTGTCCATGGAGAGGGTCGCGCCGATGATCTCGTCCACGTCCCCGCCCGAGCAGAAGCCGCGCCCCTCACCGCCGAGGACGAGGGCGCGCACGGCACGCTCCCGGGACAGCTCGGCGAGGAGGTCCCTCAGGTCGGCGTAGGCGCCGAAGGTGAGGGCGTTCAGCTTCTCGGGGCGGGCGAGCGTGACGGTGGCGACCCCGTCGTCGATGTCCAGGCGCAGATGCCGCCAGTCGTCGGTGCGGGGTGCGGAACCGGTGAAAGGGCTCATACGGGACGGCCTCCCTCAGCGCGCGTGTACACGGCATCACCGAGGGAACCTTATCACTGATATGTGACTGTCGTCATGAACGCGCAACAAGACGGGCGTCGGTACGCCACCGGGCGAAGGTCCCGCGCTCGGGCGACATCAGGTCCACGCCCTCCCGGGCGTCCGCCTCTGGCGACCCGTTTTTGACTTCGTAAGGTTGAAAGTAAGACGTTTAGACCACGTGCGTTCCGCGCCCGGACCACGTGCGCGCTCCCCGCCCGCTCCCCCGCTGTCAGCCTTCCAGCCCGAACGGACCCGCCGTGTTCCCAGCCCCCGGCCCCGGCCCCGCCTGCTGGCGCATCGAGCTGCCGCACACCACGGCCGCCGTCCCGATCGCCCGCGCGCTGATCCGTACCGCGATGGCGGAGCTCGACGCCCGCGCCGACAGGGACACGGCCGAGCTCCTGACCGCCGAACTGGTGGCGAACGCCGTCGAGCACACGGACGACGAGGACCCCATCGAGCTGGTCGTGGAGCTGCTGCCCGGCGGCTGCCAGGTCGAGGTGCACGACCGGCGCCCGATGGGGCCCGGAGAACTGGCCTGTCCGGGGCCGGGCGAGGAGCCGGATCCCTGGCAGGAGCACGGCCGGGGTCTGCTGCTGATCCGCGCCTTGAGCAGTGACTGCGGGCACCGCCCGACGCCCGAGGGGAAGGCGGTCTGGTTCACGCTTCCGGCGCTGCCGCGGCAGCGCCGCCCCGAGGAGGGGTGAGCGTACGCACGGGAAGTGGTGCGGGCATGCACCGTGCCTCCCGTGGGGAGCCGGGAGGTGCGGTGCGGCTCACTCCCGCGAGCGACGCGAAGGAGGGCCGGCGCGGCCCGTCTCCCGAGGAGGGGAGAGCGGAGAACCGCCTACCGACACCCTGCCATTCGACGCCCCCGGCGGAACAGAGGTGTGCACGAAGATCGTGCGGCATATGCGGAGGCGATGGGGTGAGGTACGCCGAGGTGCGGCCGAGAGACCGCCGAACCCGGGGCCCAGACACCGCCGAGGCACGACAAGGACACCGCCGAACCCGCCGGCTAACGACCGCTGCCGGAGCCCGCCAGCGTGGCGACCAGGACGGCCTTGATGGTGTGCATGCGGTTCTCGGCCTCGTCGAAGACCACGGAGTGCTCGGACTCGAAGACCTCGTCGGAGACCTCCAGCTCGGTCAGACCGTGCCGGGCGTAAATGTCCCGCCCGACGACCGTGCCGAGGTCGTGGAAGGCGGGCAGGCAGTGCAGGAACTTCACGGCCGGGTTCCCGGTGGCGCGCAGGACGTCCATCGTGACCGCGTACGGGGAGAGGGCGGCGATCCGCTCGTCCCAGACCTCCTTGGGCTCACCCATGGACACCCACACGTCGGTGGCGACGAAGTCGGCGCCGCGCACCCCCTCGGCGACGTCCTCGGTCAGGGTGATCGTGGCGCCGCTCGTCTCGGCGAGCTTGCGGGCGCGGGCGACGACCTCGTCGGCCGGCCAGTAGCTCGCGGGGGCGACGATACGGACGTCCATGCCGAGCAGGGCCCCGGTGATCAGGTAGGAGTTGCCCATGTTGAAGCGGGCGTCGCCGAGGTAGGCGAAGGCCATCGCGTCCAGCGGCTTGTCCGCGTGCTCGGTCATGGTGAGGACGTCGGCGAGCATCTGGGTGGGGTGCCAGTCGTCCGTCAGGCCGTTGTAGACGGGGACGCCCGCCGAGACGGCCAGCTCCTCGACGTTCGCCTGGCTGTCGCCCCGGTACTCGATGGCGTCGAACATCCGGCCGAGGACACGGGCGGTGTCCCGCACCGACTCCTTGTGCCCGATCTGCGATCCCGACGGGTCGAGGTAGGTGGTGGAGGCCCCTTGGTCGGCGGCGGCGACCTCGAAGGCGCACCGGGTCCTGGTCGAGGTCTTCTCGAAGATCAGGGCGATGTTCCTGCCGCGCAGCCGCTGGACCTCGGCGCCCGCCTTCTTCGCCGCCTTCAGCTCGGCGGCCAGGGCGATCAGACCGCGGAACTCCTCGGCGGTGAAGTCCAGCTCCTTGAGGAAGTGGCGGCCGATGAGGTCAGTGGCCATGGGGGCGCTCCTGTATTCGCGAACGGGGACGGCGACGGTTGACGATGGAAGTCTATACGTAGGCCAGTATTCCTATACAGTGATGCGGGCCACTGAACCGGCTCCCCTCCCACCTGGCTCCGTCGGCCCGGGGCCGTCGGTATGCCGCCCGGGGCCCGCCGTCACACAGCGTCACGGTACGCCGCCGGGCCCGCCCTCACACGGCGTCCCGTAGCGTCAGGGCATGCCGTCAAGGCCCGCCGGGCGACGCCGGCCCAGCCCGGGATCGGGTCGTCCCCGAGCACGGGGACGGGCTCGCCCTCGTCACACGGCGTCCCGCTCCACCGGGCAGCTCATGCAACGGGGGCCGCCCCTCCCCCGCCCCAGCTCGCTGCCCGGGATCTCGATCACCTCGATGCCCTGCTTGCGAAGATGGGTGTTGGTGGTGACGTTCCGCTCGTACGCCACCACCACCCCCGGTTCCACCGCGAGGACGTTGCAGCCGTCGTCCCACTGCTCGCGCTCCGCCGCGTGGACGTCCTGGGTCGCCGTGAGGACCCGGATGTCCTGCAGACCGAGCGCCGCCGCGATCGCGCTGTGCATCTGCTCCGGCGGGTGGTCGGTGACCCGGAGCGACTGGCCCTCGTCGCCCGGCTCGATCGTGTACGAGCGGAGCATGCCGAGCCCCGCGTACTGCGTGAAGGTGTCGTGGTCGACCATCGTCATCACGGTGTCGAGGTGCATGAACGCGCGCCGCTTCGGCATGTCGAGCGCGACGATCGTCCGCGCCGAGCCGGCGGCGAACAGGCCTCGGGCCAGCATCTCGACCGCCTGCGGGGTGGTCCGCTCGCTCATGCCGATCAGGACCGCGCCGTTGCCGATGACCAGGACGTCGCCGCCCTCGATCGTCGAGGGGTAGTCGGCCTGCCCCTCCGACCAGTGGTGGAACGCCCCGGCCGCGGGGCCGGTGAACAGTGGGTGGTGCTTGTAGATCGCCTCGAAGTGGACCGTCTCGCGCTGGCGGGCGGGCCAGCGCATGGCGTTGATGGAGACGCCGTCGTAGATCCAGGCGGAGGTGTCGCGGGTGAAGATGTGGTTCGGCAACGGCCCGAGGATGAAGTCGTCCAGGTCCATGACGTGGAACCGCACCGAGGTCGGTTCCCGGTGCGCGGCCAGGAACTCACGCTTCGTCATCCCGCCGACGAGCGCTTCGGTGAGCGCGGCCGGTGGGAGAGCGTCGAAGGCGGCGCGCAGATGGTCGGCGGCGGCCGGTCCGTACTCCTTCTCGTGGAACACCCGGTCCAGTACGAGCGAACGGGCCTCGGGCAGCTCCAGCGCCTCCCGCAGCAGATCGCCGAAGAGGTGCACCTCGACCCCGCGGTCCCGGAGGACGTCCGCGAAACCGTCGTGCTCATGGCGGGCCCGCCGCACCCACAACACGTCGTCGAAGAGGAGGACGTCCCGATTGGTGGGTGTGAGCCGCTTCAGTTCCAGATCGGGCCGGTGCAGGATGACGCGGCGCAGCCGCCCGGTCTCGGAGTCGACATGGAATCCCATTCCCCCATCCTGACGGAGCGAACCGCCGTACGCCGTCTCCGCGACGAGATACCGGCGAATACCCGCTCCTGGGGGCGGGGGCGGCCGGCGGTCCAGGGACGGCGGGGCCGGTCACCGGTGGCGGTCACCGGTGACCGGGGCGGAGGCGGGGCCGACTCGTCGTCCCTGGGCCGCCGGCCCGCCTCCGCCCCGCCTCCGCCCCGCCTCCGCGCCCGGTTCACAACCGCGGATCCACCGGCTCCGATTCCAGCGCGAGCACGGCGAACACGGCCTCGTGCACCCGCCACAGCGGCTCCCCTTCCGCCAGCCGATCCAGCGCCTCGAGCCCGAGGGCGTACTCGCGCAGGGCCAGCGAGCGCTTGTGGCCGAGGAAGCGGTTGCGCAGGCGCTCCAGGTTCTCCGGGCGGGTGTACTCCGGGCCGTAGATGATCCGCAGGTACTCCCGTCCCCTGACCTTCACGCCCGGCTGGACCAGCCGGCCGTCGCCGCCCCGGACCAGCGCCGCCAGCGGCTTGACGACCATGCCCTCGCCGCCGGCCGCCGTCATCTCCAGCCACCACTCGACACCGGCCCGCACCGACTCCTCGTCGCCCGTGTCGACGATCAGCCGGCGCGTGACCTGGAGCAGGCCGGTCGGGTCGTGCTCGACCAGCCGGTCCAGCCACCCGAGCTGCTCGTCGTGCGGCACGGCCGCCAGCGAGCGGCCCCGCACGGCGAGGACCTGGAACGGCGCGAAACGCACCCCGTCGAGCCCTTCGGTCGGCCAGCAGTAGCGGCGGTACGCCTCGGTGAACGCCTCCGCGTCCGCCGCCCGTTCCCGCTGCTTGGACAGGAGCGCCTCGGTCTCGCCGCCGATGCCCCGCGCCACGGCCCGCTCCAGCGCGCCGAGCGCGCTGGGGAAGACGGCGCGCGAGGCGGCGCCGACGGCCGCGTACTGCGAGCGCAGCAGCCCGGCCGACTTCAGCGACCACGGCATCAGTTCGCCGTCGAGGAGCAGCCAGTCCGTGTCGAACTCGTCCCAGAGTCCGGCGGCCGAGACGGCGGTCCGCAGCCGGTCCAGGACCTGCTCGGTCACCGAGGGATCGTCGAAGAACGGCCGTCCGGTGCGGGTGTGCAGCGAGCCGGTCGCCCCCTCCACGCCGAACCGCTCCCGTGCGGCCTCCGCGTCCCGGCAGACGAGCGCGACGGCCCGCGAGCCCATGTGCTTCTCCTCGCACACGACCCGCTCGACCTTGTCGCCGGCGTACTGCGCGAACGCCTCCGCCGGGTGCTCCAGATAACCCTCCGCCTTCGAGGTCGCGGTCGGCGCCATCGTCGGCGGGAGGTAGGCGAGCAGCCGAGGGTCGACGGCGAACCGGCTCATGACCTCCAGGGCCGCCGCGGCGTTCTCCTCCCGCACGGAGACGTTGCCCATCCGCCGGGTCTCCACGACCCTGCGGCCGTGCACGTCGGCCAGGTCGAGCGGACGTCCCTGGTGCCCGCCGGGCGCCTCGGTCGCCAGCGGCCTGGCCGGCTCGTACCAGACCTTCTCCGCCGGTACGTCCACGAGTTCGCGCTCCGGCCAGCGCAGCGCGGTCATCTTCCCGCCGAAGACGGCGCCCGTGTCGAGGCAGATGGTGTTGTTGATCCAGGAGGTGTTCGGCACGGGGGTGTGGCCGTAGACGACGGTCGCCCGGCCGCGGTACTCCTCCGCCCACGGGTAGCGCACGGGCAGCCCGAACTCGTCGGTCTCGCCGGTGGTGTCCCCGTACAGCGCGTGCGAACGCACCCGGCCGGAGGTACGGCCGTGGTACTTCTCCGGCAGACCGGCGTGGCAGACGACCAGCCGGCCCTCGTCGAGGACGTAGTGGCTGACGAGTCCGTCGATGAACCGGCCGACCTCCGTGCGGAACTCCTCGCTCTCGTGTCCGAGCTGCTCGATGGTCTCGGCGAGGCCATGGGTCTCCTGGACCTTGCGGCCCTTGAGCCAGCGACCGAGCTTGTTCTCGTGGTTTCCGGGCACGCAGAGCGCGTCGCCGGCCGCGACCATGCCCATGACGCGGCGCAGGACGCCCGGGCTGTCGGGGCCCCGGTCGACGAGGTCGCCGACGAAGACGGCCGTCCGTCCCTCGGGGTGGTGGCCGTCCACATAGCCGAGCTTGGCGAGCAGGGTCTCCAGCTCGGAGCGGCAGCCGTGGATGTCGCCGATGATGTCGAAGGGGCCGGCGAGGTGCCGCAGGTCGTTGAACCGCTTCTCCCGTACGACCTCGGCCGCCTCCACCTCCTCGACGCTGCGCAGCACATGGACCTTGCGGAAGCCCTCGCGCTCCAGACCGCGCAGCGAACGGCGCAGTTCGCGGCGGTGGCGCTGGACGACGTGGCGTCCCATGTCCGCCCGGTCGGGGCGGGCCGCGTTGCGCGCCTGGCACACCTCCTCGGGGACGTCGAGCACGATCGCGATCGGCAGGACGTCGTACTGGCGCGCCAGCTGGACGAGCTGGCGCCGGGACTCCTGCTGCACGTTGGTGGCGTCGACGACGGTCAGCCGGCCGGCTTCCAGTCGCTTGCCCGCGATGTAGTGCAGGACGTCGAAGGCGTCGCGGCTGGCGCTCTGGTCGTTCTCGTCGTCGGCGACGAGCCCGCGGCAGAAGTCGGAGGAGACGACCTCGGTCGGCTTGAAGTGGCGCCGGGCGAAGCTCGACTTGCCGGAGCCGCTGGCACCGATCAGGACCACGAGGGACAGGTCGGTGACGGGCAGCGTGCGGACGGTGTCGGTCATGCCGTGTCCTCCTTCGTGATGGTCCGGGTGTTCCGGCTGTCATGGTCGGTCGTGCGGTCGCTGTCGGTCTTGTCGTCGGGGTCGGTCTTGTCGTCGGCGTCGGTCCTGACGCCCCGGCCGGCCGTCCGGGTGTCGTTCGTCTCCTGCGAGAAGACGGCCATCTGGGTGGGCGGACCGACCTCCGGGTCGTCCGGCCCGACCGGGCTGAACTCGACGGTGTAGCCGTACTGTTCCGCCACGCCGGCCGCCCAGTCGCGGAACTCCTTCCGGGTCCATTCGAAGCGGTGGTCGCCGTGCCGGACGTGTCCGGCGGGCAGCGTTTCCCAGCGGACGTTGTACTCGACGTTGGGGGTGGTCACGATGACCGTGCGGGGCCGGGCCGAGCCGAACACGGCGTACTCCAGCGCCGGCAGCCGCGGCAGGTCGAGGTGCTCGATGACCTCGCTCAGCACCGCCGCGTCATAGCCCGTCAGCCGCTTGTCGGTGTACGCGAGCGAGCCCTGGATCAGCTTCACCCGGCCGGCCTGCCGCTCGCCGAGCCGCTCCAGCCTGAGCCGGCGCCCGGCGATCGTCAGCGCCCGTACGGACACGTCGACGCCGACGATGTCGGTGAAGCGCACGTCCTTGAGGAGCGCCTGCACCAACTGGCCCTGTCCGCATCCGAGGTCGAGTACCCGGGCCGCGTCGGCGGACCGCAGCGCGGCGAGGATCGCCTCGCGCCGCTGCTCGGCGAGCGGCACCGGCCGCTCGTCGGTGTCCGTCGTCTCGTCGACGGCGTTGTCGACCTCGTCGACGTCCACGCCCTCGCTCTCGGCCAGCCGCACCAGCTCCAGACGCTCCATCGCCTCACGGGTCAGGCTCCAGCGGCGGGAGAGATAACGGCTGGTGATCAGCTTCTGCTCGGGGTGCTCGGCGAGCCAGCCGTCACCGGCGCGCAGCAGCTTGTCGACCTCGTCCGGCGCCACCCAGTAGTGCTTGGCGTCATCGAGCACCGGCAGCAGGACATAGAGCTGGTTGAGCGCGTCGGCGAGCCGCATCTCCCCTTCGAGGACGAGCCGCACATAGCGCGAATCGCCCCACTCGGGGAACGCGGTGTCGAGCGCCACCGGCTCCGCCTCGACCGTGTCCCAGCGCGGCGCCCCGCCCCCGCCCCCGCCCTCGACGGCCGGGCGGAACAGCTTGCGGACCAGTTCGGCGCCTCCCCCACGGGCCGGGAGGGCCGGGATCTCGATGCGCAGCGGCAGCGGCTCGGCGGCCCGCTCGGGCATCGCCTTGCACGCCCCGCGCAGGGCGCTCTTGAAGACGGTGGCGAGCGCGACCGCGAGCAGCGAGGACGCGGCATAGGGCCGGTCGTTCACATACTGCGCGAGCGCCGAGTCGGGGGCACCGCCCCGGCCCTTGCCCTTGCCGCGCCGCACCAGCGCCACCGGGTCCACCTCGAGGAGGAGGGCGGCGGTGCACCGTTCGACGGACGCCTCGGGGTAGAGGACGTGAGCCGTGCCGTGCGAGGTCGAGAACGTCTGCGCGTGGTCGGGATGCTTGTGCAGCAGAAAGCCCAGATCGGTCGCGGGACGTTCATGGGTGCCGGTGGTACTGATCGTCAGGAACACACGTCCGAGTATGGTCCGCCACCGCCCCCGCGACCAGGCATTTTCCTCAGGGCCGGGGCGCCACGGCGGCGGCCAGCCCGGCGATCCGGTCGGGCCCGACGCGGCAGCAGCCACCCAGGAGCCGCGCCCCGGCCGCCGGCCACTCCCGCATCGACTCGGCGTCGAAGGTGACGGGCCCGCGCCAGCCCCGCGCCCGCGCGTCCCACCGCTCCCCGCTGTTGGGGTAGACGACCACCGGCTTCCCGGTCGCCGCGGCGACCGGAACGGCCCGGGCGGCGTCCTCCGGCTCGCAGCAGTTGACCCCCACCGCGACCACCTGGTCGTTGCCGGCCGCGAGCGCGAACGCCTCCGTCAGCCCCTGCCCGGCCCGGGTCCGCTCTCCGTCGATGGTGTACGAGAGCCACACCGGCACCCCGCACCCCTCGACCGCCCGCAGCAGCGCTTCGGCCTCGTCGGTGTCGGGCACCGTCTCCACCGCCAGCACGTCGGGTCCGGCCGCCACGAGCGCCTCGACCCGCGGCCGGTGGAACCGCTCCAGCTCCCGGACCGACAACCCGTACCGTCCCCGGTACTCACTGCCGTCGGCGAGCATCGCCCCGTACGGCCCCACGGACCCGGCGACCCACACCTGCCGTCGCCGCACCCCCGCGGCCGCCCCGCTCTCCTCCGCCTGGGCAGCGTCGGCGGCCTCCCGCGCCAACTCCACGCTCCGGGCGAAGAGCCGCGCCGCTCCCGCCCGGTCGAACGCCCGCCGGGCGAAGCCCTCGAAGGTGGCCTGGTAGCTGGAGGTGATCAGCACCCGAGCACCGGCGCGGACGTACGCCGTGTGCGCGGCCTCGATCTGCTCGGGCCCGTCGGCGAGCAGCCGTGCCGACCACAGTGCGTCGGAGAGGTCGCAGCCCTGCGCCTGGAGCTGGTTGGAGAGGCCCCCGTCGAGGACGAGCACCTCCGCGGCCAGCGCTTCGGCCAGAGAGCGGCCCCGCCCCGGGCCCGGCCCCGGCTCCGGTTCCGGCCTCGGGTACGAGTACGGGTCCGGCTCTGGCGTGGCGGTCATGACGGTGTCCTCCCTGCCGTCCTCCCCCTACGGTCACGTCCCTGCTGTTGCTTCCCCCTTCGTTTACTCCTTCCGGTCGGTGAGCTGCGACTGGACCTGGGAGGAGATCAGCTCCAGGTGGTCCAGGTCGTCCAGGTCGAGGACCTGGAGGTAGATCCGGGACGCCCCGATCGCGCCGTACCGGCCGATCTTGTCGACGACCTCGGCGGGAGAGCCGGCCAGACCGTTGGCCTTGAGCTCCTCCACCTCGCGCCCGATGGCCGCGGCCCGGCGGGCGACCTCGGCGTCATCCCTACCGACACACACCACCAGCGCGTTGGAGTACACGAGGTCGTCGGCGGGACGGCCGGCCGCCTCGGCCGCGGCGCGGACGCGGCCGAACTGCCGGTCACTGTCCTCCAGCGAGGCGAACGGGATGTTGAACTCGTCGGCGTACCGCGCGGCCAGCCGCGGGGTGCGGGTCGCACCGTGTCCGCCGATGAGCACCGGAACCTTGGACTGCGCCGGCTTCGGCAGCGCCGGTGAATCGGTGAGCTGGTAGTACTCCCCTTCGTACGAGAACTTCTTGCCGACCTCCGTGCCCCACAGCCCGGTGACGATCGCCAGCTGCTCCTCGAGCCGGCCGAACTTCTCCTTGGGGTACGGGATTCCGTAGGCCCGGTGCTCTTCCTCGAACCAGCCCGCGCCCAGGCCCAGTTCGATTCGGCCGCCGGACATCTGGTCGACCTGGGCGACCTGGATGGCCAGGACTCCCGGAAGCCGGAAGGTGCCCGCGGTCATGAGGGTGCCGAGGCGGATCCGCCGGGTCTCCCGGGCCAGACCGGCCAGGGTGATCCAGGCGTCGGTCGGCCCGGGCAGACCGTCGCCGGAGCCCATGCTGACGTAGTGGTCCGAGCGGAAGAAGGCGTCGAAGCCGAGGTCCTCGGTCGCCTTGGCGACGGTGAGCAGGGTGTCGTAGTCGGCCCCTTGCTGGGGCTCGGTGAAGATTCGAAGATCCATGCCTCCATCCTGCACCTTCGGGTGGCCTGTCAACCGGTACGTCAGCAGGCGGTCTCCACGTGCCCGGGCGGGTGAATATCCCCTTTCCGGCCTGCCACGGCCCACCGGGCCAGTGACCGTGGCCCGGCACCCGTCGTTGCCCGGGCGGAGCCGGACCGCCCGGCCCGCGCGCCGGCGGCCCCTGTCGGCGCGTCGTTCTCACGTGTGGTCCCTCCTTGCCGGAGGGGCCTGGGCCGAGGAGGCCGCCATGTCCCAGGAAGCCGCTCCCGAACGGACGACGCCCGAGCAGCCGGCGCACCCGTCCGTCCCCGAGCAGAAGGGCACCGGCGCCCCCAAGGGCCTGCTCCAGCAGATGGAGGAGCTGATGGCGGCGCTGACCGCCGACCTCTCTCGACTGGACGCCGACCTGCAGTCTTCCGCGGACCGCCAGGAAGGACAGGAGAGTCCGGAGAGCCGGCGAGGCGCCCAGGAGACGCGGAATCCCGCGGACGGCCCGGCCGACGGACCCGCCGCGCCCCCTCGGGCCGGCGGCCTCTCCTTCTGACCCCTCCCTCACCTCCGGCCCGCCGTACCGACGTGCTCGTTCCAGCCCGCCCGGTCCCCGTCCCCGTCCCCGTCCATCCGACCGGGCCGGCCTGCCTGACGGCGCTCCGGCCGCCCCTGACCAAACGGGGCGTCGCCGCCCGCCCGGACAGCGGTGGCCGTGGCCGTCGCGACACTCCCGCGCCCGACGTCTCCGGGAAGGACCGCCGCTCTCGCGACCCCGGTCGCCCCCTGCCGCGTCCCTGCACACCCCTCTCCGGCGCCCCGCGTTCACGGTGAGCCCGCCATCGGTCCCGTCCGACCGCGGGCCGGGTCGGGCGGCCGGTCCCGGTCGCGCACGGCGATCCGGCGCAGCATCCCGCAGACCCGGTCGTTCGACTCGTCGGCGGCGTCGATCGCCTCGATGCACTGCCAGTACAGGCCCTCCTCGTCCGTGGCACAGGCCACCCCGACGAGGGCGATCCCCACCTCTCCGAGCAGGGCGCTCAGCGCCGTCAACGCCGCGCAGGCGTTACCGACTTCGGTGAGCTGGGTGGCTCTGAGGCCGCCCGCCCGCAACACGGGATGGTCGACCGTCCCGCGCACCCCGCCGATCTCACTGAGTCCGCGCGCCTCGCCCCGCAACTCCAGCGGTCCGCTGAGCGCGAGATGGCTCCCTATCGCCTGGGCGAGGGCCTGGGTCTGCCAGGCCTCCGCCACGATGTCCAACGCCGTCCGGCTCTGCGCCAGCGCGTGCCTGCCGGTCGCGATGAGTCGCTCCGCTTCCATGTCCGCGGCCCCCGTTCGTACGACTTACTGCCCACTCATTCATTACCCAGAGTGAATGACCCTGAGCCCAAACTCCAGAGGAATTCGGAAATCTGTGGACAGGAAGCTCGGCAGGGCGAAGCCGATCACTCCGAAGAGTGACGATCACCCTCTTCGACAGCGCGCCCGGCCCGTCCCGGCGGTCGGCCGACGGGGAAACGCAGTTCGTTGCGGTCGATCTTGGCCGCCAGCGCGGCGAGCGGATCGACGCCGAGGGAGCCGCAGAACTGGAGCAGATACGCCAGTACGTCCGCTACCTCGTCGGCGACCCGGTGCGCCGACTCCGGGTCCTCCATCACCCGGTCCGCCTCCTCGGGGGTCAACCACTGGAAGATCTCCAGCAGTTCGGCCGCCTCCACGCTCAGCGCCGCCGCCAGGTTCTTCGGCTTGTGGAACGGCTGCCACTCCCGCGAGGCGGCGAACTCGGCCAGCCTGCGCTGCAATCCCGCTACATCCAGTTCACTCACGGCTCCAGGTCTACCACCGACACCCCGGGCGTCTCCCGGGCTTCCGCCGCGGCCGCCTCCCCGATCGTTCCGACGAGCCGGATGTGGCCGTCGGCGCAGATGTCGGCGGCGAGTCCGAGCAGCGCCCGCACCTGGCGCCGGTCGAGGCCCCGGTCGACGCCGTCGACGAGAACGGACAGGGTCTTCATCGCGTCGGGAACCTCGGCGAGTTGGTCCATGGCGAGCACGCCGGGACCGGTGAGCAGGACGAGTGCGAGGGCCAGATAGCGCAGTTCGCCGTCGCCGAGCCTGCCCAGCGGAGTCGCGGCCAGGAGCCGCGCCGCCTCCGGTGAGCCCTCCGCCCCTCCCCTCTCTTCCGTCGGGGCCGCCCCCTCTGTCCGCTGGAAGTCCGCGGTCCTGGCCGCCCGTTCCAGTACGGCTCGTACGGTGTCGTCGGGCAGCTCCTCGACGCCGAGCCCGGTCACCGGCCCGGCGCAGCCGGCGCTCGCGATCGCGGCCAGCCTCGCGTGGCGGCGCGGGCAGCCGGTGCGGGTGCGATGGAGGACCTCGGCGAGATTGCCGCAGCCGCGGTGCAGCCGCCCCTCCCCCGTCGGGACGGGTGCCCGCATCCGGCGCGGCTGCGGGTCGCAGGCGAAGACCGAGCGGAGCGCGACCACCACCTGCTCGGCGGCGGCCAGCACCTCCAGTTGCCCCTTCGTCTTGCCGGCCACGCGCAGTGGTAGCAGGGCGGTGCCCAGCAGGTCGTCCGGGAGGGGTGCGCGGGTGACGGGGGTGGCCCCGGCGGTGTGCCATTCGGCCTGGACGGTGCTGCGGCCGGGGTCGCGGAGGGCGGTGGTGAGCAGCGTCCGGCCGCGCCAGGTGAGCCGCTCGCCGACGATGCGGAGTTGGGGCTCGGCCTGCACGGCGACATCGAGATGGACGGGCCCGGCCGGCCCGTCGACGGTGCAGCCGATCCGGAACCCCCGCCTCCCCTGCGCGTCGGAGCGGGCCCGTTCGGGGACGCAGCCGACCGCGTCGGGGAAGGCGGAGGCGAGGTCCTCGCCCGCCCCGAGCCGGGCCAGCGCCTCGAAGGCCCGCAGGGCACTCGACTTTCCGCTCCCGCTCGCTCCCGTGAACAGCGTCACGGGTCCGAGCGGATAGACGGCGCCGCGGTGGGAGGCGAAGGCGGAGAGACGGAGTTCGGTGACGGCGGGGCGGGCGGGCCGCCGGGGGGAGCCCCCGGGGACGTTCCGCGCCACGTCACGCGTGGTGGCCATGGCAGGGGTGGAGACCGCGGCTCGGGACCCGGCGGGGGCGGGGACGCGGGAAGCGGAGGAGGGCGGTGGGGACGCGGGAGTGGCGGAGTCAGGCGTGGGGCTGCCGGAGAAGTCCATGATCGGACGGTACGCAGCCCGTTGTATGACGAACCGTTACGCCGTGATGACCTTCCTACGATCGGGGGACACCGGCCCCCACCTCGTCGTCTTCCGACGTGGCCTCGGCCGTGCCCTCCACCTCGGTGCCGGCGGGGGCCAGCAGGAAGACGTTGCGGTCAACACGGTGCATGCCGCTGCCGAGACCGAAGACGACGCCGCTGCTGAAGTCGAGGATGCGCTTGGCGACATCGGCGTCCGCGCCGGTCAGGTCCAGCAGGACGGGGATCTGGGCGATGAGGTATTCGGCGACCTCTCGGGCGTCGGCGAACACCTGCACGCGCAGGACGATCATGCGGCGCTGTTCGGCGGTCTCGTACTGCTCGGGAAACGCGCGGTGATCCACCCTGGACGGCCATTCGTCACGGCCTCTCAGGGGCACGACCTGGGCCAGGCCCTCCCACTGCTCGTCGGTGACGTCGTACCTCTCGTACCTACTCATGCACCCATCCTCGCGTCCCTCACTCGTTCGGCCCAACAGCGACACGTCACGACTCGGCCACCACCCGTACGGATCCGGCCCCCCGGAATTGTGGCCTTGACCACCTTGGTGGTGATCTTCGAGTCAAACTCCGGCGACGGTGTCCGTCGAGGCATCTCGGATCACGCGCACAACCCCTAACGCTCCGTACACGCCTCTTGACGCTCCGTGGGCGGCGCGAGCAGACTTTCATGCAGGCGGACAACTGTCGCCGAACGTCCTGTTGTCCGCTGTGGCGCCGGTGTCACCGGCGGCCCGGAGCGCCGCGGCCGTGTGGGGGCCACGCCCTCGGCCCCGCTCCGCACAGCTCCTCATCCGAACCCATCCCTCTCCTGACCCGTGCCCGCGTCGGGGCGCGCTGCGGCGCGCCGTGCCGTGCCCGCACGCACTCCACACGTCCCCCTGCCCCCGGTGGGGCACTTCAGCCGTACCACCGCGCATGACCCGCGCCGGCCGACCGGTCGGCGGGCCACCCGGCCACCGGGTCATCCGGCCGACGAAAGGTTCCCATGCACCGCATGCTCCGCCTCACACGCCGAACGAGCGCTCTTCTCACCGCGGTTCTGCTCTGCGTGGGCATACAGCTCGTCGGCTCCCCCGCTCTCGGTGCGGCCGGCGCCGGGGACGTCCGCCTGGTCTCCGCCGAGCGCGCGATCACCGACAGCTGGATCGTCACCCTCGAGCCGGGCACCGCGTCCACCGAAGCGCTCGCCGGCGAGCTGACCCGCCGCGCCGACGGTCGCCTCGTCCACGTCTACCGCACCGCACTTAACGGCTTCGCCGCCGAGATGACACAGGCGCAGGCGCGCGAGCTGGCCGCGGACCCGCGGGTCGCCCGCGTCGAACAAGACGCGAAGGTCACCGTCTCCGGCGAGCAGACGGACCCGCCCTGGGGCCTCGACCGCATCGACCAGCGGCGCCTGCCCCTGAACTACACGTACACCTGGGCCAACGGGGCGCGGAGCGTGCGGCTGTACGTCATCGACACCGGCCTGCGCACCTCGCACCGTGACTTCGAGGGACGTGCCTCCATCGGCATCGACACCATCGACGACGGCCAGAACGGCATCGACTGCCAGGGGCACGGCACCCATGTGGCGGCCACCGCCGCCGGCACCGTCTTCGGTGTCGCGAAACGAGCCCAGGTCATCGGTGTGCGCGTCCTGGACTGCGAGGGATCGGGGTCCCTCTCGGGCGTCATCGCGGGAGTCGACTGGGTCACCGAGAACGCCGTCAAACCGGCGGTGGCGAACATGAGCCTTGGAGGCGGCGTCGATCCCACACTCGACGAGGCCGTGCGGAACTCCATCGCCTCCGGCGTCACCTACGCCGTCGCGGCCGGCAATGGCGACTACCTGGGACGGCCCGAGGACGCCTGCGACATCTCACCTGCGAGGGTCCGGGAGGCCATCACCGTCGGCGCCACCGACGACTCCGACCGGCGAGCCTCCTTCTCCAACTACGGAAGGTGCCTGGACCTGTTCGCCCCCGGCGTCGACATCACCAGCGCGTGGATCGACGACGACACCGCCACGAACACCATCAGCGGCACCTCCATGGCGTCCCCGCACACCGCGGGCGCCGCCGCCCTCTATCTGCACACCCACCCGACGGCGACGCCCGCCGAGGTACGGAACGCGCTCGTCGGGAACGCCACCCGCGGCCGGATCGAGGACGTAGGACCCGGCTCGCCGAACAAGCTCCTCTTCACCCGCTTCTGACCCCGGACGGCTCCGTTGCCACCCGACGCCGGGTGGGCGGGGCGCGGAAGCTGCGCGCCCCGCCCGCCCTCGTCCGGGCGGCGCCCCTCTGGCACCCGGGCGGCGTACGCCACGACAACCTGAGCGACCGACCGTCGTTGTGATCTCCGGCAAGCGGCCCCACCCGTGCGCCTTCTCACCGGGCTCCAGGTCGCCGCACCCCTTCCCCCTCAGTCAGCCCCCACGTACTGGAGTACCACCATGCGCGTCCCGCGCCGCCTCGCCGTCGGCAGCCTCGCACTCGGAGCCGTCCTCGGGCTCACCCTCACCGCACCGTCGGCCGGGGCCGAGCCCGGCGCGAGCGCCGCCCCCGATCCGATCGTGTTCGTGCACGGCTGGAACTCCGACGGCTCCACCTGGAAGACCATGGCCGACCGCTTCGCCGCCGACGGGTGGCCGACCGGCCGCCTCGACCAGTGGAGTTACAACGCCAACCAGTCCAACGCCACCACCGCCTCGCAGCTCGCCCAGGAGATCGACCGCGTTCTCGCCGCCACGGGAGCGGCGAAGGTCGACGTCGTCACCCACTCCATGGGCGGCCTCTCCTCCCGCTACTACACGAAGAACCTCGGCGGCGACGCCAAGGTCGACGCGTGGGTCTCGCTCGCCGGCCCCAACCACGGCACGGACCTCGCCTACTTCTGCGGAGGCGCCGCCTGCGCCGAGATGCGCCCCGGGTCGGCCTTCCTGACCACGCTCAACTCCGGCGACGAGACTCCCGGCGCTTCGCGGTACGCCACCTGGTGGTCTCCGTGTGACAGCGTGGTCAACCCCGACAGCAGCGTGCCGCTGACCGGTGCCGTCAACACCAAGACGGCGTGCCTGGGGCACTCCCAGGTGCACACCGACGCCACTGTCTACGGTCAGGTCAAGGCGTTCGTCGGCTGACCCCTCCCCTGGGCTCCTCGGGCGTACCCGAAGCCACGGCTGACAGGTGCGGCGCGGGGCCGGTCGGTCGGTACTCCCGCGTCAGTGAGGCGTACGAAATCGGCCACGCGCCGTCAGGACGGCGTCAGAGCCGCGTCGGGAGGGCGGACGGCGGGAAAGGCTCCGGTGACGGACGGGCCCGGCCGGCGTCACGGCGACGACCGGGGCCGCTCCCACCGTGCACCGCTCCCAGGGAGAGCCCATGTGTCTGTTCCGGTACGACGACGATCCCGAGCCCGAGAAACCGGCCCCGACCGGGCCGTTGTACGTACCCGTCCGGTCGGGAACCGGCCCGGAGACCGTGATCCGGCTGTTCCGGACGCCGCTCGGCGCGCGGACCGCCGTCGCCTTCACGACCACGGACCGGCTGACCGCGGTCCTGGGAGAGGCGCAGCCGTACATCCGGCTGTCGGAATCGGTCTTGCGCGGGCTGTGCGAGCCGGTCGGCGCGTCCGTGGTCACCCTCGACCCGGCACCGCCGGCTCCCACGGTCCTCGCGGCCCCGCGCCCGCCGGCCGTCCGGCCGGGCCGCCCCGTCCGCGCCCTGCGGGTCGTGTGAGAGAGCCGCAGGCCGCGGCCGGTCGGAAGGGCGGGCTGTTCGAGGCCGGTCACAGGCCCCCGGACACCCGCAGCACCGCGCCGGTGGTGTAGGAGGCGTCGTCCGACAGCAGCCACGCGACGGCGCCGGAGATCTCCTCCGGCCGGCCCGACCGGCCCATCGGGATGTTCGGCGCGATCCGGGCCGGCCGCTGCGGGTCCTCGTGGAAATCGGTCCACACGGTGCCGGGGGCCACGCAGTTGACTCGGATGCCGTCGGCGGCGACCTCCTTGGCCAGGCCGACCGTAAGGGCGTCGACCGCGGCCTTGGTGGCGGCGTAGTGCACGTACTGGCCGGGGCTGCCGAGGGTCGCCGCGGCCGACGAGATGTTGACGATCGCGCCGCCGCCGGTCGCGGTCATACCGCGGACGGCCTGCCGCGCGCACAGGAGGTAGCCGAGCACGTTGACCTCGAGAGCCGTGCGCATCCCCTCGGCGTCCGCGTCGGCGAGCCGGCCGTTGGGGCCGCTCACGCCCGCGTTGTTCACCAGGCCGGTCACCGGCCCCAACGCGTCGGTCGCGGCGCCGAAGAGCCGGTTGACAGCGGCCTCGACGGCGGTGTCGACGGCCACGGCGAGCCCGCGGCCCCCGGCCGCCTCGACCTCGGCCACGACGCCCCGGGCGGCCGCCTCGTCCGTCCGGTACCCGACGACGACGTCGTGCCCCTCCGCCGCCAGCCGTCGACAGATCGCGGCACCGATCCCCCGGCTCCCGCCGGTGACCACGGTGACCTTCCGCTGGCCTCGCATGCTCGTCCTTCCCTCACGCACCACAGTCCACCGCGGTCCACCGCAGTCACCGTCGAGTGCGCGCGTCACATCCGTCAGCAACAGTCGCTCCCCATCCAAACACGGCGGGCGTTCACCGCGGTCGGGCCGGTCAGATGCGGTGGAGAAGGCGCTCGCGGCCGGTCGTCGCGGGCCTGCGCCGCCTCTTCGTAGGACCCGACCACACCTGGCTGGTTCGCGGCGGGCAGCGGTCCCAGATCCTGCGGAAACCCCCTGCGCCCGCTCGCGCTTCTGGCAAGATCCGTCCATGAACACCAAGGGGGACGGGTTCCGTGCCTGGGTGACCGAGCTGGACGATCGCGCACTCCGTGAACTGCTGTGTATCCCGGGAATGTTGACGCTCGTCCCGGGGCTGGTCACGACGGCGAACGGAGTGCCGCCGCGCTTGCGGCGTCGCGAGGTCACGGCGGCACGAACCTGGTTGAGTCGCACGAGCGCGGGCGGCCTCACGTCGATCGCGCAACACGCGGCCGGCTGGGCGATGCACCGCTGGGAGCGGTGTTACGGACATCCGGCAGAGCAGCTGTCGACACTTGACCCGGAGCATCTGCGGCAATGGCTATGCGAGATCGACCCGGTGCTCGCGCACGTCACTCTGTACGGCCTCCTCGACTGCCCCCTGAGCGAGGGCGGTTCCGTCGGGGACCACTGGGACGACCTGTGGGCGGCCGCCTCGACCGCCGGGACCCCGTGCCGGTGCGAGCAGGACGCAGGGCCGTGCCGTCCGCTCGACGAGGCCGAGGCCGAGGGCGCGGCCGAGGGATCAGCTGGTTCGGACGCCGAGGCGGAAGCAGACATGGCACATGTCGTGCAAGGGGAAGAGAGCGACCTGTTGACCCTGGACGTCACCGAGGGCGAGCTGCTCGCGTCGCGCGAGGCGCTCGGCGAAGTGTCGGCGGAACTGAGCCGGGCGTTGGAAGAGGCACGCGCCCTGGTCCAAGAGGGCCGGGCCGTTTCGGGCCGGCTGGACGTGCGGCTGGACGAATGGCGGCAGGCTCGGTCCCGGATCGCGGACAGGCTCGCCGGCAACGGCCGGGCCTGGCCCGGTGAAGCGGGATTCGCCGAACTCGACGAGATCGTCAGGGAGCTGCGCGAGACCGCGGCCCAGCGCGCCGAAGAGCTGCGCATGCTGGGCGCGGACCGCGAGGGCCTCCGCGCGCTCCTGGGCAGGACCGCGTCCGACGCACCGCACCGCATCCCGCTGCAGGAGTCGCTGACCGTGCTGGAAGCGCGCATCGGCGAACTCGCGGCGGCGGTCTCCCCCGTCGGCGCGCCGCCGAACGATCTCCTCCCCACGCCCGGGCCGGCCCGCGCCCTTGAGCCCGAGGAAGTCCCCGAGCCTGCGAGGGCAACGACACCGGAGCCGGAGACCGAGTCGGAGCCGGAGACCGTGTCAGAGCCGGCCCCGGTGCCCAAGGCGGCAGCACCAGACCCGGAGCCTGAGGCTCCGGCCCTGGAACCCGAGCCGACCCCGGAACCCAAGCCGACCCTGGAACCCAAGCCGACCCCGGCTCCCGAGCCGACCCCAGCCCCGGCCCCGGAGCCTGAGGCCGGCCCGGACCCGGAGCAGCACCACGTACCCGCCACGGTCCCGGCGCCCGCCCCGGCCAACACCCCCCGGCCCACGGCCGCCGCGCTCACGCCGCCCGCCCCACCGGCGGCGGCGAAGGCCCCGACACCGCCCGTCGAGCGCGTCCCCCAGCCGAGCCCGGCGTTCACCCCCGGACCGCGCGCGGCAGCCGATCAAGCCCCGCCGTCGGACCGTGCCCGTACGGACGGCTCGGATGCCCCGACGGGCACGGCGTCCGCGGCCGCCGGCCCGGCGGCCCCGCCGAAGCCGCAGTTCCTGCCCTGGAACCCGGTGGCGAGGGGGGACGGCGAGGCCGCGGTGGCCACGCTCATCGGCCAGGGCCGTTTTCAAGAGGCCTACTGGACGACGGTCGGCTCGGCGGAGCTTCCGCACCGCGCCGACTGCCTCGCCTTCGCCGAGGCCGCCTTCGCATGCGGCGACGAAGCGGAGGCCGTGGCCGTCATGACCGGCTTCGACCCGGAGATCCAGCAGCTCCAGGCCGACCGGCCGGCCCTGGTGCTGGCCGCCGTGGCGTCGTTGCGGGCCGGCCTGCTGGCGGGGTGGCCCAACGACCTCCTGATCCAGACGGACCTCTCCTCGACGGTCCCCGGGAACTGGGGCAAGCTCCTGGCGCGGGCCGTCGACGCGCTACGGCGCTACCACCGGCTCGACCTCAGTGCGACGCGCCTGACCACCGCCAGCGTGACGGGACTTACCGCGGATCAGCTCTCCTCCGAGGCCGCCGAGCTGCGGGACGCCCTGCGGCGCCAGCGCATCGGTTACACCCGTGCGACCCAGGTCAGGACCCGTCTCATCGACTCGGACCAGCCCTTGGGGAAGGCACTGGACGGAGTCAGTGCCTGGGCGGCCGGCGCCGCCGGTCCCGGCGACCTCGACCGGATATGGGAGCTCTTCCGCAAGCGCGGCTCGGCGGAACGGATGATCGAGGAAGCGGACGCCGAGATCCGCACCCCGAAGCAGGCGAAGGAACCGATCGAGGCCGCTGCCAAGCGGGCTCTGCTGCGGAGCATCGAGCAGGTTTCCGACCTCCTGACGCGTGCCCGGGCCCTGGCCGCTCCCGTCGTCGACGAACGCGCGGACAACACCACCGGCCTTCGCCACGCTCTGGACCAGGTACGTCACGAAGAACCCCCGCCGGGGGTCGAAGGCGCCGCGCTGCTGCGGCTGCGCTCGTGGCTGCTCGAGGGCGACCGATCCTCCGGCGCCGCCGTCCCGGCACGGGACCTCGACGCCGTACACGCCGTGGACCAGCCGCGGGCGGAGTCCCTGCTCGCCGCCCCGGAGCTGCCCCGGTCGGCCGACGGGGCACCCCTGCCCGACGAGGAGGGCTTCGGGGAGACGGTCCTCACGCTGTTGGAGACGGTGGACGCGCGCGCGGTGCTCCGGAGGTACTTCGAGCGGGGCGACCTGCATCTCGCCGACGCCCTCGTCGCGGCGCTGGAACAGGACCTCGTCCCCTCCCTCCCGACCGGCCTCGACGCCGTACCGCGCGACTGGCGTCAGTTGCGCGATCCGGAGTGGTCGCGATGGAGCCACGTGCACCGGAAGGCCCACGCCGCGGCCGGCGCCCTCCTCGCCGAACTGCGCACGCAGCAGCTCGACATACAGACCGAGCGGGAGCTCGTCGGCCGTCTCGAAGAGCTTGGCCGACCCGAACCGGAAGGCGCCTTCGGACGGGCCTGCGCCGGCATTGCCGCCCTCGAGGGCGAGATGCGGGCGAAGATCCGGGAGTACGTGGAGCACCTCCGCGAAAGCCTCGCCACGCTGCACCCGCCGGCCGAGGAACAGCAGCGCCTCACCTCGCTGCTCGATGCCGGGGACACGGTCACCGCCGAGGAGTGCCTCGCCCTGCTGCGCGAGGGCAAGCCCCTCCCTGACTGGAGCAGTACGGACTCGGGCGCGGAGCTGGAGCGCTTCACTGCCGGCATCGAGCGGTCCGGGGTGCGCAAGTCCGGCGCCCAGGGGTACTCCGCCCGGTCCTGGGCCGACTTCTACCTGGACGGCGAGCCCCTCACCGAGGGGGCGCGGAGCGGGCTGGACTCCTGGGACGCCCTGTGCCGCCCGGCCACCCGGGGCTCGGAGTGGCAGCGCCACATCCCGTCGGTCCTGCGCGTGCTGGGTCTGGAATGCTCGCAGACGCCCGCCCGGGACCAGCGGCACGAGGTGCGCGGTGTCATGCGGCTCACCGCCCGGGCACGGGCGAGCGAATCGGCCCCAGGTTACGTGGCCGCGCTGGGCTCGGCCGCGTCCTCGTACACGATCCTCGTGGTCTCCGACGAACAGCGCGGCCGCAGCCCGCTGGAACTGCTCGACAGCCGCGACTCCGGGGCCTGCCTGATCCTCTATCTGTTTCCGCTGCGACTGAACGGCCGCCGGGAGATGGCCGCCCGCGCGCGGGCGGCCTCCTCCCAACAGGCGCTGGTGGTGGACCCTGCCGTGTTCGGCTGGGTGGCGGCCCGCTCTCCGCGGTCCTTCCGCGCCACTCAGCGGGTGACCCTTCCCTGGACGGCGTACAACCCGTACACCCCGTTCGTGGCCGGGCTCGTGCCGCCGGAGGTCTTCTACGGCCGACAGGAGGAGATCGCCGCTGTCACGGACCCGCTCGGAGCCCTGTTCCTCTACGGCGGGCGCCAGTTGGGGAAGTCGGCCCTCCTGCGCAAGGTGCAGGCGTCGTTCCCGGGCACGCCCGGGCGCAAGGCGATCTACGTCGACCTCAAGGCGCGCGGTGTGGGCGAGGCCGAGCCGGCCGAACGCATCTGGGCGGTCCTCGAGGACGAGCTGAAGCGCGTAGGCGTCCTGAGTGGGAAGGCGGATGTCGCCCACACGCCGGACGACATGCTCGCGAGGGTCGAGAAGTGGCTGGAAGAGAGTCACGACAGGCGCGTTCTGGTACTGGCCGACGAGGCCGATGCCTTCCTGACGGCGGACTCCAAGGCGGTACGCGGCCGGGGCGGGGAAGCCACCTTCTCCAACGTGCTGCGGCTCAAGGGGCTGATGGACCGTACCGACCGCCGTTTCAAGATCGTCTTCGCGGGTCTCCATCAGGTCCAGAGGTTCAGCCACCTGTCCAACGTGCCACTGACGCACGGCGGTCCCGATGTGCTGATCAGCACGCTGAAACCGACCGAGGCGCAACGCCTGGTGGTCGAACCGATGGCGGCCTTCGGGTACCGCTTCGAACGGCCCGAGCTGGTCTGGCGGGTACTCGCCGCGACGAACTACCAGGCGTGTCTGGTCCAGATCTTCTGTGAGCGGCTCGTCGCGGTCCTCCGTGCGAAGTCACTCGCCTCGGCCACATGGCCGCTCTCCGTGTCGGAGGAGGACGTCCGGTCGGTGACGGGATCGGCCCAAGTGCACCGCCACATCGCCGAGCGGCTGCGGATCACCATCAACCTCGAGGACCGCTACCGGGTCCTCGCCCTCGTGATCGCGTTGCGCAGCCAGAAGGACCGCTACCGGTACGGCTACGACGCCGACGAGCTCCTGAGGGCGGCCAGGGAGCGCTGGCGGGACGGGTTCAGTTCGCTCACCGCGAGCGATGTGAAGATCTACTTGGACGAGATGGTGGGCCTGGGCCTGCTCATCCAGCTGGCGGACCCGCGCCTGTACGCCGTGCGCAGCCCGAACGTGGTCAGCATGTTGGGGACCCGGGAAGACCTCGAACTGGAGCTGAGGCAGACCGAATTCGACCTTCCTTACGACTACAACCCGCGCTTTTCACGGCGCTTCGCGGGGGCCGACGGCGGGGGCGTCGCTCGCTACAGTCCGCTCACGGAGCACCAGCTGAACCTGGTGACGGCCCCCGGGGTGGCCGCGGTGTGTCTGACCGATGCGCACGGGCCGGGGCTCGTCAAGCGTGCGGTGGAGTCGTACTCCACGGCACGTGGACTGGACTTCCGGGAAGCCGTCCCCGGCGAATCGCCCCGCGCTCTGACGGAGGGCCGGGGCGCGAGCGCGGGCGGCCGGCCGTGCCTGATCCTGGCCGACGTCCGGGGCAGCGGATCGGCCGAGGTCACCGACTGGACCACGGCCCTGCTCGCCGATGCCTCCCGGCCGGAGAACGGAGCGCCTCACCTGACCGCGGTCCTGCTGGTGGGCCCGGCCGAGCTCGGCCGGAAGGATGAACTCATCACCTGCGTGGTGCGTCCCGAACGGTGGACCGCGGACAGTCTGCGCGCCTGGCCCGAGTGTCCGTTCGACACCCCGGACAAGCGGCGGCGGGTGGTGGAGCTCACCGGTGGATGGCCCCACCTGCTGGAGCGGACCGTACACCGCATCACTCGGGAGGGGTCCACGCTCGAAGCAGCCCTGGAGGACGTGCGGCACTTCATCGGGCGGCCCGATTTCGCCCGCAGACACCTGCAGCAGGTCGGGCTCGACACCCGTCTGACGGAGGTGCTGACCGAGTGGAGTCAGTACCTGAAACCGGGCGAGAAGTGTGCCTACGCCGATATCGCGTCGGTCACCGGGTTGCGGATCGAGGACGTCGGGGCGCTCGTGGGCCGGCTGCTCGACCACGGTGTGCTGGACGACGGGCCGGAAGGCTGTTCGCTGGACCGGATCACGTTCCGGGCGCTTCAGGTCCTCTCGGAACCGGCGTGACTCCCTTGTCCCCTGCGCCCTCCGGGATCGAGATGACCCTGCTGCCCGGAGTCCGACTGTGGACGCGCCGGCTGCTGGGCGACCTGCGGTCGGGGAAGAGCTGCCTGTGCCTGTTCCCCGAGGCACAGGTGTCCGGCACCCCGGCCGCCGCCGAGGCCCTGATCGACGAGCTGCTGCACGAACTGGCGGATTTCGTCCTGGTCCCCGCGCCCGGTGGCGGTGCGGCGCCCGGGGCCCGCGTCCCGGCCCCGCCGCCTGCCGTGCACGGGGACCCGTGGGGCGGCATGGAACCGATCCTGGACTACGACGACGGGCTGTCCGCGTTCTCGACCGTGCGCACGCAGATCGCGGCGGTTCCGCCGGCGCGCACGGCTCCGGCGCCCCACGTCCAGGACGAGGAGCCCGGCTACCCCGGCCTGCCCGACCGGATCGAAAAGGAACTGGGCGGCTCGGCCGGCGACCAGGACTGGAGGCGGACCGGGGTCGAAGGACTCCTCGAACGCCTCACCACCGCCGGCGACCCCCACGCGACACGGGTGATCGTCGTGCGCGGCTGGCAGGAGCCCGCGCCGCCCGATGCGACCGACCTGCTGCGGCGGTTGTCCGCCACGGTCAAAGCGGCCGGCCTGCCTCCGGAACGGCGCCCACGGCTGCTGGTGCTGGCCACCTCGGCGGGCCTGCCCGTGGAACTGCCGGAACAGATCGCCCGCGAGGACATCGGCGTGCACTGGTGGTGGGGCGCCCTGGGCCGTCTGGACACCGCCACCGTCGTCGCCATGGCCAGACCCCGCCCGGCCGGCCCGGCCGCCCGGCACCAGCTCCTCGAAGCGGTCGCACAGGCCACCGTGGTCGAAGTGTGCGGCCCGTTCCTCGAGCTGGCGGCACGGCTGGCGGTCGCGTGGGACGGACTTCCGGACAGCCTTCCGGCGCAACTCCGGCAGCTCACGGTCGGATCGATACCTGACGGGATCCCCGCACCGAGGGGTCGGCGTACGGAACCGACCGCGGCCCCGCTCCATCCCAGCGCGTCGTTGCGTCCCGAGTGGGACCGGGGCACGCTCGAAAGATGGGACGGGCGACTGCGCCGCCTCCCCGACGGCGGAGCCGAACACGACCACGCCGTGCGCACCCGGATCTGGCTCGCCCAGAACCATGCCTTGTTGCCCCTGCTGGACGAAGCCCGCGAGAAGTTCACCGAAGTCATCAGCGCCGGATCGCGCCTGTCGCAAGCCGAGTTCGCCGCGCTCTACGGCCGGGGAAGCGAAATGGAACTCGGTCCGATGTGGCGCGCCTATCTCCAGGGCCACGCACGGCTCACCCAGACGGAGGCCGACCACCTGCGCACCCTCTGGCAGTCCCGCAACAAACTCGCCCACCGCACGGCCCTCAACGACACCGCCTTGAAGGCTCTGGTGCGTGTGTTGTGCCTCTAGGGGGTGTCTTGTCGATCAGGCCGGGTCAGGGAGCGGCGTCTGGTGCCGTAGATCGCACGGCGGAGGGGTGAGGGCGGCCGGGGTCGTCGCGCAGCAGCCGGCGCCGGGCGGTTCGGCGGCCTCCGGCTCGTCGAAGAGGCCCGCTCCTCCGCAGACGCCGGTCTCGGGGAGGGTCAGCTCGACGCGCTCGGCGGCCTCGTGGTCGCCGGCCAGGGCGGCGGCGACGGAGCGGACCTGTTCGTAACCGGTCATCGCGAGGAAGGTCGGGGCCCGGCCGTAGGACTTCATGCCGACGAGGTAGACGCCCTTGTCCGGGTGGGAGAGTTCGCGCACGCCGTGCGGCCGGACGGTGCCGCAGGAGTGCTGGTTGGGGTCGATCAGGGGGGCCAGCCCGGCCGGTGCCTGGAGTCGCTCGTCGAGGCCGAGGCGGAGCTCGGCGAGGAACGTGAGGTCGGGGCGGAAGCCGGTCAGGACGAGGACCTCGTCGACCGGATCGAGGCGGCGGCCGTCCTCCCCCACCAGGGTCAGGCGGCCGTCCCCGGCGCGTTCGACGGCCTCGGTGCGGAAGCCGGTGACGGCGTCGGCGTGTCCGGCGTCGACCGCGGCCTTCGCGGCGAGGCCGAGGGCGCCGCGGGCGGGAAGCCGGTCCGCTTCGCCGCCGCCGAACGTGGACCCGGCGAGGGAGCGGCGCAGGATCCAGGTGGTGTGGGTGCCCGCGCCGTCCTCCGCCTCGGCGAGGGCGGCGAGGTGGGCGAGTGCGGTGAAGGCGGAGGCGCCGGAGCCGATGACGGCGGTGCGCCGGCCCGCGTAGCGGGCCCGGACGGTCGGGTCCCTCAGGTCCGGGACGCGGTAGGTGATCCGGTCGGCGGCGGCCTTCTCGCCGAGGGCGGGCAGCCCGCTGCCGCCGGCCGGGCCGGGGGTGGCCCAGGTGCCGGAGGCGTCGATGACGGCACGGGCCAGGGTGCGACGCTCCCGCCCGTCGGTGGTCTCGTACTGCACGACGAAGGGCTGCGACGCGCGCTCGGCGTCGACGACGCGGTCGCGGCCGGTGCGGGAGACGCCGGTGACGCGGGCGCCGTAGCGGACCTGCTCGCCGAGGACGTCGGCGAGGGGCTGGAGGTAGAGCTCGGCCCACTCCCCTCCGGAGGGGTAGGCGCCCGGCTCCGGCATGACCCAGCCGGTCGGGGCGAGGAGCTTCTCGGCGGTGGGGTCGACGACCTCACCCCAGGACGAGAACAGCCGTACGTGCGCCCACTCCCGGACCGCCGCGCCGGCAGCGGGACCGGCCTCCAGGACGAGGGGCTGCAGCCCGCGTGCGCGGAGGTGGGCGGCGGCCGCGAGACCGATGGGGCCGGCCCCGATGACGACGACGGGCAAGGGTGCGCTGGACGTGGCCACGACGGACTCCCGCTGATTCGACAAGTGTCGATGTAACGACTCTCCCAGAGTGACCCCTGGATCGACATTCGTCAACATAGACATTCATCGAATTTATGCGGATGATGGAGCCATGTCCGCTACGAAGGCGCTAACTCTGCTCGAGCCGGACGCCGCCGCGCCCTGCTGCCCGCCGTTGACCGAACGCCCCTTGACGGCCGAAGAGGCCGAGCGGAGCGCCGTGATGTTCAAGGCGCTGGGCGACCCGGTGCGCCTGCGCCTGTTCTCGCTGGTGGCCTCGCACGAGGGCGGCGAAGCCTGCGTGTGCGACATCTCGGACGTCGGCGTCTCCCAGCCGACCGTCTCCCACCACCTGAAGAAGCTCAAAGAGGCGGGGCTGCTGTCGTCCGAGCGTCGCGGCACCTGGGTCTACTACCGCGTCGAGCCGGCCGTACTGGCGGCCATGGGACAGCTGTTGACCCGGCCGGGCGGCGCGTGAGCGCCTAGTCCAGGCGCTGACGCACACCACGCGCCGGTCACATGTGGCCCGGTCACATGCGGCCTGGTCACATGTGTCCCGACCCTATGCGTCCTGCTCGTACACGGCCTTGCCGCGCGCGAAGACGACGGACACCAGGGCCAGCCCCACCACGACACCCACGAGCTGCATGCCGACGAAGGCCGGGACCGACGCCGGAGCGATGCCCGCGAACGTATCTGTGAAGGCACGGCCGATGGTGACGGCCGGGTTGGCGAAGGAGGTCGACGACGTGAACCAGTACGCGGCGCCGATGTACGCGGCCACTGCGACGGGCGCGAGGCGCAGGCGGCCCGTCCTCGCCAGGCCGAAGATCAGCAGGATCAGCCCGGCCGTGGCGACGACCTCCCCGAGGAGGAGGTTCCCAGCCGAGCGGTCGTGGGTGGACCACTGCACCAGCGGCTCGCCGAACATCGCGTCCGCCAGAACGGCGCCCGCGATGGCACCGACGATCTGGGAGGACACGTACACCGCCGACTCGCGGGCGTCGACACCCGCGCCGCCGCGACGGGTCGTCCACCACTCGGCCAGGGTGACGGCCGGGTTGAAATGGGCGCCGGAGACCGGTCCGAGAAGCGCGATGAGAACGCCGAGGCCGAAGACGGTGGCGGTGGAGTTGGCCAGTAGCCGGAGCGCGACGTCGTCGGTGAGCCGGGTGGCCTGGATGCCGGAGCCGACCACGACCGCGACCAGGGCGGCGGTGCCGACGAACTCGGCGGCCGCCCGGGCCGGCAGCGGAGGGCGGGGCGGGGTCGCGCCGGGCACGGGCGCCGGCGACACCTCGCGGGCTATGGCGCCCTTCTCGGAGGGCTCGGTGGCGGTCACGTCAGGGTCTCCTCGGGCAGGTGGGGCACGACATGCGAGCAGCGAGCAAGAGGGCTTACGGACACGACCGCTTGAGGCCCGCGTCAGCGGTGGCACGCGCGGCGCGGGCGAGGTCGGTGAACTGCCCGGCGAGGGTTTCGACGACCTCCGGGCGCAGCCGGTAGTAGGTGTACCTGCCGCACGGCTCCGTATCGACGACGCCGGCCTCGCGCAGCACCTTCAGGTGGTTGGAGAGGTTCGTCTGCCTCGCCCCCGTCTCCTCCACGAGATGGGTGGTGCAGAGCGTCTCCCGGGCGAGCAGAGTCACGATCCGGAGCCTGAGCGGGTCGGCCAGCACCCGGATCAGATCAGTGTCGACTGATGTCAGCATGGGCTGATACTGTCACATCCGTCGAGGCGTCGCCTGACCCACGATCCGCAAGGAAGAACGATGCCCTCCACCCCTGCCGCGTCCGTCCTCTTCGTCTGCGTCCACAACGCCGGCCGCTCCCAGATGGCCGCCGGGTTCCTGCGCCACCTCGCGGGAGACCGCGTCGAGGTCCGTTCCGCCGGCTCCCTGCCAGGCGACCGGATCAACCCCTCCGCGGTGGCCGCCATGGCCGAGCTGGGCATCGACATCTCCGCCCAGCGGCCCAAGGTGCTGACCCCCGAGGCCGTCCGGACCTCCGACTACGTCATCACCATGGGCTGCGGCGACGCCTGCCCGTACTTCCCCGGCAGGACGTACCTGGACTGGCGGCTGGACGACCCTGCCGGCCAGGGCGTGGAGGCCGTCCGCCCCATCCGGGACGAGATCAAGGCACTCGTCGAGGGCCTCATCGCCGAGATCGACGCCCGGCCGACTGTGTGACCCTCACGGTCGAAGGGACGGCCGGGGATCACACCGGAGCGGACCCCGCCCTGGCATACGGAGAAGCCCGGGAGAACCGCAGCGCGCTCGCACGGCCTGCGCGGCATCGGGCGGTCCTGATGGTCTGCGCTCAGCGGCTTCAGTGCCGTCCCAGTTCCCACAGGCCCAGATTCCGTTGCCCTCGGCCAAGTGGTGGCCCCCGGTGACGGTGGCGCGGGTTACCACGTAGTTCTTCTTCTGCCACAGGGGGATGAGGGGGACGTCCCGTGCGACGGTTCGCTGGATCGCCAGGAACTGCGGAATGGTCTCCCCGCGGTCGGCGTGCCGCTGTGTGTCCTGGATCGCCTTGTCGACCTCGGCCGAGGTGTATCCGTTGTGCACGGTGTTGCGCGTACCCACCAGCGGTTGCACGAAGGTGTCGGGGTCGAGGAAGTCGGGAGCCCACGCGGTGGTGAAGGCGTCGAACTCGCCGCGCTCGCATCGCTTTTGGTAGGTGTTCCAGTCGGCTTCTTCGACGAGCTCTACCTTGAAGAGGCGATTCTTCTCCAATTGCCGCTTCAGTTCCTTCGCTTCCATGGCGGCGGGGCCGTTCTGATGGCCCAGGGTGATGGGTACCGGAAGGGTGATGCGGGCGGAACGGAGACGCTGTGCCGCGTACCGGGAATCCGCCTCGGGGTATTCGTCCAGGAACGCGGTGTCATGACCGGTGATGCCTTGGGGAACGAGGGAGTACAGCGGCGTCACCGTGTATGCGAACACCTCTGCGGCCAGCCTCCCGCGGTCCACGAGGGCGGCGACGGCTCGGCGGACGGCGAGCTTCGTCAAGGGGCTGCTCGGGGAGCGCAGGTTGATGGCGAGGTAGCGCGCGTGTGTGCCCTCCCCGATGGAGAGGCGGAGTTCCGGGTCGGCGGGATCGATCTCGGCAAGGGACGCGGACGGCAGTCCGCTGTAGGCGACGTCGATGGTCCTCGCCTTCCAGGCCGTCCCGACGTCCTGTGCCGTCGGGTAGAAACGCACGCGAATCGGTATGCCCTGCCGTTTCACCGCCCCCTTGTACGTCGGATTCGGTTCAAGGTCGACAGCCTTGCCCTCCGTATGGGCGGAGACCACATAGGGACCGGATCCGACCGTTTTCCCGTCCGTGCGCAGCCGATCAAGAGGGAACTCGGCCGGATCGACGATCGAACCGGCTCCTGTGGCGATCTTGTGGGGCCATGTGGCATCCGGCGCACTGAGGTGAAACGTCACGAGCGAGTCGCGGGCCTCGACCGAGCGCAGATTTCCGAACAGCGTGCGCGGCCCCAGGGGATGGCTGATGCGCAGGATGCGTTCGAAGGAATGCTTCACTGCCATGGGGGTGACCGGACGACCATGGGAGAAGACGAGGTCGTCACGGAGCTCGCATCGATAGGTGGTGAGTGCGGAGTCGGTGAATCCGCACTCCTTGGCCGCATCAGCTCGGGGTACCGGCGACCCCGCATCGAAGGTGAGCAGGGCTTGGTAGATGTTGTTGTACACGGCCAGCGACCCGCTGTCGTATGTTCCCGCCGGGTCGAAACCTGACAAGCCACTGGCCGTCCCGATGACGATCGGCTCGGGTTCCGGTTCCATGGCCGCCAGCGCGTGGCACCCTCCGAGCAGCAGTAACGCCACGGCCGCCGCTGCGAGGCCCAGGCTCTTCGGCTTCATGAATGGAGGTCTCCTCGTATCAGGCGCCCGGCGGCCCGCGGCCGCTCGGGGAGATCAGTGCCGGTGTGGCCGTGGTTGCCGGTCGGTGCCGCTGCCGGCTGCGGCGAGCCAGTGGGCGACCTTCGTTCGCACGGGAACCTCGTTCGGCGTATGGGGGGGAGCCCCAGGCCTGTCCGGCCGGCGGGCTGAGAAGTGGGGGGTACCGGCCGGACAGGCGGTCGTAGGGGCCAGGCCGTCACCGGCCGATGAAGCCGGTGTAGAGAAGGTTGTCGGGTGATCCGGCTCCGATGCCGGTCAGCTTGCCCTTGGTGGCGTTGTTCTTGAGGGCGGACTGCACCTGGGCGGGTGTGGCCGTCCGGTCGGCCGAGAGGTAGAGCGCGGCGGCGCCCGCCACGTGCGGGGCGGCCATCGATGTACCGGACATCGTCGCGGAGGCGGTGTTGCTCGTGATGCCGGCCGAGACGATGGCATCGCCAGGCGCGAAGAGGTCGATGCAGGGGCCGATGTTGGAGCGGATCCACCTGCTGTCGTTGCGGGCGCTCGCACCGACGGTGATGGCCTCGGGCACCTTCGCGGGCGTGACGTAGCAGGCGTCGGAGCCGTAGTCGTTGCCGGCCGCGACGACGTTGACGATGCCGGAGGCCACGGAGTTCTTCACGGCCGTCGCCACGGCCTGGCTGGGGTACTCCAAGCTCAAGTTGGCCACCGCGGGCTTCACCGCATTGCGCGCGACCCAGTCGATGCCGGCGGCGATACTCGTCGAACTCAGGTTGCCGGCGCAGTCGGCGACCTTGACCCCGACCAGCCTGACCCCCTTGGCCACACCATAGGACGCGCCGCCGAGGGTGCCGGCGACATGGGTGCCGTGCCCGTGGCAGTCGGTGTTGTTGCTGTCGATGGTGTTCGTGCCCCAGGACGCGCGTCCACCGAAGTCGCTGTGCGAGGTGCGGATGCCGGAATCGATGACGTACGCGGTGACGCCCGCCGCGGTGTTGGGTGCCGTGTAAGCGCCGTTGAGCGGCAAAGCCCCCTGGTCCACACGGTCCAGACCCCAGGAGGAAACCGCCTGCAGGGAGCCCTTGGCGTCCTGCTCGACGTAGGCGACCGCCGGGTCGGCGGCGAGCCGCTTGGCCCGCTTCTCGGTCATCCTGACCGAGAAGCCCTTGAGCGCGGAGGTGTAGGTGTGCCCGACCTTGCCGCCGTAGCGCAGGGTCAGGTCGGCCTTGCGCTGCTCCACACCCTTCGCCGTCGCGCCACCGTCCTTGAGGACGACGAGGTAACTGTCCTTGACGGTGTTGCGCGCGCCGGCTCCCAGAATGCTTCCTTCGGCGGCGGCAGCCGTCCCCGGCATGGCCACCAGTGCGGTGGCGGCCAGTCCGGCGGCGAGTGCCGTGCCGAGTATCTTCCGTGCGGGCAGTGCGGTTCTCCGGTGCATCGATGCTCCTTGTTCGGGCATGCCGTCGCTGTGGCCGGGGGTAGCCACACTGGGTGGGAGGGCATGGGAAGCTCCGCCGCGCAACGCGCGGTCCTGTGGTTCCGGTCATGAGGGGGCATGCGGCCTGCCGATGCCCTCCTTGGCATCGGCAGGCCCCTGGTTCGGGCAGGAGGGGTGGAGCTGTCAGAAGGTGAGGCTCCAGGAGTCGATGTAGCCGGTGTCACCGCTGTAGACGTCCGTCACCCGCAGCTTCCAGGTGCCGCCGGCGGCCGCGCCGGAGCCGTTGACGGTGAAGGTGGTGATGACGTCGGCCGCGCTGTCGCCGGAGCTGGGGGTCTTGAGCTGAGTGGTGCCGCCGTTCGGGGCGACGAGCTCGATGCGCAGGTCACCGCGGTAGGTGTGCTTGATGTCGACGGCGACTTTGAGAGCTGTCGGCGCGTTGCCGCTGATGCCCGTCACCGCGAGGGAGGAGGTGATCGGGGTGTTGGTGTCAGGGATGTTCACGTTGGCCGCGTTAGTGAACACCGTGCCGGCGGGCTGCGAGCCGGTCCCGCCGGACGCGCCGAGCGTCCGGGCCGCGTCGGCGAGTCCCGCGCCGCAGCCTCCGGAGCAGGTGCCAGGCAGTGTGCGGGCGTTGGCCTTGATCGCGGACTCGATCTGGGCGGGCGTCATGGACGGGCTCGCCTGGTTCATCAGCGCGGCGAGGCCCGCGATGTGCGGGGCGGCCATGCTGGTGCCCTGGTATGCCGCGTACGTCTCGTTGCCGGTGTTGCGAAGGCCGGCGTTCACCGTGGACCAGATGCCGGTCGCGGAACCGAGGGCGGTCTCTCCGCCGGGGGCGGTGACGTCGACGATGTTGCCGTAGTTGGAGTAGGCGGCGCGGTTGCCCTCACGGTCGGAGGCGGCGACGGTGATGACGTTGTCGCAGTTGGCCGGTTGGAAGCCGGTTGCGTTCATGTTGCTGTTGCCGGCCGCCACGACGACGGTTGTGCCACGGCCCACCGCGCCGTTGATGGCGTTCTGGGTGCCGGGGTTGCAGACACCGGCACCGCCGAGGCTCATGTTGATGACGTCGGCCGGGTGCGGGTTGGCGGGCACACCCTGCACCGGACCGCCGGAGGCCCAGGTGATGGCGTCGATGATGTCGGCGTCCGTGCCGCCGCACCACCCGAGTACGCGGACGGGCTGGACGGTCGCGTCGTGTGCGATGCCGGCGACACCCCTGCCATTGCCGGTGGTGGCGGCGATGGTGCCGGCCACATGGGTGCCGTGCCAGGAGTTGTTCCTGTCGCTGTCGGGGACCGGCCGGCCGAGCTCGTCGACGCCGCAGTCGCCCCTGTTCATCCAGTCGCCGTTGTCAGCGGCGTTGTTGTCGCGGCCGTCGCCGTCGCGGGACATCCGTGTGTCCGTGATGAAGTCGTACCCGGTGATCACGTTGGCGGCGAGATCGGAGTGGGCGACGTAGCCGGTGTCGATGACGGCGACCTTGACGCCTTCACCGGTCGCCTTGTCCCAGGCGCCGGGGACGTTCATGCCGGCCACGGCCTCGAACAGGTCCCACTGGCGGTCGTAGTAGGTGTCGTTCGGCGCGGCGGCCGTGGCGTACACACGGCGATCCGGGACGGCGTACGCAACGTCGGGGTCGGCACGGAAGGCGGCCATGACGTCGGCCGCGTCCTTCTGGCCGAGTTCGGCGCCGAGGTCGACCAGCGCGGCTCCGGTGCCCAGGCGGCGCTCGAAGCCGAGGGACTCACCGGCCTTCTTGCCCTTGGCCTCGGCGTCCCTGGCCGCCGCGTCGTCGGACCTGGCCTCCGTGGCCCCGGACGTGTAGCCGACGATGAGACGCTCGACGGGCCCGTCGGTCGCCGGCGCCGCGGCGCCCGTCTGCGACGCTCCCGACGCGGGAAGGGGCGCACCGGCTCCGGGGACGCTTCCCTCGACGGCGCCCGCCGTCCCCGGCACGATCGCCAGCACTGCGGCGGCCAGACCGGCGGCGAGCGCCGTGCCGAATATCTTCCGTGCAGGCACTGCAGATCTGTGGTGCATCGCTGCTCCTTGTCCAGGCATGCCGTCCCCGTGGCCGGGGTCGGCCACCGTGGGGTGGGACGGCATGGGAAGCTCCGCCGCACGACGCTGAAGGGGTGAACAGCGGCGGCGGAACTGGGACCAGGATTGGGGCGCCCGCAACCGCCTGTAAATCGCTGTGCACTTCCGGTTCCGGACAATGTCCTGTTCAGCAGGGAGGGGAGGGATGAAACGCAACAGAGGCCGCATTCGCCGCGAAACATGTCCTTTCTCCGCGCTGCCAGGAGACCTTGACGTCCAATCGGAGCGCGACCTACAGTCCCCACCACCCCAACGACCCCACCGTTGGCATGGGAGGTAGACGTGTTCTCGCTGGAGCCCGTCGGTCTCGGGCAGCTCGAGAACGACGCCTACCTCGCCCTGCTCGACCTGAAGCGGGCCACGACAGAAGGGCTCGCGGAGAGCACCGGCTGTTCCCCGGCCGAACTGCGCCCCGCTGTCCGCCGCCTCCTCGACCACGGGCTGGTCCAGCAGATCGGCTTCACTCCCCCGCTGTACGCCCTCATCGCCCCCGACGAGGCCCTGCCCGCGCTGATCAGCCGCCGACGCGGCGATCTGACCCAGATGCAGAAGCAGGTCGAGGAACTGGCCGACCGGCTGCGTGCCCGGCCGCACCGGGGAACTCAGGTCGTCGAGTTGCTGGAGGGCGAGGACGCCGTACTGGCCGCGGTGTCCCGGCTCCAGCTGGAGGCGCGCGAGGAGATCGTCGCCATCGACGCCCCGCCGTACATCGGCGGGCAGAGCAACCCGAACGACCTCGAACTGCGCCGGCTCGAGGACGGCGTCGCGTACCGTTTCGTCTACGCCCGTGAAGCCCTGGCGTCGCCCGAGCACATGGCGGCCATGCACCGCTGCATCGACGCCGGCGAACAGGCGAGAATACTTCCCGACGTCACCCTGAAGATGTTCATCGTCGACCGGACCACCGCGATGCTGCCCGTCTCCTACACCGATCAGGACCCCAGCATCCGGCTGCTGGTGCACGAGTCGGCCCTCGTCGACGCCCTCGTCTGCTGCTTCGAGAGCCTCTGGGCACGCGCCACTCCCATCGGCGCGACCGCGGCGCCGCGTGGCCCGTCCGAGAGGGACCGGGAGCTGCTGTCGCTGATGGCCTCCGGCATGAAGGACCGCACCATCGCCCGCACGCTCGGCGTGACCGAGCGGACGGTGGGACGCCGGCTCACCGAGCTGATGGCCGAACTGGGCGTCGAGACACGTTTCCAGGCCGGCGTCCAGGCGGCTCACAGAGGCTGGCTCTGACCCGTTCGGCAGGCGGACACCGGGTCCGGCGGCGTGGACAGGGCCGGAGGGGGATCCTGCGCAACCCGCTGCGAGGCTTGCGGTCGAGGTCGTCGAGGCCCGGACCAGGGCCCAACGTTCGCCTTCGAGGCCGTACGTCCCCGGGCATGTGCCGGTCGTAGCTGCGCAACACAACAACGCAGCAGCCTGGACTCCTCGCTCGTGTACGACCTTGGGACGGGTAGGCCCGCACGTTGATCCCCGGTCCCCACCGCACGCGTTACCCCACGTCGCGGGCTGCCCCCTCGCCCCCCGCCTCCTGGACCCACCGCTCGGTCACGGCCAGTGCGGCCGCCATGATGCTGAGCTGGGGGTTCACCTCCGGGCAGCTCGGCAGAACGGATCCGTCGGCGATCAGTACCCCGCGGACCCCGCGCAGTCGGCCGGCGCCGTCGGCGGGGAAACGGTCCGGGTCCGCGCCCGCCGCGACCGTGCCGGTGGGGTGGAAGGCCGACAGATGGAGCCCGCGTACCGTCCCTCCCGCCAGCGCCTCGTCGAGGGCGGCGAGGTTCCGTACGCGCGGCGCGGACGCGATCCCCGTCAACACCTCCTCGGCGCCGGCGGCGAACAGGACCTGCCCCATGGCCCGGACGGCGGCCATCAGGCGTCCCGCGTCCCGGGGATGGACGTCGTAGCGAATCAGGGTGCGGTCGCGGCCCAGGACTCTTCCGGAAGGACGGTCCGCGATCATGGCTCCCAGCGTGGCGAGCCGCCCGGCGTCCTCCAGTTCACCCCTCAGTTGTCGGCCCACGCCCGGAAGGACGAAGCTGCTCATACCCGGCGGGGTCGCGGTGGCCTCGATCAGGACACCACTGCTGTGCAGTTCCTCGACTCCGACACTCTGCAGCACCCCCTGCCACGCGGTCACCTGTCGCGGAAACCTGCCCGCGACACTGGTCGCCGGATGGACGCTGAGGTTGGCGCCGGTTCCCGGGTGGGAGCCCAGCCCCGATCGCCGCAGCAGTGGTGGGCTCTGCAGCGTTCCGGCTGCCACCACCACGAGAGGGCTGAGGATTTCCAGTTCGCTGCCGTCGGCCCGGCGCACCACCACACCGGCGGCCGCACAGCCGCCCGGGCGGTCCTGGTCCACGAGAATCCGTCGTACGCGGGCACTGGTCACGATCTGTGCGCCCGCCGCGCACGCGTCAGGGAGCACGGAGAGCTGCACGCTCTGCTTGGCGCCGGTCGGACAGCCCACGACGCACTGGCAGGAGCCCTTGCACCCCGGCGCGTTGCGGCGTAGTGGAGCGGCCTTCCAGCCGAGCTCCCGCGCACCGGCCAACGCGAGCATGCCGTTGTTGCCGAGCACGTCAAGGGGCTGGGTCGCGACGCGGAGGGTGCGTTCGACCTCGTCGAGGTGCTCGGCGAAACCTTCGGCGAGAGAGCAGCCATACCGGTGCTGCCATCGCTGGACCACGTGGGCGGGAGTGCGGTAGCACGTACCGGAGTTCACCACCGTGGTTCCTCCGACGGCTCGGCCGGTGGGGAGCAAGAGGGGCGGACGGCCGAAGGCGGCGGTGGCTCCGCCGTCGCGGTAGAGAGCGCCGAACCGGTCGAGTGGTGTGCGTCGTCCGAATGAGGCGGTGGTGTGGTGCTCCCCCTCCTCCACGATGATCGTCCGCAGGCCGGCTCGGGCCAGCGTGCGCGCGGCGACGGCGCCGCCCGCCCCGGAACCGATGACGACCGCGTCCGCCGTCGTCCGCGTGGGCCACTCGGTGGCCGGTACGCAGTCCAGCGGTGGATCGCCGGCTGCGTCGAGCGGCTGCGGATCCGCTGCGGGCCACAGCATTCGTTCGGTGCCCGCGGCCAGCAGGACGGGCACCTTGAGGAGGTCGAGCAGGGCCGCGACGGCCGGCCGGCCGGTCAGGGCGCGCATCACCTCCTCACGGCTGCCGGCATCCAGCGCGCCGAGACTGCGACCGGTACGGGCGAAGGCGTACGCCTCGACCGCCGCGGCCCCCACGTGCAGGCCGGCCCGCGCCGGCCCGGGCATCGCCGCCAGGAGGGTGTGCAGGCGGTGCGGCACCCTGTCCGCCCATCCCGAGTCACGCTCGTCGGTCCCCAGCAAGGCTGCCACGAGTCCGGAGGCGATCACCGGCCACCCACCTCGGCATGTGCTGTTCCGGTCAGGACCCATGTCCGCTCGTTGCGCCACCTGCCCCACCAGCGTTCGACGGTGATCTCCGCGTCGGCGCGTTCGCTGTTGCGGCACACGTTCGTGCTGCCGTCCGGGTCCTGGTACTCGAGGGTCAAGGTCCGCTCCGGGGGTTGTGTGACCCGCACCCGGATGCGTCGCGTTCCGGACCTCCCACGCACGGTCCACTCCGGTGTTCCGATGTCGGCGCGGAACCTGCCGAGGCCGACCCAGCCGAACGCCGACCGCTCGGCACGCCGGGGCCAGGTCCGAGAGCCCTGGCGCAGCCGTAGGAACACCAAAGGCGGCAGCCGGCGCAGGACGGGCCGGGTGGACACCGCGGCAATGATCTCCAGCACCCCGCCGCCTTCGAGTTCGGCATGCAGCCAGGCCCAGCGGCGTGCGTTCCCGCGACCATAGATCCGGGCGGTCGCGCCGGGAGCACCGGCGAGTTGGACGGTGCCGCCGGGATAGGTGACGGTCCCCTCGTACGTGGAGCGCGCGGCCGGCAGCATGTGTGCCGCCGGGAGCACCTGCCGTCGCCACGACCACTGCGGAAAGGTGAACATCGCGCCGTCCACGGCACGTTCGCGTATCTCCCAGGCGAAGTCCCCCACCTGGCCGGCCAGTCGGCCTCCTCGTGCGACCACATCACGAGAGGTGAAACCGTCGGTGCTGCCCTGCCACGGCTCCGGTCCGAACCTGGCGTGTGACACGGGGCCTGTGGCCGGAAAGGCGGCTATCCAGCCGTGGACGTAGGCCGCGGAGCCGTCGGCAGGTGAGACGAGTTCGTGGTGCAGCCACAGCCCTGTACCGGTCGCGGGGTCGCTGACGGAGGTGTACCAGACCTCGGTGCGGCCCGGCTCGCCGGCCCAGCGCGGGGCGTGCGGGTGGGCGGGAGCCCCGGCCTTCGGGAAGCGGACGCTCCGCAGGAAGGGGAGCAGCCCCGTGGCGACCGGGAAGCGCAGGGTCCCGACGCCGGCCCGTGCACCGTCGTCCTCGTAGAGGGTGAAGGGCATGACGGCAATGGAACGCAGCGGCCGCAGTGCGGTGAGGGACTTCCAGCCGTCCAGGGAGAGCTGCCGGCCCGCAGCGGTGGTGAACTCGAGCAGGTAGCGGATGCGGCGGCGAGCGAGCGGGGATATCTCCAGCTCGCCCTCGGCGCCCTTGTCGTCCGCCCATCCCAGGATCCTCACCCGCCCGGACAGGGAGGCCCGGGTGGTGGCGGCCGGCCGTACCAGAGTGTCGGCCGTGACGGTCAGGTCCAGTCGCACCGGCCGGTCACGGTCCTCCCCGTCCAGTCGGACGGTACCGAGCAGCGTCTCGGTGAACGAGGTGCCGCGCGCCGTCATGCGAGGTCTTCCAGCATGATCCGTGCGGTGGCGGTGAGGTAGGCGTCGGCGGCCGCCCGCGCACCTTCGCGGTCCCCGGCAAGGACAGCCCCTACCAGAGGGGCCAGCCGATCGTGCGCCGCGGCCGGATCGGTGAAGGCGCCGGCCAAGGCCGATCGGACGGGCAGGTACGCGTTGAACAGCGTGTTGGTGAGCAGGACGTACACCCGGTTGCCGGTGGCTCGGGCCAGTGCTCGGTGCACCTCGGCGTCGGCGAGCTGCACGGCGTCCACATCCGCAGCCACCCGCACGGCATCGAGCAGATCGGCCAACGTGTCGCGGTCGCGCCCCGTGGCTCGGTCCGCGGCACGCTCGGCGATGAGCGTGCCGACTCCGCGCCGCACTTCGAAGACTTCCTCGATCCAGTCGGAGCTGTGACGTACGAGCATCGGCAGCAGATCCGCCCCGCCGAACCGGGCGTAGTCACGGACACGGGTCCCGACCCCGTGCCGGGTCTCCAGCAGGCCCGCCTGCAAGAGGCGGCCGAAAGCGTGCTTGAGGCTCGTGCGGGTGACTCCGTACCCGTCGGCGAGTTCCCGCTCAGGAGGCAGATAGCCGCCGACGGGGTGCTTCCCCGTGAGGATGTCCTCCCGGAGACGGCTCTCGAGAAGGTCGACGATGGTCTCGCGGGGCAGTGTGTTCATGGGCCTTCCCTGATGCGATCCGTCAGTGGCTGAGTGGATGAGTGGATGAGTGGATGAGCCACATCACCACGCAGGACAGGCGCATGTCAATGAATCCGCACGCTGCGGTGGCAACGCCTCGTGTCATCGTGGCGCGTCGGCACCCGCTTCCGTAGCGGACGAGCGGCTGGAGTACGCGGCGCGGACGAGCCAGGCAGTGCCGGAAGTTGCCACCGCCCTGCTCGCGGACGCGGTCGTGGACGGTCGAAGAACGCGTCAGTCGGCCCGAAGGCCGACCGCGAGCGTCAGTTCGAGGACCCGGTGCGGCGACCCGAGATCCGGAAACAGCTCCCGCAGTTGCGACATCCGGTACCGGACGGTCTGGGGATGGACGAACAACGCCGCCGCCATGTCGTTCCGCCTGCCCTGGTGCAGCAGCCACGCCCGCAACGTCTCCTCAAGCCGCCGCGCGGCCGCGGCAGACAAGGTCCGCAACGGTGCGAGGGCTCGGGCACGCAAGTCTGCGAACGCGTCCGGATCGGCGCTCAGTACCAGCTCGGGCAGGTGGTCTTCGGTGTCGCGGATATCGCAGGAGAGGGAACGGGCGCGTACGGCGCGTGCGTGCGAGGCGGACGCACGCGTCCACGGCCGGGCCGGGCCGACCACGGCGGTGCGGTCAGGCAGCTGCCTCAGGAGATGTGCTCGGTCGGCATCGGGGACGAGCAGCACGCCGGAGCCGTCCGGCAGATCGTCGAGGACGAGGGTGCCCGGGTCGAGCGCGCGGTAGGCCGGCCGGGCCTGGGCGGCGGGCAGCAGGACCGCCGTCAGCGACACCGGCGGCTGCCACGCGGCCCGCCCGGCAGCGGCAAGGAGCACGTCCGGGCTCGCGCCGGAGAGGAGGTCGCGGGCCAGTTGTTCCAGGTGGCGCTCGTGAGCCCGGCCCCGGGCGGCCAGTTCGTCGGCGTGGCCCGCGGCGCTCGCGGCGGAGAGCTCGTCGATGTAGGCGAAGGTCAGCTCGGCGAACTTGGCGACCTCGGCGGCGGGCAGCCCTGCGGGTACGGCACCTGCGGCCAGGCCTCGCCAGGCCACGCGGGCGCCGACCCGGTAGGCGCTGAGCAGGGCGTCCATCGAACGGCCGTCGCGGACCTCGCCGCGGCCCAGCTCGTAGGCCGCGTCGCCGGCGTCGCCGCCCGTGGCCTTCCCGCTCGCGAGGTCCAGGTAGAGGCCCAGCGCGGTGCGGACGGCTCGGCGGATGGTGACGCCCATGCGGCCCGAAAGGGCGTTGGCGTAGGGCGGGACCTCGTCGATGATCGCCTGGACGACCTCGTCGGCGGTGGTCCTCAACGCGGCCCGAAGCGCGGTGACCGTCGTCTCATCCAGGACCAGTTCGCTGGCCCTCCGGACTGCGTAGCTCACGTTCTTGTTCCCTGCGAACAATCCACCCGATCAAATTCACATCTTACGGACAGGACTTTACCCCCTGAGCACACCAAGCTGGGGTCATGACGAGTGCAGCCCTCCGCAGGAGGGCGTGGAAGATGCTGGAGATGGTCACGACGCCGCTACTGCCGTCGGACTACCTCGACCTGGTCAGCCCGCTGCGTGCGGGCGCCGACCTGCGCGGGCGCATCGAGGCCGTGCACCCCGAGACGGGTGACGCCGCGACCATCGTGATCAGGCCGGGACGGGGCTGGCGCGGCCACACAGCAGGTCAGTACGTGCGGGTCGGGGTCGATGTCGACGGGGTGCGCCTGTGGCGTGCCTACTCGGTCACCTCGCCGACGGACCGCCAGGACGGCCGGATCACGATCACCGTGAAGGCGATCCCCGACGGCAAGGTCAGCAACCACCTGGTCCGCAGGGCGCAACCGGGCACGCTGATCCAGCTGGACCAGGCGACCGGCGACTTCGTGCTGCCGGAGGCCAAGCCCGCCAAGGTGCTCTACCTGACGGCCGGCAGCGGCATCACGCCGGTGATGGGCATGCTGCGCAGCGTCGAGCTCGACGACGTCGTCATGGTCCACTCCGCGCCACGGCCGCACGACGTGATCTTCCGCAGCGCTCTGCACGACCTGGTCGCGGACCGGAAGCTGCAGCTCACCGAGCTGCACACCGACACGGACGGCGTGCTCGACATCGCCCGTCTCGACGAACTCGTGCCCGACTGGGCCGAGCGCGAGACCTGGGCTTGCGGGCCCGCGGGCCTGCTCGACGCCGCCGAAGATCACTGGCGCGAGCACGGCGTCCAGGAGCGCCTGCACACCGAGCGCTTCCGCCCCGGCCTCGTCGTCGCCGGCGACGGTGGCGAGGTCACGTTCAGCACCACCGGCAGGACCGTCGACGCGGACGGCGCCACGCCGCTGCTGGACGTCGGCGAGGAGGCCGGCGTGCTCATGCCGTCGGGGTGCCGCATGGGCATCTGCTTCGGCTGCGTCACGCCGCTCAAGGCGGGCGCCGTACGCGACTTGCGCACCGGTGAGATCACCGAGGCCGAGCCCGGCGTCCTCATCCAGACCTGCGTGTCCGCCGCTGCGGGCCCCTGTGACATCGAACGGTAGGAGCACATTGACCGCCATCGACCCCACCGCCCACCTGACCGCGGAGCAGATCGAGGAACTCGGCCGCGAGCTGGACGCGATCCGCGAGGAGGTGATCGCCGGCCGGGGCGAGAAGGACGCCGCCTACATCCGCAAGGTCATCGCGGCGCAGCGCAAGCTCGAGCTGGTCAGCAGGGGCGTGCTGCTGTTCTCGATCTTCCCGCCCGCGTGGCTGATCGGCACCGCCGGTCTGTCCGTGGCGAAGATCATGGACAACATGGAGATCGGCCACAACATCCTGCACGGCCAGTGGGACTGGATGCGGGACCCGAAGATCCACTCCACCACCTGGGACTGGGACCACGTCTCGCCGGCCGAGCAGTGGAAGCACTCGCACAATGAGCTGCACCACACGTACACCAACGTGATCGGCAAGGACAACGACCTCGGCTACGGCATCATGCGCGTGGACGAAGACCAGAAGTGGCACCCGTTCCACCTCGGCCAGCCGCTGTGGAACTTCATCAACGCCTGCTTCTTCGAGTACGGCATCGCCGCCTACGACCTGGAACTCGGCAAGAACCTGCCCAAGCACCGCCGCAAGAACCCGGAGTTCCGCGCGCGAGCCAGGGCCGTGGGCCGCAAGATCCGCAAGCAGGTGCTCAAGGACTACGTGATCCACCCGCTGCTGTCGGGCCCGTCGTTCCTCCCGACGCTCGCCGCCACGTTCACGGCGAACCTGGTCCGCAACATCTGGACCCACTCGGTGATCATGTGCGGGCACTTCCCCGAGGGCGTGCAGGTCTTCGAGCGCCGGTCGATCAATGGTGAGACGCGCGGCCAGTGGTACCTGCGCCAGATGATGGGCTCGGCGAACATCAGCGGCAGCAAGGCCATGCATTTCATGACCGGCAACCTGTCGCACCAGATCGAACACCACCTGTTCCCCGACCTGCCGAGCAACCGGTACGCCGAGGTCGCGGTGAAGGTGCGCGCCCTGTTCGAGAAGTACGAGCTGGAGTACGTCACCGGCCCGCTGCCCAAGCAGGTGTTCTCCGCGTGGCACAAGGTCTTCCGGCTCTCGCTGCCGAACAGAAAGCCCCGGGTCAAGACGCCGGACCGCGAACGGGAACTCGTCGCGGCCTGATTCCCGTTGGATCAGACCTTTCGCCGTACCGGCGGTACCGCCGGTGCGGCCGGTTTCAGTGAGATCCAGCGCGGACCGTGAGCCGCCGCGACGGCAGACCGTACGACACGGGATCCGGGGCAGCCCGGTGTCCGCCTGCGCTACTACCTGGACGTGCGCCAGGAGCTGAGCTCACAGCCCCAGGCAAGCATGCCCGGCAAGATGTTGTAGTGCGCTGACCTGCCATGGTCGGACCAGTGGTCACGTGCGTACGCGCACTTGAAGAAGCACAGGTCAGGCGTCCTTCTTCACCGGCTCCAGAAGTGCCACGCACTCCACGTGGTGCGTCATCGAGAGCACGTACGAATCGGGTCGGCCAGCAAAGCAGCAGGTCAAAGGCCACATGGATTGCCATTCACAGCCCCTCGTGAGAGTCCGTGCGTCAAACGAGCGTCACTGGTCCTGGCGTCGGTCTCGGCACGTCGCATGTCTCACCAGCCGCACGTCCTACCCGAGGTCTGCCAGCAACGAGTCCAGAACAGCCTCCTCCTCTATACGCACACCGTGCTCAGCGAGGGCAGTCGCCAGATCCGGATCCCATGGCGACAGAGCCGACATCCCGGTCAGAGGCACGGGAGCAGAACCGGCAGCGGCTACCGCCGCACGGTATTCCTCGGCTGTGTAGCGCCATGGCTGCCACGGCACGTGCTGGTGCAGCGTCGTGGCGATGCGCAGGCCGCCCCAGTCGAAGTCGCCGTGGTAGCGGAATTCGGCACGGAGCTCGTGGAGGTGCGCCAGGAGGGCCAGGGCGGCAGCCGACGGCTGGCCCTGGAGGCAGACCAGCGGAAGGGCGTCCGGGCCGTAGGTGTCGGCCGCGGCCGACAGAACGGCGGGATTCTCACAGATGTGGACCACCGGCGGCGTGGTCCGGGCCGGATGGTGCGCGAGCTGGCGAAGGGTGAGTACGCACGGCTCCCCCATGTCGGCCATCCAGTCCAAAGCGGGGGTCCCTCGGAGGTTGAGGGTGAGGACTGTGGAGGAGACGTCGTCACGGAGAAGGCCGACGGAGGCCCAGGCTGCCCGCCGCCAGGCTGCGCCCGCCCCCTCCGGATGTCCGGTGAGGGCACGGATGCCGGAGAGGCAGAGCGTCGCCGGGGGTGTGCCGTCGTCCAGTGCGTGGGCGCTGCCCAGGACGTCCGCGGCGAACGCGGAGAGGGAGCGCGGCGGCTCGGCCGGCAGTTCCCGCAGGACGCGAGCCACCTGATCGAGCAGCGGCCGGGCGGCCTCAGGCGTACGGGCGAGGCGCCGCACAAGGCCGTCTTCGCGTACCCGGCCGGCCCATTCCGCGAGGGACGGAACCTCTCCGGCGAGCCCGGTGAGCGGAGCGTAGGCCTCCGCCCAGGCCTGGTCCTCACTCCGGCGGACCTCTTCGAGAGAGATGACGGGCCCGGTGAGCGTCGTCACGGCCGCCGTCAGGCCCCCGGGGCTGATACCCGATCTGACCAGTACGGCGTCCACGGCGTCGAGCCGGACCGTCAGTCCTCTGCCGCCACCCGGGGCCCGGCCCAGCAGCCGCTCGGCCGCGGCCCGTTCGGCCGGGCTCGCCGCGGCCAGGGAGACGGGCCCAGTGAGCGGCTGCCCACGCTCCAGCCGGCGGCGTACGCGCTCCAGCAGCCAGGCCAGATCGGGCCCGCCGAGGAGGCGACGCAGGCGGGCTTCGTCGACCGGAGGCCTGTTCACGTCCACAGGGGCTCCGGGTCCGGCGTGCGCACCGGGTCCTCGTGACGGGTACGAGCCGTGCCGTCCCATTCCCAGCGGGTGACCAGAACGGCGGCCACCTCGTCGACCCGGGACAGCTGGGCGATGGCGATGCCCGGTACCTGCGGATAGCAGGCCCATTCCCGTTCGCTGGTCATGACCACATCCAGGTCGAAGGCGTGCAGGAGGCCGAGGCACTTGGCGCGCGAGTCGTCGTCGACGCCCGCGAACGCCTCGTCCAGGGTGACGAGTCGTGGTGCGTACGGGCTGGCCGCGCTCGCGTAGTGCGAGGAGGCCGCGGCGAACAAGGGCACGGAGACCGCCAGGACGCGTTCGCCTCCGGACGCGGGACCGGTGGCAGGCACCCAGCGACCGTGCTGCTGCCGCTCGACGGCGAACTCGTGCCAGGAACGGTAGTCGAGCGCCGCCGTGAGGTGTTCCAGCCAGCTGCCGGCCGCGTCCTCGGTCTGCTGGCGGGCGATCTGCGTCTGCAGGAACTCCCCGACCGCGGCCCGGTCCTCGGGAGTCCAGGCGTCGGCGGTCTGGAGCAGTCGGCCACGGGCCTGGGCAAGGCCGGCAGGTGCCTTGCGGGAGGCCCGCCACACCAGGCGCAGGGTCATGCCGGTGGAGGTCGGACGGTCCTCCAGCTCGGCGTTCATGGCGAGGACTTGCCGTTCGGCGGTGGCGATCAGTTCCTGAAGGGTGCCCGCGACCTCGGTGATGAGGTGGGTTTCGAGGATTTCGCGTTCGTTCGCGGAGAGGATGCGGGTGAGTTCGCCGACCTCGACCGCCAGTGCCTCGGCGAGTTCGGGTACGGCGCGCTCGCGGCCCTGGTAGACGATGTCGACGATCATCCCCTCCTCGACCATCCGGGCCGAGGCGGTATGGCCGTGCCGGGACAGCGCGTCCTGCAAGGTTTTGAGCTCTTCGCTCAGACGCCGCTGTACGCGCTCCCAAGCACCGTCCGAGTCGTCCGTCGTCGACAGCTCCGCTTCGAGGGAACGGGCGAGGGCGATGGCCGGGGTGGCCGCCCAAGGACCGTCGGCGGCGTCCGGTACGGCGAGTTCGGGAAGTGCGACCGTGACCAGCCCGGTAGCCGTGAAGCGCTGGAGCGCGGCGACGGCCTCGGAGCGCGCGGCGGCAGCATCGGTGACAGCCTTCTCCAGCTGTACGATCCCGCCTTCGGCCCGGTTAGCCTGCCGTTCCGCCTCCGTGCGGCGGTCCTGGGACGACCGCTGATCGGCAGCGCAGCCGCGCAGGGCCTCCGCGGTCTCCGCCAGCCGCCGTTCCAGCTCGGCCACGGCCGCGCCCACGGTCGAGCGCAGCGTGGTGAGCCGCTCGTCCGCGGCTGTCGCCTCGCGGGCGGCCTCCTCCGCGCGCAGAGCGAGTTCGGCGGTGCGCTCCCCCGCCCGGCCGGTTTCCTCACGCTCCTCCTGTGCCTGCCGTGCCGCTTCGGCTCGTTCGCGCAGGGCGGGCCAGAGTGCGGCCAGGACGGCCGCGAGTTCGACGAGGGCCTGCCGTACGACGGCCAGCGCCGGCCGGTCCGGGGGCAGCCCCAGATCGGCGGCGGCCTCCTGTAGCTCGGCGCTCGCCAGCTCCGACCGCTCGGCTGCGGCCAGCGCGTCGGCGGCCCGTCCCTCACGACGGGACCTGGCCCGGCGCGCGGTGTCGGCGGCAGCCGCCGCGCGGGCGTGCGCCCGGGTCAGCGGCCCGTCGTCGGGCACCGTGGCCAGTTCGGCGCCGAGCGTACGGCGCCGGGTCTCCAGAGCCTGCGCGTGCCCGGCCTCGGCTGCCGCCTCCCCCTGGATAAGGGACAGTTCGGCGCGCAGGGTGGTGATACGGCTGCGCCGCGCGGCTTCCCGGGCGCCCTCGCCGATGTACTCGGCCGCAGGCTTGGCCCACCGGCCGATGAGGACGCCTGCGCGGTAGCGTCCGTCCGGAGCGGCCCACGTGCCCGCCGTCGGCTCGGTGCCCCCTGACTCGGCGCCCGCCTCCGCGTTCCCGGCAACCTCGCCCAGGCCGATCGCCGAGAGCAGGCGGCCCACGGTCTCCTCACCCACGTGGGCCGCCTGGGCATCGCCGTGGTCGACGGCCGGGCGCAGCACGTCAGCGAGCGATGGCCCGTCGACCGGCCCCGTCCGCGCGTCGAGGAGTACGTCGTGACCGTCCGCCGCCAGGGCCGCGCCGTCGGGGCGCACCCACGCGTCCAGCAGCCCGGCCGCTTCCAGGGCCGCCTCCAGGCCGGCGCGCTCCCGGTCCGCGACCTCGTCCCGGAAGTCGACCAGCCGCCACAGCGGGGCGCCCGGCGCCTGATCGCGCAGACCGGGGTTCCGGGTGTACGGGGCCTGCGGTCCACGGCGGCCGCCGGCCTCCAGCTCGGCGAGCTCCTGCTCCGCGTCTCGGGCACGGGCCGCCAGGGCTGCCCTGCGCTGCGCTGATTGCGCCGCCTGGTCGGCGAGTACCGCTGCCGTGGCGCTGTGTGCGTCCGATCCGTGCCGACGTGCCGGGTAGGGCCCGTCCTGGTGCCGGGTCCACTCCTGGAGCTCGTCCAACAGTCCGACCGGGTCGGCGTACGCGAGCTCCTCGCACCGGCCCGCGTGCTCGCGTACGGCGTCCACCAGGGCCCGACTCGCGGCCGTCACGGTCTCGTCGGCCGCGCCCTGTTCCTCGGCGGCGTGCGCCAGGTCGGTTTCCGTCTCGTCGAGCCGCAGTGCGGCGGCCCGGCGCTCGGCCGCCGCCGCCTCGGAGCGGTCCGCGAGCTCCTCGACGTGCGCGAGGGCGCGGTGTCGGCGGTCGGTCGCCTCGGACACAGCGGCGCGCAGTTCGGCCGGCGTCAGCCCCTCGTCCCCGGGCAGGTCCAGCCGGGCCGCCTCGGCGGTCTCCCGCGCGAGGCGAAGTGTGTCCTCGACTCGGTGCCCGGCGACTTGGAACCGGTTCTCCGCTGCCGCGAGGCGTCCGAGCGCCCGTGTGTGCAGCAGCGCGGCGTCCTCGCGGTCGGCGCGTGCGCGTGCGCTGTCCTGCCCGCACCGTTCCAACGCCTTCGCGGCCCGCTCCAGTTCATGAGCGCTGCGCATTTCCGGGCCCTCACGCAGGGCCGCGTCGACGGCCTGCAGTCGGGCCTGCGTCTCGGTGAGCGCGGCGATCCGCTCATCGGCTGCCGCACGCTCCTCCTCGGCCGCGGCCTTCTCGGCCTGTGCCTCGGCGAGGTCGCGCAGCAGGTGCTCGTACTTCGAGTGCTCGCTGCGCGGGAGGCGTGCGCGGCGGCGGGAGGCGATGCGGGCGTAGCGCCGGTAGTGGTCGAGGAACGCGGAGGCCGCGCGCTCGGCCGCGCCGGCGGCCCGTAGCTCCTCCTTCTCCTCGTCCAGGGAGCGGAAGGCCTCGGCCACATCGGCGATGACGGCCTGGTCCATGGGCGGGAGCGCTTCGGTGAGGGCGCGGGAGAGGGCGGCTTCGTTGGGGCGTTTGGACAGTTGGGGCTGGCGCAGCTGGATGAGCAGGTCCACGAGGGCGCCGTAGCGCTGCTCCCCGAGCCCGAAGAGCGCCTCGTCGACGGCCCGGCGATAGGTCTTGGCCTGGTCGTAGACCATTCCGTGTCCCGCGACCGCCTCGATGAGCCGGTCGCGGGACAACACCGTGCCGGTGGTGTCGAGGAGGCTGAGCGACCCCTCCGACACCGCCCCGGCCGGTGCGTGGTCGATCCGCTGGGCGGTAACCGCCCACCAGTGGCGGGCGATGCCGCGCCCGCTGACGGCCTTGAGCCCGCAGAGGAGCGTACGGAACTGCTCCTCGCCGCTCACCTCGTCGCGGCGGCCGAACTCCACCCAGGTGTAGCCGAGCCGTTCGGAGTGGGGGTGCTCGCCGCCGAGCAGCAGATTCCACTCCATCCTCTTTCCGGCGTCTCCGTCGGGCTCCACCCGGCGCGCGCTCAGGTCCCCGTCGAGGAGGAAGGGCAGGGTCAGGGCGAGCACCTTCGACTTGCCGGTGCCGTTGTTCCCCCGGAGCAGCAGCCGCCCGTCGCGGAAGTGGAACTCCTCCACGTCGTAATGGAAAAGATCGACGAGACCGATCCGCAGGGGCTGCCAGCGGGTGCGCGAGGGGGCCGGGAGTACGGCACGGGGGGTCAACGCTGGTGGGCCTTTCGCTGCGCGGGCACCTGAGCGGTGCCGATTGTGCGGGGTTCGAGTACGACGGTCTCGCCGACCGCGTACCGGGCGAGCGCCGGGCGCGGCACCACCCCGTCAGGAGTACGGGAGACCAGGCCCAGGGCGGCGAGCCGACTGACGGCTTGCTCCACGAGCTCACCCTCGGCTCCCGGCTCGCGGGCCGACTTGGCCCAGAAGCCTCCGTGTTCGGCGGCCAGTCCGGCGACGCGGCGCTCAAGGTCTGCCGTGGAGACGACCATGCCTTCGGCCCTCGTGAGGAACTCGGCGAGCAGCAGGGTGACGTGACCGTGGGTGCCGGATTCCGGCATGCGGACGTCGGTGAGGTCGTCGTCGGGGTCGACCATGGCGATGCCTTCGGCCCTGACCTCGGCCACCAGGCCCGTCAGTTCGGTGATGCGTGCGGTGAGGAAACCGCGCTGGCGGGTGAGGTAGCCCAGCTCGGCGTCGGTCAGTTCGTCGTAGTAGAGCACGGGGTCGTCCAGCAGTCGGCGGGTCAGCGAGCGGCGCATCGCCCGGAACCGGAGTTCGTCACTGTCGAGGGCCGTTTCGGCGGTGAGCCCGACGAGCCGCTCGTCCAGGGTGGCGGCCCGGATGGTGGACGGGCCGCGTCGGGTCGCGAGCAGCCCGGCGAGCACCCGCCGTTCGACGTCGTACAGGACGTCTCCGGCGCCGCTGACGTACGCCTCTTCGTCGCCGGCGACGCGCCGCAGTACTCCGAGGCTGAGCAGGAGGCGTACGACGGCGGCGAGGTCGAGGCGCTCGTCGCGGCGGTCCAGGGTGAACTGGATGCCCGTCGCGGCCAACTGCGGATCAGCGGCGTCGAGGACGACCTGGTCGGCGAGGCGACCGAGCGCGATCTGCGCCTCGCCTCGTTCGAGGGCGGCGAGGGCGAGGCAGAGCAGGACGTAGCGGCGGCGGGTGAAGGGAGCGGCGCTGCGCGTCGCCTCGCGGGCGGGGTGGGTGGCATCGGCGAGGTGGGCAGGGATCTTGCCCAGCCGGGCGGTCTCGGCGTCGACCTGGAGGGACCAGCCGGTGTTGCGGTCGAACCACTCGCGCAGGTCGGAGGCGTGCCGCCGGACGAGACGGAACTCGTCGGCGTACGCGCCGCCGGCGAGCAGCAGAGGCTGCTTCAACAGAGCGCGGGCGGCCTTGCGCAGTTCCGCGGCATGCTGCCCGTCCAGCACTTCGGCGAGCGGAGTACTCACAGTCCGTCGTCTCCTTCCGCCAGATCAATGATCTCGATGGTGTGGTCAGGGCCGCGGAAGACGCCGCCCGGCGTGCGGACCTCGGCCGCGGATCGATCGGCCAAGGCGGTGAGTCGGATCTCCATGGACCCGTCGTTGCTGGCGGCCACCGTGTGCGTCATACCGGGCCGCCAGGTGGCCAGGGCGTCCCCGAGGAGCTGGAGGAAAAGCCGGAAGCTGACGGGGTCGAGCTCGCCGAGCCCGGACAGGCGGGTGATGCCGTCGGTGACGAGCCGGGCCCGCGCGGCCGCGATCTCCGCGGCCTGCTTGACGGCCACCTCGGCGAGTCTGCGGCGCGCTTCCTGCCGGTCCTCCACCTTGCGGGGCTTGCCGCGCCGCTCGTAGCTGCCGGTACGGCGCAGCTGCGGGCTGATGCGCAGCGGCTCGGCGTCGGCCCATGGAGTGGACGCGGGCTCGGGCCGGGCGGCGCGGGCGGGCAGCGTCTCGGCGTCCACCGTGAGGTGCCGGGCCGGGTACAGCCCGAAGGCGGTGCGCCACAGCCGGTGCCGGGCGTCGTCGTCGGGGGCCTCGGCGAACCAGCGGGCGAGCGTACGGAAGTCGGCGGACCGGTCGGAACGCCCTGCCCGCCGCTCGTTCAGCGACCGTACGACGGCCAGCAGCTGGGGTACGGCCCCGAGCGCACGGCCGCGCAGCAGTCGGGCCTGCGATTCCCGGCCGTCCCGGCTGAGGAACCAGGCCGCCAGCCCGGCCCACCGGCCGGCCCACCGTTCGTACGCGGCCCGCTCGGCGTACGTGGCCTCCTGTGGCGTGGCGTCGGCGGCCTCGCGGGCGGCGGCGGCGCGCAGCAGCGCCTCGATGCTCCCGCCCTCCTCCAGCTCCAGGATCAGCCGGGCGATGCGTCCGCCGAGGGTGATCAGGTCCTGGATGAACCGCTCCAGGTACTGGATGAGCTGGTCCTTGTAGGCGAGGAAGACCTCCTCCCCCACGTCGTGGAGGTCGATGGTCCGCTGCAGGGACCCCATGAAGGCCCGGGCGTTGTCGGCCAGGGCCCCGAACCGGCTGGCGAGCCCGTCCAGCGCGAGGTGCGTCTTGGCCGGATCCGGCGCTTCCTCGGCCGCCAGCACGAGGAGGGCGCGGAGCTGGGTGACGATGTCGTGCAGCGCGACGGCCTGGAGCGCACCCCGTCGCCCGAGCGCCTCGTCGTAGGCGGACAGGGCCTCCTCGGCCGCCTCGCCCTCCTGGGTGAGCTGGTAGATGTACCGCTTGCGGTAGAAGTCTTCGACGGCGGTGACGCGGCCGGTGTCCGGGTCGGCCCGCAGATTCCCCCACTCGACCAGCTTGTCCAGTGCGCCGACGACACCCTCCAACTCGCCGGGCCGTACGGCGGCGGGCAGCGCGGCGTACACGTCCTCGGGCCGCAGATGCACGGCGAACCGCTCCTTGGCCATGAGGAAGGCGCGCATCACCGAGCGGTAGAGCAGCACGTTCGGGGCGGTGAGATGCACGAAGGGCCCGTACCCGTCCGGAGGGCCCTCCGGACGGGAAGAAGTCATATCCATCGCCTGCCATCCTCCCGGACCGTTCTCCGTGATCGGCAGGGACTTAAGTTCTTGACCGATTCGCACCGCTCTTGATCGCGCTTGCCCTGCCCTCGCGGCATCCGCAAGCCCGGGCGCTGCCCGCTTCGTCGCAGGTGCCCCGGATGTCGGCACCCACCGTTAGGATCTCCCGAGAGCTTTGTCTACCGCCGGATGGCCGAGCCAATCAGCTCTTCAGCACGCAGCGACGAAGCGGGGGCGGCACATGCGGGAAGGCCGGTGGACCACGGTCACCGAGTCCGAGTACGAGCACGAGCACCGCGGCCTGGAAACCATCCGCGAGAAGCTGCCGGACTCCGATCCCTGGCGAGCCTGGTCGAACTTCACCTTCACCGCGAACACCGGACACGTCCGCGAGATCGATCTCCTCGTCATCGCCCCCGGCGGCGTCTGCATGATCGAGCTGAAGAACTGGCACGGCTCCCTGACCAGCGAGAACGGCACCTGGGTCCAGACCGCGCCCAACGGTCGTCGCGTCCTGCACGGCAACCCGCTGCACCTCGTCAACAAGAAGGCCAAGGAGCTCGCCGGACTGCTCGGCCAGAACGGCAAGCGCGTCTGGGTCGCCGAAGCCGTCTGCTTCACGGACGACGGCCTGCGCATCCGACTGCCCGCCCATGACGAGAACGGCGTCTACACCGTCTCCGAACTGGTCGCGATGCTGCAGCAGCCCCCGCGTGACGAGCGCCGGCGCATCACCGCCGTCGACTCCCGCGAGATCAAGGCCGCCCTGGAGCGGGTCGGCGTCCGCCCCAGCGATGCCAAGTACAAGGTCGGCCCGTACGAGTTGAAACGGAAGGCCTTCGACTCCGGCGAGACGTGGGCCGACTACCTCGCCGAGCACACCGAGCTGCCCGAGGTCGCCCGCGTCCGCATCTACCTGCGCGAACGCGGTTCGGACACCTCGATCCGGCAGTCCGTGGAGAACGCCGCCCGGCGCGAGGCCGCGGTCCTGCGCCGCTTCCGGCACCCCGGCGTCGTCCAGCTGAAGCAGTACGACCCGTCCGGGCACTCCTCCGGCCCCGCCCTGATCTTCGACTACCACCCGCACACCCTGCGTCTGGACGAGTACCTCCTCCAGTACGGCGAGAAGCTCGACATCCTCGGCCGCATGGCGCTCGTCCGGCAGCTCGCCGAGACGATGCGGTCCGCGCACTCCAGCCGCATCCACCACCGGGCGCTGGCCGCCCGCTCCGTCCACGTGCTGCCACGCAACCGGGGCCGCGAGGGTCAGGCCGTCGGCGAGGACGCGGCCTGGCTCTCCCCGCACCTGCAGATCTCCGACTGGCAGATCGCCACCCAGCGCAGCGGCACGGGCGGCTCCGGGGAGGGGATGACCCGGTTCGCTCCGACCGCGCTGTCCGCGATGCACCTGGCGGAGGGCTCCGACCCCTACCTTGCGCCCGAACTGACCGCGCTCAACGCCGACCCGGTGTACCTCGACGTCTACGGCCTCGGCGTCCTCACCTACCTCCTCGTGACGGGCAAGGCACCGGCCGCGAGCCAGGCGGAGCTGCTCACGCGCCTCGAAGCCGGCGAGGGCCTGCGTCCCAGCTCGCTGGTGGACGGCCTCTCCGAGGACATCGACGACCTGGTCCAGGCAGCCACCGCCTACCGGCCCGGCCAGCGCCTCTCCAGCATCGACGAGTTCCTCGAGATGCTGGAACTGGTCGAGGACTCCCTCACGACCCCCGCCGCGCCCCTGGTACCGGAAGCCCCCGAGAAGGACCCGCTCGAAGCCGTCGCCGGCGACGTTCTGGGCGGCCGCTGGCAGGTCCGCCGCCGCCTGGGCACCGGCTCGACCAGCCGCGCCTACCTCGTGTACGACCAGGACCACGTGGCGCGCAAGACGCGCCCGCTCGCCGTCCTCAAGGTGGCGCTCTCCGACAGCCGGGGCGAGATCCTCGCCCACGAGGCCGCGGTCATGGGGCGCCTGCGCGCCGACTCCCGTGTCATCCGGCTCGTGGAGCCGGAGCCGCTGAAGATCGCCGACCGTACGGTCCTCGTGCTGGAGTACGTGGGCGACGAGCGGGAGGAGACCGGCGAGGGCGAGGAATCCGGAACCCCCCGTACCCGCCGCCGCGAGGAGACGGTCGCCCGCCAGCTGCGCGAGAGCGGCCGGCTCCAGATCGACCAGCTGGAGGCGTACGGCGACTACCTCTTCGGCGCCGTGGACTTCCTGGAGGGCGAGAGCGTCTGGCACCGCGACATCAAGCCGGACAACATCGCCATCCGCATCCGCCCGAACCGCACCCGCGAGCTCGTCCTCATCGACTTCTCCCTGGCCGGATACCCGGCGAAGGACTACGAGGCCGGCACCGAGGGCTACCTCGACCCGTTCATCGGGACGCTGACCCGGACCGCCTACGACTCGCACGCCGAGCGGTACGCGGTCGCGGTCACCCTGCACCAGATGGCCTCGGGCGAGCTGCCCAAGTGGGGCGACGGCTCGGTACTGCCCCGGATGACGGACCCGAAGAAGCACCCGCACCCCACCATCGCGAAGGACGCCTTCGAACCCGGGGTGCGCGACGGCCTGGTCGCCTTCTTCGAGAAGGCTCTCCACCGGGACGCCGCCCAGCGCTTCCCCGAGCTGAAGCCGATGCGGGACGCCTGGAAGAAGATCTTCCTGGACGCCACGCAGACCGTCCCGTCCAGCCACCGCTCCCGCCACCCGGAGCCCTCCGAGACTCCGTCCGTCGACGCCGGCCAGGCCACCATCGCGGACGCCGAGCCGCTCACCGCGGAGCAGCAGCGCGAGCAGCTGGCGGCGGAGGTCACCCGCGACACCCACCTGTCGGCCGCCGGCCTCACCCCTGCCGCCGAGGCGTTCTTGTACGGGCTGGGCGTCACGACGGTCGGGGAGCTCCTCGACTACAGCCGCCGCAAGCTCCTCAATGCACCCGGCCTCGGCGCGAAGACCCGCAGCGAGGTCCAGCGTCGCCAGCGCGAGTGGGGCGACCGGCTACGCGAGACCCCGATCTCGCCGCTCACCCCGAGGGGCCGGGCCGAGGCCAAGGAGGAACTGGCCCAGCTGTCCGCCACCGAGTCGGCGCTGCTCGGCACCCTGGCCAGCAGAGACTCCGCCGGGGGCCTCACCGGCTCCGCGCTGCGCGCGGTCAGCCTGGACACGCTGGCCACGATCTTCGTACCGGAGCTCAACAACAACCGCTCGAACCACAACAAGGTCGAGACGGTACGCCTGCTCCTGCGTCTTCCCGACGCGCAGGGCGAACTCCCGGACATCGGGGTCTGGCCCAAGCAGAAGGACGTCGCGGACGCGCTCGGCCTGTCGGCCGGCCGAATCCCGCAGCTCCTGAAGGAGGAGCGCAAGCGCTGGAAGAAGCACCCGGCGGTGCAGGCGCTCCGGGCCGAGATCATGGATCTCCTCTCCGACCTGGGCCGGGTCGCCTCCGCCGCCGAGATCGCCGACGCCCTCGCCGTGCGGCGCGGTACGCAGCTGTCCGAGCGCGAGCAGCGGCGCGCGCTGGCGCTGGCCGCCGTACGGGCCGTGGTGGAGGTGGAACAACTGGAGCCTGAGGAAGCCGAGTTCCAGCACCAGCCCAACCGTAAGGCCACCGAGGAGGCCCTGGGTGCGGGCCTGCTCGCCTTGGACGTCCGCGAGGACGACGCCCCGGACACCCCGACGGCGCCGGGCCTGCTCGACTACGCGACCCGTCTGGGGAAGACGGCCGACCGCCTGGCCAAGCTCGAAACCCTGCCGACGGCGACCACGGTACTGACCGAGCTCGGCTCCCTCACCCCGCCGCCCGGCTCGGTGGAGTGGGACGAACGCCGCCTGGTGGAGCTGGCAGCCGCCGCTTCCCTCAACGCGGCGGCGACGCCCCGCCTGGAGATCTACCGGCGCGACCTGTCGCTCGTACGCGCCCTGCGGCTGACCCAGGCCGGTCTGGTCCGGCTCATCCCCGGCGTACCGGAGGCCCGCCAGCCGGGCGTGACGGGCGAGGACGTCCACGAGCGCGTCCGGGCCCGCTTCCCCGAGCTGGTCCTTCCTGACTCTCGTGGCGGCTTCTCCCACGACCTCCCGACGGCCGGCCCGCTGACGAAGGCCCTGCGGGACGCGGGCTTCGACCTGACCCTGTCCACGCGCGAGGACACCAAGACCCTGCGCTACCTGCCCACGCGGATGGACAGCACGTCCAGCTACCTGACCACGGGTGCGTGGCGGGCCACGGACGTGGGTGCGGTGACGCGCTACGCGGACGACCCCGCGCTGGCGGGTGCGGTCCGCGCGCAGGAACGCCTGGCCGCCTCGGCCCGCCGCGACGGCTACCGCGTCCTGACCGTGCACCACCACCGGCCGGAGGAGGCGGTACGGGCGTTGGGCGCGGCCCCCATCTCCGCCCAGGCCGTCTCGGTGACGGCCCTCTTCCTGGAGGCGATGCACGCGCTGGCTTCGGAGGGCTCGAAGCCGACGTGGGAGACGCTACTGAAGGCGGACGTGGCGGAGGCGGGCTCGCGGGGCGCGGTGAAGTTCGCGGAGTACGCGCGGACGGCGTGGGGCGCGGTGGAGCCACAGGTCCGCAGCCTGCTGGACCGCGCCACCGGCTCGGGCCCGGTCCTCCTGACGGAGGCCGCGGTCTTCGCCCGCTACGACGCGATGGGCGTCCTGGACCGCCTGGCGGAGGCGGCCCGTCAGGGCGGTCGCGGCCTGTGGTTGCTGGTACCGCAGGGCGACCCGTCCAGGGAGCCGAAGCTGAGCCAGGTCGCGGTGGCTTACCAGGCGGGCCTGGGTGAGTGGATCGAACTTCCGGACTCGTGGGTCAAGGACGCGAGTACGAGCAGGACAGCAGTGACGGACGGAACCGAGGGAGACCCCAAGTGATCGACCGCAAGGACCTGTTGAACGACCTGAAGCAGCAGGTCAAATCGGTCGAGACGGACCTCGGCAAGCAGGTCAAAGCCGTCACCGAGGTGGGCACCCGCCTGCGCGCCGAGTACGACCAGGCCCGCAAGCTGGGGCGTACGGCGGCGACGTGGAACTCCTGGCTGGATGAGCGGATCACCCAGGTCGCGGTGGCCTGGGTCCTGGGCACGGTTTTCGTCCGCTTCTGCGAGGACAACGAACTGATCCCTGAGCCGTACCTGACGGCGCCGGGCCCGGACCGTCGCGACTTGGCCCTGGCCCGGTACGAGGAGTATGTGGCGAAGGACGCCGACCCGACCTTCCGTGGCTGGCTGGAGCGCGCGTTCGCGGACCTGGGCGCCGGCCAGGCGGGCCGGCTGCTGTTCGACCGCAAGCACAACCCGCTGTTCCAGATCCCGCTGTCGCACGACGGGGCGCGGGAACTGATCGCGTTCTGGCGCGAGCGAGATGAAGCGGGTGCGCTGGTCCACGACTTCACGGACAAGCTGAACGAGGACGGCACGGAGGGCTGGGACACCCGCTTCCTGGGCGACCTCTACCAGGACCTCAGCGAGGCGGCCCGGAAGACCTACGCTCTCCTCCAGACACCGGAGTTCGTGGAGGAGTTCATCCTCGACCGGACCATGGACCCGGCAGTCCGGGAGTTCGGCTACGAGGGCCTGAAGATGATCGACCCGACGTGCGGGTCGGGGCACTTTGTGTTGGGTGCGTTCCGGCGGCTGGTTCGACTGTGGGGCGAGGGGCAGCCGGGCAAGGACGTGCACGAGCGCGTTCGGGCTGCGCTGGATTCGGTACATGGGGTGGACCTGAACCCGTTCGCGGTGGCCATTGCCCGGTTCCGTTTGCTGGTTGCGGCTATGGCGGCGAGTGGCGTGCGAACAATGGCAGAGGGGGGGAGGTACGAGTGGCCAATCCACCTGGCAGTCGGCGACTCGCTGCTCAAGGCTCGTCAGCTGGCGCTAACCCTGGGCGGGGAGGAGGACGGCGGGGACGACCCGCTGGCGTCCTTCGCTTACGCAACGGAGGACGTGCACGAGCACCCTGGGATTCTGCAGCAGGGGCGGTATCACGTGGTGGTAGGCAATCCGCCGTACATCACCGTGAAGGACAAGAATCTCAATGCATTGTATCGGGAGTTGTACGACTCTTGTTTTCGCGAGTACGCACTGTCCGTCCCATTTGCGCAGCGGTTCTTCGAGCTGGCTAAGCGCGGCGACGCCGAGGGGCACGGATACGGGATGATCGGACAGATCACCGCCAACTCGTTCATGAAGCGCGAGTTTGGCAAGAAGCTCATCGAGAGCTACTTCCGCGACCGGGTAGAACTGACCGAGGTCATCGACTCCTCCGGCGCCTACATTCCGGGGCACGGGACACCGACCGTAATTCTCATCGGCCGCAGACGCGAAGGCAATAGCCGCTCAGTGACACTGCGTACGGTGCGCGGCGTTCAGGGAGAACCAGCCACACCAGAGAGTCCCAGCAACGGCTTGGTCTGGCAAGCAATCCGCAATCAAGTCGACGGCGGAGAGTCTGACAGCGACTGGGTGAGCGTCATTGACATGCCTCGCGCTCATATGTCCACTCACCCCTGGAGCCTCGCGGGTGGTGCGGCTGTAGACACCATGCAGAAACTGGGAGAATCGGAGCGCAAGCTCAGGAGCGTCGTAGAAGAAGTCGGGTTGTCCGTGGTGACGGGAGAGGACTCCGCCTTCGGCCTTGCCCCTACTAAATCTAACACTCAAAAGAGCATCCCGGTCACATCGGTGGTCGACGGACAGAACGTACGCGACTGGGATCTACAGGAGCCTGGGTGGCTGGCGAATCCTTACGCGGAAGACTTCAGCCTCCGTGCAGACTCAGAAAACCAGGCACTCCTGAGGTTCCTATGGCCAATCCGGCGCACTCTGGAAACGAGGAAGAAGTTCAGCATCACGCTACTAGAGCGCGGGATTCCTTGGATCGAGTGGCGCGAGGTCTACCGCTCCAAGCTCTCTGCCGACAGCTTGATTATTTTTCCTCTCGTGGCGACACATAATCACTTCTACTTTCAGCGCAATGTGGTGCCCACCAAGCACTCGGCCACTGTGATCAAGCTGAGACAAGGGGCAAGCGATGCGGAACACCTGCAGCTAGTTGGACTACTCAACAGCTCTACCGCTGGGTTCTGGCTCAAGATGGTCAGCCACAACAAGGGCAGCACGGTGGATTCGAAGGGTGCCCGCCAGACAACGATCCCGTTCGAAGACTTCTACGAGTTCACTGGAACCAAGATCCAAGAGTTCCCTCTCCCCGCCTCCTACCCCACTGCCTTCGCCGCGGCTATCGACGGTTTCGCTCACAAACTGGCCAGTACCAGCCCCGCCACGCTCATGGTGCAGGCCACTCCTACCGCCACCACCCTCCGCGAGGCGCGTGCCGTTTGGCACTACAACCGTGCCCGCATGATCGCGCTCCAGGAGGAACTGGACTGGCAGGTCTACTCCCTCTACGGCCTCTACCTCGAAGATCTTCGTGTTTCCGAGGTCCCCGACTCATCTGAAGTTCCGGAACTCGCCCTCGGTGAGCGAGCCTTTGAGATCGTGCTGGCCCGCCGGGTCGCCGCCGGTGAGGCTAGCGGCGAGTGGTTCAAGCGGCATGGGTCCACCCCAATCACCGAGATCCCCGGCCATTGGCCCGCCTCGTACCGCGAGGTCGTCCAGAAGCGGATCGACGCTATCGAGTCGAGCCGCGCCATCGGCATGGTCGAGCGGCCCGAGTACAAACGGCGGTGGGCCACCGAGGGGTGGGACGCGCTTCAGGAGAGGGCGCTTCGGTCCTGGCTGCTCGACCGGATCGAGAACCGGGACCACTGGTTCGACGAGAACGATACGCCCGCCCTCGTCAGCCTCTCCCGGCTCACCGACGCCCTCTCCCGTGACGAGGACTTCGTCTCCGTCGCCAAGATTTACGCGCCCCGCAAGGAACTGCCCGCCATCGTCGCCGAGCTGATGACCGACGAGCACGTACCCTGCCTCCCCGCCCTGCGCTACAAGCCCTCCGGGCTGAAGAAGCGCGAGGACTGGGAGAACGTCTGGGGCCTCCAGCGGCAGGAGGACGCTGCCCCGGACGAGCTGGCCAAGCGGAAAATCCGGGACACGATCCCCGTACCGCCGAAGTACACCTCGGCGGACTTCCTTCGGCCCTCCTACTGGAAGGCGCGCGGCAAGCTCGACGTGCCCAAGGAGCGGTTCATCTCGTATGGGCAGACCAACACCCCCACGCCCGAGCTCTACGGCTGGGCCGGCTGGGACCACCGGGAGCAGGCGTACGCCCTCGACGCGTACATCGCCTCCCACGAGGCGCTGACCTCCGAGGAACTGACCCCGTTCCTTGCCGGGCTGCTGGAACTCCAGCCCTGGCTTGAGCAGTGGCACGACGAGTTCGACGCGAACTTCGGTGCTTCGCCAGCCGCGTTCTTCCGGGGCGACCGGCAAATGGTGCAGGGCGAGCACGGCCTGACCGACGACGACCTGCGCGCCTGGCGCCCGGCCGCCGCGACCCGAGGTCGACGCACCACCAAGAAGTAGGGCCACCCACACCGCCGACGGCCTCCGAGAACCCAAGTGCTCTCGGAGGCCGTCCGGCCTTGGTCGTTCCTCAGCGGGGCAGTTGGTGGTCCTTGACGGCGGTGACGAAGGCCGACCAGCCGCCCGCCGGGAACACGAGCACCGGACCGTGCGGGTCCTTGCTGTCCCGCACGGGGACGACCGCAGCAAAGTCGTTGGAGACCTCGACGCATTCTCCGCCGTCCGAATTGCTGTGAGAACTCTTGCGCCAGGTCGCGGCGCTCAGGTCGATGGGTCGCACGGTACTTCCTCCAACATGCGCAGGATGAACTTCCGTGACTCGGCCGGGGAGAGTGCCAGGTCACGCACCGCATCGTAGGCACGTTGCAGCCGCTCAACCGGCCCGTTCTCCTCGATGAGTTCACCTCGGTAGGCGTTCTCCGTATAGGCCACGGTACGCCCGTCACTCAGCCGCAGGAACATCACGGCAGTACTGTCCAAGCCGCACGGACCGGCGCTGAATGGCAGGACGTGCAGGATCACGTTCGGTCGCTCGGCCACCTCGGCCAACCACTCCAACTGCTCACTCCATGCCTGCCTAAACCGCAGCACCGTCCTCAGCACCGCCTCCGACAGGATCGTCCGGAACGGCGGCGCCTCCTCCCCCTCCAGCAAGTCCCGACGTCCCATCCGTGCTTCGACCTGCTGCTCCAGCTCGTCCCCGCGCAGCCCACCGGCAGCCAGTACTTCGCGCGCGTATCCGGGAGTCTGAAGCAACCCCGGCAACACACTCACCGCAAAGTGCCACAGGCTCACCGCCTCGGCCTCCAGCGTCATGTACCGCCGGTACCGCTCCTTGAACTGCGTCTTGTCCCCGCGCGCCAACTCCCACAACACGAGCACCATCCCCGACGTCCCGTAGTGCTGGTCCAGCGCCTGGACCACCTCCGGCCCGCCCAAGGTCTCGCCCTTCTCCATCTTCCCGAAGAGCGACCAGTCCCACCCCAGGCGCTCCCCCAGCTGCCGCAGGCTCGCCCCGCTCCCCATCCTCAGCAGCCGCAACTCCTCCGCGAACCTCTGCCGCGGCTCCTGGCTCCGACCCGTCACCACCCGACGTGGCGGCATCGCGGCTCCTCCCCTGATCTCCGTGGAAGGTGTGGAACTACCGCTGCGGGCCGGGGAACCACACCCCCACCCACGGTGTCGCCAGCCTCCTGCGGATGCATGCTCGTAGTGCCCGGGCTACGCACCGTAATCCACCCCACACCCTCCGGTCCGGGAAACCAGAGCACGGCCAGCCGAAGGAGTCCGCCATGCCCACCTCCCGCCCCACCACCCCCAACCAGCACAAGATCAAGGAAGCCCTGGACGCCCGCGACGCCCTCGCCGCCGCTCTCACCCGGGCCGGCATCCAGTTGCCCGCCATGGACGTCCGTACGCCCTGGGCCGACGAGTCCCGCTATGCCCTCGTCCATCTCGGGCTCTGCTCGGCGCCCGTGGCACACGCCCTCGCGGAAGTGATCACGCGGGGCGCCTCCCGGTGACGGCCGAACCTCACGCCGGCCGCCCCGCCCTCGGCGAGATCGTCCGCGACACCCACCACAACCGACTCGGCATCGTCACCGACCGCCTCGGCCCGTACCTCCGGCTCCGTCCCCTCGCCGGCGGCCGGGAATGGGACGCGGACCCGGAAGACACCGAGCCCCTCAGCCCACCCGAAGCATTCCGTGCCCGCCTCGCGGAGGTGAACGCCCGGAGCCGCAAGCCCCGTCCGAGCGGGTGAGCCGGCCGCCCGCCACCACGGCCCGTCGTTGTCAGTGCCCGCTGCCATCCTGATCCTCGGGATATTTCCGGCCATCAGCCCCGTAACCAGCGATGATGCCGGACAATGTCCCGAGGAACTTGTCCCGGTACCGGCACGGACAGCGACGGCGACGGCCGTCAGAAGGTGAGCGAGACGCGCAATGGCCCAGCAGCCGCCCCTCCTCCGCGATGTGATCAACATCAAGGAGTCGATCTCCACGTCCGACTACGTCCTTCAGCTCTCCGAGGCCACCACCCCCCAGGGAGCCGAGCTCGCGCTCAAGGACTACGTCGTCACGGAACGGCTGCTGGAGAACTTCGACGAGGCCCTCGGCCTCATCAAGGCCTCCCTCGACGGGCACACCTCCAAGGCCGCGTACCTCCACGGTTCCTTCGGTTCCGGTAAGTCGCACTTCATGGCCGTGCTGCACGCCCTGCTCAGCGGCAGCCCGGCCGCCCACCGCCGCTCCGACTTCGACTCCGTGCTGACCAAGCACGAGTGGCTCACCACGGACGGCAAGAAGTTCCTGCTCGTGCCGTACCACATGCTCGGCGCGAAGGCCCTGGAGCAGCGGGTCCTCGGCACGTACGTGAGCCACGTCAAGAAGCTCCACCCCGAGGCACCGACCCCCCGGGTCTACCGCACCGACTCCCTCTTCGCCGACATCCACGCCATGCGGGAGCGGATGGGCGACGAGGCCGTCATCAAGGGCCTGGGCGCGGTCGGCGGTGAGGCGGACGAGGACGACGAGTGGGGCGAGTCCTTCGCCTGGACCTCCGCCCTCCTCGACACCGCGCTCGCCGCCGAGGAGATCCACGAGTCGGGGTACGCGCTCAACCTCGTCACCCCTTCCACCCCCGTGGAGCTGCGCGCCCGCCTGGTCCAGGACGCGAGCACGAACCTCCTGCCCGGCTTCACCCAGAACGCGCACGAGAACGAGCACGGCTTCATCTCGCTCGACGCCGGCCTGTCCGTCATCGCCGAGCACGCGAAGTCCCTCGGCTACGACGGCCTGATCCTCTTCCTCGACGAGCTGATCCTGTGGCTGGCCACCCTCATCCACGACCAGAAGTTCGTGGGCCGCGAGGCCGGCAAGATCACCAACTTCGTGGAGGGTGCCGACGCCCGCCGGGCCATCCCGATCGTGTCCTTCATCGCCCGCCAGCGTGATCTGCGCGAGCTGGTCGGCGAGGAGCTGTCCGGGGCCGCCGAGTCCTCCATCCAGGACACCCTCAACCAGGCGTCCGGCCGGTTCGACAAGATCACCCTGGAGGACCGCAACCTCCCCCAGGTGGCACACGCCCGCCTCCTCCAGCCCAAGAACAACGAGGCCGCCGCGCTCATCACGGCCGAGTTCGAGAAGACCCGTAAGGTCCGCCAGGAGGTGTGGGACACCCTCCTCGGTTCCGACCGCGGGGCCGACGGCGTCGGCGCCGACGAGGAGAGCTTCCGGCTCACCTACCCCTTCTCCCCCGCCTTCATGGACACCCTCGTCCACGTCTCCTCCGCGCTCCAGCGCAACCGCACCGGCATGAAGCTGATGGGCCAGCTCCTCGCCGACCACCGCCACGAGCTGCGCCTGGGCGACCTCATCCCGGTCGGCGACCTGTATCCGCTGATCACCGCGGGCGGCGACAAGCCGTTCACCGACAGCCTCAAGGTCGTCTTCGAGGCAGCGGACAAGCTGTACCGGACCAAGCTGCGCCCGTTCCTCCTCGCCACGTACAACGTGTCGGAGGAGGACATCGAGCAGTACACCCACCGCCCCGACAGCATCACCGACGCGGCCCTGCGCGGCCGGGTGAAGACCTTCGTCGGTGACAACCGGATCATCGGCACCCTCCTGCTCTCCGCGCTCGCGCCGAGCGTGCCGGCCCTCGCCGACCTGACGATCCGCAGGCTGTCCGCGCTCAACTACGGCTCGGTCGTCGCCCCGATCCCCGGCCGCGAGTACGGCATCCTGAAGAACAAGGTCGCCGACTGGGCCGGCCGCTTCCCGGAGATCAAGGAGACCGGCACCGACACCAACCCGGGCGTCCGCCTGGAGCTCTCCGGCGTCGACGTCGACTCGGTCATCGCGAACGCCAACGTCAACAACAACCCGGGCAACCGCCTCGCTCTTGCCAAGCGCCTGCTCGCCGAGGAACTCGACGTCAGCCACGGCCAGTTGGTCGAAGAGCTGCAGTTCGTCTGGCGCGGCACGAACCGCTCCGTCGAGGTCATCTTCGGGAACATGGCGGACGAGGACGAGCTGCCCGACCACGACCTGATGCCCCGCGAGGACGGCCGCTGGCGCATCGCCGTCGACCTCCCCTTCGACGACGGCGAGTACGGCCCCGTCGAGGACGCCAACCGCATCCGGCGCCTGCGCGAGAAGCAGCAGGGCGAGCGGTCGCGCACCGTCGCCTGGCTGCCCACCCACCTCTCCAGCCAGCGGTACGGGGACTTCTGCCGCCTCGTCGTCATCGACAAGGCCCTCGCCGACGACCAGCGCTTCGACAGCCAGTACGCCGGCCACCTGAACGCCGACAACCGCGCCCGGGCCAAGGGGCTCCTGGAGACCCAGCGCGAGTCCCTGCTCAAGACCGTCAAGGCGGCCTTCAAGCAGGCGTACGGACTCGCCGAGAAGAAGCCCACGGACGTGGAGCTGGGCTTCGGCGACCACCTGGAATCGCTGCGCGAGGTCGACGGGCTCACCCTCTCCTTCGGCCAGTCGCTGCGCGACGGCATCCGGCACATCGCGGGCAAGCTGCTGGCGACGCAGTTCCCGGACCACCCGGACTTCGACCCCGACCAGACCGGCACGGTCGTCAAGGCCGCCGACGCCAAGAAGGTCTTCACGCACGTCCGTGCCGCGGCCGAAGCACGCGACGGCCGCGCCGAGGTTCCGGCCGGCGACCGGGCGCTGATGAAGCGGATCGCGGGGCCGCTGCGCCTCGGGCAGCAGAAGGAGGCGTACTTCGAGCTGTCCCCGTACTGGGCCGACCACTTCCGCCAGCTCGCCCGCGAGAACGGCGCCACCGGCGACCTCACCCTGATCACGCTCACCGACTGGACCGACAAGCCGGCACCGCGCGGGCTGCCGGACTTCCTCGGGCGGCTCGTCGTGGCGGCCTTCGCCGAGATGGACGACCGGGTCTGGGTGCGCGAAGGCATGCCGCTCGACCCGGCTCCGGAGCTGGCGCAGATCAAGGACCGCGACGCCCTGCGCAGCCAGCCGCTGCCCTCCCCCGAGGACTGGGAGTCCGCCAGGCAGCGCTTCGCGGCCGTCTTCGGGCAGCCGGCGCCCACCCTGCTGCGCGGACGCATCGTCAACCAGTTCGCCCGGCAGATCACCGAGCAGGCCCGCGGAGTCCAGGAGGCCGCCGCCGAGTTGGCCGAGCGGCTGGACGAGCACGCCGGTTTCCTGCACCTCGACCAGACCGCCGAGACCGGGCGCCTCGCACTCGCCCGGCGGGCCGTGGAGCTGCTCAAGGCCATGACCGGCACGGCCGGCCAGGGAGCGGCCGGAGCGAAGAAGACGGTGGAGGCCCTCGCCCGTTTCGACCTCGGCGCGATGACCGCCGAACAGTACGGGACCTCGGTCAAGCAGGCCCGCAAGGTGGCCGAAGCGCTCGCCGCGACCTCCTGGAGCACTCTGGAGCTGGCCTCGGCCGAAGGCCCCGAGGGCGAGGCGCTCCTCGACTCCCTGCGCAATGTCGCCCGCAGCGACCAGCAGCGGACGGACAAGCTGGAGGAAGCCCTCGTCCGCACCCAGCGCGAGGTGCTGGCTCTGCTCAAGCGGAACCGTGCGGTCTCTCCGCCGCCGGTGGCCCCGAGCCCCGGCCCCCAGGGCCCCGCCGATGTTCCGCTGGACACGAAGACCAGCGATCCGCGGATTCCCTACGAGGGGTCTCCGACGGAGCCGTCCACCCCTGCCCGGAAGCACCGCACGAGCGGGGCGCGTACGACGACGGCCTCGCACGCGGTGGCCGAGCTCCAAGCGGAGCTGGCCGAGCTGGCCGCTGCCGAGCCCGGCGTCACCGTGGAGATCACGTGGCGGGTGGTCGGCCGATGAGCGTCGCCTCCCCCGCCGTCGCCGTGCGCCTGAACCTCGCGACCGTCACCCAGTACCTGTCGTCCCAGAGCTCTCTCACCGCGTCCCTGAGCGGCAGCGGCCGGCGCCGTGCCGTGCTGTTGCGCTCGGCGCCGACGTGGGAGGGTCCGGCAGAGCCTTCCTGGGGGGACGGGCTGACGGCTCGCATCGCAGCCGCGCCGTCGCCACTGGCCGTGCACGAGCTGCTGCTGGACCATCTCGGAGGCACGGTGCCCGGACCGGCCGTACTCGTCGTCCTGACCGACCGCGAGCAGAACGAGCTGGATCCCGCCATACTGGCGCGCGCACACAAGAAGCGCGTCGACACCGTCGACAGCTGGGACGTGGTCCGCGACGCGTTCCGCGCCCAGCAGGTCGATCCCCGGCTCAAGGATTCCAACTGGGCCGCTGAGGCACTGTTGGACGCCACCCCGCCGAAGGGCGGCTGGCCTCCCGTCGCCGGCGGCATACTCTCCCGGCGCACCGCCCTCACCTCCCTGGCCCTGCGCAGATTGCGGCTGGGCCGGTACGACAGCGAGGTGGAGCCCTCGGGTCGGGCCCCGGCCGGCGACACGCTGGACCCGCAGACGCTGTTCGGCTGGTCCCTGACCGCCGGCGGGCCCGAACTCCTGCTGAAGCTCCGCCGTCCGGAGCGGGAGGGGCTGTCCGCGTTCCTCGGCGAGGAGGACCAGGCGGGTCACGCCGGACGGGCACTCCTCGCGCTGGTCGAGGCCGAACACGGCCCCGACGCGGTGGCCTTCGGGCTCGTCTGCGCCGCGCTGTGGGTCCACTGTGAGCCGGACGCCGCCGTCTACCGGGCTCGCGGGCGAGCCGAACGGTGGTTGGGCGAGCAGCCCCTTGCCAAGGGTGAGGAGCTCGACCTCGTCGTGTCCCGGTTCGGGATCGCCTCCGAGGAGTACGTGGCCGCGCTGCTGACCTCCGCGTCCCGCACCGGCGGCGATGCGGAGGCGGTGCGCGAGGCCCGCCGACTCAGTGACACCGTCCTGGACCGGGCCTCCGCCCTGGTCCGCCAGTTCGGCGCCGAGGATGCCGCCAAGGCCAGCGCGCTGCTGGCCGCGGGCCTCGAAGCACGTTTCGCAGCAGTGGGCCGGGCGCTGGCCGCCGGGGAGCCCCAGGCCGTCGCGGACGCCGTACGCACCCTGGGCGAGCACAGGCAGGCCGACGGGCCGGAGGCACGGGCCCGGGTGGAACGGGCCCGGATGGGTCGGCGGCTGGCCCAGTGGCTGGCCAGTGACCCGGTCGTCACCTCGGACACGGTGGCCGATGCCCTGCAACGCCACATCACCGAAACCGGGTGGGTGGACCGGGCGCTCGAGCACATCGAAGCGGGCGGCGACCCGGACCCCGTCCTGAAGTCGGCGTACGACACGCTCGGCCGTCAGGTGCGCCGTAAGCGCCACGAGATCGACGGCGACTTCGCCCGCGCGTTGGCCGGCTGGACCGCTTCCGGTACCCGACCCGGCACGATGCTGACCGTGGAGACCTTCCTCGACCGCGTGGTGAAGCCGGTCGTACGGGGCGGGGCCGACCGCCGCGTGCTCCTGCTGGTCCTGGACGGGATGAGCGCCGCGATCGCCAGCGAGCTTGGAGAGGAACTGCGGGCCTCATGGGCCGAGTTCGATCCGCTGGACGAAGGTGCACCCCGCCGTCGCGCGATGGCCGCGGCTCTGCCCACGCTGACGACCGTCTGCCGGACGTCCCTGTTCGCGGGCCGACTGCTGAAGGGCACACAGGCGGAGGAGAAGAAGCTGTTCCCCGCCCACGCCTTCTGGGGCGGGGAGCCGGCCGCGGTCTTCCACAAGGACGATCTGCGCGCCGACGGCTCAGGGGACACGTTCGGTCCGGCACTCACGGAGGCCCTCGCTGACGGGCGCACGCACGTCGCGGTCGTACTGAACACCATCGACGACCGGCTCGCGAAGGAGCAGAAGCTCGGTGACGGGGCCTGGCACCTCGACGAGATAGGGCGGCTGCGCGATCTGCTGCGGGTCGCAGCGGCTCAGGGCATGGCGGTGATCCTCACCAGCGACCATGGCCACGTCGTGGACCGGCGCGGGGTCAAGGTGGATGCCGGTGCCCCGGAATCCGCCCGCCACCGCTCCCCCGGCGGCCCCCTGGAAGCCACGGAGGTCGCCCTGTCGGGCCCCCGCGTGGTCTGGCCCGAGCCGGGCGGCTCGATCGTCGCCCTCTGGGACGCCGACTCCCGCTATACCTCGCTCAAGGCCGGCTACCACGGCGGCGCGGCCCTGCGTGAGTTCACCATCCCCGTACTCGCTTTCCTGCCCTTCGGCGCCACTCCGCCCGGCGGTTGGCGAGAGCTGGGTGATCAGCGTCCGGCATGGTGGTTGCTCGACGGGCACACGCCCCTCCAGAACGCAGTTCCGGTCTCGGCGTCGGCTGCTGCCCGTCCGGAGAAGCAGAACCGGCACAAGCCGACGAAGGCGCAGGCCGAACTGGCCCAGACGCACGACTCCCTCTTCGACGTCGCTCTGGTCCCGGCGGCCGAACACGAGGGCGCCCTGGTCACACCCGTTCTGGTCGCGCCGGACGATGCGCTGATCACGGCACTGCTCGCGTCCGAGGCGTTCCAGGACCAGGTCGGGCTACTGGCCCGCAGGCCGCCCCTGGACAAGTTGGAGAAGGCGATCCGGGCACTCCTGGAGGCCGGAGGCACCCTGCCCGTGACGGCTGTGGCGCAGCGCGTCGACTACCCGGCCACCCGCGCGGACGGCTTCGCCGCGGTGCTGCGGCAGGTCCTCAACTACGACGGAGTTCAGGTCCTGCAGACCCTGCCGGACGGACGGACGCTCCGTCTCGACAGGAGTCTGCTGCAGCTGCAGTTCGGGGTGTGAAGCGGTGGGTCAGCCGACGTAGTCCCGCAGCAGGGTCGTGAAGGCCGTCAGCTCCCGCATCGACGTGAGAGGCAAAGGCTCTGCATCAAAATGAGCGATGCGGTTCCGAACGTCCTTCACACGCTGCAGATGACGGACGAACTGGCCGCGGTCCAGGGATTCGCACTGGAGCGCGGCCCAGTTGCGGTCCGCCTGTTGCGCCATGGTCTGCTTCTTCTGCTCCCCGTTGAGGAGATAGACGTAGTCGCCGAACGTCAGATCCTCGACCCTCCCGGAGCGGTGCTCGGCCTTCTTGTTCGTCTGAACCGCCCTGATCGCTTCTTCGTTGAGCTTGGCTCCCAGCCACCGGCGCAGGAGCGATTCGATCTCGCCGAGTAGGAAGAAGGGGCGGGCAGCGCTCTCGAAGCGGTGGACCACATGGGCCTGGGTCACGATGCCGGACAGACTTCCGTCCTCGCCTCGGACCAGAAGGTAGCCGTGCTCGGAGAGCATGGGCAGGCACGCGAAGAACTCCTGCCGCGCGTCGGCCACCGGCAGTGACTCCTGCTGCATGGCGTTCTCCAGGCTGCTCTCCTTACCCACCTCGTACATGAGGGCCAGGGAACGCCAGGTGATCACTCCGTGCAGGGTCGTCATGCCCGTCGTGACGGGGATCTGGGCGTACCCGCGTTGGCGCATCAGGTACGTCGCTTGAGAAAGCTCCGAGGTGATGGACACGCATCGCACCCCGCCACGGGCGGAGGGCAGGTCACCGATCCGGAGCCGCTGCGGTAGCGCGGCCGACGGAAGCGGATCCCTCTCTGCATCGTCCGCGTCGTCGGGCTCGGGCGTGACCTGCGCGGCAGTGGCGAAGGCGACGATCTGGACCCGCTCGCCCGGAGCGCAGTTGGCGAAGTCCGGCAGAGTGGCGAGCCCTGCGTCGGTCAGTGCTTGCGCGATGTCGTGCACGTTCCACGGCCGGCGCACCCGCACGTCGAAGAGGTCCAGCAGTTCCCGGAGGGGGATCTCTGTGCCCTTGAGCGCGAGAAGGTCTTCGGTGCTCGGCTTCTGGCTCACTTGACCGCCTTGCCGTCGGTCATGTCACGCAGGATCGTCCGCTTGCCCATGGCTGCGTACACCATGTCCTCGAGCTGCTTGGCCCGTGCCGCGTAGAACGCCTCGTAATCGCTCGTCCTCAGCAAGTACGGATCGATCAGGTGCGTCGCGATGACGTCGTCGAACCACTCACGACGCATGTCGGAAGCAGCGGCGAGTGAGTCGAGATAGGTACCGGGTGCGCCGTTGAGGGCCTGGGCGGCGCGCAGAGACAGCGGTGTCTTGTTGACGATGGAGTTGGCTGGGGAAGTCTTGGCTCCGTCGTACTGCCGGCGCACCCAGGCTCGGGGGAAGATGTGCCGGACGTCTACGCCGTACTCGTCCATCAGGCTGGGCTTCAGCGGCGTCTCCGTGTAGTGCCAGTCCACAGCCCCCTGTTTGATGAGCAGCGCATAGATTCCCTTGTAGGCAGCACTGTTCCGCGTGGTGAGCGTGTCCAGCCGCTCCGGGAAGAAGTAGGCGTCGGTGACGGTCTCCGGGGCGGGTCCCTCACGCCGGACCCATGCCACCAGCTGTTCGACGTCCCGCGTGAAGCGGGTCTCGGTGGAGCCGCCGTACATCTCACCGAGCACGCCGCACCAATACCACTGAGTGATCATGTCTTCCGCGCCGAGCGTGTCGGTCGCCTCCTCGAGGATGGCCCTGACCGCGGCGAGCGGTACCAGCTGGGTGCGGTAGGGCAGCTCGGCAGCGCGCACGATGCACTGCCTCTCGAGAAAGGCGCCCACCCATGCGAACGCCTTGGCGAGCCGCGGCGCGAGCGACTCGAAGTCCGCCAGGGGGAGCTCAAGGAGGTCACGGCGTTTGCAGGAGACGCCGGTGCCCTGCCCGTCCTGCTTCCGGGACCACGTGCGCACCAGCGCCACGGCCTGCAGGAAATCGCTGCTGCTCAGTCCGTCGTCGATGCCCGCCTCTAGCCGTCCGAACACGGGGTGGCGGCCGGCCAGATCCTCCTTGATCGCCCGCCAGACCTGCGGCAGCTGGTAGTAGTCGCCGGTCCGCTCCCGGTAGGCCCGGTCACCGGCGTAGGTCGCTGTCAGGAGCTCGAAGACGTTGAGGGGCACACCCCCTGTGTTCACTCGCTCGAAGACGGCACACACGGCGTCCATGGATGTGGAGGCGGCCAGTTTGATCATGGGCACCTGAAAGGAGCGCACGGGTTCGAGTACCTGCTCCTCGAACCGGCTCCACCGGTCGAAGTGACCGTCGTCCATCTTCTCGTACGCTCGTCGCCAGGCATTCACCTTCGCGGTGTCGAAGACGATGCTGAGGGGGAAGAGTCCTGCAGCACATTCGCCTTCGGCGGTGGTCAGGTCATGAACGACGTTCCGGGCGAAATTGGACCGCTGAACCTTGTCCTCGGGTACCGACACGATGGCCTCGTCGCGGTCGGCGGGCGAGCCGATGGCGTTCTTGATGTCCACGTAGTACCAGCGCCTGACAGAGTTGCCACGCGCATCTGTGGTCTCGACGGGACTGTCCTGGAACAGAGCTTGGTACAGCGAGGTGAGACGCTGCTGTCCATCGAGGAGCAGCAGACTGGGCGCCACGTCCTCGGTCACCTTCGCGCCGGTGAGGGCACGGGCGCGGAAGGGTGAGTCGCCCCCTGTCTCCAGCGTCATCACCACGCCCAGGGGGTAGTCGAGCGTCACCGTCGCGACAATGGCGCGAATTCGATCGTCGTCCCACTTCCAGTCCCGTTGGAAGTCGGGCAGTTGAAGAGAGCCTGACGCCACATCTGCCAGGAGCGTCTTGAGTTTCACATTGTCGAGTCCGGCCACGTGCTTGTTCCCCACCCTCGCAGTGCTGCGCGTTCTTCACGCGAGCGGCGATTGGACCAATCACGTGACGCGGAGGTCAACGAGATCGGCCGCACCAGGAGTCGTCTTCGGCCAACCGCCCGGCACCACTGGAATGGGACACTGGTGACGTGAGTACCGCTGCTTCCTCCCGTCCCTCCCCTGCCAGTGCGGCGCGTCGCCGTGCGGTGATCGACGCCCTGCGTCGCGGCGCCGTCCCCGAAAGCGGGCTCGACCTGCTGGCCACCGGCCTGGACCGGTTCGAGGCAGCACTCGATGCCGAGCTCGACACGGTCGCCTCCGGTTCGTCGGTGTTCAAGGCCGTCCGCGGGGAGTACGGGTCGGGCAAGACCTTCTTCACCCGGTGGCTGGGTGAACGGGCCAAGCGGAGGGGCTTCGCGTTGGCGGAGATTCAAATCTCCGAGACGGAGACCCCCCTCCACAAGCTGGAGACCGTTTACCGGCGCCTCACCGAGCGGCTGGCTACCGCAAGCTTCCCGCCGAGCGCGCTCCGGCCGGTCGTGGACGCATGGTTCTACACCCTGGAAGAGGATGCTCTCGCGGACGGCGCGGAGGAGGAAGCTCTCCCGCAGGCGGTGGAGAAGCTACTGACGGCACGATTGACCGAGGTGTCCCGGCACGCACCCTCGTTCGCCACGGCACTGCGCGGCTACAAGTCAGCCCTCGCCGGGGGCGACGAGGCGACGGCAGCGGCAGTCCTGGCATGGCTGGGCGGCCAGCCCCACGTCGCAGCGGCCGCCCGACGCTCCGCCGGAGTCCGTGGCGACCTCGATCACTTCGGGGCCTTCGGCTTCCTGCAAGGGCTCCTGACCGTACTGCGCGACTCCGGACACAACGGTCTGTTCGTCGTCCTGGACGAGGTCGAGACGCTGCAGCGCGTCCGTTCGGATGCGCGGGACAAGGCGTTGAACGCCCTTCGACAGCTCATCGACGAGGTGCACTCCGGCCGGTTCCCCGGCCTCTATCTCCTGATCACCGGAACACCGGCGTTCTACGACGGCCAGCAGGGGGTTCAGCGGCTCGCTCCTCTCGCCCAGCGCCTCGCCACCGATTTCACCACCGACCCGCGCTTCGACAACCCACGTGCAGTGCAAGTGCGACTGCCGGGCTTCACACAGGAGTCGCTGGTCGGCCTCGGAGTGACCATTCGAGACCTCTACGCGGAAGGTGCCGCTTCGCCGGAACGCGTGAAGTCACTCGTCGACGATGCGTACGTTGCCGACCTCGCCCGCGCGGTGGGCGGTGCCCTCGGGGGGAAGGCAGGTGTGGCGCCGCGGCTGTTCCTCAAGAAGCTGGTCGGTGACGTCCTGGACCGTGTCGACCAGTTCGAGGACTTCGACCCTCGTCAGCACTACCGACTGACCGTGACGAGCAACGAGCTCACGGACGTGGAGCGCAATCACGCGGCATCCGGCTCGGCCGACGACATCGACCTGGACGTGTGATGAGTGGAGACGAAGCGGGTGGAGGGTCCGCCCATGCCGGCGCCCACCGAGTAGGCACGGACCCCGTCGACCGACTCGACCCCGTCATCCTCCACCATGTCGTGAACACGCTCGGCTGGCCCGACCTCCGGCCTCTGCAACGGGCCGCGATCGACCCACTCATGGACGGCGAGGACGCCGTACTGCTCGCGCCCACTGCGGGCGGCAAAACCGAGGCAGCATGCCTGCCCATCCTGTCGGCCATGTCCCACGAGCGCTGGTCCGGAACGTCCGTTCTCTACCTGTGCCCGCTCAAAGCACTCCTCAACAACCTGGTGGTCCGCGTTGACTCCTACGCTCAGTGGCTCGGCCGCCGAGCCGAGCTGTGGCACGGAGACACGAAGGAGTCTCAGCGCAGGCGCATCCGTACGGACACACCCGACATCCTCCTCACCACTCCTGAGTCCCTTGAGGCCATGCTCATCGGAGTCAAGACCGACCACGCGCACCTCCTGGGCGGGGTCCGGGCAGTCGTGGTGGACGAGGTGCACGCGTTCGCGGGCGACGACCGAGGCTGGCATCTGCTCGCGGTTCTGGAACGTCTGGAGCAGGTCACGGGACACCCCATCCAGCGGGTCGGTCTCTCTGCAACCGTCGGGAACCCTCAACAGCTCCTCACCTGGCTCCAAGGTTCCGGTGCAGGCAACCGCCCGGGGCGGGTCGTCGCCCCCGACCTCACCCTCACCCCGGATGCCGCCCCGACCGCCGCCCCCACGACCGGGAACCTCCGGCCTCCAGGCGAGGTGGAGCTGGACTACGTAGGGTCTCTCGACAACGCGTCCAAGCTGATCGCCGCCTTGCACCGCGGAGAGAAGCGGCTGGTGTTCTGCGAGTCCAGACGACAGGTGGAGGAGCTGGGAGCCGCCCTGCGGGCGCGCGAAGTGACGGTGTTCCTCTCGCACGCCTCGCTCTCGGCCGACGAAAGAGCCCGGTCGGAACAGGCCTTCGCAGAGGCACGAGACTGTGTCATCGTCTCCACCTCCACACTGGAACTGGGCATCGACGTGGGCGACCTGGACCGCGTCATCCAGATCGACTCGCCCCGCACCGTGGCATCGTTCCTCCAGCGCATCGGCCGTACCGGCAGGCGCTCGGGGACCACTCGCAACTGTCTGTTCCTCGCCACCGGCAAGGACACCCTGCTGCAAGCCGCCGCCCTCCTGCTGCTCTGGGGCCGCGGCTGGGTCGAACCGGTAACACCGCCTCCAGAACCTCGCCACCTCGTGGCGCAGCAGCTGCTCGCTGCCACGCTCCAGCAGCACCGCATCGGTGACCAGACATGGCAAGGGATGTGGAACGGGCTGGCCCCGTTCGACCGGTCAGCGGCTCCCATCCTGCGACACCTGGTGAACGAAGGGTTCCTCGACGAGGACGCCAGCATGCTCTTCATCGGCCCCGAGGCGGAGCGACGCTTCGGCCGGCGTCACTTCATCGAATTGACCGCTTCCTTCACCGCTCCCCCGCAGTTCACGGTTCTGTCCGGTCGTACCGAGATCGGGCAGACGGACCCTTCCGTGCTGACGGAAGAGCGGCCGGGCCCGCGCCGGTTGCTGCTCGGCGGACGCAGCTGGCAAGTGACGTTCATCGACTGGGGGCGCAAGCGGGCCTTCGTCGAGCCGGCCGACGGTGGTGGCGTCGCCAAATGGACGGGCAGTTCCCTCGCCGGTCTCTCGTACGCCTTGACCCGCTCGATGCGCGACGTACTTCTCGGAGCAGACCCCCTGGTTTCTCTGACCCGTCGGGCCGAGGCGTGCCTGACCGAGTGGCGTGAGGAAGATGCTCCACAGATCACGGATGCTGACGGCTCCCTGATCACCCGCCTGGGAACGGATGTGCGTTGGTGGACGTGGGCCGGCTACCGAGCGAACGCGACACTGGCCGCCACCCTTCCGTCGATCAGTGACCCCGTTCAACGACCGACGGACTGCTACGTGCGGCTGAGGGAAGACCTGACACCCGACATGTGGCGAGTGGCGCGTGCGGATGCCGAGGGCGGAAACGCGCTGGTGTTGCCTGATGTCGATCACCGAGCCGTACACGGCCTGAAGTTCTCAGCAGCGCTCCCCCAGCGTCTCGCGGTGGCCACCGTTGCCGCGCGACTGGCCGACTTCGACGGCGCGCGAGCGGCCTTGCAGGAGACCGTACGGTTCCACACTGCATGCTCCGGTTGAGCCTTGGGACCAGCCTCGTGATCCACTGCCTGTTCTAGAATGGCCACGACAAACTCAGCGGCCCGACAGGCTTCCGCTCCGCATTCGCGGAACCAGGACATGCCCCCACCCGCACGAGCTACTTCGTGCTGCCTGGGGGCATTCTCTTGCTGTTCCGTGAGTCTGCGGCGTCACTGGCCACCCGCACCCACGTCGAGGGCCGATTGGCGCGGCTCCTGACGGAGAACTTCCTGCACCAGCACCGTCACCGGCCCCAGCCGGCAGAGGTTCAGGCTTGGGAGCGCAGCATCCCGGCACTCACCAATGTGCTCGTGGAAGCCGGGCTCGGCGAAGTCGAGATGCTGCTGGAATACGGGCTGCCGCTGACCAGCAAGCGCGCTGACGTGATACTGGCCGGCGTCCATCCGGCCACCGGCGAGGCGTCGTACGTGGTGGTCGAACTGAAGCAGTGGAGCGAAGCCCACCCCGAGCCGGAGGATCCGCTGCTCTGCCGCATCGACGCCTACGACCATCCGATCCTCAACCCGATCGAGCAAGTGCGCGGCTACTGCGACTACCTGGTCTCGTTCAACGGGGCCCTGGAGAACGATCCGAAGTCGGTCGTCGGCGTGGCGTACCTGCACAACGCGACGGAGGCCAAAGTGGCGGGCCTGCGCCATGTCGCAGAAGACGATCGCGGCCGGATGTTCACCGGTGATCAGCGCGGCGCCTTCCTGAGCTACCTGCGTTCGCGTCTGGCCGCGAAGCCCGGTGCAGATGCGGCCGATGCCTTGCTGCAGGCCAAGGTCCGGCCGTCGAGGCAGCTGATGGCCGTCGCTGCCGAAGAGGTGCGCGACCGGGAACAGTTCGTCCTGCTCGATGAACAGCGGCTCGCCTACGAGACGGTCATGGCCGCCGTGCGGCGGGCGCGGCAAGCCGATCGCAAACAGGTCGTCGTGGTGACCGGGGGGCCGGGCTCCGGCAAGAGCGTGATCGCGCTGTCTCTCCTCGGAGACCTCTACCGGCGCGGAGTACCCGCCCTGCACGCCACCGGCTCACAATCGTTCACCAAGACGATGCGCAAGATCGCCGGCACCCGCAAGCCCGAAGTGCAGCGGCTCTTCCGCTATTTCAACAGCTTCATGGAGGCCGAGCCCAACGATCTCGACGTCCTTGTCTGCGACGAGGCGCACCGCTTGCGCAAGACCTCCGCCAACCGCTACACGAAGGCGACGCTCCGCACGGGCCGACCGCAGGTGGCGGAGCTGATGGCAGCGGCTCGGGTTCCGGTCTTCCTGCTGGACCAGCACCAAGTGGTCCGACCGGGCGAGATGGGGACGGAGGAGCAGATTCGAGAAGCAGCCGCCGCATTGGGGCTCGCATGCACCGTGGTGAAACTGGAGAGCCAGTTCCGATGTGGTGGCAGCGACGCGTACCTGCGGTGGGTCGTCGACCTTCTGGGGCTCGAAGGTCAAGCTCCCACCGTGTGGGAGCCCGACGACAAAGTCCGTTTGATGACTGTCGACACCCCGCAGGAGCTCGAAGACTTCCTGGCCGCTCAACGGGCGCAAGGCTACGGCGCCCGCATGTCCGCGGGCTACTGCTGGAAGTGGACGACGAAGATTACTTCCAGTATGAACACATTGCCCACCGACGTGGTCATCGGTGACTGGGCGAGGCCATGGAACCTCTACGGTGACCGAGCCCTGCTCGGCGCACCGCCGGCGCCACTGTGGGCCACCGCCCCCGAGGGGTACGGGCAGGTCGGATGTGTGTACACCGCGCAGGGCTTCGAGTACGACTGGGCGGGTGTCATCATGGGCCCGGACCTCGTCTGGCGGACCGACCGATGGGTGGTGGACCGCACAGCGTCGAAGGATCCCTCGTTCACGAAGGCGACATCGGACGACGACGTGGATCGCCTCGTGCGCAATACGTACAAGGTGCTTCTCACCCGGGGCATGATCGGGACGGTCGTCTATTCGACGGATCCCGAGACCCGCGAGAAGCTCCGCACGCTGATCCCTCCGACGCCTTGAGCACCAACCGCCTTCGAGGCGCCGCGGAAATCAGGGCGCTCTCGGCCACTGGAGCACTGCGAAAACCACGACGCGCGGGCCGGGCCGCGAGATAGCATGATCGCGCTGCGCACCTTCCCGGAGGGTACGAGGCAAGGGTCGGTACGCCTGCCCCAATGACCCGTGAGCGACGAATGGTTGTGCCCGTCGTGTGGCGACACACGACGCGAGCGTGGATGCCCGCAGGGCGTCCCCCTGCCATTCCGATCTCACTGCATTGGAGCGGCCATGACCTCGGTCGAGTACAAGCCTGCGCGTCGTGAACGGATCCGCGAGATCCTGATCGAGATCGCCGTCGGAGTCGTCACCAATCTTGTGGTGACGGCCTTGCTGTCGATTGCGGGTCTGCTCTTCTAGAGCGGGCGGGTGGCGGGCCCGGTGAGCCCGCCACTCACACCGAACGCGAAAGCGCGTTCAGAACAGCGTCAGATCGGGCCCCTGCGACTTGCGCGCCTTCCGATTCCTCTTGCCACGTCTTCCCCTGCTGGGCCGGGGCAGGTGCGGCTTGCGCGCCTCCGCAGGCAGATTCTCCCACGTAGGACGCAACGCGTGGATCTCGACCGGCCCGACGAGTTCCTTGAGGTAGGTCCGGGTCTCCTCGTCTGTGGAATAGAGCACTGTTGCCCGGCTGGCCCGGGTCATCAGCACGTGATAAGCGTGGCGGACGAGTCGGGCGAATTCCTCGTCGTCGACACTGCCCGCCTTCACCTTCGGGTCGAACGAGCCGGGGCGAGCCACTCGCTTGGCGTCAGACTCCTCGGCCTTGCGCTCCTTGCCCCGACGGAACACCCATTGGCCGTCTCGGCGCACCATGTCCTCGCCCATGATGACGCCGCACCAGTCCCATTCGAGGCCCTGCGCCGTATAGACACAACCGATCTGGCCGAGGCCGTTCTCGTGCACGGACCATATCTTGGACGGGGGCACGTCGTCAGCGCAGAAGGTGTCGCTGTCCGCGTTCCACGGCCGGTGCCAGTCGCCGATGCGCACATCGGCCTCCAGCCGCCTCTCCTTGCCGAGTGGCTTGGTCCAAGGCCAGCAATAGCCGGCGACCATGCGCGCAGACGCACCGGCCAGCGCTTCGGCACGGATGATCCGTTCGAGTTCCTCAGGGGTGTCCGCCACTTCGACGTGCATCAGGCCGTCCGGGCGCCAGCACTCGATCTCCTCGTCCGTCACACCGAGCACGGCGCGCACCCAACGGGGGTAGGCGTCGCTGCCGCCACAGCGGAACTGCTCGCGAAGCCCGACCTCAACAAGGCGGGCATCGTGGCGGGCAGCAGCCTCCTTGATCAGCTGTACGGTACCGACCTCGTTCGGCCTCACCGACTGCCCTTCATCCATGAAGAAGACCGTCAGTCGCGACGCGGCGAGGAGCTCGTCCACCTGCGGCCCCGTGCCCCAGTCCTCGGGCTTCCAGAATCGATTCGTCGAGCGGTCGCGAAGTCGGTGTGCCTCGTCGCAGATCAACACGTCCAGGGGTGGCTCCGGTGGTCTGACGAAATTGCTGAAGTACGTGAACGACTCCCTGAACTCCCGGTCTCCGTATCCGACGTGCTCTTGAAGCGCGCCGTTGAACGCCCTACTGCCGCTGGCGTAGTTGACCGTGCGGCCTTGTGCCTCCAGCTCCGCTTTGATCTGCAGTCCGATCGCGCTCTTTCCCGTTCCGGCGCCACCGGTCACCAGGAAGATCACCCGTTGCTCGTCCGGGACCAAGGTGGGACGCTCGGGATCCGGTAGGACCTTGGCGGCCGATTCCAGGACCTGGTCGGCCACTGCCTTCTGGCGCCCACGGAGTGTGAAGACGGTGTCGGCCCCGCGGGACCAGATCATCGCGTCGAGCAGCGGGGTGTTGCGCAACCCCATGTTCTGCAGCATCCTCTCGGCCTCTGAGGCCGCGCCTTCGACGGCGAAGTGCCGCTGGAGGTCGGACAGCAATTGTGCGCGCCGGTCGCTTGTGTACACGCGGGCGTAGGCACCTGTCGGCGCATCCACGTCGATCAAGGGCCGAACCGAGTCTTCCGCGGCGTTGTGCAGGTAGGCGAAACCTCCGCATTCGAAGTCCGAGCGCCGGAAGGGGCCCCTGTCACTCGTGAACGCCTGGTAATACGAGCGCAATTGCAGTGCCGGGTGCTGCTTCACCTCGTCCATGGCCGGCACGTAGAGCAGGTCTGCCGTGGCCTGCTCCACCCTGGTCACCGTCGACCAGCGCTTCAGCTCGACCAACTGGACCGACGGCACGTTGCGTTCCGGGTGCCGACCCACCAGAACGACGTCGATGAGGCGTGGGTTCTCGGAACGGTTCACCTCGTCGAGCGTGGCGGCACATTCGACGATCATCTCCACGTTGCCGCGCTCCGCCGCGACCAGGTCGTTCGCCAGGCTCACCAGGCTTTCCGCCCACGCGGAACGTTCCGACAACGAGGCGTCCGCGCCCCTGAAGTAGCGCCATCGGGCAGCAAGGTGCGGAACCATTCTGCGACGCGAATTCAGAGTGAGCAGATCCTCCGCCGACAGTTTCAGCAGGAGCATGGACACGAGGTGGTTCCCCCAGGGCACGAGTGACTCGTGCGGGTGGGGGCATGTCCTGTTCAGGAAGCCCGTCGGGCCGCAATCGGTTGGAGTAATCCTAGTAAGGCCCGACTTGCCGAAGAACGACACCTCGGCTGTCGGCGAGAACTGCGTCGATCATGGCTGGATCACGCAGTACGGGTCATGGACCTAGATCTCGAGCCGGCAAGTGTCAGCTCATTCTCGGGGCGCCGATTGCGCGGACCGGAAACTCCCGGGCGACCGCCGCCAGCTCCCCACCGCTGTTCCCGGCGGGCTCCGTCGACCCCGTCGCGGACAGTCCGAGATCCGCCCACCAGTCCGACGGCGGCATGTTCTCGGGCCAAGGGCCGCAAGTCCTAGCAGCCGCTCGTCGAAAATGCCTGTGGTCAGTGACGCTGGTAAACCGCTACTGGGGCCGCCACCCGGCAACGAGTGAGCGTCATCAGCCGTGGGACAGGCTTGGCATTCGGGATGTCATAGGGCCAGCGGCTTGCGGGTCGGCGACCAAGCCGTTGGCCCGGTCGCGTCCGTGGACGCGGACGGGCCAACGTGATGGGGCTGCAGAACGTGCGTCACTTGAGCGTCAACAGCCCGAGGAGAGCCCTGATGCCGCTAGCTAGGACCGCGACGTCCCGTACTGAAACTGCAGGTCAGGTTGCTTTCAGCAGGGCCGACGCGCCTTCACGCGTTGCTGGCCCGGAAACAGGTCGAGCAGTTGACGAAGACCAGGAAACACCAGGTCAGGCGTCCTTCTTCACCGGCTCCAGAATCGCCACGCACTCCACGTGGTGCGTCATCGGAAACAGGTCGAAGGCGCGCAAGGTCCTCACCTTGTAGCCGCCCTCCTTGAAGTACGCGATGTCGCGCGCCAGGGCCGCCGGGTCGCAGGCCACGTAGGCGATCCGGCGTGCTCCCAGGCCCGCGAGGTGCTTGACCGTCTGCTTGCCGGCGCCCGCGCGCGGCGGGTCCAGGACGATCAGGTCGACCTCGGTGATCCGTGTGCGCGGGAGGACCGTCTCGACCTTGCCCTGTTCGATGCGGACGCGGTCGTAGTCCTGGAGGTTGTGGCGGGCGTCCTCCACCGCGCGCTTGCCCGACTCGATGCCGAGGACCGCGCCCTGGTCGCCGACCCGGTCGGCGATCGCACCGGCGAAGAGGCCGACGCCGCAGTAGAGGTCGAGGGCGGTGTCGCCCTTGCGCGGCATCAGGCCCTGCATGACGGCGAGGACCAGCGTCTGGGCCGCCTTCGGGTGGACCTGCCAGAAGCCGCCGTTGCCCACGCGGTACGTGCGGTCGTCGGCGCGCTCGCGGACGAAGGGGCGGCCGTGGACCCGGTGCACTCCCCCGTCGTGCTCCTCGACGCGCAGTACGGAGACCGGCTTGTCCAGCTCCACCAGCGGCAGGCGCGCGCCGGGCCTGGGGGCCAGGATCACCTGGCGGTCACCCGATCCCGAGGCGGCGATCGCCTCGATCGAGGCCATGCCCTCCCAGCTGCGCTTCTCGATGCCCAGCTCGGAGACCCCGGCGGCGGCGATCATGCAGTGGTCGATCACCTCGACATCGTGCGAGCGGTGCTTGCGCAGGCCCGCGTTCCCCTCCGCGTCCACGGCGTACTGGACGCGGGTGCGCCACTGCGGCACCTCGCCCGCCGGGAGCTTGTCGCCCTCGGCCGGCATCACGGTGCCGTCCCAGCCGGCCTCCTCGGGAGTGAGCCCGGCCAGGCGCTGCAGCTGCTCCGCGATGACCTCGCCCTTCAGGCGACGCTGCGCGCCCGGCTTGGCGTGCTGCCAGTCGCAGCCGCCGCACTTGCCGGGGCCCGCGAACGGGCAGGGCGCCTCGACGCGGTCCTTGGAGGCCTCGAGCACGGTGACGGCGTCGGCGCGCAGGAAGCGCGAGGTCTCCTCGCCCTCCGTCACGCGGGCGACGATCCGCTCGCCGGGCAGGGCGTGGCGTACGAAGAGGACACGGCCCTCCTCGGTGCGGGCAATGCAGTGGCCGCCGTGCGCGACGGGGCCGACCTCGACCTCGTACTCCTCCCCGACCAACGAAGAAACAGGTGCGTTCTGCATGACGGGGGGACTCCAGAGAAAGAGAGCGGTGGGCTGCCGCGGGGCGGCAGCCCACCAGTCTACGTGTCCGCGAGGGTCCGGCACGCCCTGCCTCGTGACACCTCGGAACGACACGCCTCGGACCGGCCCCGCGCGGTGGGGCCGCGCGGGCGGGACCGTAAGCCGCTCCGCCCCTCAGCTCTTCGCCGTCGGTTCCTTCGGGCGCTTCTCGACCGGGCCGCGGCGCACGGAGCCCGGCGCGTTCCAGTCCTGGCGCTTCCCGGCCCGCTTCTTCGCCGCCTCGGAGGACCGCAGCTGGTACGGCACCGAGGTGACCATCACGCCCGGCGTGAACAGCAGCCGCCCCTTGAGCCGCAGCGCGCTCTGGTTGTGCAGCAGGTGCTCGTACCAGTGGCCCACGACGTACTCGGGGATGTAGACCGAGACGGCGTCGCGCGGGCTCTCGCGGCGGATGCTCTTCACGTAGTCGATGACGGGCCGGGTGATCTCGCGGTACGGCGAGTCGAGGATCTTCAGCGGGACGTTGATGCCGCGCCGTTCCCACTCCTCCTTCAGCGCCTTCGTCTCCGCCGGGTCGACGTTGACGCTCAGCGCCTCCAGCTCGCTGGCGTGCAGCAGCTTGGCGTAGGCGAGCGCCCGCAGGGTCGGCTTGTGCAGCTTGGAGACCAGGACGACGGAACGGACCCGCGAGGGGCGTACGTACTCGTCGGGGCGCTCCTCGGCGGCCGCGATCTCCGCGGAGACGGAGTCGTAGTGCTTCCGGATCGCGGTCATCGTGCCGTAGAAGATCACCATGCCGAGCAGTGCGACCCAGGCGCCGTGGGTGAACTTGGTCGCCAGGACGACGACCAGGACCAGGCCGGTGAAGAAGGCGCCGAAGGCGTTGATCGCGCGCGAGCGGATCATGTGGCGGCGCTTCGCCTGGTCCTTCTCCGTCCTCAGGTGACGGTTCCAGTGCCGGACCATGCCGGTCTGGCTGAGGGTGAAGGAGACGAAGACGCCGACGATGTACAGCTGGATCAGCTTCGTCGAGTCGGCGCCGTACACCCACACGAGCAGCGCGGCCGCGCCGGCGAGGAGCACGATGCCGTTGGAGAACGCGAGGCGGTCGCCGCGGGTGTGCAGCTGGCGCGGCAGGTACCGGTCCTGGGCGAGGATCGAGCCGAGGAGCGGGAAGCCGTTGTACGCCGTGTTGGCGGCCAGGAAGAGGACGAGCGCCGTGGCCGCGGCGAGGACCACGAAGAGGAAGGTGCCGTCGCCGAAGACGGCCGCCGCGACCTGCGAGATGACCGGGTCCTGGACGTAGCTCTCGCCGACCGGGACGCCGTTGAGCAGCAGGTCGTGGGCGGGCTTCTCGGCCATCCGTACGTCGGTGGCCATGGCGAGGAAGATGATGCCGCAGAACATCGTGACGGCCAGGCCGCCCATGAGGGCGAGCGTGGTGGCGGCGTTCCGCGACTTCGGCTTGCGGAAGGCCGGGACGCCGTTGGAGATCGCCTCGACGCCGGTGAGGGCGGCACAGCCGGAGGAGAAGGCGCGCAGCAGCAGGAAGACCAGCGCGAAGCCGGCCAGGCCCTGGTGCTCGGGCTTGATCTCGAAGTCGGCGGTGGGGGCCTTCATCGTGTCGCCGAGGACGATGCCGCGGTAGGCGCCCCACGCGATCATGAGGAAGACGCCGGTGACGAAGACGTACGTCGGGATGGCGAAGAGGCTGCCCGACTCCCTCACCCCGCGCAGGTTCATGACGGTCAGCAGCACGATGACGGCGACCGCGCAGAGGACCTTGTGCTCCACGACGAACGGAATGGCCGAGCCGAGGTTCTCGATGCCGGAGGAGATGGAGACGGCGACGGTCAGGACGTAGTCGACGAGCAGGGCGCTGGCGACGGTGAGTCCGGCCTTCGGGCCGAGGTTGGTGTTGGCGACCTCGTAGTCACCGCCGCCGCTGGGGTACGCGTGCACGTTCTGGCGGTAGGAGGCGACGACCGTGAACATCAGGACGACGACCGCCAGGGCGATCCACGGGCTGAAGTGGTAGGCCGACAGACCGGCGATGGACAGGACCAGCAACACCTCGCCCGGTGCGTACGCCACCGAGGACAGAGGGTCGGAGGCGAAGACGGGGAGTGCGATGCGCTTCGGGAGGAGGGTCTCCCCGAGCCTGTCGCTGCGCAGGGCCCGCCCGATCAGGATCCGTTTGGGCACGTCGGTCAGTTTGGACACGGAGAGGATCGTAAGCGTTCGAAAAGCGCCATGCCCACCGGCACCCCCGATCCCCACGGAATCTCCGTGCGTACCACCTCGGATGAGGTCCCGGCCAGTGTTGCCGCATAAGCTCGGGTCGGACAGCACGGCAGGGCGCTGTCCGCCACGGCCCGGGCCAAGTCGGGTGAGGAAAGTTGTGAGCAGGGTGTTTTCGCAGGTCAGCAAGGCGATCAGGAGTGCGGGGTAAGGGGACGTGCACATCGTCATCATGGGCTGCGGGCGAGTGGGAGCCGCTCTCGCGCAGACCCTGGAGCAGCAGGGCCACACCGTCGCCGTCGTGGATCAGGACCCGACGGCTTTTCGCCGTCTCGGGTCCGCCTTCGGCGGTCGTCGGGTCACGGGCGTCGGGTTCGACCAGGACACACTGCGCGAGGCCGGCATCGAGGAGGCCGGAGCCTTCGCCGCGGTGAGCAGTGGTGACAACTCCAACATCATCGCCGCGCGGGTCGCGCGCGAGATGTTCGGCATCGAGAACGTGGCGGCCAGGATCTACGACCCCCGGCGCGCCGAGGTCTATCAGCGCCTGGGGATCCCCACGGTCGCGACGGTCCGCTGGACCGCCGACCAGATGCTGCGGCGGCTGCTGCCGTCCGGCGCGGAGCCGCTGTGGAGCGATCCGAGCGGTGGGGTGCAGCTCGCGGAGGTGCACACCTCGTCCGCGTGGATCGGCCACAAGGTGAGCAGGCTGCAGGACGAGACGGGGGTGCGCGTCGCGTTCCTCACCCGGCTGGGCGAGGCGATTCTCCCGACGTCGCAAACGGTGCTGCAGGAGGGCGACCTCGTGCACGTGATGATGCGTACGGACGAGATCGCGAAGGTCGAGGAGGCCTTCGCCGAGGGGCCTGAGGAGGGCGGTCACTGATGCGTGTCGCTATTGCGGGCGCGGGTGCGGTGGGCCGTTCCATCGCGGGCGAGCTGCTGGAGAACGGGCACGAGGTGCTGCTCGTCGACAAGGCGCCGACCGCCATCTCGGTGGAGCGGGTGCCGCAGGCGGAGTGGCTGCTCGCGGACGCGTGCGAGATCACGTCGCTGGACGAGGCGGCGCTGCAGCGCTGCAACGTGGTCATCGCGGCGACCGGTGACGACAAGGTGAACCTCGTCGTGTCGTTGCTCGCGAAGACCGAGTACGGCGTGCCGCGCGTGGTCGCCCGGGTGAACAACCCGAAGAACGAGTGGCTCTTCAACGAGTCCTGGGGCGTGGACGTCGCCGTGTCGACGCCGCGTCTGATGTCGGCCCTGGTGGAGGAGGCGGTGAGCGTCGGCGATCTGGTCCGGCTGCTGCGCTTCAGCCACGGCGACGCCAACCTGGTGGAGCTGACGCTGCCGCCGGAGTCGGCGATCGCGGGGACGTCGGTGGGCGACGTGGCCTGGCCGCAGGACACCTCTCTGGTCACGATCATCCGCGGTTCGCGCGTGCTCACGCCGAGCCCGGAGGAGACCCTGGAGGCGGGCGACGAACTCCTCTTCGTGGCCGCTCAGGCCCGCGAGGAGCAACTGGAGGACCTGCTGTCGGTCCGCCGCGGCGCCGAGGACACGCCGACCGACTGAACACGGCGTACGCCCCCGGCACGGCGCGTGCGACGGGGCGTGTGCGACACGGCGGTACGAGAAGGGCCCGGGCCTCTGATGAGGTCCGGGCCCTTCTCGTGACGCGGGGCGGGCGCCGCACGGGCCGGGAGCCGCACGGTCCGGGAGCCGTACAGGTCCCGTGCGGGCGCTCCTGTGGCGTGCGCCGACCCCCCTGTTACGCCTCCGGCTGCTGTGTCGCTGCCGCCTTGCGGGCCTTCTCGGCCTCCTCCTCCGCCTCCATCTCGGCGAAGACGTCGATCGGCGGCGGGGCCTTCGCGAGGAAGACCCACGTCAGATAGACGGCGAGCAGGAACGGCGGGATCTTGAGCGCCACCAGGACCCACCCGAACTGGGTCGTGTCGGCCCACCAGTACAGCGGGAAGAGGATGGCGCACTTGGCCAGCAGGATCAGGCCCCAGGCCCAGCTGGCCTTGGCGTACGCCTTCTTGCGTCCGGGGTTCCGGGTCCGCCAGGAGAGGTTCTCCTTGAACACCGGGCCGAGGATCAGGCCGATGAGGGGCACGCCCGCCAGCGTGGTGACGATGTAGGCGAGGGCGAGACCCAGGGTGTACAGCATGCCCGGGAGGTAGAAGTCCTTGGCGTTGCCGGTCATCATCGCGAAGACGACACCGATGGCGACGCCGAAGACGCCGCTGAAGGCGTGCTTCATCGTGTCCCGGCGGACCAGGCGGACGACCAGGAGGAGCACGGCGACCCCGAGCGCGGCGATGGCCGAGCTGTGCAGGTCCTTGTTGATCGTGAAGATCGTGACGAAGAGGAGTCCGGGCAGGACCGTCTCGACCATGCCCCGCACGCCGCCGAAGGCCTCGAACAGCGCGGCTTCGTTGACCTCGCGCGAGACCCGGGCCTGGGAGGCGGGCGCCTCGGGGGCCCGGGCGTCGTCGGAGGCCCGGGCGTCCTGATCCTGCGTCGGCTTGTCGAAGGACGTCACCGGCTACTCCTGTCCGAGCGGTCGGAGCTCGTATTTGGGGTTGAAGAGGACCCGCCGGCCGTGGCTCATGGAGATCCGGCCGGAGGCGATCAGCTTGCGGCCCGGCTCGATGCCCACGATGGACCGCCGGCCCAGCCACACCACGTCCAGCGGGGCCGTGCCGTCGAACAGCTCGGCCTCCAGGGCCGGCACACCGGCCCGCGGTCGCAGGGTGACCGTGCGCAACGTACCAGTCACCTTGACTATCTGGCGGTCGGAGCAGTCGCAGATGCGCGTGCACCCCGAAGCCGCGGTGTCCCCCTGGAGCTCTTCGGACTCCAGCTCCTCCTGCGAGGTGGACAGCCGGTCGAGCATCCTGCGGAAGCGCCCGGCCGGCTTCTCTGTTCGCGGTGCAGCACTCATACAGAAAGCGTACCGGCCCTCACGGACACGGGCCCCGGCCCTCCGTACGGCGGCCGATCCCGGCCGGATCAGTGCTCGAAGCGGTATCCCATGCCCGGTTCGGTGACGAAGTGCCGGGGGTGGGAGGGGTCCGCCTCCAGCTTGCGCCGCAGCTGGGCCATGTAGACCCGCAGATAGTTGGTCTCGGTGCCGTACGACGGCCCCCAGACCTCCTGGAGGAGCTGCTTCTGGCTGACCAGGCGGCCGCTGTTGCGGACCAGCACCTCCAGGAGGTGCCACTCGGTGGGGGTGAGGCGGACGTCCTTGCCGTCCCGGTGGACCTTCTTCGCGGCCAGGTCGACCGTGAAGCCGGCGGTCTCGACGACCACGGCCCCGTCCTCGGCGCCGCCGACCGGCTCGGCCCGGCGGACCGCGGCGCGCAGCCGGGCCAGCAGCTCGTCCATCCCGAAGGGTTTGGTGACGTAGTCGTCGGCGCCCGCGTCGAGCGCCTCGACCTTCTCGTCGGAGGTCTGGCGCGCCGAGAGGACGAGGATCGGCACGCGGGTCCAGCCGCGCAGTCCTCTGATGACCTCGACGCCGTCGATGTCGGGCAGCCCGAGGTCGAGGACGACCACGTCGGGATGGCGTTCGGCGGCGAGCCGGAGGGCGGTGGCTCCGTCGGGTGCGGCGTCCACCTCGTACTTCCGTGCCCGGAGGTTGATCACCAGCGCGCGGACGATCTGCGGCTCGTCGTCGACGACGAGGACCCGGGTCATCGAAGGGTTCCTTCTCTCTTCTGCGGCGGGGGCGTACGGGAAGCCGGGCCCCTCGTGGGTCGGGTCAGGAGGTGAGGCGGGCGGGGAGCCCGGCGGTCGGCGGCGGCTCCTCGGCCCTCCGTACGGCCTTGAGCGTGAGCGTCATGGTGAGGCCGCCGCCGGGGGTGTCCTCGGCGGTGAGCGTGCCGCCCATGGCCTCCACGAAGCCGCGGGCCACCGCGAGACCCAGGCCGACCCCGGAACCGCGCGGGGCGTCGCCGAAGCGCTGGAACGGTTCGAAGATGCCGTCCTTGCTCTCGTCCGGCACCCCGGGTCCGCGGTCGGCGACCCTGAGCTCCACCCGGTCGGCCAGCGCGCTGGCAGCGACGGTCACCGGCACGTCGGGCGGGCTGTACTTCACCGCGTTCTCGACGATGTTGGCCACCGCCCGCTCCAGGAGCCCCGTGTCGACGTCGACCATCGGCAGGCTCTCCGGGATGTCGAGCTCGGCGCTGCCGTCGGGGACGCCGCCGAGGGCCATCGGCACGACCTCGTCCAGGTCGACGGCCCGGATCAGCGGGGTGACGGTCCCGGTCTGGAGCCGCGACATGTCGAGGAGGTTGCCCACGAGGTGGTCGAGGCGGTCGGACCCCTCCTCGATGCCGGCGAGCAGCTCCGCCCGGTCCTCCTCGGACCAGTCGACGTCGTCGGAGCGCAGGGAGGAGACCGCCGCCTTGATCCCGGCGAGGGGGGTGCGCAGGTCATGGCTGACCGCGGCGAGGAGCGAGGTGCGGATCTTGTTGCCCTCGGCCAGCTTGCGGGCTTCCTCGGCCTCTCCGACGAGCCGCCGGCGGTCCAGTACCACCGCCGCCTGCGCGGCGAACGCGCCGAGCACGCGCCGGTCCTCGGCGGGCAGGGCCCGGCCGTTCAGGGCGAGCGCGAGGTGTTCGCCGACGGGCATGTCCACATCGGCCTCCTCGGGGCGGGCGGCGGGCGCCGCGCCCACGCTGCCCGCGCGCCGCCACGGCTCGACGTCGCTGTCCCGTTCCAGCAGGGCCACGGACTCCATGGAGAAGGTCTCCCTGACCCGCTCCAGCAGGGCGTCCAGGCTCGACTCCCCGCGCAGCACGCTCCCGGCGAGGTAGGACAGCACCTCGGACTCGGCGCGCAGCCTGGCGGCCTGGTGGGTGCGCCGGGCGGCCAGGTCGACCACCGACGCGACCGCCATGGCGACTCCGAAGAAGACGGCGATGGCGACGATGTTCTTGGGGTCGGCGATGGTCACCTTGTGCAGGGGCGGGGTGAAGAACCAGTTCAGCAGGAAGGAGCCGGCCGCCGCCGAGGCCAGGGAGGGGAGGAGTCCGCCGAGCAGGGCGGAGGCGACCGTGAGCGCGAGGAAGAGCAGCATGTCGTTGGCGAGACCGAGGTCGGCGTCGACATGAGTGAGGAGCAGGGCGAGCAGCACCGGCCCGGCGACGCCCACCACCCAGCCCCAGATGATGCGGGAGCGGCCGAGGCGGGCACCGCGGGCGACCGGAAGTCCGCGGCCCTTGGCGACGGACTCGTGGGTGACGATGTGGACGTCCAGGTCCGGCCCGGACTCGCGGGCGACGGTCTGGCCGACGCCGGGGCCGAAGACGTACTGCCACGTCTTGCGCCTGCTGGAGCCGAGGACGATCTGGGTGGCGTTGACGCCCCGGGCGAATTCGAGGAGGGCGGAGGGGATGTCGTCGCCTATGACGTGGTGGAACGTTCCGCCGAGGTCCTCGACCAGGGTGCGCTGGAGCGCCAGCTCCTTCGGCGAGGCGGCGGTGAGTCCGTCGCCGCGGGCGATGTAGACGGCGAGCACCTCCCCGCCGGCGCCCTTCTCGGCGAGCCGGGTGGCGCGCCGGATGAGGGTGCGGCCCTCGGGGCCGCCGGTGAGGCCGACGACGATCCGTTCACGGGCCTGCCAGGTCGAGCGGATGTTGTGCTCGCCCCGGTACTGCCGGAGGTACTCGTCGACCCGGTCGGCCGTCCACAGCAGGGCCAGCTCGCGCAGCGCGGTGAGGTTGCCGGGGCGGAAGTAGTGGGAGAGGGAGGCGTCGATCTTGTCGGGCGTGTAGATGTTGCCGTGGGCCATGCGCCGGCGCAGCGCCTCCGGCGACATGTCGACCAGTTCGATCTGGTCGGCGCGGCGGACCACCTCGTCGGGGACGGTCTCCCGCTGGCGGACCCCGGTGATCGACTCGACGACGTCGCCGAGCGACTCCAGATGCTGGATGTTGACGGTCGATATGACGTCGATCCCGGCGGCGAGCAGCTCCTCGACGTCCTGCCAGCGCTTGCCGTTGCGGGAGCCGGGGACGTTGGTGTGGGCGAGCTCGTCGACGAGGACGACGGCCGGTCTCCTGGCCAGGACCGCATCGACGTCCATCTCGGTGAAGGTGGTGTCCCGGTAGGCGAGGGAGCGGCGCGGGACGTGCTCCAGGCCGTGCAGCATCACTTCGGTACGCGGGCGGTCGTGGTGCTCGACGAACGCGACGACGCAGTCCGTGCCACGCTCGACGCGCCGGTGCGCCTCGGACAGCATCGCGTACGTCTTGCCGACGCCCGGTGCCGCACCGAGGTAGATCCGTAGCCTGCCGCGTCCCGCCATGGCTCGACCATACGTCCAGCGAAACGGGCATACCGTACGGGTCCCGGGGCCTCCGGGCCGTATTGACGGGACTTTGATGCGGCCGCCCGGGGGCCACGAGCAGCCCGCCCGGACGGGACGGGCGGCTCCCCCTGGGATCAGCGGGTGCCCGCGTGCCCCCGTACCTCTAGTGCTCGATGATCTCGCCGTCGTTCAGCTCCAGGACCCGGTCCGCCAGGCCCAGCAGCTGGGCGTCGTGGGTGGCCACCAGCGCGGTGACCCCCTCGCTCCGTACCACCGCCCGCAGCAGCTCCATCACCGCGAGGCCCGTCTCCGCGTCGAGCTGGCCGGTCGGCTCGTCGGCGACCAGCAGGGCCGGCCGGTTGGCGAGGGCGCGGGCGATCGCCACGCGCTGCTGCTGGCCGCCGGAGAGTTCGCCGGGGCGCTGGGCGGCGTGGTCCGCGAGACCGACGAGGGCGAGGAGGAGGGCGACCCGCTCCTCGCGCTCCTGAGGATCGGCCTTCCGCAGCCGCATCGGTACGCCGACGTTCTCGGCGGCGGTCAGGATCGGGATGAGCCCGAAGGACTGGAAGATGAAGCCGATACGGTCCCGGCGCAGCTCCAGGAGGCCGTTCTCGCCGAGGTCGGCCAGGTCCGTCCCGCCGACCGTGATGCGCCCGCCGTCGGGGGTGTCCAGGCCGCCGACCAGGTTGAGCAGCGTGGTCTTGCCGGAGCCCGAGCGGCCCTTGAGGGCGACGAGTTCGCCGCGCGGGATGTCGAAGGAGACCCCGCGCAGGGCGTGGACGGCCGCCTCGCCCGTACCGTACGAGCGGTGCAGGTCCTCGACCCGGACCATGGGGCCGCCGGTCGGGTCCTCGGCCACCGCCGTGCCGGACCGCGCGCTGCCGCTCCTGCTCTCGCTCATCCCTGGGACCCCCCGTCGTCGCACGTCCGTGCCGGACGTCTGCGCCCGCCAGTATGGGCCGCGCCACGCCCGGCGGGCCAGGGTTCACCGCCATCGGCGGATCTTCGTTCGAGGCGGCGGCCGCGTACGCGCACGGTGCGACGCCCCGCCGAGGCCCGTGTACGCGAACGGCCGGTGGCCCGGGCCGTACGCGGGGTACGGAGCGGGGCCACCGGCCGTCGTCCCGGGCCCGGTCCTTCGGATCGGGCCGCGGGGTGGGTCGGCGTCGTGCCGTCGGCGGTCGGCCGGCGGCACGTGGCGTCAGCGGACCTCGGTGATCTCCGGTCCGCGCTGGAGCTGGCCCATGCCTCCGGAGAAGCGCGAGCCTTCCTGGTCGTCCGTCTGGACGCCCTCGGGCACCATCTGGGCGTCGTTCGGCAGCTTCAGCACGATCGGGTCGCGCGGAGCCATCGGGCCCTCGCCGCGGACGACGACGGTGTCCCGGACGATCTGCTCCAGGAGGCCGGCCGCCTCGGGCTGCACCGCGCCCTGGCCGGAGATGACTCCGCGGAGGAACCAGCGGGGGCCGTCGACGCCCACGAAGCGCACCAGCTGCACACCGCCGGTGCCGTCCGGCAGCTGCACCGGGACCTGGGCCCGCAGCTCCCAGCCGAGGGGGCCCTCGACCTCGTCGATGACACCGCCCTGCTGGGTGATGCCGGAGGCGATCTCCTCGCGGACCTCGCCCCAGATGCCTTCCTTCTTCGGCGCGGCGAACGCCTGCAGCTGCACGGCGCTGTCACGCAGGACGACGGTGGCGGCGACGATCGCGTCTCCGGCCACCTCCACACGCAGCTCCATGCCCTCGACTCCGGGCACGAAGATGCCGCCGAGGTCGACCCGGCCGTCCTCCGGCTTGGAGACCTCGGAGATGTCCCACGGCCCGTCGGGCCGGGGAGCCGGCGGAAGATTCATCCGACGCGACCGTCCGGCCGCGTCCGTGCCGTCACGGGTTTCGACCTCGTCGACGACCTGCTCGGCCTCGCCCGCTGCGTCCTCAGCGGCACCGCTCTTCTTGCGACGTCCGAACACGTCACTGTCCTTCCCGGTCGGATACGACCGAAGCGTATCGATTCCCACCCGTTGTGCCGTCCACGGCGGCATGACCGCCGGTGGACCCGAAGCCCCCCTCGGCCCGCGCGGAGCCGGGAAGCTCCGCGACCTCGTGGAAGCGCACCTTCTCGACCTGCTGGACGACAAGTTGGGCAATCCGGTCGAACCGCTCGAACCGCACGCTCTCACGCGGGTCCAGATTGACCACGATCACCTTGATCTCTCCACGGTACCCGGCATCCACCGTCCCCGGGGCATTCACCAGCGCGATACCCAGCCGGGCGGCCAGTCCGGAGCGCGGGTGCACGAAGGCGGCGTAGCCGTCGGGGAGGGCGATGGAGATCCCGGTGGGGAGCACGGTCCGCTCCCCGGGGGGCAGGACGGCCTCCTCCGTGGTCACCAGGTCCACCCCGGCGTCACCGGGGTGGCCGTAGGCGGGGATCGGTACGTCCGGGTCCACGCGCCGGACGAGTACGTCGACAGGGTTACGCATCAGGGGTTCACCTCGAAGGCGCGGGCGCGCCGGACCTGGTCGGGGTCGGACATGGCCGCCTGGATCTCCTCCGGGCGTCCGTTGTCGATGAAGTGGTCGACCTTGACCTCGATGAAGAGGGCGTCGGCGCGGACCGCGACGGGGCCGCCGGGCCCGCCGATCCGGCCGGTGGCGGTCGAGTAGATCTTGCGCCCGTGCACGGCGGTGACCTCGGCCTCCAGGTGCAGCACCGTGCCGACCGGGACGGGCCGCGCGAAGTCGGTCTCCAGCCGGCCGGTGACGGCGATGACCCGGAGCAGCCAGTTCAGGGAGCCCAGGGTCTCGTCGAGCGCGGTGGCGAGGACGCCGCCGTGTGCGAGGCCGGGGGCGCCCTGGTGGTCGGGGGTCACGGTGAATTCCGCGGTGACGGTCACGCCCTCGCCGGCGCGGGCCGCGAGGTGGAGTCCGTGGGGCTGCCCGCCGCCGCACCCGAAGCAGTGCTCATAGTGCGCGCCGAGCAGCTCGCCGGGGGCGGGCGCGTCGGGGTGGCGTACCGGCGGTATGGCGTCGGCCGGCGGGGTGAGGGCGGCAGATGTTGCAGTCACAGGCGCAGACCTTACCCGCGCGGATGGGGGCGGGTCGCGCCGTGCCAAGCTAGGAGGTATGCAGCCTTCCGCACCGTCCTCCGCGCCGGGTTCCGCACCGTCCCCCTCGCCGTCGGCCACCCCGGGTTTCGACGAACGTCTGACCGCCCCCGCTTCCTGGTGGGTGATCGTGGCTCTGCTGGGGCTGTCGGGTGGTCTGGTGATGTTCCCGCTGGGCACGGTTCCGACGCTGGGCGGACTGATCGGGGCGGCCGCGCTGGCGGCCGTGGCCGTCTCCTCGTACGGCTCGGCCCGCGTCTGGGTCGTGGCGGGGTCGCTGGTCGCGGGCGACGCGCGGATCCCGGTGTCGGCGTTGGGCACGCCCGAGGCGCTGGACGCCGAGGAGGCGCGCGCGTGGCGGACGTACAAGTCCGATCCGCGCGCCTTCATGCTGCTGCGGAGCTACATCCCGACGGCGGTCCGGATCGAGATCACGGACCCGGCGGACCCGACGCCGTACGCCTATCTGTCCACCCGTGACCCGGAGGGCCTGATCGCGGCCCTGGAGGCCGTACGCGACGGGGGCACGCGGACGCGGGGCGCGGAGGAGCCGGCCGAGGACGCGGTCGCGACGGCCGAGGACGCCTAGACCGGGCGGGGGCCCTCTTCGCGAGGACGTCTGGATCGGTCGGGGCCTTCTCCGAGGGGCGCCGGACGCGGCGCCCTAGAACTCGATCTCCGTGGAGGGGTTCGCGGGCTGCTCCAACGGCGGCAGCCCCACCAGGGCATCCCAGGGCACCTGGCGCTGGCGCAGGTCCTTGCGGACGTGCTCGGCGAGCTTCTTGGTGTCGCGCCGGTTCATCACGGCTCCGACGGCGGCGCCGACCATGAACGGTGTCAGGTTCGGCAGATTGCGCACCATGCGCTTCATGATCTGCTGGCGCAGTTCGCGCTTGAGCTGACCGCCGAGCGCGGCGTTGACGGTGGTGGGCTTGGTGGGGTCGATGCCCCGCTCCTCCGCCCAGGAGGTCAGATAGGCCGCCGACCGCTGGGTGAGCGTGCCGGACGGTCGCACGCCGTAGACCTCGTGCAGCTCGGCGATGAGCTTCAGCTCGATCGCCGCGACTCCGGTGATCTCCGCGGCCAGCTCGGCCGGCATCGCGGGGGGTACGGGGAGCATGGCGGCGGCACCGATGCTCGCGCCGACGGTCGAGCTGGCGTTGGCCGCTCCCGCGACGAGCTTGTCGGCGATCTGTTCGGGGCCCAGCCCCGGGAAGTGGCGGCGCAGGGTCGCCAGGTCCCGCACGGGGACGCGCGGGGCGATGTCGATGATCCGGTCGGCGATGTAGCCGATGCCGGCCTTGGCGCTCTCGCCGCCGCGCTTCACGCCGCGTTTGACGGCGTCGATCCGCGCGCGGTCGAGTTTGACGCGCTCCAGCTGTACGCGCGCCGGATTGGCGACGCGCCTGACGGCGTCGAGACGCCTGTGGCGGGGCTCCTCCCGCTCCACCGGCACGGGAGCAGCTTCGAGCGAGGCCGAGGGGCCCCGCTCGTCGTCACGTGCGCCGAGGGAGGGCAGGAGGGCGGTGGGCTCGGCGTCGGGTGCGTGCTGGGCACCCTCGGCCCGGGCGGGGCCGCCCTGATCCGCCTCCGGCTTCCCATGAAGCCGGAAGCGTCGCTTCCGGGACGGTGTATCGCCTGCCACGGTCGGCCTGCCTCAGTCGCAGTCGCGGCAGATCGGCTGGCCGTTCTTCTCCCGAGCCAGCTGGCTGCGGTGGTGCACGAGGAAGCAGCTCATGCAGGTGAACTCGTCGGCCTGCTTGGGCAGGACCCGGACGGCGAGCTCTTCGTTCGAGAGGTCGGCGCCGGGCAGCTCCAGGCCTTCGGCGGCCTCGAACTCGTCGACGTCGACCGTCGAGGTCGACTTGTCGTTCCGGCGGGCCTTCAGTTCCTCAAGGCTGTCCGAATCGACGTCGTCGTCGGTCTTGCGTGGGGTGTCGTAATCCGTTGCCATGTCGCTCTCCCCCTCTGGGTGGTTGCGGTGTCTCCAGCGCACGTAACGCGTGAGAGGCCGGACTTGTGCCCGACCCGAGGCGGAGATTTTGCCTCACATCAAGGTCTGTTACTCAATCGACACCCAACCCGCCCTCTCACGAGTGATCGGCTTTGGGTGGCGAACGGGACCGTACACGGTCCACCTGCCGTCCTTCACGGGCGCCACCCCGTGTACTTCCCGTCATCAAGGGGCCCGGAAACCCGGACTTTTCCCGGTTTTCCGCGGGAATTCCCGATCACGGAGAGTGGAAAGACGGCTGTACGTACCTGTGATCGATCACACAGGGGCGTCTCACGGCCGGCCTCCGAAAATTCCGCGCACAGCGAACGGAAGCGGCAGGTACACGAAGTGTGTCAGATCGGGAGAGTGACGCGCATCACGAGACCACCGCCTTCACGAGGCTCCGCGATGATACGGCCGCCGTGGGCGCGCGCCACCGACCGGGCGATCGACAGGCCGAGCCCGACTCCCTTGTCGCTCCCCGTCCGCTCCTGGCGCAGGCGCCGGAAGGGCTCGAAGAGGTTGTCGATCTCGTACGCGGGAACGACAGGACCCGTGTTCGAGACCACGAGGACCGCCAGGCCGTGCTGGGTCTCGGTGGTGACCTCCACCCAGCCGTCGTCCGGCACGTTGTAGCGCACGGCGTTCTGGACCAGGTTCAGCGCGATCCGTTCGAGCAGGACGCCGTTGCCGTGGACGATGGCCGGCGCCCGCTCGCCACGGAACTCCACGCCCTTGGCCTCGGCCTCCGCGTGCACCTGGTCCATGGCCCGGGAGGCGACCTCGGCCAGGTCGACGGGCTTGCGCTCGATGATCTGGTTGTCGCTGCGGGCGAGCAGCAGCAGGCCCTCGACCAGCTGCTCGCTGCGTTCGTTGGTGGCGAGCAGGGTTTTGCCGAGCTGCTGGAGCTCGACCGGAGCGCCGGGGTCCGAGAGGTGGACCTCCAGGAGCGTGCGGTTGATCGCCAGCGGGGTGCGCAGCTCGTGCGAGGCGTTCGCCACGAACCGCTGCTGGGCGCTGAAGGCGCGCTCCAGGCGCTCCAGCATCTCGTCGAAGGTGTCGGCCAGCTCCTTGAGCTCGTCGTCGGGGCCGTCCAGCTCGATCCGGCGGGCCAGGTCCGACCCGGCCACCTGGCGGGCGGTCCGGGTGATCCGGCCGAGCGGGGACAGGACGCGTCCCGCCATGGCGTAGCCGAAGGCGAAGGCGATGATGCTCAGGCCGAGGAGAGCGAAGAGCGAGCGGCGCAGGAGGTCGTCCAGGGCGTGCTGGCGCTGTTCGTTGACGCAGGTGTTCATGGCCGCGTTGAACTCGGTGGCCGGGGCGTCGTTGGGGAAGTTGCAGACCTCGCTGGTGACCTTGCCCTGCACGATCTTGAACGGCAGCTCGCTGCCGATGTGCAGCGCCTGCGCGGCGAGGAGGTAGATGATCGACAGCAGCAGGATGCCGGCGATCAGGAACATCCCGCCGTACAGCAGCGTGAGCCTTATCCGGATCGTCGGGCGCAGCAGGGGCCTGACGGGGTCCCGGGGGTCCCAGGTCGGCTTCGGGGGCGCCTGTGGCGGCGCCGGGGTCGCGGCCACCGGGTCAGATCCGGTAGCCGGAGCCGGGGACGGTGACGATGACCGGGGGTTCGCCGAGCTTGCGGCGCAGCGTCATCACCGTGACCCGTACGACGTTCGTGAACGGGTCGGTGTTCTCGTCCCAGGCCTTCTCCAGGAGCTGCTCGGCCGAGACGACCGCTCCCTCGCTGCGCATGAGGACCTCCAGGACGGCGAACTCCTTCGGCGCGAGCTGGACCTCCTTGCCGTCGCGGAAGACCTCGCGGCGGTTGGGGTCGAGCTTGATGCCGGCCCGCTCCAGGACGGGCGGGAGCGGGACGGTCGTGCGCCGGCCGAGGGCGCGGACCCGCGCGGTCAGCTCGGTGAAGGCGAAGGGCTTCGGGAGGTAGTCGTCGGCGCCCAGCTCCAGGCCCTCGACCCGGTCGCTGACGTCGCCGGAGGCGGTGAGCATCAGGACCCGGGTGGGCATGCCGAGCTCGACGATCTTCCGGCAGACGTCGTCCCCGTGGACGAGCGGGAGGTCGCGGTCGAGGACGACGACGTCGTAGTCGTTCACCCCGATGCGCTCCAGGGCGGCGGCGCCGTCGTACACGACGTCGACGGCCATGGCCTCCCGGCGCAGTCCGGTGGCCACCGCATCGGCGAGCAGCTGCTCGTCCTCGACGACGAGTACGCGCACGTCGCAATTCCTTCCTGCCGGCCCTGGCGCGCATGGCGGACAGAGCGGTTCCTGAGCGTGGACTGTGGGTGTCCATCCTGCCCCGGACGCGCGTAAACCGGCTGTAAGGCGGGGTACAACCGGGTTCCGCACGGGCTCCGGCCGGGGGCGGGAGGTCGCGCGGGACCGAGGGCGGGAGGGGCCGGGGGCCCTGCGCGAGGGGGCGGGAGAGGGCCGGGGGCCCGGCCGGAGGGGCACCGAGAATTCACCTGACTCACCGGCCAGTTGAGGTTTCCGTGAGGAACGGCTTGGGGAGGACGTCTGCACACCCCGCGATCACGCCCTGTATGTGGCACGCCACAGGCCGCTCTGTCCCCCAGAGGTGGCAGCGTGTGATCCACCCACCCTCGGCACACCCCCGTGCCACCGACCCATGACGAGGGGGCGCACGATGGACGCTTTCACCGCAGGACTGCTGCAGCGCATCAGGAGCGCGCAGACCGACCTCACACGGGCTCGCGAGACGGGCGACGACTTCCTCGCGGACGTCGAGCAGGCTGAGCTCGAAGACCTGCACCGTCTGGCCGCCGAACACGGCGTGGAGGTCGGCGCCGCCGGCGTCTGATCTCGGACATGGCCTGACCTCGGTATGTGCCTGGGCCCCGGTGTCGATGACACCGGGGCCCACGCACGTACAGGGCCCAGGGGGTGTCTGACAATTCCCCGTGGAAAAAGGAGCAGTGTCCGGTGCGTGCGATTCGCAAGGCGCCGGAGAGCCCTCGTAGCGGAGCTACTAGGGCTTTTCGGCAACGCGGCGAGCGTGCGTGCCGGACACCGCGACGCCGCGGGGAATTGTCAGACACCCCCTAGTCGTGCCAGGCGCCGAACTCCTCCAGGAGTCGCTGGAGGGGCTCGAAGACGCCGGGCGTCCCCGCGAGTGCCAGGGCGCCCGAGGCGGGCTCTCCGGGGCGTCCACCGGTCACCGCGCCCGCTTCCCGTGCGATGAGCTCCCCCGCCGCCAGGTCCCACGGGTTCAGACCGCGCTCGAAGTACGCGTCGAGGCGGCCCGCGGCCACGTCACAGAGGTCGATCGCGGCGGAGCCGCCGCGCCGGATGTCGCGCACGCGCGGGATGAGGCGCTGGGCGACGTCCGCCTGGTGCGAGCGGACGGCGTGGACGTAGGCGAAGCCGGTGGAGACCAGGGCCTGCTCCAGCGGCGCCGGGGGCCGGCAGGAGAGCCGGCGCTCACCGATGTCCGGGCCCTCGACGTACGCCCCGCCGCCGAGGACCGCGCGGTACGTCTCCCGGCGCATCGGGGCCGCCACCACGCCGACGACGGTCTCGCCGTCCCGTTCGGCGGCGATCGAGACGGACCAGGTCGGCAGGCCGTAGAGATAGTTCACCGTCCCGTCGAGCGGGTCGATCACCCAGCGGACGCCGCTGGAGCCCGGGCTGGCGGCGCCCTCCTCGCCGAGGAAGCCGTCGCCCGGCCGGTGCTCGGCGAGGAAACCGGTGATCAGTTTCTCTGCGGCGATGTCCATCTCGGTGACGACGTCGATGGGGCTGGACTTGGTCTTGGCGACGGCCAGGTCGTCCGGGCGGCCGTCGCGCAGCAGCGCGCCCGCCCGGCGCGCGGCCTCCAGGGCGAGGTCGAGCAGCTCCGGCAGCAGGGGGTCGGTCTCGGTCACAAGCACTCCTCAGGCGTACGGACTGTCGGCACCGGCGGCCGCCGGCCGCTCCGCCCGCGCGGGGCAGCAGCCGATCGGGCAGAGGTCGTGGGACGGGCCGAGGGCCCCCAGGGCGCAGCGCTCGGCCCGGACGCCGCGCTCGCGCGCCGCGCGCTCCAGGACGAGGTCGCGGACGGCCGCCGCGAACCGCGGGTCCGCCCCGACGGTCGCCGCGCGCCGCACCGGGAGACCCAGCTCGGCGGCCTTGGCGGTGGCCTCGGTGTCGAGGTCGTACAGCACCTCCATGTGGTCCGAGACGAAGCCGATCGGGACCATGACGGCGGCCGGGGCGCCGGAGCCGTGCAGTTTCTCCAGGTGGTCGCAGATGTCGGGCTCCAGCCACGGGATGTGGGGGGCGCCGCTGCGGGACTGGTAGACGAGCTGCCAGGGGTGCGCGACGCCGGTCTCCGCTCGGACGGTGTCGACGATCACCCGGGCCACGTCCAGGTGCTGTCGCACATAGGCGCCGCCCTCGCCGTGCTCCCCGGCGGGGCCGGAGGTGTCCGCGGCCGACTCGGGGATGGAGTGCGTGGTGAAGGCGAGGTGCGCGCCGGCGCGCACGGACTCGTCCAGCTCGGCGAGCGAGGCGAGCACGCCGTCGACCATGGGACGGATGAACCCGGGGTGGTTGAAGTAGTGCCGGAGCTTGTCGACGCGGGGCAGCGGCAGCCCCTCCGCCTCCAGCGTGGCGAGCGCGTCGGCGAGGTTCTCGCGGTACTGGCGGCAGCCGGAGTACGAGGCGTACGCGCTGGTGGCGAGGACGGCGATGTGGCGCCGCCCGTCGGTCACCATCTCCCGCAGTGTGTCGGTGAGGTACGGCGCCCAGTTCCGGTTTCCCCAGTAGACCGGCAGGTCGAGGCCGGACGTCCCGAAGTCGGTCCGCAGCGCGTCGAGCAGGGCGCGGTTCTGGTCGTTGATCGGGCTGACGCCGCCGAAGAGGAAGTAGTGCTGCCCCACCTCCCTGAGCCGCTCCTTGGGGATGCCTCGGCCGCGGGTCACGTTCTCCAGGAAGGGGACCACGTCGTCCGGGCCCTCGGGGCCGCCGAAGGAGAGCAGCAGAAGGGCGTCGTACGGGGCGGGATCGTGCTGATCGGACATGGCACCGATCCTCCCACCCGCCTGTGACAGCCGGTGGTGCGGCCCGTCCGAAAAAGCGGCTGCCCCATCCAGTTCAACACCGTAGGCTTTAGCTATTAATTACACGTGTCCCACGACGGCACGTGCCGAGCGGATGCCGGAGATCCCCTTGCCCAGTCCCTATCGCGCGATCTTCGCCGCACCCGGCACGAAGGCGTTCTCGGTCGCCGGTTTCCTCGGCCGGATGCCGCTGTCGATGATGGGCATCGGCGTCGTCACGATGATCTCCCAGGTCACCGGGAGGTACGGTCTGGCCGGCGCGCTCTCGGCGACCCTGGCGATGTCCGCCGCCGTGATGGGCCCCCAGGTCTCGCGGCTGGTCGACCGCCACGGGCAGCGGCGGGTGCTGCGGCCGGCGACTCTGCTCTCGCTCGCGGCCTGCGCCGGGCTGCTGATCTGCGTCCAGCAGAAGGCGCCCGACTGGACCCTGTTCGTGTTCACGGCGCTGGTGGGGTGCGTGCCCAGCGTGGGCGCCATGACCCGGGCCCGCTGGGCCGAGATCTACCGCGGCTCGGCGCGGGAGCTGCACACGGCCTACTCTTGGGAGTCGATCGTCGACGAGGTGTGCTTCATCTTCGGCCCGATCGTCTCCATCGGCCTGTCGACCGTCTGGTTCCCCGAGGCCGGCCCGCTGTTCGCCGCCGTCTTCCTCGCCGTCGGCGTCTTCTGGCTGACCGCGCAGCACGCCACCGAGCCCCGGCCGCACCCGCACGGGGAGCACAGCGGCGGCTCGGCCCTGCGCTCCCCCGGCCTGCAGGTCCTCGCGCTGGCCTTCGTCGCCACCGGAGCGATCTTCGGTTCGGTCGACGTCGTGACCGTGGCCTTCGCCGAGGAGGAGGGGCACAAGGCCGCCGCCAGCCTCGTCCTCGCCGTGTACGCCCTCGGCTCCTGTCTGGCGGGCGCCGTCTTCGGGCTGCTCCACCTCAAGGGCGAGCCGTCCCGCAGATGGCTGCTGGGCGTCTGCGCGATGGCCGTGAGTATGATCCCCCTCCTACTGGCCGGGAACCTGCCGTTGCTGGCCGTGGCGCTCTTTGTCGCGGGCCTGTCCATCGCACCGACGATGGTGACCACCATGGCCCTCGTCGAAGCGCACGTACCGCGCACCAAACTGACCGAGGGCATGACCTGGACAGGGACCGGGCTCGCGATCGGCGTGGCGCTCGGCTCCTCGGCCGCAGGCTGGGTGGTCGACGCGTCGGGGGCGGAGGCGGCGTACGTCGTGCCGGTGGTCTCGGGCGCGGTCGCGGTCGTGGTGGGTCTCCTGGGGTACCGCCGGCTGCGCAGGCCGGTGCCGACTGGGGAGGGGCAGCGTGAGCGGGACGATGAGGGCGAGCACCAGGACGGCGGGCACCGGGACGGCGAGCGGACCGTGGCGTAACTGGGCGGGGAACGTCAGCTCCCGCCCGGCGCGGGAGGTGAGCCCCGCCTCGGCCGAGGAGCTCGCCGACGCCGTCCGGAAGGCGGCCGCCGACGGGCTGCGGGTGAAGACGGTCGGCACCGGCCACTCCTTCACCTCGATCGCCGCCACCGACGGCCTGCTGGTGCGGCCCCATCTCCTGACGGGCATCCGGCGGATCGACCGCGAGGCGATGACCGTCACCGTGGAGTCGGGCACTCCGCTCAAGCGGCTCAACGTGGCGCTGGCCCGGGAGGGCCTGTCGCTCGCGAACATGGGCGACATCATGGAGCAGACGGTCGCCGGGGCGACCTCCACGGGCACGCACGGCACCGGCCGCGACTCGGCCTCGATCGCCGCGCAGATCCGGGAGCTCGAGCTGGTCACCGCCGACGGGCGGCTGATGACCTGTTCCGAGAAGGAGAACCCCGAGGTCTTCGCCGCCGCGCGGCTCGGGCTCGGTGCGCTCGGCGTGATCACGGCCCTCACCTTCGCCGTGGAGCCGGTCTTCCTGCTCGCCGCGCGCGAGGAGCCGATGACCTTCGACCGGGTCACCTCGGAGTTCGACGCGCTGCACGCGGAGAACGAGCACTTCGAGTTCTACTGGTTCCCGCACACCGACAACTGCAACACCAAGCGCAACAACCGCAGCGCGGGCCCCGCCGCGCCGCCCGGGAAGGTCGCCGGCTGGATCGAGGACGAGCTGCTGTCCAACGGCGTCTTCCAGCTGGCTTGCTCGCTGGGCCGCGCGGTGCCGCCGGCCATCCCGACGCTCGCCAAGGTCTCCAGCCGCGCGCTGTCGGCCCGTACGTACACCGACATCCCGTACAAGGTCTTCACCTCCCCGCGCCGGGTGCGCTTCCTCGAGATGGAGTACGCCCTGCCGCGCGAGGCGGGCGTCGCCGCGCTGCGCGAGCTGAAGGCGATGGTCGAACGCTCGCCGCTGAAGGTGAGCTTCCCGGTGGAGGTGCGGACGGCTCCGGCCGACGACCTGACGCTCTCCACGGCCTCGGGCCGGGAGACGGTCTACATCGCGGCCCACGTCTACAAGGGAACGCCCCACCGCGGGTACTTCACCGCGGTGGAGCGCATCATGACGGCGCACGGCGGCCGGCCGCACTGGGGCAAGCTGCACACCCGAGACGCCGCCTACCTCGCCGAGGTCTACCCGCGCTTCGGCGAGTTCACGGCGCTGCGCGACCGGCTGGACCCGGACCGGCTCTTCGCCAACGACTACCTCCGGCGCGTCCTGGGCGACTGACGGTCACTCGGCCGGCGGGGCCCCCTGGGCGGGGGCGTCGCCGGACGGGCTCCCCGTCGGGGTCGGCGTGGGCGTCGCCGTGGACGGCGTGGGGGTGGGCGCCGGGTCGCCGCCGCCCGCGGGGTCCGAGGGGGTCGGGTCCGGGTCCGGGGCCTCCGGGGTGGTCCGCCCGGCGTCCGGGGAGGGGCTGCTCCCTTCTTGGTCCCCGCCCTTCTCGGGGTCCTGGCCCGGGTCCTGCTCCGGGCTCCCCTTCCGGGCCGGTCCCTCCTCGCCCCCGGGCCGGGGGGTGGCCGGATCCTCGGTGGAGGGCGCGTCAGGGCCGGCGTCGCCGCCCCGGACCACGGAGCCGAAGGTGGTCCGGCCCTGGGTACCGCCGAAGTCCTGATCGGAGATCAGTTCGTAGGCGGTGATGCCGCCCATCGAGACGAGGAAGACGAGGGCGGCCGCCACGGCGGAACGTTTCCAGCCACGGACGCGGGTGCCGTGTGTGGTCGCCGCCCCGAACTCCTCCCCGGACTCCCCGTCGGCCGCGCTTGCGGAATCCGCACCTGACGCCCCGCCGGAGCGCCCGCCGCCCCGCGCGGGAGAGGCGCCGTCGTGGAGCGGCGCCGGCGGCGACCCGGACGCGGGCGCGGCGACGGTGACCGGGATCTCGGCGCGTTCGCCGTGGACGGTCGCCACTCGTATCTGCTCGCCGGTGCGCTTGAAGAGGTGCTGGAAGAGGGAACCGCCGCAGGTCGCGATGACGCTGATCACGCCGGCGCCCAGGATCGTGCCGTACACGCCGAGGGTGGAGGCGAGCTTGGCCGCCACCACGGCGGCGATCGCGCTGCCCGAGACCTGAGCCACGCTCAGGTCGAGCTTCTTCTTCTCCTGATCCATACCCGCCCTTGCCTGGTCGGCTTTCAACGATCCACCCAGAGAGGACAAATGGGCGAAGTGATTAGTTCCGTTTCTGGGTTTTCTGTGAAGAGCGCCACGTGTCGGCCGCGAGCGCGCAGACTCAACTCCCGTACCTCCTGAGAAGTTGAGCGGCGCGCCGGTCCACCCACATGGCCCGAATGGAGTACTGTGGCGAGCCCTGGGTCCGGGCTCCCACGTGGGTGCTCGGGTCAACGGGAGGGAGCCGACGGCGGCACTCGAACCGGCGGCGCCGTGGCACCGCACGGGCGCCCGATGCACAGAGTGACCGCCTGTCACTCTGCGTTGTAAACGGGTAACCGTGCCATAACGGCGTTCCAGGGTCCATGCCCGACACGCCGGGCAACTCGGCAAGGTTGTGGCAGGCTGCACCCGGGCAGGCCACACTCGACTAGCGGAAGCAGCGACGCACGTGACGTCGGCAGGCACCACCCGGGAGGTCCCCATGCCCGAACTGCGTGTCGTGGCCGTCTCCAACGACGGCACACGACTGGTGCTGAAGGCTGCTGACAGCACGGAGTACACGCTTCCGATCGACGAGCGGCTGCGCGCCGCCGTGCGCAACGACCGCGCGCGACTCGGTCAGATCGAGATCGAGGTGGAGAGCCACCTCCGCCCCCGTGACATCCAGGCGCGGATACGTGCCGGTGCGTCGGCGGAGGAAGTCGCCCAGTTCGCCGGTATCCCCGTCGACCGCGTGCGGCGCTTCGAGGGCCCCGTGCTGGCGGAGCGCGCGTTCATGGCGGAGCGGGCCCGCAAGACGCCCGTACGCCGTCCCGGCGAGAACACCGGACCGCAGCTCGGCGAGGCGGTGCAGGAGCGGCTGCTGCTGCGCGGCGCCGAGAAGGACACCGTGCAGTGGGACTCCTGGCGCCGTGACGACGGCACCTGGGAGGTGCTGCTCGTCTACCGCGTGGCGGGCGAGGTGCACACCGCGAGCTGGACGTACGACCCGCCCAGGCGGCTCGTCCAGGCCGTCGACGACGAGGCCCGCTCACTCATCGGCGAGACGGACGACACGATCGCCGCCGCGCCGGAACCGAGCTTCCCGTTCGTGCCGCGGATCGCCCGGCTGCCTCGCGACCGGCCGCTGGACCGCGCCCTGGACCGCCAGCTCGAACGGCCGGCCGCCGCGCTGCCACCCGCCGAGCCGGAGGAGGAGCGCGACTCCCTGACCAGCCTCCTGGAGGCGGTGCCGAGCTTCCGCGGCGACATGATCGTGCCCGAACCCGCGGACACGGAGATCGCCGAGGAGCCCGACGCGGAGGAGCCCCCGGCCCCCGCCGCGTCCGCCGGCGCGGGCTCGGCCTACGCCGACGTGCTGATGCCCCGCGCCGTCTCCGGCCACCGCGACCGCCTGACCGGCACGACCGACCGCCAGGCCGAGGCGGACGGCGTCCGCCCGGGCCGCCGGGCGGCGGTCCCGAGCTGGGACGAGATCGTCTTCGGCACGCGAAGGAAGAAGCAGGACTGACCGGGGCTCCCGGTGCACGCGGCGCCCCGCACCGGCGCCGCCCCGGCCGCCCGCGCGGCCTCGGCTGTACGCGAGAACGGGCCTCCGCCGATGGCGGGGGCCCTCGTCGTGCGGAGGGCGAGGCCGGGAACCCCGTGCCGGGCCGGCCCCCGCCTCGGCCGTGCGTGGGCGCGGCACGGGGATCAGGGCGGTGCGCCGGCCCCGGACCCTTCGTGAGGCCGGTACGCCGGTCCGGCCCCCGCCGACGGACGGTCCCGGGCCTCCCGCTACTGCGGGTCCGGCCCCTTCGCGACCGGGCGGGCCGGGTCGGTGGACCATTCCGACCAGGAGCCCGCGTAGAGGGACGCCCGGATGCCCGCCAGTTCCAGGGCCAGGACCTCGTGGGCGCCGGAGACGCCCGAGCCGCAGTAGACGGCGACGGCCGTCGCGTCCGACGCGCCGAGGGCGGCGAAACGGGCCGCCAGCGACTCCACCGGCAGGAAGCGCCCGTCCTCGGCGACGTTCTCCGTCGTGGGGGCCGACACCGCGCCCGGGATGTGCCCGCCCACCGGGTCGATCGGCTCCACGTCCCCCCGGTACCGCTCCGCCGCCCGCGCGTCGAGCAGCAGCCCCGAGCGGGCCAGCGCCGCCGCCCCGTCCGCGTCGAGCACACCGGCGGCCCCCGGCACCGGCACGAAGTCCCCCGGCTCCGGAGCCGGCGTCCGACTCGACAGCTCCCCCGGCCACGCCGCGAGCCCGCCGTCCAGCACCCGTACGTCCGGATGACCGGTCCAGCGCAGCAGCCACCACGCCCGGGCCGCACCCCAGCCCAGCCCGCCGTCGTAGACGACCACCGGGGTGTCCGCCGAGACGCCCGCCCGGCGCATGGCCGCGCCGAAGGCGTCGAGGTCCGGCAGCGGGTGCCGGCCCCCCGCCCCCGGCGGCCCCGCCAGCTCCGCGTCCAGGTCGACGTAGACCGCCCCGGGCAGGTGGCCGGACTCGTACGCCGGCCGTCCGGGCGGCCCGCCCAGGGACCAGCGGACGTCCAACAGGACCGGGGGCCGCGCCCCGACCGACTCGCTCGCGAGTTCGCTTGCGGAGATGATGGGCTTCATGGGGGTCATCCTCGCGCACCCGTGACGGCGCCACGGATGGCGTAGGCGCGACGGTCGCAGCAGAAACGACAAACCAGGCATCCTCCTGCGGGATCGCGCCAAAAACGGCGCGGCCCGGGAGCGGCCCGCGTCCGGTGGTGCGAGCATCTGCTCGGGGGCGCGCGAGCGAGGCGCGACACAGCAGGCGGACGGCAGGCACGGAACCGCTACGGCCCCCGTGCCCCCGGGGCCCCACGGCCCGTAGGAACGGGTGCGTACGCCTTGTCCCCCCGCACGGCCACGACGATGGTCCGAGGAGAGAGTGACGATGAGCGAGGCGACCCGGCGCACACCCGGTACACCCTGTTGGGTGAGCTTGATGGTGCACGGGCTTGACGCGACACAGGAGTTCTACAACGCCCTCTTCGGCTGGGAGTTCGTGCCCGGCCCACAGCAGCTCGGCCCGTACGTGCGTGCGCTGCTCGACGGCAGGGAGGTGGCCGGCATCGGCCAGCTGCCTCCCGACCGGCATCTGCCGGTCGCCTGGACCACCTATCTGGCGTCGGACGACGCCGACGAGACGGCGGAGTCGATCCGCTGCTGCGGCGGGACCGTCGCGGTCGGGCCGCTCGACGCGGGCGAGGCGGGCCGGATGGTGATCTGCTCGGACCCCGCCGGCGCGGTCTTCGGAGTGTGGCAGGCCGAACGGCACACCGGCACGGCGACCGCCGGCCGGCCCGGAACCCCGGTATGGAACGAGCTGCTGACGTACGAGACGTCCACCGTCGGCAAGTTCTACCGCACGGTCTTCGGCTACGACGCGGAGCCGAACGTCGCCGACAACCCCGACTCCCTCACCCTCCGCCGGGACGGGCGCCCGGTCGCCGCCGTCCACGGGCTCCACGGCGGGCTGCCCCGCGACCGGGGCGCGCACTGGATGACGCACTTCGAGGTCACCGACACCGACGCGGCCGCCGCACTGGTCACGGAACTGGGCGGCCGTGTCCTCCGGGCGCCCGAGGACGGGCCGGCGGGACGCCTCGCCCAGGTGGCGGACCCTGAGGGCGCCGTCTTCACGCTCATCCGCCCGGCGGACGGCTGACCACGAGGCCCGGCACCGGGACAGCCACGGCGGCGGGCGGCCACGCGCCCGGGAACGGTGAGCCGGGGTCAGCTCCTGCCGCGTGCCAGTCCGCGACGCAGCCGGGACGCCGTCCGCCGCGGGTCGCCGCCGGGCAGCCCCAGGTCGGTCAGCCGGTCCTGGTGGAAGTACCGGGCGGCGGCCGTGCCGCTCGTGAGCAGCGCCTCCGTCTCCTTCCGCAGCAGGGGGTGCAGCCGCGGCTGCATGCAGTACCCCACGGCCCTGACGAGCGGCTCCAGGGTGTCCGGCGCCGGTCCGGGCACGGCGGGGTCCGCGCCGCTCTCCAGGTCGGGGACGACATGGTCCACGACGGTCAGCGGGACCCGGTTGCTGTTCTCGTACGGCATGAGCCGTTCCAGGATCGTCTCCGTGCCGACCCTGGCGACGGGCACGTCGAAGTACACGGCGGCCGTGAGCATCGCCGTCGAGAAGCAGCCGACGACGAGCCGGGGACGGCAGCGCGCGTAGAAGGTCTCGGCGAGCAGCGGACCGTCCAGGACGGTGAGCCGCACACCGGCGGCCCCGGCGGCCTCCCGCAGGGCGAGGGAGTAGCGGGCGGGCGCGGTGGGGTGGGGCTTGAAGACGATCGAGCGGTGGCCGGCGGCCGCGGCCCCGCGCACCATGCGGACGTGCAGCTCCTCCTCCTCGTCCGCGGTGAGGATGCCGAGGACGGCGAGGTACTGGCCGAGGAGCACGGCGGTCGGGGCGGCCGCGGCCGCCTCCTCGACCTGCCGGTCGCCGTCGGCCGCCGCGGCGATCTCGGCGAGCACCGCGCGGAACGCGTCGTCGGGCACCAGCTCGCATGCGACGCCGGTCTCGGCCAGGAGCAGCGGGCGCAGCCCCGGTACGAGGTCGAGGTGGAGCAGGCGCCGGACCCGGCAGCCGATCGACTGGGGAAGCTCGTCGCGGGTGGGGCCGTAGCTCATCAGGCCGTCCGCGTACACGTCCACACCGCTCTCCGCGAAGACGGCGGCGAGCGCCTTGGCCGGGTTGACCTGGATGGACTCGACGACGAGGTGGACGGGTGCGGCGCCCAGCCCCCACGCGGTGCGGAACACCCGCTGCCAGAGCGGTGCCTCCTCGGGGCGCGGCGCCCAGGTGCCGGGGTGGTGGGGCCGGATGGCGTCGTTCCAGTGGACGGTGTCGTCGAAGCGGGCCGCGGTCCGGTCGTAGCCGGTCATCTCCTCCAGCCGCAGGGCGGTCTCCGGGATCTCGGCGTTGTTCGAGACCAACAGGAGGCGCCGGACGTCCTGGCGGGCGCCGAACAGCCCCGCGTCGAGGGCGGCGGCCACGGTGGCGGCGCCGTACAGCGTCGACACCTGGAAGATCTGGACGGGAAGGGCGGCGCCGGTCGTCCCGGGGGTGCGGGTCTGCATGGTCAGGCGGTCCTTCCGGTGGCGCGCAGGGTACGGAGCAGGGTGCTGCGCGCGGTGTCCATCGTCGCCAGGGTCTCGTCGAGCACCTGCTGGGGCATGCGGCGCAGGGCGTCCGTCACGTTCCGCTTGAGGCGTTTGGTGACGGCGGATTCGTACTGCTCCGCCTTTCCCATATGAAAGGCGATCATGGCGCAGTAGGTGCGGACCGCTTTCGGCAGAAAACGGTCCGCCTCGGCGTCCCGGGAGACCTCTTCGAGCAGCAGGTCGTACGACGGGATGAAATCGAGCTGGCGGTGGTCCGTGATCTGCGTGAGGGACGTGGTGACCCCGCGGCGGTAGAAGACGCCGTGCATGCTGAGCGCGGCGTAAGTCGTCGCTTTCAGATGGAGCCGCCAGATCCACAGCCGGTCCTCTGCGGTGCGGAGGGTCGTCTCGAATCGCGAGGCGCCGTCGGCGAAGAGATGGCCGGCGTAGATGCCGAACGGAACGAACGGATAGTCCACCATCGTCACCATGTTGGCCGGGGCGATTCCGTCCCGCGGGTCCATCACCGTGTCCCGGCGCGTGGCCGGGGCGTAGCGGACGCTGCGGGAGGTGCCGGTCGACTGGACGTGGTCGGTGCGGGCGAAGTCGCAGCCCAGCGCCTCGATGCCGTCGACCATGGCCCGCAGGTGGCCGGGGGCGTACCAGTCGTCTCCGTCGAGGAAGGTGACGTAGTCGCCGGTCGCGGCGTCCAGGCCGGTGTTGCGGGCCTGGGCCACCCCGAGATTGGTCGCGTGGCGGATGACGGTCGCGTTCGGGATCCGGCTCTTCCAGCGGTCGAGAACGTCGGGCGTCTCGTCCGTCGAACAGTCGTCGATCAGCAGGAACTCGAAATCCGGATCCGCGTTGCCGGCGAGACTGCGCATGGTGTCGGGGGCGTAGATCCCGACATTGTGGAGGGGCACGATGACGGACAGTTTCGGCACTCGGAATTCCCAACACTCACACACGGCAGGACGGGCAGGAACGGCAGGCGGGCAAGGGGGCAGGGGCGGGCAGCGTATCGGCGCTCAATTCCGGTCCGTGGAGCCGGATGTGCACTCCGGATGAACTCTTTCCGTCCTGCGCGGAAACCGGTTCCGGAAGCCGATCGCGAGCAGGCACAACAGGGCGACCGCTCCGATCGCCCCGCCGCCGCGCAGGCCCGGCGGGCGGAACACGCAGTGGACCGAGGTGGCCGTGCCGTCGAGCGGCACGGCGAGCAGGCCCGTGCGGCTTCGGGCCGGCGTGGGCTCCGCGTCGCCCGCCGCGCAGCGCCAGCCGGAGATCCGGGGAACGGCGACGACGGCGGTTCCGGTGCTGCCCGCGGGGAGTTCGGCGGTGAGGGAGTGGCCGGTGGCGCGCACCTCGGTGGCTCCGGTCGCGGTGAGGTGCCGTACGGCCGCGTCCAGCCGGTCCCGTACGAGGCAGCCGACCGGGTTCGGCGGCAGGGCGGGCTCTCCCGAGCGGGGCTTCAGTTCGACCCGTACGGCGCCGGAGGCGGGGACGGTGCCGAGCGGCTGCACGGGGGCGAGGACGGACGGCGGTTTTCCGGCGAAGTCGACGCCCGGCTGTCCGGCGAGGGCGGCCGTGCCGCGGTAGCGCGGCGCCCAGAACCAGAGCTGTGCACCGGCCGGGCAGATGGCGGTGAGGACGGTCCGGCCCTTGCCGGTGGCGCCGGGGCCGGTGCTCGCCGCCCGGCGCACGGGCGGCTCGTCGTACACGTCGGCGCCGAGCATCGACTCCTGGCGGGCGAAAGCCGATGCGGCGGAGGAGCCGGAGGCCTCGGCCGACGGGTCGGTGGGGCCGCTCCCGCGCGCCGGGAGCCGGACGTCCGCGCGGACCGTGACCAGGGGCGGTACGGGAGAGTCGGTGGTGGTGATCGTGGCCCGGGGCGGCCTGTCGGCGTGGAGGGGACCGGTGGGCGTCGACCGCATCCGGGTGCCGATGGAGAAGATCGCGTCGGTGACCGGGTTGTCCAGGCTGACCGGGTGGCGCCCCTTGGCGTAGTAGCCGAAGCCGAGGGAGGCGGCCGTGCGGGAGAAGACGTCCGCGGTGAGGCTGCTGTAGTAGTCGGCGCCCTGGCCGCCGACGAGGAGGACGTCATTGCCGCCCGGCACTTCCCCGGGGTCCGTGCGGTGGCGCGGCCAGGCGTCCGCGGCCTCGGTCGCCCGCGCCATGTCCGTGTGCCAGGGGCCGAGGGGCGGCGCCCAGGAGACCTTGCTCAGCTGCTGCCGTTCGACCCTGCCGCCCGTGATCGCGGTCTCGCTCGCCTGGGCCAGGACGAGCAGGCCGACGGCCACGGCCGGGAGCGCGCGGGCGCCGACGCCGTACCGCCGGGCCGCGAGGACGGCTGTCGCGGCGAGCGCGGCGACGGCCAGGGCGGCCGTGAACGCCGGATAGGTCCAGCGGTCGACGACCGCGCTGCCCCGGGCCGCGAAGGCCATCGCGCCCAGCAGGGTCCCGGCGCCGAGGAGCGCCGGCAGCCGGGGCAGGCCCCGGGCCGTGGAGATCCAGGCCGCGATCAGGAGCAGACCGCAGAGCACGAAGGACTGACGGTAGGGAATGCCGTTGGGCGAGGCACCGGCGTGCCACAGGAGGTGGGTGGGACCCCACTGCATCGAGAGCGCCACCAGGCAGATCGCGGCCGTCCAGGCGAGGCGGACCCGGGGGGCCAGGGCGCGGTTGAACGGCAGGGTCAGCGCCAGCAGGAGCGCGGGGGTGCCGATGAAGAGGGCGGGGGAGGCGACGCTCGCCGTCGCCGGCAGCAGCCGGGCGAAGACCTCGGTCCAGGAGACGGCGGTGAAGGTCACCTCGGGGGTGGGGTCCGCGACCCGGGTGGCCAGGAAGATCACCAGGACGAGCGGGGTGGCGAGGCCGATGCCCACGAGCACCGAGCGGGCGGCGCGCAGCAGTCCGGCGAGGCGCCGGCGGCCGGTGTCGTCGGCGGTGAGCAGCCGGACGGCGAGGACGACGGCGGCGCCGACGGTCGCCATGTAGGCGGTGTAGAAGTTGGCGTACCACGCGAGCCCCACGACGAGCGGGCCGAGGACCGGGCGCCGCCCGGAGCGGGCCCACTCGCCCACCAGACAGAGCAGCGGGAAGGCCAGCAGTCCGTCCAGCCACATCGGTACGGTGGCGGCGAAGTTCAGCGTCCAGCCGCAGAGCGCGTACGCCGCGCCGAGGACGGCGGCCACCGGCCAGGGGCCCCGGCGCAGCCGCAGCAGCAGCACCGCCATCGCGGCTGCCGCGGCGGTGATCTTGGCGGTGGTGATGACGTACAGCGCGAGTTCGATCCGGTCGGCCGGGAAGAGGACGACCAGCAGGTCGAACGGGCTGGAGAGATAGGTGCCGTAGTCGCCGAGGAAGTTCGAGCCGAAGCCCGAACGCCAGTTCAGGAAGAGGTCGCCCTCGGTGTCGCCGAGCAGGAAGGCGCGCCAGTAGGCGTGGTACGGGAGGTACTGCTGGCCGAGGTCGACGACGTTGCGGGTGGTGGGCCCGAACGGCCGGCTGCCGGCCAGGGCTCCCCCGAGGCAGAAGACCACGGAGCCGAGCAGGGCCGCGAGGCCGGCCGCCCGCAGGCGGACGCTGCGCCGTGCGCGGTCGCTCCACCGCCGGGGGCCGCCGGGCGGCCGCTCACCGCCCGCGCCGGCCGCCGTGCTCGGCCGCTCGCCCACGGTCCGCATGTCCCGGCCGATGGCGGGCACGGTCTCGGCAGCAGGGGGCACGCGTCCTCCGGAGGTGTCACGCGGCGCCGGGAAGCGCCGGGCCCGGTCTTCGTGTCACGGGCCGACGGCCATTACCTCCGAGCCGGGCGACCCGCATCCGATCAGCAGTGGGTCCCCGGGTACACCGGAGGTGAATTGGAGGTGCCAGGGGCGGCGACGCCGTGCGGGAACCGAGGCGTACGGGCGGGAACCGAGGCGTGCGGTCGGGGCCCCAGGCGTACGGGCGGGAACCGAGGCACACGTGCGCGCCCCGGGCGTACGGGCGTACGGACAGGCGCGTGTACGGGCGCCTCCGCGCCGGTCTCGTACCGGCGGGCCCGTGCCGACGGCTCGCGCCCCGGGCGTACGGAGGCGGCCACTCCCCCGGTTTCGGGGCGGAGACGCGCTGGGCGTGCGCGTAAGGCGCGCGAGGCGGGCGCGCGCCGGGCGGGCGCGTACAAACGCCCCCGCGCGCGGCGTACTACGAGCGGCGGCGGGGCTTGCCCCGCTTGGCCGGGGTGGGGCCGCCGGAGCGGCCGCGCGTGCTCTTCCCGGCGGGCTTGCCGGCCGTCTTCCCCGTCGACCTGCCGCCCGACGTGGCACCGGCGGGCTTCTGGCGTGCGCCGCCGCCCTTCTCCGCCCGCTTGTCCTTCGCCTCCGGCGCGCCGCCGGCGCGGCCGCGCGTGCTGTTGACGGTCCGCCCGCGCACGATCCCGATGAAGTCCTCCACCAGGTCGGTGGTGGCGTCCTCGCGCCAGGACAGCGCGACCCGGGACTCGGGAGCGCCCGTGACCGTCCGGTACGTCAGGTCCTTGCGGTGGTGCAGGCGGGCGAGCGACTGGGGGACGACGAGGACGCCGATTCCGGCCGCCACCAGTTCGACGGCGTCCGCCGTGGTGGCCGGGCGTTCGATCGCCGGGCGGCCGGGCAGGGTCTCCCAGTCCAGGGTGTCGTCGAGGGGATGCAGCACGATGTCGTCGGCGAGGTCCTCGACGGTCACCTCGTCCGCCGCGGCGACGAGGTGGTCCTTGGGGACCACGACGACCGTGGTCTCGGTGTAGAGGGGGATCGCGCTGAGGTCCGTGCGGTCGATCGGCAGCCGGACGAACCCGGCGTCGGCGCCGGTCTCCCGCAGCACGGCGGGCGCCTCGGCGGCGGACACGGGCACGAGCTCCAGCGGAGTGTCGGGCAGGCGCTCGTTCCAGATCCGCACCCACTTGCCGGGCGTCACCCCGGGAACGTACGCGAGCCGGAACGAGGGGGATTCTTCCGAGCCTGTCACCCCGCCAGGTTACCGGTCGTGGTCGGAGGTAGCGCACATGCTCGATACCCTTGACCTCATGAAGTCGCACCAGAGCGCCCAGACGATGAAGCCCGCCACCGCGGCGAAGAAGCTGGGTGTCTACCTCGAGGCCACCCCCGCCGAGTTCCAGGAGGGCGTCGTCTCCCGCGCCGAGCTGAGTGCGCTGCAGACCGATCCGCCCGAGTGGCTGCGGGAGCTGCGCCGCAGCGGACCGCACCCCCGGCCGGTGGTCGCGGCCAAGCTCGGCGTCTCCATCTCGGGTCTCGCGCGCGGCGGGGTGACCGAGCCCCTCACGACGGAGCAGATCGAGGAGCTGAAGACGGAGAACCCGGAGTGGCTGCAGAAGGAGCGCGCCACCCAGGCCGACGTCCGCAAGGAGACCGTCCGTCTCAAGGAGAAGCAGGCGGAGCAGAAGCAGACCGGGCAGCAGTAGCCGGGCGGGCCGGCCCGCCCGCGCGGTGACCGCGCCCTGGCCTCGGTTCGCCGGCTCCGCCGGTTTACCCGAGTCGCACGTCGGGCCCCCCCCCCCCCCCGGGGGGGGGGGCGACCCCCTCCCTCCCAGCCCCACCCACGCCCTCACGCGGGGGTGCCCCGCACGCCCTCCCGGGCCCCGGCCCCCCCCCAGGCCCCCCCCCCGGTGGGGGGCGCGCCCCCGGGCGGGGGGGGCCCCCCCCCCCCCGGCCGCCCCCCCCCCCCCCCCCCCCCCCCCCCCCCCCCCCGGGGGGGCGCCCCCGACGCCGTACGTCCCTGCCCGACCCTCTCCGTCAGGCGTGGTTGACCGGCAGGACGTCCGGGGACAGGGCACCCGCCCTGGCCGACGCGCTGGTCATGTGGCGGCGGTGGTGGCGGCGGCACAGGACCTCGTAGCCGATCTCCTCGGCCGGACGGTTCACGTCGCCGACGACGACCTGCTCGCCTTCGACGACCATCTGCCCGCCCACGGTACGGGCGTTGTGCGTGGCGCGCGCCCCGCACCAGCACAGCGCCTCCACCTGCAGCTGCTCGATCCGGTCGGCCAGTTCGATCAGCCGCTGCGAGCCCGGGAACAGCTTCGTCCGGAAGTCCGTCGTGATGCCGAAGGCGAAGACGTCCATGTCGAGGTCGTCGACGATGCGGGCCAGCTGGTCGATCTGCTCCGGGGCCAGGAACTGCGCCTCGTCCACGATCACGTAGTCGGCCTTGCCGCCCTTGGACATCTGGTCCACAAGGTACGCGTAGAGGTCCACGCCCTCCCCCGCCTCGACAGCGTCCGTCACCAGGCCCAGCCGGGACGACAGCTTGCCCTCGCCGGCGCGGTCGTCACGGGTGAAGATCACACCCTGGAGCCCGCGGGCGGAGCGGTTGTGCCCGATCTGGAGCGCCAGTGTGCTCTTTCCGCAGTCCATCGTTCCGGAGAAGAACACCAGCTCGGGCATGGGAGGTCGAGGCCTTTCGGGCGGGGCGGCGGCCGGCGACGGCGATAAGGGCCGGACCGCGGGGTCGGGGAACGACGAGTCGGGGAACGAGGGATCAGGAGCCGGGGCCGGAGGGCGGCGACCGAGGGGTCAGGTACGGACCTCGAGGAGCGGGACGAACTGCTCCGCGGGCGTCATGGAGCCGTGCACGCCGACCATCGCCGACTCGTGCGGTTCCTTGACGGAGGCGGTGATGATGACGTCGTCACGGGCCGCGGCGACCACGTCGCCGATCCTCCCGTACACCCGCTCGTCGACCGTGCCGCCGAACCAGCCCAGCTCGATGGCCTCGTCCCTGCCCGCCACCCAGAACTGCTCGCCGAGGACCTCGCGCCAGCAGGTCAGGACGTCGGCCTGGGCCCCCGGCACGGCATAGACGTGGCGGGCGCGGCCCTCGCCGCCGAGCAGGGCGACGCCGGCGCTCAGCTCCCAGTCCTCGTCGAAGTCGATCCGGGACTGCTCGTCGAAGGGGACGTCGACCATGCCGTGGTCGGCGGTGACGTACAGCGAGGAGTGCGGGGGCAGTTGCTCGGCGAGCCGCTGCACGAGCCGGTCGACGAACATCAGCTGGCCGCGCCAGGCGTCGGAGTCGATCCCGAACCGGTGCCCGGCGCCGTCGAGTTCGCTGTAGTAGGTGTAGACCAGCGAGCGGTCGCCGGCGGCGAGCTGCTCGGCGGCGAAGTCCATGCGCTCCTCGCCCGTGAGCCGGCCGTGGAACGCTCCGCCGCTCAGGGCGATCTTGGTGAGCGGGGTGTCCTGGAAGATCGGCGAGGAGACCTGCGCCGTGTGGATCCCGGCTTCGTGGGCGAGCTGGAAGACCGTGGGGTACGGCTGCCAGACGTGGGGCGGCGTCCACGGCTTCCACCGGAGCTGGTTCATCAGCTCACCGGTGTCGGGGTCGCGGACGGTGTAGCCGGGCAGTCCGTGCGCGCCGGGGACCTGTCCGGTGCCGACCGAGGCGAGCGAGGTCGCGGTGGTGGCGGGGAAACCGGCGGTGATCGGGCGTCCCGTGCCGCCGCGCGAGGTGGCGAGCAGCGAGGTGAGGTACGGCGCCTCGTCGGGGTGGGAGCGGATCTGCTCCCAGCCGAGTCCGTCGATCAGGAACACGCAGTTCCGGTCGGCCGGGGCGAGTTCGGCGATTCGGGCCTCGAAGCCGGGCGCGCCCTGTCCGGCGACGAGGGTCGGCAGGAGGTCGGCGAGCGAACCGGTGCCGTACTCCGGGACGGGCGCGGACGCGGGCGCGAGGACGACCGGTTCGTCGGGCCAGCCCGAGGCGACCGTGGAGGGCTGGACCATCAGCGGGTCGCCGCGGTGGCTTCGGAGAGCGACTGGGCGAAGGCGAGGGTCTGGCGAACCGTGTCCGGGCCGTCGCCGGCGTCGCTGACGCGGAGGCTGAGGTCGTCGGCGGTGGCGTTGCCGGTGTAGCCGTGATCGGCGTCGCAGTTGGGGTCGCCGCAGGCGGCGGGCTCCAGGTCGATCCGGGAGACGGCGCCCCAGCCGATGGTGAGGACGACCTCGCGGGGCAGCGTGCCGGGGGTGTACGACTCCGGGTTGGCGACGACGCGGCTGACGACGACGGAGGAGATCCGGTCGAGCTTGACCGACTCCGTGGAGGTGGTCGCGTACGGCGTCGGGGAGCTGGTGTCGGCAGCCTGCTCGTCGGTGTGGCTCACGATGAAGCGGGTGGCCGTCAGGACGAGGACCGTGACATGGCGGCGGACCTCGTTGGTGTCGAACGTGGTCTCCTGGTGCACCACGTACGACGCGATCGCCTCGCCACCGACGGCGGCCTCCACCGCCTCGGCCACGAGGGCCGGGTAGTAGCCGCTGCGCTCGATCGCCGCGCGCAGCCCCTGGGTCGTCGTACCGGTCTTCGCCATGGACTCCATCCTAATCCGTCGGGAGGGGCGCTCCGGGACGTGTCGGTCGCCGCGAGCCCGGCTCGCGCGGCGGCGGGCCGGGCACGGCGTCAGTAGCTGGGGAGCCGGCGCGGGCCGAGGTCCGTGCGGGGCGGGGGCGGGGCGAGGCGGACCGTGGCGCCGAGCACGGAGAGTCCGCGCGAGGCGACGACGACGGGCTCCAGCGTGATCGCGACGACCTCGGGGTGGTCGTCGACGAGTCGGGAGACGCGCAGCAGCAGCTCCTCCAGGGCGGGGGTGTCGACGGGGTCGGAGCCGCGCCAGCCGAAGAGGAGGGGCGCGGTCCGGATGGACCGGACCAGCTCGGCGGCGTCCCGGTCGGTGGCGGGGACGAGCCGGTGGGACATGTCGCCGAGCAGCTCGGAGGCGGCTCCGGCGAGGCCGAAGGAGAGGACGGCGCCGACGGCCGGGTCGATGGCGGCCCGGACGACGGTGTCGACGCCGCGCGGCACCATCGCCTGGACCACCGGATGCAGCTCCTCCGGCTTGCCGAGGGTGTCGGTCACCTCGGTGTAGGCGGTGCGGAGTTGCTCCTCGGTGGCGAGGTCGAGCCGTACGCCGCCGAGGTCGGGGCGGTGGCGCAGGTGGGGCGCGGTCGTCTTCAGGGCGACGGGGTAGCCGAGGCGGGCGGCGGCCGCGACGGCGGCGTCGGGGGTGGGCGCGGGCAGGGTCGGCAGGACGTTGATGCCGTACCGCGCGAGCAGCTCGCCCGCCTCTTCCGCGCCGAGGGTGACGCCCCGGGCGTCCACGTCCTCCCCGAGCATCCGCTCGATCCGGGCGGCGGCCCCCGCCTCGTCGATGTCCTCGTACTCCGGGACCCGCCCCGGCTCGGCGGCCTGGCGTCGCCACTCGGCGTAGCGCACGGCCTCGGCCAGCGCCCGCACGGCCCGCTCGGCGGCGGGATAGGCGGGGATGTTGCCGCTGACCCGCGGAGACGCGGAGCCGTCTCCGCCGCCGTCCTTGGCGGAGGTGGGAGCCGCGGGCGGGCCGAGGCGGGTCGGGGGCGCGGGCGGGCCGGCGGCAGCTGCCGGGCTTCCGCCCGGGCCGAGGCGGGTCGGTGCCGAGGTCCCGCCGCCCTCTCGCGCACCGCCGGCGCGCGGCGCCTCCGGGGCGCCGGGCGCGGTGGCGGCCGGTGCCGTGGGGGGCGCGGCGGCCGTCAGGGGCGGAGCCCCCGCGGCGGACGAACCGGCCGGAGTGACGGGCGGGGAGCCGGCCCGGAGTCCGGGAGCGGGTCGCGTGCTGGTCGCCGCGGACAAGGCCTCGGCGAGTCCGCCCATCTCGACGTGCACCACGACGACCGGCTTCGTCGGGGCGGGGGCGGAGGCGACGGCCTCCCGGAGGTACGCCGCGAGGACCTCCCCGTCACCGGATTCCACGGCTCCGTTCTCGCCGACCCAGGGGATCGCCGTCACGACGACCGCGTCGCTGGTCTCGTCCACGAGGGCGGCCGCCAGTGCCGCGCGGAAGTCCGCCGGGCTCGCCGCCGTCGTGAGGTCGATCGGGCGCAGCGGCCGCAGCCCCTCGGTCAGGCAGGCGTCGTACGTCAGCAGCCCGAGCGACTCGGAGTTGCCGAGGATCGCCACGCGCGGCCCGGTCGGCAGGGGCTGCCCGGCGAGGAGGAGCCCCGCGTCGACGAGCTCGGTGACGGTGTCGACGCGGATGACCCCGGCCTGCCGGAGGAGGGCGGAGACCGTGGCGTACGGGATGCGGGTGACGGGCACCCGGTGGCCGGGCGGGGCGCTGCCGCTGTGCCGGGCGCCCTTGACCACCACGACCGGTTTGACCGCGGCGGTCCGGCGGGCCAGCCGGGTGAACTTCCGCGGGTTGCCGATCGACTCCAGGTAGAGCAGGACGACGTCCGTGGCCGGGTCGTCGTACCAGTGCTGGAGGAAGTCGTTGCCGGAGACGTCGGCGCGGTTGCCCGCGGAGATGAAGGAGGACAGCCCGGCTCCCCGCCGGTGGAGCCCGGCGAGGAGGGCGATGCCGATGGCGCCGGACTGGGTGAACAGCCCGATCCGTCCGGCCGTCGGCATCTGCGGGGCGAGCGAGGCGTTCAGCCGGACGTCGGAGGCGGTGTCGATGAGTCCGAAGGCGTTGGGTCCGATGATCCGCATGCCGTACGAGCGGGCCTGCCGGACCAGCTCGCGCTGCCGCGCCCGTCCTTCCTCGGTGCCGGTCTCGGCGTATCCGGCGCTGAGGACGACCAGGCCCCGGACCCCGTGCTCGCCGCAGTCGGCGACCGCGTCGGGCACCCGCTCGGCGGGGACGGCGACGACCGCCAGGTCCACCGGCTCGCCGATGTCCGCGACGGAGCGGAAGGCCGGCACGCCGTCGAGCGCCGCCGTCCCCTCGTCCAAGGCGCGGTTCACTGCGTAGGTCCGGCCGGTGTAGCCGGAGGCGAGGAGGTTGCGCAGGACGGTCCGGCCGACGCCGCCGGGGGTGCGGCCGGCTCCGACGACGGCGACCGAGCCGGGAGCGAGCAGCCGCTGCACGGAGCGCGCCTCGGCGCGCTGCTCGCGCGCGAGCTGGACGGCGAGCGAGCGGTCGGTGGGCTCCAGGTCGAGGTGGAGGCGGACGGAACCGTCCTCGAAGCTGCGCTTCTGGGTGTACCCGGCGTCCGTGAACACCTTGATCATCTTGGTGTTGGCGGGGAGCACCTCGGCCGCGAACCGGCGGATGTCCCGCTCCCGCGCCACCGCCGCGATGTGTTCGAGGAGGGCGGAGGCGACCCCCCTGCCCTGGTGCGCGTCCTGGACGAGGAAGGCGACCTCGGCCTCGTCGGCGGGGGCGGAGGCGGGCAGGCCCTGGGCGTTGATGCGGTCGTACCGCACGGTGGCGATGAACTCGCCGCCGACGGTCGCGGCGAGTCCGACCCTGTCCACGTAGTCGTGATGGGTGAAACGGCGGACGTCCTTGGCGGAGAGGCGGGGGTAGGGCGCGAAGAAGCGGTAGTACTTCGACTCGTCCGAGACCTGTTCGTAGAAGCTGACCAGTCGGTCGGCGTCGTCGACGGTGATGGGCCTGATGCGTGCGGTGCCGCCGTCGCGGAGGACCACGTCCGCTTCCCAGTGGTCCGGGTAGGCGTGTTCCGGCTGGGCCGGGTGCGGCTGTTCCGACGCGCTCTGCATGGGGCAAGACTACGGCCGGGGTACGACAGTGGCACCGGTCCCGCACGGGGTGCGTGCCCCGGGTGGCGCGTGCAAGGTGGGAGGGCCGGAGGGCCGCCCCACGCCCGGGCCGGACGCAGTGCCGAGCACGACGCGACCCGTGAGAGACTGGTCTAGACAACCCGCTAAGACTTGAAGGGCAACACCATGGCTGAGCGCCGCGTCAACGTCGGCTGGGCCGAGGGCCTGCACGCCCGCCCCGCCTCCATCTTCGTCCGCGCCACCACGGCCTCCGGCGTCCCCGTGACGATCGCCAAGGCCGATGGGAACCCGGTGAACGCCGCTTCGATGCTCGCGGTGCTCGGTCTGGGCGCGCAGGGCGGCGAGGAGATCGTGCTCGCTTCGGACGCCGAGGGCGCCGAGGCCGCGCTGGACCGCCTCGCCAAGCTGGTTGCCGAGGGGCTCGAGGAGCTTCCCGAGACCGTCTGACCTCGCCGTCCCGGCCTCGTCCGGGTCTCGTCTGCGAGGAGCCGCGCCCGCCATCCCCCCGGCGGACGCGGCTCCTTCGCGTCTGGGGGAAGCGGCGAAAGCGCGGCCGGGGCCGACTCCGGACTTCCCGGGCCATGGAACCCGGGGCACGTCCGGACGGTCCCCCGCGGCTCGCCCTGGTCATCGGAATTCCGGTCACACCGCTGTGAGGGCGGCTTGGCATTCCGAGCAGCGAAATACGACGCCCCGCATCGGAGCCGCCGCGTTCACGAAAGCCCCGGGGCTTTCGGATGCATTTCCGGGCAGCACGTCCACGGGCCATCGAATTCCGCCGGCCGCATTCCTTCTCTTTGTATACGGCCCGGTCGTTAATTCCGGACGCTCGCGGTGTGTACGACATGTTGCGAAGCCCTCACACCGCCGCGCGCGGGGCGCTTCGGCCGGTGCAGCGCCGGTGAGCGTTCGGCGTGCAGGGCGGTGAGGGCGCGGGCGCGCTCGGCGTCGCCGCGGGCCACCGCGTCGACGATCGCTCCGTGCTCGGCCCAGGCCTCGACCGGCTGCGCGGCCGGCTCGATCGCGCACATCCAGGCGATCTTGTGCCGCAGCTGGGTGAGCAGCGCGGTGAGCGCCGGGCTGCCGGAGGCCTGCGCGAGGGTCTCGTGGAACCAGCCGTCCAGGGAGCGCAGGTCTTCGCCCTGGCCGCGCCTGGCCCGCTCCTGCCCCAGCCTGACCAGGCCCCGCAGCACCTTGAGGTGGGCCTCCGTGCGGCGCTGGGCGGCGCGGGCGGCCCCCAGCGGCTCCAGGAGCGCCCGCATGTCCAGGAGGTCCGCCGCCTCCTGCTCGGTGGGCTCGGCGACATGGGCGCCCGCGTGCCGGCGGGTGACGACGAAGCCCTCCGACTCCAGGGTGCGCAGCGCCTCGCGGACCGGGACGCGGGAGACTCCGTACCGGCGTGCCAGCTGCTCCTCCGTCAGCCGGCTTCCGCACGCGAAGACACCGGAGACGATGTCGTCCCGAATCGCCGTGCATACCGAATGCGCGGGGATGCGCATGTTCGACCTCCGCCTTTTCCGCGCGAAAACCATCCGATGGACGTCTGTTCGTCGACTCTTCGGTGACTCTATTGCAGCGGGGCGGTATTTCCGATGGCTACCGGGGATTCATGGATGTCTTTTGGCCGAGAAAAAGCCCCGGCTCGGTACGAGCCGGGGCTTTTTCGACCGGGCCGTGGGACGGCCCGTGCGTTCGGACGCGGTCGGGTCAGACGTTCACACCGCGGGCGCGCAGGTACGCGACGGGGTTGATGTCGGAGCCGTACTCGGCGCTCGTGCGGGCCTCGAAGTGCAGGTGCGGGCCCGTGGAGTTGCCGGTCGAGCCGGAGATGCCGATGCGGTCGCCGGGGGTCACGGTCTCGCCGACCGAGACACTGATGGCCGAGAGGTGACCGTACTGGGTGTACGTACCGTCGTTCATCCGGATGACGATGTTGTTGCCGTACGCGCCGCCCCAGCCGGCCTCGACCACGGTGCCGGCGCCGACGGAGACGACCTCGCTGCCGTAGGAGGCGTGGAAGTCGACGCCCGAGTGGCTGCCGGAGGACCAGAGGGAGCCGCCGGTCTGGTAGCCGGTGCTGACGTACGAGCCGGCCACGGGGAGCTGGAAGGAGTTCAGGCGCTTGCGCTCGGCCTCCCGGGCGGCGCGCTCCTTGGCCTCGCGGATCTCCTTGGCGCGGGCCTCGGCCTTGCGCTTCGCCTCCGCCTTCGCGCGGGCCTCGGCCTTGGCCTTGGCTATCGCCTCGACGGCTTCCCGCTCCTGCTCGGCGGCCTGGACGTCGATCCGGTCCGCCAGCGACTCGGAGACGACGGCCATGTTCATGCCGGTGTCCTCGAGCGCGCGGGTGTCCGTGTCGGCGGCGAGCGCCGGGGAAGCGAGGGTTCCGATGACCCCGGTGGTGGCGATGGTGGCGACGCCGGCGATGCCCGCGCTGCGGCGCGCCAGACGGCTCGGACCACGATGCTTCCCGGTGGCACGGGTGAACGCCATGTAGTGGCTGATCCTTTCCTTCCTTCTCGCCTACCGGGTTAGCTGACGGGTTCGGAGCAGGAAGGTCTCCTACGGGCCCCTCCGCACGGGTGCGAAGGCGTCCGATTCACCCCAGGGACTTCATGGGTCCCCGGCTCCCCAGGCTCGCGCCTGACGGGGACTCGGCGATGACTGTCCGATGCCACGGGTGTGGCGGGTGCAACTGGCGAACAGCCGGATTGACGCTAAGCGGACCGTCTTTCAATCGGCAAACGGACTCGCCGGTTTGTAAGACATGCCACAGGTCAGACAGGCATCCTCTCCCTCAATACGGACAAACGATCAATATGGGCGAGGACCCCGACGTATGGTGACGTCGGGGTCCTCGCCGGAGCGCGCGTTCCGCTCCGTTCAGCCCTCGTTCGGCCGGTCGGCCCGTGCCCGGTTCTCGTCCGGAGCGCGCTCCGCCGGTCGGCCTCCCGGTGCTCGATCAGCCGGTGACGACGGTGACTTCGCCGATGCCGAGCGCCCGCACGGGCTCCTCGATCTGCGCCGCGTCGCCGACGAGCACGGTCACCAGACGGTCCACCGGGAAGGCGTTGACGACCGCCGCCGTCGCCTCCACCGTGCCCGTCTCGGCCAGGCGCGCGTACAACTGCGCCTGGAAATCGTCCGGAAGGTGCTGCTCGACCTGGTCGGCGAGCGTCCCGGCGACGGAGGCGGCGGTCTCGTACTTCAACGGCGCCACGCCCACCAGGTTCTGCACCGCCACGTCGCGCTCCGCGTCGGTCAGCCCCTCGGCGGCGAGGGTGCGCAGCACCTTCCACAGGTCGTCAAGTGCCGGACCGGTGTTGGGGGTGTCGACCGAACCGCTGATGGCGAGCATCGCGGCGCCGTTGCCCGCGCCGTCGGAGCGCAGCACCTGGCCGAAGGACCGCACGCCGTAGGTGTAGCCCTTCTCCTCGCGCAGGACGCGGTCCAGGCGGGAGGTGAGGGTGCCCCCGAGGCAGTACGTGCCGAGGACCTGGGCCGGCCAGACCCGGTCGTGCCGGTCGGCGCCGACCCTGCCGATCAGCAGCTGCGTCTGGACCGCCCCGGGGCGGTTGACGATGACCACGCGGCCGGTGTCGTCGGCCGTGATCGGCGGGACGGGGCGCGGCTCGGCGGTGTCGCCGGTCCACGCGCCGAGCGTCTCGGCGAGGACCTTGTCCAGGTCGACGTCGGTCAGGTCGCCCACGACCACGGCGGTGGCCGTGGCGGGCCGGACGTGCGCCGTGAAGAAGGCGCGGACGGCCGTGGCGTCGATCGCGGCGACGGTCTCCTCGGTGCCCTGGCGCGGCCGGGACATGCGCGAGCCGGCCGGGAACAGCTCCTTGGAGAGCTGCTTGGCCGCCCTGCGGGCCGGGTTGGCCGTCTCGTGCGGGATCTCGTCGAGCCGGTTGCGCACCAGCCGCTCGATCTCGGTGTCGACGAAGGCCGGGGCGATCAGGGCCTCGGCGAGCAGGCCGAGCGCCTTGGGCAGCCGCGAGACGGGAACCTCGAGGGAGACCCGTACGCCCGGGTGGTCCGCGTGGGCGTCCAGGGTGGCCCCGCAGCGCTCCAGCTCCGCCGCGAACTCCTCGGCCGAGTGCTTGTCGGTGCCTTCGGACAGGGCCCGCGACATGATCGTGGCGACGCCGTCCAGACCCTCCGGCTCGGCCTCCAGGGGGGCTTCGAGGAAGATCTCGACGGCCACCACCTGCTGGCCCGGACGGTGGCAGCGCAGCACCGTCAGGCCGTTGTCCAGGGCGCCCCGCTCCGGGGCCGGGAAGGCCCAGGGTCGGGCCGTGCCCGGCTGCGGCTGCGGGTGAAAGTCCATGCTCGTCAAAGACGCGGCAGCGTCGCTCACTGGTCCGCTCCCTCTTCCTCGTCGTTCTCGCTGTCGCTGTCGCTCTGCTCGGCGGTCACCGGTTCGTAGACGAGCACCGCGCGGTTGTCGGGACGCAGCCGGGCCGCGGCGACGGCCCGCACCTCATCCGCGGTGACGTCCAGGACGCGGTTGACGGCGGTCAGGGCGAGCTGCGGGTCGCCGAACAGCACCGCGAAGCGGCACAGTTCGTCGGCGCGGCCGGCGACCGTGCCGAGCCGGTCGAGCCACTCCCGCTCCAACTGCGCCTGGGCACGCTCCATCTCCTCGGGCGTGGGGCCCTCGGAGGCGAAACGGGCCAGCTCCTCGTCGACGGCGGCCTCGATCTCGGGGACCTCCACACCACCGGAGGTCTTCACGTCCAGCCAGCCCAGCGAGGGAGCACCGGCCAGGCGCAGCAGGCCGAAGCCGGCCGCGACGGCCGTGCGGTCGCGGCGGACCAGCCGGTTGTGGAGCCGGGAGGACTCGCCGCCGCCGAGGACGGTCAGGGCCAGGTCGGCGGCGTCGCACTCGCGCGTGCCGTCGTGTGGGAGGCGGTAGGCGGCCATCAGCGCGCGCGCCGGGACCTCCTCCTCCACGACCTCGCGCAGCTGCTCGCCGATGGTCTCGGACAGCGTGCCGTCGCGCGGCGGACGCTTGCCGTCGTGGGACGGGATGGAGCCGAAGTACTTCTCGATCCAGGCGAGGGTCTGCTCCGGGTCGATGTCGCCGACGACCGACAGCACCGCGTTGTTCGGCGCGTAGTACGTACGGAAGAAGCTGCGGGCGTCCTCCAGGGTGGCCGCGTCCAGGTCGGCCATGGAGCCGATCGGCGTGTGGTGGTACGGGTGGCCCTCGGGGTAGGCGAGGGCGGTCAGCTTCTCGAAGGCCGTGCCGTAGGGCACGTTGTCGTACCGCTGGCGGCGCTCGTTCTTGACGACGTCGCGCTGATTCTCCATGGACTCGTCGTCCAGGGCCGCCAGCAGCGAGCCCATGCGGTCCGCCTCCAGCCAGAGCGCGAGCTCCAGCTGATGCGTCGGCATCGTCTCGAAGTAATTGGTGCGCTCGAAGCTCGTCGTGCCGTTGAGCGAACCGCCCGCTCCCTGGACCAGCTCGAAGTGACCGTTTCCGTGGACCTGCTTCGACCCCTGGAACATCAGGTGCTCGAAGAGGTGGGCGAGGCCGGTACGGCCCTCGACCTCGTGACGCGAGCCGACGTCGTACCAGAGGCAGACCGCGGCGACCGGGGTCAGGTGGTCCTCGGAGAGCACCACGCGCAGGCCGTTGGCCAGCCGGTGCTCGGTCGCTGTCAGGCCGCCGGAGCCGGCCTCGGCCGTGGCCGTGTGACCCATGGGCATGTACGTCCCTTCGATCGCGATATGGAAAAGTCCTGCCACTGTATGCAAGCGCACCGACACCTCGCGAAGTTCCCGCGGGCTCGAGGCTTCCCTCTTCCGGGTCGCGCACGCGTCCCGCTTCCCCTCCGTCCCCCCTCCGCCCCCGCCTCCACCCGGCGCCCGGGAGGCGGGCCGGGAGGAGCCATTCCCGGGTCGCGGTCGGCGTTGTCAGTGGGACGGTCCACAATGGTCCGCGTCAGATCAACCTTGTTGGTGAAGGAGCCGCAGCCGCGATGGCCCGCCGCAGCACGAAGACACCGCCGCCGGACGACGCGTTCGAGGAGCGAATCCTCGACATCGACGTCGTCGACGAGATGCAGGGCTCCTTCCTCGAGTACGCGTACTCGGTGATCTACTCCCGCGCGCTGCCGGACGCCCGCGACGGCATGAAGCCGGTGCAGCGCCGCATCGTCTACCAGATGAACGAGATGGGGCTGCGCCCCGACCGCGGCTATGTGAAGTGCGCCCGCGTCGTCGGCGAGGTCATGGGCAAGCTGCACCCCCACGGCGACGCGTCGATCTACGACGCGATGGTGCGGATGGCGCAGCCGTTCTCCATGCGGGTCCCCCTCGTCGACGGCCACGGCAACTTCGGCTCGCTGGGCAACGACGACCCGCCGGCCGCCATGCGGTACACCGAGTCCCGGATGGCGTCGGCCGCGCTGCTGATGACCGAGTCCATCGACGAGGACACCGTCGACTTCTCGCCGAACTACGACGGCCAGGAGCGGGAGCCGGTCGCCCTGCCGGCGGCGTACCCGAACCTGCTGGTCAACGGCGCCTCCGGCATCGCGGTCGGCATGGCCACCAACATGCCGCCGCACAACCTGGGCGAGGTGATCGCGGCCGCCCGCCACCTCATCCGGCACCCCAACGCCGACCTCGACGCGCTGATGCGGTTCGTCCCCGGCCCCGACCTCCCGACCGGCGGCCGAATCGTCGGCCTGTCCGGCATCAAGGACGCGTACGAGAACGGCCGCGGGACGTTCAAGATCCGCGCCACGGCCACGGTGGAGAACGTCACCGCCCGCCGCAAGGGCATCGTCGTCACCGAACTGCCCTTCACGGTCGGCCCGGAGAAGGTCATCGGAAAGATCAAGGACCTGGTCGGCTCCAAGAAGCTCCAGGGCATCGCCGACGTCAAGGACCTCACCGACCGCAGCCACGGCCTGCGGCTGGTCATCGAGATCAAGAACGGCTTCGTGCCCGAGGCGGTCCTGGAGCAGCTCTACAAGCTGACGCCGATGGAGGAGTCCTTCGGCATCAACAACGTGGCGCTGGTCGACGGCCAGCCGCTCACGCTCGGTCTCAAGGAGCTGCTGGAGGTCTATCTCGACCACCGCTTCACCGTCGTCCGCCGCCGCTCCGAGTTCCGGCGGACCAAGAAGCGAGACCGGCTGCACCTGGTCGAGGGCCTGCTCGTCGCTCTCCTCGACATCGACGAGGTCATCCGTCTCATCCGCTCCAGCGAGAACTCGGCGCAGGCCAAGGAGCGCCTGATCGCGCACTTCTCGCTGAGCGAGATCCAGACGCAGTACATCCTGGACACCCCGCTGCGCCGGCTCACGAAGTTCGACCGGATCGAGCTGGAGAGCGAGCGGGACCGGCTCAACGGCGAGATCGACGAGCTGACCGGGATCCTCGACTCGGACGCCGAGCTGCGCAAGCTGGTCTCGGGGGAACTGGCCGCGGTGGCGAAGAAGTTCGGTACCGAACGGCGCACGGTCCTGCTGGAGTCGGCGGGCGCGCCCGTCGCGGCCGCCTCCCTGGAGGTCGCGGACGACCCGTGCCGGGTGCTGCTCTCCTCGACGGGGCTGCTGGCCCGCACGGCGACGGCGGAGCTGCCGGCCGCCGAGGACGGCCGCCGCGCCAAGCACGACGTGATCGTCTCGGCCGTCCCGGCGACCCAGCGCGGGGATATCGGCGTGGTGACCTCGACCGGGCGGCTGCTGCGGCTCGCCGTGATCGACCTGCCCCAGCTGCCGGACACCCACGCCGCGCCGAACCTCGCGGGCGGGGCGCCGCTGGCGGAGTTCCTGACCTTGGAGAACGACGAGTCGGTGGTCTGCCTGACCACGCTGGACGAGTCCTCGCCGGGTCTGGCGATCGGCACGCTGCAGGGCGTGGTGAAGCGGGTGGTGCCGGACTATCCGGCGAACAAGGACGAGCTGGAGGTCATCGCCCTCAAGGACGGAGACCGGATCGTCGGAGCGACCGAGCTGCGGACGGGCGAGGAGGACCTGGTCTTCATCACCTCCGACGCCCAGCTGCTGCGCTTCCAGGCCGCGCAGGTACGGCCCCAGGGGCGGCCCGCGGGCGGCATGGCGGGCATCAAGCTCGCGGCCGGCGCCGAGGTGATCTCGTTCACGGCCCTGGACCCGGCGGCGGAGGGCGTGGTGTTCACCATCGCGGGCTCGACGGGCACCCTGGACGGGTCGGCCGCCACGTCGGCGAAGCTGACGCCGTTCGACCAGTACCCCCGCAAGGGGCGCGCGACCGGTGGCGTGCGCTGCCAGCGGTTCCTCAAGGGCGAGGACGTGCTCCTGCTCGGCTGGGCGGGTGGCTCCCCGGCCCGCGCCGCCCAGCAGAACGGCACCCCGGTGGATCTCCCCGAGATCGACCCGCGCCGCGACGGCTCGGGCACGCCCCTGGCCAAGCCGGTCACGGTCCTGGCGGGCCCGACAAGCTGAGCGGGGCCGGCGGAGGCTCCTAGGGAGCGTCCGCCGGCTCCTCCTCGGATTCGTCGCGCCGTACGTACCGCAGGACGCCCCACATGGCGTGCTCGTCCGGGGCTTCCCGCGGGCCCGTCGCCTCGCAGGCGGCGAGCTCCTTGCGCAGGGCCTCGGCGTCGATGCCGGACCCGATGAGGACGAGCTGGGTCCGCCGCTCCTCGCCCTCCGGCCAGGGCTCGGGGTAGAAGCGCAGGAACCGGCCGACGGCGTGGACGCCGTAGCGGTTGACCGGGTCGGCCGCGCCGAAGTCGACGAATCCCTTGAGGCGGTAGAGGCCCTGGGGCCGGGAGTCCAGGAACTCCATGAGCCGCCGCGGGTGCAGGGCGGTCGCGGTGGAGACCGAGAGGGTCTCGTAGTGGGCGTGCGGATGGGCGGCCGTGTCCTCGTCCCCGTACAGCAGGTCCTCGATGGACATCTGCCCCTCGATCTCGTCGTCGGGCGCGACCCGGTCGAAGAGGACCTCGGGGTGGACCCGCCCGTGTGCGGCGCGGATCACGGCGGCGCGTCCGGCGACACCGGTCACGGTGGCGTGGACGGCGTCCAGCTCCCGCTCCCCGACGCGGTCGGCCTTGTTGACGACCACCAGGTCGGCGAGGGCGAGGTGCCGGTCGGTCTCGGGATGCCTCTCGCGCGTGGCGGAGAACTCGGCGGCGTCGACGACCTGCACGAGCCCGCCGTACACGATCCGCTCGTTCTCGCTGGCGAGCACCATGCGCACCAGCTCCTGTGGCTCGGCGAGCCCGCTCGCCTCGATGACGATCACGTCCAGGCGGGCGGAGGGCCGGGTGAGGACCTCCAGGTACTCGTCCAGCTCGCTCGCGTCCACGGCGCAGCACAGGCAACCGTTGCCGAGCGAGACGGTGGACCCGACCTGCCCGGCGACGGTCATGGCGTCGATCCCGATGTCCCCGAAGTCGTTCACCATGACCCCGATCCGGGTGCCCCGGGCGCTGCGCAGCAGATGGTTGAGCAGCGTCGTCTTGCCCGACCCCAGAAATCCGGAGAGGACGACGACGGGGATCTGCTGCGTGCTCAAGGGAAACCCTCCTGGTGCCTCGGGCGCTCGACGAAGCTCCCAGAATAGGCAAGCCGCCGCCCGGGCGGGCACGGGCGGCCGACGGTCCACCGTACGGGCGGCCACCCCACAAGGGGCACCCCGTCCCGGACGTCCGCGCCCGAGCCGCGCCCGCACCCGGCGCACAGCGGGCGACCGGGATTTCCGGTCGCGTTCCCCCGGCCCGTACCGTTCCCGCATGAGCCCCGCACCGAATACCCCCGCGCGGCCCGCTGTGCGCCGTCGGCGGATCGGCTGGCCGCGGCGGGTCTTCGCGCAGGTCCTCCTCATGCAGCTGGCCATCGCCACCGGCGTGACCGTGCTCGCCACCGGCCTCTTCCTGGCGCCCCTCAGCGCCCAGCTCGACGACCAGGCCATGCGCCGCGCGCTCGCCATCGCCGAGACGACCGCGTCCCCGCGGGTCGCGACGGCGCTGCGGGACACCTCCCCCACCGCCGGCGGTCCCGTACAGACGGAGGCCGAGCGGATCCGGCGGTCCACCGGCGCCGAGTACGTGGTCGTCATGGACACGCGTGGGGTCCGCTGGTCGCACACCGACCCGGCCCAGATCGGCAAGGTCGTCTCCACCGACCCCAGCACGGCCCTCGCCGGCCGCGAGGTGATGGAGATCGACAGCGGGACCCTCGGCCGCTCCGCCCGGGGCAAGGCGCCGCTGCGGGCCGCCGACGGGAGCATCGTCGGCGCGGTGTCGGTCGGCATCGAGTACGACAGCGTCCAGGACCGGCTGCTCGGGGCGATCCCGGGCCTGCTCGCGTACGCGGGCGGCGCCCTGGCCGTCGGGGCCCTGGCGGCCTATCTGATCTCCCGCAGACTCCAGCGGCAGACCCACGACCTCGCCTTCTCCGACATCTCCGCGCTGCTCGCCGAGCGCGAGGCGATGCTCCACGGCATCCGCGAGGGCGTCGTCGCCCTGGACCGCGCCGGACGGATACGGCTCCTGAACGACGAGGCCGAGCGCCTCCTCGGAATCGGTGCCGAGGCCATCGGCAGCCCCTTGGAGGAGGCGCTCGGCTCCGGCCGCACCGCCGACGTGCTGGCCGGGCGGGTCACGGGCGAGGACCTGGTGACGGTCCGCGGGCAGCGGGTGCTCATCGCCAACCGGATGCCGACGGACGACGGCGGCGCCGTCGCCACCCTCCGCGACCGCACCGAACTGGAGCGGCTCGGTCGCGAGCTGGACTCCACCCGAGGCCTGATCGACGCGCTGCGCGCCCAGGACCACGAGCACGCCAACCGGCTGCACACCCTCCTCGGCCTGCTGGAGCTGGAGATGCACGAGGAGGCGGTGGAGTTCGTCACCGAGGTCGTCGGTGTCCACCGCGCCACCGCCGAGCAGGTCACGGAGAAGATCCACGACCCGCTGCTCGCCGCGCTCCTCGTCGGCAAGGCCACCGTCGCTGCCGAGCGGGGCGTCTCGCTGCGCGTCGCGCCCGGATCGCTGCTGCCCGACCGGCTGGTCGACCCGCGCGAGCTGGTCACCGTCGTGGGCAACCTCGTCGACAACGCCCTGGACGCGGCGGCGGGCACCGCCGACGCGCGCGTCGAGATCGCCGTGCGCGCGGAGGGCCGCACGGCCGTCCTGCGGGTGTCGGACAGCGGCCCCGGGGTCCCCGAGGACCGCCGCGGGCTGATCTTCACGGAGGGCTGGACCACGAAGGAGCCGCCGGCCCACGGCAAGCGCGGTATCGGCCTGGCACTCGTCCGCCGCCTCGCCGAGCGCCAGGGCGGCAGCGCCCGGGTCGCCGAGGGCGCCTCCGGCGGCGCCGAGTTCACCGTCGTACTCCCTGAAGCGCTGGTACTCCCCGAGACCCATGGGGTGCCTGAGGCTCACGTGGCCCCTGGGGCCACGCCCGGGACCTCCGACGGGGCGCGGACGGCCGGTGAGGTGTGGTGATCGACGTCCTGGTCGTGGACGACGACGTGCGCGTCGCGGGGATCAACGCCGCCTACGTCGCCCGGGTGCCCGGCTACCGTGTCGTCGCCACCGCCCACTCCGCCGCCGGGGCGCTCGCCCGCCTCGCCGAGACGCCGGTCGACCTGATCCTGCTCGACCACTACCTGCCGGACGAGAACGGGCTCTCGGTCGTACGGGAGCTGCGCCGGCTCGGCCGGCAGACCGACGTGATCATGGTGACGGCGGCCCGGGACGTGGCGACCGTCCAGGCGGCGATGCGGCACGGCGCGCTCCAGTACCTGGTCAAGCCGTTCGCCTTCGCCGGCTTGCGCGCGAAGCTGGAGGCGTACGCCGTGCTCCGCCGCGCCCTCGACGGCGGCGGTGAGGCGGAACAGTCGGAGGTGGACCGGCTCTTCGGCGCGCTGTCGGCGGCCGCCGTGGAACCGGAGCTTCCCAAGGGCCATTCGCCGACCACGGCCGAGCTGCTGCGGCAGGTCCTGCTGGCCGCCGACGGGCCGCTGTCCGCGCAGGAGATCGCCGAGCGGGCAGGGGTGAGCCGGCAGACCGCCCAGCGCTATCTCAAGCTGCTGGAGCGGACGGGCAGGGTGCGGCTCTCCCTGCGGTACGGCGAGACGGGCCGCCCGGAACACCGGTACGTCTGGGCGTCGTCCCCTGCGGGCTGACATCCCTCCCCCAGGGTCGACGGGTCACACCGCTCCGGCCCCGGTCAACGCCCGTACCTCCGTCTCCGCGTGCTTGGCGGCGTCCGGCGGCTCGTGCGAGGTGACGGTCCCGATCCAGCCGGCCAGGAAGCCCATCGGGATGGAGACCACGCCCGGGTTCTGCAGGGGGAAGAGATGGAAGTCGACGCCCGGGAAGAGCGCTTCGGGGCTGCCGGAGACCACCGGCGAGAGGACGACGAGCAGCACGGCCGGGACGAGCCCGCCGTACACCGACCAGACGGCTCCCCTGGTGGTGAAGTTGCGCCAGAACAGGGAGTAGAGGAGCACCGGCAGGTTGGCGGAGGCGGCGACGGCGAAGGCGAGGCCGACCAGGAACGCCACGTTCAGGTCGCGGGCGAGCAGTCCGAGCCCGATGGCCGCCACGCCGATTCCGGCCGCGGCGAGCCGCGCCACGGTCACCTCGCTGTAGGGCTTGGACCGGCTGTCGCGGCGGCGCAGCGAGGCGTACAGGTCGTGGGCGACGGACGCCGAGGAGGCGAGGGTGATGCCGGCGACCACGGCCAGGATCGTGGCGAAGGCGACGGCGGCGACGATGGCGAAGAGCACGGTGCCGCCGGTGGAGCCCGCGCCTCCGCCGAGGTCGAGGGCGAGCAGCGGTACGGCGGTGTTGCCGGCGGCGTTGGACGCGCGGACGGCGTCGGGGCCGATGATCGCGGCGGCGCCGAAGCCGAGGACGATCGTCATCAGGTAGAAGCTGCCGATGAGGCCGATCGACCAGACGACGGAGCGGCGGGCCGCGCGTGCGGTGGGCACGGTGTAGAAGCGCGACAGGATGTGCGGCAGGCCGGCGGTGCCCAGGACGAGGGCGATGCCGAGGCTGATGAAGTCCAGGCGCGCGGTCCAGTCCCCGCCGTAGCGCAGGCCCGGCGCGAGGAAGTCCCGGCCGTGGCCGCTGCGGTCGGCGGCGGTGGCGAGCAGCTGCTCGAAGTCGCCGTGGAAGCGGAGCAGCACGAGCACGGTGAGGGCGATCGTGCCGGCCATGAGCAGCACGGCCTTGACGATCTGGATCCAGGTGGTGGCGCGCATCCCGCCCAGCGATACGTAGATCACCATCAGGGCGCCGACGCCGATCACGGTCCAGGAGCGGGCGGCTTCGCTCGTGCCGCCGAGGAGGAGGGCGACGAGGCTGCCGGCTCCGACCATCTGGGCCACCAGGTAGAGCACGGAGACGGTGACGGAGGAGGTCCCGGCCGCGATGCGGACCGGGCGCTCGGTCATCCGGGCGGCGACGACGTCGGCGAGCGTGAACCGGCCGCAGTTGCGGACCAGTTCGGCGACGAGGAGGAGGACGACCAGCCAGGCGACGAGGAAGCCGACGGAGTAGAGCATGCCGTCGTAGCCGAAGAGGGCGATCAGGCCGGAGATGCCGAGGAAGGACGCGGCGGACATGTAGTCGCCGGCGATGGCGAAACCGTTCTCCATCGGGGAGAAGAGCCGGCCGCCGGCGTAGAACTCCTCGGCGGAGCCGTGCCGTTTGCGGCTCACCCAGGTGGTGATCGCCAGGGTCACCGCGATGAAGGCGCTGAACAGCAGCAGGGCCAGGGTCTGGTGGTCACCGGTCACCGCTGGGCCCCCCGCGTCATCTCCTGCGTGTCCCACCGCAGGTCCAGTGCCGCCCGGTCCCGGCGGAGCCGGGCATGCCGGGCGTAGGCCCAGGTGAGCAGGAAGGTCGTGAGGAACTGGCCGAGTCCGGCGACCATCGCCACGTTGACCGCCCCGGCGACGGGCCGGGCCATCAGCCCGGGCGCGGCGGTCGCGGCCACGACGTAGGCGAGGTACCAGAGCAGGAAGGCGAGGGCGGCCGGGACCACGAACCGGCGGTAGCGGCTGCGTACTTCCTGGAAGGCGGGGCTGCGCTGGACCTCCAGATAGATGTCCGCGGCGCTGCGCGCGGACCGCTGTCGCGGCATGCCCCCTGGCGCCTCGGCGTCGGTGGTCGCGGCGCCGCCGTCCAGCGCGTCCGGGTCGGCGGGCTCGCCCCAGCCGGACGCCAGGGCGTCGTACCAGGGGTCCTCGATCCGGACCGCCGCCGGATCGCCGTTCGGCACCGCGGGCGCGTGCGGCCCTTCCTGCTTCTCCACCGGTGAACTCTCCTTGTCAGCGAACCGTTTCGGCCGCGTGCACAAGGATGGACAGAGCGGGAAGATCCCGGACTCTTCTCCTCCCGCACTTCACCCCATCAGGTGATGGAATTCCGGGTGGGGGGACAACTCCGCGCTGATAGGCGTACCGGAACGGGGCGGAAGCGGTCCGGAGTGGCACGGAGGCGGCGCCGGGCGCGAACGGGGAGGTACCGCCGAGGGGGCGGAGCCGTCGGCTCCGCCCCCTCGGTGAGACCGGTGGCTCAGGCGTCGATGCGCGAGCGGTCCAGGGTCGCCGCCGAGCTGGTGATGAACTCCTTGCGGGGAGCGACGTCGTTCCCCATGAGGAGGTCGAAGACCTGCTCGGAGGAGTCCAGGTCGCCGATGTTGATCCGGCGCAGGGTGCGGTGGCGCGGGTCCATCGTGGTCTCCGCGAGCTGGTCGGCGTCCATCTCGCCGAGGCCCTTGTAGCGCTGGATGGCGTCCTTGTAGCGGATGCCCTTGCGCTGGTACTCGAGCAGTGTCTGGCGCAGCTCGTTGTCGGAGTAGGTGTAGACGTACTTGTCCTGGCCCTTCTTGGGCTGGACCAGTTCGATGCGGTGCAGCGGCGGCACGGCGGCGAAGACCCGGCCGGCCTCGACCATGGGCCGCATGTAGCGCTGGAAGAGCGTCAGCAGCAGGCAGCGGATGTGGGCGCCGTCGACGTCGGCGTCGACGAGGAGGACGATCTTGCCGTAGCGGGCCGCGTCGATGTCGAAGGTGCGGCCGGAGCCGGCTCCTATGACCTGGATGATCGCACCGCACTCGGCGTTCTTGAGCATGTCCGAGACGGACGACTTCTGGACGTTGAGGATCTTTCCGCGGATGGGCAGCAGCGCCTGGAACTCGCTGTTGCGGGCGAGCTTGGCGGTGCCGAGCGCGGAGTCGCCCTCGACGATGAAGAGCTCGCTGCGCTCGACGTCGTCGCTCCGGCAGTCGGCGAGCTTGGCCGGCAGCGAGGAGGACTCCAGCGCGGTCTTCCTGCGCTGCGCCTCCTTGTGCTGGCGGGCGGCGATCCGGGTCCTGGCGGCCGCGACGGCCTTCTCCAGGACGGCCCGGGCCTGGGCCTTGTCGTCCCGCTTGGTGGACGTCAGGAAGGCCTTGAGCTCCTTCGCGACCACATTGGCGACGATCCTGCGGGCCGCGGAGGTGCCCAGGACTTCCTTGGTCTGGCCCTCGAACTGCGGTTCGGCGAGGCGGACCGTCACGACGGCCGTGAGCCCTTCCAGGGCGTCGTCCTTGACGATGTCGTCCTCGGCGACGCGCAGCATCTTGGCGGAGCGGAGGACTTCGTTGACCGTCTTGGTGATGGCCTGCTCGAAGCCGGAGACGTGGGTGCCGCCCTTGGGGGTGGCGATGATGTTCACGAACGACTTGACCGTGGTGTCGTAGCCGGTGCCCCAGCGCAGGGCCACGTCGACGCCGAGCTCGCGGGTGACCTCGGTGGGCGTCATGTGCCCGCGGTCGTCGAGGACCGGGACGGTCTCCTTGAAGGTCCCCTGGCCGCTCAGCCGCTGCACGTCGCAGACGGCCTTGTCCTGGGCGAGGAACTCGCAGAACTCGCTGATCCCGCCGTCGAAGCGGAAGGTCTCCTCGCTCTTGCCGACGCCTTCCAGGTCCCGCTGGTCGCGGACGACGATGGTCAGGCCGGGCACGAGGAAGGCGGTCTGGCGGGCGCGCTGGTGCAGGTGGTCCAGGGAGAGCCGGGCGTCCTTGAGGAAGATCTGCCGGTCGGCCCAGTACCGCACCCGGGTACCGGTTCGCGTCTTGGGTACGCGCTTGCCCTTGAGCAGGCCGTTGCCCGGGTCGAAGGGGCTGTCGGGGCCCTGCTCCGTGAAGATGCCGGGGACGCCTCGGCGGAAGCTGATGGCGTGCGTGGCGCCGTTCCGGTCGACCTCGACGTCGAGACGTGCGGAGAGTGCGTTCACCACGGAGGCGCCGACGCCGTGGAGGCCGCCGGAGGCCGCGTACGAGCCACCGCCGAACTTTCCGCCGGCGTGGAGCTTGGTCATGACGACCTCGACACCGGAGAGCCCGGTCTTGGGCTCCACGTCGACCGGGATGCCCCGGCCGTTGTCGCACACCTCGACGGAGCCGTCCTCGTGGAGGACGACGTCGATGTGGTCGCAGTAACCGCCGAGGGCCTCGTCGACGGAGTTGTCGATGATCTCCCAGAGGCAGTGCATCAGGCCGCGGCTGTCGGTGGACCCGATGTACATGCCGGGGCGCTTGCGAACCGCTTCGAGCCCTTCGAGTACGAGCAGGTGCCGCGCGGTGTAGTTGGAACCGTCACGGTCTGCGGTCAGCAGCGCACTCGACGGCACGGACGTTTCGGCGGTCACGCGGTTCGCTCCTCGCTGAATTTGAAAAGTGGCCCGGTGGGGTAAGGCCCGGCGTCGTTCACCGGTCAGAGGGTACCGATGCCTGGTAGACGGGTTGCCACGCCACCCTCCCGAATTCTCATGCTAGTGCAGAGTCGCATGCGTGTTCGATCCCTCGAAGGGGTGACGTGAACATCACGTTCCCTTCCAGGCATGAACCATTTAGGCTCCGGGCACGTCCTCATGAACAACCGGCAAGCCAGCCGGGAGGACCGGACCCCTGCAAGCAACGCGAAATCCGTAGTGCGACGCAATACGGCTCATTCGCCGCCAACCGGCAGCAGACAGCCACCTTGGAAGAAGTTTCAAGGAAAAGCCACGAGCGGGAACGTTTTCGGCCTGGTTGGATGTTGACCCTGGTACGACAGCTCGTCGAGCTAGAGAAGAGGCGACGTGACTACTGTTCTGACCCCCGCGAGCCCCCTGACGGCCGCTGACCGCTGCGACCGCTGCGGCGCCCAGGCGTACGTGCGCGTCGTTCTGACCAGCGGCGGTGACTTGCTCTTCTGCGCGCACCACGGGCGTAAGTTCGAGCCGGAACTCAAGAAGATCGCCGCGGAAATACAGGATGAGACGGACCGGCTCACCGAGGTGCCGGCCAAGGCAGTAGACGAGGACCGCTGACGCCTCGCAGATACGACGAGCCAAGGGCCGGTCACTGACCGGCTGACGGGCGGCCACCCCCGCGGTCGAAGGGGGGTGGCCGCCCGTTCTCGCGTCCCGGGCCGCTCGGGCCCGGGCGCTCGCTACAGACCTGTGTCGATTCCGACCGGACAGGCGCCTCAGGCCCGGACAGGCGCCTCAGGCCCGGCCTGGGAGCAGCGCCGAGATCCGGGTGTAGACGCCGGGACTGCCGGCCTGCCCGCAGCCGCTGCCCCAGGACACCAGGCCGATGAGCCGCCCCTGAGCCACCAGAGGCCCTCCACTGTCCCCCTGGCAGGCGTCCTTGCCGCCCTGGGGGTCACCGGCGCACAGCATCGTGTCCGCGCGGTAGGCGGCGCCCAGGACGCCTGAATAGGCACGCGTGCACGCGCTGTCCGCCAGCACCTGTACGCGGGCCGAGCGCAGGGCCGAAGAGTAGGTCTCGTTGCCCGTGGTGTCCCCCCAGCCGAAGACCTCCGCCTCCGTGCCGGGCGCCTCCGCCGTGTCCCCCGGGCGAGCCCGCTCGATCACGTACGACGCGGGCAGGGCGGTCTCCAGGGACAGGACGGCGAGATCGCCGGAGTTGGTCGCCGCGTTGTAGGACGGGTTAACCCAGGTGCCGGAGATCCTGACCTCGTGCCCGTCGCGGCCCCGCAGGGAGCTCCGCCCCGCGATCACCTTGAAGTCGGCGAGCTCCGACGGCTTGCCCCCGAGGACGTCCCTGCCGAGGCAGTGGGCTGCCGTGAGGACCCGGGTGGGCGCCACGACGACTCCCCCGCAGAACTGCCCGGCGCGTGTTCCTCCGAACCGGTCACGGCTGGAGAGCGCCACGACCCACGGCGCGTCGGCGATCCGGGTGAGCTGGCCGCCGACCACGACGCTGTCGGCGGTCGCCGGGGCGGCGAGGGCGAACGGCCCCGCGGTTGCCACGGTCAGACCGAGGGCCGCGGCCACTGCTCGGACGATGGAGCGACGCATAGAGCCTCCTGACTCTCCGGTGATGCCCGTTCACTCAGAGTCGGTCACGCGCGCCCGTCCCGCACCCGCGCACACGCCGAAGGGCCCGGCCCCCTTTTCGGGAACCGGGCCCTTCGGCCGTCTGCCGCCGTGTCCCGCCGGGCGGGACGCGGGCGGAGACGGTGACTAGTCGAGGTAGTCGCGCAGGACCTGCGAGCGCGACGGGTGGCGCAGCTTCGACATCGTCTTGGACTCGATCTGGCGGATGCGCTCACGCGTCACGCCGTAGACCTTGCCGATCTCGTCCAGCGTCTTCGGCTGGCCGTCGGTGAGGCCGAAGCGCATGGAGACCACGCCGGCCTCGCGCTCGGAGAGCGTGTCGAGGACGGAGTGCAGCTGCTCCTGGAGGAGCGTGAAGCTGACCGCGTCGGCCGGGACGACCGCCTCGGAGTCCTCGATCAGGTCGCCGAACTCGCTGTCGCCGTCCTCACCCAGAGGGGTGTGGAGGGAGATCGGCTCACGGCCGTACTTCTGGACCTCGATGACCTTCTCGGGGGTCATGTCGAGTTCCTTGGCCAGCTCCTCCGGGGTGGGCTCGCGGCCCAGGTCCTGGAGCATCTGGCGCTGCACGCGCGCGAGCTTGTTGATGACCTCGACCATGTGCACCGGGATACGGATGGTGCGGGCCTGGTCGGCCATCGCGCGGGTGATCGCCTGACGGATCCACCAGGTGGCGTACGTGGAGAACTTGTAGCCCTTGGTGTAGTCGAACTTCTCGACGGCGCGGATCAGACCCAGGTTGCCCTCCTGGATCAGGTCCAGGAAGAGCATGCCTCGGCCGGTGTAGCGCTTGGCCAGCGAGACCACGAGGCGGAGGTTGGCCTCCAGCAGGTGGTTCTTGGCGCGGCGGCCGTCCTCGGCGATGATCTCCAGCTCGCGCTTGAGCTTGGGCGCCAGCTTGTCGGAGTTCGCCAGCTTGTCCTCGGCGAACAGACCGGCCTCGATGCGCTTGGCGAGCTCGACCTCCTGCTCGGCGTTGAGCAGCGGGACCTTGCCGATCTGCTTCAGGTAGTCCTTGACCGGGTCCGCGGTGGCACCGGCGACGGCGACCTGCTGGGCCGGAGCGTCGTCCTCGTCCTCGTCGGACAGGACGAAGCCCTTGTTCTCGCCCTCGGCCTCTTCGTCCTCGCCCTTGCCGGGCGCGACGTCCTCGAGGAGCTCCTCGCCCTCGACGACCTCGTCGGCGTCCTTCTTGGCGGTGGTCTTCTTGGCCGCCGTCTTCTTGGCGGCGGTCTTCTTCGCCACCGTCTTCTTGGCGGTGGTCTTCTTCGCGGCCGCCTTCTTGGCCGGCGTGCCGGCCTCGTCGGCCGGGTCCGCGCCCTCTGCCGCCGGCGCCGCCGCGGCCGCGACGGACTTCGTCACGGTCGTCTTGGCGGTGACGGTCTTGGTGGCGGTGCGCTTGGCCGGGCTCTTCGCTGCGACGCTCTTGCGGGCGCGCTTCGGCGACTCCGCTGCACTGACCATCAGCGTCACACCCTCTTCCTCGAGGATCTGGTTGAGGCTGCGCAGAACATTCTTCCACTGGGTTGGCGGAATCTGGTCAGCCTCGAAGGCCCGACGCACGTCATCGCCGGCGATCTGCCCATCAGCCTTTCCCCGCTCGATGAGCGCCATCACAGACTCGGACTCGGCGATCTCCGGCGGGAGCGTACGGGATGTGCTGGCCGACACGAACAACCTCTCGGAACGATGGAAAACGGCTTCCGGCCCCGCCCGTGATCGGGCCGGAGCCGACGACCGTCAGCGGGGAATGTGCCGACGGCGCGGGCTGGACCGGGGAACTGCACAGCGCCTCGTGCGGCGGCTGTATTCCTTCCTCGGCTGTCACCTCTTAGGTCATCGCACGGCTCCGAGGAGTGTTACGCCCAATCCGCGTGGCCCGAGTCACACCCCATGAGCGACGAAACGGCCGGAAGGAGTACAGATCGTACGTTTGTGCCGCCAGGCCCCCGCGATCCCCGGAGATCGGCCGTGATCCCCGGGGTCCGCGCGAGTCGGGCGACACGCGATGCGCACGTCCCCGTACTCCTGGCCACGGCCCGCGCGCGTCAGTGCTCGCGCGGCGCGGGCACCACACGCTCCACCTCGGGGTGGACCGTCAGGAGCTGGCGCATGGCGGTCTCGGCGGCGTAGGCGTCTCCGGCGGCGAGGGCGTCGACGATGCGCGCGTGGTGGACGATGCAGTTCTCGCCGGGACGGTCACAGCCGGTGGCCGGGCCGCCGGAGACCTGGAGCGCCGCGGCGACGATGCCGGAGAGGTGCTCCAGCATCCGGTTGCCGGCGAGCTGGATGAGCAGCGAGTGGAACTCGGTGTCGGCGCGCGAGTAGGTGATGCCGTCGCCCTGGGCGTAGGCGTGGCTCATGATCTCGACCATGTCGGCGAGCCGCTGCTGAACGTCCTCGCGGCCGTGTCCGGCGGCGAGGCGGGCGGCCAGGGGCTCGATCGTCCACCGCAGCTCGTTCAGCTCGCGGCGCTGGTCGTCGCGCTGCGGGCCGAAGGCGCGCCATTCGATGATGTCGGGGTCCAGCAGGTTCCAGTCGCTGACCGGCCGGACCCGGGTGCCGACGTTGGGGCGGGCGCTGACCAGACCCTTCGCCTCCAGGACGCGCAGCGACTCGCGCACGACGGTCCGGGAGACCTCGAAGCGCTGGCCGATCTCCTCAGGGACCAGCGGCCGGTCGGCGCCGAGGTCACCGGAGACGATCATCTGGCCGAGCTGCTGGACGAGTTGGCCGTGCAGGCCGCGTCCGCGACTGCCGGCGGTGCGCCTGCCGACCCGGCCCAGATCATTCTCCACCCCCTCCCAGGCAGGCGGGCCGACACGATCGGCGCCGGGGGCCTCCGCGTAGGGGTAACGGTCGAGATCGCCCGGGGCGCCGAGGCCGGAGTCGACGGAACGGGCGGCGGTCATCATGGTGTGCGCAAGGGTACTCACGCATCCTTTGTCGGCGTTGCTCCCGAGACCCTTGAGGTCTTTGGTGAAAAGCACACGAAAGGGTGATCGGCACCCCCTACACAATTGACGATTAATCGGACATTCTTAGGCATTTCAAAGGTAGTTGCCTACGACCCGGACGTACTCGGTCCGCATGCGATCACCAACGCGCCTTACGGCGAAGCCCGGTGAACAGATAGGCGCAGAGCAGGCCGGTCAACGCCAGGGTCATCGCCACCCCCACGGGCTGGGCGAGCACCCTGATCCCGCCCATGAGCCAGTGGTCGGCCGCGGAAGGCCACGCCGCTACCGCGTACGCGCGGAGCCGGGCCGGAAGGCCAGCGATCGAACGCCCGGAGGGCCCGGCGATCGCGTTGTTCAGCAGGGGTACGAGCACGATCGGCACCGACAGCACCGCCGCCACCCCGGCCGCGGCGACCCGGAACACACCCGCCCCCAGGACACCTGCCCAGGCGCAGCCGGTGATCAGACCGAGCCAACTGGCGCACAGCGTCGGCCAGTTCTCCGGTACGGGAATCAAGTCGCCGCCGTAGACCAGACGCAGGGCCTCCAGGTCGACCACCACCACGAGGACGGCGAGGAGGACCGCGACGGCGGCCGCCACCGCGAGCTTGGCGAGCAGCAGACCCAGGCGCCGGGGAACGGTGCCGCGGCCGGTGGTGAGGGCGGGGTAGCGGTACTCGTCCGCGAAGGAGAAGGCGCCGAGCAACCCCGCCCCGAGCGCCGCCGGGGGCAGCGGGGAGAGGGCGGGCCAGCCCGCGATCGCGGTGGGGACCGGGGTTCCTCCCCCGCGGGCGAGGAGGACCGCGATCAGGACGGAGGCAGCGAGGGTCGCGGCGGCGACCAGCGGGGTGCTCGGTACGCCGAGGAGGCGGCGGATCTCGTATCGCAGGGGGCGCAGCGGCGCCCGTTGCGGCCGGCGGGCCGCCAGGGGCTGCTCCGGGCCCCTCCGGTCCGCGCCACCGTCGGTTCCGGCCGCGGTCGCGACGGCGGGGTCGGGGGGCGGTTCCGGATCGCGGCGGGCGGGCGGGCGCTCACCGCCGGGGTTCGTCTCGCCCACCTCGTCGGCGAGGCGGTGGATGAGCACACCGTGCCGGAAGGCGGTCTCTCCGATGGTGGCGCAGTCGCTGCCGTAGACGGAGAGGCTGTTGCCGTTCTCGGCGACCACCTCCACGGAGCGGCGGGCGGCCCGCGCCTCCTGCGTGACGAGTACGGCGAGCCGTGCGGCGTGCGGGGTTCGGACGGCGACGCGCGGCCGCAGTCGGGTACGGGCGAACTCGGCGACGTCCTGGTCGGCGAGGAGGCGGCCCGACGCCAGGCTGACGACCCGGTCGGCATGGCGCGCCGCCTCCCTGGCGTCCGCCGTGGTGAAGAGAACGGTCCCGCCGTCCTGGGCGTGGGCGCGCAGGAGTTCGTACAGCCAGGCGTTCTCCCTCGCGGACAGCCCTGCTCCCGGTTCGTCGAGCAGCAGCGCGTGCGGGTCCCCCAACAGGGCGGCCGCGAGACCGAGTCGGCGGTCCATTCCCCGGGAGAGGGCACCGACGCGCTGGTCGTGGAGCCCGGCGAGTCCAACGGTGTGGAGCATCTCGTCCGCCCTGGCCCCTGGAACGCCGGTGGCCGCGCAGAGCATCCGGAGCTGGCTGCGCAGGGTGCGCGAGGGGTGGCCGGCGACATCGCCGAGCAGGACGCCGACCTCCCCCGGCGGGTGGGCGATGCGATGGAGGGGCCGGCCGCGGAAGTAGGTGACGCCGCGGCCCGGCTCGAGTTCGAGCATCAACCGCAGGGCGGTGGTCTTCCCCGAACCGGCCGGGCCGTGCAGGGCGGTGACGAGGCCCGGCCGGGCGTCGAAGGTGAGGTCGTCCACGGCGGGCGCAAGGTCGCGGCGGGGGGTGCTGGTGAGTCCGATGGCCTGGAGCATCGCTTCTCTCGCGGTAGGTGACACCGCTCCGCGGCAGGGCGGCTACCGAAGCAAGATAACGCTACATTTCGGACTTTCGGTGCAGGGTTGCGGCTCGGGGTCGTCGCGCAGCGCACCCGGACCACGGAAGGCGCCCAGGCGAACGCTGGACGTCGGGCCCCGGGCCGTCAGACCTCGGGGCGCAGCATGGGCGGGTTGAGCAGGGTCGCGCCACCCGCCCTGAACAGCTGCGCGGGCCGCCCTCCCTGACGCGTGGTCGTGCCGCCGGCCGGGACCAGGAAGCCGGGCGTGCCGGTCACCTTGCGGTGGAAGTTACGTGGGTCCAGGGCGACCCCCCACACCGCTTCGTACACCCTCCTCAGCTCGCCGACGGTGAACTCCGGCGGGCAGAACGCGGTGGCCAGCGAGGAGTACTCGATTTTGGAGCGGGCCCTTTCCACCCCGTCGGCGAGGATCCTGGCGTGATCGAAGGCGAGCGGCCCCGCCTTCTCCTCCGCGTGCTCCGCGTCAACGTCCTGGCCGAGCAGCTCCTCGACCGGGGACCAGCGGGCGCTGTTGGCGTCGCCACCGGCACGCGGAGCGGGGAGGTCCGGGGCGAGCGCCAGATGGGCGACGCTGACCACCCTCATCCGCGGGTCGCGCTCCGGGTCCCCGTAGGTCGCCAGCTGTTCGAGGTGGGCGCCGTTGCCGAGTGCGGGCGGCGGCGCGGCGGGGTCGTGGGCGCAGAGTCCGGTCTCCTCGACCAGTTCCCGCGCGGCGGCCGCACCGAGGTCCTCGTCCGCCCGGACGAACCCGCCGGGCAGCGCCCACCGGCCCTGGAACGGCTGTTCTCCCCGTCGCACGACCAAGGCGCACAGGGCGGGGCCCCGCACCGTGAGGACGACCAGATCGACGGTGACGGCGAAGGGCGGAAAGGCCGACGGGTCGTAGGGAGACATGCCGCGATCATAGTCGTCTCCCTGACGATAAACACTCCCCTCGGGTGGATCACCGATGACTTCTTCTCCCTCCCGCGGTGCTTCCGGCACGTTCGCGATCCGCATCCCGGTCAGCCTCCGAGCTGGAGGCCGTCGGCGGCCTCCTCGACCATGCCGAGCCCGAGTCGGCTGACCCGGGCGGCGAACGGTTCCCCCGCCACGAGCAGCCCGGACAGCCTCAGGGCGCCCAGCGGGGCCGACCGTACCGGGTGGAGGGCGACCGTCCCGCCCGGCGCGTCCGGCCTGATCCCGACGAGCGTCGTCAGGACCAGGACCCCGGCCGCGGCTGCCACCGCCGCGGGCCGGCAGGCGGCCGGGTGCGGCACGGGGGCGCCCCCGGCCGTGCGCTGCGCTCCGGCGTACATCTCCGGCAGCCGGTAGCCGAAGTACTCGGCCGCGTCGAGGAGTCCGCGCAGCAGGGACTCCGCCTCCTTGTCGTAGCCCGCCGCGGCGAGCCCCGCCACGGCCACCGCCGTCTCGTGCACCCGTACCGTGCCGGTCCGGTGCCCGAAGGGGTTGTGACCCGGCTCCTTGGCCCCGAGGCCGCGCAGCCCCCAGCCGGAGTCCAGCATGGGCGCTCCGAGCAAGCGGGCCAGCTGCTCGGTGTCCGTCCTGTCGAGCAGGCCGGGGGCATGCCGTCCACCGCCCAGGAGGCCGGTGTCCAGGAGGTGCGCCGCCCAGCCGCCCAGCTGGTGCCACGACCGGCCGTCCGGTGCGCGGGCCACGGCGGGTCTGCCGCCCGAGCGGTCGGACACCCAGAACTCCTTGCGGAACCGTCGGCGCAGCCCGTCCGCCCAGTCCCGCCACGCCTCCGCGCCGGGCCGGCCGCAGGCATCGAGCAGGTCCGCGCCGAGGACGGCGGCCCGGTGGGCATGGGCCTGGGTCTCGGCCCGCCAGGGCCCGGCGGGCCCCGGGTCCGGGACGAAGCCGTGCGGGTCCGCGGCTTCCCGGAGCCATCCCAGACAGCGTTCCGCGGTGGGCAGCAGCTCGGCGAGCTCCTGCTCGGGCAGCCCCCAGCGTCGGGCCTCGGCCAGGACCACCGGAAAGGCGAGCGTCGCCTCGGTCCCGGTACAGCGGGGCGGGAGGAAGGGGCCGGCGTCCCGGAGAGGGCCCGGAATCCACCCCGCCTCGGCTCCCGACCCACCGCTCTGGGTGCGGGCCAGGGCTCGGAGGGTCGAGAAGGCCAGCCGGGTGCCGAGCGGCAGCGCCATGCGCGCCGCCCAGAGGCTCTCGACGCCGACGGGGCCACAGCGCCAGGGCACGCCGGCCGCGAGATGGACGTCGGCGGGCCGTGCGGGATCGCGCTGCAGCAGCGCCCTGAGATCGTCGACGGCGGTGTGCAGCAGCTCTCCCGCGCGCGGGTCGTCTCCCTCCGCCCGGGCCTCGGCGAGGACATGCCCTCCAGGGCGTGCGGCGGGCGATCCCCCGCCGCCGAGCGTCCGTCCGCCGCCCGAGGGCGTGGCGTCGAACGGGGGGCCGCCGAAGGTGGCGGCGCTTGGTCCGGAGCCCCCGGGCCCGGGGACACTGGAGAGCCTCGGTGCCCGGTCGCCGCGAACGCGGAGTTCGATCGTGCGGGCGGCTCCCGGTGGCAGCTCGACGTCCCAGCGGAGGATTCCGGCCGCGGCCAGCGCGTCCATCGGCGGCGGGTCGGCGGTGACGGCCGCGCTCCGTCCGTCGGCTGCCGTCCAGCGCATCCCCGTGCCGTGGACGCTCGCGGAGAGCTCGGGACCGGGCCGGCCGGCCGCGACCCCCGCCAGGTCCGCGAGATCCGTCCCCAGAGCGATCTCCACCGGGAGTCGCAGCGGTCTGCCGGCGGAGCTGCGTAGGGTGATCCGCTCGGTTCCGTCCGCGCCTCGTGAACGTTCGACGAGGAGCCCGGGGTCGGGTCCGGTGTCTCCGGGTGTCCGCACGACGCCGAGGAACCCGGCGCGGTCGGCGGCGGCCAGTCTCCCCTGGAGCGCGAGGGGTTCGCGGCCGGCCACCCGCAGGACGCAGCGGGAGAGGAGCCGCCGTCCGGCGAGATAGACCCCTTCGAGGCCGTGGCCGGTGAGCTGGCCGTGTGCGGCGCAGACGACCAGGGCGGGCAGGGCGACGCAGAGGAGAGCGTCGTGGACGGAGGGCAGTTCACCCGGCCGCGCGAGGCCCGGGTGGGTGATCCCGGCGGGTGGGTGGCCGGTCGTGTGGGCGGCGGGGGGCGGGTGCCCAGACGGGGGTCCGGAGGCCGGGACGGGGCTAGGGGCCATGGGTCGTGTGCTGCGCTCTCTGTGCGATCCGGACAGCCGCTGGGGTAACGGCGGCACGGGCCGTACGGCTCCGCCACAGAACTGAACGCCGCCGCGGGCGGGCGAGTCACGGCCGTCACCGCCCGCTCCTCGTGGCGGGCCGCCTTCCGCGGCGGACCGCGCCGCCCTTCAGGGGCTTGGCCGGCAGCCGGGCGGGCGGGGCGCCGGCGGTCCGCCTCGTCTTCCCGACCGCCCGAGGCCGCGGCCTGGGGCGGGTGCGCGGCCGGGCCTCACCGGTCCGCCCGTGCGTCGTCCCGGCACCCTCGCCCGCGCTCCCCCCGCCTTCCCGGCCCGGGGTCTCCGCAGTGGTCCTCGCCTGCCGCTCCTCGCGCAGGCAGCTGCGCAGCGACTCGGGGTCGAGCCCCTCGTTGCAGGCCTGGTGCAGCAGACGGGCGAAGACGTACTCGGGGTCGGCCTCCAGCGCCAGGCCGAGCGCGACGCGGGCGGCCGGCTCGTCGCCCGTGGACCAGGCCGTCCAGCCCGCGAGGGTGAGCGGCGCGGCCGCGTGCTCCGAATAGGGGGCGACGCAGCGCCTGGACAGGGCCCGCCAGAGCCGCACGGCGGCGGCGCCCTCCGGGCCTTCCATCCATTCGGCGGCCTGGTCCCGGGTCTCCCGGTCCTGCAGGCCGAGGATCAGTTCGGCGGCTTCGTCGCAGGTGATGAGGGCGTCGTCGGCGGCGTCCAGCTCCGCCGCTCCCCTGGCCCAGGTCCGGCCCGCGAGCGTTTCGCCCGCGAGCCTGACGGTCGTCGTCCGCGCCTGCGGCGGCGGGCAGACGGGCTCCGCCGCCTCCGCCGTACCGTCCTCGATCGGTGCGCCGAACCGCCGCAGGAGCTGTCGGACGAGGGCGTTCGTGGTCTCCCTGACCTCCTTCTTTCCGCCCGTGCGGTCCTCGAGGAGCTTCGGCACGAGCCGCGCGGCGGCGGCGTTCAGCGCCTGCCGCTGCTCCTCGTCGGCGGAGGGCGCGCTGCCGCCCAGCGCGCCGCCGCCCGGGAGGCCGCCCACGGCTTCCCTCGGCTTGAGCCGGGCCTGCATCTCCCGAAGCGTTCCGCGGACCTGGATTCCGGCGTAGGCGGCGGCCGCGGCCATCACCGACGTGCCGGTCAGCGCGAGGGGGGTGCCGTCCGGCGGGCAGCAGCGGGCGTCCGGGCAGCAGTAGGAGAAGTACAGACCGTCGGAAATGCAGAGGGCCTCGCCGACCGGGATGTCGAGCTCCCCGCAGGCCGTGCGCAGGCGGTGTGCGAAGGGCCGCAGTCGCTCCACCACCTGGCGGGCCGTCTCCCCGGGCTCGGGGTCCTGGCAGAGGAAGACCACGATGCTCTCGGGGCGCGAACCGCCCCGGCCGCAGCCCTCGACCAGGCACTCCGCGAGGTGCTCGGCCGTCGAGGGCCACTCCGCCGGTGTCTTCGGGATGCCGAGCCTGACCCGGCCGCCGAAGCGTCCTCGCTCCCCGTGCAGTCCGACGAGAACGACCGAATCGGTCGGGTGGAAGCCGAGCATGAAGGGCAGGGCGTCGGCCAGTTCAGCCGGGCTGCGCAGCGTGATCTGCTGCGATCCGGAGGGCGTGCTGTCGGATGCGTGTGGGTTCGTGTTCATGGTCACGACGGTCCCGCGACCACCCTCGATCGCGAAAGCCCTGTGGATAACTCTCGCGGCGGTGCCGCCGGAGTTGTCCACAGGTCTCGCGGCTCGTTCGCGGTTTGTCGTACCCATCGGGTTGCATGGGGGCATGACCAACGCAGACCGCCTCGAAGACCGCGTGGCCCTCCGTGCCACCGCCGATGCCGTACTCGCCCGTCTCGTCGGCGACCCGACCGGTCAGGCGAGGCTGCGGGAGGACCAGTGGCGCGCCATCGAGGCGCTCGTCGCCGACCGGCGGCGGGCGCTGGTCGTGCAGCGGACCGGCTGGGGCAAGTCGGCGGTGTACTTCGTGGCGACGTCGCTGCTGCGCGAGCTCGGCAGCGGGCCCACCGTGATCGTGTCGCCCCTGCTCGCGCTGATGCGCAATCAGGTCGAGGCCGCTGCCCGGGCGGGTATCCGCGCCCGCACGATCAATTCGTCGAACCCCGAGGAGTGGGAGACGGTCCAGCAGGAGGTGGCGGCGGGCGAGGTCGACGTGCTGCTCGTCAGCCCCGAACGGCTCAACAACCCCGACTTCCGTGACGAGGTGCTCCCCCGGCTCGCCGCGGCGACGGGCCTCCTCGTCGTCGACGAGGCGCACTGCATCTCCGACTGGGGCCACGACTTCCGCCCCGACTACCGCCGTCTGCGCACGATGCTGGCCGATCTGCCCGCCGGCGTGCCGGTGCTCGCCACCACGGCGACGGCCAACGCCCGGGTGACGGCCGATGTGGCCGAGCAGCTCGGTACGGGTGCCGGGACGGACGCGCTGGTGCTGCGGGGGCCCCTGGACCGGGAGAGCCTCAGCCTCGGCGTGGTCCGGCTGCCCGACGCCGCGCACCGGCTGGCCTGGCTGGCCGATCACCTGCACGAACTGCCCGGTTCCGGAATCATCTACACCCTGACCGTCGCGGCCGCCGAGGAGGTGACGGCCCATCTGCGCACCTGCGGCCACACGGTGTCCTCGTACACGGGCCGTACGGAGAACGCCGACCGGCAGCAGGCGGAGGAGGACCTGCTCGCCAACCGGGTGAAGGCGCTGGTGGCGACCTCGGCGCTGGGGATGGGGTTCGACAAGCCGGACCTCGGCTTCGTGGTGCACCTCGGGTCGCCGTCCTCCCCCATCGCGTACTACCAGCAGGTGGGCCGCGCCGGGCGTGGGGTCGCGCACGCGGAGGTGCTCCTGCTGCCGGGCAAGGAGGACGAGGCGATCTGGCAGTACTTCGCTTCGGTCTCCTTCCCGCCTGAGGAGCAGGTGCGCCGCACGCTCGACGTGCTGGCGGCGGCGGAGCGCCCGCTGTCGCTGCCGGCGCTGGAGCCGCTGGTGGAGCTGCGGCGGACCCGGCTGGAGACGATGCTCAAGGTCCTGGACGTGGACGGCGCGGTGCACCGGGTGAAGGGCGGCTGGACCAGCACCGGCCGACCGTGGGTCTACGACTCCGAGCGGTACGCCTGGGTGGCGCGCCAGCGGTCGGCGGAGCAGCAGGCGATGCGCGAGTACGCGTCGACGACGGGCTGCCGGATGGAGTTCCTTCGGCGTCAGTTGGACGACGAGGAGGCGGCGCCGTGCGGGCGCTGTGACAACTGCTCGGGGTCCCGGTTCGACCCCAAGGTGACCGACGCCGCGCTCGACGCGGCCAAGGGCGAGCTGGGGCGTCCAGGGGTGGACGTCGAGCCTCGCAAGATGTGGCCGACGGGGCTGACGGCGGTCGGCGTCGACCTGAAGGGGCGGATTCCGGCGGGCGAGCAGTCGTTCGGCGGCCGGGCGCTGGGCCGGCTCTCCGACATCGGCTGGGGCAACCGGCTGCGTCCGTTGCTGTCGGAGCAGGCCCCGGACGGCGAGGTTCCGGACGATGTCGTCCAGGCGGTGGTGCGGGTGCTGGCCGATTGGGCGAAGGGGCCGGGGGGTTGGGCGTCCGGAGCGCCTGACGCTCCGTCGCGTCCCGCCGGTGTGGTCACCGTCGCCTCGCGGAGCAGGCCGCGTCTGGTGGGATCGCTCGGGCAGCGCATCGCGGAGATCGGCAGGATGCCGCTGCTCGGTTCGGTCGAGTACGCGCCGGAGGCCGAGGACCTGCGGATCTCGCGAACGAACAGTGCGCAGCGGGTGATCGGGCTCCATCAGGCCCTGACGGTTCCGCCGGCGCTGGCCGAGCGGCTGGCCTCGGCGTCCGGGCCGGTTCTGCTGGTGGACGACCTCTCGGACAGCGGTTGGACCCTGGCGGTGGCGGCGCGGCAGCTGCGCCGTGCGGGAGCGGAGGGGGTGTTCCCGCTCGTGCTCGCCGTCCAGGGGTGAACGGGGAGTGAACAGTGGGTGGCTGGGCAGGGATATGAGTGTCATACCGGCCGATTCCAGTCAGCGGTCTCAATTGCTCGTTGCCGCCCGCGCAGCGGCCCGCAAGAATTGGAAATACGCCCCGCACAGCAGGTACGCGGTCCGGAAGGACTGTGCTGCGGCGCGCCCTCACTCCACTTCGCCCGCTCGACGGGCGCGTATCCGAAGGGAGGACCGTGACCTTCGGATTCGCTCCGTCCGCAGCCACCTCGATCAGCTCGTCGTCCGAGTCCGCCAGCCGCCTCGCTCGGATGCTCGAACCATCGGAGTGGGCGGCCGCCGGAATTCCGCTTCTGCGCAACCCACGTGAGGTCGTCAGCGGGCTGCACGCCCGCCACCGGCCTTCACCGTCGACGGCCGTCATCGCGGTCCTGGACCATGAGGAACGGCTCGCCGCCAGCGCCTCGTTCGCCCGCCGGGCCATACCCGCGGACGGCTGGGAGTTCCGGAACGCGCTCCTCGCCCATCTGCGCCGGGTCATCCCGCACGACCTCCGGCGCAGGTCCCCGGTGCGGACCGCCGTCCTGCTCTACTGCCGGGACGGGGACGAGCGTTGGACGGAGGAGGACGGCGCCTGGATGTGGGGGCTGCGGGACGCCTGCACCTTGCACGGACTGCGCTGCGGGGCGTACATCACCCTGACCCGCGGGGGCTGGCAGGTGCTGGGCGAGGGCCGAGGGGGGCGGCAGCCCGGTTCGGAGTCCCGCCCGACCGACCTCGGAGACGTCGGCTCCGAGCTCGGGGCCCTCTCGCCGCGCACGGCGAGTGGAGCGGCCGAGCCGCTGCGCCGCACGGCAGCCCGCTGAACGACGTCCGCACCGGGACACGACCGTGACCCGGCCGCCCTCAGGGGCGGCCGGGTCGGGACGGCGGACGAGTGGTGCGGCTCAGACGCCCGCGCCGAGCGCGGCGTCGATACCGGCGGGGTCACCGCAGACGATGAGCAGCGCGGTCGCGCGGCCCTTCGCCAGGGGCAGGGCGCGGGCGGTCGCGTCGGCTGCGCCGCCGTTGACCGCCACGACCACGACGGGGCGGGCCGAGGCCCGCTCCACGGCGGAGGCGTCCGCGAAGAACACGTCGTCGTGGGCGTCCTGCTGGGCCCAGTAGGCGGCGTCGCCGAAGGACAGCTCGTGCGCCGCCCACGGGTGCTGCTCACCGGTGGTGAGGACGAGGACGTCGCCGGGGGCGCGGCCGGTCTCCAGGAGGAGGTCCACGGCTTCCTCGGCGGCGTCGAGCGCGCCATCGGGCGAAGCGGGGATCACCTGGATCTGCGGGCCGGACCGCTGCTCGGAACGATTCTCCGAACGGGGCGACGGGGACGGGCCGGCACCGGGGTGCGGGCGCTGTACCGGCGGTCCGGGCCTGGCCGGTCCGGGGCCGGGACGCCCGGGACGCGGCGAGGCCGCTGAACGCGGACCGGGTACGGGACGGGGGGTCGGCGCGGGGTGTCCGGCGGCCGTAGCGGCGCGGGGACCCTGGGCACTCTCGTGAATCTGAGGCTCCTCGGGGATGAGAGGCATGAGTGGATGTCTATCAAACGCCGGTGCGCGAGTCATCGGCGGGTGGGCACACAGGTGCGCCCCGGCTGCTGAGGGCGGCTCTGCGGGAGAGTCATGGAGAGTTCAGGAGCCGGAAGTTCAGAAGTCGAAGCCGAGTTGGCCCCCGCTTTCCAGTGCGGCCGCCTCGGCGGGGATGCGGACCTTCTTCAGGTGCTGCCACCGCGGCAGCGCGTCGAGATACGCCCACGAGAGGCGGTGGTACGGCGTCGGTCCGCGGTCCGCCAGGGCGGCCTTGTGGACCGGCGAGGGGTAGCCCGCGTTGGCGCCGAAGTCGAAGCCGGAGCACTCCACCGCGCCGGTGCCGAGTTCGGCCATCATCGCGTCGCGCCGGACCTTGGCGATGACCGAGGCGGCCGCCACGGCGATGCAGGACTGGTCGCCCTTGATCACCGTACGGACCTTCCAGGGGGTGCCCAGATAGTCGTGCTTGCCGTCGAGGATCACCGCGTCCGGTCGCACGGGCAGGGCGTCCAGGGCTCGCACGGCGGCGAGCCGGAGCGCGGCGGTCATGCCGAGGTCGTCGATCTCCTCCGGGGAGGCGTGCCCCAGCGCATAGGCGGTGACCCACTTCTCCAGCTCCGCGGCGAGGGCCGTGCGGCGCTTGGGAGTGATCAGCTTGGAGTCGGTGAGCCCCTCGGGAGGCCGGCGCAGGCCCGTGACGGCCGCGCACACCGTGACGGGTCCGGCCCACGCTCCGCGTCCGACTTCGTCGACCCCGGCGATGACCTTGGCGCCGGTGGTGGCTCGGAGCGATCGCTCGACGGTGTGGGTGGGTGGTTCATACGGCATGGCGCCAGACAGGTTACGCCGATAGGGGCCGCCCGCGATACCCGGTATCCCGTCAGCCGTCCCGGCCCGGCCCGAAACGCCCCTCCGCCGTGGCGGGGAGGAGGGGCGAGGCCGGTCGTCCGGCCGCGGTTCCGGGCAGCTCGGCCGGGCGGACGGGGCGGCGGAAGGGGCGTGAACGGGGTCAGGGAGCGCTGTACGGATCGTCGTCCGCGTAGGGGTCGTACTCCCCTTCACGGCTGGGCATCCGGCACGCTTCCGCCGGTCGGGTGACCCCGCGCTCCGCCAGGATGTCGCGGGCCCTCGTCTGCGACCAGCTGGTGGCGTACCAACCGCCGTCGGCCAAGCGGAGCCGGGCGTCGATCGCATGCAGCGCGCAGGAACGCTGGGGCTCGGGCAACCGGTCGAGGGCGGGCACCGCGTCCGCCGAGAGTCCTTGGAGGTAGTTCAGGTCGATGTCGCCGAGTTCGGCGTACCGCTCGACGTTGCGTTCGGCGACCAGCGCGTCGGGGGAGGCCAGGCCGAAGACGAGGACCGCGGTGGCGGCGCTGGCGGCCAGCGCCCGGGGCAGCAGGCGGGCGCCGAAGATGCCGGCGGCCATGATCAGGAGGATGACCACGCCCAGCCAGATCTCCATGGCCGCGACGGAGATCCGAAGGCGGGTGAGGCCGTAGGCGTCGACGTACAGGTCCATCCTGCGCAGCGCGGAGGCGACCACGACCAGGGTCAGCGCGCACAGGGTGCCGAGAACGGCACGGACGAGCGTCCGGTCGCGGGCATTCGAGCGCGGCGCCCAGCGCAGGGCGAGGCCGATCACGGCGAGGGTGAGCAGGGTGGCCGTGAGCAGCTGCCAGAAGCCCTGGCGGGCGTACTGGGAGTAGTCAGGATCCGGTTCGCTGAGGAACTGGCCGTATCCGCCGAGGAGGACGGTGAGTTGGACCGCGTTGAAGGCCGCGAAGAGCAGGTTGAGAACGATCAGCGGCAGCGCCCACTCCAGCCGGCCGCGGGCCCGGCCCGGCGCGAAGACCACCCGGTCCCAGCGCAGGGGCGCGGCGGCGGTGCGGGCGAGGGAGATGGCACCGAACAGGCCGAGCAGCAGGAAGGAGAACCGCCAGGGCGCCTGGGAGACCGAGATGTCGGGGATCAGCGAGCCGAGCAGATCGGCGAAGGCGGCGTCGGCGCCGGCGAAGAGCGCGCCGAAGACGACGAGCAGCAGAACCGCCACCCCGACGGTGCGCAGGACCGGTCCGGCCCGCCCGCGGGTACCGTCGGCGCGCTCCCGCAGCCCGCGCCAGACCCAGAGGACGCCCGGGCCGAGGGAGTCGAGCAGACCGACGGGGCCGAAGAGCACGCTCGGCCAGCCCCGGCCGCCGTGCAGCGCGAGGGCGGTCAACACCAACGCCGAGACGATCGCCAGAAAGGTCGGCCAGCCCGCGTCGAGCAGCGCGGGTACGACGAGGAGGGCGAGGCCTCCGACGGCCCAGGCCAGGGTCCACGGGCGGGGTCGACGGCCGGCGGCGCGGGCGGCGAAGGAGGCGGCGAGGACGGCGGGCACTGCCACGATCAGCAGGTTCAAGCCGATGCCGTCACCGAGCAGCAGGGCGCTGAGCAGGGCGGTGACGGCGATCGCCCCGAGCGTCGGGAGGGTCACTCCCGCCGGCGGGTCGGGGCGCAGCCGGTCGAGCCGGCTCTCCCGCACGGGCACCGGTACCCGCCAGTCGGGGTGCGGAGGCCGCGCCCCCGCCCGGCCCGTCGCCCGCGGCTGCGCCGCACCGACCGGTGCGCCCCCGCCGGAGGACCGCTGCGCCGGTGGCGGTACGGCTGTGCCGCCACCGGCGGGCGGCTGTTGCGGCTGCGGTACGGCCGGGTCAGTACCGGAGGACGGCTGTGCGGGCCGCGGTACGGCTGGGCCGGCATCGGCGGGTGGCTGCGGGCGACGCTGCGCGGAGGCGGCGGGCGCCGCGGCCTCGCTCGTGCGGGGCGGCTCCGGTTCCGCACGGTGCGGCGGGGAGACCCCCGGCCCGGCTTCCGTGCCGCGGGGCGGCTCCGGTTCGGCCGGTGTTCCGCTCTGCGGTGCTTGCTCGGGCGTGTCGGACACGGGACCCCCTCCCGACCCGGCCCGCTCACGGCCTGGAGGCGGAAGTCTGCGGTCCGGGTGTCTCGTCTGCGCATGCTCTTGTCATGATCAGCGCTTTGAAGTGGCCGACTCTAACCGCGCTCCGGCCGCTCGCCCCTGGCGGGACGGCGCTGTGGCAGGACCGTGACACTCGCCCGTGGACAAGCGGGACGTACCGGCGCGCCCTCCGGCCGGGGCGACCGGGTCAGGGGTGGGCGCCGGCCGGAAGCCAGTCCGGCAGCGCCTCCGTCTGTTCCAGCCATGCGGCGGGCGGCGCCCCCGCCGTCCCGGAGGCGACCACTCCACCGGCGATCGCGCAGGTAGTGTCGACGTCGCCGCCGACCTGCGCGGTCGTCCAGAACATCCGCTCGTAGTCCCCGAGGGCTCGGGCGGCGGACCAGAGCGCGAAGGGCACGGTGTCGTGGGCGCTGGTGCGGCGTCCGCTGCCGAGGACGGCCGCCACCGTGCCCGCGTCGCCGTAGTCGAGCATGTCGCGGGCTCGGCGCAGGCCGGCGCCGACGGCGCTGCGCGGCACGAGGGCGACGACTCCGTCGAGCAGGTCGGTGGGTGTCGGCGGGCCGGCGGGGTCCGCGACGAGCGCCGCGGCGGCGGCCACGGCCATGGCGCCGACGACGGCCTCGCGGTGCTGGTGGGTGGTGTAGGCGGAGATCTCGGCCTGGTGGGTCGCCTGCTCCGGGTCGTCGGCGTACCAGGCTCCGAGGGGAGCGATCCGCATGGCGGCGCCGTTGCCCCACGAGCCCTGTCCCTTGAAGAGCGCGGAGGCGAGCTCGCGCCAGTCGCCGCCCTCCCTGATGAGCCGGAGCATCCGGTTGACCGCGGGGCCGTAGCCCCGGTCGAAGTCGTGGTGCTCGGCGAACGACTGGGCGAGCGCGTCCTGGTCGATACGGCCGTGCAGGGCGAGCACGGCCAGGACCGAGCAGGCCATCTCGGTGTCGTCGGTCCACTGCCAGGGCCCGGCCGGGACCTCGCGTCGTTTCAGCAGGGGGTAGTTGACGGGGACGAAGTACTGGGAGCCCAGGGCGTCTCCCACGGACAGCCCACGGAGGCTGGCCAGGGCGCGGTCGAAGCGCCGGTCGAGAGAGAAGTCAGCGGTCATCGCTCTGCCACTCTATCCGGTGGAGCCGTACGGTTCCGGGGTACGCCAGCGTTCGAAGGGCCGGTCCAGGGTGTACCGGCCGTCCTCGCCGAGCAGCAGCATCCTCGACTCGCCGTTACCCGGGTTGGCCAGGGACTCGAAGTCGGCGACCGTCCAGTGGAACCAGCGCATGCAGAACAGCCGCATGGTCAGTCCGTGCGTGACGAGCAGGACGTTCGGCGGGTGGTCCGGCGCCTCGAAGCTGCGGTAGAGGCTTTCCAGGAACGCGCCGACCCGGTCGTACACGTCGGCTCCGGACTCGCCCTGGGCGAAGCGGTAGAAGAAGTGGCCGTACGCGTCGCGGTAGGCCTTCTGGAGGCGCACGTCCTCCCGGTCCTGCCAGTTCCCCCAGTCCTGCTCCCGCAGCCGCGGCTCCTCGCGCACCCGGACCTGCCGGGGGTCGAGCCGGAAAGCCTGGAAGGTGTCGTGGGTCCGGCGGTACGGCGAGACGTAGACGCTGATCCGCTCCTCCCCGAACAGGGCCCGGAGCCGTTCCCCGGTCTCCTCGGCCTGGCGCAGACCGGTGTCCGTGAGCCTGAGCGCATGGTCGGGCTCACGTTCGTACACGGTGTCGTCGGCATTGCCCTCCGACTCTCCGTGCCGTACGAGAACGATGCGCCGCGGTCGTGCCATGCCCCGACCCTAGAGGGGCCGGTCCGGCGGGGCTCAGTCGGCCAGGTGTCCGGAGTCCATCCGGCGTATCCGCCCCGTGAAGCGGTCGCGCAGCCGTCGGTCGTGGGAGACGACGACCAGCGCTCCGGTCCACCGCTCCAGCGCCTCCTCCAGCTCTTCGACGAGGCCGAGGGCCAGGTGGTTGGCCGGTTCGTCCAGGAGCAGCAGGTCGGCGGGGCGGGCCAGCAGTCGGGCGAGGGCCAGGCGCCGGCGCTGCCCGGCGGAGAGGCTGCCGACGGCGACCCGGAGCTCCGCCCGGCGGAACAGTCCGTACGTCAGCAACAGCTCCTCGCGCTCGTCCTCGGTGAGGGCGAGCCCTCGCCCGAAGGCGTCGAGCAGCCGCTCCGACGGGCGGTCGACCGGTATTTCCTGGGCCAGGAAGCCGATCCGTCCCGTGCGGCGGACCTCTCCGGAATCCGGGGCGACCAGGCCCGCGAGGACGCGCAGCAGGGTGGACTTGCCCGCGCCGTTGCCGCCGTGGACCAGCAGCTTCTCGCCGGCCCTGATGGTCAGGGCGTCGACGGTCAGCCGGTCGGCGACCCGGACACCGGCCAGGGTCACCAGGTCCCCTCGGGCTTCGCCGGCGACCGGTCGCGCGGCGAAGGCCAGGGGGCGCGGGGGCCGGGGAACGGGTTCGGCGTGCAGTCGACGCAGCCGCTCCTGCGCGTTCCGCACCCGCCCGGCGACCGATGCCTGGACCCGCCCACCGGCCCGGTCGTACGCCATCTTGTTGTTGTCCTTGATGGAGCGGCCGGCGGCGACACCGTGAGCGGTGGTCGCGGCGAAGACCTCCAGCCGTGCGGTCTCCTCCCGCCACTCTTCGTACGCCTGCTCCCAGCGCCGCCGGGCGGCGGCCCGCTCGGCGCGGAATCCGGCGTACCCGTCGCCGTACCGGACGACGGTGCGGCGGTCGGCATCGACCTCCAGGACGACGGTGGCCACCCGCTCCAGGAAGGTCCGGTCGTGGGAGACGGCGACGACCGTGCCGCGGTAGGCGAGGAGGGCCTCCTCCAGCCAGTCGAGCGCCTGTATGTCGAGGTGGTTGGTCGGCTCGTCCAGGAGGAGGACCTCGGGCGCGGCGGCGATAGCGCAGGCGATGCCGAGGCGGGCCTGCTCGCCGCCGGAGAGGCTGCCGAGCGCCCTCTCCCGTCCTGTGTCCGCGAGGCCGAGTCCGTGCATCGCCTTGTCGACACGGGCGTCCGCCTCATAGCCGCCGCGCAGCTCGTACGCGGTGAGCAGGTCGCCGTACTCGGCGAGTACGCGGCCGCCCGCCGTGGCGAGCTCTCCTTCGAGCAGGCGGAGCCGGCGCTCCATGGCGCGGAGGTCGGCGAGAGCGTCGTCGATCGCTTCGGCGACGGTACTCGTGGGTGGCAGCCTGGGCGTCTGCGCGAGCATGCCCGTGCCGCCGTCGGCCAGGGAGACGACCTCGCCCTCGTCGGGGGCGTCGAGTCCGCCCAGTATCCGGAGCAGCGTGGATTTGCCGGCGCCGTTCTCGCCGACCACGCCGATCCGCTCACCGGGGCGCACGGTGAGGGAGACGTGGTCGAGGAGCAGACGGTCACCTCGGGAGACGGTCACATCGCGGAGGGAGAGCTGAGTGGGCAAGGGCGCCTCCATAGGCGTGGACAGTTCGGGCAGTTCGGATAAGGAGGGCGGCTCCGACCCAGTTCCCACCTAAAAGCAACTCTGGTTGCGTTACGTCGAGTGTGGCACACTCGAACTCACTAACGCAACGGGAGTAGCAATTGAGCGATGAGATGGTGGGCGACGCGACGCCCGCGCCCGGCAGCCGACGCCCCGGCGGCCGCACCGCGAGAACCCGGGCGGCGGTTCGCGACGCCGTACTGACCGGCCTGTCCGAGCACGGCTATCCGGCCCTCACCGTCGAGTACGTGGCGGAGCACTCCGGGGTGCACAAGACGACGCTCTACCGCCGCTGGGGCGACCTTGAGGGGCTTGTCGCGGACGCCTTGGACCTGGCGGGCGAGGACGACTGGACGCCGCCGGACACGGGCAGTCTCGGCGGTGACCTGCGTGCCCTGGCCCAGGAGGTGGCGGACTCGTTCGCCGACCCGGCGGCCGCCTCCGCGCCGACCGCGTTCGTCGCCGCCGCCTTCCAGTCGGAGCGGGCCGCCGACGCGCTGCGCGCCTTCTACGCCGAGCGCTTCGGTCGCTGCGAGAGCGTCGTCGCGCGGGCCGTGGCCCGCGGAGAGGCGCCCGCGGGGACCGACGCCGGTGCGGTCGTCCGGGCCGTCTCGGCACCGCTGTTCCTGCGCTTGTTCGTGACACGCGAGCCGGTCGACCGGGCTGTCGCGGACCAGGCGGCCCGATCGACACTGGCGGCGGTCACGGCCGGAGCGTTTGCCGCCGAGTGAGGGCAGTAGGGCGCCGCTCGCGGCACACGGACGCATCGCCGACCGGCCGGACCACTCGGATCACTCCGGTCGACGCGCCGCCAACCGCTCAAGTCGATCCCGCCGCCCCACCACCGACCGTGCGGCCCGCGGACCGCTCCAGACCACTCAGACCACTCAGACCGTCCAGGACGGCTCGAGCTGCACCACGTCCCCCGCCAGCGCCGCCACGTCGGCCTCCGTCTGGGCGCGCAGCCCGAGTCGCTCGACGCGTTCGGCGCGGTACTTGCCGTGCTCCGCCGCGGAGCGCCACAGCGACAGCACGAGGAATTCGTTCCCCGGCGCCTCGCCGAAGACCCCGCGCAGCATTCCGGGGGAACCGGCCATCGCCGGGTTCCACACCTTCTCCTGCATCAGGGCGAAGTGCTCCACCCTGCCGTCGTGGATGCGGCAGTGAGCGACCCGTGCCACGTCCGCGTCGGTGAAGCGCGGCTCGAAGCCCGTCTTCACGTCGAAACGGTGGTCGAAGAGTTTGACCTGGGCGTTCCTGAACGTGCCGGTCTGCGCGGCTGCGAGACGGTCGTGGGACCTGGCCATGAAGGAGTCGTAGAACGCCCGGCTCTCCCAGAACGCGAAGACGTGGGCGACACCGGGCCTCCCCCGGCTCCATCCCCCGCCCTGCCCTCGGAAGCCCGGCTCACCCAGCAGCCCCGCCCATTTCCGCTGCCCCCGCTCGAACCCTCGACGGTCCACCACGGTGCAGCGAATCCACTTGACCAGCACCGCGCCATCCTAGGGGGCCGAACGGGCCCGCGGTCAGAGTACGGAGGAGTGCATGCGCTCCAGTCCGGCCGGAGCGAATGATCACCGTGCGGGGCCTCGCCACCGACCGCCGTTCGCGGCGGGGGCCCGCCCCCGCCAGGTCGCCGCCCTCGCGCGGCGCGCATGACACCATGAACAAGGTGCCCGCGACCACGGGCAGTTGACCGGATCGGCAAGGCGACGCGTACGCGAGCGCGGAGAGGGGATTCACCGTGAGCGGTCTCAACAAGGGGGTCGGCAAGGTCGAGGTGACGCTCAAATGGGATCCCGCCCCGATCGGCGCCCCGGCGCACGACCTGGACCTGATCGCGGGCGTCTACACGGCGGACGATCCGTTCGGCACGCCCGACTACCTGGTGCACTTCGACAGCCGCTCCCCCGACGGCACGATCACGCTCAACCGGGACAGCCGTACGGGGCAGGGCTTCGGCTACGACGAGGCGATGACCCTCGAACTGGAGCGCCTCGCGCCCCGCTACGCGCGCGTGGTGGTGGGCGTGGCCATACAGCAGGGCGGCGGGCGCCTGACGTTCGGCGACATCGCCAACACGGGCGTACGGGTCCGCGAGGGCTACACGGACCTGGCGGAGCACGACTTCGCGACGGTGGCCGACGCCACCGCGGCGATCATCGTGGAGTTCAGCCGCGACGGAGGCACCGACTGGTCGTACCACTCGACCCCGCGCGGCTTCGACACCGACCCGGAGACCTTCACGGCCCTGATGGGCGCCCGTCACCCCTGACCCGCTCCGTGCCCACCGACGCGATGCCGACGTGACGACACCCGAGCCCGGCGCTACAGACCCGGGCTCGCGTGTCGTCGCTCGCGATCGCGGAAGGCACGCAGCCTCAGCTGAGGCGCCCCGTGCTCGGCGAGCCACTCCATCCGGTGGTCGCCCGACGCGAGACCGGCGCGGGCGGTCTCGGTCCACTCCTCCCGGTCGAGCACCGAGAGGTACGTCGCCCGGATCGCCGCCCACTGTTCCGGGTCGCATCCCCCGGCCTCGGGAGACTTCTCGGTCAGGTACGCGGTGAGCAACCCGACCGTGCAGTAGCGCGCGAGGGACGGACGGAGCGAACCCACATGCCGGCCATAAGCCTCCAGGACGGCTCGCGCATGGGGGTAGCGGTCGAGGGTGAGCCCCATCCCGCCAGAGCCACTCATCACGTAGAGCAGCCGACCGGTGTGGTCGACCATCTCCCGATCGGTGCCGAGGTCCGCAAGCGACTCGTGGAGTCGGCCGACGGTGGCGACCTGACCGGCGAAGTACCCGTTGAGGCCGTCGCCGTCGCACGCTCTGCGAAGCAACCATGGGCGGGCCACTGGGTCGTCGAGTCTGCAAAGGGCTTCGACGACATAGACCCGTCCCCAGCCGGTGACGCGCTCGCCGAGCCAGAGCAGCGCCTCGACTCCTCCTGGCCGACTCTCCAGACCACGGGCCGCCAGTGGCCCGAATTGCAGGGAGAGAAGCCCGATCGTGCGCATCAGAGGGACGTCTTCGGCCGTTCCTACGGCCGCCAGCAAGGCAAGCCCCACGGTGACGGCGCAACGATCAGTGCCGTAGCGGACCAACCAGCGGCCCGTTCGAAGGACGCGCTCCCTGTCCGCTCGCTCAGCCGCGGCGGCGATGTGATCGTTGTCGTGGATCGGGATGTAGACGTCGTGGAAGGCGTCGGCCACCGCGCGCGGGGAGGAGGATCGCGCGAAGTGCGCGTCCAGGATGCGCGCCGCATCCCGGCCGGCCGAGCGCCGGTCCTCCGGTGCCTCGGGGCCACGCCGGCCCCGATGCGACGTGTCGTCGGGGTAGGGCTCTCCCCGGTGTGGAAGCGGTTGTTCCGGAGCGAGCCGGTGCAGCCGGAGCGCATGCTCGAACAGAGGTGTCGGCGATACGGGCACTCCTGCCCGGGTCGTCTCGCTCATCGGCGGACGGAGGACTCGATTCTCTTGATCATGCCCTGAGCATGCCATCGCGTCGCTCGCCGCGACAACGCCTTTCGGCCGGAGACGACGGAGAGGGGCCGCCCGGAAGGCGGCTCCCTCTCTCATGCGCGGGTCGAACGACCCCCGCGAGGAACACCCGTCATCCGACGCGACGTGGATCCCGCGTCGCGTCGGATGACGTTCCGTTCGTCGTCAGCTGCAGCCGCTGGTCGAGCCGCAGCCCTCGCAGATGTAGCAGGAGCCCGCCCGCTGCATCTTCGTACCGCAGGAGAAGCAGAGCGGCGCGTCCGCGCTGATGCCCAGCTGCATCTCGACGAGCTCCGCCGAGGTGTGCGCCTGCTTGGGGGCCGGGGCCTCCGCCTGGGCGGTCGGGGCGGCGACGGCCTTCAGGGTCTCGGTCTGGCGCGGGGCGGACTGGGCCAGGCCCTCGACGTCGACCTCGTCGTCGGTCGGCTCGTAGGAGCCGGTCTCCAGGTGCCGCTGACGCTCCTCGGCCGAGTGGATGCCGAGCGCGGAGCGGGTCTCGAAGGGCAGGAAGTCCAGCGCCAGGCGGCGGAAGATGTAGTCGACGATCGACTGCGCCATCCGCACGTCCGGGTCGTCCGTCATGCCGGCCGGCTCGAAGCGCATGTTGGTGAACTTCGAGACGTAGGTCTCCAGCGGCACGCCGTACTGCAGACCGACGGAGACGGCGATGGAGAAGGCGTCCATCATGCCGGCGAGGGTCGAACCCTGCTTGGACATCTTCAGGAAGACCTCGCCGAGACCGTCGTCCGGGTAGGAGTTGGCGGTCATGTAGCCCTCGGCGCCACCGACCGTGAAGGAGGTGGTGATCCCCGGACGGCCCTTGGGGAGGCGCTTGCGGACCGGACGGTACTCGACGACCTTCTCGACGGCCTCGCGGATCGTCGCCTCGGACTTCGCGGTGACCTCGGCCTTCTCCGCCTCCTTCTTCTTGGCGGAGAGCGGCTGGCCGACCTTGCAGTTGTCGCGGTAGATGGCGAGCGCCTTGACGCCCATCTTCCACGCCTCGAAGTAGACCTCCTCGACGTCCTCGACCGTCGCCGTCTCCGGCAGGTTCACGGTCTTGGACAGCGCGCCGGAGATCCACGGCTGGATGGCGGCCATCATGCGGACGTGGCCCATCGCGGAGATGGAACGCTCGCCCATGGCGCAGTCGAAGACCTCGTAGTGCGCGGTCTTCAGGCCGGGGGCGTCGATCACATTGCCGTGCTCGGCGATGTGGGCGACGATCGCCTCGATCTGCTCCTCCTGGTAGCCCAGGCGGCGCAGGGCCTGCGGGACAGTGCCGTTGACGATCTGCATCGAGCCGCCGCCGACCAGCTTCTTGAACTTGACCAGGGCGAGGTCGGGCTCGAGGCCGGTGGTGTCGCAGGACATCGCGAGACCGATGGTGCCGGTCGGGGCGATGACCGAGGCCTGCGCGTTGCGGAAGCCGTTCTTGGCGCCGAGGCGGATCACGTCCTGCCAGGCTTCCGTGGCGGCGGCCCAGACCGGCGAGTCGAGGTCGTCCATGCGGACGGCCGTGGTGTTGGCGTCGGCGTGCTGCTTCATGACGCGCTGGTGCGGCTCGGCGTTGCGGGCGTAGCCGTCGTACGGACCGACGACCGCGGCCAGCTCGGCGGAGCGCTTGTACGACGTGCCCGTCATCAGCGAGGTGATGGCGCCGGCCAGGGCGCGGCCGCCGTCGGAGTCGTACGCGTGGCCCGTGGCCATCAGCAGGGCGCCGAGGTTGGCGTAGCCGATGCCCAGCTGGCGGAAGGCGCGGGTGTTCTCGCCGATCTTCTGGGTGGGGAAGTCGGCGAAGCAGATGGAGATGTCCATCGCGGTGATGACCAGCTCGACGACCTTGGCGAAGCGCTCGGACTCGAAGGACTGGTTGCCCTTGCCGTCGTCCTTGAGGAACTTCATGAGGTTCAGCGAGGCGAGGTTGCAGGACGTGTTGTCCAGGTGCATGTACTCGCTGCACGGGTTCGAGCCGTTGATGCGGCCGGACTCCGGGCACGTGTGCCAGCGGTTGATCGTGTCGTCGTACTGGATGCCCGGGTCGGCGCAGGCCCAGGCGGCCTCGGCCATCTTGCGGAACAGCTCCTTGGCCTCGACCTCCTCGATGACCTCGCCGGTCATGCGGGACGTCAGGCCGAACTTCCCGCCGGCCTCGACGGCCTTCATGAAGGTGTCGTTGACGCGGACCGAGTTGTTGGCGTTCTGGTACTGGACGGACGTGATGTCGTCGCCGCCCAGGTCCATGTCGAAGCCCGCGTCGCGCAGGGCGCGGATCTTCTCCTCTTCCTTGACCTTGGTCTGGATGAAGTCCTCGATGTCGGGGTGGTCGACGTCGAGGATGACCATCTTGGCGGCGCGGCGGGTGGCGCCACCCGACTTGATCGTTCCTGCGGAGGCGTCGGCGCCGCGCATGAAGGAGACCGGGCCGGAGGCGTTGCCGCCGGAGGAGAGGAGCTCCTTGGAGGAGCGGATGCGGGAGAGGTTCAGGCCGGCGCCGGAGCCGCCCTTGAAGATCATGCCCTCTTCCTTGTACCAGTCGAGGATCGACTCCATGGAGTCGTCGACGGACAGGATGAAGCAGGCGGAGACCTGCTGGGGCTGCGGGGTGCCGACGTTGAACCAGACCGGCGAGTTGAAGCTGAAGACCTGGTGCAGGAGGGCGTAGGCCAGCTCGTGCTCGAAGATCTCGGCGTCGGCGGGCGAGGCGAAGTAGCCGTGCTCCTCGCCGGCCTTCGTGTAGGTCTTCACGATCCGGTCGATGAGCTGCTTCAGACCGGTCTCGCGCTGCGGGGTGCCGACGGCCCCGCGGAAGTACTTGCTGGTGACGATGTTGACCGCGTTCACCGACCAGAAGTCGGGGAACTCGACGCCACGCTGCTCGAAGTTGACCGAGCCGTCGCGCCAGTTGGTCATGACGACGTCACGACGCTCCCAGACCACCTCGTCGTACGGATGCACGCCAGGGGTGGTGTGGATGCGCTCGATACGCAGGCCCTTGGCGACCTTGGTTCCCTTGGCGCGGGATCCTCGTGCCGAGCCGCTCGCCGTCTCTGTCATGCCGCCTCCCATATACGGGCAAAACACGCTGAAGTGCCCAGATAGTCCCAGGGCACCGTCTTCTTGTCTGCTGCCACGAGCACCACCGAGGGCGCTCCTGACACGTCTTTTCGGCCGCTCGGCGACCGGTCTCGCCGGACCTCGGGTCCGGCCCGCCGGTCAGTCGGCGGCGGTGGCGGTGGCGGGAACGGGGACCTCGGGGGTCGCTCCGGTCCCGCTCTCCACTGCGGGAGGCCGCTGCCCGCGGAGTTCCGCGATGGCGGCCTCGAAGTCGTCCAGGCTGTCGAAAGCCTTGTACACGGATGCAAAGCGCAGGTACGCGACGAGGTCGAGCTCCTGCAACGGGCCGAGGATGGCCAGCCCCACGTCATGGGTGGTCAGCTCGGCGCTTCCGGTGGCGCGCACCGCCTCCTCGACCCGCTGGCCGAGCTTGGCGAGGGCGTCCTCCGTCACGGGCCGCCCCTGGCACGCCTTGCGCACGCCGGAGATGACCTTCGTACGACTGAAGGGCTCGGTCACACCCGACCGCTTGATCACCATCAGCGAGGCGGTCTCCACCGTCGTGAAACGGCGGGAGCAGTCGGGACACTGGCGGCGGCGTCGGATCGACGTCCCGTCGTCGGTGGTGCGACTGTCGACGACACGGCTGTCGGGGTGCCTGCAGAAAGGGCAATGCATGGTTCCGACCCTCCCTCACGGCACGACTGAAAAGCCCCACCGGGCCCGCCAGGGCCCCTCGAAGCGACCACCAGCATAGGCGATGCGTGCACCCCCGGCAGACCCGGGGACCACAACTTCTGGGCGGCTGATGCAATCCAACCACTAGATCTGGTGGCGAAGCGCTTTTCCGCCCCTTCGCGCGTGTCGCGCGGCGCGGCGCACGGACAGTCGCCCGGGGCCGGGTCAGAGGGTACGGGAAGCGCGCGGTGCCGCCGATTCCGGGGCCCCCGATGCCACACTGACGGAGGGCCCCGCCGCCCCGCGGACCGACGCGGAAGGCTACCGTGGCGACCGCATTCCGACTGGAGTCCGAACCGGCATATACACCCACCCGCGTGAACGCGTAAGGCAATCCGCGAATTTTCACTCGAACGTGTGTTTGGCGCAACCTTTCGAAAGCCACTACCGTTGTGCCAGCCAGGGAGACCATTCGAGAGGGGCCGACGACGTGACCACCACCGCAGACAGTGCCACCATCACCGCCCAGGACCGCTCCCAGGGCCGACTCGAGCCGGTGCATGCCATGAACGACACAGTCATGAACGGGGACGGGGAGCCTGGCCGGCCCGCGCGTTCGCTGCCGGGACGACCTCCGGGGATCAGGGCGGACAGCTCCGGCCTCACCGACCGGCAGCGGAGGGTCATCGAGGTCATCCGCGACTCGGTCCAGCGGCGGGGTTACCCCCCGTCGATGCGCGAGATCGGCCAGGCGGTGGGCCTCTCCAGCACCTCCTCCGTGGCGCACCAGCTGATGGCCCTCGAGCGCAAGGGCTTCCTCCGCCGCGACCCGCACCGCCCCCGGGCCTACGAGGTACGCGGCTCCGACCAGCCCAGCACCCAGCCCACCGACACCAGCGGCAAGCCCGCCGCGTCGTACGTCCCCCTGGTCGGCCGGATCGCCGCCGGTGGCCCCATCCTCGCCGAGGAGTCGGTCGAGGACGTCTTCCCCCTCCCCCGGCAGCTGGTCGGCGACGGCGAGCTGTTCGTCCTCAAGGTCGTGGGCGACTCCATGATCGAGGCGGCGATCTGCGACGGCGACTGGGTCACCGTGCGCCGCCAGCCGGTCGCGGAGAACGGCGACATCGTCGCCGCCATGCTGGACGGCGAGGCGACCGTGAAGCGCTTCAAGCGCGAGGACGGCCACGTCTGGCTGCTGCCGCACAACGCGGCGTACCAGCCGATCCCCGGCGACGAGGCCACCATCCTCGGCAAGGTTGTGGCGGTCCTGCGGCGCGTGTGACACCACGCGCCGGCTCTGACCGGGCCCCGGGACCCACTGCGCCGGTCCCGGGGCCCTGCCGTGTCCTCACGCGGACTGCACCCTTCCGGCGACCGCCCACCGCTGCCCGACCCCACTGCGATCGCCAGGCCCGCGCCACGCACCACCCTGCACACGGCGCCGGTCCTGCGGCCCCCAGGGCGCGACGGTTCCGGCGCGCCCCCGGGGATCGCTCAGACGCCCGCCGCCTTGGAAACCGCGTCGATCGCCGCCAGCGACTTCCGCACCTGGTTACGGTCCGTCGTGTACCAGAAGTCGGGCAGTGACGCCTTCAGATAGCTGCCGTACCGAGCCGTGGCCAACCGCGGATCGAGAACGGCGACGACACCCCGGTCGCCCGTGGCGCGCACGAGACGGCCGGCGCCCTGCGCCATCAACAGCGCCGCGTGGGTGGCCGCGACGGCCATGAAGCCATTGCCCCCCGCCTCCTCGACCGCCTTCTGGCGCGCGCTCATCAGCGGGTCGTCCGGACGCGGGAAGGGGATCTTGTCCATGACGACGAGCTGGCAGCTGGCGCCCGGGACGTCCACCCCCTGCCACAGCGACAGCGTGCCGAAGAGGCAGGTCTTCGGGTCGGCCGAGAAGTTCTTGATCAGCTCGCCGAGGGTGTCCTCGCCCTGGAGCAGGATCGGGAGCTCGGGGATGCGCGTGCGCAGCTCCTCCGCGGCCAGCTGGGCCGCCCGCATCGAGGAGAACAGACCGAGGGTGCGCCCGCCGGCCGCCTGCATCAGCTCCGTGAGCTCGTCCAGCATGTCGCCGCGATCACCGTCGCGCGCGGGCCGGGCCAGATGCTTCGCGACGTAGAGGATGCCCTGCTTGGGATAGTCGAACGGCGAGCCGACGTCGATGCCCTTCCACACCGGGATGTCGTCGCCCTCCGTGCCCTCCGGAGCGAGTCCCAGAGAGGCCCCCACACCGTTGAAGTCGCCGCCCAGCTTGAGGGTGGCCGAGGTGAGCACGACGGACCGGTCCGCGAAGAGCTTCTCGCGCAGCAGGCCGGAGACGGAGAGCGGGGCGACCCGCACCGAGGCGCCGAACCGGTCGTGCCGTTCGTACCAGACGACGTCGTATTCGCTGCCCTGGACGATCCGCTCGGCGACGCCGTGGATGCTCTCCACCGACGCCATCGCCTGCTTGCGGACGGCGTCCTCGTCCTGGACCGACTTGTCCCGGGTCGACCCCAGGGCGGTGATCACCGCGCGGGCCGCGTCCCGCAGCGCCATCAGCGCGTACGACAGATCCTCCGGGATCTCCTCGAGCCGGCCCGGAAGGGCCAGCTCCATGACCCGTTCGAAGCCCTCGGCCGCGGTCTGCAGCTGATCGGCGGTCTTCTCGTCGACCAGTCTCGCGCTCCGCCGGACCGCTCGGTTGACCTGGCCCGGGGTGAGCTCGCCCGTGGCGACGCCGGTGACCCGGGAGACCAGCTCGTGCGCCTCGTCCACGATCAGCACCTCGTGCTGGGGAAGGACGGGGGCGCCCTCGATCGCGTCGATCGCCAGGAGGGCGTGGTTCGTGACCACGACATCGGCGAGCTTGGCCCGCTCGCGGGCCGCCTCGGCGAAGCACTCCGCGCCGTACGCGCACTTGCTCGCCCCGAGGCACTCGCGGGACGAGACCGACACCTGGGCCCACGCCCGGTCGGAGACGCCGGGGGTGAGGGCGTCCCGGTCGCCCGTCTCGGTCTCGTCCGACCAGTCCCGCAGCCGCAGCAGGTCCTGGCCGAGCTTGCTCGTGGGCGCCGCGGCCTCGAAGGGGTCGAAGAGCCCGTCCTCCTCCTCCTGCGGCACGCCTTCGTGGAGGCGGTGCAGGCAGAGATAGTTCGACCGCCCCTTGAGCATGGCGAACTCGGGGCGCCGCCGCAGCTGCGGGTGGAGGGCGTCGACCGTGCGCGGGAGGTCACGCTCGACCAGCTGGCGCTGGAGCGCCAGCGTGGCCGTGGCCACCACCACCCGCTCCCCGTGCGCCAGGGCCGGCACCAGATAGCCGAGGGACTTGCCCGTGCCGGTGCCGGCCTGGACGAGGAGGTGGGAGCTGTCGTCGATGGCCTCGGCGACGGCTTCGGCCATGGACACCTGGCCAGGCCGTTCCACACCGCCGACGGCGGAGACTGCGGCGTGGAGGAGTTCGGGGAGGGATGGCTTCGTCATAGCGCTTCCACCCTACGGCGCGGCACTGACACTCGGGATCACGCGAGCGGATTCGGGACGGTGCCGTGGACGGCCGCGTGCGGCCGGACCGGGCGGTCGCGGTAGCCGTCCAGGTGCAGACGGTTGCGGTTGAGACAGAGCCGCTCGATCCGCGGCCTGAGGAGATCGAACAGCTCGAACCGTTCCTTCAGCTCCGGGAAGCGCGCCTGGTGGCGAAGGATCTCCGCCCGCACCATGGCCCAGAAATCGGTTTCCGGCACGCGGAGTTGCTCCTCGCACAGCGGCGCCAGATAGCGGAAGACGCCGACGAAGAGACCTGAATGGATGAACTGCGTGAGGAAGCCCGGCTCCTCCGTGAGCAGGACGCTGCGGACGTCCTCGGGCATGGTGTCGTGCTCCGGCAGCGGCAGGGCGCTGACGTTCACGTCGTCGACGAAGTCCTTGATCGCCAGGCGCACGGGGACGTCGTGGTCGTCGTAGACCACGATGGCGTTCTCGCCGTGCGGGGAGAAGACCGTGCCGTACTGGTAGAGGAAGTGCAGCAGCGGCGGCAGCAGGGCGGCGAAGAGGTGCTGGAGCCAGACCGCGGGGCGGAGCCCGGAGCGCTCGACCAGCTCGGCGACGAAGGCGCGCCCGTCCGGATCGGTGTGCAGCAGGGCGGCGAGGGTGCGGGCGCGCTCGCCCGGGGGCAGCCGCAGCGGTTCGCGCCAGATCGCGCCGAGGAGTTCCTTGTACTGGTACGGCACCTCGGGCAGCCGGTCGTAGAGGGGGTGCTCCACGGTGACGGAGGCGACCTCGCCGAGGAGGATCACTCCGCACTCGTCGCGGAGGAAGGGGTCGGCGTCGCGCAGTCCGTGGACCCAGGAGGTGACGGCCGGGGCGGCGAGGGTCCGCTCGGTGGGGAGGCCCCGCCAGACGAGGGTGTTGAGGACGGAGAGCGGCAGTTTGACGGTGTGCCGGTCGGGGCGGCTGGTGTTGAGGAACGTACGGACGGACTGCTGCGGCAGGCGCAGGTCGCCGTCGGAGGGGAGCGGGACGATGGCTCCGGAGGCGACGGCGGGGGCGTAGAGCGGGAGCAGGGTCTCGTCCCACTGCCAGGGGTGGACGGGCAGCAGGAGGTACGTGTCGGGGTCGAGGCCCCGGCCGCGCAGCTCGGCGCGGAAGGCGTCGCGCACTGGGGGGTCGAGCTCGCCCGCGTAGAGCCGGTCGGGGGTGCCGAGACCGGGGACCCCGCGGTAGGAGGCGAGCTCGGTGCTGACCGCGATCCAGGGGAGGCGGGTGGCGCGGCGGGCTTCGGGGGCCCAGTGGGCGGCGTCGGCCGCGGAGAAACCGATGCGGCCCTTGTTGAGGACGAGCCAGGGGTGACCGGTCTGGTGGCCTTCGAGTTCGGCGTAGCCGAGGTCCGCGAGCCGGGCCGCGGGGAGCGCGGTGTGGTGGAGGCGGGCGTCCGCGACGAGCGTGGTGGTCAGCTCCCGGATGAGGTGGCCGAGGGTCGCGCCGTCGATGCCGAGGAGCCGGTGGGCCCGGACCAGGAAGTCGAGGGGGTCGGTCAGCGGCCGGCCGTCGAGGGTGATCGACTCGGGTGCGACGCGCCAGCTTCCGTACGCGCCACGGCCGGCGGAGAAGGCGAGGACCGACCCGTCGTCGAGGCGGAGGGTGTGGGACAGGACGCCGGTGGTGTTGTGGGAGCCGAGGGCGGGGGCGGTGCCGCCGGGGTCGTCCGCGGGGACGGGTTCGATGATCTCCTCGTACGCGAACTCGCCGAGGGTCTTAGCGAGGAGGCGGGAGCAGACCAGGTCCCACGCGGCGGCGTTCAGCTCGGGGGGTGAGAGCGGTGCGGAGTCATGGGTGGCAGGGGACGACGGCACGGGGACTCCTCGGGGTGGTGACCGCTGTGGGTGAGCGGTGTATGGACGGCAGAGGGGGGTTCACAGGACGTCTCGGAGGGCGCGGTCGCGGATCATGAGGGCGGCTCGTTTGTCGGGGAGCTCGACCTCCGCGGAGAAGCGGAAGCCGGCGCTCAGGAAGGCGGAGACGGACGGGGTGTTGCGTACGTCGGGTTCGGCGATGACGCGGGTGCACCGGGGCCGATGGTCCAGGACGAGGTCGGCGACGGCGCGCAGCAGGGTGGTGCCGATGCCGTGCCCGCGGTCGGCGACGCCGCCGATGAGCAGGTGGATGCCGGTGTCGTGGGGGCGGGCGGGGTAGTAGCGGGCGAGCGGGTCGAGATCGGCGCGGTAGATCTCGAAGTAGCTCATGGGGGTGGTGCCGAGGACCCCGAGGCAGGGCACGGTGCGGCCGTCGCCGTCGAGTTGGCCGCGGAGGTGGTCGGCGGTCACGGTCTCGGGTCCCGCCAGCTCCCAGAAGGCGGCCACGGCCGGATCGTTCATCCAGCGGCTGATGAGCGGCACGTCCCGTTCGATCCGTACGGGTACGAGCCGGAACGGGCCGGCGGGGGTGGTGGCGGGCTTCCAGGCGGGGACGTCGTCGAGCAGGTCGCCGCGGGTGGTCACCGCGGTCTCGCCGCCGACCGCCAACGGGGCAAAAAGTTCCTCGGGCAGGCGCATGTCCAGGGTGTCGTCGCAGCCCGGGTCGGCGTCGGGGGCGTACAGGGCGTCGGCATCGGGCGGGGCGGCGGGGTCGGACACCGTGCAGGACGTGACGTCGGGATCGGTCCGGTCGACGGCGGAGGCGGTGGTCGCGTCGGTGGGGGACACGGTGACGTTCTCCTCTCGGCAGTACGGCGAAGGGGTGTGGTCGTCGGTCGGCGATGGAGTGCGGCTGCCGCCGGGGGCTTTCAGCTGCGGAGCGGGTTGGTGATGGTGACGTACACGGACTGGGTGTCGACGGGGCCGACGAGTTCGTCCAGGCCGTGGAGGCGGGTCAGGAGGTTGGCCTTGCAGCGCAGGGTCGCGGCCTCCAGGAGCCGGTGCGGCAGCGGCGAGCCCAGGCCGGTCGCGGAGGCCAGGAACTGCCGGAAGCCGGCCAGCAGGACGCGTTCGTCGGCGAGGCGCTGGGAGCCGAAGGCCCCGATGAGCCCGAGGACGTTGTTGATGCCGAGGTAGTAGGCGAAGCGCTCGTCGGTGACCTGGTCGGAGACGAAGGTGTCGCTGGCGAGGCCGATGCCGGGCAGCCGACCGGTGAGCTCGTCGCGGTGGGACTCGCGGAAGTAATAGCCCTGGTTGTCGCGGTAGCGGCCGCCGACGGGCCAGCCTTCGGGGTCGAGGAGAACGAGCGTGTTCTGCTGGTGGGCTTCCAGGGCCACTCCTGCGGCGCCGTCGAGCCAGAGCACGGGGCGGACGACCTGGTCGAGATAGCGCAGGAACCACTCGGCGGCGACCGCCGTGGTGGGGCGGCCGGTGCGGGCGGCGAGGCGGGTGACGATGTCGGCGAGGCGGGACCGCATCCGGCTCGTGCCGGGCCAGGGGCGCGGGGCGGTGAGGGCGGCGATGCAGACGGCGTCGTCGCCTGCGGCGAAGGGGTTGTGGCGCACCATGACGTCGAGGCCGGGGACGGGGGTGCCGTCGAGGGCGTCGACCGCGAGCCAGGCGGGGTCGCGGACGATGTCGAAGCCGGGGTTGGCGGCCTGCCACTGGTCGACCAGGCCGGTGCGCAGGAGCCGGTGGACCTCGACGCCCCGGTGGAGTTCCTTGCGGAGGTTCTCGCGGCGGGAGTTGGTGATGCGGACGCCGAGGGAGAGCTTGAGCATCGTCCGGGCGCCGGGGCGGTGCACGGTGCGGACGGAGGAGGTGGGGTGCCAGGCGCCGCCGTGGGGACCGAGGTCGTGCAGGAGGCCGGCGTCGAGGAGGGCGGCGACGGCGGGCCGGTGGAGCAGTTCGCGGGCCTGCCAGGGGTGGAGGGGCAGCGGGACGGTGCCCGGGGGCGGCGCGAGGCCTTCGGCGAGGCCGGTGGCGAGCTGTTCGGCGGTGACCGGCCGGCCCTGTTCGGTCCAGGCGGAGTCGGAGGCGAGGACGGCGCGGTCGACGGCCATCCAGTGGAGGGGGAAGGAGCCGTACAACTCCGGGGAGTAGAGGCGGATCTCCGCCTCGGAGAGTCCTTCCCGGCTCTTCGGCGTCGGGTGGAGTGGGTGGCCGAGGAGCAGGGACTGTTCGGCGCTGAGGAAGAGGTCGGCGTCGAGGCCGGGGCGCGGCCGGCGGCGGCGGTCGGCGATGAAGTCGGCGGTGCGGCGGGCGGAGTCGGCGACGCGGCCGACGAGGTCGGTGCCTTCGGAGCGGCCGGTCTCGCGGCTGAGCAGGGCGGCGACGGTCACGGCGTCGACCGCCGGGGCGGTGGCGGCGAGGCCTTCGAGGGCGGGGGCGCCGAAGCGGTGCCAGCCGGTGGGCGACCAGTAGCGGACGGGGACGAGGAGGGCGGTGCCGCTGGCGTCGAGGGGGACGCGGAGGGTGCCGGCGTCGGGGGCGGGGAGGTTCTTCTCGCGTACCCAGCAGCGCAGCAGGTTCTCGATGGTCGCGGTGTCCGCGGCCCGCTGCGGGTCGGGGTGGTCGAGGGGGTCGAGAGGGGCGTCGGCGTGGCTGTCGCCGTGGTCGTCACGCCGGCCGGCGCCCTCGCCGTCGCGGTGCTCGTCACAGGCCGTGGCCGAGGCCCCGGGCGCCGCGGCCGGGTGCGGCGCGGGCCGGGGGTCGTACGGACCGGAGTGCTGGCGGGGGACGGTGGCCGGCTCGACGGTGAGCGGGCCGAGCGCGGCGCTGCCGGAGTCGGACGCTTCGGAGGCGGGAGTGGCGTTCACGGGGGCTTCCTTGTGAGGGTGTCCGGTGTTCGGTCCGGGATCAGTGGGAGGGTCCGGTCGCGGCCCGGCGGTGCACGGAGGGGGTACGCACGGTCCGGGGGTGCGCGGCGGGGACGGGCGGGCCCGGACGGTGGGCGCGTTCGGCCGCGGCCAGGGCGTCGGCGAAGCGGTCGAGGACGGCCTCGGCCTGTTCGTCGGTGAGGGTGAGCGGCGGCAGCAGGCGGACGACTCCGGCGTGACGGCCGCCGAGTTCGACGATGAGCCCGCGGTCGAGGCATTCCCGCTGGACGGCCGCGGCGAGGGCGGGGGCGGCCGGCGGTGCGAGGACGTCGGGGGCCGGGCCGTCCTCGGCGGCCGGCCGCGGCGTCGCGTCGGCGTACGGATCGACCAGCTCGACGCCGATCATGAGGCCCCGGCCGCGGACGTCGCCGACGCAGGGGTGGTCGGCGGCAAACCCCTGGAGCCGGCCGAGCATCCGTGCGCCGAGGGTGGCCGCGCGGTCGGCGAGCTTGTTCTCCCGTACGTACGCGAGGGTGGCGGCACCGGCGGCCATGGCGAGCTGGTTGCCCCGGAAGGTGCCGGCGTGGGCGCCGGGCTCCCAGGCGTCGAGCTCGGATCGGTAGACGATCACGGCGAGGGGGAGGGAGCCGCCGATGGCCTTGGAGAGGACCATCACGTCGGGCACGACACCGCTGTGCTCGACGGCCCAGAAGGTCCCGGTGCGGCCGACGCCCGTCTGGACCTCGTCGGCGATGAGGGGGATGGACCGGGCGGCGGTGATCGCGCGCATCCGGCGCATCCAGGCGTCGGGGGCGGGGATGACACCGCCCTCGCCCTGCACGGGTTCGAGGATCATCCCGGCGGGGGTGGTGACGCCGCTCTTGGGGTCGTCGAGGAGGTTCTCCGTCCAGCGGGCGGCCAGTTCGGCGCCCCGGTCGCCGCCGACGCCGAAGGGGCAGCGGTAGTCCTGGGGGTAGGGCAGCCGGGTGACGCGTACGTCCGTGGCGCCGCCGGAGGCGTCGAGGGCTCCGGCGGTCATGCCGTGGTAGGCGCCGGTGAAGCTGAAGAGCCCGCCGCGGCCGGTGGCCGTCCGGACGAGTTTGAGGGCGGCCTCGACGGCGTCCGTGCCGGCCGGCCCGCAGAACTGGATGCGGGCGTCGTCGGCGAGTCCGGGCGGGAGGGTGGCGAACAGCTCGGTGGTGAAGGCGTCCTTGACCGGGGTGGCGAGGTCGAGGACGTGGAGCGGGGCGCCCGAGTCGAGGACCTTGCGGACGGCTTCGAGGACCACCGGGTGGTTGTGGCCCAGGGCCAGGGTGCCCGCGCCGGAGAGGCAGTCGAGGTAGCGGCGGCCGTCGGCGCCCTCGATGGTCAGCCCGCGCGCCCGGACGGGCACGATCGGCAGCGAGCGGGCGTAGGTGCGCGCCGCGGACTCGCGCAGCGACTGGCGGCGCAGGATGCCCTCGTGGGCGCCGGTTTCGCCGGTGGGCCGCTCTCCCGAGGCCCGCTCCCCCGCGCGTTCCCGTGCGGGCCGCTCCCCCGGGGCCCGTCCCTCGGGGATCCGCGCCGCGGGGGCCCGCTCCCCCGGGGTCCGCTCGCCCGCCGTTGTCTGCGCGGCCGTGGGTACGGCCGGAGCTGATTCGGTCACGGCCACGCTCGGTGTCCTCCCGCTGTAACAGTTGCGTTGCACATCGGTACGTCGCTCGACCGCGCGTACGACGGCCGTGAACGCTTCCTGGGGATCCCCCGTACGTACCAACGACGCGGGGTCCCGGGGATCACGGGCCAATTCCAAGATCCTTGACGGGGCCGGATCACAGCCCGGCAACGGCTGTACGGGGTCCGGAACCGCGGACCTGCCGCACGCCGTCCCCACCGGCACCGGCATCATGGGGGCCGCGCCCCGGCGGCGGTCGACGGCGCCGGAGCGGTTCACCACGGTTCACACACGCACAAGTTGACGTAGTCCCAGGGGGATCTCGAGATGCGATCTATTCGTCCGCTGCTGGCCTCGGCAGCCGCCGTCGCGGCGTTGACGCTGACGGTGACGGCCTGCGGGCCGACCGAGGAGAACGCGGGCGACAAGCCCAGCGCTTCCGCGACCCCGTCCGCCGGCGGGAAGGTCACGATTCCGGAGGACCTCAAGGACCGCCTCAAGGAGCGCGGGATAGACCTAAACAAGTGGCGGAACGGCGAGTGGAAGAACTGGGACCGCGACACATGGCTGCGTGAGGCCCAGGACTACGTCAACCCGATCATCGAGGACCTCTGGAACCCGGACCGGATGCGGGAGGCCGAGCGCCCCGACAAGCCGGTCGAGGAGGAGGACATCTCGGGTGACGAGGGGGTCACCGACCCGACGCCCGACCCGGTCAGGGCGAAGGCCGTGGGGACGCCGTACCACTCCAGTGCCCCCGCGGCGGGCAAGGTCTTCTTCGACGGCCCGCAGGGCTCGATGGTGTGCTCGGCCACGGTCGTGCGGGACCCGGCGCACCCGGGGAAGTCCAACATGGTCTGGACGGCGGGCCACTGCGTGCACGCCGGCAAAAAGGGCGGCTGGTACCGCAACATCGCCTTCGTGCCCTCGTACAACGACAGCGGCAAGCCGACCTCCCAGCTGGAGAACGCGACCCGTGAGGACGTCGCGCCGTACGGCGTGTGGTGGGGCGAGTGGGCGCAGACGTCCGAGCAGTGGATCGCCCAGGGCGCGGCGACCGGTGGTCAGGGCGCGCCGTACGACTTCGCGGTGATCCATGTGACACCGGAGAAGGGCGGCACGGGCAAGTCGCTGGAGGAGACGGTCGGTTCGGCGCTTCCGGTGGAGTTCAACGCCCCGGCCGCGCCGAAGATCGCGGGCATGACGGCGACCGGTTACCCGGCCGGTGCCCCCTTCGACGGCCAGAAGATGTACCAGTGCCAGGACAAGCCGGGCCGCCTGTCGGTGAAGGCGGACCAGCCCACGATGTACCGCATCGGCTGCACGATGACCGGCGGTTCGTCCGGTGGCGGCTGGGTCGCCCCGGGCAAGGACGGCAAGCCGGCGCTGGTCTCCAACACCTCGATCGGCCCGGTGACGGCCGGCTGGCTGGCCGGGCCGCGGCTGGGCGCCGAGGCCAAGGGCGTCTACGACGAGGTCAGCAAGAAGTACGCGGGCCGCTAGGCCGCGTCCGGAAAGTATGCGGCAGGGGTCGGCGTCCCGGAGGCGCCGGCCGCCCGCTCACGGGGCCGTGAGGCCCGATCGGTACGGGTTCGGAGGCGGGCCCCCACGGGGTCCCGCCTCCTTCGTGCGGGCATACTGTGCACCGCTAGTGACGCGTCCATGGCAACCCCCTCGGGGTGTCCGTGGCGCGGGAAACATCCCAGGGGGATTTCGACTCATGCGTTCGACAAAACTTCTGCCGGCCTTCGCCGGCCTGGCCGTGGCGCTCTCGCTGGCGGCCACCGGCTGCGGTCCGACCGAGACGCCGGCGGCCGACAAGCCCGCCGCCGCGACCACCGCCACCGCCGAGCCCACCGCGGGTGGGAGCGGCAGCGCACTTCCCAAGGACCTGGCCGACAAGCTCAAGAAGCACGGCGTCGACCCGGACAAGTGGAAGGACGGCGAGTGGAAGAACTGGGACAAGGACACCTGGCTCCGTGAAGCCGAGGACTTCGTCAACCCGGTGATCGAGGGGCTGTGGAACCCCGAGCGCATGAAGTCGGCGAAGAGCCCCGACCCCACGATCACCGCCACGGCGGGCGCCGGCGGCAGCGACCCGGTGCCGCGGCCGGTCCAGGCGCAGCGTGAGAAGACGCCGTACCACCGCAACGCGGCGCCGGTCGGGAAGATCTTCTTCGACTCGCCGCAGGGCCACATGGTCTGTTCCGGCACCGTCGTGAAGGACCCGCGCCGGCCCGGGAAGTCCAACCTCGTGTGGACGGCCGGCCACTGCGTGCACGCGGGTCAGAAGGGCGGCTGGTACCGCAACATCGCGTTCGTCCCGGCCTACAACGACCTGGGCAAGTCGGCGTCCTCGCTGAACAACGCGCGGTCGCACGAGGTCGCTCCCTACGGCCAGTACTGGGCCGACTGGGTCGTCACCTCGGGTGCGTGGATCAACCGCGGCGGCACGAACGCGGCCTGGCCGTACGACTACGCCGTGATGCACGTGCAGCCGGAGCGGGGCGGGAAGTCGCTGGAGGAGACGGTGGGCGTCGCCTTGCCGATCGACTTCTCGGCACCGACCGCGGCCCAGGCAGGCTCGATGGGCGCCTGGGGCTACCCGGCCGCTCCGCCGTACAACGGTCTGATCATGCACAAGTGCCTGGACCGGCCGAGCCGGCTCAGCACGGCGCCCGCCACGCCCACGATGTACCGCATCGGCTGCACGATGACCGGCGGCTCCTCGGGCGGCGGCTGGATCCGTACGATGCCGAACGGCAAGGTGGCGCTGGTGTCGAACACCTCGATCGGCCCGGTCGGCGGCAACGGCTGGCTGGCCGGACCGCAGCTCGGCAGCGGCGCTAAGGACGCGCACGAGATGGTGAGCAAGAAGTTCGCCCGCTGATCCGCGGGCACGTCACGCGGAAGGCCCCGCCCCCCTTGCCTGAGGGGGCGGGGCCTTCTCGCGTGGAGCGCCTTGGGTGTCCGGTCAGTGCGCGGCCGGGACGTACGGCATCAGGAACGCCGCCAGCTCCTCATGCACACGCGCCTTGAGCAGCGTGCCCTCCGGCGTGTGCTCCTCGGAGAGCACCTCGCCCTCGGCGTGCGCCCGCGAGACGAGCCCGCCCTCGGTGTACGGCACGAGCGCCTCGATCTCGACCTGCGGCCGGGGCAGTTCGGCGTCGATGAGCGCGAGCAGCTCGTCGATGCCCTCGCCCGTGCGCGCCGAGACGGCGATCGCGTGCCGCTCGGCCCGCATGAGCCGCTGCAGCACGAGCGGGTCGGCCGCGTCCGCCTTGTTGACGACCACGACCTCCGGCACGTTCACCGCGCCGACGTCACGGAACACCTCGCGGACGGCGGCCAGCTGCTCCTCCGGGGCGGGGTGGGAACCGTCCACGACGTGGAGGATCAGGTCGGAGTCGCCGACCTCCTCCATCGTGGAGCGGAACGCCTCGACCAGGTGGTGCGGCAGGTGCCGGACGAACCCGACGGTGTCGGCCAGGGTGTACACCCGGCCGCTGGGCGTCTCGGCCCGGCGGACGGTCGGGTCGAGGGTGGCGAACAGCGCGTTCTCCACCAGCACGCCCGCACCGGTCAGCCGGTTGAGCAGGGAGGACTTGCCGGCGTTCGTGTATCCGGCGATGGCGACCGACGGCACCTTGTTACGGCGCCGCTCCTGCCGCTTGATGTCGCGGCCGGTCTTCATCTCCGCGATCTCCCGGCGCATCTTCGCCATCTTCTCGCGGATCCGACGCCGGTCGGTCTCGATCTTGGTCTCACCGGGACCACGCGTGGCCATGCCGCCACCGCCGCCGCCACCCATCTGACGGGACAGCGACTGGCCCCAGCCTCGCAGTCGCGGCAGCATGTACTGCATCTGCGCGAGCGCGACCTGCGCCTTGCCCTCTCGGGACTTGGCGTGCTGGGCGAAGATGTCGAGGATCAGCGCGGTCCGGTCGACCACCTTCACCTTGACGACGTCTTCGAGGGCGATGAGCTGTCCGGGGCTGAGCTCGCCGTCGCAGACGACGGTGTCCGCGCCGGATTCGACGACGATGTCCCGCAGCTCGCGTGCCTTGCCCGAGCCGATGAAGGTGGCCGGGTCCGGCTTGTCACGGCGCTGGATCACGCCGTCGAGCACCAGCGCGCCCGCCGTCTCGGCGAGGGCGGCCAGCTCCGCGAGGGAGTTCTCCGCGTCCTGGACGGTCCCCGAGGTCCATACGCCGACCAGCACGACGCGCTCCAGGCGCAGCTGTCGGTACTCGACCTCGGTGACGTCCTCGAGCTCGGTGGAGAGGCCCGCCACGCGCCGCAGAGCCGCGCGCTCGGAGCGGTCGAACTGGTCGCCGTCCCGCTCTCCGTCGATCTCGTGGCTCCAGGCGACGTCCTCTTCCATCAGGGCATCGGCCCGAAGGCTCTCGGTGCGGCTCGTCTCGGCGAAGCTCTGCTCGTCCTGGGAAGGGGAAGAAGAGGAGGTCATTGGATCCTTTACGTCGATGGAAACTCGTTGCGTCGGTCTCAACACACGGCGGCACGGAAAGATTCCCGGGCGGCCCCGTCGCCGACCCCACGATGGTGTCACGCCCGGGGGCGGCGCGTCATCCCGGTTTCCCGGGGTTCGGCGCCGCTGCCGGACACGGGGAGCATCGTCCTGGTATCGGAGCGTTCGGCCGCCGTGGGGCGCCGAGGTGCGTCAGCCCGGGGTGGCGGCCTTCGCCGGCTGGGGGGCGCGGCTGGTCCAGTCCGGGTGCCCGGGCATGGGCGGGGTCTTCTTCGCGTAGAGCCAGCCGGCGAAGAACCCGGTGAGGTCGCGGCCGGCGACCCGGGACGCCAGCGCGGTGAAGTCGGCGGTGCTCGCGGTGGCGTCCCGGTGCTCGCTCACCCAGCGCCGCTGGACCACCTGGAACGCCTCCTCGCCGATCTCGCGCCGCAGCGCGTACAGGACCAGGGAGCTGCCGTCGTACACGACGGGACGGAAGAGGCTGATCTTCTGCCCGGGTGAGGGCGGCGCGGGGGCGGCCGGGGGGCCGCCGGCCGCCCGCCATCCGTCGGAGGCGGCGTAGGCGGCCTTCATCCGGCGCTCCAGCGGCTGCTTGCGCACCTGGTCGGCGTAGAGCGCCTCGTACCAGCTGGCGTGCCCCTCGTTCAGCCACAGGTCGGACCAGGAGCGGGGCGAGACGCTGTTGCCGAACCAGTGGTGGGCCAGCTCGTGGACCATGATCGAGTCGACGTACCAGTCGGGGTAGCCGGGCTCGGCGAACAGCCGGCGCTCGAAGAGGGAGAGGGTCTGCGTCTCCAGTTCGAAGCCGGTGTCGGCGTCGGCGACGAGCAGGCCGTACGTCTCGAAGGGGTAGGGGCCGACCTGGGCCTCCATCCACTCCAGGTGGCCGGGGGTCCGCTTCAGCCAGGGCTCCATGAGTTCCCGGTCGGCGGTGCGCACCACGTCCCGCAGGGGCAGGCCGTGCGGGCCCGTGCGGTGGACGACGGTGGTGTCGCCGATCGAGACCTGGGCGAGTTCGGTCGCCATGGGGTGGGCGGTGCGGTAGGTCCAGGTGGTGGTGGCGCCGTGCTCGGTCCGGCCGGTGGGCAGTCCGTTGGCGACGGCGGTGAGGGCCCGTGGGGCGGTGATGCGGAAGGTGAAGTACGCCTTGTCGGCGGGGTGGTCGTTGGAGGGGAAGACGCGGTGGGCGGCGTCGGCCTGGTTGGCCATGGCGAGGCCGTCGCCGGTGCGGACCCAGCCGCCCGTGTCGGCAGGTCCCGACGGGTCGCTGGTGTGGGCGACCTCGATCTCCAGCGGGTCGCCGTCCTCGACGGGCCCGGCCGGGGTGATCACCAGGTCCTCGCCGCTGGTGGCGAAGTCGGCCGGTGCGCCGTCGACGGTGACGGAGGAGACGCGGCCGTGGGTGAAGTCGAGGTTGACGCGCTCCAGGTCCGCGGTGGCGACCGCCTCGATGCGGGTCACGGCGGCGAGGGGCTCGGTGTTGCGGCCTCCGTAGCGGAGGTGGATGTCGTACGAGCGGACGTCGTACCCCGGGTTGCCGAGGTGGGGGAAGAGCGGGTCCCCGATGCCGAGCGGTGCGGGCGCGGGCAGCGCGGCGGCGACGAGCCCGGCCGAGGCGGCGACCAGGACGGCGGAGCGGAGCCACCGCGCGCGTGGGGAGGTGGTTCGGGAGGTGAGCGGCATGAGCTACGGCTACCAGTGCGCCGGCTCCGGGCCGGGGCGGCGCGCTCGCCCGCCACCCGAAGGAGTCAGCGCCGGGCTGACGGTGCCGTCCGCGCGCCGCGTGTGCCGGGTGTGGCGGGTGGGGGTGCGGACTTCGCGTGGGGCGGAGGTTCAGAGGTCGGGTGAGGCGGGGTGCTGGGCGCGGCTGACGTCGTACACGCCCGGCACGTCCCGCATGGCCCGCATGAGGGCGGTCAGCCCGGCGGCGTCGGGGAGTTGGAGGGTGTAGGTGTGCCGGACCCGCTGCTCGGTGGGGGGTTCGACGGTGGCGGAGACGACCGCGACGCCCGCGGCGGCGATGGCCTCGGTGAGGTCGGCGAGGAGCCGGGGGCGGCCGAAGGCCTCGGCGACGAGGGTGACGCGGCAGGCGTCGGTGTCGCCCCAGTGGACGGTGACGGGTGCGCGGCCGACGCGCCGCATGGTGTCGGCGGCGGCGCAGCCGGTGCGGTGGACGGTGACGGTTCCGCCGCGTACGAGGAAACCGGTGATCTCGTCGGGGGGTACGGGCGTGCAGCAGCCGGCCGGTCGTACGGCGCCGGCCCTGGTGCCGGGCAGGTCGGCGAGGAGCCGGGTGCCGGAGCTCCGGTCGGCGGCGTGCGAGGCGGGCGGCCGGGGGTCGGCGGCCGGGGCGGTCGCGGTGTCGGGATGGGCCTGGAGCCAGCCGGTGATCGCGATGCGGGCGGCGGGGGTACGGGCGTGGTCGAGCCACTCCGGGGAGGGGCCGGAGGCGGTGTCGTGGGCGAGCAGCAACTGGACGGTGTCGCCGTCGTTCAGCACCGAGCCGAGCGTCGCCAGGCGGCCGTTGACGCGGGCGCCGAGACAGGAGTGGGCGGCCTCGCCGTACTGGGCGTAGGCGGCGTCGACGCAGCTCGCCCCGGCGGGGAGGCCGAGGGTGCCGCCGTCGGCGCGGAAGACGGTGATCTCCCGGTCCTCGGCGAGGTCGGCGCGCAGCGAGGTCCAGAAGGTGTCGGGGTCGGGGGTCGCCTCCTGCCAGTCGAGGAGGCGGGAGAGCCAGCCGGGGCGGGTGGGGTCGGCGCGCTCGCCGTCCTCGGCGGTCTCGCCTCCGTCGGCGCTCGCGGGGGGTGTGTACGGATTGCCCAGGGCGACGACTCCGGCCTCGGCGACCTTGTGCATCTGGTGGGTGCGGATGAGGACTTCGGCGACGGCTCCGTCGGGGGCGGCGACGGCGGTGTGGAGCGACTGGTACAGGTTGAACTTGGGGGCGGCGATGAAGTCCTTGAACTCGGAGATCACCGGGGTGAAGCAGGTGTGGAGTTCGCCGAGGACGGCGTAGCAGTCGGCGTCCTCGCCGACCAGGACGAGGAGCCGGCCGAAGTCGCTGCCGCGCAGGTCGCCGCGCTTGAGGCGGACACGGTGGACGGAGACGAAGTGCCGGGGGCGGACGAGGACTTCGGCGGTGATGCCGGCGTCGCGCAGGAGGGTGGTGACGTGGTCGGCGATGGTGGCGAGCGCGTCGCCTGCGCCGGTGTTCTCGGCGATGAGGGCGCGGGTGTTCTCGTACTCCTCGGGATGGAGGATGGCGAAGACCAGGTCTTCCAGTTCGGTCTTGAGGGCCTGGACGCCGAGCCGTTCGGCGAGCGGGATGAGGACGTCGCGGGTGACCTTGGCGATCCGGACCTGTTTCTCGGGGCGCATCACGCCGAGGGTCCGCATGTTGTGGAGCCGGTCGGCGAGTTTGATCGACATGACCCGGACGTCGTTGCCGGTGGCGACGAGCATCTTGCGGAAGGTCTCGGGTTCGGCGGCGGCGCCGTAGTCCACCTTCTCCAGTTTGGTCACGCCGTCGACGAGATAGGCGACTTCGTCGCCGAACTGCTCCCGTACCTGATCGAGCGTCACTTCCGTGTCCTCGACGGTGTCGTGGAGGAGCGCTGCGGTCAAGGTCGTGGTTTCGGCGCCGAGTTCGGCGAGGATGAGGGTGACGGCGAGCGGGTGCGTGATGTACGGCTCGCCGCTCTTGCGGAACTGGCCGCGGTGCGAGGACTCGGCGAGGACGTAGGCGCGGCGCAGGACGGCCAGGTCGGCGTCGGGGTGGTGGGCGCGGTGGGCCTCGGCGACGTGGCCGATGGCGTCGGGGAGGCGGTCCCGGGTGCCGGGGCCGAGCAGCGCGGCGCGGCCCAGCCGGCGGAGGTCGATCCTCGCGCGGGCGCGTCTGCGGCCGGGAGCGTCTGGGCCGGTGGTCTCGGCTGCGCTCACGGGGTTGGCGGCCTCTGCACTCATGGGCACCTCCGGGGGCGTCGACCGGCGGTGGGCGGGCAAGGCGTGCCTGCCGGGCTTGCCGGTGCTTGATGCTACCGAGCCCACCACGCAGTGCAGTCCCGCTCTCGCCCAGCGTGAAACGGATCACCCATTCGAGCGACGGATCGGTCGTTGACTGTTTCGATTCCGCCCGTTTCGAGGCCGCTCGTCTCGCCCGCGCGGCGGCTGCCGTCCGTGTCCGGCCGGCGGCGGCGGGGCGAGGTGGTCCGACCGTGCGGGTCAGGCCGTGTGGGGCGGGGTGAGCCAGGAGGAGTCGATCACGCCTTCGGCGACGATGACGGCCGGGCCGGTCATCTCGATCTCGCCGTCGGGGTGCTCGGTGATGATCAGCCGGCCGCCGAGGACGTCGACGGTGTACGTCACGGGCGTACCACTCTCGGCCGGGTCGACGCCGTCCCGGCGGGCGGTGGCGACGGCGACGGCGCACGCGCCCGTGCCGCAGGAGCGGGTCTCGGCGGCGCCGCGCTCGTGGACCCGCATGGCGACGTGGCGGGGCCCGCGGTCGGCGACGAACTCGATGTTCACGCCTGCCGGGTAGACCTCGGCGGGGGTGTACGGCGGCTCGGTGAAGAGGGTGCCGGCGTGGTCGAGGCTCTCGACGAAGGCGACGGCGTGCGGGTTGCCCATGTTGACGTTCCGGGCGGGCCAGCTGCGGCCTTCGACGGTGACGGTGACGCCGTCCTCGGGGAGCAGGGCGCGGCCCATGGAGACGGTGACGGAGCCGTCCTTGTCGAGGTGGACCTTCTTGACGCCGCCCCGGGTGGCGACGGCGACCTCTCCGGCCGTGACGTGTCCGGCGTGCTCCAGATAGCGGGCGAAGACGCGCACGCCGTTTCCGCACATCTCGGCGACGGAGCCGTCGGCGTTGCGGTAGTCCATGAACCACTCGGCCTCGGCCGCCATGGACCTGGCCTCGGGGTGGGCGGCGCTGCGGACGACGTGCAGCAGTCCGTCGCCACCGATCCCGGCGCGGCGGTCGCACAGCCGGGCGACGACGTCGGCGGGCAGCTCGACGGCGTTGTCGGCGTCGGGAACGATCACGAAGTCGTTCTCGGTCCCGTGGCCCTTGAGGAAGGAGAGCGGCGAGGTCTGCGTGCTGGTCACGGCATCAACTGTACGGGTCGGGTACGACAGGGGCCGCCCGGGGCGGGGCGCGACACGGGGGCGGGGCCTGGCGGGGGTGCCCTCCCGGGGCGGGCTCGCGCAGGCCCCCCGGGGGAGGGCGGCGGCAAGGGTTTCGTGGGCCGGCGGGGTGGGGCCCCGGGGCCGGGCGGAGGCGTCCGTAGGGCGGTGGTGTGTGCCCGTAGGGCAGCGGGGCCCTGGGTCACCGGCGGCGTCGTAGCCGCCGGCCGGCGGGGTCAGCGCAGGCGGGCGACGCGCCAGACCGCCAGGGCGACCAGGAGCGCGCTGACGCAGACGTACAGGGCCATGACCCGCCAGTCCGGGCGCTCGCCCGAGCCCCGGGAGGGCAGTCCCGGCCAGGTGTGGCCGACCTTGCGGGCGGCCATCATGCCCCAGCCCGCGGCGCAGCAGCTGATGAGCAGCCCGAGCATGGCGACGACGGCGCCGCCTTCGCCCGAGCCGAAGGCGAGCGGGAAGGCGAACATCAGGGAGCCGAGCGCGGCAAGGCCGACGATGGGGGCGAGCTGCCAGATCCGCAGGCGGCGCTGGGGCCGCAGCTCGACCTCGACCTCGTCGGCGTCCACCTCGACGGCGGTGCCCTGGGCGTCGTCGGGACCGTCCGGGGTCAAACCGGGCGCGTCACCCGGGGCTTCGCCCCGGACCGCGCCGTGCTGCTCTGTGTCGCGAGGGCCGGCCTCCATCGCCACGCGCCCTCCCCACTCGGACTCCACTTGGTCGATCGATGCTCGATGATGGCACGCTCCCGAGCACTGCAATGACGGGCATGGCGTCCCGATGCCATCACGTGATCAGGCTGTAACCGCTCGTTCGATCAACCTCAGCGCCTCCCCGGGGAGTTCCCCGCGGTGTTCCAGGGCCCCGCTCAGCCAGTGGACCCGCGGGTCGCGCCGGAACCACGAGTCCTGACGGCGCGCGAAGCGCTTGGTGGCGCGCACGGTCTCGGCGCGCGCCTCGTCCTCGGTGCACTCCCCCGCGAGCGCCGTGAGCACCTGCTGATAGCCGAGCGCGCGGGCCGCCGTGCGCCCCTCGCGCAGTCCGAGCGCCTCCAGTGCGCGCACTTCCTCGACGAGCCCTGCCTCCCACATGCGGTCCACGCGCGCGGTGATCCGCTCGTCCAGTTCGGGACGCTCGACGTCCACGCCGATCTGGACCGTGTCGTAGACCGAGTCCGGGCCGGGCAGATTGGCCGTGAAGGGCTTGCCCGTGATCTCGATGACTTCGAGCGCCCGGACGATCCGGCGGCCGTTGCTCGCCAGGATCGCGCGGCCGGCCTCGGGGTCGGCCGCCGCCAGCCGGGCGTGCAGGACGCCGGAGCCCCGTTCCTCCAGTTCGGCCTCCAGGCGGGCTCGTACGGCCGGGTCCGTACCGGGGAACTCGAGGGCGTCGACGGCGCCCCGGACGTACAGTCCGGAGCCCCCCACCAGGACGGGGGTGCGGCCGGCGGCGAGCAGCCGGTCGATCTCGGCGCGGGCGAGGCACTGGTACTCGGCGACGCTGGCCGCCTCGGTCACGTCCCAGATGTCGAGGAGGTGGTGCGGGACTCCGCCGCGCTCCTCGAGCGTCAGCTTGGCGGTACCGATATCCATCCCTCGGTAGAGCTGCATGGAGTCGGCGTTGACGACCTCGCCGCCGAGCTGCTGGGCGAGGAAAACGCCCAGATCGGACTTTCCGGCCGCTGTGGGACCGACGACGGCGATGACCCGCGGGGCGGGAGCTGCACTTCTCACCGCCCCAGTCTCGCAAACCTCCGACCGGGTCCCCGAATGAGCGACGTGACGACCCGCATCCGGCTTCGTTGCCTGTTGCGAGGTTCCGACCGCCGGTTTCCGTGCCGGCCGCACCGGGTGGCGCAATGGGGCGCCCCGGGCGCCGCGGGGCTTCTCCCGCACGAGTACGCTATGGAGTGGAAATGGGCGTTTTTGCAATGTTTCGCCGTAAGGGCAAGGAAGCTGCCGAGGCGTCAACGCAGGAGACCGAGGCCGTCGCCGTGACGGATGACGCGGAGCCGGCGGAGAGCGCCTCCGACGTCCCCGCGGAGGCGGAGCCGGCGGAGAGCACCGAGGCCGCCGGGGTCGCCGAGGAGGCACCGGCCGCCGAGGCGGTCGAGGCGGTGGAGATTCCCAAGCAGCAGTCGGCCGAGGAGGCGGCGGACAACGAAGCCGGTGAGAGCGCCCGGAAGTAGCTCCTGGGAACAGCGCACGGCAGACGGTTTACCGGAGGGATGGTGACCCATGGGTCTCCTGGATTCGCTGAAGGCCAAGCTCGCCCCGGCCAAGGACAAGGTCTCCGACCTCGCGCAGCAGCACGGCGGGAAGATCGACCACGGTCTGGACAAGGCCGCGCGGCTGGTCGACGAGAAGACCAAGGGCAAGTACAGCTCCAAGATCGAGTCGGGCACGGGCAAGGCCAAGGACGCGCTGGACCGGATCGCCCACAAGGACGACGGCACCCCGGGTCCCGGCCCGGCTCCGGGCACGACTCCCGGGCCGGGAGCCGGTACGGGACCGGGCACGGCTCCAGGCCAGGGTCCGACCCCGCCGGCCGCCTGACGCCCGGCGTCGGCTGACCGTCTCTCCGTACGGCGGAGGGGGGGGGGGGGGGCCCCCGCCGGGGGGGGGGCCCCCCCCCCCGGGGGGGGGGGGGGGGGGGGGTCACGCGGCCGGGCCCGGGAAGGGGGGGGGGGAACCCCCCCCGGCGGCGGCCGGCCCGGGGCCGGGGGACCGCCCCGCCGGCCGGCGGCCGGCCGGGCCGCCGCCCCCCCCCCGCCCGTCCGCCGTCTGTCATCAGGGGTTCCCGTTCGCCCTGCGGGGCGTCACGACCAGGCCGCGACCATGTACCCCACGCCGTAGGGGGCGTCCTCGTAGAGCAGGCGGCCCGCCAGGCCCGCGCCCTCGGCGGCGCCCGCCAGGACCTGCCAGGAGGCCCGGCCCGCCGCCTTCAGCTCGTACGCGAGCTCCGCGTCCAGAGCGAGCAGGGCGGCCGGGTCCGCCGAGCCCAGCGCCCGGCCGGCCTCCGCGTCGAAGGCGGCCGCGCGCTCGTCGAGATAGCCCGGGGCCTTGACGGACCGGCACGCGCTGCCGTCGCCCATCACCAGGAGCGCGACACGGTCGGCCGTCGCGGCCAGCTCACGGCCGGTGACCGCGCACCGCTCGCTCCCCAGCCGCTCGGCCACCCCCCGCCCCTCGACCGGCGCGTCGGCCCAGTCGGTGCGCTGGAGGAACCACGCCGCGACGGCGAGCGAGAGGGGGAGCGACGGCCGGGCGTCTCCGGGCCCCGGGGTGGGGCCGGTGCCCAGCCGCACGGACAGATCCACCCCGAAACCGGCGAAGGACCCCACCGAACCGGCCGGGTACGTTCCGTCGGCGTCCTCCCCCGCCGGACCGACGACGTACAGCCGGTCCGGCCGCGACGCGGCCAGCACCCCCAGCGCGTCGGCGCACGCCGCCCGCGCGGCGTCGAGCTCGGGAGCCGCCCCGGTCGCGACCTCGGGCACGAGCAGGGGCGGACAGGGGCAGACGGCTGCGGCGACAAGCATGATCCGCAGCCTACTGGGGAGGCAGGGGCGGTTCGGGGACGGGCGGGCCGGGGCCGTCCGTAGCGAGCGAGGCCCCCGGGCTGCCCGTAGGCCGCCCGGGGCTTGTCCCGGCAGGCCGGGGCAGACGCGCTGCCCCTGCCCCGCGAGCCGACGCGTCCCCCGCGCGGCAGGCCGCGCCGGGCGGCCCGCCGTCTGTGCGTCAGTGGCTGCCGCAGGCCGGGACCGAGGCCGCCGGCAGGGGTTCCGGGACGCCGATCTGCGGGAGGCCGAGGAGGACGCCCGCCGGCTTGGCCGCGGCGGCGGTGGTGCGCTTCTCCCAGGCGTCGCCGGAGCGGGTGCGGCGTACCGACGTCGTCGGGCCCTTGGCGAGCAGGTGGTGCGGCGCGGCGTAGGTGATCTCGACGGTCACCACGTCGCCCGGGCGCACGTCCTGGTCCGGCTTGGTGAAGTGGACCAGCCGGTTGTCGGGGGCGCGGCCGGAGAGGCGGTGCGTGGAGCCGTCCTTGCGGCCCTCGCCCTCGGCGACCATGACCTCCAGGGTCCGGCCGACCTGCTTCTTGTTCTCCTCCCAGGAGATCTCCTCCTGGAGCGCGACGAGGCGTTCGTAACGCGCCTGCACGACTTCCTTGGGGATCTGCCCCTCCATGTCGGCCGCGGGGGTGCCGGGCCGCTTGGAGTACTGGAAGGTGAAGGCGTTGGCGAACCGTGCCTCGCGGACGGTGTGCATCGTCTCCTCGAAGTCCTCCTCGGTCTCGCCGGGGAAGCCCACGATGATGTCGGTGGAGATGGCGGCGTGCGGAATCGCGGCGCGCACCTTCTCGATGATGCCGAGGAAACGCTCCTGCCGGTACGAGCGGCGCATCGCCTTCAGGACGGTGTCCGAGCCGGACTGCAGCGGCATGTGCAGCTGCGGCATGACGTTCGGGGTCTCGGCCATCGCCGCGATGACGTCGTCCGTGAAGTCGCGCGGGTGCGGCGAGGTGAAGCGGACCCGCTCCAGGCCGTCGATCTTCCCGCAGGCGCGCAGCAGCTTGGAGAACGCCTCGCGGTCGCCGATGTCGGAGCCGTACGCGTTGACGTTCTGGCCGAGCAGGGTGATCTCGGAGACGCCCTCGCCGACCAGGGCCTCGATCTCGGCGAGGATGTCGCCGGGACGGCGGTCCTTCTCCTTGCCGCGCAGCGCCGGGACGATGCAGAAGGTGCAGGTGTTGTTGCAGCCGACGGAGATCGAGACCCAGGCGGCGTACGCGGACTCGCGGCGGGTCGGCAGCGTGGAGGGGAAGGCCTCCAGCGATTCGGCGATCTCGATCTGCGCCTCCTCCTGGACGCGGGCGCGCTCCAGGAGTACCGGCAGCTTGCCGATGTTGTGCGTGCCGAAGACCACGTCGACCCAGGGGGCCTTCTTGACGATGGTGTCCCGGTCCTTCTGGGCGAGGCAGCCGCCGACGGCGATCTGCATGCCGGGACGCGTGGTCTTCATCGGGGCGAGCCGGCCGAGGTTGCCGTACAGCTTGTTGTCGGCGTTCTCGCGGACGGCGCAGGTGTTGAAGACGACGACGTCGGCGTCGCCGTCGGCGCCCTTGGGCGCGCGGACGTAGCCGGCGTCCTCCATCAGGCCGGAGAGCCGCTCGGAATCGTGGACGTTCATCTGGCACCCGTAGGTGCGGATCTCATAGGTCTTGGCTTCGCCCACGGCGCGGCTCCGGTCGATGTTGGTCACTTGTCTAGGGTAAAGGCCCCCGGGCGAGCGACTGTCCGGGCCGCTGTCGTGGCCTCGACGATGGCGGTGAGCTGCGCTCCGAGGGTGCCGGCGTCCGGGCGCAGGGCGCCGCTGAAGGCGGCGGAGCCGATCGTGAACGCGTCGGCGCCCGCCTCCGCGAGGGCGTGGATCCGGGCCGGGGTGGTGATGCTTCCGGCCACCACCAGCCGGCCGGCGGTCGCGGCGCGGGCCGCCCGGACGAGGTCGAGCGGGTCGGCGTCGACGGCGCGGAAGGCCAGCAGGTCGACGCCCGCGCAGCCCGCCGCCTCGGCGCGGCGGCAGTCCTCGGCGATGCGGGCGGGGTCGCCCGCCAGCCGGGTGGGGTGGCCGCGGGGCTCGCCCGCGAAGGGGAGGTAGCGGGTGCCGGTGCCGGCGAGAAGGGCCAGGGTCTCCTCGATCCAGACGCCGCCCATCAGCCAGTCGACACCCAGGTCGACGGCGGTGCGTACGGAGGCGAGCGCCTCCGCGCGCGTGGTGGAGACCACTTCGAGATAGCTGGTGGCGCCCCTGTCCTTGATCCGCCGGTGGAGGCGGGCGAGGGTCGCGGGGTCGACCCCGACGTCCTTGAAACCGATGTGGTCGATGCCGGGGGCGGAGCCCCGGCCCGGGTCCTGGGCGTCCCCGGAGTCCGGGGTGCTCAGGGTGTCGAGGACGGCGAGGCAGTCCGTGACGGTCCGGTCGTCACGGGTGAGCATGAAGATGAAGTCCACGGGGGTCCTCCGGGTCGGCTGCCAGGTCGTCGGCCTGGTGCAGGGCGGTGAGCAGGCTCGTGTGGTCGGCGGTGCCGTGCCCCGCGAGGTCGAAGGCCGTCCCGTGGTCGACGCTGGTGCGCACGAACGGCAGGCCGATGGTGATGTTGACGCCGCGTTCGAGGCCGAGGTATTTGACCGGAATCAGCCCCTGGTCGTGGTACTGCGCGACGACCGCGTCGAACTCCCCCGCCCGGGCCCGCATGAACACGGTGTCGGCCGGCCAGGGTCCGCTCGCGTCGATGCCCTCCGCCCGCGCGGCCCGCACGGCCGGCTCGATGACGTCGAGGTCCTCGCGCCCGAAGAGTCCGTTCTCGCCCGCGTGCGGGTTGAGCGCGGCCACGGCGATACGGGGGCGGCCGGGCCCGCCGGCCCGGAGCGTACGGTCGGTCAGCCGGATGATCTCCAGCTCGCGCGCGGTGGTCAGGGAGTCGAGGGCCGTGCGCAGCGACTGGTGGACGGTGACCAGGACGACCCGCAGCTCGTCGTTGGCCATCATCATCGCGTAGTCGCTGGTGCCCGAGAGCTCGGCGAGGATCTCCGTGTGCCCGGGGTAGTGCAGGCCGGCGAGCCGGAGCGCCTCCTTGTTGATGGGCGCGGTGGTCAAGGCCCGGACCTCGCCGCCGAGGGCGAGCGCGATGCCACGGCGGACGTACCGGAAGGACGCCTCCCCGGCGCGGGCGTCGACGGTGCCGGGCGACAGATCCGGCGGAAGGGTCCCGTCCGCGAGGACGTCGATGACACCCGGGGTGTACGCGGCCTGCTCGACCGAGTCGATCGGCCGCACGGTCAGGTCGGTGCCGGTGGTGTGGCAGGCGCGGGTGAGGGTGGCGGGATCGCCGATGACGACGACCCGCGGGCGGCGGGCGGGGTCGGCGCAGGCCTTGACGGTGATCTCGGGGCCGATGCCGTTCGGATCGCCCATGGTGAGGGCCAGGGGTTTCACGCGTCGACGCTCCTCTCGGGGGCGGGCGCGCCTGCCCCGCCCGGCGCCGGGGCCGTACGTCCGCCCTTGGCGGGGGCGCCCGTGTCGGTGCCGGGGGCGGTGAGGAGGCGGCAGAGCCGGTCGAGCGTCCCGTCGTCCCCGAAGCCGCCCGCCTTGATCAGGACGGGGACCGGCCGGGGGCCGATCAGGGTGCCGCGGGCGATCCCCGGTTCGGGCTCGTCGTACAGCTCGATGCCGGCGACCCCGAGCGCCTGGAGCACGGCCACCGCCGTCTCTCCTCCGGTCAGGACGAGCCCGTCGACCGCTCCGTCCGCCACCAGGCTTTCCGTCACGCGTGCCAGGTCGCGGGTGAGCGAGCCCGGGGCGGCGGCCGGGCGGTGCGCGTCGGGCGTGTGGACGACCCGTACCGCCGTGGTCGCCCGCCGCAGTGCCGCGACGGCGGCCGCGGTGTCGTCGGCCGGCACGGCGGTCACGTCCGGCCGTCCGCGCAGGAGGTCGAGCTGGCGCCGGCCGGCCGGGTGGGCGCTGCCGACGACCAGCAGCGGCCGCCCGGCAGCGGGCAGGGCCGCCCGCCCGTTCTCGTACGGGATCGGGGTCGGGGCCGGGGAGGCGGTGGCGGTGGTACGGGGGTGGCGGCGGGCCAGGGCGGCGGCGAGGCCCGGGGAGCCGACCCAGAGCACGTCCCGGACCTCGGGGACGGCGGCGACGATCCGGTCCAGGTCTCGGTCCGTGGCGGCCGAGCAGACGAGCAGGCCGCCCCGGGCGACGAGCTCGGGCAGCCGGTCCACCTCGTCCCGGGTGAGAACGGTGGCTTCGGGGAGGAGGCGCGCGAGGTCCGACGTGGTGACCGGGTGCGCCGGGTCCCGTCCGAACGCGCTCTCGTGCACCGGTACGCCGTGCACGTGCTGGACGCCCCCGGCCGTGGTCCTGCCCTCGGCCGGGAAGGCGGGCGCGATCAGCACGGCCCGGCGGCGCGAACCGGCGTACGCCGCCCGCACCTCCGCCGCGACATGGCCGCGGAGCGTGGAGTCGACCGTCTTGATCAGCAGGTCCGCTCCGGCGTACGCCTCGAACGCCTGGCGGGTACGGGTGACGGCCTCCCCCTCGTCGAGCAGTCGGCTGCCGAGGTCGACGGCGACCACACCGGGTGTGGCTTCGGCGGCCCGCGCCGGGACGGTGAGCAGGACCTGAGCGCGGTGGCCGCCCCGGCGGAAGGGGGCGGCGCCGTCCCCGGCGCTGGTGAGGTCGTCGGCGAGGACGGCGACGCTCGTCACGGGCGGCCCGGCCGGTCCTTCCGGCTGCGGCGCCTCCTTCGGCCCGTACGCTCCCTCCGGTCCTCGCGGCCCGTGCGGCCCATGCGGTCCGTGCGGCCCGTGCAGTCCTTGCGGTCCGTGCGGTGAGCGGGGTGCCATCCTGATCCGTCTCCCTCGGTTCGCCGGCTGCCAGCCGTTCGTGACGTCGTCCACAGTGGGCGGGCGGAGCCCCCGGGACAAGCGATTCCTTCTCACCCCACCTGTGAGTAGATTTCACACATGCGCTGGCCCGACCTTCCGCCGCCGAACACCCTGCTGCCGTTCGAGGCGACGGTGCGGCACGCGAGCATGACCCGGGCGGCCCAGGAGCTCCACGTCACGCACGGCGCGGTCAGCCGCCAGATCCGGAACCTGGAGAAGGCCCTCGGCACCTCCCTCTTCGAGCGCGGGACCCGATCGCTGCGCCCGACCCCGCAGGCGCGCCGCTTGGCGGCGGTCGTCCGGGACGCGCTCGACCAGATCGACACGGCGGCCCGGCAGGTCTCCGGCCGCGAGGAGGGCGGTCCGCTCGCCCTGTCCTGCGAGCCCACGCTCCTCATGCGCTGGCTCATCCCGCGCCTGCCGGACCTCGCCGTCCGGGCCCCGGGCCTCACCGTGCACCTGTCGGCGGGCGGCGGCCCCGTCTCCTTCGAGCGGGAGACCCTCGACCTCGCCCTGCGCCGGGACGATTTTCCGGTGCCCGCCGGGGTCAGCCGTACGCCCCTCTTCGAGGAGCGGATCGGCCCCGTGTGCAGCCCCGACCTGGCGCGGCGGCTCGGCGGGGTGGACGATCTCGCCGCCCTGACCCTGCTGCACACCAGTACCCGGCCGCAGGCCTGGGACGACTGGCGGCGGTTGACCGGCGCCCGTGTCGACGGCGCCTCGCAGCAGACCTTCGAGCACTTCTACCTGGCGCTGCAGGCGGCCGTCGCGGGGCTCGGTGTCGCGATCGGCCCGTACGCCCTGGTGCACGACGATCTCGTACGCGGTCAGCTGGTCGCCCCCTTCGGCCTGGTCGCCGACGGCACCCGCTACCAGCTGCTCAGCCCCCGGCCGCCCGAGCGGGACGCCCGGGTCTCCCGGCTGCTCGACTGGCTCCGCGCGCAGTCGGCCGGGCTCCAGACCCCGGGTGACCACGCTCCCGCACACCCCACCCTCGCCGACCCCGCTCCCTGAGCGCGCGCCGGCGTCACGCCCGGAGTGCCATGCGCCGCCGGGAGCCGCCGGGACGTACCGCGCCCGCGGAGGTACGCCGAGACTCCCCCGAGGCGGCTGCCCAGCGTGACCGTGCCCAGCCGCCCCGCGACCGGCCTGGCCATCGCGGGGAGTCAGCTGGCAGGATCGCGCCATGCCCGCCGCCCTCTTCCGTGCCAGCCGCCGCCGCGCCGTCCAGCTCGTGACGGCGCTGCTGGTGGTCTGCGGAGTGCTCGTCTGGTGGCTGGTTCCTTTCGGTTCGCCCGCGCCGAGCGGCTCGGTGACCTTCAGTACGGGCGTGCCCACCGGCGTCTACCAGCAGTACGGCGAGCTCCTGAAGCAGGCCCTCGCCCGCGATCTGCCCGATGTCTCGATAGCGCTGCGGAACAGCGAGGGCTCTCAGCAGAACCTCGCCCGGCTCGCCTCCGGCGAGGCCGATTTCACGATCGCGACGGCCGACGCCGTGGCCCAGTACAAGCGGGACCGCAAGCCGGGCTTCGAGCGACTGAGGGGCTCCGCCCGCCTCTACGACGACTACGTCCAGCTGGTGGTCCGCAAGGGCTCCGACATCCGCTCGGCCGAGGACCTGCGCGGCCTGCGGGTGGGCGTCGGCCAGGAGGGTTCCGGCGTGCGGCTGATCGCGGACCGGGTCCTCGCGGCCGCCGGGCTCACCCCGGACGTCGACATCAGGCCGGTCTCGGCCGGTATCGACACGATGCCGTCCCTGCTGGAGCGCGGGAAGCTGGACGCGTTCTTCTGGTCGGGCGGACTGCCCACCCACGCCGTCCAGACCCTCTCCCAACGCCTTCCGGTACGGCTCGTCCCGCTGGACGCCGCCCTGGTGGACAACCTCCACGACGTCGGGGGCTCGACCCGCCACTACCGCTCCGCGGCCATCCCCGCCGACGCGTACACCCTCGCCCAGGACGGGCAGCCGGTGGAGACGCTGGCCGTGGCGAACCTGCTCGTCACCACGGAGGACATCGACGCGGACCTGGTGGAGGGTTTCACGCGTACGGTGATCAGAAGCCGCGACCGGATCGGCGGCAAGGTCCACCCGGCCCAGCTGGTCGATCTGCGCACCGCGATCTACACCGAACCGCTGGAGCTGCACGAGGGCGCCAAGCGCTACTACCGCTCCGTGAAGCCGTAGACCCGGCGCGCCGCACCCGGCCCGCTCTCACCCCCTCGTTCGGGGTCCACGCCCTCTCACTCCCCGCGGGGCTGCGGGGCCGAGCGCGGCACCGTGACCGTCACGCGCAGCCCGTGCGGCTCGTTCGGTGCGAAGTCGATCGCACCGCCGCCCGCCGCCAGCAGCACCCGGGAGATGGAGAGGCCCAGGCCCGACCCCTTGACGTTCTGGTGGCGGTTGCTGCGCCAGAAGCGGTCGCCGACGCGTTCCAGCTCCTCCGGGGTGAGGCCGGGGCCCTGGTCGGCGACCACGATCGCGCAGGTCCCGCCCTCGGGCGTCACGGTCACCGTGACCTCTTCGCCCGCCGGGGTGAACTTCAGGGCGTTGTCGATCACCGCGTCCAGGGCGCTGGAGAGCGCCACCGGGTCCGCCCACCCCGTCACGGCCCGGTGCTCCCCGGTCAGCCGGACGCCCTTGTCCTCGGCGAGCGGCCGCCAGGAGGCGATCCGCTCGGCGGCCAGCGCCCCGATGTCGGTGAGGCGCAGATCGGCGGCGGCGTGCTCGGCGAGCGCGAGGCCGAGCAGGTCGTCGAGGACCTGGGCGAGCCGCTTGCCCTCGGTGCGGACGGAGGCGATCTCCTCGTTGCCCTCGGGGAGTTCGAGGGCGAGGAGTTCGATCCGCAGCAGCAGCGCGGCGAGCGGGTTGCGCAGTTGGTGGGAGGCGTCGGCGACGAAGGCGCGCTGCTGCTCCAGGACGTCCTCGACGTTGTCGGCCATCTCGTTGAACGAGCGGGCGAGCCGGCGCAGTTCGGGCGGCCCGCCCGCGGCGGCGACACGGGACTTCATCCGGCCGGTGGCGATGTCGTGGGTGACGGCGTCCAGGACGCGGACCGGGCGCAGCACCCAGCCGGTGAGGCGGAACGCGGCTCCGACGGCGAGGAGCATCGCGGCGGACTCGCCGGCGGCGATGAGGAGCCAGCCGCGGAGGATGGCGGAGCGCAGTTGTCCGGTGGGCGAGTCGGTGACGACGACGGCGACGACGTCCCCGTCGCGTACCACCGGGGAGGCGATGGCGAGCCGTGCGTGCTCCTGCCAGGGCCAGACCTGGGGCGGGTCGTGGCTGCGGCGGCCGAGCAGCGCTTCGTTGAAGGCGCGGCGCCCCTCCCCGTCGTAGGGGACGACCCACTCCTCGGGCGCGGCGGCCATGGCACGGTTGTCGCGGAAGAAGATCCCCGTCCGGATGCCGTAGACGTCGTGGTAGCTGGCGAGTTCCCCTTCCAGGGCGGTCCGGCGCTCGTTCGGACCGAGGTCGGTCTCGCTGACGAACTGCGCGAGCGCGGCGAAGCGTGCCGCGTCGTCCAGCCGGTCGACGACCACCCGCTGCTGTTCGGAGGCGGCGAGGCTGGCGGCGAGCGGGAAGCCGAGGGCGAGCAGGACCCCGGCCATGAGGATGATGAGGAGCGGGAGGAGACGTGTGCGCACGAGAGGGATCCGGCGGTTACGCGGCCGGGACGACCAGGCGGTAGCCGACGCCGCGCACGGTCTCGATCAGGGCGGGCATGCGGAGCTTGGAGCGCAGCGAGGCGACGTGGACCTCCAGGGTGCGGCCGGTGCCTTCCCAACTGGTGCGCCAGACCTCGCTGATGATCTGCTCGCGCCGGAAGACCACCCCGGGCCGCTGGGCGAGCAGCGCGAGGAGGTCGAACTCCTTACGGGTGAGCTGGACCGGTGCGCCGTCGACGCTGACCCGGCGGGTGGGCAGCTCGATGGTGACGGAGCCGAGGCGCAGCGCGCTCTCCTCGCCGGGCCCGGTGGCCTCCTCGCCCCCGGCGGTGCGCCGGCTGACGGCGTGGATGCGGGCGAGCAGCTCCCCGGTGTCGTACGGCTTGACCACGTAGTCGTCGGCGCCGAGGTTGAGCCCGTGTATGCGGGAGCGGACGTCGGCCCGCGCGGTCACCATGATCACCGGGGTGGCGGTGAGCTTACGGATACGGCCGCAGACCTGGTATCCGTCCTGGTCGGGCAGGCCGAGGTCGAGCAGGATCACGCCGAAGGAGGGGCGCTCGCCGTGTGCGGCGGGCAGCACCGCCTGGAGGGCCTCCTCGCCGTTGCGGGCGTGCGTGACGGCGAAGCCGTGCTTGGCCAGGACGGCGGACAGGGCCGCGGCGACGTGATCGTCGTCCTCGACGAGCAGCAGTCTCATGACCCTCCTCCGTTACCTCGATGTCCGGGATGACCGTGCCGGTCGGGTGACCGTGCCGGTCCGGTGATCACTCTGTTCAGGTGATCGCCTTGTTCTCGTGCGGTTCGCGTGATCGTCTCGTCGTGGTGATGGTGTTCTGTGTACAGGCTGCCATCAGGTTTGTACCAGGGCTGAACGCCGATGGTCGCCGTCACCGTCAAGTCTGCCCCCTGCGACCGTGGGGTTTCCGGGATGAACCGGGTGCGCCCGGGGCGTCCCCTTCACCCACTGTGTCCGGTTGCGGCCGGATCGTTATCCTCAATTTCCGCTCAGATGTAATGACGCTGGTCGCACCACGTGCCTAGTGTCCTCCCCAACCGAGGAGGACGGAGCAAGAAGCCGATGAGCGGAGTGTCAGTGACCAAGGGCTCGAAGGACGCCGTACCGGCGGCGGGCGACCTGGTCGTGCTGTCCAACGTGAACAAGCACTTCGGCGCGCTGCATGTGCTCCAGGACATCGACCTGACGATCGCCCGGGGCGAAGTCGTGGTCGTCATCGGGCCTTCCGGGTCCGGTAAGTCCACGCTGTGCCGCACCATCAACCGCCTGGAGACGATCGACTCCGGCACCATCACCATCGACGACCGGCCGCTGCCCCAGGAGGGCAAGGAGCTGGCCCGGCTGCGCGCCGACGTGGGCATGGTCTTCCAGTCCTTCAACCTCTTCGCGCACAAGACCGTGCTCGAAAACGTGATGCTGGGCCAGGTCAAGGTCCGCAAGACGGAGAAGGCGGCCGCCGAGACGAAGGCCCGCGCGCTGCTCGACCGGGTGGGCGTCGGCACGCAGGCCGACAAGTACCCCGCGCAGCTCTCCGGCGGCCAGCAGCAACGCGTCGCGATCGCCCGGGCGTTGGCGATGGACCCCAAGGTCATGCTCTTCGACGAGCCGACCTCGGCTCTCGACCCCGAGATGATCAACGAGGTCCTGGAGGTCATGCAGCAGCTGGCGCGTGACGGCATGACCATGGTCGTCGTCACCCACGAGATGGGTTTCGCGCGCTCCGCCGCCAACCGGGTCGTCTTCATGGCCGACGGCAGGATCGTCGAAGAGGCCACGCCCGACCAGTTCTTCAGCAACCCGCGCAGCGACCGGGCCAAGGACTTCCTGTCGAAGATCCTGCACCACTGACCGTCACCGGCGGGCTCCGCCGGCCGTACCGTCCAGCGGGTTTCCCCCTGGCCGTCCGGTCGGCGGGCATACCCTGACCGTCTTGTCAGCGGGCCTCCCTGCTTCGCCCGCCGATCAACAACCCACGAAAAAAGGGATGTTCACCATGAAGCTCCGCAAGAGCGCGGCCGTGGCCGTCGCCGTCCTCGCGCTGACCGCCACCGCCTGTGGTGGCAAGGAGGGCTCCGCCGGCGACAAGCCCGCCGTGAAGCCCGGCGACAAGAGCGCCCCCCAGCTGCCCAAGTACATCGTCGCCACCGACGTGAAGGTCGACTCGCCGACCCTCAAGGAGGCGCAGAAGCGCGGGAAGCTGATCATCGGTTCCAAGGCCGACCAGCCCTACCTCGGCTTCGAGGACCAGGCCACCAAGGAGCGGTCCGGCTTCGACGTCGAGATCGCGAAGATGATCGCGGCGGAGCTCGGCTTCAGCGAGGACAAGATCGAGTGGAAGACCGTCGACTCCAAGCTGCGTGAGACGGCGATCTCCACGGGCCAGGTCGACTACTACGTCGGTACGTACACGATCAACGACAAGCGCAAGGCGCAGGTCGGCTTCGCGGGTCCGTACTACCAGGCCGGCGCCGACCTCCTGGTCCGCAAGGACGAGACCGCGATCACCGGTCCGGAGACCCTCAAGGGCAAGAAGGTCTGCTCCATCACGGGCTCCACCCCGCTGCAGGAGATCAAGAAGCCGCAGTACGGCGCCCAGACCACCGAGCTGGCGAAGTACTCGGACTGCGTGCAGCAGCTGCTGACCAAGCAGGTCGACGCCGTCACCACCGACGACTCGATCCTCAAGGGCTACGCCGCCGCCAACAGCGGCAAGCTCAAGGTCGTCGGCAAGCCGTTCACCAAGGAGCCTTACGGCGTCGGCATGGACAAGGCCGACACCGCCCTGCGTGCCAAGATCAACGACACGCTGGAGAAGTACGTCAAGGACGGCACGTACAAGAAGATCTACGAGGCCACCCTCGGCCTGTCCGGCTCGGCCTACACCGCGCCGCCGGCGATCAACCGCTACTGATCGTCCGCGTCACCACGGGCGCCCCGTACAGGAGTACGGGGCGCCGCTCCCCCTGCCCGTACACCTTGTCCGTAAGCCTTGGCACGCCTCGACCGTAGGCCGCCGACCGCCGACGCGGAGACCTCATGAACGTACTGCTCGACCATTTCCCGGAGTTCCGCGACGGCTTCATAGGAACCGTGTCGATCACCGCCGTCAGCTCGGTCATCGCGCTGGTCCTCGGCGTCGCCATCGCCGGCTTCCGGGTGTCCCCCGTCCCGCCGCTGCGCTTCTTCGGCACCCTCTGGGTCACCTTGCTGCGCAACACCCCGCTCACGCTGCTCTTCCTCGTCTCGTTCTTCGTGGTCCCGGAGATCTTCTTCCCGGGCATGAGCCCCTTCCTGCTGGGCTCGCTGGCGCTCGGCTTCTACACCTCGGCGTTCGTCTGCGAGGCCGTCCGCTCCGGCATCGGCACGGTGCCGATCGGCCAGGCGGAGGCCGCCCGTTCGCTCGGCATGACCTTCTCGCAGACCCTGCGCATGATCGTGCTGCCGCAGGCGACCCGTACCGTTCTGCCGCCGCTGAGCTCGATCTTCATCGCGCTCACCAAGAACTCCGCCATCGCCGGCGCCTTCAGCGTCACCGAACTCTTCGGCTGGCAGACGCTGATGAGCGAGCAGGGCTACGCGATCGGTCCGATCTTCGTCTGGGTGGCCGCCGCGTACCTGGTCGTCACCTTCACCATCAGCGGGATCTTCCGTCTCCTTGAGCGCCGCATGGAGGTCGCCCGATGAGTGCCAGCGTTCTCTACGACAGCCCCGGCCCCAAGGCACGCGTCCGCAACCGGATCTACGCCGTCCTGGGCACCGTCGCCATCGTCGCGCTGCTCGGGGTCAGCGTCCTCCGGCTGAGCGACAAGGGTCACCTCGACCCCGCGATGTGGGACATCTTCAACTACGCGGGCATCCGGCAGAACATCGCCGACGCGATCCTCGCCACCCTGAAGGCCTTCGGCCTCGCGGCGGTCGGCTCGCTCGTCCTCGGCGTGCTGCTCGCCGTTGCCCGGCTCTCGGACCACAAGCCGGTCCGCTGGGCCGCCACCGGCTTCATCGAGATCTTCCGCTCCATCCCGCTGCTGATCACGATCTACGCCGTGTGGGTCGGCTTCCTCACCGAGTACTCGATGTGGGCGCTGGCGCTCGGCCTGTCGATCTACAACGGCTGCGTGCAGGCCGAGGTGTTGCGCGCCGGCGTCAATGCGGTGCCCAAGGGCCAGCGCGAGGCCGCGTACGCGCTGGGCATGACGAAGACACAGGTCATGACGACCGTCCTGCTGCCGCAGGCCGTCCGTTCGATGCTGCCGACGATCATCAGCCAGCTCGTGGTCACGCTGAAGGACACCTCGCTCGGCTTCGTGATCCTCTACCCCGAGCTGCTCCAGACGGCCCGCCTGATCGCCTCCAACACGCAGGTCAACGGTCAGTACCCGTACGTCTCGACGATCGTGGTCATCGGCACCATCTACATCGCGATGTGTCTGGCGCTCTCCGCGCTCGCGACCTGGATCGAGAAGCGCGGCCGCCGCGCGAAGACGGGCATCCCGGTCACGGACGCCGCCGCACAGGAGGTCGTGCTCACCGCCGACGCCGGCGGGGGCCCCGGGCGGACGACTGGGGACGCCGACGGGTCCGGTATCACGAAGAACTGACAGTATGTGACATCATCCGGGGGCAGTGGCGGTCGCGCCGCTGCCCCCGTCGCTTGACGCAAGCACCCGCAATGGGTTGCATACGTTCTGTGATCACGCACCGGGCTCGCGCCACACTTCGCTGTGCTACCCGCATGACCGAACGGCCTTCAGGAGCCGCGCCGTGGACCCGGTGATCATCGTGGGCGCGGGGCCCGTGGGCCTCGCGCTCTCCCTTGCCCTGGCCTCGCAGGGCGTGCCCAGTGTCGTCCTCGACGAGGGCCCCGGCAAGGAGGAACCCCGCCCCGCCCGTACGGTCGTCCTGCGCGCCGACATGGCCGCGATGGCCGAACGGCTCGGCTGCACCACGCTGCGTGACGAGGGTGTCCGGTGGGTCGGCTGGCGCTCCCTGCGCCGGAAGCAACAGATGAGGCAGGTCGCCCTCCATCCTGGTCTCGCGGATACGGAGAGTGACGCCGTGGGGCCCGCAGCTCCGCTGCACATCCCGCAGCACGCCCTGGCGCGCGGCCTGCGCGACGCGATCGCCGGGCAGGACCTCGTCCAGTTGATCACCGAGGCCCGGCTCGACGGGATCGAGCAGGACGCGGACGGCATCACGGCGCACACCCGGGGGCCGGGCGCGACCTGGTGGCGCGGCAGCCATCTGGTGGGGTGCGACGGGGCCCGTTCCACCGTGCGCAAGCTGCTGGGCGTCCGCTTTCCCGGGCGTACGGCGGTGGAGCGGCACGCGGTCGCGGCGCTGCGTACGGAACTGCCCTGGCCCGGCGAGGCCGTGCTGCACCGGCAGCCCCCGTGGCGGGGCGGCGGCGAGGAGGTCACGGCCCGGCCGCTGCCGGACGGGGTCTGGCGGATCGATTGGCTGCTGCCGCCGCGCGGTGATCTCGTCACCCCGGACGCGCTCGTCTCCCGGATCCGCGACACGCTCGCCGGCTGGTGCGGCGGCCAGACGCCGCCGTACGAGCTGATCGACACCGGGGTCCACACCCTGCACCACCGGCTGGCCCGGCGCTGGCGGGTGGACCGGGTCTTCCTCGCGGGCGACGCGGCGCACCTGCTCGGCGCGGTCGGCACCCAGGGGGTCGACGAGGGGCTGCGGGACGCGGACAACCTGGCGTGGAAGCTGGCGCACGCCTGGCACCACGGCGCCTCGGACACGCTGCTCGACAGTTACCAGAGCGAGCGGCGGGCGGCCGTCGCCTCCCGGCTCCGGGCCGCCGACCAGTCGCTTCCGGTGCTGCGGGGCGGCGGGGGTCTGCGGACGTACATCCCCGGCGGCACCCGCGGGCACGACGCCCTGCTCACCGACGGCCACCTGGGGCTGGGTCCGCTGGGCGCGCCGCCCGCCTACCCGCACTCGCCGCTCGCGCCTCCGGAGGACGGGAACGGCCGGGCCGCGGCGGTGGTCACGGAGGCCGGTGCGCCGGTGGAGGACGTCCGGGTGACCGCGCCGGACGGCACGACCGTACGCCTCCGGGACCGGCTCGGCCGGGGCCGGCTCCTGGTCGTCCTGATCGCCCCGGGGACGGGGGTGTGGGACCGGCGGCACTGGAAGAGCGCCGGGGTCATGCCCCAGTTGGCGGAGGCGGTGGCCGCCTTGCCGGTACGGGCGGAGGTGCTGGTCACCGAGGCGTACCCGGGCGCGGCCGCCCACACCGTCCTGCTGGTGCGGCCGGACGGGCACCTGGTCGCCGCGTTCGCCGGTGTCCGGCCGGCGGAGCTGTTCGCGGCGGCGGACGCCGCCCGCGGCGGGGCCGTCGGGGGCACCCGGGAACTGCCGAGGCCGGCCTCGGGTGAGCCCGGCTCCGGCGCGACGGGCGGCGCCGCCGCGTCGGGCGCCGCCGCGGGGTCCGGGGCCGCCTCGGCGTCCGCGTCCACGTGAGCGACCGCACGGCGGACGGCGATTGACCGTCGCGGGCGCGCATGGTGTACTCCGGATCGTGACCGACACCGATGTGCGCCTGTGGCGGAGGGTCCATATGGACCTCGTCCGCTACGCGGGCTGCGTGTGTCGCCCTTCCTGCTGAATTCGCCCTTTCCCGCGCGCTTTTCGCCGTCGTCGTCGGCGTGGCCTCGCGCGCTCTCCGCGAACTCCCAGGACGGTCCTTCGTGTCTTCCGCGTCTTTCGTACCCCCTGTGTCGGCCGTGTCCCCCGTGTCTGCCGCGGCCCCGGTATCGGTCGTAACCCCTGTGCCGGCCGTGGCGGTCGGCACCTCGCTGCCGTCCGGGTCCTCGCCGGCCGCCGGTTCCGCTTCCTCGCCCGCGCGTTCCTCTTCCACCCCTTCCGCGGCCGATCTGCTGGACTTCGTCCGGCGGACGGCCGAGGACACCGCGCTGATCGACTCCCTCCCCCTGGATCCTGAGGGCCGTACCTGGGTGCGGCTGGACGGGCCCGGGGGCAGCGAGGCCTGGGTCATCGGCTGGCCGCCGGGCACCGGTACGGGCTGGCACGACCACGCCGAGTCGCAGGGCGCCTTCACTACCGCCCGGGGCACGCTCCGGGAGAACTCCCTGGCGGCACGCCTGCCGGCGAGCGGCTGGAAGACCCTGGAACTGGCCGAGGGGGTCGACCGGACGAGGCATCTGCCGGCGGGCAGGGGCCGGGCGTTCGGGCAGCACCATGTGCACGAGGTGCTCAACGAGTCCCGCACGGCGCACGCGGTGTCGGTGCACGCGTACTATCCGCCGCTCCCCCTGATCCGCCGTTTCAGCCGGTCGGGCGCGGTGCTCCGTCTTGAGCAGGTCGAGCGTCCGGAGGACTGGCAGTGAGCGACGAACGGGTCGGCATCGACGAGCTGTTGGAGCGGGTCAGGTCGGGCCTGGACCGGATCGAGGCGCGTGCGGCCTACGAGGCGTACGAGGCGGGTGACGCGCTTCTGGTCGACACCCGGTACGCGGCGCTGCGGGACCGGGACGGGCTGATCCCCGGCGCCCTCGTCGTGGAACGCAACGAGCTGGAGTGGCGGCTCGACCCGCTGGGCAGCCATCGCGCGCCCGAGGCGGACAGTCACGATCTGCGGGTGGTGGTGTTCTGCAACGAGGGCTACGCGTCCTCCCTGGCGGCCGCCTCGCTCCGGCAGCTGGGTCTGCACCGTGCGACCGACGTGATCGGCGGCTTCCAGGCCTGGAAGGCGGCGGACCTCCCGGTGCTCCATCCGGAGACGTAGCCGGAGGCGCGAGGGGCCGGCCGGGGGCGTAGTCGGAGGCGCGGGGTGCCGGGCCGGAAGCACGGGGTGTAGCTGGGGGCTCGGAGAGAGCCCGGTGGTCCGGCCTTGCCCGGGGCGGCCCGGGCCGGGGCTGGGGCCTGGGCTGGGGAGCGGAGGGCCCGGCCGCGCCTCTCGAAACGCCCTAGAAGGGTTCGTCCAGTCCCTCCGTGTCCTCGCCCTCTTCCTCCAGTGCCTGTCTGACCACCCGCAGGGCCATGCCTTCCGCGTACCCCTTGCGGGCGAGCATCCCCGCCAGCCTCCGCAGCCGCCGGTCGCGCTCCAGGCCGCGGGTGGCGCGGAGCTTGCGGTCGACGAGCTCGCGCGCCGTGATCTCCTCCTGCTCGGAGTCGAGCTGTCCGACCGCCTCCTGGATCAGCGAGGGGTCGACACCCTTGGTGCGCAGCTCCCGGGCGAGGGCCCGGCGGGCGAGGCCGCGCCCGTGGTGCCGGGACTCCACCCAGGCGTCCGCGAAGGCGGCGTCGTCGATGAGACCGACGTCCTCGAACCGGGAGAGGACCTCTTCCGCGATTTCGTCGGGGATCTCCCGCTTGCGCAGGGCGTCGGCGAGCTGCTTGCGGGTGCGGGGGGTCCCGGTGAGCAGGCGCAGGCAGATCGCCCGCGCCCGCTCAGCCGGATCCTGGGGCGACAGCTCCTTCTCGGCCCTCGACGAGTCGGGGCTGTCGCCCGGCCATTCGGTGCGCCCGGTCACCGCGTCAGCTCTTGGCCGCCGGGGCCTTGGTCGCCTTGGTGGCCTTGACGGCCGGGGCCGTGGCGGGCTTGGCGGCGTCGTCCGCTGCCGCCGTCTCCGTGGCGCCCGCGGCGTCCGCGGCCGGCTCGGCCGCCGGGTCCTTCGGCCGGACACCGACGCCCAGCTTCTCCTTGATCTTCCTCTCGATCTCGTTGGCGAGGTCGGGGTTGTCCTTCAGGAAGTTCCGGGCGTTCTCCTTGCCCTGGCCCAGCTGGTCGCCCTCGTACGTGTACCAGGCGCCGGCCTTGCGGACGAAGCCGTGCTCCACGCCCATGTCGATCAGACCGCCCTCGCGGCTGATGCCCTGGCCGTAGAGGATGTCGAACTCGGCCTGCTTGAAGGGCGGCGCGACCTTGTTCTTGACGACCTTGACGCGGGTGCGGTTGCCGACCGCGTCCGTGCCGTCCTTGAGGGTCTCGATGCGGCGGATGTCGAGGCGCACCGAGGCGTAGAACTTCAGGGCGCGGCCACCGGTCGTGGTCTCCGGCGAGCCGAACATCACGCCGATCTTCTCGCGGAGCTGGTTGATGAAGATCGCGGTGGTCTTGGACTGGTTGAGCGCGCTGGTGATCTTCCGCAGGGCCTGGCTCATCAGTCGGGCCTGCAGACCCACGTGCGAGTCGCCCATCTCGCCCTCGATCTCCGCGCGCGGGACGAGCGCGGCGACGGAGTCGATGACGATGAGGTCGAGGGCGCCGGAGCGGACCAGCATGTCGACGATCTCGAGGGCCTGCTCGCCGTTGTCCGGCTGGGACAGGATGAGGTTGTCGATGTCGACGCCGAGCTTCTTGGCGTACTCGGGGTCGAGGGCGTGCTCGGCGTCCACGAAGGCGACCTGGCCGCCGGCCTTCTGGGCGTTGGCCACGGCGTGCAGCGTCAGGGTCGTCTTACCGGAGGACTCCGGGCCGTAGACCTCCACGACACGGCCGCGGGGCAGGCCGCCGACGCCGAGCGCGATGTCGAGGGCGGTCGATCCCGTGGAGATCACCTCGATCGGCTCCTGCACGCGGTCGCCCATGCGCATCACGGCACCCTTGCCGAATTGCCGTTCAATCTGTGCGAGCGCGGCGTCGAGCGCCTTCTCGCGGTCGGTTCCTGCCATGGGTTCCACCCGGTTTGCTTGAGTCGATCGCTTCATGTGAAAGACGCTATCCCCTGCCACTGACAATGGGCCTCGGCGTCCTTCCGACCTGTGGAAAACTCGGCGGCGCCCCGCCGAGAAGCCCGTGTTTCCAGGGGCCGGAACTCCATCAGAATGGATGTTCGATTTCGGTGTCAAGCACACCACGCCGTGCGCCCCGACCGCTGCGGGGCGCTGAGCCGCGAGTCCTCAGCCGCGAGTCCCAGCCGTGAGCCGACTGCCGTCAGCCGCGTGCCGTGCCCACTTATCCTTCCTGACATGGCCCTCCCCCACCGCGTCCGTGGCACCCGCGTGCCGCCACGGACCGCCGACGCCGCCGTGACGCTCGCCGTCACCCTCGTCGTGGCCGTCTGGACCCTGGTCTCGGGGCGGTACGAGGACGAGCCGGTGTCCCGCACGGTCATCGGCTGGGTCCTGCTGGCGATCGGCTGCGGAGCGCTCTACTTCCGGCGTCGGCTGCCCGTGACGGTCGCCGTCGTCACGCTCCTCGCCTGCGTGGCCTACTACCCCGTGTCCGCGCAGGACGGTCCGCTGATGGTCGCCTTCGCCCTCGCGCTCTACACCACGGCCGCCGAAGGGCGTTTCGCCGCCTCCGTCGCCCTCGCGGCCGCGACGCTGCTCGCCGTCGGGGTCGGCGAGATCCGCCAGCAGCCCGGCCACCGGCAGATCGACGACACCTCGCTCGTCATGCTGGCGGGCTGGCTGATCAGCCTGGTCGCCGTCGGACGCGCCCAGCGCACCCGGCTCGCCTATCTGCACGAGGTGGAGCAGCGCGCGCTCGCCGCCGAGCGGGAGCAGGAGGCGCGGGCCCGGCAGAGCGCCACCGAGGAGCGGCTGCGGATCGCCAGGGAGCTGCACGACGTCCTGGGCCACACCCTCTCGCTGATCAACGTCCAGACCGGTGCGGCGCTGCACCGGTTGGACAAGAAGCCCGATCCCGAGGTCGCCCTTGCCGCGGCCGAGGAGGCGCTGCGGGCGGTGCGGGCCACCAGCAAGGACTCCTTGCGCGAGCTGCGCGCGACGCTCGGGGTGCTGCGCGGGGCGGACGAGACGGCGCCGACCGCGCCCACCTCCGGCCTCGCCCTCCTCGGCGAGCTGGTGGAGCGGGCCAGGAGCGGGGGCGTCGACGTCCGGACGAGCGTGACGGGCGCCGCCGTACCCCTGGCGCCGCCGGTCGACCTCGCCGCGTACCGGATCGTGCAGGAGTCGCTGACCAATGTGGCCCGGCACGCGCGGGCCCGCGGCGCCACGGTCGCGCTCGACTGGCGCGCGGACGAGCTGCGCCTGCGCGTCGAGGACGACGGCGAGGGCTCGCCGGACGACGCGCCGCTGGGCAGCGGGATCCGGGGGATGGCCGAGCGCGCGCGGGCCTTCGGCGGCGACCTGACCGCGCGCAACACCGGGGCCGGCTTCCGGGTCGACGCCCGCCTTCCGTTCACCGGACTCACCGCCACCACCACTGCCACCGCCGCCACCGCCACCGACGAGCTCGCCCCGGGCGCCGCCGCCATCGATCCCACCCCAGGTTCCGGACCGACCGCACCCCCCGCCCCCGCAGCACCCACCCCACCGCAGGACGTGTCCGAGAGGGACCCCCGATGATCCGTGTCGTACTCGCCGACGACCAGACCCTGGTCCGCGCGGGGTTCCGCTCGATCCTCGCCGACGAGGACGACATCGAGGTGGTCGGCGAGGCAGGGGACGGCGAGCGGGCGGTCGCCCTCGCCCGCGAGGTGCGCCCCGACGTGGTCCTCATGGACATCCGAATGCCGGTCCTCGACGGGATCGAGGCCACCCGCCGCATCACCACGGACGCGCGGCTCGAAGGCGTCCGGGTGGTCATCCTGACCACCTTCGACCTCGACGACCACGTCTACGGCGCGCTGCGCGCCGGAGCGAGCGGATTCCTCGTCAAGGACACCGAGCCGATGGAACTGCTGCACGGCGTACGGGTGGTGGCGCGCGGCGACGCGCTGATCGCCCCGGCCGTCACCCGCCGCCTGATCGCGGACCTCGCCGGCCGCGGCCGCCGGCCGGACCCGAGCCCCCGCCTGAACGCCCTGACGGAGCGGGAACGCGAGGTCATGGGCCTGGTGGGCGCGGGGCTCTCCAACGACGAGATCGCCCAGCGCCTCGTCCTCTCCCCCGCGACCGCGAAGACGCACGTCAGCCGGATCATGACCAAGCTCGGCGTCCGGGACCGGGCGCAGCTGGTGATCCTGGCGTACGAGTCGGGGATGATCACGCCCGGCTGGCTGGCCTGACTCGACCGACCGGCCACCGAAACCGCTTTGCCGGCCCGGTGCCGGCCGACGAGCACCCTTCCGTCCCCTAGGGGGCACGCGCGTGTGAACGCGACTCCCGGAGTACGCGCGCGTGGGGAGGCACAACCCGTGGGGTGGAGCGGGTGTCCCCCGCTGGGGGACGCCCCGGCCGGAGTCGTACGCCGACGCTGGCGCGGTGAATCCAGATGTCCTCGATCTCGCCCGGCTGCAGTTCGCGCTCACCGCCGGCGGTCACTTCCTCTTCGTCGCCCTCACCCTGGGACTCGCGACCCTCGTCGCCGTGCTCCAGACCGTGGCGACGATCGGCCGGAAGCCGTCCCACGCGCGCATGGTCCGTTTCTGGGGACAGCTGTACGTGATCAACTACGCGGTCGGGATCGTCACCGGCATCGTGATGGAGTTCCAGTTCGGGATGAGCTGGAGCGGACTCACGCACTACGCGGGCAACGTCTTCGGCGCCTCGCTCGCGGTCGAGACAATCGTGGCCTTCTTCGTCGAGTCGACCTTCCTCGGGCTGTGGATCTTCGGCTGGAACCGGCTGAACCGATGGGCCCACCTGGCGGCGATCTGGATCGTCACGCTGACCGCGTACCTGTCGGCGTACTGGATCCTGGTCTCCAACGGCTTCCTCAACCACCCGGTCGGTCACCGCGTCGAGGGCGACAAGCTGGTCCTGGACGATCCGGTCGCCGTGCTGACCAACCCCTCCGCCCTGCTCGCCTTCGGGCACATCCTCGCCGGGTCGCTGCTGACGGCGGGCTTCTTCGTCGCCGGGGTCAGCGCGTACCACCTCTTCCGCCGCTCCCCCGAGTGGGAGTTCTTCGGCCGGAGCCTGCGGATCGGGGTGTTCCTGTCCCTCCCGGCGCTGATGGCGACGGCCGCGTTCGGCGGCGTCCAGCTCGCCTCGTTGAGCACCCTCCAGCCCATGAAGTCGGCCGTCTTCAGCCAGGAAACGGCCGAGATCACCCGGCTCCAGGCGGAGCTCGTGGCCCGTCACGGTCCCGGTGACTACGTCCCCTCCGAGGCGTGGACGCGCGGCGGCGGCCTGGTCATGCTCGTCTGCTTCGGCCTGATGATGTACTTCACCTTCGCCGGCGCGATCCTGGCCTGCTTCAAGAAGGCCGTCTTCCGCTTCCGGCTCTGGCATCTCGCCCTGATGGCCGCCGTACCGCTGCCGTACGTCGCGATGATCAGCGGCTGGGTCTTCCGGGAGGCGGGCCGCCAACCCTGGGTCGTGTACGGACTCCTGACGACCGAGGACGCGGTCTCCGACCTGTCCCCCACGTCGATGCGGGTCTCACTGGCCGTCTTCACCATTCTCTTCGCGCTGCTCGTCGTCCTCAACGCCTGGCTGCTGGCCCGCCACGCCCGCCGCGGACCCGTCGACTCCGGTCTCGGCCATGACGACCGTACGGCCTCCCCCGAGGAGCAGGCGGCAGCCCTTCCCCCCGCGCGCTACTAGGAGCGGACAGTGCACACCCCCGACACTCTCGGCACCCTCGCCATCGTCCTGCTCGCCTTCTTCGCGACCGGTTACCTCGTCCTCGGCGGCGCGGACATCGGCACCGGGATGATCTCCCCGTACCTCGGGCGCACCGATGACGAACGGCGCCTAATCCTCGCCTCCTTCGCGCCCTTCTTCCTGGGCAACGAGGTGTGGCTGGTCGCCACGGCCGGCGTGCTCGTCGGCTGCTTCCCCGATCTCGAAGGAGAGCTGCTGACCGGCCAGATCGCGGTGTTCGTGCCGCTGCTCACCGGGTGGGTCGTCCGTGACGCCGGCCTGTGGTCGCGCGGCCGGGGCGGGGGCCGGGTGTGGCGGGCGGTGTGCGACGGCGCGGTGGTCTGCGGCAGCTGGGCGGTCGCGCTGTCCTGGGGCCTGCTGCTGGCGGCGCTGCTGACCGGGAAGCCGTACGAGCCCGCCGGCGGGTCCGTCGCCGTCCTCATCGCTCTCGCCGTGGCGGCCCTGTTCGCGGCGCACGGCCTCGGCTTCGCCACGCTCCGGCTGACCGGCCGCCCGTACGCACGCGCCCGTCAGCTGGTGGGGCGCACCGGACCCTGGCAGTCCTTCGCCCTCACCGGTGTGCTCCTCGGGGCGCTCGCGCCGGCGGCCGGGGCCGGTCTGCCGCTGGCGGCGCGGGCGGCGGACCGGGCGACGCTCTCCCTGCTCGTCCCGGCCCTGCTGGTGATCACCCCGTTGCTGGTCGCCGCCCAGGTGTGGACCTGGCGCACCTTCCGGCACCGGGTGGACCGCCCCTCGTACCTGTAACGCCTCCGCGGCCACGGGCCGAGCCCGGAGGGCCGAGGGGATCCGTCCTCGCGGGGCGCCCCCGGCACGGTCAGGCGCCGTCGTCGCGGGAGGCCCCCTGGCCCTGCTCCTTCTTGTGGTGCAGCGCCCTCTGGAGGCGCGCGACCACCGCTTCGCCGTAGCGCCGGTGGCCGTGCACGCGCGGGTCGTCGGTCACGTCGTACCGCTTCACATAGGCGCCGAGGAACGCCTGGAGGGTGGCGATGGCCGGGATCGCGATGAGCGCGCCGACCGCGCCCAGCAGCGCCGTGCCGGCGATCACGGATCCGAACGCCACGGCGGGATGGATGTCCACGGTCTTGGCGGTGAGCTTCGGCTGCAGGACGTAGTTCTCGAACTGCTGGTAAACGAGGACGAACGCCAGCACCCACAGGGCGTACCAGGGGTTCACGGTGAAGGCGATCAGCATCGGCAGCGCGCCCGCCAGATACGTACCGATGGTGGGGATGAACTGCGAGACCAGGCCGACCCACACCGCGAGGGCGGGCGCGTAGGGCACGCCCAGGACCTCCAGGAGGATGAAGTGGGCGATGCCGGAGATGAGGGCCATCAGTCCGCGGGAGTAGAGATAGCCGCCGGTCTTGTCGACGGCGATCTCCCAGGCCCGCAGGACCTCGGTCTGGCGGGCGGGCGGCAGGACGGAGCACAGGGCGCGGCGCAGCCGGGGGCCGTCGGCGGCGAAGTAGAACGAGAACAGGAAGATCGTCAGCAGCTTGAACAGGCCGCCGAGGACGGTGGCGGAGACGTCCAGGACACCGCTCGCGCTGTTCTGCACGTACTTCCGCAGCCAGTCGGAGCGCAGCACGCTGTCCTGGACCTCGACCCGGGACATGTCGGTGTGGAACGTCTGGTTCATCCAGTTGATCAGTGAGTCGAGGTACTTCGGAAAGTTCTCGACCATGTCGACGATCTGGCCGGCGAGCATCGACCCGAGCAGGACGACGAAGCCGACGCCGACGATCATGACGGCGAAGAAGACCAGGAAGGTGGCCAGACCCCGGCGCATCCCGCGGGCCGCCATGCGTCCGACGGCCGGCTCGATGGCGAGGGCGAGGAAGAAGGCGACGAGGATGTTGACCAGGAGCCCGATGAGCTGGTGGAAGGCCCAGCTGCCGAGCTGGAAACAGGCGTAGAGGGCGAGGGCCAGCACGAGGGCGCGCGGCAGCCAGCGGGGCATGCGGGCGGCGGGCGGCACCTGGGCCGTCGTCGCGCCCGGGCCGGCTTCCGGACCGGCCGCCGCGCTCCCCGGAGCCGCTTCACCGGTCCGCCGGGGCTTGCCGGTGCCGCCGCTCCGGCGCACCGGGCGGGTCGGATCCGTGGGATCGGTCGGATCCGTGGGGTCGTCGGTCAGGTCTGCGGGGTCCGCAGGGCCTGCGGGGTCTGTCCGGTCGGTCTCGTCGGAATCGTCAGTCGGAGCCACCCCGCCAGTCTCGCGCACCGGGCGGACATTCCGTCCCGGCCCGGCGCCTCACCGTTTGTCGTCGGGCACGCCGACGGCCGCGCAGACCGCCCGCCACACGTCCTTGGCCTCCCAGCCGGCATCCAGCGCCTCGTGGACCGTACGGCCGCCGAGTTCGGACATCACGTGGTCCCGCGCGAAGGACTCGGCGTAGGACCCACCGAAGTGGTCCTCCATCCGCTCCCAGAAAATCGTCAACCGCATGACCCCAGTATCCCGCTCCCAAGAGTGCAGCCCCGCCCTTACCCCTTGTCAGCGGCGCTTTCCGCCCTACGGTCTGACCATGGCTGGAACTCCTCTCGCGGACCCGTCCGCGGCTCCGCACGCGCAGTCCCCCCTCGCGCGTGCCGAGCACTTCATCTGGCTCACGGCCCGCGTCCTCGAACAGCGCCGCTTCGCCTACCACTTCCTGCGCGGGGGCGCGGAGCCCGTGGAGGCCGCGCTGTCGGCGTACCTCAACGAGGACGGCGGGTACGGCCACGCCCTCGAACCCGATCTGCGCGGTCCGGTCAGCCAGCCGCTGCACACCGGGCACGCGCTGCGCGTCCTGGACTCCATCGGCCGCTGCGGCGGCCTGCGGGTCGAACGGATCTGCCGCTACCTCACGGAGGTGTCCACCCACGACGGCGCCCTGCCCGCGGTCCTCCCCACCCAGCGCGCCTACCCGCACGCGCCCTTCGTGCCGGTCGTCGACGCCCCGCCCAGCGAACTGCTGGCCACCGGCCCGGTGGTCGGCCTCCTGCACCGCAACCAGGTGTGGCACGCCTGGCTGTTCCGGGCCACGGAGTTCTGCTGGGCGGCGGTGGAGTCGCTGGAGAAGTCCCATCCGTACGAGATCGAGGCCGCCGTCGCCTTCCTCGACGGGGTCCCCGACCGCTCGCGGGCCCAGGCGGCGGGCGACCGGCTGGGCCGCCTGGTGCGGGAGCAGGGGCTGGCGGTCCTCGACCCGGGGCGGCCGGACGACTTCCCGGTGGCGCCCGGGTACGCCCCGGGCGAGCACCACTTTCCGTACGACTACGCGCGCGTGCCGGACTCCCTGGCCCGCCGCTGGTTCACCGAGGAGGAGATGGCCCACTCGCTCGACCACCTCGCCGCGGCCCAGGAGGAGGACGGCGGCTGGCCGGTCAACTGGCGGCAGTGGGCACCGGGCCCGGCCATGGAGGCCCGCCCGATGGTCACGATCGAGGCCCTGCGCACGCTGCGCGCCCACGGCCGCCCGATCGACTGAACGACGAGGGCGCCTTCCGCCGGCGCGGGAGCGTCGCCGCGCGGGCGGCGCGGGCCTGGGCGTACGAGCCCGAGGCGTACGGGCCCGGGGCCACCCGATCGACTGAACGACGGGGCCCCCGCCGACGCGGGAGCGTCGCAGCGCAGGCGGTACGAACCCGGGCCGTACGGACCCGGCCCCTGCGAGCCCGGAAGCGCCGCCGCGCGGTCCACCCGGCTCCGCGGCCCCGGGCCCTTGCCGCCGGGCTCCTCGGCCGCCGCCCCTCAGCCGCCGATGGCCCGGACGCCCGCCGTCACGACGACGGCGGCTCCGACCACCACCAGGAAGGGCGCCCGCACGATCAGCGCGACGGCGGCGGCCGCGATGCCGGCGGCGCGGGCGTCCAGGACGAGGGCGCCACCGGCGCTGAAGGTCTGCTGGGCGGTGAGGGCCGCCAGCAGGGCCACCGGCAGCAGGGCGGCCAGGCGCTGGACGACCGGTCGTTCCAGCGCGCCCGCGGGCACCAGGAGCCCCAGGAGTTTGACGAGGTAGCACCCGGCCACGGTGAGGCCGATGGCGAGCCAGACGTTCATCGCTCGTCCTCCGTTCCGCTCTTGCCGGGCGCCCCGCGCCGCCCGCTCTTCCCGTCCACCGGGGTCGTCCGGCCCAGCTCACCGCTTCCGGGCTTCCCGGTTCCCCTCCCCGCGTCCTTCGCCGCCTCACGACGGCCCTGCACCCACAGCACGGCGGGCGCGGCGAGCGCCGCCGCGAGGACGGGGACGCCGGCGGGCAGGACGGGCAGCAGGCCGAGGCCGAGCAGGACGGCGAGCCCTGCCGTGGCCCGCTCGGTGGCCGTGCGCAGCATCGGCGCGAGGAGGGCGAGGAAGACGGCCGGACCGGCCGCGTCCAGGCCCCAGGCCTCGGTGTCCCCGAGGGCTTCGGCGCCCAGCGCCCCGAGGAGCGTGGTCAGGTTCCACAGCACGTACAGGGTGAGTCCGGTGACGGTGAACCCCAGCCGCGCCGCCCGTCGGGTGGGCTGCGCGAGCGCGACGGCCGCCGTCTCGTCGATGACCCACTGGGCGGCGAAGGGCCTGACCGAGCGGGGCAGGGCGAGCAGTTGGGAGAGCCGCAGGCCGTAGAAGGCGTTCCGGGTGCCGAGGAAGAAGGCCCCGGCGGCGGCCGTGAAGGGGTTTCCGCCCGCCGCGAGCGCCCCGACCAGCGCGAACTGCGAGGCGCCGGTGAAGACGAGGAGGCTGAGCGCGCAGGTCTGGAGCAGGGTGAGGCCGGCTCCCGCCGACGTCACGCCGAAGGCGAAGCCGGAGAGCCCGACGGCGATGCCGACGCCGAGCGCGTCGCGTACGACGGCGGAGTCGGGTTTATCCGGTGCGTCCCGTATGACCGGGGGTGCTGTCTGTTCTGCCACGTCAGGGACGTTACGAGCCGTCCCGTCGGCCGGTCTTGTACGTTCTTGCACGCTCCCGCTGGTACGCACCGGGAGGAACCCCGACGATCCGGGTGAAGTGCCTGTTCAGGTGGGGTTGGTCGGTGAACCCGACGGTCACGGCCGCCTCGCTCGGCGCGACGCCGGTCTCCAGCAGGTGCCGGGCGCGCCGCACGCGCGCGTTGGTCAGCCAGGTGTGCGGGGGCATGCCGTACGCGGTCTTGAAGGCCCGCAGCAGGGCGAAGGGGCTGACGCCGAGCTCCCGGGCGAGCTGTTCCAGGGACGGCGGCTCGGACATCCGCCCCTCCAGGAGCTCCCTGGCCCGGACCGCCGTACGGCCTCCGGCCGCCTGCGGGGTGCGGGCGGGCAGGGTCTGGCCGTGCCGGCGCAGCAGCCGGGCCACGCCGATCCGCAGCAGGCTGTCGGCGGCGAGGGCGTTGCCCTCCTCGGCCGCCCGGTGCACGGCCTGGATGAGCCGGGCGGTCTCCTCGTCCTCCACGATCGTCTCGGCGAACCCGACGGTCCCCCGCAGCGTGGTCTCCTCGCGCGCGATGCCGGCGATCAGCTGCGAGGAGGGGTAGAGCGTGGCGTACGACCAGCCCTCGGGCACTCCGGCGTGCGCCGCGTGCGGCACCTCGGGGTTGATCAGGACCACGGTGCCGGGCCTGGCGCGGATCGTGCCCTCGGGCATGACCACGTCCTCGATCCCCCGGCGTACGGCGCCGAGGACGAACCCCTCGTGGCTGTGGCGGGTGAAGGAGTGGCTCACATAGCGGGCGCGCAGCAGATCGAGACCGGGCACGCCGGGGTACTGCCAGTGCCTGGCCCACTCGTCCTTGTGACCGCCGCTCGGCTGGATCGCCATACCTTCCATTCTCCGCCGCCGGAACCGCCCCCGACCTGCGCGTCCATGCCTCGGACCCGCCAGGGCGGGCACGCAGGGGCCCGGGCGGGCAGGGATGAGTACGGAAGGTCCCCAGGCGGGCGGGGCCGGGCGCGGGCATGGCCCCGGGCAGGGACGAGTGCGGAGGGTCCCCAGGCAGGCACGGCCGGCGCCCGGGCGGCCCCCGGGAGACGCCCCGCCGTGCACCTCATCCGGCCCCGGGCAGGGACGAGTACGGAGGGTCCCCAGGCAGGCACGGCCAGGCCCGAGGTGCCCCCTGGGGAACGCCTTCCTCCGCCCCCCGGGCACGTCATCCGGCCCCGTTGTCAGTGGCCGGGTGCACGATGGGGGGCATGGTCAGGTCTGCTGCGCTCGACTCGTTCTCCCCCGCGACCCGCGGCTGGTTCACGCGGGCCTTCAGCGCGCCCACGGCGGCGCAGGAAGGCGCCTGGCAGGCCATCGGCGCGGGCTCCGACGTGCTCGTCGTGGCGCCCACCGGCTCCGGCAAGACCCTCGCCGCCTTCCTCGCCTCGCTCGACCAGCTCGCCTCGGCCCCGCCGCCCGCGGACCCCAAGAAGCGCTGCCGGGTGCTGTACGTCTCGCCGCTGAAGGCGCTCGCGGTCGACGTGGAGCGCAATCTGCGCTCGCCCCTGACCGGCATCCGCCAGGAGTCGGTGCGGCTGGGGCAGCCGGAGCCGGACGTGCGGGTGGGCATCCGCTCCGGCGACACCCCGCCCGCCGAGCGCCGGGCTCTGGCCACGAAGCCGCCGGACATCCTGATCACCACGCCGGAGTCGCTGTTCCTGATGCTGACCTCCGCCGCGCGCGACGCCCTCTCCGGCATCGAGACGGTGATCCTTGACGAGGTCCATGCCGTGGCCGCGACCAAGCGCGGTGCCCATCTCGCGCTGTCCCTGGAGCGGCTCGACGAGCTGCTGCCGCGCCCGGCGCGCCGGATCGGCCTGTCGGCGACCGTCCGCCCGGTGGACGAGGTGGCCCGCTATCTCTCCCCGCAGCGCAAGGTGGAGATCGTCCAGCCGCCCTCGGGCAAGGAATTCGACCTCTCCGTCGTCGTCCCGGTCGAGGACATGGGCGAGCTGGTCGGCTCCCCCGCCTCCGAGGGCAAGGACGGCGGTGACAAGCCCTCGATCTGGCCGCACGTGGAGGAGCGGATCGCCGATCTCGTCCAGTCGCACCGCTCCACGATCGTCTTCGCCAACTCCCGCCGGCTGGCCGAGCGGCTCTGCAACCGGCTCAACGAGATCGCGTACGAACGCGCCACCGGGGAGGCTCTTCCCGAGGGCTCCCCTCCGGCCGAGATCATGGCCCAGTCCGGCGCCGCGCAGGGCGCTCCGGCGCTGCTCGCCCGGGCGCACCACGGTTCGGTCTCCAAGGAGCAGCGCGCCCAGGTCGAGGAGGACCTGAAGGCGGGCCGGCTGCCCGCGGTGGTGGCCACCTCCAGCCTGGAGCTGGGCATCGACATGGGCGCGGTCGATCTGGTCGTCCAGGTCGAGTCGCCGCCGTCCGTCGCCTCCGGGCTCCAGCGGGTGGGCCGCGCGGGGCACCAGGTCGGCGCTGTCTCCACGGGCGTGGTGTTCCCGAAGTACCGCGGCGACCTGGTCCAGGCGGCCGTGGTCACGGAGCGGATGCGCAGCGGTTCCATCGAGGCGCTGCGGATTCCGGCGAACCCCCTGGACGTGCTGGCCCAGCAGCTGGTGGCGATGGTGTCCCTGGACACCTGGCAGGTCGACGACCTGCTGACCGTGATCCGGCGGGCCGCCCCCTTCGCCTCCCTGCCCGAGTCGGCGTTCACGGCCGTCCTGGACATGCTGGCCGGCCGCTATCCCTCGGACGCCTTCGCCGAGCTGCGCCCGCGCGTGGTCTGGGACCGCGTGGCCGGTACGGTCACCGGCCGGCCCGGCGCGCAGCGGCTGGCGGTCACCTCCGGCGGCACGATCCCCGACCGGGGTCTCTTCGGGGTCTTCCTGGCCGGCGCCGACCCGAAGAAGGGCGGCGGCCGGGTCGGTGAGCTCGACGAGGAGATGGTGTACGAGTCCCGGGTCGGCGACGTCTTCACGCTGGGGACCACGACCTGGCGGATCGAGGACATCACCCGGGACCGGGTCCTGGTCTCCCCCGCGCCGGGCGTGCCGGGCCGGCTGCCGTTCTGGAAGGGCGACCAGCTGGGCCGCCCGCTCGAACTGGGTCGCGCGGTGGGGGCGTTCCTGCGCGAGGTCGGTTCGCTCGAACCGGAGGACGCCCGGCTGCGGCTGCTCACGGCGGGCCTGGACGGCTGGGCCGCCGACAACGTCCTCGCCTATCTGGACGAGCAGCGCAAGGCCTGCGGTCACGTGCCGGACGACCGGACGATCCTGGTCGAGCGGTTCCGCGACGAACTCGGCGACTGGCGGGTCGTCATCCACTCCCCCTTCGGAGCCCAGGTGCACGCCCCGTGGGCGCTGGCGCTCGGCGCCCGGCTCGCCGAGCGGTACGGCATGGACGCCCAGGTCATGCACGCCGACGACGGGATCGTGCTGCGGCTGCCCGACGCGGACATGATGGGCCTGGACCTCCTCGACCACGAGCCGGTGGACGCCGACCGGCGCCTCGACACGACGTACGACGCCGACCAGGCGCCGATCGGCGCGGCCGACGCGCTCTTCGACAAGGGCGAGATCAGCCAGATCGTCACCGACCAGGTCGGCGGCTCGGCCCTGTTCGCCTCCCGGTTCCGCGAGTGCGCCGCACGGGCCCTGCTGCTGCCCAAGCGCAATCCGGGCAAGCGCACGCCCCTGTGGCAGCAGCGGCAGCGGGCCGCCCAGCTGCTCCAGGTCGCCAGCGAGTTCGGATCCTTCCCGATCGTCCTGGAGGCCGTCCGCGAGTGCCTCCAGGACGTCTTCGACGTCCCCGGGCTCACGGAGCTGATGGGCGACATCGAATCCCGCAGGGTCCGGCTGGTCGAGGTCACCACCCCGGAGCCGTCCCCGTTCGCCCGCTCCCTCCTCTTCGGCTATGTCGCCCAGTTCCTGTACGAGGGCGACTCGCCGCTCGCCGAGCGGCGGGCGGCCGCGCTCTCCCTGGACTCCCGGCTCCTCGCCGAGCTCCTCGGCCAGGCCGAGCTGCGCGAGCTGCTCGACGCGGACGTGCTGACCGAGCTGGAGCGGGAGCTGCAATGGCTCACCGACGACCGCCGGATCAAGGACGTGGAGGGCGTCGCCGACCTGCTGCGCGTCCTCGGCCCGCTCACGGACACCGAGCTGGCCGAGCGGGGCGCCGATCCGGAGTGGGCGCCCCGCCTGGCCACGGACCGCCGGGCCATCCGCGTCCGGATCTCCGGCACGGAGCACTGGGCGGCGATCGAGGACGCCGGCCGCCTGCGGGACGCCCTGGGCACGGCCTTGCCGGTCGGGGTGCCCGAGGCGTTCACGGAGCCGGTCAAGGACCCGCTGGGCGACCTCCTCGCCCGGTACACGCGCACCCACGGCCCCTTCACGTCCTCCGCGGCCGCCGCCCGCTTCGGGCTCGGCGCCGCGGTCACCGACGGCGCCCTCCAGCGGATGTCCGCGGCCGGCCGCGTCGTTCAGGGCGAGTTCCACCCCTCGGGGATCGGGCAGGAGTGGTGCGACGCGGCCGTGCTGCGCCGTCTGCGGCGCCGCTCGCTCGCCGCCCTCCGGCACGAGCTGGAGCCGGTTCCTCCGGCCGCGCTCGCCACCTTCCTGCCCCAGTGGCAGCACCTGGGCGGCAGCAGCCTGCGCGGGATCGACGGCCTCGCCCGTGCCGTCGAGCAGTTGCAGGGGGCGCCCGTCCCCGCCTCGGCCCTGGAGAAGCTGATCCTGCCGTCCCGGGTGCGGGACTACTCCCCGGCCCTGCTCGACGAGCTGACCACGACCGGCGAGGTCGTCTGGGCCGGTGCCGGCGCCCTGCCGGGCAAGGACGGCTGGGTCTCCCTCTATCTCGCCGACGCGGCGCCCCTGCTCCTCCCGCCGCCGCATCCGCTCGAGACGACCGCGCTCCACGAGTCCGTGCTCACGGCCCTGACCGGGGGCTACGGCCTGTTCTTCCGCCAGATCGCCGACCAGGTCCGGGCCACCACCCACCCGGACGCGACCGATCCGCAGCTGGCCGACGCCCTCTGGGACCTGGCCTGGTCCGGGCGGCTCACCAACGACACCCTCGCCCCGCTGCGTTCGCTGCTCGGCTCCGGCCGGACGGCCGGCGCCACGGCGCACCGCGCCAAGCGCACCGTCCCCCGCGGTCGTTACGGCACCCTGGCGGTGGCCGCCCGCTCCGGCTCGCGGACCGGCCCGCCCACGGTCAGCGGCCGCTGGGCCCTGCTCCCGCCCGCCGAGCCGGAACCGACCCACCGCGCCCACGCCCTGGCCCGCACGCTCCTCGACCGGCACGGCGTGGTGACCCGCGGCGCGGTGGCCGCCGAAGGGGTCGAGGGCGGTTTCTCGGCGACGTACCGCATCCTGTCGGCCTTCGAGGACAGCGGGCAGGCCCGGCGCGGCTATGTGGTGGAGGGCCTCGGCGCGGCGCAGTTCGCGATGGACGGGGCCGTGGACCGGCTCCGGGCGGCGGCGACCGCCCGCGACCGCGGGGCGGAGGCGGCCATGGGGCCGCGTGCGGTGGTGCTGGCCGCCGCCGACCCGGCCAACGCGTACGGCGCCGCCCTGCCCTGGCCGGAGCCTCCGACGGGCGCAGGCCACAAGCCCGGCCGCAAGGCGGGTGCCATGGTGGTCCTGGTCGACGGCGAGCTGACGCTCTACATGGAGCGGGGCGGGAAGACGCTGCTGTGCTGGCCCGCGGACCCGGACGATCCGGCGCTGAGAGCCGCCGCCGAGTCCCTGGCCACCTCGGCCCTCGCCGGCTCGCTCGGCACGGTCACGGTGGAACGGGTCAACGGAACCGCGGCCCTCACCTCCCCCCTCGCCCGCGCCCTGGAAACCGCCGGCTTCCACGCCACCCCCCGCGGCCTCCGCCTGCGCCCCTAGACCATCTCCGGAAAGTCCCGCCTGGCCGGGATCGCCTGGCACACCCGCTCGCTTGCCGGGTCGCGGTGTCCGGCACCCCGACCCGGCACCCTGCGCGGTCGGCAGGACACTCCTGACGGCCTGGCCGAGCTGCGCCCGGCCTCCGCCTGCGCCCCTGACCCCCTGCCCCTCGATCCCGCATGATGGAGCCATGCCTGAAGGAGACACCATCTGGCTGGCCGCCCACCGGCTGCACGCGGCGCTTGCCGGGCGGGTGCTGACCCGGTCCGATCTGCGGGTGCCCCGGTTCGCGACCGCCGACCTCACCGGGCGCACGGTCCTCGACGTCACCCCGCGCGGAAAGCACCTGCTCACCCGGATCGAGGGCGGTCTGACCCTCCACTCCCATCTGCGGATGGACGGCTCCTGGCAGGTGTACGCCAACGGTGAGCGGTGGCGCGGGGGCCCCGTCCACCAGGTCAGGGCGATCCTCGGCAACGACGAGCGCACCGCCGTCGGCTACCGCCTGCCCGTCCTCGAACTCATCCGTACCTCGGAGGAGCCCGATGTCGTGGGCCACCTCGGCCCGGATCTCCTCGGCCCTGACTGGGACGCGGCGGAGGCGGTCCGCCGGCTGACCGCCGACCCCGCGCGCTCGCTCGGCGAAGCCCTGCTCGACCAGCGCAATCTCGCGGGCATCGGCAACGTCTACAAGTCGGAGCTGGCGTTCCTCGCCGCGGTCACTCCCTGGCTTCCGGTGGGCGAGCTGGCGTCCGGCGTCCCCGAGCGGCTCGTCGCCACGGCCCGCCGTCTGCTGGAGGAGAACAAGGAACGGACCTCGCGCAGGACGACGTCCGCCCGCCTGCCGTCCGAACAGCTCTACGTCTACGGCCGTCGCAGTCGCCCCTGCCTGCGCTGTGGGACGGCCATCCGGAAGGCGGAGCTCGGCGACCGCGTCACCTACTGGTGCCCGGGCTGCCAGAAGGGCCCCACCGCGTAGCGGAAGGACCCCACCGCGTACCGAAAGTCTCCCACCAAGTAATTGACGACCCGTCAGATTCGGTCGTACGGTCCCTGCATGCCTCTCACGGCGTACGACCTCAGCGGCCGCACCGCCTTCGTCACCGGCGCGGCGGGCGGGATCGGCAGGGCGACGTCCGTCCTGCTCGCGGAGGCGGGTGCGACGGTCCACTGCGCGGACCGCGACGAGCCGGGGCTACGGGAGACCGCGGCCCTCGTCGCCGAACGCGGCGGCACGGCCCGCCTCCACCCCTTGGACGTCACCGACCGCACCGCCCTCGCGGCGGCCGTCGGCAGCATCGCCGGCCCGCTCCACGTGATGGCGGCGATCGCCGGGATCATGCACACGAGCACGGTCCTGGAGACACGCGACGAGGATCTCGACCGCGTGCTCGCGGTGAACTTCAAGGGAGTGCTGTACGCCTGCCAGGAGGGGGCCCGGTCGATGATCGCATCGGGCACGCGCGGCTCCGTCGTCACCATGGCCTCGGGGGCGATGGACTCGGCAAGCGCGGGCCTGCTCTGCTACAGCGTCGCCAAGGCCGCCGTGGTGCAGTTGACGAAGACCCTGGCCACGGAGGTCGGCCGGCACGGCATCCGGGTCAATGCGATCGCGCCCGGGTGGATCCGTACGCCCATGACCGACCGCCACGAACCGGCCACTCAGGAGCAGGCGGAGGCGGCGATGGTCCGTCATTCCCCCTTGCGCCGGGTCGGCGTGCCCGAGGACATCGCGCACGCGGTGCTGCACCTCGCCTCGGACGCCTCGTCGTTCACGACGGGTCAGATCCTCCGCCCGAACGGCGGGGTCGCGATGCCGTGGTGAGCCGGGTGCGTCCGGCGGTGAATCGGAAGAGTCCGGAAGCGAGCCGGGTACGTCCGGCGGAGAGCGCTGAACCTCCCGTCCGTATTCGGCCCCGGGGGCCGCGCGCGGTCGAGGCGGCCACATGGACGGGCAGCAGACTGAGCCCCCAGCCGCCGGCGGCCACCGCGCCCTCGACCAGCCCGGTCTGCTGCGGGACGAGGAGAAGGCGCAGCACGGCCCACCACCACAGCCCGCCGACCGCCAGCCCGCTCGCCACCAGTGCGAACGTCACCGGCGGAAACCATCGCCGTACCATGGCCGCCTCCTCCGGTCGACGCTAGACCGGGCGTATCGCGCGACGGGAGGGCGCACCGGAGGCACCGCGGGCGCACGCCGGGCCGTTCAGGCCGCGCACGCCCCGGAAAGCCCCGCCTGGCCCGCGACGCCCGGCACCGCGCCCTGATCCGGCCTGAGCAACGCGACACCCGCCGGGGTCGCGAAGACCGGGCAGGCCCGGCGACGCGGCCCGTGGGCCCCGCGACGTCGCCCCGCCGCGCGGGCCCGGGCCGCCCGTCGCCATGATCAGGCGCTCTCCGCCTGGAACATCCATGCATGCTTCTCGAGGTCGGCCGTCAGGCCGATCAGGATGTCCTGGGTGACCGGGTCCGGCTCGTCCGTGGCCTCGATCCGCTCCCGCATCCGCGCGATGACCGCGACCAGGGCGTCGACCAGGATCTTCACCGCGTCGGTGTCCTTGATCCAGCCCGTGGGCACTTCGCCGATGGCGCTGCCGGAGGCGACGGACGCGGCCCGGCCGTCCGGGTTGACGCCCACCGCCGAGGCGCGTTCGGCCACCACGTCGGAGTGCTGGCGCGCGGTCATCACGACCTCGTCGAGCTGGAGGTGGACCGAGCGGAACCGCGGTCCGACCACGTTCCAGTGAACCTGCTTGGCGACGAGGCCGAGGTCGACCAGGTCGACCAGGGCGCCCTGCAGGGCATTGCCGACCGTCTTGAGGTCGGCTTCGGACAACGAGCTCTTCACGACGGACATGCCTGTTCTCCAACCAGTCGTACGTTCCCTCACCATGGCACGCATGACCGGTATCGGGCATCTCAAACCAAGCACCCGTACCCCGTCGAGAGGCCGCGAACAAGACAAAAACCCCGGCGGATGTCCTCCTGGGACATCTTCCGGGGCTCTCGCCCATTCGGTTCAGGTCGGGTCAGGCGGCGACGACGTCCACCGCTTCCGCGGGCGCCTTGATGGTCACCCGCTCGGTGGGCACACCGGCCACCGACGTCACCGACACGGAATTGAGCATCGGGCGGACCGGTGTCGGCACCGGTTCGCTCGCCGCTGCCGATTGGGCCAGTTCGGCCAGTGACAGCTCGTCGCTCACTTCGCGCATGAGCTCGGACATCCGTACGTCAAGCGCGTCGCAGATCGCGGAGAGCAGCTCGGAGGAAGCCTCCTTCTGCCCCCGCTCCACCTCGGAGAGATAGCCGAGCGAAACTCGGGCGGACGAGGAGACTTCGCGCAGAGTACGGCCCTGGCGCTGGCGCTGCCGACGCAGCACGTCACCCAATAGGCGACGGAGCAGAATCATCGGTGGCTCCCTCCTCGGACCGCGTAGCCGCATCCTTCACGCCCCACCGTACCGCCTCGCGCTGCGGCCGTGCGGGGAGCGATGTCGTGTTCACTCAGGGCTGCAAACATCAATTCCCCCCGTTCTGTTCCGTATCCTGTGCCCGCGCATTTCCCGAGAGTTCGTCGCCGAGCAGTTCCAGCACGCTGCGCACACTCTCTTTACGGATGTCCGCGCGATCGCCGTTCAACCGCAACGAGGCCACTTTCCCGGCCGCGGCGCCTGATCCGGCCGGTCCCGCGACGGCCACGTACACCGTGCCCACGGGCTGCCCGTCCTGCGGCTCCGGCCCGGCGACACCCGTCGTGGAGATCCCCCAGTCGGCGCCGAGCCGATCGCGGACACCGGCCGCCATCTGCAGCGCGACCTCCGGGTCGACCGCGCCCCGCTCTTCCAGGAGGGACCCGTCGACGCCGAGGAGCGCCTCTTTCAGGGGCGTGGCGTAGGCCGTGACGGACCCGCGGAACCCGGCCGACGCCCCGGGGGCGTACGTCAGCTCCGCGGCCACCAGGCCGCCCGTGAGGGACTCGGCGACGGCCACCGTGTGACCGCGCTCCGCGAGCAGGTCCAGGACCAGCGTGGCTTCTTTCATCGCGTTTCCCTCACCGCGCTTCCCTCATCACGCCTCTTCCGTCGCGTTCGCCGTCACCACGACGGCGCCCGCCCTTGCACGACCGCGCTCACGTTCCCGCGCCCGCGGCCACCTTCACCGCGTCGAGCCGGCCGTGGGCCCGGGGACCGAGGGCCCGTCGGACGATCGGGCGGCCCGCTCGGCGGCCAGCCCCTGGCGCCTGAGGACGACGGCCTGCCGGACGTAGTCCAGGCCGGTGACGACCGTCAGCACGACGGCCACCAGCATCACCCAGAAGCGCAGGGTGGCGAGTGGACCGGTCAGCATGAGGACGTACATGCCGACCGCCGTCCCCTGCGCCAGCGTCTTCACCTTCCCGCCGCGGCTGGCCGGAATCACCCCGTGACGGATCACCCAGAACCGCAGCAGCGTGATGCCCAGCTCGCGGGCGAGGATCACCGCCGTCACCCACCACGGCAGGTCCCCCAGCCACGACAGGGAGATCAGTCCGGCCGCCATGATCGCCTTGTCGGCGATCGGGTCGGCGATCTTCCCGAAGTCCGTGACCAGGTTGTACGTCCGTGCCAGATGGCCGTCGAACACGTCCGTGATCATGGCGACGGCGAACGCGGCCCACGCCCAGGCGCGCCAGGCCGGGTCGTGCCCGCCGTCCTGGAACAGCAACAGCACGAAGGCGGGAACGAGCACCAAGCGCATCATGGTGAGGATGTTGGCGATGTTCCACAGGCTGGCCTGATTGACGGCCGCAGCGCCCAGCTTGCCGCCGGGCGCGGGCCTACCGGGCCCGCCCGTCGCGGACGCCGGGACTCCGGTCATCTGCCCGCCTCCTCGAAAAGACACTCGGCCACCAGGTCGACGCCTTCCGTTCCCACGACCTTCGCTGTGACCATACGGCCGGAAGCCAGGTCGTGGCGCGCGGCGGACTCGGGGGTGAGGACCACCTGGCCGTCCGTCTCCGGCGCCTGGTGGGCGGCACGGCCGATCACGCCGCCGTCCTCGTCGACGGAGTCGACCGTTTCGACGAGTACTTCCAGGGTCTCTCCGATCCGCTCCTCCGCACGCTGGGCGGTGAGCTCCTCGGCGAGTCGGGAGAGGTGGGCGAGGCGTTCGTCCACGATCTCCTGGTCCAGCTTGCGCTCGTAGGAGGCGGCCTCGGTGCCGTCCTCGTCGGAGTAGCCGAAGACGCCGATGGCGTCGAGGCGGGCGTGGGTGACGAAGCGTTCCAGCTCGGCGAAGTCCGCCTCGGTCTCGCCGGGGAAGCCGACGATGAAGTTGGAGCGGGCACCGGCGGTGGGCGCCTTGGACCGGATGGTCTCCAGGAGGTCCAGGAAGCGGTCGGTGTCGCCGAAGCGGCGCATGGCCCGCAGCACGTCCGGGGCGCTGTGCTGGAAGGACAGGTCGAAGTAGGGGGCGACCTTCTCGGTCGAGGTCAGCACGTCGATCAGCCCGGGCCGCATCTCGGCGGGCTGGAGGTAGCTGACGCGGATCCGCTCGATCCCGTCGACGGCGGCCAGCTCGGGCAGCAGCGTCTCCAGCAGGCGGATGTCGCCGAGGTCCTTGCCGTAGGAGGTGTTGTTCTCGGAGACCAGCATGACCTCCTTCACCCCCTGCTCGGCGAGCCAGCGCGTCTCGCCGAGCACGTCCGAGGGACGGCGCGAGACGAAGGAGCCGCGGAAGGACGGGATGGCGCAGAAGGAGCAGCGGCGGTCGCAGCCGGAGGCGAGCTTCACCGAGGCGACGGGGCTGGAGTCCAGGCGGCGGCGGAGCGGCGCGCGCGGGCCGGAGGCCGGGGCCAGGCCCTCGGGGAGGTCGCTCGGCACGTTCTCCGGCGCCTCGGCGGCGCCGGTGCCGGCCTGGCCGCCGTGGCCCGGCAGGGCGACCGCGGCGGCGGCCTCCTGCCGCTCCACCGGGGACAGCGGCAGGAGCTTGCGCCGGTCGCGCGGGGTGTGCGCCTCGACGTTGCCGCCGCTGAGGATGGTCTGGAGGCGGTCGGAGATGTCGGCGTAGTCGTCGAAGCCGAGCACGCCGTCGGCCTCGGGGAGGGCCTCGGCCAGCTCCTTGCCGTACCGCTCGGCCATACAGCCGACCGCGACGACGGCCTGGGTCTTGCCGTGATCCTTCAGATCATTGGCTTCGAGGAGGGCGTCGACGGAGTCCTTCTTGGCGGCTTCGACGAATCCACAGGTGTTGACGACGGCGACGTCCGCGTCCGATGCGTCCTCGACGAGCTCCCAGCCGTCCGCTGCCAAGCGGCCTGCGAGCTCCTCCGAGTCCACCTCGTTACGGGCGCAGCCAAGAGTGACAAGGGCGACGGTACGGCGTTCGGGCATGGGCTCAAGACTACTTCGTCCTGACCGTACCCCCGCCGCGCAGGGTTCTTCCGCGCGACGGGGGTACGGGACGGGGCTGTGGCCGCGGCCGGGAGGATCAGCCGGCCTCGGGGTCGCCCTTGGTGTAGGAGAGCCGCTCGACCTGGCCGGTCTCGAACTTCTGCGCGACCTTCTTGCCGTTCACGTAGAGCTCGATCGGCCCGGCGTTGCCGAGGATCAGGTCGATGCGCTCGTCGTCCTGGAAGGTCTTCGAGTCGCCCTTGAGGAGCAGGCCGTCGAAGAGCAGCTTGCCGTCGTGGGCCTTGGCGGAGATCCAGCTCTTGTCGTCGGTCGCGGTCAGCTTGACCGTGACCTTGTCCTTCGGGACCGCCGCGATGGCGCTCTCGGAGGGCACCGGCTTGGGGTCGGCGGGCTTGGTGGGCTTGGGCTTGACGGGCTTCTTGACGGGGGCGGGGCCTTCCGCCACCGTGCCGGAGCCGCTCGACGCGTCGTTCCCGTTGAACATCGTGAAGCCGGCGAAGCCGACGACGGCGACGATCGCCGCGACCATGGCGGCGGTCCAGTTGGGGCGGCGCGGCTCGGGGCGGATACGTTCCGCCTCGAAGAGCGGTGCGGCGGGGGTCGGCGCTGGACGGCCGCCGTGCTCGGCGTCGTACTGGTCGACGAGCGGCGCCGGATCGAGTCCGACGGCGCGCGCGAGCGTGCGGATGTGCCCGCGGGCGTAGACGTCGCCGCCACAGCGGGTGAAGTCGTCCTCCTCGATCGCGTGCACGATCGGAATCCGGACACGGGTGGAGGCACTGACCTCTTCGACGGTGAGGCCGGCGGCGACGCGGCCCTGCTGGAGAGCGCGACCGATCGAATCCCGGTCGTCTGCCGGGACGTTCCGGTCGTCTTCGGGGGAGTTGCCGATGGACACGAGAGCGCCTTTCGAGCGTGTAGCCACCTGCTGGATGTTCAGTCTATGGGTGGTACGAAAGGGTGGGGCAACCGGGCGGACTCGGTTTGTACGCCATGAGGCTGGGACATCGTTCTGTCCCTCCCTCCAACTTGACGTACGGCCAAGGGAAACGGTTGCCCTCCGTTCCCTTACGAGTGAGTCTCGGCCAGGTCTCGTTCCGGCCATGCGGGTGACGCCGGGCCCGTTCGGGTCACCCGATCGCCTCCGCGCGGGCGGCCCGCCCGGGCCCCCGGACTCACCCCGCCGACTCCCCGCGGATGACGGCGAGTACCCCGTCCAGCTCGTCCGGCTTGACGAGGACGTCCCGCGCCTTGGAGCCCTCGCTGGGCCCGACAATGTTCCGCGACTCCATCAGGTCCATCAGCCGGCCGGCCTTCGCGAAGCCGACCCGGAGCTTGCGCTGGAGCATGGACGTCGACCCGAACTGGGTGGAGACCACCAGCTCGGCGGCCTGGCACAGCAGGTCGAGGTCGTCGCCGATGTCCTCGTCGATCTCCTTCTTCTGCTTGGTGCCGACGGTGACGTCGTCCCGGAAGACCGGGGCCATCTGGTCCTTGCAGTGCTGGACGACGGCCGCGACCTCGTCCTCGGTGACGAAGGCGCCCTGCATGCGGACGGGCTTGTTCGCGCCCATCGGCAGGAAGAGTCCGTCGCCCTTGCCGATGAGCTTCTCCGCTCCGGGCTGGTCGAGGATGACCCGGCTGTCGGCGAGCGAGGAGGTGGCGAAGGCGAGCCGGGAGGGCACGTTGGCCTTGATCAGACCGGTGACGACGTCCACGGACGGGCGCTGGGTGGCCAGGACCAGGTGGATGCCCGCCGCCCGGGCCAGCTGCGTGATGCGGACGATGGCGTCCTCGACGTCCCGGGGGGCGACCATCATCAGGTCGGCCAGCTCGTCGACGATCACCAGCAGGTACGGGTAGGGGCTGAGCTCCCGCTCGCTGCCCTCAGGCAGCTTGACCTTGCCGTTGCGGATGGCCTCGTTGAAGTCGTCGATGTGCCGGTAGCCGAAGGCGGCCAGGTCGTCGTAGCGCAGGTCCATCTCGCGCACGACCCACTGGAGCGCCTCCGCGGCCCGCTTGGGGTTGGTGATGATCGGCGTGATCAGGTGCGGGATGCCCTCGTAGGCGGTGAGTTCGACCCGCTTGGGGTCGACCAGGACCATCCGGACGTCCTCGGGGGTCGCTCTTATCATCACCGAGGTGATGAGGCAGTTGATGCACGAGGACTTTCCGGAGCCGGTGGCTCCGGCGACCAGGACGTGCGGCATCTTCGCGAGGTTGGCCATCACGTAGCCGCCCTCGACGTCCTTGCCGAGCGCCACCAGCATCGGGTGGTCGTCGCCGGCGGCGTCGGCGAGGCGCAGGACGTCGCCGAGGTTGACCATCTCGCGGTCGCTGTTGGGGATCTCGATGCCGACGGCCGACTTGCCCGGAATCGGCGAGATGATCCGGACGTCCGGGCTGGCCACGGCGTACGCGATGTTCTTGGTGAGGGCGGTGATCTTCTCGACCTTGACGGCCGGCCCGAGCTCGACCTCGTAGCGCGTGACCGTCGGACCGCGGGTGAAGCCGGTGACGGCCGCGTCGACCTTGAACTCGCTGAAGACGGTGGAGAGCGATGCGACCACGGCGTCGTTGGCCGCGCTGCGCGTCTTGCCGGGGCCGCCGCGCTCCAGCAGGTCCATCGACGGCAGCGCGTAGGTGATGTCCCCGGCGAGCTGGAGCTGCTCGGCCCGGGCGGGCATCTCCTGGTGCTCGGGCGCGGGCTTCGTGAGATCCGGTACGGCTCCGGTCCGGCGCCCGGCCTCCGGCTCGGCGCCCCGCGCGGTGGGCACCGGAGCGGCCGGGGGCACCGAGGGACGGGCCGGGACGGCCGGCGGCTCGGTCGGAACGGGGGGAGCCTCCGCCCCCGTGGCGGCGGCCCGCTCGGCGGTGACGTCCCGGGTGAGGTCGGCGACCAGCGGGGACGGCGGCATGCCGTTGAGCACGGCCCCGTCGAGCGCGGCGGCCGCGGCCGCGGCGACGTCCACGGCGTCCAGGGGCCGGTCGGCCGACCGCGCGGAGGAGCGGCGCGGGCTCCTGCGCCGGGTGAGCGCCTCCTCCTCGGCCCGGTCGGTGTCGTACACGTCCGCGGGCCCGGGGGCGCGGCGCCGGGTCCGCGCCGGGGCGGCCTCGCGCCAGGTCCCGTCGTACGCCTCACCCTCGTCGATGATCTCGGGGTCGTAAGCGGGGTCGTACGCCGGCTCGACGATGCCGAGCCGGGCGCCGAGCGCGCGCAGCCGCTGCGGGATGGCGTTGACGGGGGTGGCGGTGACGACGAGCAGCCCGAAGACCGTGAGCAGGACGAGCATCGGGACGGCGAGGACCTCGCCCATCATGAAGACGAGCGGCTTGGAGGCAGCCCAGCCGATCAGACCGCCGGCGTCCTGCATGGCCTCGGTCCCGTCGCCCCGGCCGGGCGAGCCGCAGGCGATGTGGACCTGCCCGAGGACGCCGATGACGAGGGCGGAGAGACCGATGACGATCCGGCCGTTGGCCTCCGGCTTCTCCGGATAGAGGATCAGGCGGATGCCGATGGCGCCGACCAGGAGCGGGACGAGCAGGTCGAGCCGTCCGAAGGCGCCGGTGACCAGCATCTCGACGAGGTCGCCGACCGGGCCGCGCAGCTGGGACCAGGTCCCGGCGGCGACGATCAGCGCGATCCCGAGGAGCAGCAGCGCCAGACCGTCCTTGCGGTGGGCCGGGTCGAGTCCCTTGGCTCCGCGCCCTATCCCCCGGAACATCGCGCCGACTCCGTGCGCCAGGCCGAGCCAGACTCCGCGGACGAGCCGGTACACGCCCCCGGTGGGGGACGGTGCGGGCCTGGGCGCCGCCTTCTTCGCCGCGGCCTTCCCGGCCGGCGCGCGTCTGGCGGGCGCGGCCTTCCTCGCGGCGGTCTTCTTCGCGGGGGGCTTGGCCGCCGGACCGGCGGTCCTCTTCGCGGGCACCGCTCTCTTCGCGACGCCAGGCGTACGGCCGGCGCGCGGCTTCGCGGTGCCCGCCGTGCCCTGGGAACCCTTGCCGGACGTACGTGAGGCCATGATGCTGAGGTTACCGGTGTGAGCGGCCGTCGACACGTGCGCGTCCGGCCTCACCCGTTCGTGTCGCCCGTGCCGGGGCGCGAAACTGACGAACGCTCACGGCCCGCGACCCGACCGTGACGGTACGTCCGCGCCGGAGGTGACGTACCGTCCGCGCCTACGGCGGCGGCGCGCCCGATCCACGGACGAGGGGCGTCCGGTCTCGTCCGGGTGTCACCGCGACCGGCGGTGACGGCGCGTCAGTTCTGCGCGGGGAGGGTGGGCGCGCCGCCCGTGCCCGGCTCCAGCGCGTCGAGCGCGCGCCGCAATCCGGTGAGCTTGCGCTCCAGGTGGGCCGCCGTGGCGACGGCCGCCGCGTCGGCGGAGTCGTCGTCGAGCTGCTTGGACAGCGCCTCCGCCTGCTCCTCGACCGCGGCGAGACGGGCCGACAGCTCGGCGAGCAGTCCCGCGGACTCCTTCGCGTGACCGCCGTGGCCGCCGCCCTCCAGCTGGAGCCGCAGGAGCGCGGCCTGTTCACGCAGCTGGCAGTTCTTCATGTACAGCTCGACGAAGACGGAGACCTTGGCGCGCAGCACCCACGGGTCGAACGGCTTGGAGATGTAGTCGACCGCGCCCGCCGCATAACCCCGGAAGGTGTGGTGGGGGCCGTGGTTGATGGCGGTGAGGAAGATGATCGGGATGTCCCGGGTCCGCTCCCGCCGCTTGATGTGCGCCGCGGTCTCGAAGCCGTCCATCCCCGGCATCTGGACATCCAGCAGAATGACCGCGAAGTCGTCGGTCAGCAGCGCCTTGAGCGCTTCCTCCCCGGACGATGCCCGCACCAGCGTCTGATCGAGCGCGGAGAGAATGGCCTCCAGCGCCAGCAGATTCTCCGGCCGGTCATCGACCAGGAGGATCTTGGCCTTCTGCACCATGCCCCGTCCTCCTCGCCCCGGCATGGGCTCTCCCCGACTCACCGAGTCGGGGGAGACACCGGGCGCCGCCCCAGAAGACGACTCCCTTGCGCCGTCCGTCCTTGTGCCGGTCATGGTAGCCGCACCCCGCCTGTCGCCACACCCTGTCACCACGATGTCACTGTGCACGTAGCGGAAACGTGGTGGGAGACCAGAAGGTTCCCCGTAAACCGGCCGCTCACACGCCCGTGGCGACGGCCGGCCGGCGGAGCCCGGACCTCCGCACGACGTCCCGCGCTTCCTCACCCCGCGCCGGGCGCGGCGGGCACGAGCGCCCCGCCGCCACCCCGCGTGCCGTGCGGGACCCGCGTCACTCCCCTCGCATCCACTGCTCCATCACCGTCAGCAGATGGTCCGGGTCGACCGGCTTGGTGACGTAGTCGGAGGCGCCGCACTCGATCGCCTTCTCCCGGTCTCCCTTCATCGCCTTCGCGGTGAGCGCGATGATCGGCAGCCCGGCGAACTGCGGCATCCGCCGGATCGCGGTCGTCGTCGCGTATCCGTCCATCTCCGGCATCATGATGTCCATCAGGACGACCGTCACGTCGTCGTGCTGCTCCAGGACCTCGATGCCCTCGCGCCCGTTCTCCGCGTACAGCACCGCCAGACCGTGCTGCTCCAGGACGCTGGTCAGCGCGAAGACGTTGCGGATGTCGTCGTCCACGATCAGCACCTTCTCGCCGCCGAAGGCGAAGGTGCGGCGCGGCGTCGCCTCGGCCCGCTCGTCGGCGGACTCCTGGTCGCCCTGCCCGGTCCGCCCGGCCCGGCCCGGCAGCGCGGGGCGGGTCTCCGTCGCCGGGACCGCCTTGCGGCGGTGCCGGAACAGCGCCCCTGCCCCGGAGCGCAGCTCGGCCGCCATCGGCGAGGGTGACGACTCGTAGGGCCCGTCGTGTCCGTCGGAGCCGTCCTCGTACGCCGACTGCGGGTCGGTCGAGCCGTCCTCGCCCTGCCCGTAGCCGTTCGGGGACAGCTCGATCGGGTTCAGCGGCAGATAGAGCGTGAACGTCGAGCCGCGGCCCGGCTCGCTCGCCGCGTAGATCTCGCCGCCGAGCAGCCGCGCGATCTCCCGGCTGATGGAGAGGCCCAGGCCCGTGCCGCCGTACTTGCGGCTGGTCGTCCCGTCCGCCTGCTTGAACGCCTCGAAGATCACCCGCATCTTGCCGGCCGCGATGCCGATGCCCGTGTCGGTCACGGAGAACGCGATCAGGTCGGCCTCGGGATCGCGCAGCGACCCGGCCTCCAGGAGCTGCTCGCGGATCGACTGCGGCACGTCCGTCCCGGCCGGCCGGATGACCAGCTCCACCGCGCCCGTGTCGGTGAACTTCACCGCGTTGGAGAGCAGGTTGCGCAGCACCTGAAGCAGGCGCTGCTCGTCGGTGTGGAGCGTGGCGGGCAGTTCCGGCGAGACCCGCACCGAGAAGTCGAGCCCCTTCTCCGCGGTCAGCGGCCGGAACGTCGCCTCCACGTAGTCGACGAGCTGCACCAACGCGATCCGGGTCGGGGAGACGTCCATCTTGCCCGCCTCGACCTTGGACAGGTCGAGGATGTCGTTGATCAGCTGGAGCAGGTCGGAACCGGCGCCGTGGATCGTCTCGGCGAACTCCACCTGCTTGGGCGAGAGGTTGGCGTCGGCGTTGTCGGCGAGCAACTTGGCCAGGATCAGCAGGGAGTTGAGCGGCGTGCGCAGCTCGTGCGACATGTTCGCCAGGAACTCCGACTTGTAGCGCATCGAGACGGCGAGCTGCTCGGCCCGCTCCTCCAGGACCTGCCGCGCCTCCTCGATCTCGGTGTTCTTCACCTCGATGTCCCGGTTCTGCCGGGCGAGCAGTTCGGCCTTCTCCTCCAGCTCCGCGTTGGAGCCCTGCAGCTCCTTCTGCCGGTGCTCCAGCTCGGCGGAGCGCTCCCGCAGCTGCTCGGTCAGCTCCTGCGACTGCTGGAGCAGCACCTCGGTCTTGGTGTTGACGCTGATGGTGTTGACGGTCGTCGCGATCAGCTCGGCGAGCTGGTTCAGGAAGTCCCGCTGGATCTGGGTGAACGGCTGGAAGGAGGCCAGCTCGATCACCCCGAGGACCTTGCCCTCGAAGAGGACCGGCAGCACGATCACATGCGCCGGGGCGGCCTCGCCGAGCCCGGAGGAGATCTTCAGATAGCCCGGCGGCACGTTGACCTGGATCGTCCGCTTCTCCTCGGCCGCCGTCCCGATCAGGGTCTCCCCCGGCCGGAACGAGGTCGGCATCGAGCCGGCGGAGTATCCGTAACTGCCGCGCATCCGCAGCTCGTACGAGCCCTCGCCCTCCCCGCCCAGTTCGGCGCTGGCGGTCGCGGAGCCGGTCGGCATCGCCACGAAGAACGCGCCGTGCTGAGCCGAGACGACGGGCGTCAGCTCGCTCATGATGAGCGAGGCGACGTCGTCCAGGTCCCGGCGGCCCTGCATCAGTCCGGAGATCCGGGCGAGATTGCCCTTGAGCCAGTCCTGCTCCTCGTTGGCGAGGGTGGTGTCGCGCAGATTGGCGATCATGGTGTTGATGTTGTCCTGGAGGGCCTGGATCTCGCCCGCCGCGTCCACACCGTCGATCTTCAGGTTGAGGTCGCCGCGGGTCACCGCGGTGGCGACGGCCGCGATGGCCCGCACCTGCCGGGTCAGGTTCCCGGCCATCTCGTTCACCGACTCGGTCAGGTCGCGCCAGGTGCCGTCGACGTCCCGGACCCGTGCCTGGCCGCCCAGGATGCCCTCGGTGCCCACCTCGCGGGCCACCCGGGTGACCTCCTCGGCGAACGAGGACAGCTGGTCGACCATCGTGTTGATGGTGTTCTTCAGCTCCTGGATCTCACCGCGCGCGTCGATGTCGATCTTCTTGGTGAGATCACCCTTGGCGATGGCGGTGGTGACGGCGGCGATCTGACGCACCTGGCCCGTCAGGTTGGACGCCATCGAGTTCACCGACTCCGTCAGGTCCTTCCAGGTGCCCGAGACGCCCGGCACCCGCGCCTGGCCGCCCAGCTCACCCTCCGTACCCACCTCGCGCGCGACTCGCGTCACCTCGTCCGCGAACGAGGACAGCGTCGTCACCATCGTGTTGACGGTGTCGGCCAGCTCGGCCACCTCGCCGCGCGCCTCGACCGTCACTTTCTTCGTCAGATCGCCGTTGGCGACCGCGGAGGAGACCCGGGAGATGTTCCGCACCTGACTCGTCAGGTTGTTGGCCATCAGGTTGACGTTGTCGCTCAGGTCCTTCCAGATGCCCGTCACCCCGCGCACCCGCGCCTGACCGCCCAGGATCCCCTCGGTGCCCACCTCGCGGGCGACCCTCGTCACCTCGTCGGCGAAGTTCGACAGCTGGTCGACCATCGTGTTGACGGTCGTCACCAGCTCCAGGATCTCGCCCTTGGCGTCGACGGTGATCTTCTTCGAGAGGTCGCCCTTGGCGACCGCCGTCGTCACCTCGGCGATGTTGCGCACCTGGGAGGTCAGGTTGTTCGCCATGAAGTTCACCGACTGGGTGAGGTCCTTCCAGGTGCCGGAGACCCCCTGCACCTCGGCCTGACCGCCCAGGATGCCCTCCGTGCCCACCTCACGGGCCACCCGCGTCACCTGCTCGGCGAAGCTGGAGAGCTGGTCCACCATCGTGTTGAGGGTGTTCTTCAGCTCCAGGATCTCGCCGCGCGCGTCCACGTCGATCTTCTGCGACAGGTCACCGCGCGCCACCGCCGTGGCGACCTGCGCGATGTTACGGACCTGGGCGGTGAGGTTCCCCGCCATGCCGTTCACCGAGTCGGTCAGATCGCGCCACACCCCGGCGACGCCCGGCACCTGCGCCTGACCCCCGAGCCGGCCGTCCGTACCCACCTCGCGGGCCACCCGCGTCACCTGCTCCGCGAACGCGGACAGCTGGTCGACCATCGTGTTGATGGTGTTCTTCAGCTCCAGGATCTCGCCGCGCGCGTCCACGTCGATCTTCTGCGACAGGTCGCCCCGCGCCACCGCCGTCGTCACCTGGGCGATCTGCCGCACCTGGGACGTCAGGTTCCCCGCCATGAAGTTGACGGAGTCGGTGAGCTCCTTCCACGTACCGGAGACACCGTCGACCCGCGCCTGACCGCCGAGGCGGCCCTCCGTGCCCACGTCCCGCGCCATCCGCGTCACCTGGTCGGCGAAGGACGACAGCTGCGACACCATCGTGTTGACGGTGTTCTTCAGCTCCAGCATCTCGCCCGCGACGTCGACGGTGACCTTCTGGGAGAGATCACCGTTGGCGACCGCCGTCGTCACCTGCGCGATGTCCCGCACCTGACCCGTCAGGTTGCGGAACGCCGTGTTCACCGAATCGGTGAGGTCCTTCCACGTTCCCGCCGCACCCGGCACCTCGGCCTGGCCGCCGAGCAGACCCTCGACACCGACCTCCCGCGCGACCCGGGTCACCTCGGAGCCGAACGCCGACAGCTGGTCGACCATCGTATTGACGGTGTTCTTCAGCTCCAGCATCTCGCCGGCCACGTCGACGGTGACCTTCTGGGAGAGATCACCGTTGGCGACCGCCGTCGTCACCTGCGCGATGTCCCGCACCTGCGTGGTGATGTTCCGGAAGACCGTGTTGACCGAATCGGTCAGGTCCTTCCACGTCCCCGCCGCACCCGGCACCTGCGCCTGACCGCCCAGCAGACCCTGCGCGCCGACCTCCCCGGACACGCGCGTCACCTCGTCGGCGAACGTCCGCAGCGTCTCGGTCATCTGGTTGATCGTGTCCGCGAGCTGCGCGACCTCGCCGCGCGCGCTCACGGTGACCTTCTGCGAGAGGTCGCCGTTGGCGACCGCCGTGGTGACCTCGGCGATGCCCCTCACCTGATTGGTGAGATTCCCCGCCATCGTGTTGACGGAGTCGGTGAGGTCCTTCCACACGCCCGCGACCCCGGCCACCTCGGCCTGACCGCCCAGCTCGCCCTCCGTGCCGACCTCCCGCGCGACGCGGGTCACCTCGGAGGAGAACGAGGACAGCTGGTCCACCATCGTGTTGACGGTGTTCTTCAGCTCCAGCATCTCGCCGGCCACGTGCGCGGTGACCTTGCGCGACAGATCGCCCTTGGCGACCGCCGTCGTGACGAGAGCGATATCACGTACCTGAGCCGTCAGCCGGTACGCCATCGTGTTGACCGAATCCGTGAGGTCCTTCCACGAACCGGACATACCGCGCACCTGGGCCTGACCGCCCAGCTTCCCCTCGGTACCGACCTCCAGCGCGACCCGCGTCACCTCGTCGGTGAACGCCGACAACTGGTCGACCAGGTTGTTCACCGTCCGGGCGACCTTCAGGAACTCCCCGCGCAGCGGCCGCGCCGCACCGTCGGGCCCGTCGGACCGCAGGTCCATCCGCTGGTCGAGATCGCCCTCGGCCACCGCCGACAGCACCCGCCCGACCTCGGACACCGGCCGCGTCATGTCGTCGACCAGCGCGTTCGCGGCCTCGATCGCCGCGGCCCAGGCGCCTTCGCTGGCCCCGGCCTCCAGCCGTTCGGACAGCTTGCCCTCGCGCCCCACCATCCGCCGCACCCGCGACAGCTCACCCGTCAGATGCATCTGCCGGTCGGCGACCTCGTTGAACACGGCGGAGATCTCCGCCATGACCCCGTCGCCGGACACGGTCAGGCGCTTGCGGAAATTCCCGTCGCGCATCGAGACCAGCGCCTGGAGCAGCCGCTCCATGGCCGCCGCGTCCACCTGCACCGTCCCACCGCTCCGGGACCGTCCGCCCTTTGCCCGCGTGCCGCTGCCGCTGCCGCGCCGCGCCGCCGTGCCAGAGTCCACCGTGTCCCTCCCGAAGGGATTGGCCGTCCTGCCCGGGCCGTCGCCACAGGCCGACCCAGTGTTTCACCGCAGCCGAACAAGGCCATAACAGTTCGGCAGCTTCGCATAACGTCCCCGCCCGTAGGGGACGGAAACAGCGGTGACCGGCATCCGCCCGGACAGTGAAGGTAAGTAACCTGGCATCCGGCTGTCCAACCGCCCCGGTCCGCCCGGCGGGGGCGGGGCGGCGGGAAGAAGACCAGCGGGCAGCGGGAGGGGCACACCGACCATGGCAGAGCCGGGCGTCGAAACGCGTACGAGGAGTTCTGTGATCACCGCGCGGGCGGCTGCCAGCTTCGACCCCGTCGGGCGGTCCGTCGCGACCGCCCGCGCCTTCGTCAGGGACACCCTGCAGGGATGGGGGTACGCCGAGGTCGTCGACGACGCCGTCGTCCTCACCAGCGAACTCGTCACCAATGCCGTCGTCCACGCCGGCACCGCCGCCGACGTCCTGTGCCTGCGCAGCGAGGACGGCGTCCGCGTCGAGGTCGCCGACCGCTACCCCGAGCGCGAGATCCCCGTCCAGGGCGGCCGCACCGTCGCCCACCCCGACCGGGAGAACGGCCGGGGCCTGCTGCTCTGCGCCGCCCTGGCCACGCGCTGGGGCGTCGAGTACACCCCCACCAGGAAGAACGTCTGGTTCCAGCTGGACCTGCCGGAGCGCCCCATCGGGACCCGCTCGGCGGGCCCCGTCCTCCCCGACGCCCTCCTGCCCGTCGCCGAGAGCCGCGTCCGCGTGGCCGTCGCCCAGATCGACCGCGGCGGCTCCGTCACGGCCTGGAACGAAGACGCCGAGGAGCTCTTCGGCTACACCGCGGAGCAGGTCCTCGGCAAGCCGCTCGGCGATCTCGCCGCCTGGCCCCACACCCCCGGCATCGGCACCGGCCTCGTCGAGGCGCTCCAGCTCTCCCGCTGGGAGGGCAGCTACGGCATCCGCTGCGCGGACGGCCGGGTCGTGCCCGTGTACGCCTCCCACCTCCGGGTCCGCGACGCCGGAGGCGAGCCGTCCACCGTCTGCCTCCTCGTACGCGAGTACGAGCGCGCGGTCCTGCAGACCCCGCAGCGCACCGCGGTCTCCGACTCCGGCGCCGAGAGCCGTTCGGCGGACCCCTTCGAGGTGTTCATCGGCTCTCCGGCCCCGGACGACCTGGACGGGCTCCTCCAGCGCACGGTGGAGCGCGCCCGCGACATGCTCGACGGCGACGCTGCGTTCCTCCTGCTGGCCACGGACGACGAGACGGAGCTGGAGGTGCGCGCCACCACGGGCCTGCCGTCGGCCCGTCAGCGCTTCGCCCGCGTTCCGGTGGAGACGGGTGCCAGCCGTTACGGCTCCGCCCGGATGCCGGCCGTCCACGAGGACCTGGCCGCCGTCCCGGGCGCCGTGCCCCTGCTGGAGGGCACCGGCATGCGTTCGGTGGTCACGGTCCCCCTCAAGGTCGAGGGCCGGCTGACCGGCTCCCTGGGCGTCGCCGCGGAGAACCCGAACCGCTACTCCAACGAAGAGGCCCTGCGCCTGCAGTTCGCCGCCGACCGGATCGCCCTGGCCGTGGAGTCGGCCCGTCTCGGCGAGCTGGAGCGCCTGCGCCGCGGCTCGTTGAGCTTCCTCGTCGAGGCCTCCGACCTGCTGGCCGGCACGCTGGACCGCGATCAGACCCTGGCGCTCATGGCGCAGATGACCGTTCCGACGCTCGCGACCTGGTGCGCCGTCTACACGATCGCCGACCAGTCGTCGGACCCGTATCTCTCGTACGTCCTGCACGAGGACGAGGACCGGATCGACGGTCTCAAGGCCCTGCTCTCCTCGATCGCCCCGCCGGACCCGGTGCCCACGCCGGGCGCCCGTGTCTGGTCCGCGCCGGCGGCGGCCGCCCACCGGGCGGCGCTCTCCACGTCGATGCGCGAACTGGGCGGTGCGGCGGGCCCGTTGTCCTCGGGTATCGACACGACTCTGGCGACGGCGGCCGTGGTCGGCGGGGAGACGGTGGTGCTGCCGCTGGTGGCCCGTAACCGCGTGATCGGCATGCTCACGCTGGGCAAGCCGTCGGACGACCATTTCCGCCAGGAGATCCTGGAGCTCGCCGAGGACCTCTCCCGCCGTGCGGCACTGGCTCTGGACAACGCCCGTCTCTACAGCGAGCGGATGGCCATCTCCCAGTCCCTGCAGCGCAGTCTGCTGCCGCCGGGTCTGCCGGACATCCCCGGGGTCGAGGTCGATGTCATCTATCGCGCGGCCGGCGAGGGCAATGAGGTCGGCGGCGACTTCTACGACCTGTTCCCGATCCGCGACAACGCCTACGGCTTCGCCATCGGCGACGTCTGCGGTACGGGTCCGGAGGCGGCGGCCGTCACGGGCCTGGCCCGCCACGCGCTGCGTCTGCTGGCCCGGGAGGGTTTCGGCGGCCCGGCGGTGCTGGAGCGGCTGAACGCCGCCATCCTCGACGAGGGCGCCCGCAGCCGCTTCCTGACCCTTCTCTACGGCGAGATGTGGCCGCAGGAGGACGGCTCGGCCCTTCTCAAGGTGGTCTGCGCCGGTCATCCGCTGCCGCTGCGTCTGCGCCAGGACGGCACGGTCTCCTCGGCGGCGGATCCTCAGCCGCTCCTCGGTGTCATCGATGACCTGGAGCTGTACGAGCAGACGATCACGCTGGATCCGGGCGATGTCCTGCTCTGTGTCACCGACGGCGTCACGGAACGCCGCGAGGGCAGCCGGATGTTGGGCGACGACGGTCTGGCGGAGGTCCTGAAGACCTGTACGGGCCTGACGGCCGGCGCGGTCGCGGCCCGCATCCTGCGCGCGGTGGAGCGCTTCGCTCAGGAACCGGCGTCGGACGATATGGCGATCCTGGCGATGCGCATCCCGGAGCCGATCACCGCCGGCTGACGCTCTCCCGGCCGGCGCCCCTGTTCACAGCAGGGGCGCCGCCTTCGGGGCCCGGGGCCGGCGCACAAAACAAAGAAGGCCCCCGCCATGTGGCGGGGGCCTTCTTCTTTTCGGAGCCCTTTAACGGAATCGAACCGTTGACCTTCTCCTTACCATGGAGACGCTCTACCGACTGAGCTAAAAGGGCGGGTTGTTCGGCGGCGTCCTACTCTCCCACAGGGTCCCCCCTGCAGTACCATCGGCGCTGAAAGGCTTAGCTTCCGGGTTCGGAATGTAACCGGGCGT
>NZ_JBIBHT010000005.1:613734-662079 GCF_042957155.1 Streptomyces sp. NPDC008121 | reverse complement strand
CGCCTGGCACGCACGCTCGCTGCGTTGTCGGTCGTCGGCGCAGCCCGCTGCGCTCTCCTCCCTCCGCCTTGCGATCGCACGCACCAGACGCCCCCTGCCCCGCCCTGCGGGCGGACGACGCTACTTTCGAAACACGCCCTAGCCGCGCAGCTCCGCGAGGACCGCGTCGGTGAACGGCGGCCACGCCTCCACCGCCCACGGGCCGAAGGCCCGGTCCGTCAGCGCCACGCACGCGGCCCGGGCGTCCGGGTCGATCCACAGGAACGTGCCCGACTGGCCGAAGTGGCCGAACGTACGCGGCGAGGACGAGGCCCCGGTCCAGTGCGGGGACTTGGAGTCGCGGATCTCGAAGCCGAGGCCCCAGTCGTTGGGCCGCTGATGCCCGTACCCGGGGAGGATGCCGGTCAGACCGGGGTGCGTCACCGTCATCGCGTCCAGCACCGTGCGCGGGTCGAGCAGCCGCGGCGCCTGCACCTCCGCCGCGAACCGCACCAGGTCGTCGACCGTCGACACCCCGTCCTTGGCGGGCGAACCGTCCAGCGACGTCGACGTCATGCCGAGCGGCTCGAGGACCGCCTGGTGCAGATAGTCGGCGAAGGGGATGTCCGTCGCCTTGGCGACGTGGTCGCCGAGCGCCTCGAAGCCGGTGTTGGAGTAGATCCGGCGCGCACCGGGCTCCGCCATGACACGGGGCTCGTCGAAGGCCAGGCCGGAGGTGTGGGCCAGCAGGTGCCGCACGGTCGCGCCCTCGGGCCCGGCGGGCTCGTCGAGGTCGATCGCCCCCTCCTCGTACGCGACGAGGACGGCGTACGCCGCGAGCGGCTTGGTCACCGAGGCGAGCGGGAACCGCTGTCCGGTGGGGCCGTGCGCCCCGGCGAGGGTGCCGTCCGCGCGGACGACGGCGGCGGCAGCGGTGGGGACGGGCCAGTTCTCGATCAACGCCAGGCTCTGCATGGAGCCGAGCCTACTTGCTTGGAGTGCACTCCAAGGTTCTAGCGTGGGGCCCATGAGCGTGATCGCCCGCACGACCTCGCAGGACCCCGCTTTCCCCCGCCCGGACGGCCAGGACCGCTACACCATCAGCGAGGTGGCGGCCTGGACCGGACTCTCCGCCCACACCCTCCGCTGGTACGAGCGGATCGGCCTGATGCCGCACGTCGACCGCTCGCACACCGGCCAGCGGCGCTTCACCAACCGCGACCTGGGCTGGCTGACCTTCGTCGGCAAGCTCCGGCTGACCGGGATGCCGGTCGCCGCGATGGTGCGGTACGCGGAGCTGGTCCGGGAGGGCGATCACACCTTCGTCGAGCGGCGCGAGCTGCTGGAGACCACCCGCCGGGACGTGCTGTCCCGGATCGCGGAACTCCAGGACACCCTCGCCGTCCTCGACATCAAGATCGGCCACTACGCGGAGGGATGAACCGATGAGCAGGATTTCCACGGTCCGACTGGGCACGGACGGACCCGAGACCGGCGTCCAGGGCTTTGGAGCCATGGGCATCAGCGAGTTCTACGGCGACACGGACGAGGCCGCCGCGCGGGACACCCTCGACGCGGCGCTGGAGGCCGGTGTCACCCTGATCGACACGGCGGACGTCTACGGGCAGGGCGCCAACGAGGAGTTCCTCGCCCCGTTCGTGGCCGCTCACCGCGACGAGATCGTCCTCGCCACCAAGTTCGCCATAGAGCGCCGCGCCGACGACCCGCACTACCGGGGCATCAACAACGACCCCGCCTACATCCGGAAGTCGGCCGAGGCCAGCCTGCGCCGGCTGGGAGTCGAGACCATCGACCTCTACTACATGCACCGGCGCGACCCGGCCGTCCCCCTCGCCGAGTCGGTCGGCGCGATGGCGGAGCTGGTACGCGAGGGCAAGGTGCGGCACCTCGGTCTGAGCGAGGTCACCGGCGCGGAGCTGCGCGAGGCGCACGCCGTGCACCCGATCGCGGCCCTCCAGTCGGAGTGGTCCCTGTTCTCCCGGGACGTGGAGCGCGGCGCGGTCGGCGCGGCGGCGGAGCTCGGGGTGGCGTTCGTCCCGTACTCCCCGCTGGGCCGGGGCTTCCTGACCGGTGCCTTCGTGGACGCGTCCAAGGATCTGTCGGCCGGTGACTTCCGCAAGCACCAGCCGCGCTTCACGGGCGAGAACGCGGAGCGGAACGCGGCGCTCCTCGAACCGGTCCTGAAGATCGCGGCGGCGCACGGGGCGACGGCGGCGCAGATCGCGCTGGCGTGGGTGCAGCAGCGGGCCACGGTGCACGGCCTGACGGTCGTGCCGATCCCGGGCACCCGCAAGCGCGCCCGCCTGGAGGAGAACGCGGCGGCGACCCGGATCACGCTGACGGACGCGGAACTGGCGGAACTGGAGCCGATCGCGGCGCGGGTGTCGGGGGACCGCTACCCGGACATGAGCTCCACGTCGGCGGCGCGGGAGTAGGAGCCGGGCCGGTCGCGGCGCCGGGACCACGCCACGACACGGCCCGCCTCCCGCCCGGCGGCCTCACGCCAGCCCCAGCGCGAAGACCGCGAACCCCGCCGCCAGGAGGCCGGCCATCGTGCGGCGGGCGGGGCCGGTCCGCGTCCACGGGGACTCGAAGCCCCGGGCGAACCGCCCGATCAGCACCAGCAGCCCGGCGAACAACGGCATCCACGCGAGTCGGGCGAGGACCCAGCCGACGGTGTCCGGCGCACCGACGAGCCCGGGGACCTCACCCGCGTACGACGCCGGGATCGCGGCGGCGAGCATCGCCGTCTGGTGCCAGCACAGGATGGTCATCGCCGACAGGTTGACGACGACGACCGGCGCCCACAGCGCGGGTCGCCGCAGCAGCTTCCCGAGCCGGTCGCGCAGCAGGATCGCGGCGCCGCTCTGGGCGGCGGCGAGGGCGAGGACGAGCAGCGACGGCGGGTGGGAGTTGGTGCGGGCCTCGCCGGGGACGCCGACCATGGAGGCGGGGTAGCCGAAGAAGAGCAACAAGGCGGCGAAGAGCGCCGCGCCGCCGACGAGCAGCCCCCACGCGTGCCGCCTGGTGAGCCGGCCCTCCGCCCAGGAGACACCGAGCTGGTAGGCGAAGAGCCAGCCGGGAAGGATGGTGAGGAGGCCCAGCCAGGAAGGCACGGTCTCGGCGTACGGCCCGTAGCGCAGCACGTCGACGACGGCGACGGAGCCGAGCAGCGGGGCGGCGGCCCAGACGCCCAGGCGGCTGGCCGCGCGCAGGCAGAGCGGGGTGAGGGCGGTGACGACCGTGTAGACCCCGACGAACCAGAGCGGCTGGACGACCAGCGTCGACGCCGTCCGCAGGGTGTCGCCGGGCACGCCGAAGCCGTAGTGGAGCGCCGGGAGCAGCAGCGCCCACACGGCGGTGACGCCGAGGACGGGCCGGCCGAGCCGGGCGAGGCGGCCCTTGAGCCAGTCACCGGTGGAGCCCTTCCGCTTCCGGTACGACAGGGCGGAGGCGTAGCCGCCGACGAGGAAGAAGATCCCCAGCATCTGGAGGATCCAGCTGACGGGCGCGAACGCGCCGAAGGCGGAGAGCGGGCTGGCGTTGTGCAGGGCCCCGTCGGAGGAGAGGGTGAAGCCGCCGAGGAGCCAGTGCCCGGTCGGTACGGCGAGCAGCGCGAGGGCGCGCAGGCCGTCGACGGCCCGGTCGCGGTGGGCGGGGGTCCGGTGCTCGATGCGCTGGGCGAGGCTGGTCATCGGAGGTCCCCCTGGGCGATGGCGGCGAAGGTACGGAGGGAGCGGGTGCCGGCGGTGAAGTAGCCGTTGTGGCCGTGGGCGTCCTCGGCGGGGACGCGGCGGGCGCCGAAGGCGGGGCTGGTGGGGTCCTCGCCGTGGCCGAGCCCGGCGAAGCGGACGTTCGGGACCTTGTCGATCCAGTCGGAGGGGTCCTTGGCGGCCCAGACCCGGGCGGAGGTGCGCAGCGCGGCGACGTTGTCGGCGCGCATGCCGGGGGAGCCGAGGACGACGAGGTCCTTGGCCTTGAGTTCGGGGGCGGCGAGGCCGCAGACGACGGAGCCGTAGCTGTGGCAGAAGACGGCGGGATCGGCGGCGCCGACGGCGTCGAGCCCGTCGACGAGCCGGGTGAGCCGCTCGGCTCCCGCCTCGGCGAGATCGCCGGAGGCGGCGTCCAGGCCGACGCCGACGGGGGTGGTGTAGCCGGCCCAGGCGATGACGGCGGTGCCGCCGCCGGTGGCACGGTGCAGGGCGTCGGCCATGTCGGTGAGCGGCCGGACGTTCCCGGCGTCGATGTCCGAGCCGGGCACGACGACGGCGACATGCCGGGCCGTGCCCAGGTCCCCGCGCACGACGGCGACCTGGCCCCGGCCCCGGGGGTCGTAGGCGAGGACCTGCTGTCCGGCGTAACGGGGCCCGGCGGCGCGGGCGTTGGCCTCGTACCGCAGGGGGAGGGGGGCGCCGTCGAGATTGCCGACGACGGCGGGGTGCGCGGCGGCGAGCTGCCGCTGCCGGGCGGGGCTCAGGGAGGCGAAGAACGCGGCGGTCCGGGCGGCCGTCATCCGCTCCGGATCGGGCAGCCCCGCGTCCCGCCACGCCGCCACCCCGACCGGCCCTCCGGTCACGGCCCGTTGCCCATTCCCGGACACCCACCCCGCCGTTCCCCCGACCACCGTGCCGACGATCGCGACGGCCCCCAAGGTCCTCTTGAAGCGGCGCATGTGGCTGCCCTCCTTCTCGCTGTCTCTCGTGCGTCTGGTCCGTAGCGAGAGGAAGGTAGGAAGGAAACGCCCCCCACCACGTCACCCCGGAGCGCCAACTCCGAGCTGCTACCGGGGTAGGGGGTGGACGAGGGGCCGACTGGGGGGCGGGGGTGGGGGTTTCCCCAGGGGGAGGGTTGGGGGGCGTATCCCCGGGGGGCTGTACACGGGCCGACCCTGGCGCGTGGCCGCGGTCTTGAAAGGGGGGAGGCCTCCCGGCGGTGGCCGGTCCGGTGAGGGTCGGCCCACGGAGCGACCGGGTGACGGGGTCGGGGGCGGAGCCCTGGTCCCGTCAGGGTTTCGGGAGGGGGCGGACTGGGGTGTTCACCGCGTACCGCGTACCGGAGACGCACCGCCCGTGCCGGACGGCACCACCGGCCCCGCGCGCCCGCCCGCCGACGGGGCGAAGCCCCGCCCGACGCTCACACCGCCACCCCCGTCACCGCCCCCCGTCCCCCGGCGCCACCACCCCCGACTCGTACGCGAAGATCACGGCCTGGGCCCGGTCGCGCAGGTCCAGTTTCGACAGGACGCGGCCGATGTGCGTCTTCACCGTCTGTTCCGCGAGTACCAGCCGGTCCGCGATCTCCTGGTTCGACAGGCCCCGCGCGATCAGCTCCAGGACCTCCGTCTCGCGCGGCGTCAGCCCGTTGAGCCGCAGCGCCGCCCGGTCCCCCCGCGGCGCGGGCCGCGACGCGGCGAAGTCGGCGATCAGGCGGCGCGTCACCGACGGCGCCAGCAGCGCCTCGCCGCCGGCCACCACCCGCACCGCCGCGATCAGGTCCGCCGGCGGTGCGTCCTTCAGCAGGAAGCCCGACGCGCCCGCGCGCAGCGCCTCGTACACGTAGTCGTCCACGTCGAACGTGGTCAGCATCAGGACCTTCGGCCGGTGCACGACCCCGACCGGCGGCGACAGGATCTCCCGCGCCGCCGCGAGCCCGTCCATCTCCGGCATCCGTACGTCCATCAGCACCACGTCCGGACGCGTCGACCGGGCCACCTCGACCCCCGCCCGCCCGTCCGGCGCCTCGCCCACCACGTCGATGTCCGCCTGCGCCGCCAGCAGCGCGGCGAACCCCGCCCGCACCATGGCCTGGTCGTCGACGATGATCACGCGGATGGGCGTCACGGAAGTCCGTCCTTCGTACGCAGCGGAAGCCTGGCCGCGACCCGGAAGCCGCCGTCCGGCAGCGGCCCGGTGTCCAGCGTGCCGCCGGTCAACCGTACGCGTTCACGCATCCCGACCAGCCCGTGCCCCGTCCCCGGCCCGCCTTCCAGCGGCGAGGTCCGCCGGGCGCCGGGGCCGTTGACGACGAGCACGTTCAGCCAGCCGTCCTCGGTGCGGACCGACACCCGGGTCCGGGCCCCCGGCGCGTGCCGGACGGCGTTCGCGAGCGCCTCCTGCACGATCCGGTACGCCGACAGGTCCACCGCCTGCGGTACGTCCCCGAGGTCGGCCGCCAGCGACAGCTCGGCCGGCAGCCCCGCCCGTACCGTCGCCTCGATCAGCTGCTGCACCCGGTCGAGGCCCGGCTGCGGCGCCCGTTCGCCCTCCGTGCCCTCGTTGCGGAGCACCACGAGGAGGCGCCGCATCTCGGCGAGCGACTCCCGCGCGCTCGCGGCGATCGAGGTGAACTCCTCCCGGGCCGCGTCGGGCAGGTCGGGGATGCGGTACGGCGCCGAGTCCGCCTGGACCGTGATCACCGACATGTGGTGGGCGACGACGTCGTGCAACTCCCGCGCGATCCGGGCGCGTTCCTCCAGGAGGGTGGTGCGTGCCCGCTCCTCCGCGGTACGGCGTTCGGCGTCGCCGCGTTCGCGGAGCGTCGCGGTGACCAGCAGGACGACACCGCTCAGCACGAAGAGGAGGACGTGGGTGCCGTCGCTGTGCCGCTGCGAGACCAGCTCGAACGCGAAGCCGACGGCGCCGGTCACCAGCCACACCCCGAGCAGTGCCCGGCGCGACTCGCGCAGCCCGAGGGCCACCATCAGGGCGAGGTAGCCGATGACGACCATCGGCGTCCACGGCCAGGGGCGCCCGACGACCCCGTCCGCCCCGAACAGGACCAGCGCTCCGGCGACATCGGCGATGCCGATCACCCACCACGCCTGGAGGGGGCGGGTCACGGCGAGCAGCAGCGGCGCGGTCTGCGCGGTGGCGAGGGCGCCGGCGAGGGCGCCGTTGACCTCGTAGTCCTGCACGAGGACCGTGATGGTGACGGGGAGCAGGGAGGCGACGAAGGCGAAGGCCACGCCGTACGGGAGCTGCCGAAGCCAGCGTTTCCTGGCATGGGCGAGGAGCGGTTCGCCGGGCGCGGTCGGCGTCGCGAGGGCCGTGCCGAAGGCCTGCATCAGGCCCCGTGCGGGGGCGGCGAGCCGCCCGGCGCGAGCGGAGAACCGGCCGGCGCGCCCGGTTCCGGGATCCGTGGGGGATGCGGGGGGCTCGGCGGGTTCGGGGGAGGAGGGGGTGTCGGTACTCATGGCCTGCCCAGACTAGGCAGCACCGGCGCGGGAGGGCGTCATACCGCAGAGCCGTCCCGTACCCCCTACGGAGGTATGACCCGCGTGGCCCGCCCGCTCCCGGCGAACCCCCGCGTCCCACCCCTCACAGCTGCGCCAGCAGCTCCGCCTTCTTCGCCGTGAACTCCTCGTCGGTGACCAGACCCGCCTGGTGCAGCTCCCCGAGGTGCCGTATCCGCTCCGCCACCCCCGCCGGATCGAAGCGGTCCGTCTCCAGCGGCGCCGCCGCCCGCCCCGCGCCCCGGATCGCCGCGAGGACCGACGCCGCGAACGGCAGGGACTCGTGGACCAGGCCGTAGCCGAGGCCGAAGACGACGGCGGCCGGGTCCTGGTCGACCTGCGCGTGCAGCGGCTCGGTGCCCCGGGGCAGCAGCCGCAGGTACCCGTCGAAGACGTCGGGCGAGCGCCACTCCACCCCGCTGAGGTCCTGGACGGAGAACGTCTGGTCGCCGGCCTTCCACTTCTCCGAGGAGGCGCCCGTACCGAACCAGCGGAAGGTGACCTCCGACCGGCCGTCGAAGCCGGCCCTCCCGTCGAAGGCCTTGAAGGACTGGGGCCCTTCCGGCGCCGTCACCAGGAACCCGTCGGTCGGGCCGGTGTCCCGTGCCAGGAGCGGGCGCAGCTCGTCCGCGTAGTACTCGGCCAGGGTCTCGCGCTCGGCCGGCAGCACCAGCCGGTAGGGGTCGCGCCCCGCCTTCAGCTGCCCGGCGGCCGCCTCCATCAGGGGGTCGGCGCCCGGCCGCGGCACGGCGTGCAGCACGACGGTGCCCCGCTTGCCCGGGGCGAGCGTCACGGACGCCAAAGCCTCGTGCGGGACACGTCGTTCGCGCAGTGTCTGGAACAGCTTCGGTGTGCGGATCCCCCGTTCGAAGCGGATGACGACGGCGTCGCTCTCGAACTCCCAGGTGGCATGAATTCCGGCCAGCACATCACCCATGTGCCTCATCGTATGCGCCGGGCGCCCGCGCGTCGCCCCTCGGTCGGGGGCCGGTCCGCGCGCGCTCTACGCGCGTCAGGCCCCTTCGGCACCGGAGATTCCACTGCGGCAAGCGCTGTCGGCGCTCGCACAGGTCAGACTGTCGTACGAACCGACGCCTATGGCGGCGAAGTTGTCGAGGCTGTCGGTGCCCGGCTCGAAATAGCCCGCGTGGCCGACGGCTCCGGCCGCCGAGAGCAGCCGCGCCCCGAATTCCGGCTCCACCGGGTCCGCGCCGTGCCCGACCCCGCCGAACTCCAGGTGCGGCACGTCCTGGATCCAGTCGTCGGTGTCCCGCATCGCCCAGACCCGGGCCCGCGTGGACAGCTCGGCCACGCTCTGCACCCGCATGCCGGGGCTGCCCGCCACCGCCACGTCCGTCACCCGTTCGGGCAGCCGGGGCGCGGCGACCCCGCACAGGACGGAGCCGTAGCTGTGGCAGAAGAGGCTGACGCGCGAGCTGCCGGGCAGGGCGGTGGCCATGTCCAGGAGGCGGTCGGCCCCGGTCTCGGCGAGCCGGCCGATGGCCGCGTCGATGCCGACGCCGACGGGGGCGGTGTAGTCGGCCCAGGCGATGACGGCGGTACGGGTGCCGGGCGCGGCGCGCCGCTCGGCGGCGTAGAGCGATTCGGCCATGCCGGCCGGGGCCGAGTACTTGCCGTGGCTCTTCTGGAAGGTGAGGAGGTTGGTGTCGACGCCGGGGACGATCACCGAGACCCGCTGCGCCCGGTTCAGATCGCCGAGGACCTCGGCCGTGCGCCCGGAGCCTGCCGGGTCGAAGGCGAGGATCTGCCGGCCCGGCCGCATCAGGGAGGCGAACCGGTGCACCCGGCGCAGGGCTTCGTGGCGGCCGGCCTCGGTGAGCCGGACGTCCTGGACCCTGCCCTGCTCGGCGCTGTGCGCGCGGGAGAGGGCCAGCCGGTTGGCGCGGTAGCGGAGGGTCACGGGAGCGCCGTCGAGGTTGCCGACGACATAAGGGTGGGCGTCGGCGAGCCGGGCGCTCTGGGCGGGGCCGATCGAGGTGAAGAACGCGGCGATCGTACGGGCGGGGGCGGCCGGGTCGGGGAGCGTCCGCAGGCCGATCCTGTCGCGCGCCCAGGAGGCGAGCGCGCTGTCGCGCGGGAGCCGTGGGCCCTGCTGATCACGCAGGGTCGTCCAGCCGGTGGTCGCCAGGAGGACGAACACGACGGCCAGCGCGAGGAGCATGCGCCAGACGGAGAGGGTGGGGGAGGAGTCGAAGGAAGTCACCGCCGCCCACCCTAGGAGACGCGCGGACGGCGCCGTGCCACCGGTGACCGGGATCACACGGACGAGCGGGTTTAGGTGACGCGGTGTGAGCGGGGCGGTACGGGTGGCGCAGCCGCCGGGAGCACGGGAAGCGGCGGGGACACTCTCTCCCGGCCCCGCTTACACCTCAAGCGCGCCAGTGCGGCTCCAGCGCCGGCCCCAGGTGGTCCAGGTACCGCTCGGTCAGCGCGCGGATCGCCTGCAGGGTCGGGTCCGTCCCCCGGCCCCACATCTGGGCGGTCACCCGCATGACGCCGCTGAACGCCGCCACCGCGATGCGCGGGCGCGGGTCCGCGTCCACGTCCAGGCCCTCCCGCTCGGCGATCAGGCGGGCGATGCTCTCCTCCATCTCGGTGGAGCGCCGCAGATGGACGGCGAGGAGCGCCGGCGTCGACTCGATCATCTGGAAGGTCCGCAGGTACAGCTCGACGGGCACGACCTCCATGATCGCCTCGCCGATGGTGTCCCAGGAGCCGAGGACCGCGTTGCGCATCGCGTCGAGCGGGCCCTCCTCGGCGGGCCGTTCGGCCAGCGCCCGGACGAAACGCTCCTCCACCATCTGCTGGACGGCGAAGGCGACCTCCTCCTTGGAGGCGAAGTAGCGGAAGAAGGTGCGCTGGGAGACCTCGACCGCGTCCGCGATCTCGTCGACGGTGGTCTGCTCGTACCCCTGCGTCGTGAACAGCTCGAGGGCCACCCGCAACAGCGCGTTGCGCGTGCGCTGCTTCTTCCGTTCCCGCAGCCCGGAAACCGTCACCGCATGGTCCTCTTTCCGCCACATTTCGTCGCCGCGTGCAGCTCAGGGTACCTGTGAGCTACGTGACAGTTACCGGCGCGTGAATCGCTTTGTCAATTGTCAGTGGCTGACACTAGCCTCGTCGGTATGACTAGTCAGACCACCGTGGAAAAGGCCCCGCAGGGTCAGGGGGGTGGCCGGGACTCCGCGCCGGCCCCGGCGAAGGGACTGCGAGGCCATCCCTGGCTGACCCTGTTCGCCGTCGCCATCGGCGTGATGATGGTGGCCCTCGACGGCACGATCGTCGCCATCGCCAACCCCGCCATCCAGAAGGACCTCGGCGCGACGCTCGCCGACGTCCAGTGGATCACCAACGGCTACCTCCTCGCGCTCGCCGTCGCACTGATCACGGCCGGAAAGCTCGGTGACCGTTTCGGCCACCGTCAGACCTTCCTCATCGGCATCGCCGGCTTCGCCCTCGCCTCCGGTGCGATCGGCATGTCCGACTCGATCGCGCTCGTGATCGGCTTCCGTGTCCTCCAGGGCGTCTTCGGCGCCCTGCTGATGCCGGCCGCGCTCGGGCTGCTCCGCGCCACCTTCCCCGCCGAGAAGCTGAACATGGCGATCGGCATCTGGGGCATGGTCATCGGCGCCTCCACCGCCGGCGGCCCGATCGTCGGCGGTCTGCTCGTGGAGCACGTCAGCTGGCAGTCCGTCTTCTTCATCAACGTGCCGGTGGGCGTCCTCGCGCTCGTCTTCGGCCTGGTGATCCTCAAGGACCACCGCGCCGCGAACGCCCCGCGCTCCTTCGACGTCCTCGGCATCCTGCTGCTCTCGGCGGCGATGGGGTCCCTCATCTGGGGCATCATCAAGGCCGGTGAGTCCTGGGGCTGGGCGAGCGGCAACACCTGGGGCTTCCTGGGCGGCGCGGTCCTGCTCTTCGCGCTCTTCGCCTTCTGGGAGACCAGGGTCAAGGAGCCGCTCATCCCGCTGGCGATGTTCCGCTCCGTCCCGCTGTCGGCCGGTGTGGTGCTGATGGTCCTGATGGCCTTCGCCTTCATGGGCGGCCTCTTCTTCGTGACCTTCTACCTCCAGGGCGTCAAGGGCCTCAGCCCGGTTGACAGCGGTCTGCACCTGCTGCCCCTGACCGCGATGATGATCGTCTCCTCGCCGCTGGCCGGTGTGCTCATCACCAAGTTCGGCCCGCGCATCCCGCTGGTCGGCGGCATGGTCTGCACGGCCGCCGCCATGTTCGGCATGATCACCCTCACGGAGGGGACCGGCACCTTCGCCATGTCCCTCTGGTTCGCCCTCCTCGGCCTGGGCCTCGCGCCGGTCATGGTCGGCGCCACCGAGGTCATCGTGGGCAACGCCCCGCTGGAGCTCTCCGGTGTGGCCGGCGGTCTGCAGCAGGCCGCGATGCAGGTCGGCGGCGCACTCGGTACGGCCGTGCTCGGCGCGGTCATGTCCTCCAAGGTCTCGAGCGCCTTCGAGGAGAACTGGGAGGCGGCCGGGATACCGGTGCCGGCCGACCCCAAGCTGGAGCAGGCCGCCGAGTTCGGCATGGTCCCGCCGGAGCTGGCCAAGGCCCCCGGGGTGACCCCGGACCTGTTCGACACGATCGGCGGCGTCATCCACGACACCTTCATGGAGGGCATGGGCCTGGCCTTCACCGTCGCCGGTGTCGTCGCCGTCGTGGCGGCGCTGGTGGCCATGTTCACCAAGCGCGGCGAGAACGCGGAGGCGGGTGCGGGCGCGGCCCACATCTGATCCGCCCCGGCGGCTCCCCTCCGTTCCACCCCGCGGCCCCGTCGGACCCCTCCGGCGGGGCCGTCACCTATCCGGGTGAACCGGCGAGAACCCCCTTCCGGACGGAGGGTGCCATGGTCCACAGTTTCGGTCACAGAGAGTGACGAAAGACGGGGGATCATGGACATGCGTACGAAGACCGTTCTCACGACCGCCGCCCGGCGGTCGCCGGCCTGCTCACCGCCCTGCCGGCCGCCACGGCGACCGGCTCCCCGGCGGCCACCGCCGCTCCCGCGCCCCGGCTCGGCGCCTGCGCTCCGGGGCAGCTCTGCCTCTGGCCCAAGGCCGAGTTCCGGGGACGGGCACTGGCGCACGAGCTGTCGGACACCGACATCGAGAGCTGCGTCCCGCTGCCCGCGGGCGTCACGGCCCAGGCCCTCGCCAACCGCACGGGGCGGCCCGTGACGGTCTACCAGTCGGCGGAGTGCGCGGAGACGGGGGAGTTCGAGACGTACCCGGGCCGGGGGGTCTGGGTGCCCCAGACCCCGTATCAGATCAGAGCCTTCAAGATCTGGGAGCGTTAGCGGCGGCCGCCGGACCGGCCGGCTGCCCGGGCAGCGCGGCCGAACCGGCCGGCTGTCCGGCCACGGCGGCCGCTCCGGGGGTCCGGCCGGGAGCGGCGGGCGACGAAAGGCGGGCGACCTCCGCGCGCAGCTCCTTCACCTCATGGGTCAGGGCTTCGAGCAGCTCCGTCTGCCGGCGCTCGGCCGCGTCGTCCCGCTCGAAGCGGGAGATGAACCAGGTGGCGATGTTGGCGGTGACCACACCCAGCAGGGCGATCCCCGACAGCATCAGACCCACCGCGAGGACGCGGCCCAAGCCGGTGGTGGGGGCGTGATCGCCGTAGCCGACCGTCGTCATCGTCGTGAACGACCACCACACCGCGTCGCCCAGCGTCTTGATGTTGCCGTCGGGCGCCGTCCGCTCCACGTGCAGCACGGCCAGCGAGCCGAACATCAGCAGCCCGACCACCGCGCCCGCCACGTACACGGTGAGCGTGATCTGCGGGGCCATCCGGGCCCGCCGGCCCACGAGGAGGAGCGTCGAGACCACCCGCAGCAGCCGCAGCGGCTGCACCAGCGGCAGCAGGACCGCCAGCAGATCGAGGGGGTGACGGCGGACGAACGGCCACTTGGCCGGTGCCAGGGCGAACCGCACGACGTAGTCCACGGCGAACGCCCCCCACACCGCCCACTCGACGTATCCGCAGAGCCGGTGCACCCAGGGGTCGGCGTCGGGCGTCACGATCGGCACGGCGTAGGCGACACCGAAGGCGACGGCGAGCCCCAGCAGCGCGGTCCGGGTGCGCGCTTCCCAGCGCAGCTGTGGGGTGGGTTCCTTCATGCCAGGCATCGTAGGGAACGCCGAAGGGCGGCGGGACCACCAGCCCCACCGCCCCTCACCAGGTGGTACGCGTCAGGCGTCGCCGCCCGCGGCGCCCGGGTCCGCCGCGGAGACGTCGAGCAGCTGGTAGCGGTCCACGGCCTGCTTCAGCACCGACCGGTCGACCTTGCCCTCGCGGGCCAGTTCGGTGAGGACGGCGAGCACGATCGACTGGGCGTCGATGTGGAAGAAGCGACGGGCAGCGCCACGGGTGTCGGCGAAGCCGAAGCCGTCCGCGCCGAGCGAGGTGTACGTCCCCGGCACCCAGCGGGCGATCTGGTCCGGCACCGAGCGCATCCAGTCGGAGACGGCCACGAACGGCCCCTGGGACCCGGACAGCTTCCGCGTCACGTACGGGACGCGCTGCTCCTCCTCCGGGTGGAGAAGGTTGTGGCGGTCGACGTCCACGGCCTCGCGGCGCAGCTCGTTCCACGACGTCGCCGACCAGACGTCCGCCCGGACGTTCCACTCCTCGGCGAGGATGCGCTGCGCCTCGATCGCCCACGGCACCGCGACGCCGGAGGCCATGATCTGCGCGGGCAGCTCGCCGGACTCGCCCGCCTTGAAGCGGTAGATGCCCTTGAGGATGCCCTCGGCGTCCACGTTCTCGGGCTCCGACGGGTGCTGGATCGGCTCGTTGTAGACGGTCAGGTAGTAGAAGACGTCCTCGGCGTCGGGGCCGTACATCCTCTTCAGGCCGTCCTGGACGATGTGCGCGATCTCGAAGCCGAAGGCCGGGTCGTAGGCGACACAGCCCGGGTTGGTCGAGGCGAGCAGCTGCGAGTGGCCGTCCGCGTGCTGGAGGCCCTCGCCCGTCAGGGTCGTCCGGCCGGCGGTGGCGCCCAGCACGAAGCCGCGGGCCAGCTGGTCGGCCATCTGCCAGAACTGGTCGCCGGTCCGCTGGAAACCGAACATCGAATAGAAGACGTAGACCGGGATCAGCGGCTCGCCGTGCGTGGCGTACGCCGAGCCCGCCGCGATCAGCGAGGCCGTGCAGCCGGCCTCCGAGATGCCGTCGTGCAGCATCTGGCCCGTCGGCGACTCCTTGTAGGCGAGCAGCAGCTCGCGGTCCACGGCCTCGTACTGCTGCCCCAGCGGGTTGTAGATCTTGGCGCTCGGGAAGAACGAGTCCATGCCGAAGGTGCGGTACTCGTCCGGGGCGATCAGCACGAACCGCTTGCCGATCTCCTTGTCCCGCATCAGGTCCTTGAGGAGCCGGACGAACGCCATCGTGGTGGCGATCGACTGCTGGCCGGAGCCCTTCTTCACCGCCGCGTAGGTCTTGTCCTCGGGGAGGTTCAGCGGCTGCGCGCGCACGACCCGGGTCGGCACGTAGCCGCCCAGCGCCTTGCGGCGGTCGTGCATGTACTGGATCTCCTCGGACTTCGGCCCGGGGTGGTAGTACGGCGGGGCGCCGTCCTCCAGCTGCTTGTCCGTGATCGGGATGTGCAGCCGGTCGCGGAAGCGCTTCAGGTCGTCGACCGTCAGCTTCTTCATCTGGTGCGTGGCGTTGCGGCCCTCGAAGTTCGGACCCAGCGTCCAGCCCTTGACGGTCTGCGCCAGGACCACGGTCGGCTGGCCCTTGTGGGCCTTGGCCGCCGCGAAGGCGGCGAAGATCTTCTTGTGGTCGTGCCCGCCGCGGCCCAGGTGCAGGATCTGGTGGTCGGTCATGTTCTCGACCATCGAGCGCAGCCGCTGGTCGTCGCCGAAGAAGTGCTCGCGGATGTAGGCGCCGGTCTCCGTCGCGTACGTCTGGAACTGTCCGTCCGGCGTCGAGTTCAGCCGGTTCACCAGGATGCCGTCGCGGTCCTGGGCGAGCAGCGGGTCCCAGGAGCGGTCCCAGACGAGCTTGATGACGTTCCAGCCGGCGCCGCGGAATTGCGACTCCAGCTCCTGGATGATCTTGCCGTTGCCGCGCACCGGGCCGTCGAGCCGCTGCAGGTTGCAGTTCACGACGAAGGTGAGATTGTCCAGGCCCTCACGGGCGGCGATGGACAGCTGGCCCAGCGACTCCGGCTCGTCCATCTCGCCGTCGCCGAGGAAGGCCCACACGTGCGACTTGGAGGTGTCGGCGATGCCGCGCGCCTCCATGTAGCGGTTCATCCGCGCCTGGTAGATGGCGCCGAGCGGGCCGAGGCCCATCGAGACGGTCGGGAACTCCCAGAAGTCCGGCATCAGCCGCGGGTGCGGATAGGAGGAGAGACCGTTCGGGAACTTCGACTTCTCCTGGCGGAACGCGTCGAGCTGCGTCTCGGTCAGCCGGTCGAGCAGGTACGCGCGGGCGTAGATACCGGGGGAGGCGTGCCCCTGGAAGAAGATCTGGTCGCCGCCGTCGCCCTCGTCCTTGCCCCGGAAGAAGTGGTTGAAGCCGACGTCGTACAGCGAGGCGGAGGAGGCGAACGTGGCGATGTGGCCGCCGACGCCGATCCCCGGCCGCTGGGCGCGCGAGACCATCACGGCCGCGTTCCAGCGGGTCGCGTTGAGGACCTTGCGCTCGATCTCCTCGTTGCCGGGGAAGAACGGCTCGTCCTTCGTGGCGATGGTGTTGACGTAGTCCGTGCTGCGCATCTCCGGCACGGCCACGCGCTTCTCGCGGGCCCGCTCGATCAGACGGAGCATGAGGTAGCGGGCTCGCTCACGGCCCCGCTCGTCGACTGCGGCATCGAGGGAATCGAGCCATTCCTGGGTCTCCTCCGGATCGAAGTCCGGGACCTGGCTGGGAAGGCCGCCAATGATGATCGGATTGCGATCGGATCCGGAAGCCACGCTGTTCCTTCGCTGTTCGGTGGAGCCCACAGGAGGCCGGGGTGTCCATCGTGTACCCCGTCAGTGTCAAACGTCATCTCTACCGAGGGGTAACCCCCGAGGGGCGCCTGGTTGGGTCAAATCGCAACCTTACGCCCAACCCGCGCATGCGTTTCGTCCGCACGTTCGGCAGACTGAAACCGCGGAAGACCATAAACCGGTACGAAGCGTGTGTCCTCTATTACGGAGCGGAGTGGAATCGGGTCGGAGGTTTCGGCGAGACGGCCCCAAACGTCACCGTTTCGGCGGTCTCGACGGCCGGGTACTTGCGCGATCCGCCCAGCCCGTGTGGACTACGGCCAGCGCCGCGCGTACGCGCGTGGCCGAAGCATTTTCCGATACATGATCAGGAGGCAAGCCGTGAGCGCGACCGCGGACCACGCGGAGGAGCGGACCAACCCGGCAGCGAGGCTGGGGTTCGAGCCCGGACAGGTGGTCCAGGAGATCGGTTACGACGACGACGTCGACTTCGATCTCCGCGAAGGCATCGAGTCCATCATCGGGTCGGACCTCGCTGACGAGGACTACGACGACGTCGCCGACGCCGTCGTGCTCTGGTTCCGCGACGAGGACGGAGACCTGACGGACTCCCTGGTCGATGCCATCGGCCTGCTGGAGGACGGCGGGGTCGTTTGGCTCCTGACTCCGAAGACGGGCCGAGACGGCTACGTCGAGCCGAGCGACATCAGCGATGCCGCGCAGACCGCCGGCTTCTCCCAGACCAAGAGCATCAGCGTCGCCAAGGACTGGTCGGGCAGCCGACTGGTGGCACCCAAGCGCTGACCCCAAGCAGCAGGAGCCCCCGCCGACCCCGTCGGCGGGGGCTCTGTGCGTGCGCCCCCCGAGGGCCGCCCTAAGCTGTTCTCACCTGTTCGGTCCAGTGAAGGTCCACGAGGTCCACAAGGTCCAGCGGAAGGGACGCGTACGCATGGCGATCGAGGTCGGCACCCAGGCCCCGGAGTTCGAGCTCAAGGACAACCACGGCCGCACCGTGAGGCTCTCCGACTACCGCGGGGAGAAGAACGTGGTGCTGCTCTTCTACCCCTTCGCCTTCACCGGGGTCTGCACCGGCGAGCTGTGCGAGCTGCGCGACAACCTGCCGAAGTTCGTCAACGACGACACCCAGCTCCTCGCCGTCTCCAACGACTCCATCCACACCCTGCGCGTCTTCGCCGAGCAGGAGGGCCTCGAATACCCCCTGCTCTCCGACTTCTGGAAGCACGGCGAGGCCTCGCGCGCCTACGGCGTCTTCGACGAGGCGAAGGGCTGCGCCGTGCGCGGCACCTTCATCATCGACAAGGAGGGCGTCGTCCGCTGGACCGTCGTCAACGCCCTTCCGGACGCCCGCGACCTCGACGACTACCTCAAGGCGCTCGACACTCTCTGAGGATCAGGGCGAATCGTCTGTCTCGGCCGGGAACCCGTCACTAGGATCCAGACGTTGATCCGATGCCAACGCACGACGGGGGCGCTGCCCCTGGAAACCAATGGAGGGACTCGTGGGAGTCAGCCTCAGCAAGGGCGGCAACGTCTCGCTGACCAAGGAGGCCCCTGGCCTGACCGCCGTCATCGTCGGTCTGGGCTGGGACGTCCGCACCACCACCGGGACGGACTTCGACCTCGACGCCAGCGCCATTCTGGTCAGCGCGGAGGGCAAGGTCCGCAACGACCAGGACTTCGTGTTCTTCAACAACCTGAAGAGCGCCGACGGCTCCGTCGAGCACACCGGTGACAACCTCACCGGCGAGGGCGAGGGTGACGACGAGCAGGTCAAGGTCAACCTCGCCACCGTGCCCGACGACGTCGCCAAGATCGTCTTCCCGGTGTCGATCTACGACGCCGAGAACCGCCAGCAGTCCTTCGGCCAGGTGCGCAACGCGTTCATCCGCGTCGTGAACCAGGCCGGCGGCGCGGAGATCGCCCGGTACGACCTGTCCGAGGACGCCTCGACCGAGACCGCCATGGTCTTCGGCGAGCTCTACCGCAACGGCGCGGAGTGGAAGTTCCGCGCCGTCGGCCAGGGGTATGCCTCGGGTCTGCGCGGCATCGCGCAGGACTTCGGCGTCAACGTCTGAGCCACGCGACACTGAACCGTCCGGCGCCGCACCTCTCGTGCGGCGCCGGACGTGCCTCATCACCAGCACCACCAGCACCGTCGGCCACACCCGCATGACCAGCCACACGCGCACGACGAGCACCACCCGCACCACCAGCCGTAGCAGCGGTACTCACCGGGGAGGAACACATCATGGGCGTCACGCTCGCCAAGGGAGGCAACGTCTCCCTCTCGAAGGCCGCACCGAATCTCACCCAGGTGCTGATCGGCCTCGGCTGGGACGCGCGATCCACCACCGGGGCGGACTTCGACCTCGACGCCAGCGCCCTGCTGTGCCAGTCGGGGCGCGTGCTCGGCGACGAGTACTTCGTCTTCTACAACAACCTCACGAGCCCCGAAGGCTCTGTCGAACACACGGGGGACAACCTCACCGGAGAGGGTGACGGCGACGACGAGTCGCTGATCGTCGACCTCGTCAAGGTGCCGGCCCACTGCGACAAGATCATCTTCCCCGTGTCGATCCACGACGCCGACAACCGCGGCCAGACCTTCGGCCAGGTCAGCAACGCCTTCATCCGCGTCGTGAACCAGGCGGACGGCCAGGAACTCGCCCGCTACGACCTCTCCGAGGACGCCTCCACCGAGACGGCGATGATCTTCGGCGAGCTCTACCGGTACGGCGGTGAATGGAAGTTCCGAGCGGTGGGGCAGGGGTACGCGTCCGGGCTTCGGGGCATCGCTCTAGACTTCGGGGTCAACGTTTCGTAAAGCCGCGTAATTACACGATGAGGTAGACAGTGGTACTGAAAACCTTCGGCTGGTCGTTCGCCGTCACGGCGCTCGGACTGGTCGCAGCGGTGCTCTTCGGGGGGTGGGAAGCGCTCGGGGTCGTCGCGATCCTGTGCATCCTCGAGATCTCGCTCTCCTTCGACAACGCGGTGGTCAACGCCGGAATCCTGAAGAAGATGAGCCCCTTCTGGCAGAAGATCTTCCTCACGATCGGCATCCTGATCGCCGTCTTCGGCATGCGGCTGGTCTTCCCCGTGGTGATCGTCGCGATCAGCGCCAAGATCGGCCCCATCGAGGCCGTCGATCTCGCGCTCAACGACGCCGAGCGCTACGAACAGCTGGTGACCGACGCGCACCCGTCGATCGCGGCCTTCGGTGGGATGTTCCTCCTGATGATCTTCCTCGACTTCATCTTCGAGGACCGTGACATCAAGTGGCTCGGCTGGCTGGAGCGCCCGCTCGCCAAGCTCGGCAAGGTCGACATGCTGTCGGTCTGCGTCGCCCTGATCGTCCTGGCCATCAGCGCCATGACCTTCGCGACCCAGGCACACCAGCACGGCGGTACGCACGTCGACAAGGCCTCGACCGTCCTGCTCTCCGGCGTCTTCGGCCTCATCACGTACCTCGTCGTCGGCGGTCTCTCCGGCTTCTTCGAGAACAAGCTCGAGGAGGAGGAAGAGCGCGAGCACGAGGCCGAGGAGGAGGCCAAGCGGTCCGGCAAGCAGGTCTCGGCCGTGCAGCTCGCCGGCAAGGCCGCCTTCTTCATGTTCCTCTACCTCGAGGTCCTCGACGCGTCGTTCTCCTTCGACGGCGTCATCGGCGCCTTCGCCATCACCAACGACATCGTCCTCATGGCGCTCGGCCTCGGCGTCGGCGCCATGTACGTCCGGTCGCTCACGGTCTACCTGGTCCGCCAGGGCACCCTCGACGACTACGTCTACCTGGAGCACGGCGCCCACTACGCCATCGGCGCGCTCGCGGTGATCCTCATGGTCACCATCCGCTACCAGATCAGCGAGCTCATCACCGGCTCCATCGGCGTCATCCTGATCGCCTGGTCCTTCTGGTCCTCCGTCCGCCGCAACAAGGCCCTCGCGGCGGCCGAGGGAAGCTCCGGCTCCTCCGGGGACAAGACAGAGGTGCCGTCCGGGGTGTGACACCCCCGCGCGCGAGGAACGCTTCACCGAGGGGCGGCCGGTGCACCCGGCCGCCCCTCGGCGTGTCATAGGTTTCCGAGTGGGGGGTGGGGCACATGGGCTTCTGGGACGGCCTTTTTCCGGGGAGGGCCGCGCAGTTCGATTCGGGCAACGCCGCCAGCAACACCATCGACCTGACCAGACGGCGCCCGGCGGTCTCCCTGACCAAACAGGGCGCCGCCACCGGCAACCTGCGCGTCAACCTCTCCTGGCGGATGCGCACCTCCGACATAGAAGGCCGCTCACGCCAGAGCGGCCAACTGCTCCGGCACCCCTCGAAGCTCTTCAAGCCCGAGGTCGTCCAGGCGCACACCCAGAGCATGGTCAACGTCGACCTGGACCTCGGCTGCATGTACGAGCTGGCGGACGGCAGCAGGGGCGTGGTGCAGCCGCTCGGCAACTTCTTCGGCTCCCTGAACGCGCCGCCGTATGTGAACCTGAGCGGCGACGACCGGTTCGGCGGCTCGTCCGGCGAGACGATCTTCGTCAACCTCGACCACCGGGACGAGATCAAGCGCCTGCTGTTCTTCGTCTACATCTACGACCAGACGCCCGCCTTCGACCGTACGCACGCCAAGGTGACGCTCTACCCCAGCAACGGCCCGCGGATCGAGATCGAACTCGACGAGCGGGCCCCCCAGGCCCGCTCCTGCGCGGTGTTCACCGTCGAGAAGGTCAAGGACGAGCTGGTTGTCCGCCGTGAGGTGAAGTTCGTGTACGGCTTCCAGGCGGAACTGGACCGGCTGTACGGCTGGGGCCTGCAGTGGGGGCGCGGCTACAAGACCAAGGCGTAGCGGGTGCGGTTCCGGCCGGACCACTTACGGGCGTACGAACTGCGGGCCCATCGGAGGCAGCCGGAAGTTCGGGTCCGGAGCGGGCGCGGCGGCCGCGGCGGGCTGGGGATAGCCGTAGCCGGGCTGCGCCGAGGACGGCTGGGCATGCGGCTGGGGCTGGGCGTACGGCTGGGGATAGCCGTAGGCGGGCTGCGGGTAGCCGTAGGCCGGGGGATTGGCCGGCTGCGGCGGTACGACCGGCGGTGCCGGCGCCGTCACGGGCGCGTGGACGACGGTCGCGTCCAGGTCGAGGTCCAGATCCGGGTCGGGGCCGAGGTCCAGATCCGGGGCGGCGGGCGTGTTCCGGCCGCCCTGGGGGCGCGGGGCCCCGCCGTCGTTCGCACGGTCGCCGGACCCGGAGGCGCCCTCCTCCGCGGCCTCGTCCACCGAGATCCCGAAGTCGGTGGCCAGGCCGACGAGCCCGGTCGGATAGCCCTGCCCCACGGCCCGGAACTTCCAGGCGTCCCCGCGCCGGTACAGCTCGCCGCAGATGATCGCCGTCTCCTCGCCCGTCTCCGCCGTCACGTCGAACAGCGCCAGCGGCTCCCGGTCCGGCGCCCCCGCGTCGTAGAGCAGGATCCGCAGGTCGGAGACGCTCCGGAAGGTGTCGCCGTCCGAGGAGGCCGCGATCACCACCTGGTCGACGGACGGGTCGAGCCGGCCGAGATCGGCCTCGACGGTGTCGGTCAGCCCCTCGGCGACCCGCTTCTTCGGCAGCCGCCGCACCAGCCCCGAGGGGTGGCGCGGCTGGTTGTAGAAGACGAAGTCCTCGTCGGACCGCACGCGTCCGTTCGTGCCGAGCAGCAGGGCCGAGGCGTCCACGTCAGGGACCCCGGGGCCCGGGGTCCAGCGGAGCACGGCCCGTACGGCCGCGGTGTCGAGAGGGACGTTGGAGCCCTTCAGCATCGCGTGCGTCATGACGGTCATCCTGCCTGCTGGGTGGGCCCGCGGACAACGCGGGGGGCGCGGCGAGCCGGGCGAGACCGATCGGATGCGGACGAGTTACCTGGATTTCATGATGGGAGGGAACTACGGACACCCGCACCTACGTACTATTACCGGCCACATGTCATCAGGGCCCGCAAAGGCAGTCGGGGGAGTTACATGCGTCATTTCGGGCACATCCCGTCCGCTTCGCGGGCCGGGCTGTTCCACCAGGAGCCGGCCGAGTTCACGGCCGACTCGCCCGCGAGCACGCTCGCCGTGGCCCTGGGTGCCACGCTGTACAGCCCGGCCACCCGGCCGCGGCTCGCCGACGACGTCCGCAAACAGGCCGCACGCGGGGTCGTCTCCATGGTGCTCTGCCTGGAGGACTCGATCGCCGACACGGATGTGGAGGCCGCCGAGTCCAACCTGGTCAGCCAGTTCGCCGACCTCGCGACGGGCGTGTCGCCCGCCGCCACGCGGGCCGCCGCCGACACGGCCCGCACGGCGGCCGAGGACCCTGCGACCCGGCCGGGCCCCGGCGCGGGCACGGACCCCGGCGTGCCTCCCGGCTCCGGCGCGGGCACGGACCCCGGCGTGCCTCCCGGCTCCGGCGCGGGCGCGGCCTCCGGCGCGGGTACGGCCCCCGGCGCCGGCGGGGTCGCGGATGTGCCCCTGCTCTTCATCCGGGTCCGTGAGCCCCGCCAGATCACCGATCTGGTCGCCCGGCTCGGCGACCACGTGCGCCTGCTCACCGGCTTCGTCCTGCCCAAGTTCGACGAGTGCCGCGGCCGCGCCTTCCTGGAGGCCCTCGCCGAGGCGGAGAGGGCCTGCGGACGGCGACTTTTCGCCATGCCCGTCCTGGAGTCCCCCGAGCTGCTCCACCTGGAGACCCGGGCCGCGACCCTCGCCGGCATCGCCGCGATCGTCGACAAGTACCGCGACCGGGTCCTCGCGCTCCGGCTCGGCGTCACCGACTTCTGCTCCGCCTACGGACTGCGCCGCTCGCCCGACATGACGGCGTACGACGTCAAGATCGTCGCGCACGTCATCTCTGACGTCGTCAACGTCCTCGGCCGTTCCGACGGCAGCGGCTTCACCATCACCGGCCCGGTCTGGGAGTACTTCCGGCCCGGCGAACGCATGTTCAAGCCACAGCTGCGCCGCAGCCCCTTCCTGGAGGGCAGCGCCGAGGACCTCCGTACCGCGCTCATCGAGCACGACCTCGACGGGCTGCTGCGCGAGATCGAACTCGACCGGGCCAACGGCCTCCTCGGCAAGACCTGCATCCACCCCACCCACGTGGTGCCCGTGCACGCGCTCTCCGTCGTCAGTCACGAGGAGTTCAGCGACGCCCAGGACATCCTCCGCCCCGAGCGGGGTGCCGGCGGGGTGATGCGTTCCGCGTATACGAACAAGATGAACGAAGTGAAGCCGCACCGCGCCTGGGCGGAACGGACCCTGCTGCGCGCCGAGGTCTTCGGCGTCGCCCGCGAGGACGTCGGCTTCGTGGATCTGCTGACCGCCGGACTGGCCGGCTGACGAAGGGTGATCGACAACGTGGTGTGGTCGGGTACATGGGTCGCCGAGCGACTCGGTGTCGAACTGGTCGGCGACGAGACGCTCCCGGGACTGCTGGGCCTCGCACTGCGCCGCAACCCCAAGCGGGCGCACCTCCTCGTCTCCCACGTGCTGGGCAAGCACATACCCCAGCGCCCGACGGTGGTGTACGGCTCGGGCGTCGCCCTCGGCGAGCGGGTCCGCGACCTCCTGGGCGGCGAGGAGGCCGGGCGGGCCGTCGTCGTCGGCTACGCCGAGACCGCGACCGCCCTCGGCCACGCGGTCGCCGACGGGCTGGGCTCCGCGCCGTACCTGCACTCCACCCGGCGTCCGGTGGACGGGGTCGCGCGGGCCGGCGGCTTCGAGGAGTCCCACTCGCACGCCACCTCGCACCTCCTCCTCCCCGAGGACCCCAAGCTGCTGGCGGGTGACGGGCCGCTGATCCTCGTCGACGACGAGTTCTCCACCGGCAACACCGTCCTCAACACCATCCGCGACCTGCACGAGCGCTACCCCCGCGACCGCTACGTGGTCGTCGCCCTCGTCGACATGCGCGGGCCCGCCGACCACGACCGCCTGCGCGCCTTCGCGGAGGAGATCGGCGCCCGCGTCGACCTCGTGGCCGGAGCGGCGGGGACGGTACGCCTCCCCGAGGGCGTCCTGGAGCGGGGCCAGGCCCTGGTGGCGGAGTACGACACGGAGCCGGCCCCGGCCCCCGGGCCGCCGCTCGGCGCCCCGCCCGTACGGGTCGAGCTGGGCTGGCCCGAGGGCCTCCCGGACGGCGGCCGTCACGGCTTCACCGCCTCCCACGCCCTGGCCCTGACGGCGGCTCTGCCGGCCATGACCCGACGCCTGGCGACGGCCCTCACGGCAGGGGCGGGGGCGGTCTCCGCAGCCCCGTCCGCACCGGGGGCGGCCTCCGGGGCCCTGTCGGCACCGGGTGCGGCCTCCGGGGCCCCGTCCGTACCCATCGCGGCCTCCGCAGACCCGTCCGCATCCGGCCGGGTCCTCGTCCTCGGCTTCGAGGAGCTGATGTACGCCCCGCTGCGGCTCGCCGTCGAGCTGGAGCGCGCCGGATTCGACACCGCGTACTCCACCACCACCCGCTCGCCGGTCCTCGCCGTCGACGACCCCGGCTACGCCATCCGCACCCGTCTCGTCTTCCCCGCCCACGACAGGCCCGCCGACGGCCCCGGCCGGCGGTACGCCTACAACGTCGCGGGCGCCGGCTTCGACGCGGTCGTGGCCGTCGTCGACTCCGCCGCCGACACGCCCGAGCTGCACGCCCCGGACGGCCTGCTGGCCCAGCTCGCCGCGCACATTCCGCACGTGGTCCTCGCCGTCGTCCCGACCTACACGTGCGCCGCTCCCCCAGAAAGGGCCTCCATGCTGCCCGAGCCCCTCCGCGGCCCCGCCTTCTCCTCGTACGCGCCCGAGGAGGTCGGCTGGCTGCTCCAGGACCTCTCGGACGTCGAGCTGGAGGCCCCGACCGAGGAGCGGGAGGAGGCCATCCAGAGCGGCGGCGCCCACTACGCCGAGTCGCTGCCGGTGGAGTACCAGCCCACCGCGCAATACCAGGAGCTGTTCCACGCGGCCCTGGAGACCTCCGCGACCCGCATCGCCCGCGCCGTCGGCACGGTCACCGAGACCGTCCTCGCCGAGCGCTCCGGCCGGGGCAGCGGCACGCCGGTGCTCGTCTCCCTCGCCCGCGCCGGGACCCCCGTCGGCGTCCTGATGCGCCGCTGGGCCCAGGCCCGCCACGGTCTCGACCTGCCCCACTACGCCGTCTCCATCGTGCGCGGGCGCGGCATCGACGCCAACGCGCTGCGCTGGCTCGCCGCCCACCACGACCCCGCCGACGTCGTCTTCGTCGACGGCTGGACCGGCAAGGGCGCCATCACCCGCGAACTGGCCGAGGCCCTGCGGGACTTCCCCGGATTCGACCCGGAGATCGCGGTCCTCGCCGACCCCGGCTCCTGTGTGCGCACCTACGGCACCCGCGAGGACTTCCTCATCCCCTCCGCCTGCCTCAACTCCACCGTCTCCGGCCTCATATCGCGTACGGTCCTCCGCGCCGACCTGGTCGGACCCGACGACTTCCACGGCGGGAAGTACTACCGCGAGCTGGCCGGCGCCGATGTGTCGAACGACTTCCTCGACGCCGTCGCCGCCCGCTTCGACGAGGTCGGCGACGCCGTCGACACCGACGTCAAGGAACTGCTCTCCGCCGACCGGACCCCGACCTGGGAAGGCTGGGCGGCCGTCGAGCGGATCAGCGAGGAGTACGGCATCCACGACGTCAACCTGGTCAAGCCGGGCGTCGGCGAGACGACCCGGGTCCTGCTGCGCCGCGTCCCCTGGAAGATCCTCGCCCAGCGCGGCGCGGGCGCCGACCTCGCCCACGTCCGGCTCCTCGCCGAACAGCGCGGGGTGCCGGTCGAGGAGGTCGACGACCTCCCGTACACCTGTGTCGGACTGATCCACCCCCAGTACACGCGTGGCGCCACGGGCGCCGACGGGAAGGCGGTGGTCTCCCAGTGAGCACCGAGACCGTGATGGTCGCCAGCGACCTCGACCGTACGCTGATCTACTCCGCGGCCGCCCTCGCCCTCGGCATGCCCGACGCGCAGGCGCCCCGGCTGCTCAGCATCGAGGTCCACGAGTCCAAGCCGCTGTCGTACCTCACCGAGGACGCGGCCGTGCTGCTGGCGGAGGTGTCCGCGGAGGCCGTCTTCGTCCCCACCACGACCCGCACCCGCAAGCAGTACCAGCGCATCCAACTCCCCGGCCCCGCGCCGAAGTACGCCATCTGCGCCAACGGCGGCCATCTCCTCGTCGACGGCGTGACCGACCTCGACTGGCACGAGAGCGTGCTGCGCCGCCTCGCCGACGAGTGCGCGCCGCTCGCCGAGATCCGCGCCTACTTCACCGCCACCACCGACCTGTCCTGGGTGCGCAAGCACCGGGTGGCCGAGGACCTCTTCGCGTACCTCGTCGTCGAGCGGGAGCGGCTGCCCGAGGAGTGGCTGAAGCGGTTCGGCGACTGGGCGGGGGACCGGGGCTGGACGGTCTCCTTGCAGGGTCGCAAGGTGTACGCCGTACCGAAGCCGCTCACCAAGAGCGCGGCGATGCGCGAGGTCGCCCGCCGGTCCGGCGCCGCCCTGACCCTGGCGGCCGGGGATTCCCTCCTCGACGCCGACCTGCTGCTCGCCGCCGACCGCGCCTGGCGCCCCGGCCACGGCGAACTCGCCGACACGGGCTGGACCGCCCCGCACGTGGAGGTGCTCGCCGAACGGGGCGTGGCGGCGGGCGAGGAGATCCTGCGCCGCTTCCTGACGACGATCCGCGCCCACCGCGCGGCACGGCTGCCCGGCGGCGGGATCACGGAGACGATCACCGGCATCGCAGGGGTTGCGGGGACTACGGGCACGTCAGGCGCTACGGGTCTCGCGGGGCCGGCCGGAGCCGGTCCCACGGGGGTGGCCGGAGGCGGTCTCACGGGGGTGGCCGGAGGTGCGGCGGACGCCGCGACCGGCGTGGGGGGACCCGTACCGGAATGAGGTGCCCCGCCCGAACCCGCCGACGCTGAGGCGCTCACCCACCCGACCGGCGGTCAGCCGCAGCAGCCCCCACCGCAGCATCCGCCACCGCCACCACCGGCGGGGGCGGGGCCGCCGCCGGTCGCGGTGCCGCCGACGGCGACGGCGGAGAGCAGCTTGACGGTGTCGTCGTGCCCCTCGGGGCAGGCGGCGGGGGCGGAGGAGTCGGCCATGGGCCGGCTGAGTTCGAAGGTGTCGCCACACGTCCGGCAGCGGTATTCGTATCGAGGCATACGGACAGGCTAACGGCCGCCGCCGCCACCGCCCCGTTCCTCGCGGATGAGTTCGACGACCCGGGCGGCGGTGGCGCGGACGGCCTCCAGCTCGGTGAGGAAGTGCCAGTAGTCCGGGTGGCGGCCGTTGTCGAGGGCGGCGACGGCCCGGTCGAGGCGGGCGACGCCGTCGTCGAGGGGCCGGGCGTGGCGGGGGTCGGGGGTGGTGCGGCCGGCCATGGCGAGGCGCTGCGCGTCGCGTACGGCGAAGCGGGCGCGGTCGATCTCGTGCTGCGGGTCCTTGGCGACGGCGTCGAGACGGCGCAGCCGGTCGCCCGCGGCGGAGACGGCCTCGTCGGTCTGGTTGAGCAGGGCGCGGGCGGTGGCCAGCAGGCTGGTGGCGTCGGGCCAGCGCTGCTCGGCGCGGGCCGCGGCGGCCTCCTCCAGCCTCTCCTCGGCCTGGCGGAGGCTGTCGGCCGCCTGGTCGGGAACGTGCTGCAGGTCCTGCCAGCAGGCGGCGGAGAAACGGCGCCGCAGCTCGGAGAGGACGGGCTCGACGCCCCCGGCCCGGGTGGTGAGCGCCTGGGCGCGCGTACGCAGGGAGACGAGGCGCTTGTCGGTCTCGGCGGCGCGCTCGGGCAACCGCTCCGCCTCGGACCGTACGGCCTCGGCGTCCCGCAGGACGCGGTCGGCGCGCTGGAGGGTGGCGGGGACGCCGTGCCGGCCGGCGCCTTCGTTGAGCTTGGTGAGGTCGGGACCGAGGGCGGCGAGCCGGGCCGCGAGGTCGTCGGCGCGCAGGCCCGCCTCGCGGGCCGTGTCGAGAGCGGTGCTCGCGGAGCGAAGGGCCTGTCGGGCCCGCTCGACGGCGGGAGCGAGCCGGGCGAGCTGCGTCTCGGCGGTGTCGAGCAGCGGCCCGAGCCCCTGCTCGAAGCGGTCCAGCTCGCCCTTGACCCGGAGGAGCTCGTCCTTGGCGCGGGTCAGCTCGGCGCGGGCCCGGCTCGCGGTCGCCGCGTCCAGCTCGTCCCGGTCGAGGTCGTGGGCGTCGACGGCGGTGATGTAGGCGAGGCTGGCCTCGTCGATCCGCCGTCCGAGTGCGGCGAAGCCCTCGACGGCGCGGCGGGCACCGGGCGAATCGTCGACGGCGGTGATCGTCTCGATGGAGATGCGCAGGTCACGCTGGGCGGTGTCGAGTTCGTAGAACGCGGCGGCGGCGGCATCCTTGGCGGCCTGGGCCTCGGCCCGCTGGCTCTCGCCACGCCCGCCGAACCAGCGGCGGGTCCCGCCACCGGCGAACGAGGCGGGAAGGAGGGCGAGCCCGAGAAGCGGAAGCGCGAACGCGAGCCCCAGGCCGCAGGGGCGCCGCGGGGACGCCGAAGCGCTCGCCCCGCCCCTCGCGTGAGTCGCCGCCACGTCCCTCTCCCGTGCTGTGATCGCCGCGCTGCCCGGTCCGGTTCATTCTCCCACCAGGTAAGGACGAACACACGAACCCTTTAGTTCGCGCTGCGCACGACGATTTCCCCGTTGTCGCTGCGAGCGGTCACGACACGGTCGGCGCCCTTGGTGCTCGGCACGTCGATCCGGACCTCGCCGTTGTCGGCGCGGCCGTCGACGTCGTATGTCCCCTTCGGCAGGGCGATGTCGATCTCCCCGTTGTCGCTGGTGGCCTCCACGCGGGCCGGCGGGGCGCTGAGCGCGAGGCGCACGGCCCCGTTGTCGCTCCGGGCGACGACGCGCTGCGAGGTGGTGCCGCCCTCGACGACGACCTCGCCGTTGCCGCTGGACAGATCGAGGGCGCCGGAGGCGTTCCGCACGAGGACGGCGCCGTTGTCGGACCGTACGGTCAGGGCGGTGTCGAAGCCGTCGGCGGTGACCTGCCCGTTGTCGTCCTCGACGGTGAGGGCGACGCCGCGCGGCACCTGGATGCGGTGCACGGAGTCGCAGTCACTGGCCACGGCGTCACAGTCGACCCGCAGGGTCAGCCGCTCGCCCTCCATCCGCCACGACGCCTCGGGCCCCGACCCCATGAACACCCATCCGTCGACCTGCCGGCTGACGCGCACGTCCTCGATGTCGGCGGGCACGATCTCCAGCTCGGAGTTGTCGGCGTCGATGGTGAGCGTCTTCCCGGAGAACGCGAAGCTCTTCTTCTCGACGGGCGCCCCCTCGACATCGGCACCCCCACACCCGGCGACCCCGAGGGCGACGACGACGGCTCCACCGGCGACGAGGAACGTACGGATACGACGACGAGCGGCCATGACGATCGAACCCCCTGGTGACACGCTGACTGTCCCCTCACGGTACGCACCGACCCCCCACCCCCACGATCCGGCGACCCACCGCCCCGGGGTAGGGCTACCCCCCGCCCCCCGTATCGGTTTGCGGGACCCACCCATGGGCCATGTACGCTGTTGCCTCATTCCACGGGTGCGTAGCTCAGGGGTAGAGCGCTGCTCTTACAAAGCAGATGTCGGCGGTTCGAAACCGTCCGCGCCCACCGCGCTGACCTTGCCAAAGGTCAACGAAGGCCCAGGTCAGAGCGTTGCTCGGCCTGGGCCTTAGCCGTTCCACTGCACCGTGACTGCACGTTGGATGCGCTCTCACGCAGTCTCGCCACACCTTCCCGGCCCCTCGATAACCCCTAAGGGAGTCGGGCGGAAGAAGCATGTCGATGGGCCCACGAGCGGCGCCTCCTCGGAGCGTCGGAGGGGGGTCGCCTTGCGCTGGGGGCGCCGACCCGGGGCTTGCTTTGAGCGCCCCGGCACGTCTTTGGGGATGACCGCCCGCCCTGCTTGACGGATGTACGGGCAATCCATTGTTCACTCTTCGGGTGAACAGGTGTTCGAGTTGCGCACGCTGCGCCTGAGGGCTGTCCCGTAAATGATCTACGAGCTGCCTCAGGCGTCGTTGTCCCTCGTGGGGGTGCCTCGTCTATCCGGCGAGGGGTCGACCGACCGCGACGACCAGGCGGGTGTCGGCGTCGATGACGACTTGGAGAACCGTTTGCGGGGTTGGAGTGCGAGCATCGGCCCGAGGTGGTTGATGGTGCGGTCCGCCGCCGACTTGGGCACCTCGAACAATGGGGCGAGCCGATGCATCGTCAGGTGCGTGTTTAACGGGGCTATCCAGGGCGGCACCGACGCCGTGGTCACACCAGCCACACTGCGATCGTCTCAGAGATCGACGTCATGAAATGATGATCGTCATGTCAGGTCAGGTCTGGTTGTCACTCATATCGTTGGGCGGCGTTGTCCTCGGCGGCATGTTGTCCTACCTCGTCCAGCACAGGACTCAGCGGTCAGCGGAACGCGCTGAACAGGAACGGCAGCAAATCGCGTTGTCGGAAACCCGGCGCGCGGAGCGGCTGTCACTGTTGGAGCGATTCATCGAGGTGTCGGCAGAGGCGGAACGCTGCGCGTACGCCCGGCCTTCCGACTGGGAGGACACCGACGACTGGTACCTCACGACCCGGGATGTGATGTACCGCTTCTGGGTCGCGGACCGGCTCATCCGCATCCAGTTCCCCCCAGCCGTGCATGAAGCTGCACACGTACACTTCCTCGACCTCAACCGAACCGTGTGGGAAGGGTTGCCCGACGGCGAGAGCGTGCGGGACTACCTGGAGGGCAACCGATCGGCGTTTCTCGACACGGCTCGCGCCGTCATGGGGTAGCCCCCACAGAGGTCCGGAGATCTTTTAAGGGACAGCCCCTAGCCCTGCGGCGTCGCCATCGAGACGCAGGGCGGAGCGGATTGAGGTACGCCGACCATACCCGTCCTCGCCGGGGCGGGCCGGATCCGGGACCTATGGGGCCGAACCCCGGTAGCGGGTACGGATGGTGCGGTCCGCAGCGCGCGAGCCACGCTATTGAGCAGCCCGAGCCGCGGCAGGCCACCGCTGAGGAAGCGTCGCTCCTTGGGGTCCGGAAGGCCGCCCTCGTCACGCACATCCAGCGGACCTACTACAGCGACCAAGGGCAGCCAGCCCGTGGAGACTGCGGACATCGTCGTGCCCAGAGCACTGTGCGAGATCGTCTACGAGATCCCCATCGGCTGACGACGCTACGACCGACCACTGGCAACGACCGAGACAGGTTGCACACAATGGCTGACTGGCCCCTTCACTGCCCCGAGTGCAACCGATCCATGGAGTGGAAGGGATTCTTCCTCTGCCTGCGCGAGGAAGACGAGAAGCGAGTCTGTCGTTCCCTGTGGCGTTGCCCGGACCGAAGTCTCTGGTGGCACTGGGCCGACCGGCAGGACGAACCTCTGGAGCGCTGCCCCATCCCCAACCTGGATCGCTGACGCCCACCGTCGACAACGACGGGCTTCGGGGCAGCAGACAATGGCGACATGACGTTGACGATCTGGGTTGATGACTGGCAGATGCAGTGCTGCGGAGAGAACTTCGCGTCGGGGGATGTTGTCTCGTGGACGCTGCTGGAGGTCGATCCGGAGGACTACGCCGACGTTGTCGGTAGCGAACGTGCGGATGAGATCGACTTCCGCGAGGAGCATCACGGCCAGGGGGAGGGGCACGCGCCCACCTCGGTGGAGGTGGTGTCGATCGTCGAGGTGCACTGCAGCTACGGCGTACCCCCGGGCGCCACGGACAAGGTGAACTACCCCCTTCCGAGCACGACCGTACTGGTCCCGGTCAAGGCGGCGGACGGGTGGGCGAAGGCCAGGCCGGACGTGAGCTTCGCGGGCTACCTGGTGACCGCACGGCGTGCCTCCGACGAGCCCGAAGATGCGGTTATCCCGATCAAGCGGTAGCTCGCCTCAGCTCCGCAGGTCTGGCCATCCGTCCCTGTTGGAGTAGCTCTCGAAGCAGTATCGGGTCGAGCGGTCCCACTCCTCGCCGGTGGCCAGCTCGTAGGCCTTGTCCGGCACGTACAGCAACCATTCGCCGTCACGCTCGCTTGAGGTGTACGGAGCGAACTTGTCGACGTCAAAGAAGACGCTCTCCCACACAGCCTGACCCGCGGCCACCACGGCGCAGCGCGCGTACAGGAACCCGTCGGACGACTGCGGGAACGGACTGCCGAACCGGGCCGTCAGGTCGATCACGGGCAGGGTGCCGAACTTCTCCTGGTCCAGGCGGTAGAGCGCCTCGGCATGCCGCTCCGCGAAACCGACGATGTCGGAGACGGGACGGCGGCTCAGCTCCTCGGCGAGGCGGTGGCAGCTCTCTTCGGTGGCTTCGCGCCGTTCAGGGTGGCTATCAGCGCCCAGAAGTCGGCCCATGTCATTCTCACGCGCGCAGGATGTCAGGGCGGTCTGACATCCGCAGCTGACATCAACGACGGTGGACAGCAGCAGTCGCGCCCGGTCAGCCACAGTAGCCGTCAGCAACGCTCCTTCCCCGGCCAGCACCGTCCGATCGAACTCCTAAAGCGGTGGCTTCCTTACCAGCGGCAGCTGCCAGCCGGCGCAGGCCACTAGCGCGTTGCCGTCCTCGGTGAGGAAGAGCAGGGTGGTCCATGTTCGATCGGCAGAATGGATCATCCCTGTGCGCACGGGTCGGCCATGTTCGCGGACGAGCTGTACTGCCCGTTCCAGCCCCAGCGGTTCGAGTCCGTACATCCGCATGCGCTGAAGTCGGCGCTTGAAGACTCCGGCATGCTGGCCTGCGGGCTGTGCCCGGTCTCCCACCCAGTAGGTGGCGCCGCTGCGGAGGGTGGCCAGAGCCATCACGGACGCCTCGTCATGACCGGACAACAGCGATTCCAGATCGTGCCGTTCCATGATCACCCCCGCCAGGATCCTGCGGTGCAGCAGCCCGGTTCCGCAACCCCGGCTGTCGCCCGCGTCCGGTAGCGCCCCTGCGGGACCTGGTGGCGGCGGGTGAGGAGCGTCGCCGTACCGTGCCGGGCGTCGTGCAGCCGGACGACCGGAGACCGGCGTTCTTCGCGACGCGGGTCAGGGATCTCGCCTGACGGCTCGGGTTGCTGGGTGGGGAACCCCTCTGTGGCTGGAGTGTGTGGCTGGAGCGGTCAGCTCTACGGCTGAGAGCAGCTACTGGGGCGAGCCTCTGAGGGCATGGTTCCAACGTCGTACTGCACCGGGCAGGTCCATTAGCTTCCCGACGCGCCAGAAGCTTACGGGGCCGTGATCACTCGCCTCAAAGCAGTTCCAGCCCATAGCCGCTCCGCCGACCTCTGATGGGGTGTCTTCTATCGCGGTGGTGAGCGGAGTGGCTCATGGTGGTGCCAGATGAGGTAGCGGTCCTCGCGGCGCAGTTCGGCGGAGCCCCACTCGATGCGCATGACGCCCTGAGTCATGGAACAGGCGTAGGCGACGAGTACGAGCTTGACGTCCTCTGACAGCAGCGCGAGGTCGGGATGGGCTTCTTGCTCGTCCAACTCGTCGAGGCCCAGGTCGAAGGCTTGTTGCATGGGCTCGGGGCCGTGCCGGCGAATAAGGTCGGCCCGGAAGCCTGTGGCGCGTCGCAGTCGTGCTGCCGTGACGGGGACGTCTTTCTTCGCGTAGCGGAGCGGGTAGATCACATGGTCGCCAAGGATCATGAGCGTTCGTCCCTGTAAGCGCACAGGCGTGGCCTCGGGGAGTGCGGCGAGGCCCACTTCCAGTTCCTCGTACTGCGCGGCGTACAGGCCGTGTCCGTATGCCTCCAGCGTCTGGGTCTGTACTCCCTCGTGGCCGCTGCGGGCTCGGGCATGGGCTCGAACCAAGCTGGCGCGGACCAGGTCGGCTAACGGGCCTGCGGCGTCGCCGAAGGTCTTCTCGGCCCACCCAGTCACGGTTGCCACGGCCTACCGCCCTTCCCCCTTGTGGCACCTGAGTGCCGAGCAGCATTCAACGAAACCGTGCAGGCTGGGTGCGAGCCGCGCAAGAGGGCATAGGGCGCATGACGAGGCGCACGGCGCCCGGCGTTGGCTGCTTCGGGCGGCAGGTGGCCGTCAGCGTGGGGTCGTACGCTGCCGCCATGCGTAGAGGAGCGATCACACAGGGGTCCGTACTCAAGGCCATTGCAGAGTATGACAAGTTGGGGCGGGATGAGTTTCTGGCGAGGTACGGCTTCGGAGAGGCCCGCTCGTACGTTGTGGTGTACGACGGGCGGGAGTACGACTCCAAAGCCATAGCGGGCGTGGCGCACCAGTGGGATCAGGGGCGAGCCCTCAGACCTGATGAGTTCAGCGGAGGCAAAGAGCACGCCGCGGCGTGGCTGAAGCGGGCAGGCTTCCAGGTCAAGGCTGTCAAGAATCCTGACTGGGCCCGGGACGAGATCATCCTTGCCTGTCAGCTCGTGATGGAGAACGGCTGGAAGGGGCTGGACGCTCAGGACGCCAGAGTGGTCGAGCTGTCCGGCCTGCTCCAGCTGCTTCCCCTCCACGCCGAGGCGGAGCGCAACGAGAAGTTCCGCAACCCGAACGGAGTGGCGCGCAAGACGTTCGACATCGCCACGCGCCATCCGGAGTACCAAGGCAGACCCACCAACGGCGGCGCCCTCGACGTTGCGGTGCTGATGCAGTTCCTTGCCCGGCCCGACGAGATGACCGAAGTCGCTCGGCTCCTCCGGCAGGGCATCGCGATCGGCGAGCTGCAGAGCCTTGCGCCGACCGAAGACGAGGAGTTCGACGACTACAGCGCTCCCGAGGGACGGCTCCTCATGCGCCGACATCAGGCCCGCGAGCGGAACAAGAGCCTGCGGAAGAAGAAGATCGCTTCCGTGGTTCAGCGCGGTGGGCGGCTGGCGTGTGAGGCGTGTGGGTTCGACTTCGAGCAGGTCTACGGCGACCGTGGCGCTGGGTACATCGAGTGCCATCACGTCGTGCCGTTGCACGAAGCGGGGGAGGGGCGGACCAAGCTCAGCGATCTCGCCCTCATATGCGCCAACTGTCACCGCATGATCCACCGGCACGCGCCATGGCCGACCCCTGAGGAACTGCGGGCATCCATCGAGCGAAAGCATGCAGCTGACAGGCGTGCCGCGGAAGCCATTGCACGGCCACGCAGGGCGGCTGACGAGCAGATGCCAAACCCGTGATTTGACACCGACTGCTGGCATCAACGTCGGCGCACAGAGGCAGTTCCGGAGGGCTGAGGGCGGCAGTGATCGCCAGGGTCGCCAGGGTGCTCAGTCGCCGTCGGGCGAGCTGACGAAGCAGGTGTCGGTGGTTCGAAACCGTACGCGCCACCAGGGAAAAGGTCCCTTGCCGATCATGGCGGGGTCGGCGCGTATCACCTGATGTGAAGTTGCGATGGTGCAATCCGGGGATTGCACCACCGCCGCCGGGGCGGCCGGATACGGGAGCCTTCTGCCTCTATGCCAGGGGGACGGTCCACTCGGGCGGGGTGTCGAAGAGGTCGGTCGTGTAGAGGACGCGCTCGGGCCGCTGTGCGCCGGGGACGGCGAACACGGTCTTGCCGCGGACGCAGTCGCCCGCCTTGATTTTCGCCTCGTAGGGGTACTCGGGCTTGGGGAAGTCGCCGTAGGTGACACCGCTCGGCTCGATGCGGGAGCCGTCGGCGTAGGCGAGGGCCCATGGGTAACGGGTCGCGCCGAGTGTGCCCCTCGTGCTGCACACCTTGAGCTCGATCGTGGCCCACACATATCCGCTGGTGCCGAACTCCTCGTCAGCGCTGGTCTGTGCTGTGATCCCGCGCTGCTCGTAGCCGAGGACGGTGACGGTGCCGGCGGTGCCGTCCTCGGTGTCCGTGACCTTCATCGCTGCACCGAAGGGCAGCGGGCCCATCGCGGTGGGGCTTCCTGAGGGGCTGGGCGTGTCTGAGGCTGCCGTCGCGGCGGGGCCGGATGTCGGTCGCACGTGGTCGGCACCGCATCCGGTCACGGTGAGGAGGAGGCCGGCGGCGAGGGCAGCGGTCGTGGTGTGGGTGCGCATGGTCGTCCCTCGGTGTTGCGGATGAGAGCGTTCATCATGCGGCGCACGCGCGGGTGGTGGAGGCTGATTGGCCATCCGTGACACGAAAGCCTGACGGCGGACGTGACGGCGATCTGGTGCGGTCGCGGCACTGCGTGGCGGCCGGCCGCTTCCAGCCCGAGGCCTGCTCTTACGGCTGGCCGGGCAGACGGACCGTGATCGAGAGGCCGCCGGTCGGGCGCGGGGTGAGGGTGAGGGTGCCGGCGTGGGTCTGGGTGATCGTGTGGACGATCGCGAGGCCGAGGCCCACGCCCGCGTGTTCGTCGGTGCGGGTGCGGGATGTGCCGCGTTGGAAGGGTTCGATCAGGGTCGGGGCCAGGTCCGGGGGGACGGGAGGGCCCGTGTTCTCGACCCGGAGCAGGCTCGCGTCGTCCCGCGTCTCCGTGTGGACCGTCACCGTGCCGCCGGTGGGCAGGTTGTGGACGAGGGCGTTCTGGACGAGGTTCGTCACCATCCGCAGCAGGAGCTCCGCCGAGCCGCTGGTCCGTGCCGGGCCGCCCGTCACGTCGAGGGTGATTCCACGCCGTTCGGCCAGGGGGAGCAGGGTTTCGGCGGTCTCCTCGGCGAGGAGGGAGAGGTCGACCTCCTCGTGGGTGAACGTCCCGCGGCCGCTGCGGCTGAGCAGCAGGAGGGCCTCGGTGAGGCCGATCGCGCGCGTGTTCACGGCCCGTAGGCGTGCGATGAGTTCGCCCCGGTCCCGTGTCGGGTCCTCGTGGGCGACCTCCAGCAGCGCCTGGGAGACGGCCAGCGGCGTGCGCAGTTCGTGGGAGGCGTTCGCGGCGAACCTCTGCTGTTCGGCGACGTGCGATTCGAGCCGGTCGAGCATGGTGTCGAAGGCGTCGGCGAGTTCCCGGAACTCGTCCCGGCGGCCCTCCATCCGGATCCGGTGGGACAGCGAACCGGTTCCCGCCAGGCGGGCCGCCGCCGTCACCCGGGTGAGCGGTGCGAGCATCCGGCCGGCGAGGATCCAGCCCCCGACGAGGCCGAACACGAGCAGGAATCCCATCGCCACCGCCGCCGCCGGGACGAAGGTGCGCACGAGGAGGTAGCGGTTGGGAGAGATCCCGAGCAGGCCCTGGGCGTTGTCGGGTACGTAACGCAGCAGGAACCCCCACACCACGGCCAGCAGCAGAGCACCGGCGACGGCGAGGAAGCCGGCGTAGCTGAGGGTGAGCTTCAGCCGGGCGCTGAGCCCCGATCGTCTACGCACCCGTACCGCCAGGCCCGACAGTTCCGGCGCTGCCGGTCTCGACGCGGTAGCCGACGCCCGGCACCGTGGCGATGGCCCACGGTTCGCCGAGGCGCTTGCGCAGGGCGGAGACGGTGATCCGGACGGCGTTGGTGAAGGGGTCGGCGTTCGCGTCCCAGGCCCGCTCCAGCAGCTCCTCCGCGCTGACGACCCCGCCTTCCGCGGCGAGCAGCACCTCCAGCACCGCGAACTGCTTACGGGTCAGGGCGACGTACCGTCCGTCGCGGAAGACCTCCCGGCGGAAGGGGTCGAGACGCAGGCCCGCGATCTCGCGGACCGGGGGCCGGGCGTACGCGCGCCGGCGGTCGAGCGCCCGCAGCCGCAGGACCAGCTCCCGCAGCTCGAACGGCTTGGTGAGGTAGTCGTCGGCACCCAGCGCGAACCCGGACGCCTTGTCGTCGATCCGGTCGGCGGCGGTGAGCATGAGGATCGGGATCCCGCTGCCGGACGCGACGATGCGCCGGGCGACCTCGTCACCCGAGGGGCCGGGGATGTCGCGGTCCAGGACCGCGAGGTCGTAGGAGTTGACGCCGAGCAGTTCCAGGGCGGAGTCACCGTCGCCCGCGATGTCGGCGGCGATCGCCTCCAGCCGCAGACCGTCCCGGACCGCCTCCGCCAGGTAGGGCTCGTCCTCCACGATCAGTACACGCATGTCCGAAGCCTAAGCAGCGCCGCATATCGATGACGGATGCGCGGGGGCGGGTGCGGGTGCGGGCGGGGTGCTCAGCTCTCCGTGCGCCACCAGCGGCGGGACGCCAGCCCCGCCAGCACGGCCCCGGTGGCGTTGACCAGGACGTCGTCCACCGACGACACCCGGTCCAGCCGCAGCACGTACTGCGCGATCTCGACCAGGGCCGAGCAGCCCGCCCCGAGCGCCAGGATCCGCGGCACGGACGCCAGGGCCGCCCACCGCATCGGCGCGAAGAAGCCCAGCGCGGCGAAGACCAGCAGGTTGCCGACGATCCCGAGGGACCCCATGGTGACCAGGTCCAGCAACGGGACCAGGCTCACCCGCGCGGGGACGACGCCGGCCCCGCCCCCCGGCATCATGGTCAGCCACACGAACGGCACCGTCCCGTGGACCATGCCCACCTCGGCCAGCGACAGCCGCCACGCCGACGGGACGCCGGCCGCCCGTCGGCGCCACGCCAGCCCCCCGGCCACCAGCACGGCCAACGGCAGCGTCACCAGGGTCATGAGCACCACGCCGTTGAACGTGTCGAAGCAGCCGTGCCACCGCCCCGCCAGGCACGCCGGAGCCGACATCATCAGCGGCCGCCGCAGGAAGAACAGGGCGCCCGCCACGCCGAGGACCGCGAGGAACGCCAGGCCGAGGGGTACCGCCCCGCGCGCGCGGCGGGGCGACGATGCCGAGAGGGGTGCCGTGTGGTTCATGGCCCCATCACAGACCGAGGGCCGTAGTGGTGGCGTATGCGATTTTCGATACGCCCGCGATATGCCACCGGGGCGAAGGCCCGTCTTTGCTGGGAGCGCCGGGCGGACCGAAGGGAAAACCACGCGTGGCAAACGGTCGTGGCGGTTTATCAGGGGCGGTACGGGGTCGTGGCTGCTCGGCGCGGGTGTGTTGGTTGATACGAGGTTCGACCCGTCGCCTTCTCTGTGTGATCCGCCAGTACGGGCGCCGGACCTGGGCGGAGCAGACTCTCTGCCACGACCGCGGCCCGATGAGGCCTCCGCTGCCGGAGGGCCGGCGCGGTCGCGTACCGGACGACGTACAGAAGGGGGCGGCACGATGAGCGTGCAGCAGTATGACGAGATCGGTGAGGCGTTCGAGGGCTTCAAGGCGCTGCCGTTGACGCGGTTCGGCGAGGTGCCGAGCTTCCTCGGGATGGTCGGGGACGTCGACGGGAAGTCGGTGCTCGACCTGGCGTGCGGGACGGGCTTCTACAGCCGCGAGTTCAAGCGGCGCGGCGCCTCGGAGGTCTTCGGGGTCGACATCTCCGGCGAGATGATCGCCGCCGCGCGGGAGATCGAACGGCGCGACCCGCTGGGGGTGCGCTACGAGGTCGGCGACGTCGCCGAGCTGGCGCCGCTCGGCCGGCGCTTCGACGTCGCCCTCGCGGTGCAGTGCCTCAACTACGCCCCGGACATCGCGACGATGGAGCGGATGTGCCGCAACATCCACGAGAACCTGGTGCCGGGCGGGGAGTTCTTCGTCTTCGCGCAGAAGCCCGACTACGGCTTCGACTGCCCGTCCCTGGAGCGGTACGGGTTCCGCTGCGAGCCCACCGGCGAGGAGACCGAGACGGGGCCCGGGGTATGGGTGACGGCGCTGCTCGACCCGCAGCCGATCAGGATCCGCGCGGCCGCCCCGCGCCGCGAGGTCTACGAACACTGTCTGGACGCGGCCGGGTTCCGCGAGGTGGAGTGGGTCCCGCTGACGGTGTCCGAGGCCGGTGTCCGTGAGTACGGCGAGGAGTTCTGGGCGGACCTGATCGCGAAGCCGCCGCTGGAGATGCTGCGCTGCCGGGCCTGACCGGCCGGCACGTCCGGTCCGACATGCGCGCGACCCGGTCCCGGCCCCGACCCGTGTCCGGCCCTGGCTCCCGGCTCCGGCCCCGACCTGTGTCCGGCCCTGGCTCCCGCCCGTCCGCTCGCCCGTCTGTCGGCCCGTGCTCCGGCTCCGCTCCGGACGCGCGCGGCCGCATGTGATCGGATGGGCGGATGAGCACTCGGACCCTGTACCTGTTCAGCAGCGCCGCCCCGCCGGTGTTCGACATCGCCCGGGTGGTCGAGGGCGCCCAGGCCGACGGCTGGGACGTCTGCCTCGGCCTCACGCCGACCGCCGCCCGCTGGCTCGGCCCGTCCCTCGACGGGCTCGCGGCGCTCACCGGGCACCCGGTGCGCTGGGACTACGGACTGCCAGGGGAGCCCGACGTCTGGCCACCGGCGGACGCGGTGCTCGCCGCGCCGGCCACCTTCAACACGGTCAACCGGTGGGCCCTCGGCATCACGGACACGTTCGTCGTCGGGGTGATGGCCGAGGGCATCGGGGAGCGGATCCCGATGGTGACGGTGCCGTGCGTGAACGCGGCGTACGTCCAGCACCCGCAGTTCGAGCGGTCGGTGGCGGCGCTGCGCGGCGCCGGGGTGACGGTGCTGTACGGGGACGGCGGGTTCGTGCCGCACCCGCCGGGGCAGGGCGATCCGGCGGCCTTCCCGTGGCGGTCGGCCCTCGACGCGGTACGGGACCTGCCGCCCCGCGCCTGAAGCCGGAGGGGGGCGGTGCGGACGAGGTGACGCCGTCTCTGTGAACGGCGTAAGCAGCCTGTACCGCCTGTACCGCCTGAACGGCGTGAACGACGTGTAGGGCGCGGGCGGCTATCTGATGCCGTCCGCGTCGTTCACGTGGATGATCGGCGGGGCCTTCGGTGCGTGCGGGCCGTCGACGGCGAGGAAGGCGGCGCGGGTGCGGTTGTTCCGGCGGGTGCAGGCTTCGTAGATGACCCGCTGTCTCGGGTTGGCGGCCGTCAGGTGGTAGGCGTGCTTCCCGACGAGGTCGCAGTTTCGGTAGGTGACGACCCCAGGGTTGGTGTACTCGTGGGCGACGAGCGCGGGGGAGTGCTGCTGGAAGCCGAGCGCGGTGTCGGAGCAGCCGTCGAAGACGGTGTGGCCGGCCCACTTCGACTCGATGACCTTGGCCGTCGCGTGCCGCAGTTCGAAGCGGACGGCGCGTACGTGGAGGTGCTGGACCGAGTCGTGGTGGCCGGCGGTCGGGAAATGGAAGAAGCGCGACGGGCCGCCGTCGGGGCGCCGGCCCTTGACGATGAAGGAACCGCTCTCGACGCAGATGAAACCGCCCTTGTCGGCGCGGATGAAGTCGCCGTGTTCGTACTCGATCTTGCAGCCGGTGAACCAGTAGTTGAGGAACTGGTCCTGCTGCGGGTGGGCCGGGGTCATGCCGACACGGAGGAAGGCGTCCGCGTAGGCGCCGTTGACGTGGCAGTTCGTCCAGAACATCTCGGAGTTGGTGTTGCTGGCCCGGGGGCCGTCCAGGCCGATGCCTCGCTGCCAGGTGCCGCGCCACTCGCAGTTCGTCCACCCCCAGTCCTGGCAGGCGCCCGTCGACGAGGCGTACAGATACGTGGCCTTCGGGTTGGTGGAACGGAAGCTCACGTCGTACCAGCGGACGCCCATCCAGCGGTCCTTGTTGACCAGCAGCGGCTCCGGGCCGGTCATCACGATCTCCGAGGCCCGTTTCCCGATGCCCCGCACCGTCAGGCCCTGGGCGCGGCCGGCGACGGGCCGCATGATGCTGCCCGAGACGGTGTACACGCCGGTCAGGAGGATGTCCGTCGTCGCGACGGGCACCCCGCCGCCCGCGTCGCGGACGAGCCGCTCGTCGACATCGGCGAACAGTTTCCGGAAGGCCGCCGTCGCGTCCTTGCCCGGAACGGCGCCGTAGTCCTCGGGTCGTACCGTCGGCATCCCCCCACCTCCTCCTCGCCGGGTCTACCCGTCGCGGAGAACCCCCAGGCCCGCCGACGACGGCGCACGGAGTCACTCGCGCGGCGCGGAAAGTGCCGGGGGAGCGCCGGAGCGGACCGCGAGAGCGCCGCCGTACGGCCCGGGATCGCCGCGGTACGACCGCGAGAGCGCCGCCGTACGGCCCCGGGGTCGCCGCACCGGACCACCTCACACGCCCCCGACCAGCAGGCGGTGCGGCGCGCGGCCGAACGGTTCCCGGGGAGCGTGGAGTACGCCGCGCCCGGCGGCGTCTTCGCCGTCACGCGTCGAAGTCGTACTCCAGGACGTACGACGCCGAGTCCAGCGTCATCTCGTTGAGTTCGACCGCGACGCCCGCGGCCGTGAACGCCGTACGACAGATCAGGATGACCGGCGTGCCGTGACCCAGCGCCAGCCGCGCCGACTCGTCGGCCGTCGGCATCCGGGAGCGGATCTCCTCGCGGAAGCGGACGGGCTGGTGGCCCAGTTCGGCGAGCCGCGCGTAGGTGCCGCCGGGGCCGGTGTCCGGCGTGGTGATCGGCGTTCCGTGGGTGAGGCGGGCCGGGAGGTACGACACCGAGAGCAGCACCGGCTTGCCGTCGAGGACGAAGCGGCGGCTGCGGACGCAGACGGGCGCGTCCGGCGGCAGCTCCAGCGCCTCGGCGACCCGGGCGCCCGCGGGCGCCTCGCCGACCTCGATCCCGTCCACCGTGAGCGCCCGGTCCTCGATGTCCGCGGCCCAGACCGAACGGCCGGTGCCCCAGTGCTCCCGCGCGAGCCGGGGGATGCCGTGGCGGCGCAACGGGCGGAAGGTGCGGACGAAGACGCCGGCGCCCTTGCGGGCCTCGGCTAGACCTTCGTTGCGCAGGACGGACAGCGCCTGCCGGGCCGTCATCCGGGCCACCTCGTACGTCGTCATGAGGTCGTTCTCGCCGGGGAGCCGGTCGCCGGGGGCGAAGGCGCCCGACTCGATGGCGGTTCTCAACTCGTCGGCGATCCGCTGGTACTTGGGCCGACGACCGCTGTCCCGGTCAGCCATGGGTGGGCCACTCCCTTCGTCTGCGGGACACCCTACGGCGCACTTCCGGGCGGTGGCGCACGCCCGCGGGCGTCGTCCGTCCGACGCCGGAGGCCGATCCATCCATCGGGGGACATCTCTAGAGATACGTTGACAGGGAGGGGGCGCGCCGCTTCCCTGGGTGTATCTCTGGAGAGCTGGGACGACAGGATTTCCGGGACGGAGGCGATTCGTGCAGCCACTGCCCTTGCCGCTGCCCGAGGCCGGTGACCTCGTGCGCGACGCCGCCACCGGGCGGGTCGGGTTCTATCTGGACAGCGTCGCCGGCCGGTGCCTGATCCGGCCCGTCGACGGCGGCCACGCGTGGGAGGCCGAGCCGACGGACGTGCAGCCCGCCACGCCCCTGAGGGAGCTGAGGGCCCGCGCCGCGGAGATCAACGCCCGGAGCCGGCGCGCCCGCGGCGGATGAGCCCGGTGGGGAAAGACGCAGGTCGCATGCGGGGGCCGGCGGCTGTGCGAGGCGTCTGTCAGTGGGGCGCGTCACACTGGAGGCATGTGCCGCAGCATCAAGACCCTCCGACCGCCCGTCCTGCCCGAAGAGGCCACCGAGGACGACATCCACGCCGCAGCCCTGCAGTACGTCCGCAAGGTGTCCGGCTTCCGCGCGCCCGCCGCGCACAACCGGGAGGTGTTCGACCGGGCCGTGGCCGAGATCGCCGAGGCCACCGCACGACTCCTCGACGGACTGGAGGTGCGGGGCGCGCACCGGCAGACCGGAGCCGCCGGGACGACCGGCGCCACGCGCGCCGCTCACCACGGTCACGCCGACCACGACAGTCACGACGGGCACCACGCCCACGCCGAGAACGGCCGGCACGAGCGGGACGCGCACGGTGACACCGGGGCGCGGGGCCCCCGTCAGCGCGTCAGGACGCCGGAGCGGGAGCCGCAGCCGGACGCCGTATGACGTAGGCCGCGAGGGATCCGGCGAGGAACAGCGCGAGGACCGAGACACCCGCGCTGAACCAGGTCGCGCCCAGCCACTGCCCGCCGAGCCAGCCCAGACCCACGCTGTAACCGGCCCAGGCCGCCCCCGCCACGACCGACCAGGGCAGGAACTCCTTGATCCGGCGCTTCGCCGCGCCCGCGCCGAGGGAGACCACCGACCGGCCCGCCGGGGCGAACCGGGCGATCACCACGAGCAGGCCGCCGCCCCGTGCCAGCGCCGCGCCGAGACGTTCCTGCGCGACGGTCAGGCGGCGCGAGCGGGCGATGGCCCGGTCGAGCCGGGCCCCGCCGCGCCAGGCCAGGCGGTACGCCACGAAGTCGCCGAGGACCGAGGCCGTGGCCGCGCAGAGCAGCAGCGGCAGCACGGAGGGCACGTCCGGGGACGCGGCCGTGGCGGTCGCCGCCGCCGTGGCGGCCGTGATCACCAGGATTCCGCTCGGCAGCACGGGCAGGAAGACGTCGAGAAGTACCGACGTCACCACCGCCGCGTAGATCCACGGGCCCGCGGTCAGTGACCTCAGTGACCCCATGCTGTCGAGCACGTTCACAGAGGCAGAGCGTACGCGGGGGTGCGGAAGCGGTGGGGGACGGGGTGGGGGCGCGGTGAAGAAGAGGTGCGCCCCCCACCGTGCGCGGGCCGCCCCGGGACGAGGGAAGGGCCGCCCCAGGACGGACCGGGCGCCGGCCGCGCGGCCTGTCGGGTCAGGCCGTCGCGGGGGCGCGCTGCTCCTCCGTGCGAGCCGGCTCGGCGGGGCGGGCGCCGAAGAGCCGGTCGAGCGCCAGGGCCCCGGGGCCGGTGAAGACCAGCAGCAGGAACGCCCAGCAGAAGAGCGCCGCACCCTCGCCGCTGTTCTGCAGCGGGAAGAGCGCCTCGGGCTGGTGCACCTTGAAGTACGCGTAGGCCATCGAGCCGGAGGCGACGAACGCGGCGCTGCGCGTCCCCACCCCGGCCAGGACCAGGACGCCGGCGACGAGCTGGATGACGGCCGCGTACCAGCCCGGCCAGGTGCCGGCCGCGATGGTGCCGCCACCCATCGCGCCGCCGAGGACGCCGAAGAGCGAGGCGGCGCCGTTGCTGGCGAAGAGCAGGCCGACGACGATACGGAACAGCCCGAGCGCGTACGGCTGGGCGTGATGGAGGCGGTTGACCTGGGTATTCGTGGGGGACGGACTCCTTCGGTCTGTTCCGTTCACGGAGAACGGAACGCGGGGGGACGGAACCGATGAGGTCGTCAGGTTAGGTTGGCCTCAGTAGTACTTGCAAGTTCAACATTCGGCTGAGGGTGCCACTGTGGCGAGCGTCACCCGCGCTCGCGTCCGGCCGTCACCGTTCTCCCTGCGTCGTCACCGTCCTCCCTGCGCTATCACCCCCCGCCGTCGTCACCCCGCGTCGCCCCCGTCGTGGAGCATCCGCTCATCGACCGTCACCAGCCGGTCTCCCGCCCGCGCCTGACGCAGTGACAGGTGAGCCCGGCGGCCGCGGAAGGTCAGCGTCATCAGCTGGTTGCCGAACCACGGGCCGCCCGCCTTGCGCCAGTCGATCACCGGCCGGCCCACCCGGCCGTGCCGGGCGAGCGCCCGTCCCAGGCGGCGGCCCACCCGGCTCCAGCCGAAGCGGAAGCCGACCCGGATCGAGGCCGGCACCGCGTTGTGCAGCGGCGAGCAGGTCAGCTGCACCACGTGCGCGCCCGGCCCCGACGTGCGAGACCCCGCACCCGGACCCGTCGCGACGGACCCCAGGCGGCCCCCCGCCTCCGGCCATTCGGGCTCCGCCACGTACGCGTGGTGGACGTCCCCCGACAGCACGCACACCGTGGCCGGCGCCTGCGGCCCGCCGGCCACCTCCGCGACCAGTGCCGTCAGCGCCTCGAAGGACTCCGGGAACGCCGCCCAGTGCTCCAGGTCCGCCCGCTGGCGCAGGTCCTCCGCCAGTCGCGCCCAGCGCCCGTCGGGCCCGCCCCGCTCCCCCCGGCAGAGCGCGGCGTTCCAGGCCTCGGCGTCGTGGACGAGCGGAGGCAGCAGCCACGGAAGGGAGGTGCCGATGAGCAGGTGGTCGTACGAACCGGGGTCCGCCAGCGCCTGCGCGCGGACCCAGTCGGCCTCGGCCGGGTCGAGCATCTCCCGGGCGTCCTCCCGCAGGACGCGGGCGGCCCGGGTGTCGATCATCAGCAGTCGGGTCCGGCCGAAGTCCCGCCGGTAACTCCAGCGCACGCACGCCGGATCCGTGTCCGCCTCCGCCGCGAACCGCCGGAGCCGCTCCGTCCCGTCGGGCGCGGCGCACACCTCGGCGTACAGCGGGTCGGCCGCCAGCTCCGCCGGGGAGAGGTTGCCGAGGTGCTGGTAGACCCAGTACGACATCAGCCCGCTCAGGATCCGCTCGCGCCACCAGGGCGTGGCCCGGATCCGCGCCAGCCAGGCGGCGCTGGTGTTCCAATCGTCGACGATGTCGTGATCGTCGAAGATCATGAAGCTGGGGACGGTGGAGAGCAGCCAGCGGACCTCGGGGGCGCGCCAGGACTCGTCGTAGAGCCAGGTGTACTCCTCGTAGTCCCCGACCTCGGAGCCCGGCGGGTCGCGCGGGTCGCGGCGGGCGGCCAGCCGGCGGCGGGTGACGGCGGAGGTCTCGTCGGCGTACACCTGATCACCGAGCAGCAGCAGGACATCGGGGCGATCGGCGTCCGCTCCGGTGGCGAGGGCCGTCGCCAGGGTGTCCAGGGCGTCCGGGCCGACCGGGTCGCGGCCGGTCGCGGGCCTCGCCGCCCAGCGGCAGGAGCCGAAGGCGACCCGGAGGGTCTCCTCGCCGTCGGGGGCCGGGGTGCGGATGGTGCTCGGCGGGAACGGCGAGTCGGGCAGCGGCCACACCCGGCGGCCGTCCAGCAGCACCTCGTACGGGCTCGCCTTGCCCGGGGTCAGGCCGGTCACGGGGATCAGGGCGTAGTGATGACCGGCGATCTGGAACGTACGGGTCCGGCCGCCGGCCCCGTCCGCGCAGCGGATCTCCGCCGTGCAGGGGCGGTCGGCCTCGACCCACACCGTCGCGCTGTCGCCCGTCACCCCGTCGACGTACCGCAGCACGGGCCCGAGTCTGAGCCCGACCGCGGGTCCGGGCACGCGTTCCGGCGTGACCGCGAGCCCCGGCGCATCGGGGAGCCCCGGCGGGACCGTGGGTCGCGCCGCGCCGCTCGGCCCGTCCGGGGTTCCGCGGGTCGCTGTGTCCTTGGGTGTTTCTCCGGGTCCGTGTCCGGCGTCCATCGTGGCATCCCCTCCGTCGCTCCGCCGTACGGTACGGAACGACGGAGGGCGCAGGAAGCTTTCCCCGCGTGCCGTCGAGGGGCGTCGAGGCTCGTCAGCAGCCGTTGAGGACGGACTGCAGGGCGCTCTTCTCGGCGGAGTCGACGCTCAGGTTCCAGTGGTACTTCACGTGCACCCACATGCGGGCGTACGTGCAGCGGTACGCGGTGCGCGACGGCATCCACTTGGCCGGGTCGAGGTCGCCCTTGGCCTGGTTGACGTTGTCGGTGACGGCGATGAGCTGCGGGCGGGTGAGGTCGTTGGCGAAGGCCTGGCGCTGGGACGTGGTCCAGGCGTTGGAGCCCGAGCGCCAGGACTCGGCGAGCGGCACGACATGGTCTATGTCGAGGTCGGACGCGGCGGTCCAGGTGGCTCCGTCGTACTCGGAGTACCAGCTGCCGCTGACGGCGGCGCAGCTGGAGTCCTGGACGACGTTCACCCCGTCGCGCTTGAGGACGACCTCGCGGGTGTTGCAGGCGCCCGACTGGGTGCTCCAGTGGGGGAAGAGGTCCCGGCTGTAGCCGCTGGTGGAACCTTCCGCCTTGACGGTGAGCGAGGCGAGGTACGTACGGGCCGTGGCGGCGCTGACCGGGGTGGGCGGCGCGGCCTGGGCGGCGGGGGCGGTGGCGAGGAGGCCCGTGACGGCCAGGGCGGCGGTGGCGGTGAGGACGCTCGCGCGACGGAGGGTGCGACGCGCGTAGACGCTGGCGGCGAGCATGTGAACTCCCTTGACGTGGGGGGACCTTGTCCGTGCCGTGCGCCGGCGGGCGCCGGGCGGCCCGGTCATCGTGGCGGCGCCGGGTTGCGGTAGGGGGTGCGCCGGGTAACAGCGTGACGACATGGGCACGTCACATCAAGAGGTGCGGGGAGGGTGACGGGCCGACAGATCCCTTTTCGGCCCTAGGGGGTGTCTTGGGGGTATAGGCCCCGGCCCGAGGACAAAAACCCCCCAAGGGGGGGGGGGGGGGCCCGTCCGGCCATTTACGATAGGGGGTGTGTTGGGCCCTAGAGGC